>CAIQVH010000017.1 GCA_903875215.1 uncultured Anaerolineae bacterium
AGACCGGCCTGAGGCATTTCCCTTACTTACTGGACAGAACCCCCATTGAAGGGGTATATGCGGTTTACAGACCGGCCTGAGGCATTTCCCTTACTTCGTAAGTTGGGGGCTCGTCCTTAAAGCGCAATTGACCCGTGCACCAAGCGAGCCGGGCAATCCGATGGCTTATCCCATCAATGCGGCATGCTGTTTTGTGTCCTGCTGAATGAATTCCAACACACCCTGGGCGGCGACTTCATCGGTAATGAGACAATTTACCAGTCCGGCCCGGCAAGCGCCCAGGATGGGAAGCGTTTTCATGCCACCGGCTGAGATTCCCAGCTTGAGCGGAATCCGCTTCAAGTCCTCGGCGCCAATTCCCACCACCCGGTTTTGGATGGGATGACCTGGTAAATGGCCGTTTCTATCAAAGATAATTCCGCACACATCTCCGACAACCCCTTGCATGGCCAGGGAACGGATATTTTCACGATCCATGTGCCCGGATCGAATCCAACTGGACGATTCGGGATCCATGGAGCCAATCCCAACCAGCGCCAGGTCCAGGGAGACGGTTGCCTGCATGATGCGTGCCACGGCTGGATCTTGCCGCAGGGCCTCGCGCGTGGCAGGGCTTTCCACGATCAACGGGGCGGGAATAGTGAAGTACTGCCCTCCCAGGGCTTCGGCCAAATAGCGTGCAAGGTTTGGACCGTCAATTTCTGGATTGACCGAACCCGATGAGCCGATGATCTGGAAGATGCGGGTGTCGGGATAGTTCGCCTTCCGCATGGCTGAAACGGTCTCCCACAGAGCCGTGCCCCACGAAATGCCGATATTGCGGGCACCCTCCCCGATCAGTTCATCAACCAGGCGGGCTGACATCGCTCCCAGCTTGCGCAGCATCTGGCTGTTGCCCAGCGTGCCGCGCGCCATGACTCGCACCATCCGCAGATTGAGCGCCTTCTGGAGAGCTTCCTCCAGGTCGTTGCAGCGACTCATAGGGTAATTGATTTGAACATCCACGACGCCTTTTTCGCGCGCTTCGTTCAACAGGCGCGAAACCATGGAGCGCGAATAGCCAATGCGAGTGGCGATTTCATCCTGTTTATAATTGTCTTCGTAGTAAAAACTAGCCACGCGTACCAGTAATTCGATGTGCTGATCTTCCATGCAGCGCCCTCCGCGAGCAGAGTACTCAATGAGAAATTTTTCTCCGTATGTTACAACCAAGGGAGGTGTTTTGACAAGGTTTAATTTTGGGGCTGATTAAAAGGCAGGCTCTGCAGGACGCGGGTGGATGCGGTGGAGGATGCCTGTCAGCCCGCCCACTGACCAATAACGAGTCGTCCCGTGTGTTGGTGAGGCATACCCTGGCAGCCAGAAAATCTCCGGGATACGCCTGAAACGAACCCATCCCTTTTATGAAGAATTGAGCGAGGTCAGGGCTGGCTGAAAGCCTGCAGGGTCTCCAAATAAGCTCCCGGGAGGCCGATGTCATAGTTTTGACCGTCCATTAGCAGGCCGAGAAAGCCCTGTTGCTGGCGCAGGCGCTCCAAAACCGGGGTGAGCTGGACTTCGCCTTGATCGCGGAGATTGTGATCAATTTGGTACTTAAGAAGGCCAAACAAGTCGGGCTTGAGGACATACTGGCCAAAAACGGTCAGATATTCACCTTCTGGCAGACCGGGAATGCGCAGGTTGGCGCGGGCGTAATCAGGCGTGGGCTTTTCGGCAAATTCGGTGATCGTCAGCAGGCGATCGGGGTCCTGCCAGAGGCCGGTTAATGTTCCGAAGTTGGCAATGTGCGCTTCGGGTGTTCGCCGCAGGCCAACCAGGCTGGTGCCATATTTCTCGTAAGCCTCCAGCAGTTGCCGGGCGCAGGAAGTCGAGCTGTTCGAACGGTAAATGTGGTCGCCAAGCATTAGCAGAAAGGGTTCATCTCCCACCGCCTGGGCGGCGCTGAAGACGGCGTGCCCGAAACCCTCCTGGCTGGTCTGAATCACATAGGTGAGATGGCGGCCGATTTCCAGCAAGCGGCGGGCGCAGGCCTGGAAGTTTTGCGGGAGTTTGTTGAAGTTTTCCGGGGGGAGTTGCGCGCTGAAAAAATCTTTGAAGTCTGCCAGGTCAGTGGGTTGTACAACCAGGATGACTTCTTCGATGCCAGCGTTCAGAGCTTCCTCCACGATCAGCAGGATGGCGGGCTTGGCAATTCCATCCCGATCGACGATCGGGAAAAATTCTTTCTTGGCGGCTTTGCTGGCCGGGAAAAGGCGCGTGCCAAACCCGGCAACCGGGATGACAGCTTTGCGCACTTTCTGCCGGGGAGCGAGGGTGAGCGGTAAGCCAGGGAGCTGCAATTCGCGCTCCAGGATTTCGAGCACCGCCTGCTGTGCTTCTGCGCTGCGACAGAGTAATTGTGCGGTGCCATCGCCCTGTGAGCCAACGCCTTTCCCGCCCCAGATGAGGGGCTGGAGCGGCCCATAGCCAAGCAGGCGATGCAAGGCCGGCGCGGTCAGCTCGCGCGGGCAGATGGGCGCTGCATAACGGTCAAACAGCTTCTGGGCTTCGGTCATCAGCGCGCCCAGGCGTTCAGGCTGACCGGTCTCCAGCGCCTCGATGGCCTGGTGGACAATGCGCCGGTTGAGAGGGCCAAGCAGTTGATGCAGGCCGCGCGCCAGGTCGGTTTCGGCGTTGGGGTAGCAGTGATTCAGCTGGCGGAGGATCTCGCGGGTATCTTTCTGAGCCTGTAAATCGACCAGGACAAAGTGGAACGGGGCCCGGAGGTGCAGTTCGCGTGTCTCGAGCCGGTCGCCGTCGAAAGTCATCAGGACGGGCGTTTTGCCAAAGGCGCAGCCCTGATCCATGCGCCCGCAGAGCGAGGGCGTGGTAATTTCTCCCTGGTAGGCCAGTTCCATCTCGCCGCGCACGGTCAGTTTCAGGTCATAGAGGCGGTTGAAGGCGCGCGCGGCCAGGACGCAAATGGCAGCGCTGGAGGAGAGGCCTTTTTTAATCGGCAGATCGGTCTGGTAGTTGTCGAGCACCAACCCGCGGACCTGATAATTGGTCTGCGCCTGGTAGGCCACCCCGGCAATGTAGCTCCAAAATCCGCCTTTCTGGGCTTCCTCGAGCAGGCGACCCGGCTCCATTGGGATTTCAACCGGCCCCAGGCGGGTGCCATCTGGCGCGGTGGCTGAAAGCACCAGCGCAGAGGGGTGCGTGGAGACTTCCGCGTACAGGCCCTGATCGGTGCCGGTGATGAGCGTCTGACCTGGCTCCAGCTGGGGGTTGATACGACGATAGCCACCCGCCCAGTCGGAGTGTTCGCCGACCAGGCAAATGCGGCCCGGAACAAAGAGTTGCATGAAAATCTTCCTGGGTAATTGGCGCGTTAAGGCTGCGCCGCAAAGATTTTAAGGCCCTCGCGTGAAACGGCGGCCAGATAACGTCCGTCCGGGCTGAAGGAGAGCCCGGTAACCGGGCTGTCAAAAGCCTGGAAGGTGGCGCTGGCGCTGAAATCGGGCGCGGTGACCACCACCGAGCCATCGGCCAGGGCCAGGGCCAGCAGGTCTTCACGAGCCGAGGTAACCATCTGGTTGATTTGCGCCGGGAGGGCAAGGCGCGCCACTTCGCTCAAGGTGTACTGCGGCGGTGCCATCAGGTTAAAAATCACCTGGTTTTTATCCAGGTCGCGCCGGAGCACCAGCAGGGTGCCATCCTTGCGCATCAACAGCGGAGGGTAGATAAAATCTATTGGTTCCCGCGCCAATGTGTTGCCGCTGGTCTTATCCACGATCGTAATGAGAAACGTGCGCGATTTTTGCTGGGTGGTGAACGCCATCCAATTCAGCGCTTCAGTAAAATTTTGGAAAGCGCCGCCCACCGATTCTTCGGGCAGGGTTTTGTTGCGGGCATATAGATCGGTGCCCAGGCCTTTCAAATCGACCAGCACCCATTCGCCTTTGCGATCCAATGCGGCAATCTGGTAGGCGCCCACATCCAGCACGGTTTCACCCTGCCAGCTCTGCAGCTGGGTACGTTCGCCGGCAATTTCTCGGTAGGCAGTCGAATCGCTGCTGAACAGATCATGTTCAGGGTCTGTATTGCAGGTCAATTCCGCGCTGATGGTTTTCAGCCAGCAGACGGCGTGAGTGGTGTTGAGCAAAATCATCCCGTCGCTGATAAAGCGGAAGGCGCGCAGCTCGCCGATTTCCAGACCATTGGTGCTATCGGCCAGAGGCAGAGGCAGGTTCCATTGCGGCGGAAGCGGTGACGGGGAGTCGGTTTCCAGCGTCTCCAGGCGGGTATTCTGACCGGATTGCGCGTCCCACTCTGCGATGGTGACTGTCGCCAGCGTATGCGTGCCATTCCAATCGACTCCCACGCCCTGGAGTGTGGTTCCGTTTAAGAAGGTGAGCGTCCACTCGCGTGCGCCGCCCGGCGGCTGGCTGATTTCGCGAAGCGCCTCAAGCGTCGCCAGCTGATAGACGCGCAGGCGGGTGCCGTAGGCTATTGCCAGCAGCGTGCCATCCGGCGAAATGGCCAGCGGCGTATCTTGCGCCGGAAGCAGCAAACTGTCCGACTGGCTCCAATCTTCGGTCTTGTAAAAAAGCAAATTGCGCCCTTCGCGCGCCAGAAACTGGCTGCCATCTGGCGTAAAGAGCAGATCACCCAGCGGGTGCGGACTGCTGAAGGCTTGCAGGCCGGTTTGCAGGTTAAACACCCGCAGCTCCGAAACACCAACCGAATACGCCAGGTACAGATCGTCGGGCGAAATAGCCACCTGAGCTTCGTTGATGGCGCCCAGAAATCCCGCTTGAACCGGGAAAGCCAGCTTCGGAATTGCCCAGCCGCCATCCACCGCGTAGAGTTGCACCTGCCATTGCCCGGCCTGGCGTGTGGCCACGGCAAACCGGCTGCCATCCAGGTTGACGGCCAGGCAGCGCTGGCATGGCTGGCTGATGGTAAAAATATCCAGCCAGTGCGCCAACTGGTTGCCAGACTGATCAAATACGAACAGGCCGTTGCTGGTGCTGACGAACAGTTTTTTTCCATCACGGCTGGAGACAGCCTGGCGTATCTGGGCGTGCATGGCCTGAAAAACCGGCTGCACCTGGGGCAGGGTATCCAGCGTCAGCGCAGAAAAGCCCATGTCCACCACCGGGGTGCCCGGCGCGGCAGGCAAAAACAGCCGCGGTGTCGGTGTCAGGCTGGGAGTCACGGTCGGGCTGGGGGTGATGGTCGCAGTCAGCGTGGCGGTGAGAGTGGGTAAAATTGTCGGCGGCGGAGGAATGGTGACAGACGATTGGCCCGAAGGCTGCAGAGCAGATTCAGCAGGCGTTGAGGAAGAGCCAGTCAGCCCGGGCAGGGCGGGAAGCACGCTGCAAGCGGCCACCAGGATCAAAGCAACTGTACCAGTTAAAAACAAAGAAAGGAGCTTTTTCATCATCGCCTCACGAATCAGGCTGAACTTTGGTGCGTTTATTGCTGTTGGTATGCACGATCTCCCCCGCCATGAACGCATCTGGATCTTTTTGAAATTGTTTCAGGCAATCCACCGTGCAGAAAATCACCTGGCGCCCGCGATATTTGACGATCGGAGAGCGCCACGGCACATCCACCTGGTCACCGCAGGCGGTCTCATATTGGGTCGGAGATTTCTGCTGAGCAAGATCCATCTGCAGTAATGATTATATCGTAGTGCGGGTATAATCGCGCGCATGCCAGACTGGAAAAATTACCTCGCCGTTGAGTTTGAACGCGCAGAAGTAGCGCGCGCCGCCGGAAATGAAGGCCAGGCGCGAGTCTGCGCCCGCCGCGCGGCCGGAATCGCCCTGCGTGAATATTACTCCCGCCATGGGTGGACACTCCACCGGCCGGGCGCCTACGAGCTGCTGCTGGATTTTATCGGATCAGACTTCGCCCCAGCCGCGCTCCGCCAGCTGGCAGCCCCGCTGACTGTGCGAGTGAACGAGCAGTTCAACCTCCCGCTGGATATTGATCTCGTTATGTCAGCCCGCCACCTGTGTGCGGCCCTATTCCCCGATGAACTGAACTGACCCCGCCCGAAAAAGCCAGCCCCCGAGAATACGATATAATCTCGACATGATTCTCGTCACCGGTGGAACCGGCTTTGTGGGCCGCGCTTTGCTGCGCCAACTGGTAGCCAGCGGGCAGGAAGTGCGCACCCTGGTGCGCCCCTCCACGCGCACCCCCAATCTGCCGCGCGGCGTGCCCGTCGAAGTTGCCGTGACCAGCCTGAACAACGAACGCGGCCTGCGCGCCGCCCTGCGCGGTGTGGACGTGATCTACCACCTGGCAGGCGCAGAACACGCCGGCGCGCGCGCCAACATTCTCGAAACCGACGGACGCGGCACCTACAACCTGGCGCGCGCCGCCGCCGAGATGCGCGTCCGGCGCATCTTCTACGTCAGCCATCTGGGCGCCGACCGCTCCTCCTATTACCCACTTTTCAAAGTCAAAGGCATCGCCGAAGAACACATTCGCCGCAGCGGCGTGCCGCACACCATCCTGAGAACCTCACTGCTTTACGGCGCCGAAGACCACTTCACCACCGTCCTGGCGCGCCTGCTGGCTGTTTCACCGGTCTTCTTCCTGCCACGCGACGGCGAAGTACTCATCCAACCCCTGTGGGTTGAAGACCTCGTCACCTGTCTGCTCTGGAGCCTGGACACCCCCGAAACCATCAACCAGACCTATGACATCGGCGGCGCCGAATACTTTCCCTTCCGCCAGGCCATAGAAATCATCCAGACGACGCTCGCCCGCAACCGCTGGCTGATCCCGCTGCCACTGCCCGCCCTGCGGACTCTGACCATCAGCGCAGAAAGCCTATTCCCGGCCTTCCCATTTTCCACCTTCTGGGTCGATTACCTATCCTACAACCGCACCTGCCCCGTCGACTCCATCACCCGCCTGTTCGGCCTGCTGCCGGCACGCTTCACCTACCGCCTCGACCACCTGAAAGGCGTCAACTGGGCGCGCAACGCCCGCCAAACCATTTTCAACCGTAGTGCCAGTAAAGCGCCATGAGTCTCACCATCCGCATCCTCGAAACCCCCGCCGAACTGACCGAAGTGGAAGAACTTCAACGCCAGGTCTGGCCGGGCACCGAAACGGAAGTCGTCCCCGTCCACCTGCTCGTCACCGCCGCCCACAACGGCGGTCTGGTACTGGGCGCCTTCGAAAACCACAAAATGCTCGGGTTCGCCTTCGGCTTTCCCGGCCTCTACCAGGTCCCCGACGGCCCGCGCCTTAAACATTGCTCGCACATGCTCGGCGTGCACCCCGACGCGCGCGATTCCGGCATCGGCTTTGCGCTCAAACGCGCCCAATGGCAAATCGTCCGCAAACAAGGCCTCGACCGCATCACCTGGACCTACGACCCTTTGCTCAGCCGCAACGCGCACCTCAACCTGGCCCGGCTCGGCGCCGTCTGCAACACCTACCTGCGCGAAGTATACGGACAAATGCGCGACGGCCTGAACGCCGGCCTGCCCTCCGACCGCTTCCAGGTGGATTGGTGGATCAACACCCCGCGGGTGGAGCGGCGACTGGGAAGCAACCCGCGCGCCCGCCTGGAATTAAGCGATTTTGATGCCGCCCACACGCCCCGGCTCTATTCCGTCTCCAGCCCCACTGCCACCCTGATCCGCCCCCCCGCACAGTTCACCATCCCAGACGAAGCCCTGCTGCTGGCCGAAATCCCCTCCGATTTCCTCCAGCTCAAACAGATCAACTTTCCCCTGGCCGCCGACTGGCGGCAGTTCTCCCGCGCAGTCTTTGAAAGCGCCTTCGCCGCCGGGTACCTGGTCACCGATTTTATTTATGAACGCTCTAGCTCGCGCAGTTTTTACGTACTGACCCACGGTGACTCGACCCTCGGCGACCTGACCGTTCAAAAGTAACACAAGGTTCATGTCACTCCAACAGACTACCGCCAGGTAGTCTGTTTTTCGTCCTCCCCCCGCGAGCGGGCGTTCATCGTCAGGGGGTGGTAGACGGGTTCGGGGCGCGCAGCGGGCATGCCGCGGGTGAATGTCCGTGCGGCGGCCGCGGGCTGTCCGGCGGGCTGAATCGGCGGGCTGACCGGGCGCCCGGAGCGGCTGGCAAGCTGACGGGCGGGTTGTGAATCTGGCTGGGCAAAGAGCCGCTCGCCAGACATGGAAAATGTCCCGATCAAGAGAATCCGGATGATCCAGACCATCACCGCCACGAAGATGGGCACCCCGGTAAGCAGGGTGTCGCGCCCCAGAATCTCGGCCCCAAGGGCGCTATGACTGCGAATGGCCACCGCCACGCCCCACCAGGTTAACGAAGCATTCATGGCTGCCGCGAGCGCCCACGCTCCCAGCAAGTACCAAAACTCGGCTGGCTCGTTGCGGCCCTGTTCAGGCGCGAACAGGCGCGCCACCCCGGCAAAATCGATGGCGCAAAAAGCGACCGACAGGATGGTTGCCCAGCGCAGGCCGAGGAAAGTCAATCCGGAGCCGAGCAGGTCAGTCAGGGCAAAATCCGTGGTGGAGTAGTTGAATAATTCAAAAGCCAGCAGGGCCAGCAGAAACAAGCTGCCAAAAATAAGGCCACGCCGCACAAGAAAGCTGCGCAAGATTTGGATCAATTGGATGGGGGTGCGGTTCATCAAACTCTCCTTGGGCGCATGAGGAAGGACGATGCGCAGGACTAATATAGAACATTTATTCTATTATGTCAAGCCTTTTAAGCGCCCATATAGGTTGTGACCCGGCCCATTCCGTCGTACAATGAGCAGGAATTTTGGGCAAACGGTGATCCTGATGAAATATTCCCCGCCACAATTGTTGATTGAAGCGCACGCCGCCCTGGGTGAAGGCCCGGCCTGGGATGCGGCGCGCGGACTGCTCTATTGGGTCGATATCCACGCCGGGCACTTGCACCGCTATGACCCACAAACCACCACGGATGAAATTATCCCGGTGCCAGCTCCACTGGGCTGTGTCGCCCCGGCGCGCAGCGGAGCGCTGCTGCTCGGGCTGCAAAGCGGCCTGGCCCGGCTGGATCCAGCCTCCGGGCAGCTGACCTGGCTAACCAAGCCCGAAGCGCACCTGCCCGGCAACCGCTTCAACGACGGGAAATGCGGCCCTGACGGGCGCTTCCTGACCGGAACCATGGACAATGCCGAACTCGCCACCACTGGCTCGCTTTATTCCTACAGCCCAAATGGCACGCTCAAAACCCTCCTGCGCGATGTGCGCATCTCCAACGGCCTGGCCTGGAGCCCGGACTACCAAACGCTCTACTACATCGACACACCCACCCGCCAGATCACCGCCTACGAATACGACCTTGCCAGCGGAGAAATTGCCAACCCTCGCCTGGCAGTCAGCATACCCCCGGCGCTTGGCTGGCCCGACGGCATGACCTCTGACGCCCAAGGCCGCCTGTGGGTGGCGCTTTGGGGCGGCGCGGCCATCACCGTGTGGGACCCGGCCCACGGCAAATTGCTCGAAACGATCGGCCTCCCGGCCAAAAATGTCACCTCGTGCGCGTTTGGCGGCCCACACAACACCCAGCTCTACATCACCTCCGCCCGCCAGGGCCTCTCCACGGCCGATTTGAGCGCCTACCCAGCCACCGGCAGCCTGTTCCGCCTCGAGACAAACGTCACCGGGCTGCCCACCTTCTCCTTCGCCGACTGATTTCCATGACTGAAAAACGCCTGCTTTCTATCGATATCGCCAAAGGCCTCGGCATCCTGCTGGTGGCGCTGGCGCACAATGACCTGGCCGCCTACGCACCCTTTCTATATCACTGGATTTACTCCTTCCACATGCCGCTCTTTTTCTTCCTCTCCGGTTTTTTTTTCAAACCGGAACTGAATTTTCCCACCCTGCTAAAACGCCGCTTCGACAGCCTGCTCAGACCCTATTTTTTCAGCCTGTTCCTGATCTACACCGGCTCCATTTTTTTTGGGAAAATGCCAATTTCCACCGCCCTGAGCCGAATCCTGAAAGCGCTCTATGCCAACGGCTATACCCTCGACTGGGTGGCGATGTGGTTCCTGCCAGCCCTGTTCACCGTCAACCTGTTCGCTTTCCTTTTCTATCAGGCCTTTCGCTGGACCGGCAAACCCTGGCCGCGCTGGATCGGTCTGCTCGTGGTGCTGGTGCTGGGCGCCTGGACAGTCAGCTGGTTCACCCCAATCGATGTGCGCCTGCTGGGGCGCAACCTGACCCTGCACGGCCTGCCCTGGAGCCTGGACCTGGCTCTGCTGGCCGGCTTTTTTTTCATCCTCGGTACAGAAATGAACCGCAACAAGCTGCCGAGCTGGTTATTCTCGTCTCGGGCTTTGCTTTCTGTCACCGGTCTCAGCCTTACCCTTAATCTTTATTTTCCTCAAACCCTGGATCTAACCCAGCGCCAATATGCAATGCCGCTGCTTTTCACCCTGGAAGCCACTTCTGGAATTCTGATGATCCTGGCCTTTTCACACTGGCTGGAGCACGGCCCAACCTGGCTGACAGGGTTTTTGGCCTACCTGGGACGCATCTCCGTGCTGATTCTCATCTTCCACAACCCGGTGCAATCTTACCTGACCCCCAAAATTGACCTGTTGCTTGGCGGGAATATCTACAGCCCGCTGATCGCTTTTCCGTTTGCAATCGCCATCCCCAATCTGATTTATGAACTGGGCGTCAGGCACAATCCTCCCATCGCGGCCTGGTTCGGGTTAAAACCCCAATAATAAAAATAATCCCCGCCGGCGGGCGGGGATTATTTTTATTCGATGGCTTCCTTTTGGGGCACGGGCGGTTCCATTTTGGGTTCCAGCGCCGCAAGCGCTGGCCCGCGCAAGCGATCTTCTTCAATTTTGCGGATACCGTTGCGAACCTGGTTGAGCAGCCTGCTGGCTTCCTCCTCCAACCCTTGCAGCGAAGCGACCACATACTCATCTGCATCGCGGCGGGTGGCATTGGCATCTTCGCGGGCCTGGTTGACAATCTGACCTGCGCGCGTCTGGGCGCTTTTCACAATCGCCTCCCGCTCAACGATTTGTTCGGCTTTTTCTTTAGCCAGCAGGACAATTCGGCCGGCTTCTTCCTGCGCCTGGGCCAGAATGCGATCCTTTTGCGCCACCAATTGCTGGGCTTTTTTCACTTCTTCAGGGATGGTCACGCGCATCTGGTCAATAATATCCAGCATTTTATCTTCATCTACCATCACGTTACGGGTAAATGGAAATGCGCGCGCTTCGTTGAATAATTCTTCGAGTCGGTCTACAAGATGCAAAATGTCCATAATTACCTCTTACGTATTGCGCCATGCGATTTCGTAATACGCAACCTATTTTAACGGCAAAAACGCGTTTCACTGAATTATTCTAGCATATTAATTAACGTCTATGCGCCTAATTTTACGTTTGCAAGGAAATTTCAATCAGGCCGGGTTCAATCGCGCAGAGCGTTGGCCGGTTTCTGGCTGTCATGCATGCCCAGGAACTGGCGCTTAAGCGCGGCTTCGACGTGCGGAGGCACCATGCTCGAAACATCCCCCTCCAATGCAGCAATTTCGCGCACCGTAGTCGACGAGATAAAGGTATGCTCCTCGTTGGTGATGAACGAAACCGTCTCCATATCCGGCGCCAGGCGGTGATTGGCGAGCGCCATGCGAAATTCAAACTCAAAATCGGAGAAGACGCGCAGGCCGCGCACGATCACCTGCACATCCAATTCGTGGCAAACATTAACCGTCAAACCGCTGTAGCCCACCACCCGGATTTTCTTGTGGCCCTTGAAAGTCCTTTTGACCAGATCCATGCGTTCTTCTGGGCTGAAGAGCAGGTTCTTGAGCGGCTTATCGTAGACTGCCACAATCATTTCATCGAACAGGCGTGCGGCGCGTTCGGCTATATCCATGTGACCATAGTGAATGGGGTCAAAGGTGCCGGGAAATATGGCTCGAACCATAGGAGAATCCTCTAGTTTTTGATGATTGTCGGGCGGGTGGTCAGCTTGCGTCGCCTTTGCCGGTGCCCCAGAAACGCTGAAATGCTTCGGCCAGCAGGGCGTGTTCAGGCTGGGTCAGTTCAGGGTCAACGGAAAACAGGTCGGTGGCGTGTTTGCGGGCTTTTTCGATCAGTTCAACATCGGTCAGGGAGGCCATCTTCAGGCTGGTGGCATATCCCGATTGCGAAGTTCCCAAGAATTCGCCGGGGCCGCGTTGCTGCAGGTCAAGTTCCGCCAGGCGGAAGCCGTCATTGGTTTCAGCCATGGCTTGCAGACGGTCGTTTTCGGTGGCGTCTGGCTGGTCGGGAATGAGCAGGCAGAAGGAATCGCCGCCGCCGCGCCCGACGCGCCCGCGCAGCTGGTGCAGCTGCGCCAGACCAAAACGGTTGGCGCCTTCGATCAGCATGACGGTGGCGTTGGGCACATCCACGCCGACTTCGATGACGGTGGTGGAAACCAGGATGTCGTAGCTGCGATCGCGGAATTCGGCCATGATGCGGTCTTTTTCATCGGGGCGCATTTTCCCGTGCAACAGGCCAAGTTTCAGGTCGGGGAAGATGTCTTTGGAGAGGCGTTCGTGGTCATCGACGGCCGCTTTGAGCGTTTCGAGTTTTTCGCTTTCTTCAATCAACGGGTAGACGATGAAGGCCTGTTTCCCACCTGTAATCTGGCTGCGGATCAGGCTGTAGGCGCGTTCGCGTTCGTGTGGAGTCAGCACATAGGTGGCGACCGGCTGACGCCCGGCGGGCATTTCATCCATGACGGATAAATCCAAGTCGCCATAGAGGGTCAGCGCGAGCGAGCGTGGAATGGGCGTCGCGGTCATCACCAGCAGATGAGGGTGGGTGCCTTTGCTGCGCAGGGCGGCGCGTTGTTCAACGCCAAAGCGGTGCTGTTCGTCGATGACGACCAGTTGTAAGTCTTTAAACTGGACAGGCGCTTCGATCAACGCGTGGGTGCCGATCAGGACTTTTATTTCGCCGGATGCGAGTCCGTCCTGGATGGACGTTCTCTCCCCGTTGGCGGTGTCGCCGGTTAACAGGCGCACCTGCCCTTCGGCCAACAGCCCCTCTGTGACAAGGAACTTGGAAAAGTTCTTGAAGTGTTGTTCGGCCAGGATGGAAGTTGGGGCCATGATGGCGGCCTGCGCGCCGCCGCGCACAATCGCCATGACCGCCAGGGCCGAGACAACCGTCTTGCCGGAACCGACATCGCCCTGGATCAGGCGGTTCATCGGCCGCCCGGAGCCGATATCGACCAGAATGTCATCAATGCTGCGTTTCTGCGCGCCGGTCAACGGGAAGGGCAGAGCGGCCAGGCGCTCGGACAGCCAGGGTTCAGGCACATCAAAAATGCGCCCGACCACGGCCTGGTTTTGGCGTTTCTGGCGCAGCACACCCATCTGGAGATAGAAAATTTCGTCAAAAGCCAGGCGCTGGCGCGCGGCCTTAAGGTTATCCTGCGTATCAGGAAAGTGCGCCTGCTGAATCGCTTCACCCAGCCCAAACAAACGGGCGGCTTGTTTGACGGAAGCCGGCAACGGGTCAGCCACGCGCGGCGACCAGAACTTGATGACTTGTTCCATCTGGCGGCGCAGCCAGTTTTGGGTGATGCTGGCGGTCAGCGAATAAACCGG
Source organism: uncultured Anaerolineae bacterium (assembly GCA_903875215.1). GTDB lineage: Bacteria > Chloroflexota > Anaerolineae > Anaerolineales > Villigracilaceae > UBA5195. The sequence goes on from CAIQVH010000017.1 coordinate 13,621, forward strand.
CACAATCCGGTTGGTGTGTAGGTGTTCGGTTTCGACCGGCTCCCAATCGGGGCTGTTCATCACCAGGCGGCCCAGGTATTGCTCAATTTTCCCGGCGACGGCAATCGCCAGGCCTTCTTTGAGTCGATTCAACAGCCAGGGCTGGTTGAACCAGGTAATGCGTAGCGCGGCAGTGCCATCCGAAATCACACATTCGAGGATGGTCATTTTACCGCCGCGCACCTTGCGTTCCACCACGCTTTGGATCTGCCCGATGACCGTCACCACTTCACCGAGGAACAGGTTGTTGATCGGCTTGAGCTGGCTGTAATCATCATAGCGGCGTGGAAAGTTATAGAGCATATCGCCCAGGGTATACAGGCCCAATTTTTCCAGCGAAATCGCATTCTTGGGGCCAACACCCTGCAACACCGTCAGGCGGGCATTCAGGGCGACCGGTGTCTGGGAGGTCTGCGCCCCGGGAAACGAGGCCGCCCGCGGGGGAGCCTGGCGCTGGCTGACAGCGGATTCGGGCCGGGCAGGCGGCGGTTGCGAAGGGCGCTGTTCCCGCCGGGGAGCAGGCAGCTCTGCACCTGGCGGAAGCAGCTCTTCAGCAGCAGCGGAGTGCGATTCGGCGGGAACTCCTTCAGGGGCATAAACCGGTTCAGGGATTTCGCCCTCGCCAATCTGGCCCTGAATGCGCTTCCAGACGCCTTTAAGTGTATCGGCGCGCGAGGCAGGTGTCAGGCGGCCATAGTCGCGCAGACGCGCGGCAACGAGTTGGACAATATCCTCGGGAACGCCCTCGTTGCGGGCTTCAGCTTCCCAAAAATCCAGGATTTTGGACAAACCACCAATGACGGCGGTATTGCCATACTTATTTTCGGCTTCGAGACGGAAAAATTTGCGCAGTTTTTCGAGAGAGGATTGCATAATAGTTTATTTTATCAGAGGAAAATCGAAAAATGGCCTGGAATGGGGCCATGATTCGGCCGGATCTGCTATGGGCAGAATGGGCTGGGGCGCGGCTGAACCGGCAACCCAAAAGCCTCGCTGACGGGCACACCGTCCCAATCGGCGGGGAGGGGCAGCTGCAAAGCCCAGGCAGCCGTGGCAGCGGTATCAGTGACCTGCACCGGGGATGTTAACTGCATGGGGAGCACGCCCGGCCCGGAGACGATCCAGGGAATGGTCATATCTTGCGGGTCGCGGGAGCCGTGCATCTGATCATGCCCGCCGTGGTCAGCGGTGACGATGATCAAGGTTTGAGAACGCAAGCCGTGTTCATCGAGTGCGGCCAGCAGTTGGCCAAGAGCTTCGTCGCCGCGGCGCAAGACGCTAAGCTGCTCGGCAGAGAGCCAGCCATAGTCGTGACCCATGAAATCGGCGGTGGGAAAGTGGACAAAGAGCAGGTTGAAATCGGCAGGGAAGTTGTTGAGGATCCAGTCGACAATGACCAGGTCGCGGTCGTTGATGAACTGGTACACATCCAGGTTGGCCGGATCGGTCAGCTGGGAGAGCTTTTTCTTGCCGACGACCATGCCGGTCTGCAGTCCGGCCTCGTGCGCCAGCTGAAAAATGCTTGTGCCGCGGGCAATGCCCTGGGAGGGGTCGTAGTCATTCCAGTCGACGCCATGTTTTTGTGGACAAACTCCCAGCAGCATGGAAGCGTGGGCTGGCAGGGTGGAACTGCTGAACGTGGTTTGGGCAGACAGGGTGTAAGCGCCATTTTGCATGAGCGCAAGTAGATTAGGCATGGGCGCAAGGGAAATTGCGTCGGGGCGCAAACCGTCAAAGCTGACGATCAGCACCCGGCGGATGGCAGGCTGCGGCGTCAGGCTGGGGAAGGCGGTCTGGGTGGGTTCAAGCGTCCAGGTTGGGCGCGGGGTTGGGGAGTTGGTGGGCGTCAGGCTGGGACGCGGTGTGTGGGTGGACTGGGGCGAGAGGGGAGTGACCGGCGTGGCGACTGCCGCGCTGGTGGCGGGCAGGCAGGCAGTGAGAAAGAGTGTGAGGAGAAGCAGGTGGGCAATCTGCCTGAGGCGGGGGGAAATGCGCATCGGTACTCCTAAAAATGGGCTTGAATTCAAGAAAAGAGAGGCGTACACTTAATATATCATTTCTTGAGGAGGAAACCATGCCCGCTTTGAACCGTGTCCAATTGATTGGGTACCTGGGGAAAGACCCGGAATCACGCTTCACGCCAAACGGCAAGAAGGTGACGCATTTCAGCCTGGGGGTCACACAGCGCTGGAAGACCGGCGTAGAAATGAAAGAGCATACCGATTGGGTTTTCGTCGAGGCCTGGGGGCGGCTGGGGGAAATCTGCGACCAGTATTTGCACAAGGGCAGCCTGGTGTACCTGGAAGGGCGAATCAAAACCGATCGTTATGAGGAAAAAGGCGAAACCAGGTATTCCACCAAGGTGGTGGCGTTGCTGTTGCAGATGCTCGACCGCAAGGGGGCCGAGGAGCCGGTAATGACGGTGGAAGAAGATGCGACAGGGTATGAAGTATAAGCAGTAATCCAAGCAGCCCCGTTTCGTAACTGGCAGACCGAAGTGGATTTAATGGCAGGGCCTCATCCAGGCACATGCGCTGGGCGGCCTTGGCATGGTTGAAGGAGTCTCTTTCGCCACGAACCATCCAACATCCGCCCGCCGAAGAACATTCAGCGCCAACCCTGAAATCTAGCCCCGCCCCGGACTACCGCAGGTTTCCAAGCAGCACGGTAAAATAGACAGGCCTGTCCCAGGCCAGCAAATACTCAATTTTGTCAACAAACCTGGCAGGATTTGCTCCACAGCGCATCAGCATTAAAGTCCTGCCGCTTGCGCGGACCTGTCCTGCGAGACCCCGGATAACATCCAGAAAGTGCTCGATTTCCTTGACCACTCCGCTCGCCCCTGACCCCAATATTCGGAAGCCCGGCTTCCGCGCCATCAAAATACAACTCTGGCGATCAATACCCCTGGGTGGCTTCCTGCTTTCAATTTTAGTTTCCCTCATCATCTGGTTTGCCCCTCTGCCAGGGTTGAACCTGGCAGGGCGAAAAACTCTGGCGGTGACGCTTTTCACCGTGGTCTGGTGGATTTTCAATCTCATCCCCCCGGCTTATTCCACCCTGCTAATGTTGATGGGTTATCTTCTGCTCGACCTGGCCACGCCCGAGCAGATCTTCCACATCTGGACGCTGCCCTTGATGTGGCTGATCATCGGCTCGTTCCTGATTGCCGCCGCCGTCACCAAATCCGGTCTGGCCGGGCGCATCGCCACGTTTTTCATCCTGCGCTACGCCCGCTCCTACCGTAGCCTGATTAGCCTGAGCTATGTGTTGGGGTTTGTGCTCAGTTTTCTCATCCCGCATCCTTTTCCACGCGCCTTGCTGTTGATGTCATTGATGCGCGCCATCATCCAGAAATCGGGGATGAATGCGGCAGATGCGGCTTCGGTGGGCTTTTCGGTATTTGTAGCCTCCACCGCCACCTCCACCATCCTCCTGACAGGCGACTCGACCCTTAATCTCGCCACTGTGGGCTTTAGCGGCACATCGCTCGGCTGGCTGGATTGGCCGAAGTACATGGCGGTGCCAGGAATCCTGGCATCCTTTTTGATGCTGGGACTCCACCTGATTGTCTTCCGCCAGACCGGAGAGGTGCATATCGACCGCTCCGCTCTGGAGCTGGAGCGGAAAAAACTGGGGCCAATGACCCGCCTCGAGACGGTCACCCTGCTCTGGGTGGCGCTTGCGCTCCTGCTCTGGATAACGGATTCGCTTCACGGCATGGATCCCGCCTGGGTGGCACTGCTGGTCGTCGTCGGCTTATCCCTCCCAAAAGTGGGCGATGTGTTGGACGCCAAAGACCTGGGCAGTGGTGTCAACTGGCCCATCATGATCTTTGTGATGGGCGCGATGGCGATTGGCACGGTGGGCAAGGCCAATGGCCTGGCTGATTGGCTGGCCGCCATGTTGATGCCCGCCATCCCACCACAAAACCCCTACCTGTTCGCCACGCTGGTGGGCGGGGGGACGATGCTGATCCACATGGTACTGGGCAGTGCGCTGGCCTGCATGTCCATAGTGGCCCCGCCGATGGTACATTACGCGGTTTCAGCCGGTTGGAGCCCGCTCTTTCCGGCTCTTTTGGTCTATACGGCAGTTGCCATCCACTACATTTTCCCGTTCCAGCACGTTGCCATCCTACTCGGACAGGGTGAGACCGGCGGCTACAGCACCCGCCAGGTGCTCAAATACGGCCTGCCGCTGACTCTCGTCACGCTGATCGTGCTCATCCCCATCGAGGTGACCTGGTGGATGATTTTGGGGTTGGTGTAGTTTTTCTTGGCCGCTGTTCCATACAGGGCAGGGCAATTCATCGAAAAACCCGCCATTACCCATACGAATGTGAGCAATTCTGTATTCAACCGGGCATGCGTAGGGATTAACCAATCAAGGCTCCTGAAGTTTATCGTCTTCAGGAGCCTTGATTATTTTCACAGGTACTTTACAGCTTTTCCAGTTGCTCCACCAGCCCGCTGATCACATCGAACCCGCCCTGCCAGAAGGCGGCGGAGTGCATGTCGATGCCGGCGCGGGTCAGGATGGTTTCGGGTGATTCGGAACCGCCGGCAGCCAGGATTTGCAGGTAGCGCGGCTTGAAGCTCTCCCCTTCGGCTTTGAACTGTTGGTAGAGCGAGAGCACGAGCAGTTGGCCGAACGCATAAGCGTAAACATAGAACGGGGTGTGGTAAATGTGCGGGATGCTGACCCATTCCCACTTGAACTCGTCGCTGATTTCGACCGCGTCGCCGAACTGGGTGTTGAGATTTTCCATATACGCGGCGGCCAGCTCATCAACGGAGGCATTGTTTTGCACCATTTCATGCGCCTGCTTTTCGAACAGGGCAAAAAACGACTGGCGCATGATCGTGGCGTAGGCATCATCCACCTGCCGGAAGAGCATGTCACGGCGGACAGCAGGATCCGACTCTTGGGCCAGCAACCGGTCAACGAGCATCATCTCGCCGAAGGTGGAGGCGGTTTCAGCCAGCGGCAGGGATGAATGCTGGGTAAACAGGCTGTGATGTTCAGCCAGCATCGAATGGATGGCGTGACCCAGTTCATGCGCCAGCGTGGCGACATCATCGGCGCGGCCCTGGTAGTTGACCAGCACCCAGGGGGTCAGATCGGGCCCGAGCGTGGAGCAGAAAGCCCCGCCGCGTTTGCCTTTGCGAACTTCACTGTCGAGATGCTGATCCTGAAAGACACGCTGGGCGAGCTGGCCAACGCGCGGCTCAAATTGATTGAAAGAATCGAGCACCATCTTGGCAGCGGTGTTGAAATCGTAGCTTTTTTCAGATTTGCTGACCGGGGCATAAACATCGTAACGGCGCAATTTATCCTGCCCAAGCAGTTGGGCCTTAATCTTGAAAAAGCGCTGGAATACCGGGGCATTCTGGCGGGCTACTTCGAGCAGAGTGTCCACCACGTCGTTGGGAATGTCGTTGGCCAGGTTGCGCGCCGCCAGCGGTGTGGCGTGTTTGCGCAGGTTGACATTTTCGTTGCGCCAATCACGAACAATGGTCTGGTACATCTGGCCAAGGATGGGGCCTTGTTCACCATAGACGCGGTAGAGTTCCTGGTAGGCACGAGCGCGCAAGTCAGGGTCGGCCTGGCGGACATAAGACATCAGTTCGCCGCGGGTCATTTCACGGGCTTCGCCGTTGACTTCCAGTTTGAAGACGTAGCGGTTGGTGATGGAATCGTAAAGATTGGTGAGCGCTTCGACACCGGTGACGTTCTTGATGTTGAGAATCTTCTCTTCGGGTTCGGTGAGCGTGTGCGGCTTGTAATGACGCATTTCGTCGAGGTAGTAGCGGTAGTCGCCGGAGGTTTCCATCAGGCGGGCGGCGTTGGCATCATCCAAATCCTTCCACCACAGGCTGAAGAAAAGCAGGCGGTTTTGAATTTCGGCAAAAAATTGTTGCACACGACCCATCAGAGCCTGAAAGGCCTGGTTTTGGGTATCCGCTGCGAATGAGAGACTGGCGAAGCCGTACAGGCGGTACCCGGCGCGCATCAGCTTTTCAGATTCGCGCACGATGTTCAGGAATTTTTCAGCCGGAAGATCGGGCTGAAGATCGGCACGAAATTCTTCGAATTCGGCCACCTGGGCTTCGATGTATTTGAAGGATAGCTCCAGCTCGGGGCTTTCCAGCCCAGGAAAAAGGTCGGTCAGGCTCCAGGGAGATTGGGTATAGGTCATGAGATGCTCCTTGAGGGTTGGTTTTGTCCGCGGTGAAATGGCTGAGGATCCGAAAGCCGTTTATAAGCTGGAGCGGATGTGAACGATATCGCCATCCTTGACAATGTATTCTTTGCCTTCCAGCCGGAACTTGCCCTTGGCTTTGCACTCGGCCATGCTGCCCAGGCTGAGCAGGTCTTCACAGGCGACGACTTCGGCGCGAACAAAGCCACGGGCCAGGTCGGTGTGAATGGAGCCGGCGGATTCAACCGCGCTGGCGTGGCGGCGGGTTTCCCAGGCGCGGACTTCATCTTCGCCGACAGTGAAGAAGACTTGCTGGTCGAGCAGATCGAAGGACAGGCGAATCATCAGGTTGAGGGCCGGTTCCGAGATTCCGTATTCGCTCATAAACAGCCCGGCATCTTCGGGCGGGAGTTGGGCAATTTCCATTTCCAGTTTGCCGGGCAAGGCCACACTGGGATGATCGAGGTGCAGGGCAGGCGGTTTTTGGCCTTCACCGAGATTGAAGACCGTTAGAATGGGCCGGCGGGTCAGCAGGCCATAGCTGGCCAGTTCCTTCTGATCGTCGGATGAAAATTCAAGTTTGCGCAGCGGCGTGCCTTCGTTGAGCGCATCCAGCAGACGGGTGAACAAAACGGTCTGGCGTTCATTCAGCGTCTTGTCGGTGCCACCTTTACGGCGCTCATCTACCAGGCGTTCGAGCTTGCGCTCCACGGCAATCTGGTCGTTGAGGAGCAGTTCGGAGAGCATCGCATCGGTATCGCGCGCCGGGTCAACAGACCCGGTGGGATGCGGAACATTTTCATCGTCGAAAGCACGCACAACGTGGATGAAGGCATCCATCTGGGCCAGGGTGTTTAGCAGGCTGCCCGAAATCCCCTTCTGCGTTCCTTCCAGCCCGGCGATATCGGCGTAGGTGATCTTGGCGTAGATGGTTTTTTTTGGCTTGAACATGCCCGAGAGCGTGTCAACGCGCGGGTCGGGGACATCCACCACGCCGGTGTGCACTTCAATACGCCCGGCGGAGGCGGTGGTCGGTGTGTTGCTGCGGGTCAGGGCGTTAAATAGGGTGGTTTTTCCTGCTTGCGGCAGGCCGATTATTCCGAGTTTCATCTTGACCTTATCGTTGAGAGTGGTATACTTGCCGGGCACATCGCCGAAGTGGCGGAACAGGCAGACGCGCACGACTCAAAATCGTGTTCCGTGAGGAGTGAGGGTTCGATTCCCTCCTTCGGCACCAGAAGATTATACCAGCAACCCCGGAAGGGGCACAGACAGGGCAGCCCTGCCCCAGCCAAACCGCCATTGGGGGCGGTTTTGTCTTTTTATTTTCCAAACCGGGCACGGATTTTCCCTCATGGCGGTAATCCTCGTGCTATTTTCTGAACTTGCTTATATAATCAAACCAAGCAGAAAAAGTAAACTGGCGCTCATTTTTATCTGAACCTGGTCACACCGCTGGCCGGTTCTACCAGTTGCAAACCAGATTCCATGTAACAGAGGAGGCTCCATGCCCGCACTAGATGATGTCCTGGCAATTATTCTCGGTGGAGGCAAAGGCACGCGCCTGCACCCCCTGACCAAACTACGTTCCAAACCGGCCGTCCCGATCGCCGGAAAATACCGCCTGATTGATATTCCGATCAGCAACTGCATCAACTCGCGCATTTATCACATTGCCGTGCTGACGCAATTCCATTCGGTATCACTCAACCGCCATATCACACGCACCTACCACTTCGATAATTTTCATACCGGCTGGGTGCAAATCCTGGCTGCCGAGCAGACCCTGCAAAGCGAAGACTGGTACCAGGGCTCGGCGGATGCCGTTCGCAAGCAGATCCGTGAAATCATTGCTTCTGACGCGAAGGATGTCATCATTCTGGCCGGCGACCATCTCTACCGCATGGATTATGCTGCTTTTGTACAATATCACTGGGATCATGATGCCGATGTTACCGTCGCTGTTCAGCCAGTACCAAAACATGAAGCCCCGCGTCTGGGCATTTTGAAAGTGGCAGACGATGGCCGCATCACGGCCTTCGTGGAAAAACCCAAGGATCCGGCTGTGCAGGCACAGTTCGTCAGCCGCCCCGATGACCCCGAAAACCCCTTCCTTGGCTCGATGGGCATTTATGTTTTCAAAACCAAGGTGCTGATCGATATGCTGACGAACTTCCCCGACCACGATGACTTTGGCAGCCAGGTCATCCCCAACTCGATCCGCTCACACGTAGTCTACGGATTCAACTTCGACGACTATTGGCGCGACATCGGGACGATCCGCTCTTTTTACGATACCAATCTCGAGCTGGCCTCCCCAAATGCCAAGTTCAGCTTCTTCGACCCGGAACGCCCCATCTACACCAACCCGCGCATCCTGCCCGGATCATCGGTGGAGGACAGCGTGCTCAAAGATGTTTTGATGGCTGAAGGCTGCCGCATCATCCAATCGCATGTTTCCCACTCGGTGGTCGGCTTGCGCGCCCATATCGGGCCCAATGCCACCGTCAAAGACAGCATCGTGATGGGCGGCGACTTCTATGATGGGGCCAACCTGCGGCGCAATGAAATTCCAATGGGCGTGGGCTCGAACTGTCACATTGAGGGCGCCATCCTGGATAAAAACGCGCGCATTGGCGAAGGCACCGTCATTCTGCCCTTCCCGCGCGGCACCGATATCGACGCCGGCACATGGGTGGTGCAGGACGGCATTGTCGTCATCCCCAAAGATACGACCATTTTGCCCCATACCCGCATCGCGCCAGAATAAACTTCAGGCGCATTAAAAACGAACCAGGATTTTGCATGGCAATGGAATGTGGCAGAAGACTGGCGCGCAACGGAGAATTGCATGGAGTTCTACTGGTCGATCATTGTCATTGTTTTACAACTGGTTTTTTTGGAAGGGATTCTCTCAATCGACAATGCTGCGGTGATTGGAGCATTGGTCACGCCGCTTCCTTCTGATAAAAAAATCGTCTGGCCTCAGCCGCTGGAAAGGTTGGGAGAACTTTTACATCCATTACTCGGTAACCAACGCACGGCCGCATTGCGCGTTGGGTTGCTGGGTGCATACCTGGGCCGCGGTTTGATGTTATTGATGGCCAGTTTCCTGATCCATAACTCATGGATCAAGGTGATCGGTGCCGCCTATCTTATCCACCTGGCTTTCGACAATCTGGAAGATATGAGCGGCGGCGGCAGCGAAGAAGATGGCGAAGTCAAACCAATCAAAGTTCAATCGTTTTGGGCCACCGTGTTTACCGTCGAACTGATGGATCTGGTCTTCAGCATCGACAATGTGGTGGCGGCGGTCTCAATATCCAACAAATTGTGGGTGGTGATGATTGGGGTCGCCATCGGCATTTTAACCATGCGGTTTGCTGCCGGGATTTTCAGCTATGTTGTCGAACGGGAACCGATCCTCCAACAGGCGGCGTACATCCTGGTGCTCAATATTGGCATCGAATTGGTGCTGGATCAAATCTGGCATATCACAATCCCCGACCTGCTACGTTTTGGGATTTCCATCAGCACCATCGTTCTGGTTCTGGCATATGCTCATTTCAAGCCACTGCAAAAACTGCGTTTTATCCTGGTCTGGCTGGCCCAAGGAATCGGAATCGTAAACGAATTTGTCGATTGGGCCTTTGCCCCGTTACGAGGCTTGTTCAATCTGATGGTCAAGACCTTACGCCAGACCACTGAGCTACAAGAATCATAATAAGCACAACAAAGGACGTGGCTGAATAACAACCACGTCCTTTGCTGTATGCACAACGCTTTAATCATCCAGCTTTTTCTCCATCCACACCAGGTTGGTGGTCCCCAAATGGGGTGCTGGCAACCCGACAACATGGTAACCCCATTTTTCAAAATACGCGGTCGAAGTCACCCGTGACATCGACCCGACCACCGTCATGCCACGCTCCCGGGCACGATGTTCGACCGCGTTCAATAACATATGTCCGATTCCCTTACGCTGGTATTCCTGCGCCACAGCCAGATGTGAAACACTCCCAACCCCGGCAGATTTCTCATACAATTTGACCACTCCGACCACCTCACCAGCTTCATTGATCGCCATAAAATGCTCGCTGATTGGTTCGTAATCATCTTTTTCAGTACCTTTGGGATGTCCCCAGGGTTCGCGCAACACCTTGTAACGTAAGGCATAATATGCCTTATATTCTTCCCTCGTGGCTGGTGTTGTAATTTTAATCATCCTGCCTCCGCGAAACTGCTTTGAAAAAAGTAAATAACGATAATGTTATTATACAGCCAGTTGCAATTTCAATAACTGACCCAGGAGACGATAGCCATGACCAGTCCTTTCACCCCCACCAACCCACCTGAAAACCAGGAATGGCACACCCTGTCCCCACAGGAAGTTTTGATCCGATTAAACGTGGCTGAACACGGTTTGACAACCGCCGAAGCCCAAAAAAGAATGGACCTATACGGCCCCAACCAGCTGACCGAATCACCGCGTCCGGGTTTTTTAGTTCTGCTTTGGGAACAGATCAGTGATTTCGTGGTAATGCTGCTGATTATTGCCGCCATCGTCTCGGGAATCATCGGCTGGAATGAATATGTCAAGACCGGCTCAACCGCCGAATTTATAGACGCCGGGGCGATTGTGGCCATTGTCATTTTGAATGCCACACTCGGCATCATCCAGGAACGGCGCGCCGAAGAAGCATTGGCCGCGCTGAAAAAACTGGCCGCGCCCGAGGCGCATATCCTGCGTAACGGAGAGCGAATCACACTCCCGGCGCGGGAGCTGGTACCCGGAGATATTGTCTACCTCGAAGCAGGGAATTTCATCCCGGCGGATGTGCGCCTGCTCGAAGCCGTTAACCTGCGGGTGGAGGAAGCTTCGCTGACGGGAGAATCGCTGCCGGTGCAGAAAAATGCTGCCCTGCAGCTTGATGCCGAAGCCCCGCTCGGTGACCGGAAAAACACCGCTTTTATGGGCACCACAGTCTCTTATGGGCGCGGCAAGGGTGTGGTCACGGCTACCGGTATGCGCACCCAGCTGGGGCTGATTGCCGAAATGCTACAATCGGTGGAAGCGGAGGAAACCCCACTGCAAAAGCGTCTCGATGAGTTGGGAAAGACCCTCAGCATTGGGGCGTTGCTCTTGGTGGCGGTCGTTTTCCTGGTGGCTCTTCTCAACCGTACCAATATCAGTGAGTTGTTCCACAGCCCGCTGGCTTATTTTGGCGAATTTGCGAAAGAAATTACCGAAGTCTTCATGATCGCCGTCAGCCTGGCGATTGCCGCGGTGCCGGAAGGCCTGCCTGCAGTGGTGACGATCTCGCTGGCGCTTGGGATGCAGGAAATGATCAAGCGGCATGCCCTGATTCGCAAGCTGTCCTCTGTCGAAACGCTGGGTTCAGCAACCACCATCTGCTCGGATAAAACCGGCACGCTGACACAAAACGAGATGACGGTTACGAAATTGTGGGCCGACGGGCAATTCCTGGGTGTGACCGGCACCGGTTACAGTCCACAGGGAGGATTTACTCTGGATGGAAAACCAGCCGATGCCCAGCAGTTCCCGGCCATCCTGACTACGCTCTGGCTGGGCGTTTTGAACAACGACGCCGAGGTGCAGTCTAATGGGCAAATGGCGCGCATCATCGGCGATCCGACCGAGGCGGCGCTGATTGTCGCCGCCCAAAAAGCGGGTGCCCTGCACGAAGAACTGAACTCGGCTTATCCGCGTGAGAACGAGGTGCCCTTCGACTCGGAGCGCAAGCGCATGATTACCATCCATGCGGTGGTTGACCCGCTGGGCAGTGCTCTCTCTCCCTTTCACAATAATACGCACAAAGACTGGCGTGTGATCGTCGTTAAAGGTGCGCCAGATGTGGTGTTGAAGTTAAGCTCGCATTACCAGCAGCAAAATGACCAGTCGACCCCATTGGATGAGGCTGCCCGCCAGCGCATCCTGGCTGCGAACGACAGCATGACCCGGGATGCCCTGCGCGTGCTGGGTGTAGCCTACCGCATCGTTTCCACCATCGAAGGGGAGATCAGCCCGGAGAGCCTAGAGCACGATCTGATCTTTGTCGGTCTGATCGGCATGATTGATCCACCCCGCGTGGAGGTCAAACCGGCCCTGCTGAAAGCCCTGGCGGCGGGAATCCGCACGGTAATGATCACCGGCGATTTCCCCAACACGGCGCGGGCGATTGCCGAGGAAATCGGCCTGCTGCGTCCGGGTCACAAGGTGCTGGCTGGCGCTGAAATCGACGATCTGAGCGCCGAAGAGCTGCAAAAAACTGTCATGGAGACCGATGTCTTTGCGCGGGTTTCCCCCGAACACAAAATGCGCATTGTCGATGCCTTGCAGGCCAACCACCAGGTGGTGGCCATGACCGGCGACGGCGTCAACGACGCCCCGGCCATCAAACGCGCCGATATCGGTGTGGCCATGGGGATCACCGGCACGGATGTGGCCAAGGGTGCCGCCGATATGGTGTTGACCGATGACAATTACGCCAGTATCGTCTCGGCGGTGGAACAGGGCCGCATCATCTACAGCAATATCCGCAAGTTTGTGTTTTTCCTGCTTTCCAGCAACGTGGCCGAGATTATGATCATCTTTCTCGCCACGCTGGCCGGCCTGCCCGCGCCGCTGACGGCCATCCAGCTCTTGTGGCTGAACCTGGTGACCGATGGCGCGCCAGCGCTGGCGCTGGCCATGGAAAAGGGTGATCCTGACATTATGGATCACAAGCCTCGCCCCAAAGATGAACCGATCATCAACCGCTCCATGCGCCTGGGCATCATCATCCAGACCATTGCCCAAACCGGCTCAGTACTCTCAGCTTTTATAATCGGCCTGCTGTGGCACCTCGAAGCCGGCGCGGTAATCCCAGCCGGCACCAACCCGCTGATTTTCCTGCTCCAGCATAACTGGAACGGGGTTGACGTACAAGCTGCCGAAACCATGGCCTTCCTGACACTCTCCATGGCCGAGCTGTTCCGCGCCTACACGGTGCGCTCCGAACGCGCCTCCCTGTTCGAGATTGGCATATTCTCAAACAAGTGGATGCAATATGCAGTCGGCGCTTCGCTGACACTCCTGATCCTGGTTTGTGTCGTGCCGTTCCTGCAGCCCATTTTCAACACCCACAACCCCTCCCTCACTGAATGGGGCGTGGTGCTCGCCCTGGCCATTTTGCCCGCCATTGCTGAAGAAATCACCAAATTCTTCCTGAGAAAACAGACGAATTAACTCTGCCAGACGGCGAAACGAAGGACACTCCGCAGATCAAGCCGCGTAGTTCAAGTTGAAACAAATCCGCAAAAAAAAATGCGGGTTGATGGGCTACAAGCCCGTCAACCCGCATTTTGCCCCGCATCATCCCCCCCTTCCGGGCGTTCATAAAAATCCACCTGCCGCTCCCAAACTGCGGACTGCCACAAAGCGCGCCCCGGTTTTCTGCTATAATTTTTCAAAACCCAACCCGACAAGCGAGGTACCCATGTCTCTGACCGCCCGTGAGCGTGTTTTGACCGCCATCAACCACCAGGAACCCGATCGTGTGCCGATCATCATCGGCACCAGCAACACCACCAGCATGAAAATGCGCCCCTACCGGGCCCTGACCCGCCTGCTCGGACTCACAACCCCCGAAAACTACATTTACGAATGGCCCGAACTCGGCACCGCCCTCCCAGACGAAGCAGTCCTCCAGCGCCTGCACGGCGATGCGCGCGGCGTGCTCGACCTGTACCCACAGTGGGTCTACGACCGCAACCGCAGCCGCCCCCCCCACAGCCCCTTCCTCGATGACTGGGGCAGCGGTCAGAGCGAGGCAGAACCGGGCGTCTGGTTCCCCGGCATTCACCCCATGCGCGAAGCAAAAACCCTGGAAGAAATCGAAAATTACCCGTGGCCCAACATGGATGACCCCTCGCGCGTAGCCCACGTCCGCGAACAAGCCCGCCAGCTGGCCGAGCAAAACCAATACGCCATCATCGGCACTCCCTGGCTGCTCTTCCCGCTCGAGCGCGCCTTCGCCATGCAAGGCATGGATACCTTCCTGATGAACCTGGCCCTTTACCCCGATTTCGCCGAAGCCCTCTTGAAAAAAATTGCCGGACTCTGCAAAACGCTGATGGGGCACTTCCTCGAAGCCGCGGGCGAAAATCTCGATATCATCAAAATCGGCGACGACATTGGCACCCAAAACAGCCTGCTTATGTCGCCCAAAATGTACCGCAAAATCCTCAAACCAATCCACGCTGACTACATCGCATACATCAAGGCACGCACCAAAGCCAAAGTCTTTTTCCACACCGATGGCGATGTATTCGACCTGATCCCAGACTTCCTTGAAATCGGGGTAGATATTCTCAACCCCATCCAGACTTCCGCAGGCAAAATGTCCAACCTGGCAGAATTGAAAAGCCGCTTCGGACAGAACCTGACTTTCTGCGGCGCTGTAGACACCCACCGCATCCTGCCCTCCGGAACCCCCCAGCAGGTGCGTGACGAAGTGCGGCGCGTGATCAACATCATGGCCCCCGGCGGCGGATACATGCTCGCATCGGTGCACACCATCATGGATGAAGTCCCACCTGAAAACATCCTCGCCATGGTCGATGCCGTGGAAGAATTTGGCCGGTACCCGCTCCGCTAAAAGCGGACCTCATAAAACAACCGCTGGCAGTCTGCAGACTACCAGCGGTTGTTTTGTAAACAGAGCGTGGGAAACAAGATCCACCCAACAGCCTCAGCAAGGATAAACATTCACAAGCTGTTAACGACGGACATATAAAGATTTGCAACTCCAGGCCCGATAGCGGCAATGGCAACAACAATGACGATTGCGACCAAAACAAGAATAAACGCGTATTCAACCATGCCCTGAGCCTTTTGACGAAACTCCAACATTCCAATCACCTCCTTCCAATAGAGCTTAACAGCCAAAACAAAAGCAGTTACCAGATTTTAACAATTATTTTTATTCCACCACCTTTTATTTATGTTAATCGCTGATGTTCCCCCGGCCAATAGGACATACGGCCCCCAGTGGGCAGGTCAGGCAGGCTGGTTTTCGCGCGTGACAGATCTCCCGCCCCAGACGAATCAGGTTCAAATGCGCAGCATAGTACGTTTCAGGGGGCAGGAGCGCTTCCAGATACAGGTGCGCCGCATCGACCGGCATGGTCTCGGGGCGCAGGCCCAGCCGCCCGGTCACCCGATACACATGCGTATCCACCGGAAAAGCCGGGCGATTGAGTGAAAAACACAGCACAATCGCCGCTGTCTTTGGCCCAACTCCTTTGAACTTCATCAACCAGGCGCGGGCCTCTTCCAGTGGTAAATCGTTGAGGAAGGAAAGATCGAGATCCCCCCGCTCGCGGGTGATTTCCTGTAACACCTGCTGGATTCTCGGCCCTTTCTGATTGGCCAATCCGGCTACCCGGATCGATTCTACCACTTCATCGGCCGCTGCGTCTCTGACAGCCTGCCAGCTGGGAAAACGCCGGCGCAAGGCTTCGAATGCTTTATCGCGGTTGACATCATTGGTATTCTGCGAAAGGATGGTCGAGACCAATTCATCCAACGCGGGCAGCGGATTGCGCCACTGCGGTTCGCCATAATGCTGAAGCAGCAGCCGGTAAATTTGGAGGGCTTGCGCCGCCAAATCGGTCATAAGTCAATCTCGCAGGCAGGTCAAGAGGCCAGGTGGAAGGCCGGGCGGGCCTCGCCAACATGCAGTTTGCGGAAATTGCGCAGGTCTGTCTCCGGGCCAAATTTGCTCAAGGCTTCCAGTTGGGCCGCATCCAGTGCGCCGAGGTGACGCAGCAGGGCCAGGGCAGTTGCCTGGCGGGCGCGATCATCCGGGTCGCCGTCACTGATCTTGAGTGTGATTCCGATGCCGGGCGAAGCGGGGCCGAGCGCACCGGGCAGCAATCCAACGGCCTGGTAACCTTCGGCGCCGCCCTTGGCGAGGATTTTTCCACGGCCAGCCAGCATCAGGGCAGTGTCAAAACGATCGGGGCCGCCGACCATTTCCGGGTGGGCGATCATGGCGGCAGTGATCGTGCGGCAGGCGGCTGCGCGCTGCGCTTCCTGGGTGGAAGGGTCGCACAGGCGGGCGTATCCGAAGGCAGCGTTGTAGAGCGGGACGGCAAAATTCGGCGCGGAACAACCGTCAATGCCCAGTTCGACCTGGTCGATGGGCAGATTGCACATTTCAGCGAAGGCCTGCAAGATGGACTTCTGGATGGGGTGATCGAAGTCGATATAGTTTTCGGTCGGCAAGCCGCGCAGACGGGCGTGTGCCAGCATGCCGGTATGTTTGCCGGAGCAGTTGTGACGATAGGGTGAGGTTTTTTCGCCGCGCAGCAGCATGGCGTCGCGGGTGGCGGCATGAATTGGGTCGTGCATGCCACACATCAGCGCGTCCACGCTGACGCCGATCTTGGCCTGCATGTCTTTGACGGTGGCGACATGATCGTCGGTGCCGGAGTGCGAGGCGCAGGTCAGGGCGATTTCTTTCTGGGTGAAGGCAAATTTCTCGTTGCCGCCACGTTCAATAAAGGGCAGAGCCTGGAACGGTTTTGCGCTTGAGCGCAGAAAAGTGACCAGGTACGGGTCGCCCAGCGAAGCGAGCAGGTTTCCACTACTGTCCACAACCGCCGCAGCGCCAAAATGGATCGATTCGACGATGCGTCCGCGTGTCAATTCATATACGGGTTGGTAGGGATTTGTCACGTTATTCCTCGAAGATTTCTGCACTCGCGGAGGAGTTGTAATGGCGGGTGTAATAGTGGCGCAGGCCATAGGATAAGCGCTGGGCATATTGTTTTTGCCGGTCGGCGGGGATCTTCAGCTCGGACATGAGCGGCGCGACCAGCGCTTCAATCACATCAGAGCTGGCCTGGTAGTTGGCCAGATTTTCCATTTTGCCGTGGATGATTTTAATCTGGGCCAGCATTGTTTCGGCAGCTGAGAGAGGTACCTCGCCGCCGCGGCCGCTGACGAGGGTATAGTCTTGAAATTTGGTGAGCAGATGCTCGAGCGAGAGGATCCAATCTGGCAGGCTGGCACGCGAGAGGAAGGGCGGCTGGCTGCACACGATCAGGTCGCCGACAAAGAGGATGCCGGCTTCGGGCAGGATGGTCCAGATGGCCCCGGCGGCCGGGCCGGGATGGTTTTCAAGGATGACAGGGAAGTTACTCCATTCGATGCGCATGCGCTGGGTAAAGGTGATTTCCGGAGGTGCCCATCGGATGCTTCCCAACCCGGCCACAGATTCCCAGTCTGCGCCGGTTTCGTCGCCCTGGGCCTTGAACGTGTTGGGGCGGTTGCGGAAAGCCTGGGCGGTTTTTTCGTTGGCGACGATGGTGCAATCCATCGAGCGGGCGCCCAGCGTCCGATCGGGGTGCGCGTCCAGGTTGACGAGCAGGCGTTCGACGCCGCTGTTCAGTCCGAGCAGAGCCGCGCGCCATGAGCGGCCATCTTCAGGTGAGGGCGGTGCGTCGATCTGGATCAGACCATGTGGCAGGGCGATCGCTCCCAATGTGACGCCGGGATACTGATCTTCAATGAATACTTGGTGTGCAAGGGTTTGCATGATACTCCCTGGGTGAAATGAGGTGATTTGTGCTGGCCTTGGGAGGATTCACTCCACGGTAGGCAAGGTAAAGACGAATTGTGCGCCCTGACCGGGGGATGATTCGGCCCAGATTTTTCCGCCGTGGCCCTGTACAGCCAGCTTGCAAAAGGCCAGGCCAACGCCCATCCCGCGGGCGCCGGTGTGGTTCTTGAGGCGTGTAAACTTGTCAAAGATGCGCTCGCGGTCTGCCTCCGGGATGCCTGGGCCATCGTCCTGGACATAAATGCGCATCAAGTTTTCATGCATTTCAGCACCGATGGTAATGTGTCCGTTAACCGGGGTGTATTTGACGGCGTTTTCGGTCAGGTTGATCAGCACGCGGCGGATCATATCGGTGTCAACGTAAAGCTCTTTCAGGGCGCCGGTGATTTTCAAATCGATGGTCTGGCCGCGGCTTTCGCGCCCCGGGCCGACGGCCTGCAGAACATCGGCGAGCAGGGCTGTGATGGAGATGGTCTGGCGCTCGCCTACTGGCTGGTTCTGTTCGAGGCGATTGATGTCGAGCAGGGAGCTGATCAGGCGTTGGATGCGGTCAATCGAATGGCGGGCAATTTTCAAGATAGATTCGGCGGTGTCTTTTTCTTCGGCGGGGATGAAAGCGCCAAGCATTTCCACGCTGGAGAGGATGTTGGCCAGCGGCGAACGCAGGTCGTGGTAAATCATCGCCGCCAGGTCTTCGCGCAAGGTGTCGAGTTCCTTGCGCTCGCGGATGTCCCGCATGATCCATTGAAAAGCGTCCTTGCCATCAAATTTGACCCTGCGGACATGAATGCTGACCGGATAGGTGGTGCCCTGCCGGCTGTACAGGGTGGATTCGTAGTGCAGCGTGGCCTCGCTGATTTTTTCAAAAGCCTGACCAACTTTGTCAAAGTTGATGTCATGCACCTGACCGATCAAAAATCGGCACAAATCTGGAACGGGGTGGCCGGAAAAGCGGCCAGCTTGCAGGTTGGCTTCCAGGATTTGGCCGGTCAGGTCAGTGATGAGGATCGGGTCGATACTGTCATCGAACAGGTCGAGGTAGCGTTTGCGGGCCGTGTCGAGGCTTTGGAATAATTCCCCTTTCGTGATGGCGGTGCCAGCCAGCGAACCAAGCCCGGTCAGAACAAGCAGCGAATCGGGGTTGAATTGTTTGTTGATCGGGTTGAAGGCTTCGATCACGCCAATGACTTTCCCCTGCGCATGAATGGGGGCACAGGCCAGGGCGCGGACCTGTACGCCCGGGATTTTTTCTGCGCTGGAGAGCAGGGTTTCGGAAGCCACAGCCGGGATAACCACGCCTCGGCCTTCGCGCACCACCAGCCCGGCAACCCCCTCGCCGATGGGCATGCGGCGCAGAATCAGCCCTTCGCTGCGCGGGCCGCTGGCGGCGCGAAAGACGACCTGGTCATCTTCCACCAACCCCAGCGCAGTGATTTCGACCTGCATGGCCTGGCGGGTCTGGGTCAATGTGCTTTCGAAGATATTTCCCATGCCAATCGCCTGGCTCAGATTGGCGGCGCCTTCGGCCAGAATCGTCATAACGCGCGCCTGGCGCTGGCTTTCAGAAAACAGTCGGGCGTTCAGTACCGCAATCCCGGCCTGATCAGCGATGGCCTGCATCAAGTCGAGATGTTCCTGGGTGAAGGTATGCGGAGTGGAATGGACAATGGTCAGCACGCCGACCACTTTATCGCGCGTCATGAGCGGCGCACAGATGGCACATTTGGCGCCGGAACGATCGGCCGCGTCATCAGCGCGCCGCACCCAGCGCGAATCCTGGCTGGTATCGGGCACCAGCGCGGCTTGCTGTTGGCGGATGACCCAGCCGGCCAGCCCCTGATCGAGCGTACCACGCAGTTGCTGGGTGGTATTCTGGTGCAACTGGTCGCCATAAACTATGGCCGAATCGATGGGCCGGCCCTGATCATCCATGACAATGATACTGCCGCGCTCACCGCCAACGTTGTTGAGCGCGGCAAACAGAACCCGCGTGAGGACGGTGTTCAAATCGAGCGCGGAGGCAAATTCGCGGCTGGTTTGATAAAGCAATTCCAGAACTGCACGCTGATCTACAGGCATGACACTTTTTCTCCATCAAGCCGGGCGGCCCCGGCAACCGATACTACAAGTATTTTAATCCTGAACCGGTATTGAACAACACCACGCGCTCCTGACGATCAAGCCAGCCGCGATCCAGTAGATGGTACAGCGCAGCCAGCGTGGCGGCGCCTTCCGGGGCAGCGAAAATCCCCTCCTGGGAGGCGAGCTCGCGCTGCGCCTGGACAATTTCTTCATCCGTAACAGACAGCGCAATCCCCTGACTCTGGCGCAGGGCACGCAGGATAAGCCGGTCGGCAAATACCCCGGGGACGCGCAACCCAGAAGCGATGGTCTGCGCCCCCTCCCAGAACTGGGCTCGATCACTATTCTGCTCGAAAGCCCGCACCACAGGGGCACACCCGGCCGCCTGGACGCTGACCAGGCGCGGACGCTGCGCCCCGATCAGTCCCATCTGTTCCAGTTCAGAAAAAGCTTTCCACATCCCCACCAGCCCGGTGCCGCCTCCGGTGGGATAAATAATCACGTCCGGCAGGCTCCATTCGAAGGCCTCGGCCAGCTCAAGACCCATCGTTTTTTTGCCTTCGCAGCGGTACGGTTCCTTAAACGTGGAGACATCGAACCAACCGTGGGCGCGCGCCGCCTCTCCGGCCTGGCGGGCCGCCTCTGAGATCAGTCCATCCACCAGGTGCAGCTCTGCGCCGAACAAGCGCACCTCCACCTGGTTGGGAAGCGGGGCGTCTGCCGGCATATAAACATGCGCGCGGGCGCGCGCCCGGGCCGCATACGCAGCCAGCGCGCCGCCCGCATTCCCAGCAGTGGGAATGACAAATTCGCGCACGCCCAGCTCCAGCGCGCGTGAAACCGCCAGCGCCAGCCCGCGCGCCTTAAATGAGCCGGTCGGATTGGAGGATTCATCCTTGACATACAATGCATTCATCCCCAAGGCCTGGCCCAGCTGACCCGTTTTCACCAGGGCAGTATCACCCTCGCCCAGCGTCAGCCGAAAAGCAGGGTCGCGCACCGGCAAAAGCTCACTCCAGCGCCACAAACCGCGCGGACGACCCGCCAGCGCCTGGGCTGTCAGAGTCTTCCGGGCAGAGGCCAGATCGTAGCAGGCCAACAACGGCGATTTACACTCCGCACAAAAGGTTTGCAACCGGTCAGCTTCAAAAATCCGGCCACATTCCGGGCATTCCAATTGCGTGAGCGTGCTAAGCGGATGATTCATAATTCAAAGTATAGCACAGGCCCCGCAGAAGGCCAAAAACAGCGGGGGTGCGCGTATCTATGGAGAATCCGTGGCAAGGCATGTTAAAATAGCCCGATGAAACCCTATCCCTGGCGAGAAGTATTGCTTTCCTGCGCGGCGCTGACTGCGGTGGCCTGCCTGTTGATCGGCCTTTTTACCGCTGCGGCGGCTTACCTGATCTGGAGCACCTATGGCGCTTGACCTGGCCCGCATCCGCGCCCTGTGTTTTGACGTGGACGGCACGTTGAACGACACAGATGACCAGTTTGTGGAACGCTTTGAGCCGTTTTTTCGCCCCATGCGTTTTCTACTACCCGGGCAGGATTCGACCCACGCCGCCCGCCGTTTCGTGATGTGGAGCGAAGCCCCGGGCAACGCCCTGCTCGGCCTTTCAGACACCCTCGGAATTGACGATGAACTCGCCCGGCTGGCCGGCTGGCTCAACCGCATGCGCAAGCCCAAACTACGCCAGTTCCGCCCCATCCCCGGCGTGAAAGAGATGCTGGCCGACCTGCATAAAAGCTACCCCCTGGCAGTCGTCAGCGCACGCGAAGTGGAAAACACGCTGGCCTTCCTGAAAGAAAGTGGAATTTCCCAATACTTCACCTGCGTGGCCGGGGCACAAACCTGCGATCACACCAAACCCTTCCCCGACCCAATTTTTTGGGCCGCCAAACAAATGGGCGTACCACCCGAAGCCTGCCTGATGATCGGCGATACGACCGTGGATATCCGCGCCGGGAAAAAAGCCGGCGCTCAAACCGTCGGCGTGCTGTGCGGATTCGGCGAACGCGCTGAGTTGGAACGCCAGGGCGCTGACCTGATCCTGGAAAACACCCCCCAGCTGGCCGCCGTCTTACAGCCCCACCAGCCCTGATTCCCATCTCATAAATAAACAGTCCGCCGCGGCGGACTGTTTATGATCTGTAGCAAAGTTTCTCAGGGTTTCATCACCCGCAGAGCCACCAGCCAGAGGATCCCCAGCAGCAGGCCTCCGGCTAAAAACGGCACCGGCGCGCCAAACCATTGGAACAGCGACCCAAAAAAGAGCGGGGTGATGGCATTCGCCGCGCTGTAAAAGCCCGCAGAAACGCCCAAAATGCCACCCACCTCGCCTTTATCCGCCGATTTGGTAATCAGGCTGTTGATGGCAGGCTGCAACACCGCGCCGCCCAACGCCGCCGGGAAACTGGCAATCAAAATCCAAACAATGCCTGGCCAGCCTTTACCCTCTTCCGCTGGCAGACTGACATTGATCGCCTGTCGGGAGGTTTTACCCTGCATCTCGGCCTCGATTCTGGCCCGGTCATACCACGGCACCGGGATCTGCGGCGTGGTGGCCGTTAACAACAACCCCACCGCCAGCGTGGCAAGCCCCATCATCACCAGCCAGCGGTCGCCAAATTTCTTGCTCCAGCGCCCAATCAGACCCGCCTGCACAACGACGATAAAGAGGCCCGCCAGCACAAATAACCCGCTGGTATCGCGCGCCCCCATACCCAGGCGGTTGAGCGCAAACAGCGAGAACATCTGCTCGTAGCCGCCAAAAGCCAACTGCTGGGCAAACATCAGGATCAACAAAACTCCGATGACGGGGCGGCCGAGCGCCTGCCGCATGGCTGTAAAAGTGAACGGCCCGCGCGTGCGGACGGTGCCTTTTTCAGGGTTGTATGTTTCTGGCAGCCAGAAAAACGTCAGCAGCAGCGAAGTCAGCGAGAAAAAGGCCGCAGTAAAAGCCACGGCCTGGTAATTGTCGCCGGAGGCAAGCAACACTGCAAAGGCAATCACGGGCCCGAGGATAAAACCCATCCCAAACGCCGCGCCGATCAGACCCAGGCCCTGGGTGCGGGTTTTTTCGTTGGTCACATCGGTAATCACCGCCTGCGCCGTGGAGATGTTTGCGCCTGAAAGGCCGTCAATGATGCGCGAAACAAACAAGAGCCAGAGCGCATTGGCAAAACCCAGCAAGATGAACCCGGCCAGGGTGCCCATCTGACTGATCAGCAAGATCGGGCGGCGCCCAAAACGGTCTGAAAGGCGCCCAAGCACCGGCGCGCCGATAAATTGCATAAATGGGTAGGCCGCGCCCAACAGACCGATCATAAAAGCATCGGCGCCAAAGCGGGCGGCATACAGCGGCATGAGCGGAATAATGATCGAGAGTCCGAGCAGATCCACCAGGATGATGACCAGGACTGGCAGGACTTTCTTGAAATCGAGTTTTTCTTCGGGAGCAGAAGCATCTCGGGTTGTCATAATATATCCACCGGGCTAGGGCAGCCAGCGGTTGCCAGGCAAAGTCGCCACACCGAGGAAAACCAGCAGCAGGGCGGCCAGGATGGCGATCAACCCGTTGCGATAGCGCTGACCATCGGGCAGTGTTTTCCACATCGAGGGCAGGTGCCCAACGATCACCGCCACCAGCATGGCGGAGAGATGCTCCCAACGATAGCGCAGGGCAAAACCGCCCGCCATGCCGCTCAGGATGAAGAAGAGCAGTCCAAGCAAGGCCTGGGTATCCATCAGCCCCGAAAAAGCAGACGCCAGGCCACGGGCGGCTTTATCATAGGCCTGCTGCTGGATCAGCCCCAGCGCAAAGCGCACCAGCGCGGCCAGCGCCACGACCACAATGGCCCAACGAACGATTGAATGAAGGGGTAGTAAAAGATTCATTTTTTCTCCTTACCAGTGTTTTTTTTCCGTCTCCCAATCCTTAACGCGCTCAAACAACTCAGGCAGTGGGCGCAAATCGGCCACGGGGACGGAAAAATTCTTAATTTGGGTCTTGCTGTATTGAAACACCCGGCTGCCGGCATGGATGGCGCTGGCCTTACGACGGAATTCCTCGTGCGCCAGGTAACCTGTCAGCCAGATTTCCATCCCATAAATCCAGATGTTCCCCCATTCATGCGGCTGAATCAGGTACAGATCGCCCATGCGCGGGCAATGCAGGCCAATGCGCGCCTCCGGGATGGCATCCACATGCACATAGGCCAGGCTGTAAAAGGTCTGCGACGCAAAAACGCGCGTCAGCGGAGCCAGAGTCAGCCGCTCGGTGATGAAATTACGCTCAGAATCCTGCCCGCCAATTTCCACCGTGACCGGGC
Organism: uncultured Anaerolineae bacterium; assembly: GCA_903875215.1. Lineage (GTDB taxonomy): Bacteria > Chloroflexota > Anaerolineae > Anaerolineales > Villigracilaceae > UBA5195. The sequence continues at coordinate 37,912 of CAIQVH010000017.1, forward strand.
GGGCGCACTCGCTCTTCAACGCCAGGCGCCCCAACGCTTCCCAGGCTGCCGGGCGTGACCATTCAGCGCGCAGGGGATGAATCAAATGGATGGGCTGATCTGCATCAACCGCTTTTTGAATTTCTTCGGGTGAATTGGTCGTCAGGCCGAGTAAGAATGCAAACAGGTAGAGATCCCGGTCGGTGTGGTTGGCAGCCTCGAACTGGTCTTCCGGAATCAGCGCCGGCGCGTGCAGCACCAGCCCCGGGTTGCGACGCATGGCCGTAATCTGATTTCGCTTCGAGATGACAAACGTCTTTAAGTCACAGCGATGATTGCCCAGCGCCACATCATAGCGATCCGGCTCGGTGAACGGGGTGGCGCCCTTAACATCATAAGGAACCGCCTGCTCGCCCAGGTAACGTCGCAACGCCAGCTCCACCGCCACCCCGCCGACAATGCGCCGCAAACGCGAATAAAGCGAACCGCCCATGCGGTCATAAGTGTACGGCAGCGAACGCGAGGCATACAAAATGCCGCTCGTGGTCAGATCGGGCGAAAAAGGGAGCTTGATGAAATCCGAAGCAGAGATCATAGGCGCTCAAATCACTCATTCCGAAACTGCAGGCAATAATGATGAAAAGTATTGCTGACCCAGGCGCTGCCCAGCCCAAAAGGCGCCAGCGGCTGGTTATCCTGCATCCAGATTTTCTCATCCTTCAGGGTATACACCTTGCCCAACTCGCGCGCCAAATCCCAGGCCAGCGGATAGATTCTACCGCCCTTTTTAACGTTTTTCACAATAATTGTCAGGTAAGCCTGCTCGCGCAGCAGCGGCTTGAGACCGGCGTAAATCTGCACCAGCAGCGCCAAAAACGCCTCGTAATCATGCACATTTCCCAAATCATGCGGATGATCGGAATACACCACATCCAGCCCGCTCGCGGCGCGGCGCTTTTGCTGATTTTCAGCCCCTTTGGCGTGCAGCATATCCCAATACGGCGGCGACGTGAGAACATAATCCACCGTTGGGATGGGATACTCCAACGCCAGCGCCGCATCGCCCTGAATCACCTGCGCCACCAACCCCGCCGAATCCGGGCTGGCCGCCAAACGCGCCTGCTCCTGGCTGATAATTTCCTGCGCGATCCCGGCATAACGGGCATTTAATTCGATGCCATAAGAGTTTCGTCCGGCCCGCAGCGCCGCCACCAGCGTCGAACCGGTGCCGGCCATCGGGTCGAGCACTGTCTGCCCGCGCTTGGTAAAGAACTCAATAAACTCCTGCGCCATCGTCTCTGGGAATTTGGCCGGGTGCACCAGCACATCCTTCTTGCGCGGCGGCGGGTTGTGAATGAACCATGATTTCTGGAACTTCAGCCAGGTTTTCGGGTCGAGATCGTTCAGTTTGTTTTTCAAGGGTCAGGTTCCATCAGGGAGTGGGACGCGGCGTGCGGCTAGGCAGCGGGGTGCGGCTGGCTGTCGCTGTCGGCGTGGGCGAAAGGTACGAGACAGCATGGACGCGCAAATCAGAAAAACTGATGTTCAACCCTTCCGGGCTGAGAACGTTGGCAAAAACCCCCAGCCCGCCGCTCCTGAACATTGGGTCCAACAATGCGAACTGAAAATGCCCATTCAAAAAAAAGCGCATTTCCACGCCCGCCACCCAGAGTCCGAGCCGCACTTGTCCGGGCGCGCCAGACGGCAGATCGCCGCTGGGCTCAAAGTCTGAAAGCGGGTACACCTCCCCGCTGCGCAGGCGGTCAACCCGCTGCTGGCCATCACAGGTCAGCACATAGCGATAGGCGTAGGCTTCGCTGCCGGCATGATAGAGCAGGCCAAAAGAATCTTTGGCGCCGCAGCGGTGAATATCCAGGGTGGTTTCGGCAAAGAAATCCGTCAGGATCAGGCCTCCGCGCAAACTGCTGAGCGTGACCGGCGATTGGTTCGCTGCCAGAGTCAGGCGGTTGGCGCTGACGAGGATGTTGTTTGCGCCCTGGCTGGCCGCGCTGGCGTTCGTCCAATCTGCGGGGGAGGAGAAATCCTCGCTGAAAAGCTGTGCGCCCAGACCCGGCAGAGTTGCGGGGGTGGCGCTGGGCAGTGTGGTGGGCTGCGGGGTGTGGGTGGCCGTCGGGGGGAACCAGAGAATGGTGGCAGTGGCGGTTAATGGCGGGGTAACGGAAGCCGGAGTCGGTGGAGCGGGTGTGCTGGGCGGCAGGCAGGCAGAGTTGGCGAGCAGGGTCAGGCCCAGAGCAACAACGAAGAGTTTATTCAAATCCAATGGCTTCACAGGGCTGGATTCTACCCGAAAAACGGTGGCGCGCCGGGAACGGGTTATCGGGTGAGTTTCTTCCGCTTTTTTTTGTGCCAAATGGGGAATGCGGTCGGCGGCGGGGTATTGTACAATTGGAAGAACTATACTTGCGGTCAAGGAGCAACTATGACAAACAAAGCCGTCCTAATCACCGGCGCATGCGGTGAGATTGGTCAGGCACTGGTTCAAGGTTTGGCAAAAAAAGGGGGCTATCGCATTGTCACAACAGATTTGATGCCGCTCCCTGAGAACATTCAGGCCATGTCGGCCGAGCACTTGCAGGGCGACCTGGTGTATCGCGTCAAACAACTTTATGATTATGATTTTGATCTGATGTTCCACCTGGCGGCTTCGCTTTCGTCGAAGGCGGAGGTGGCGACGGAGGAGGCGCATCGCATCAATGTGGAAGGGACGATGCAGCTGTTGATGCTGGCAGCGTACAAGTCGGAGAAGCGCGGCCGGGCAGTAAAATTCTTATTCCCCAGTTCGATCGCCGCCTATGGCTTTTCGAACCTGGCCACCAAGATCGAGGCCGGGCGTGTGACGGAGGAACAGCACAACCATCCACACACCATGTATGGCGCCAACAAATTGTATTGTGAAAAGCTGGGCGAATATTATGGGAATTATTACGGCCAGCGGCATCTCGATCCACAGCCGCCGATGATGCTGGATTTCCGCGCGATCCGCTTCCCGGGGCTGATCAGCGCCTTTACTTTGCCCAGCGGCGGAACAAGCGACTACGGCCCAGAGATGCTGCACGCCGCAGCCCAAGGCAAACCCTATTCCTGTTTTGTGCGCGAGGATACCAAGATCTCCTTCATGGCAATGCCAGATGCGATCAAGGCGATCATGATGTTGGTGGATGTGCCGCGGGAATATTTGACGCGCCAGGTATACAACATCTGCGCCTTCAGCCTGACGGCGGGCGAATTCCGCAAACGCGCAGAGCAGGCCTTCCCGGGCACCAAGGTTAATTTTGAACCGAATCCACGCCGCCAGGGAATTGTAGATTCCTGGCCCGAAGAGCTGGATGACCACAGCGCCCGCACTGACTGGGGCTGGCTGCCAGATTATGACATTAACCGTTTCTTTGACGATTACTTCCTGCCGGAAATCCGCAAACGGTATTCCGTCAGACCGAGCTTGCGCAGCCTGGAATAACTCTTGTTAACGGCAGCGAGCGGCAGGCTGGGCCTGCCGCTCGCTGTGGGTGATACGGTAAGTTTACTTGAGCATCAAATCCTGGTATTCGAGGTTTCTTTCCAGGTAGCCATTGATAAACCAGCAGGTGGAAACAACCTTCAGTCCATTGGCACGGGCATAGTCCAGACCGGCGCGCGCCAGGCGCCCACCCAAACCTTTTCCTTCCAGTTCGGCCGGGACGCCGGTATGAGTAAAGGTGATTACCTCCCCTGCCAGGGTGTAATCCAGCTCCGCCAGGAATTGATCGACGCGGATTTCAAAGCGGTTTGCGCTCAGGTTGTGAGAAATGGTTAGTTCAGCTGTGGTCATAGTTTTCTCCGGAATTAAGCTGAGAATATAACACCGGACAATTCAACCAGATACTACCCAAATGGGTTAATTTGTTACAGGATAGAAACACAGCCCCGCCGTGCCCGGCCCGGTATGAACCGCCAGCGCCGGAGAGAGTTCCGCCACCAAAGATTCGACCACATCCACCCGGCACTCGACCAGCTTCCTGAGCTTCTCAATCTCTTCCCGCGCTCCGGCATGCACATACGCCACCTTGGCGCACCCACTCCCGACAGCCTCTGCCACATAATCGGCCATCTGCTCATAGGCCTGCAAATGCGAGCGCGCCTTGCCCAGCGCAACAATCACACCATTACGCATGCCTATCAACGGCTTAATGCTTAGCAGCGATCCAACCAGATTCTGCGCCAGGCCAATGCGTCCCCCCAGATACAGATACTTGAGCGTATCCGCAGTTTGCACCATCTGTGTCACCGGGATCATCTCCCTGACCCGCGCGCTAATTTCATTCAGGCCGGCCCCGGCCAGGGCGGCTCGCGCCGCCTCGATCACCATCCAGCCCTGACACAGTGAAACATTCTGGGTATCCAGCACTTCGATGCTCACCGACGGGCACTGCTCAAGCAACAGCGCACGCGCCACCATGGCCGACTGGAACGCGCCCGACCCACGTGACGTCATATGCAGGCTGATAATCTGTTCAACTCCCTGCCGAATCAGACGCTGATACATTTCCAGGTAATCTCCGGGCCCAGGGCTGGCCGTCGTTGGGAGCTGGGAGGCCGTCGGCAGCCAGCGTAAAAACTCTTCACGCTGAATCGTTACCAGGTCACGCAACACTTCTCTGCCACGATGAATATAATACGCCACAGTATGGATCTGCAATTGCCCGAGCAACGTCTCCGGAATGCTGGCACAGCTATCGGTCACAACTGCCACTTGAGACATACACGCCTCCTGAAATCAGATTAAATTCCCTCTTTCTCATTGTACACTTTTTTCGCCAACTTTGATTATTGACCCTCACCCCGTTTCCTCTTACAATGTTTTTATGGCAGCCGGGTTTTCGCGGAATTGCCTGACCTTTCCAAGCGGCTGCTTCCCCACCGCGCAAGACCCAGCCTACCCCAACCAGCACTGTGTTTGGTTGCCATCACCGGTCTGGATCAATCTCACCCGACAAAGGATTCACTCATGCCCACCCCATTTACGTCCAAACGCGCCCCAATTTTTCAAGACGTACCCGATGAAAAATGGAACGACTGGCGCTGGCAATTAAGCAACCGCCTCAACAGCCTGGAAGAAATCGAAAAAGTCCTGCCCCTGACCGAGAGCGAGCGTAAAGCGCTGCAAACCCAAAACCTTTTCCGCGTGGATGTCACCCCCTACTACATCTCTTTGATTGATCCCAACGACCCGGAAGACCCCATCCGCAAGCAGATCATCCCCCGCGCCGAAGAAATGCAGGCTTTCACCGCCATGATGGAAGATTCGCTCTCGGAAGACAAGCACTCACCGGTGCCGGGGCTGGTCCATCGCTACCCAGACCGGGTACTGATGCTGGTGACCACCCAATGCGCCTCCTACTGCCGTTACTGCACCCGCTCCCGCATCGTCGGTGACCCGTCCGCCACCTTCAAGCGCGAAGAGTTCGAGATGCAGCTCGAATATCTGCGCCGCACCCCGCAAGTGCGGGATGTCCTGCTCTCCGGCGGCGACCCGCTGGTGCTGGCGCCCAAAATCCTGGAAGAACTGCTCACCCGTCTGCGCGAGATCCCGCACATCGAAATCGTACGCATCGGATCGCGTGTGCCTGTCTTCCTGCCAATGCGCGTCACCCAAGAATTGTGCGACACCCTGCAGAAATTCCACCCGCTGTGGATGAACATCCACGTCAACCACCCGAGCGAGATCAGCCTTGAACTGGAACAGGCCACCGACCGCCTGACCCGCGCCGGGATTCAGCTCGGGAACCAATCCGTCCTGCTGGCCGGGGTAAATGACTGCGTCCACATCCAGCGCGATCTGGTGCACAAACTGGTGCGCATCCGTGTGCGCCCATATTACCTCTACCAATGTGACCTGGTGGAAGGCGCCGGGCATTTCCGCACCCCGATTGCCAAGGGAATTGAGATCATCGAAGGCTTGCGCGGGCACACCTCCGGCTATGCAGTGCCCCACTACATCATCGACGGCCCTGGCGGCGGCGGCAAGATCCCGGTCATGCCAAATTACCTGCTCAGCATGTCAGATCACAAGGCCATCGTCCGCAACTACGAAGGCTACATTACCACCTACGAAGAACCATCCGAATACACCCTGCACAACCCGAAAACCTGCAAGCACTGTCAGAACAAACGCCCCGAGCCAGGCCAATCCGGTCTAACCGGTCTGCTCGACGGCGATGCCATGTTCATCAAGCCGGAGAATTTTGATCAACTCCACGACCGGGGCGGCGTGCAACACCGCCTGAAAGATGACAGCAAGTGGAAACCGCTCGGCATCGGCGAATCCACAGATTAGTCTCTCTCGGTGGTATATAATCAAGCGTGGGCAAGGCGGCCGGCTGCCACCTTTCCGCCCCCCGCCGAGAAAAAAGTATAAGGAGAAACCGACCATGAAACCCATTCGTTTTGCCACGCTCATTCTGACACTGATCCTGTTAGTGACTGCCTTCATTCCCCTGGCTCCCAAAGCCGCCGCCACACAAACCCAGACCTATACCAACATCGCACCCACCCAAACCATCCTGGATGCAATGCTGGGCCGGCACCTGTTTGCACCCCTCAGCGTTATCGCACCTGTCATCACCCTGAGAGTGGAGAACCTGGCCTCCCGGGATTACGCCTGCACCCTGGTGGCGCAAACGCCCAAGGATTGGGTCACCATGCAGCGCCGCCAAAGCTTCGACGCAGTCTGGAATCTACAAAATACCGGCACCAAAAACTGGGGCAAAACCGGGATTGATTACGCCTACGTCAGCGGCGCAAAAATGCACACCGGAGCCAACCGCTTTGACCTGCCCAATGATGTTGGCCCCTACGGCAAGATCAAAATCAGGGTGGACATGGAATCTCCCAAAACCAAGGGATATTTCACCACGGTCTGGGGCCTATTAAACTCCAGCGGCGCCTTTTGCAGAGTCACGCTCAGCATCAACGTCAATCGCTAAATGCGTTCACTCAAACGGGCAGCGGCCATGGAAAGCAAGAATATCCCCTTAATGGTAATTCTCCTGGGCTTGTGGATCTCGTCCGCCTGCGTGGTGACGATCCCGGTGCCCGGATATGCTTCCGCGCCGCTGCCCGCCACGCCCGACCTGAATCAGGCCGCGCCAATCCAAACCCAGGTTATCCTGCCAACTCTGACCCTGGCCAATACAGACATCCCCCTACCGACCTGGACACCGACCGAAACCCTGACTCCCTTCCCGAGCATCACCCCGTTCCCCACCGCTACAGCCATCCCGAGCAGTTCACCCATCCCGGTGGAAATTGCCACGCTGGCCAGCCTGACCGGCATCCCCGATGCCACACTGACCCAGATGGCCCAGGGGCCGGTGGCATCGGGAGATCCCATCGGCAGCCAGTATTCCTGCATCCTCGGCGAAAAGAAACCTGCCGACAAGACAGTCTATCCTCAAAAAACCAGCTTCACCGCCTGGTGGGATCTGACCAATGCCGGGACAAAAAAATGGAAAGAAGAAATCATCATCGTGTCACTGGTCGAGGGCAAAAGGATGACCGCAAACCGTTGGATACAACTGCCGGCAAATGTCGAGCCTGGCGAAACCTATCGGCTGAAACTCGAAATGGTCACCCCGGCTTATCCAGATGATTTCGTGATGACCTGGGGGCTGCAAGTGGGGGCCAACAGCCGGCACTTCTGCTTCTTCACGCTCCACGTCATCGTCAAGTAAATGCCGATGGGGAAAAAGTTGCCGGCCAGAGCTCCGGAAAAACGCCGGGAGGCAATCCCGGCTTCTGAAACGGCAACACCGGCTCCAGCCGAAAGGGGGGTAACAGATATTCGTCCCTGGATGGCGCTCCCGTTAATCGGAATTGTGATGCTGGCTTGCGTAGCAGCAGGCTTTTTCCTGTTCCGCACCGAAGCACTCGGCGGAGTAGTGAAAGGGGTGGCCTGGCAGCGGGTGATTTCCATCGAAGCACGCCACGATGTGCCCTACAGCGCCTGGCTGGATGAAATTCCTGCAGCAGCGCAAAACCTGGCCTGCGAGCAGAAATCCCGTTCACGACAGGACAGCCCCGCGCCCAATGCCCGCCAATCCTGCGCCACGCAGGTTGTGGCGCAAAGTGACGGCACCTCACAGGCTGCAGAAAGTTGTTTTTACGAAGTGTTTGATAATTGGTGTGCCTACACACTCAGCGAGTGGGCACCTGTCGATCAGGCCATCACGGCGGGTACAGATTTGCACCCCTACTGGCCCTCCATCCAGACGGGCATTGACCAGCGCGAGGGCCGGCGCGAGGAAACGTATACGGTTTATTTTGAGACTGGTGCCGGCACCAAAGAATACACAATCCCCGACCCGACCCTGTTCAGCCAATTCCAGGCTGGCAGCGAGTGGCTGTTGAGTATTGACGGGCAGGGCACAGTAGTAGCAGTTTCCCCCTAGGAGGAACAATGCATTATCGTCGTCTGGGCCGTTCAGGCCTAAAAATCAGTGAAATCTCCCTCGGCGCCTGGGTGACGTTTGGCGGACAGGTGGACGAGGCAATCTCGATCGAATTGATCCAGGCAGCGTATGACGCTGGCGTCAATTTTTTTGACAATGCCGATATTTACGCCAATGGTCTGGCCGAGCAGGTGATGGGTAAAGCGCTGAAAAATATCCCGCGCGAGGCGCTGGTACTCTCCTCGAAAGTTTTCTGGCCCACCATGCCTGGCCCCAACGGGCGTGGACTTTCGCGCAAGCACATTCTCGAGTCGGTCAACAGCTCTTTAAAACGGATTGGGACGGATTACCTCGACCTGTATTTTTGCCACCGCTTCGACCCAGACACCCCGATCGACGAGATCGTCTACACCATGGATGCGCTCGTACGCCAGGGAAAAATCCTCTACTGGGGCACCTCCGAATGGCGCGCCTGGCAGGTAACCGCCGCAATTGCCTCCGCAGAAAAATATCATCTCGTCCCGCCCGCCATGGAACAGCCGCAATACAACATGTTCCACCGCCGGCGCGTGGAAATGGAATTGGCGCCCCTGTGCAAGGAATTTGGCCTGGGACTGACAACCTGGAGCCCGCTCTATTACGGCATCCTGACCGGAAAATACAACGACGGCATTCCCGCGGGCAGCCGCGCTGCGATGGATGGAATGGCCTGGATCCGCGACCGGATCACACCCGAACGAGTGGAAATTGTCCGCGCGTTGAACCAGGTAGCCGGGGACTTGCACATCAATACCGCCCAACTGGCAATTGCCTGGCTGCTGCGCCGAAAAGAAGTCAGCAGTGTCATCACTGGAGCCACGAATATACAACAGCTCCAAAGCAACCTCGAAGCCGCCGACGCAGTCGACAAGTTGCACGATGACGTCCTAGAACAAATTGAAAAAATCTTGGGCAACTACCCCGATGAAGATTAACCCCCCGCGCAGGTAAATTGACCTCTTTCATCGGCAGACACGCGATGAAAGAGGCTTTTTATTGCCCGGCCGGAAGGCTCTTCGGACACCAAATTTGTCTGACAATTGCTTTTATCCTTGATTTTGCCTCAAGTTTGTGCTATTTATTGGTCATATTATTGCAAAGGATTTTTATGCATCGCGAACGCGTCTCCGAAAATGTCTACTGGTTTCAAAGCGAAGTCTATGCACAGGTAACAGCCGGTGTAATTGCCGGCCCACAGTGGGCCGTGGTCATCGACACCCTGGCCACACCCGAAGAAACCTTAAGTATGCGTGAATTTGTAGAACACGAGTTGGGCCTGCAAATCCGCTATATCATCAACACCCATTACCATGCCGACCACACCTGGGGCAATTGCTTTTTCCCCGGATCGACGATTGTGTCACACTCGGCCTGTCGGACTTTGATGCTTGAGAAGGGCATCCCCTCGCTCGAGGCAGCCCGCAAACAAAACAATGCCTTGCGGCAGGTGAAAGTCGTCCTCCCCCACCTGACCTTTGACGACGGCGAAATGAATCTGCGCGTCGGAAAAAAGAATCTCATCCTCGGCCCGGCCATCGGGCACAGCCACGATGGCATTTCCGTCCTCGTCGAAGAAGACCGCATCCTCTTTGCCGGAGATGCCTTCATGCCATTACCCTACCTGGTGGATGGCAATCTCGATGATCTAGCCGCCGCCATCAAACGGATTGGCCGCATGGGCCTGGAAAATATCGTCCAAGGGCACGGCGATATCATCCTGCGCGGAGAAATAGACGCCGCCGTCAAGGAAAACCTGGCCTACCTCTCCGCCATCCGCAAAGTGGTGCGCACCGCTCTCAAACGCAAATCACCCTTTGAATATCTGGATGAAATCGCCGTCGAAGAATGCGGCAAGAGCCGGGTAACCTTGGGCGGGCTGGCACCCGCGCTGCACCAGCGCAACCTGCGCGCGCTCTACCGGCAAATGCTAGAGAACAAGGACAACCTGGAAAGCGAAGAATAGGAATCAAAAAGCCGGGGCAAATCCCCGGCTTTTGGTTTAATCCACTTCCTCAAAGGCCTCGGCTGCATCTTCCTTCTCTTTCCTGGTCCTGATTCGCCCGTGCAGGCTAATCCCCACCACGCGTTCGGTACCATTAAATAGCTTACGGATATTGGGAAGCAGGGCCCACATCAGCAGCAGCTCGGCAATCACCCCGTACCCCACATCAAACCAGGTAGCCCCAGGCGCGCCGCTCAAAACACGTACGCCAAAAACCAGAATTGCAGAAAGCGCCACGCTCATGGTGGTCACCGAGGCATATCCCAGGGTGAAGAAGACCAGCGCGCCCACCGGCAAAATGATCAGTACGGCAGGCGTCCACAGCCCCATCGCTCCGCCCAGGGCCGGAGCGCCACCAGCGCCGCCGCGCAGCCGCACAAAACGGCCCTGCGCATCATAATCCGGGAGAAAAAGCGAATAATTATGCCCAAGAATGGCCGCGATCGGCGCGCACAGATGCACCCAATCTGAAGCCGGGCTGACCCAGCGCGCAATCCACACAGCCACTGCCCCCTTCAATACATCACACAGGGCAGTCGCCAACCCGGCCCCAATTCCCGCGGCTCGCATCGCATTCGTGCCGCCCGTGCGCCCGCTTTCCACCGTACGAATATCCTTGCCCGTTTTCAGCCTGACAATCAACAGGCCAAACGGAATCGAGCCCAGCAAATAACCCAGTAACACCAGCCCGCCGTCTATCAGCAATTGCATGGTCATCCTCCAGAATAGTCTACCAACGGTAACACAGAATCGGGCCTAGAGTTACACACCAGTCAGAATAAGAGGTACCTCGGCCGCGTGGCCGTCCTCAATCCAAAACGCATGCGCCAGCCATTCCCCTTCCACCGGCGACCAGATCAGCTGGATAACTGAATAAGCCGCCTCAGCCACATCGCTGGGCGAGGGCACCGCCGGCCCCACAGGATGAGAATGAAAAATCGCCAGGATTTCCAGACCGTCAGATTCAATCTGTTCAAAGGCTTTTAACTGTTCGAGAGGGTCCATCTGATACCGAACAGGGCTGACAGCCGCATTTTTTACCGGGACAACGACAGTCACCCCCCCCTCACGCCCACCAAGCAGACCGCAAGCCTCCAGTGGTCGCTGCGCCTGTACGTAGGCATGCATCCACTCCCAATGCTCACGAGACAACGTCAGCGAATGATCCATCACTTCCCAAACAACAAGGCAACCGTCCAAAATGCTCCCAGGCCAAGTAAAAGTTCCAGCGCCACCCGGCGCAAGGAAACCTGCTCGCGCACATTCAGCGTCAACCCCGTCAGGGCATACAGTACGCCCAGCAGAATCAGCCCAAATTGCAGCGGACTGACCGGCCAGTAATGAAGCGCAGCCGCCAACTGAGTGACGATAAATGCACTGACAACCGCCCAGGAGATATCCCAGGTCCCGCTCTGCAGGTGGATCGAACGCAGAGTCACCATCCCAGCCGCCAAAAAAACCGCAACTGCCATAAACGCCAGCCGCACCCCGGCATACGAGAGGAACGATGCCAGGATCAGAAACAACGCAAACGACAGCGCCATCAGCCCGGCCGAAGCAGCCGGATGGCGCACATCCGAGGCATCCAGGGCAATATATTCAGCCAGCAGAACAGCCAGCAGCAAGATTCCGCCGAAAACATAACTCAGCCACCAGGCCAGGCCATACTCAAAATTATAGAGCGGCACCCCCAGGATAAAAGCCGTCAGCGCGGGCATAATCCAATGCTGAAAGGTGCGCCGCCCATCGTAATGCGGGTGACCATGCAAGAGCCAGTTCACTCCCGAAGCAGTCAGCCCGGCAACGAGAAGCGTTGCCAGCGCCGAGTAATTGAACGGAAGCGAAAAATCAATCCCCAGGAAGCTGAATCGCAGGACAGTGCGCTCAATCTCAATCAACTGCGCCAGCGCATAAGAAAGGAGTACCGCGGCAAGCAACACGCTAACCCGGTTAATATCCGGCATGTGACGGTGTTCAAAGGACATGCTCGCATTGTACCTGCCGAATCTGGAGAGGGGAAGGGCCACCCTCTGCAAAAAACAAGAACAATGGGTGAGCGATTTTCGCCTGCCACACTTCGGGGTAAAAAGCTGCCTGTGGTAGAATCAACGGATATGGAATTAACCAAACCTGATCTTCTTCCCGCACCGCCCAAAATTATCAGCGCGCTGACGAGTGGGTTCGATGCGATTGCCAATCACATCAGCCTGATCCTGCTCCCCGCCCTGCTGGATATGTTTTTCTGGCTTGGGCCGCAGCTAAAAGCCGACTCGCTCCTCGCCCCGATGTTTGAGTTGGCCGCCCAAAATCCGGCCAATGAACAGCTCAAACCACTGATGGACACCCTGACGGAAGCGGCCAAGGGCTTGAGCCTGTTCTCCAGCCTGCGAAGTTATCCGGTGGGCATCTTCAGCCTGATGGCTGGCAATTTGTCGCTGACCACTCCTCTCGGGCAGCGCCTGCAGATCGACCCGGGGTCCTTGCCAGCCTCCTTCGCGCTAATCCTGGGCCTGACGCTGGCCGGCTGGATCGGTGGGAGCCTTTACTTTCGGGCGGTGGCCGGCCTGGTCGTCAAAGAAAAAGCCCCGCCTTTCCTGCGGGCTATTGTCCAAAGCTTCCTGCTTTCCGGGTTGTGGATGGTGTTTTTCGCCATGGCCTACATGCCCATTGTTTTGGTGTTTCTCCTGGCCCAAAGCCTGCTCAACGAAACCATCCTGTTCTTTCTCATGCTCCTGGTCAGCATTCCGCTTTCCTGGTTCCTGATCGGCGTGTATTATTCATCTTATGGGGTTTTTATGGAGGCCCATAATGCCTTCCGCTCGGTCTGGAACAGCTTCCGGGTGGTGCGATACAGCCTGCCAAACCTCGGCTGGTTTTCGATCGTGGTCATTGTTCTCAGCTATGGCATGGATCTGCTCTGGCGAATTCCCCCGGCCACCTCATGGATGACATTGGTGGGCATCCTGGGACACGCATTTGTTTCCACCAGCCTGCTGGCCGCCAGCTTTTTCTACTTCCGGGACCTGAGCACCTGGATCGGGATTGCCCTGGAATGGCTCAAAACAAAAAACAAATCCTCAGCGCAAGGCTGATTTGGGAGGTAGTTCCATGGCACAATCTGCTAATTATGATGCAACCAGTATTCAGGTACTCGAAGGCTTGGAAGCCGTCCGGCGCCGCCCGGGCATGTATGTAGGCGGTACCGATCTCAAAGCACTACACCATCTCGTCTATGAAGTAGTGGATAACTCGATCGACGAAGCCCTGGCTGGGGCCTGCACACGGATCGAAATCACCATCCACGCTGACAGCACGGTGACCGTGGAAGATAACGGACGCGGCATCCCGGTGGATATCCACCCGGAGAAGAAAATCTCGGCGCTGACGGTCGTAATGACGACCCTGCATGCGGGCGGTAAATTCGGCGGTGGCGGGTACAAGGTTTCCGGCGGGTTGCATGGCGTGGGGGTTTCAGCGGTGAACGCGCTCTCGGAGTGGTGCGAGGTCGAAGTCAAACGCGGCGGACAGGTTCACTTGCAGCGTTTTGAACGCGGTTATCCCAAGGAACCTGTCAAGGTGATCGGCAAAGCCAGGGAGAATGAAACCGGCACCAAGACCACTTATAAGTTCGACCCGACGATATTCAAGGAAGGCAATCTCGATTATCGCTTCGATACGCTTTCACAGCGCTTCCGCGAAATGGCATTTGTCACGCGCGGCGTAACCATCCACTTTGTGGATGAGCGCGCCAACCATGAAATGACGTTCTACTTTGAAGGCGGCATCAACTCGTTTGTGCGCTATCTCAACCGCAACCGCGAAACCCTGCACCCGGCCATGTACATTGAAAAGACCGTGGAAGGGATTGGAATTGAAGCCGCGGTGCAATACACCGACGCCTTTACCGAATCGGTCTATTCGTTTGCCAATACCATCAACACGATTGATGGCGGCACACACATGACCGGCCTGCGCTCAGCGCTGACGCGCGTGATCAATGATTATGCCCGCAAAAACAGCTTACTGAAAGATGCCGACCCCAACTTCACCGGCGACGACACCCGCGAAGGGCTGACCGCCATCGTCAGCGTTAAACACCCCGACCCGCAATTTGAGTCGCAGACCAAGGTGAAGCTGATGAACCCTGAAGTGCAAACCTACGTCCAGCAGGTGGCGGGCGAGGCCTTCAGTTCATTTTTGGAAGAAAATCCGCAGGCCGCCAAAGCCATCGTCGCCAAATGCCTCACTTCCTCGCGCGCGCGCGATGCCGCACGCAAGGCGCGCGATTTGGTCATCCGCAAATCGGCGCTGGAGAGCATGACCCTGCCCGGAAAACTGGCGGACTGCTCGGAGCGCGATTCGCACAAGACCGAACTGTACATCGTCGAAGGAGATTCGGCCGGCGGCTCAGCCAAGCAAGGCCGCGACCGGCACTTCCAGGCCATTTTGCCCCTGCGCGGTAAAATTCTGAACACCGAGCGGGCCCGCCTGGATAAGATTTTGGGCAATAACGAAGTCAAAGCGCTTATTTCGGCCCTGGGCATGGGCATCGGTGACAGCCTGGATGTCGAAGGGTTGCGCTACGGGCGAGTCATCATCATGACCGACGCCGATGTGGATGGCAGCCATATCCGCACGCTGCTGTTGACCTTCTTCTTCCGCTATATGCCGCAGCTGATCGAAGACGGCCACCTGTACATCGCCCAACCTCCGCTTTACCGGCTGGAGCACAAAAAGCAGGTGCGCTACCTGTATTCAGACACGGAAAAAGAGGCCCACATCAAAGAACTCGGCAAAGACAGCGAGAAAGCCTCGCTGCAGCGCTACAAAGGTCTGGGAGAAATGAATCCCGAGCAATTGTGGGAAACCACCATGAACCCGGAAAACCGCACCCTGCTGCTGGTGACCGTGGAAGATGCCGCCGAGGCCGACCGAACATTTGACATGCTGATGGGCGACGCCGTCGATCCGCGCCGCAAATTCATTCAAACTCATGCCAAGAAGGTGCGCAATCTCGATATTTAACTTGCTCAGGGGAGAACCCGCCCATGAAGACTGATCCCGCGCCCAAACAGCTTTTTGGCCGCATCATCCAGTATCTTGTGATGGCGTACCAGGCTGTGGTCTTCCTGGCAATGCTGGCCTTTCCACTGCTGGCGATCCAATTCTTCCAGCAGCCCTTTCTGGGGGTTTTTCTTGAGCACACCCTGGTTTCCAACGGTGTCGGGCCGGAGACATACTCTCCGGCCTGGGAACTTTATCATCAGCTGGATACCCTCGACCAGGAAAAATCCGGGTTTGGCTACCAGCTCATTTCCATCGCCTTTCTCGATGCCAACCAAAACCCGCTCCAAAGCCTGAAGCCCAAGAATTTCAGCGAGCTGGAAGCCTTTCTGGCTGATCATCAGCCGGGTGAACAGGTTCAGGTAACCTTCCGCAACGAAAACCCCGGCCCAAAATATGGCCAGGCAACCTCCTTCACGGTCAGCCTGGCAAAATTCCCAGCTTCAGACCAAATCCGTTTTTTCATTTTGCCATACCTGGTGGCGCTGGTCTATTTCTTCGTCAGCCTGTGGATTTTTGGAATCCGGCGGACGGAATCAGCCGGGCGCGCCTTTTCGCTTTTTGCCAGCTCCATCGCGCTGGTCACCGCCGGGCTGCTGAATCTCTATACCACCAATCTGCCCCTGCTCACCTATTTGTGGATTTTAGCCGTGGCGCTGGTGGGAGGCGCCTTGTTCCATCTCGGGTTGGTCTTTCCCCAGGAAGCGCGCATCATGCTGCGCTACCCATTTTTACGCCTGCCGGGATATTTGCTCGCCCTGGGCCTGACCCTATTCCAGTTTGCTTCCCTGTTTGACTTCACCCGCCCGGTTTACTACGCCCTGACCTGGAAATTGAGCTACCTGTATGCCGCGCTGGCAACGCTTTTCTTCGTCGCGATGACGCTCTATCGCTTTCTACGCTCATCCTCGCCGGTGGTACGCCAACAGGCGCGCACCATCCTGCTCGGCGCGCTGACCGGGTTCGGTTACATCACCATCTGGATGCTGCTGACCTCGCTCTACACGATGAACTTCAACCCTTACCTGGGGTTCCTGCCGCTGACGATTTTCCCAGCCACCACCGGCTATACGGTGTTACGCTACCGGCTGATGCGTACCGATTACCTGGTCAGCCGCACTGTGCTTTACACTCTGCTGATTCTGCTGACGCTGGCCGGATATATCCTGCTGGCCTTCGGCTTCAGCCTGGTTTTTGGAACGTTGATCAACCCTGCCAACCCCCTGCTGATCGCCCTGACGGTCATCCTGGCAGCCTTTGTGCTCAACCCGGTGCGCGCCTATTTACAGCAAACCATCGACGCCATCTTTTTCCGCGGCGAGAAGGTACATCAACAACAGCTGGGCGCTTTCACCCGCAGCCTGGCTCGCGCCGTGACATTGAGCGACATTTTGCGCATCTTGCGCGAACAAATTACAAACAGCCTGCTGCCCAATCAGCTGCACATATTCATCTACAACCCACTTTCTGAACAATATTTCGCCACACCCGACGAAGCCGGCCACCTCACCAGCGACATCCGCTTTGAAGCCGGCAGCCCGCTGCCGCTGGCCTTGCGCCGCGAACAAGTGCCCATCTTCATATCTGAAAATCGCTTTACAGAGGCTCTGCAGCCAGATCGAGGCCGCCTGGCGCTGCTCGCCACCCAACTGTTCATTCCCCTGGCAGGGCGTGAACGCCTGATTGGCTGGATTGCACTCGGCGAGCGGCTCTCTGGTGAAGCCTACGCCCATCATGATATCGCCTTCCTCGAAACACTGGGCAGCCAATCAGCCGTGGCGCTTGAGCGCGCCCAGGTGCTGACAAACATGGAACGCCGGGTCGGCGAGATGAATGCGCTGGCCCGCGTGGCCCAGGGCATCAACATCACGCTCAATTTTGATGACATCCTGGAATTGATCTACGCCCAGACCGCCCAAATCATGTCACTGACCGATCTGCATATCACCCTGCACAACAAGACCGGCCAATATTTTTACCACGCGTTCTGCCTCGAAGCGGACGAACGGCTTTCAGCCAAAGAAAACAGCCCGCTGCCACCCAAAACCGCCCTCGAGCAGGAAGTCATCCAGTTGCGGCGCGTCATTCTCGCCCAGGATTTCCCCAGTCAATGCCAGGCGATGGGCCTCACCTCGCCGGTCAAAGGATTGTTTGCCTGGCTGGGCGTCCCGCTTAACACCGGCGCAGAAACCATCGGCGCTTTGAGTATTGCCTCGCGTGACCCGGCGATTTCCTACACCAACGCCCAGGCGGAACTGCTGCAATCCATCGCCGACCAGGCCGCAGGCGCGATTGTCAAATCGCGGCTGCTACAAGAGACGGAACGCCGCGCCCAACAGCTGGCCACTCTGAACGTCATCACCCGCCAGCTTACTTCAACGATGGAAATCGAACCCCTGCTGCACAACATCCTCGAAAACGCCGTCAACATTCTCAATGCCGAAACAGGCAGTCTCTTCCTCGTCGACGAGCAAACCGACGAACTGGTGTTCAGGGTGACAGTCGGCCCGGTCGCCCGCAACCTGGTCGGCCAGCGCCTGCCTGCCGGCAGCGGGGTGGTCGGAGATGCGGTCAACCGGCGCACACCGATCATTGTCAACGACGTGGCCACCACCACCACCTGGAGCCCGGCACAGGACAAGCAGACCGGGTTTGTCACCCGCTCCATCCTGGCCGTCCCGATGGAAGTCAAGGACAAAATCATTGGCGTAATTGAGATCATCAACAAAAAAGATGGCAGCCCCTTCACTGAAGACGACCAGAACCTGCTGGCCGCCTTTGGCGGGCAGGCTGCCGTCGCATTTGAGAACGCCCGGCTGTTCACCCTCACCGACCAGGAACTGGCCGCCCGCGTCGAAGAACTCTCAGTCATGCAACGCATTGATCGTGAACTGAACGCCAGCCTGGAAGTCAGCCGCACCATGCGCATCACGCTCGAATGGGCGCTGCGCCAATCAGGCGCAGAAGCCGGCCTGATCGGGTTTGTCCAGCCGATAGGAGTGCAGGTAATGGCCTCACAGGGCTACAAGGATGAAATCACCCCATTCCAGGAGCACCCCATCCCGCTCGAACATGCCGCCCTGCGCGAACCAATCGCCTCCGGTCAATTACAGCAGCTCTCGCTCGAAACCGCCAACCCGGGCCGGATCTTCTTAAAGCACGGACACAGCCAGATGGTCCTGCCCATCCGGCGCGAATCCCGGTCAATTGGGCTGCTCCTGCTGGAAAGCACCCACCCCGCAGCCTTTGCCGCCGATTCTATCAACTTTATCAGCCGCCTGGCCGATCATGCCGCCATCGCCATTTCCAACGCCCAGTTGTATGACGAAGTCCAGCAGGCCAACATCGCCAAAAGCGAATTCGTCTCTTTCGTTGCGCACGAACTCAAAAACCCGATGACCTCCATCAAGGGCTATTCCGAACTGCTCGCTGCCGGCGCAGTCGGCCAGATCACCGACATGCAGGCAAATTTCCTTGGCACCATCCGCTCCAATATCGAGCGCATGAAAACCATCGTCGAAGATTTAAACGACAATTCCAAGATCGAAGCCGGCCGGATGCGGCTGGACTTCAAAGCCGTCGAAATCCCCGCCGTAATCGAAAATGTTATCCGCTCCACCCGGCGGCAAATCGAAGAAAAGAAACAGACCATCGAGATCACCCTGGGCGAAGACCTGCCCCCCGTTTGGGCCGACCGCACGCGCATCGAACAGATCCTGGTCAACCTGATCAGCAACGCCCACAAATACACCCCGGAAGGCGGGCATATCACCGTCAGCGCCAGCCGGGCAGAAAATGAATGGGATCCGCAGGGTGCGGCAGCAGTTGTCCATCTCTCGGTGCGCGACAATGGCATCGGTCTCGCTCCCGAAGATCAACGCCGGGTCTTTCAGAAATTCTTCCGCTCGGAAGATGATCAGGCGCGAAAATCACCCGGCACCGGCCTGGGGCTGAACATCACCAAGAGCCTGATCGAAATGCAGGGCGGAAAAATCTGGTTTGAAACCGAGTTCCGCCAGGGAACCGTCTTCCACTTCACCATTCCGGTTTCGGAGAACTAAAAGGAACCACGATGACCCTTCTGGCCGCTGTTGGAGAAGCACATGCGCAGGATCCGCGCGAGGCCGGGCTGCAGGCTGCGCACCAGGCACTCAACCGGCTGGGCAGTGCCGCCCCGGTTTTTGGTATTGTCATTGCCCAGCACCGCTACGATGCCCAACAGCTCGTCAGCGGCATCTCCAGCCTGCTGGTGAACGTGCCCCTGCTCGGATTGAGCACCTTTGCCGGCCTGACTGGCAAAGGCACCCGCTTCCACACTGTCATTGTCGCCCTGCTGGCCGGCGAAGGACTGCATGCCGAAACCCACTGGTTTCCGGCTTACAGTCAATCCAGCGCCGAGATGGCCACACGAATCATGGAATTACTGGGCTATGAACAACGCCCGCTCGAGCAGGTGCTGGTCTTTGCCGACGGCCTGAACGGCAACCCGGAAGAATTCTGCGCCGGTCTGCCTGCAGAGTTGCCGGTGGCAGGCGCACTGGCCAGTGGCAACCTGCAAAGCTCCAACAGCTTCCAGATCGCCAGCGCGCAAACCGGGCGCGGAGCCCTGGGCGCCGCATTCTTACGCGGCAATCTCAAGATCGGCGTGGGATACGGGCACGGCTGGCAGCCAGTCGGCGGTCATTTTCGCGTCACCCGCGCGCGCGGATTCTGGCTCCGCACCCTGGACGGGCACCCCGCCTCCGAATCCTACGCCCAGATGTTTGGAAAACCAGCCCGCGAATGGGCTTTCCCGCCCCTGAACTACATGACCCGCATCTACCCACTGGGATTTGAGCAGGAAAACTCGCCCAAAATGGTGGTGCGCGCCCCCATGCGCGTCGAAGCGGATGGCAGCTTTCGCCTGAACGTAGCCCTGCGAGACGGCAGCGACGCCTACCTGATGATCGGCAGCCCGGCCGATTGCCAGCGCGCCGCATTGGAAGCCGCACAACAAGCCCTGCTCAACCTTGGCAATTCAAAGCCTGCCTTTGTACTCGTGCTCGTAGATGTAGCCTGGCACATGCTCATGCAATCTCACATGGACACACTGCTAAAAACCCTGCAAGGCGTAATCGGCGCCGAGGTTCCGCTGGCCGGCGGCTACACTCTCGGACAGATCGTCCCTGCCAGCGGTCAGGAAACCCACCCACAATTCCTCAACCAACACATCCTGGTGATCGCCTTCGGCGAAAAACACTGAACAACTCCGGCCCCTCACCAGAAATCCTCGCTCGATGAACAACCTGCGCCACCTGACAGAAATCAACCTCGCAGACCTGGTTGCCTCCTTTGGCTGGCAAAACTCCCCGGTGCTGGCCTCCGTTTTACAGGCAGTTTTCCACGCCCCGGCGCAAAAATTTGCCCGAAAAATGCTCGCCTTCGACGCGCAAGTCGCCACCCGCGGATTATCCCCCGCTGCCCAGGAACTATTCCACCAATTTGCCCACTCCCTGAAAATCACCGGCGCCGAACACATCCCCGCCAGCGGCCCGGCACTGTTTCTCTCCAACCATCCCGGCATGGTGGATACCCTGGCACTTTTCATCGCCATCCGGCGCCCCGATCTGCATATCATCGCCATCGAACGACCCTTTCTCCAGGCCCTCCCGCACACCAGCTCCCACCTGTTCTTTATCAGCGACGATCCAGCCCGCCGCATGGCAGCCGTGCGCCTGGCCAGTACCCATCTGAAACAGGGCGGCGCCGCCCTGACCTTTCCCGCCGGGAAAATCGAACCAGACCCGGCCGTCTACCCCGGCGCGC
The DNA here is from genome assembly GCA_903875215.1 of uncultured Anaerolineae bacterium. Lineage (GTDB taxonomy): Bacteria > Chloroflexota > Anaerolineae > Anaerolineales > Villigracilaceae > UBA5195. The sequence goes on from CAIQVH010000017.1 coordinate 59,248, forward strand.
GCGCGGCCCTGGACGGTTGGAGCGCCTCTGCCAGCCTCTTCGCACGTCTCGCCCCGCAAACCCAAATCATCCCCACCCTGGTCAGTGGCGTGCTGTGGGACAGGGCCGTCCGTCACCCGCTGACCCGGCTCAAGGCCGGGCGCGAAGAGCGGGAACGGCTGGGCGCCGCCCTGCAACTGCTGGCCCACATCCAGCTCGAAAAACGCCCCCTGCGCGTCCATGTCCAGTTCGCCCCACCGCTGACCCCGGACGAAATAGGCGCACCACAGGCGGAAACCCTCCACGCCGGGATCCTCCAACGCATGCGCACCCTGCTCGATGAGTTTGACGCGTCACAGTCGGAGACGCGCTAATGAAACGCTGGAGCCTGCGCGCGCTGGCGTTGCTGACGCTAGCCGGTCTGTTGTTTTGGGCGCTGCGCCATGCCCCCCTGCCCGAAATCTGGGTTGCCGTGCGCAGATTGCAAAGCTGGCAGATCACCGCGCTGTTGGGCATGAACGCCCTATCCTACCTGCTCTTCACGCTGCGCTGGTGGACCATCGTTCAGGCGGAAAACCGGAAGATTTCTTTTTGGCCTCTGCTGCGCGTGCGCGTGGCTGTCTTCGGGGTGAGTTACTTCACCTTTGGCCCGCAAGTTGGCGGCGAGGCGCTGCAGGTGCTGGTGCTGCGCCGCGCCTACGGCCTGACCTACACCCACGCTACCGCCAGCGTTCTGATGGATAAATTGCTCGAGTTCCTGATCAATTTTCTGCTTTTAGCGCTCGGGCTGGCCGCAGTGCTGCAGCATGGAGTCCTGCTCGAAAATGGGATGCAGCGCACGGGGAGTCTATTCCTGCTGACAGTGCTCGTTGCCTGGCCGCCCTGTCACCTGATCCTGCTCCAGCAACGCCGCCACCCGCTGACCCTGGCACTTCGTGCCCTGCCGTGGGTGCCTCAGTCTTCGCGGCCACTGCGCTTCATCCGCGCCGCCGAAAATCTGGCCGGGAGATTTTGCCGGCGTCACCCGCGCCGTTTGCTGGCAGCGCTGGCTTTTTCTGGGCTGGCCGGCGCCGGTCTGCTGCTGGATTACTGGCTGCTGGCTGGTTTTTTACAGCTGCCGCTTTCTTTTTGGGAAGCCATAGCCGGCTGGTGGATGGGTTGGTTGGCGCTGTTACTGCCATTGCCGGGCGGGTTGGGAGCCATGGAGGCCAGCCAGGTCTTTGCGCTCAGCCAGTTTGGGTTTGGCGCCGCCTCAGCACTGAGTGTGGCGCTTGTCATGCGCGGACGCGATCTGCTCGTTGGCGGGCTGGGCCTGCTGCTGGCCGCACTGGATACATCCCTGAAGTAAAACCACACTGCTGAAGCGGCCACCCCGCTTTGGTCACAAAACCGCACTGATTCACCCGGTTTGACGGTAAAATCCTGCCATGGCCTGCACCGCTTCAACCTTGTTATTCACCGCCCCCCGCCAGGTAGAACTGCGCGAAACGCCCCTGTCCCCGCCCGGCCCGGGACAAGTTCAAGTCGAAACCCTTTGCTCGGCCATCAGTCCCGGCAGTGAAATGCTGGTCTATCGCGGCCAGTGCCCTCCCATTGCCGATGAACATGATTCACTCAGCAGCGGTCTCGTCTACCCGGCTGCCTATGGCTATGCCTGTGTGGGCCGGGTGACCACTTTGGGCCGGCAGGTCAACCGCGAATGGAAGAATCGGCTGGTGTTTGCCTTCCAGCCGCACACCTCTCGATTCAATGCCGCTCCCCAGGCCCTGCTCCCCATTCCCGGCAATCTCTCCGCTGAATCTGCCGCCTTCCTCCCCAACATGGAAACCGCCGTTAACCTGGCGCAGGATGCCGCGCCGCTGCTCGGCGAACGCGTCCTGGTACTGGGACAGGGCGTCGTCGGCCTGCTGCTCACCGCCCTGTTGCGTGAATTTCCGCTCGAAACCCTGCTCACCGTGGAAGCCTGGCCCGCCCGCCGCGCCGCCTCCCTGGCGCTGGGCGTCAGCGCCAGCCTGGACGCAACTTCACCGGGGCTGGAAGCCGCCCTGCGCACCTGGCTGCCCTCCGGCGCCGACCTGACCTGCGAAGTCAGCGGCGCGCCGCAGGCCCTCAACACAGCCCTGCATCACACCACTTTCAGCGGACGGATCGTCATCGGCTCGTGGTATGGCGAAAAGCGCGCCGAACTCGACCTGGGCGGCAGTTTCCATCGCAGCCGCATCCGGCTGATCGCTTCGCAGGTCAGCACGCTCAACCCCGAGCTTTCGGCCCGCTGGGATAAATCCCGCCGCTTCGGGGTGGCCTGGAACGCCATCGCCAGGGTCCAGCCCGAAAAGTGGATCACGCACCGTTTCCCGCTCAGCCAGGCCGCAGAGGCCTATCGCCTGCTCGATCAACATCCCAATGACTGCCTGCAAATTCTCCTGGAGCATCCACCATGTACCGACTAGCCCTCCGCCGCGATTTCATCGCCCGCCACTTCCTGATCGGGGGTGACTGGGGCCCCGAAAACTTCCCCAACTCGCATCACTACGTGCTCGAACTGCAGCTGGCCGGAACCAGTCTCGATCAACACGGCTACCTCGTCGACCTGGTCGAGGTTGAAAGCCATCTCGAAGCCGTAGCCGGGTATTACCGCGAGAAAATGCTCAATGACCTGCCGGAATTTGCCGGGTTGAATCCATCCATCGAACACTTCGCGCGAATTTTATGCCTCAGCTTCCACGAACGCCTGCCAGCCGCCAACCTGAGCGAAATCCGGGTTGTCTTGTGGGAAAACGAATCCGCCTGGGTTTCTTATTCCATCCCACGCCAGGTAAAATGAAAATCGGCCTGATCCTGTATGGATCGCTTGCCACCCTGAGCGGCGGCTACCTGTATGATCGCCGGCTGGTGGAATCGCTCCGCGCCCAGGGCGATACGGTTGAAATCATCTCCCTGCCGTGGAGAAATTACGCCGCGCACCTGGGTGACAACCTCACCTTCCGCCTGCCCGCCGGCTTCGATCTGCTCATCCAGGATGAATTGAATCACCCATCCCTAATTAGCGCCAACCTGGGCCGTTATCCTGGCCCAGTCATCAGCCTGGTGCATCATCTGCGCTGTTCAGAACAACGCCCCCACTGGCAGAACCAACTCTACCGCCTGGTCGAAACCCGCTACCTGCGCAGTGTGGATGGCTTCCTGTTCAACTCGCAAACCACCCGCCGCGTCGTCACCGGGCTGATCGGCTCAAGCCAGCCTGCTCTCGTCGCCTACCCGCCCACCGACCGCTTCGACCCCGGCCTGACCGGCCCGCAAGTGACCGACCGCGCCCAAAACGGCCCCCTGCGTCTGCTTTTTCTCGGCAACCTGATTCCGCGCAAAGGCCTGCACACCCTGCTCGAAGCCCTCACCCGCCTGCCCGCCACCGACCTGCGCCTCGAAATCGTCGGCGCGCCAACCAGTGACCCCGTTTACGCACGCGCCATGCAAGCCCGCGCCGCCCAACCCGACCTGGCCGGACGCGTCACCTTCCACGGCGCCCTGGATAATGAACCCCTGCGCACCCAATTGCGCCAGGCCCACCTGCTCGTCGTCCCCTCCTCCTATGAAGGCTTCGGCATCGTCTACCTGGAAGGAATGGCCTTCGGCCTGCCCGCCATTGGCACCAGCGCCGGGGCCGCCCCCGAAATTGTGCGCCACAACGAAACCGGCTTCCTGATTCCTCCCGGCGACGCCCCCGCCCTGGCCGCACACCTGGCCGCCCTGGCCGCCGACCGCAACCGCCTGGCGCGCATGTCGCTCGCCGCCCTGCAGCGCTACCAGCAGCAGCCCAAATGGGCCCAAACCGCCGCCGAAATCCGCCAATTCCTGCTCAGCCAGCTCTAAACATGATGGACTATTCCTTTCCCCGCTACCTGCTTGCCAAACAAACCGTCGACGAGCGCGCCCTCAACCAGCATGTCTTCAACGCCCTGTGCCAGGTCCTGCCGCGCCGGCCACTGCGCATCATCGAAGTCGGCGGCGGCAATGGCACAATGATTCCACGCCTGTGGAAGTGGAACCTACTCCAGCAAGCCGAATACACCCTGGTGGATGAACTACCCGAAAACATCGCCTCCGCCGAAGCCGCCCTGCCGTTATGGGCAGAAACCACCGGCCTGAGCGTGGAACGCTCCGCGCCGCGCAGCCTGCGATTCAGCGCCCCGCCGCGCGAGCTGCGCCTGAACCTGACCCAGGCCGATGTCTTCGACTACATCCACTCCGCCCCGCGCCCCGCCGACCTGCTCATCGCTCATGCTTTTTTGGATCTTCTGCCCATGCCCGCTAGCCTGCCCCGGCTGTTTTCTCTGCTTCAGCCAGGCGGTCTGGCCTGGCTGACAATCAACTTTGACGGAGTAACCACGCTGGAGCCTCCGCTCGACCCGGCGCTCGAAGCCCAACTCGAACAGCTCTACCACGAGACGATGGATACCCGTCCCAGCGGCGGGGACAGCCGCTCAGGGCGGCACCTGTTCGGGCATCTGAAGCAGGCCGGAGCGGAGATTCTGGCAGCGGGCGCTTCCGATTGGGTGGTGTACCCACACCAGGGCCGCTATCCCGCCGACGAAGCGTATTTCCTGCACTTTATCCTGCATTTCTTTGAAAGTTCCCTGGCCCATCATCCCCAACTGGATGCGGCCGCCTTTGCGCGCTGGCTGGCCGCCCGCCATGCCCAGATCGAGCGCGGTGAGCTGGTCTATATTGCCCACCAGCTCGATTTTTTGGTGGCCCCGCAACCCCGCCCCGGCGCAGACGTATAATGAGCAGGGAGCAGTATCATGATCCATTCTTACAAGATTAACGGGATTCCCGTCAAGACCGGCGATATTCTGTGCACCATGAACGGCAAGCCCAATATTTTGCCGGGAGAATTCTGGCGGCTGGTGGGCCGCCTGGTACCCGGCGATGTGGATCATATTGCCATTTATCTGGGCCCGGAAGGGCGCTGCGCCGAGGCGGGCGCGCTGGGCGTGGTCATTTTTGAGGTGCATGATGGCTGCTGGGATGCCGAACATACCATGCCCGAACGCGGCCTGCTGGTAGACACTTTCTATGGCGTGGCCTACCCGCTCGAAAGCATCGGTCTGGGCCGGGAGGAGGAAGCTGCCATCCGCGCCGGAGTGGCCGATTACTGCCTGACACAGGTCGGCAAGCCCTATAACCTGAATTTTCTCGACCCCGATACAGACCAGGCCTTCTATTGCAGCCAGCTGGCCTACAAAGCTTACCTGCCCTATGGCATCAACCTGAATACCGGACTGGCGATGGAAATGCTCCCCGGCACCAATCAGATCATCTACCCTCAAGAAATCTGGGATGGTTGTTTTCACCAACGCCCGGAATCTCCTCCGCTATTGAGCACACCAGGCGCGGCAGCCTCTCAGCCATGAATCAAAAGACCCTGACACTTGCGCATCAGGGTCTTTGTTTTTCAGCCGACCATCGAGACGTTGGTGGCCTGCGGGCCCTTGGGGCCTTTTTCCACCGCGAATTCGACTTTCTGTCCTTCTGAAAGATTACGGAAACCTTCCCCTTGAATGGCGGAGAAGTGAACGAAAACGTCCTCGCCACCCTCGCGGGAAATAAAGCCGTAGCCTTTGTCACCGTTAAACCACTTTACCGTACCTTGAATGCGTTCAGCCATTAGATTTGCCTCCTTTGGGCAATAAGAAAAATTAGGTGTTCTGTTTGTTCCATCGGAGGGGTAAACAAAACAACTCACAGGTTCTAGCCGTGAGTTGTCGTTCCATCAACCAACGTGAACTATCTGTTATCCTACATCCTTCATAGTAACACACGAATCGAGTTTGTGCCGACCCAGTTTCACGCGCCGGACTTTTGGTTAATGCTATAATCCTGCCACCAATGACAGCGAAAGCCCAACAACCATGATCTTTCTCATCACCGGCGCTGCCGGATTCCTTGGCTCAGCTCTCGCCAACCAGCTCACCCGCGAAGGACACCAGGTGCGCGGGCTGGACGACCTCTCCACCGGCGACTCAAAAGCACTCTCCCCCGATGTGCACTTCACTCGCGGAGACGTGAACGACCGCCCCAAACTATGGACTCTGCTCCAGGAAGTTGACTGCGTCTACCACCTGGCCGCGCGCGTCTCCGTACCCGAATCAGTTCTCTACCCGCGCGAATACAACGCCGTCAACGTCGGCGGCACCGTCAGCCTGATGGAAGCCATGCGCGATGTCGGCGTTCGCCGCGTCGTTTTCATCTCCTCCGGCGCCATCTACGGCGACCAAGGCGAACAGCCCCTGCGCGAAAGCATGCCGCCCAACCCGCGCTCCCCTTACGCCGTCTCCAAACTCGCCGCCGAATATTACATCAACACCATCGGCGACCTGTGGAACATCGAAACCGTCAGCCTGCGCGTTTTCAACGCCTATGGCCCTGGCCAGCACCTGCCCGCCTCTCACCCGCCAGTCGTGCCTTACTTCTTGCGCCAGGCCCTGCACCACGGCTCACTCGTCGTCCACAGCGACGGCACCCAAACCCGCGACTACGTCTACATCGACGATGTCGTCTCCGGCATGATCGCCGCCGCCACCGCCCCCAACATCGACGGGTTGGTCATCAACATCGGCTCAGGAAAAGAAACCTCCGTCCGCGAACTCGTGAAAACCATCCAGGACATCACCGGCAACACCGCCCAGGCCCTCTACAACCCCAAAACCCCCGGCGGAGTCTCGCGCATGTGCGCTGACTTGAGCCTGGCCGCCTCCAGGCTCGGCTACCACCCCTCCATGTCACTCAGCCACGGCTTGCGCCTGACCCTGCAACGCGACCCACGCTTTGGAAGCTAACCCCATGAAACCCCTCAACATCCTCTCCCTTGGCGCAGGCGCCATCGGCACCTATCTCGGCGGATCCCTGGCCCTGGCCGGTCACCACCTCGTTTTTGTAGAACAACCCGCCATCGTCGAAACACTCCAAACACGCGGACTGCGCCTCAACCTCGCCAAAATCCCCGCCGAAAAACGAACCGGCATCGATCCGCACCACCAGGACCAAACCGAATTCACCCTGACCTCGGCCACCGTTAAATTCACCGCCTCCCTTGCCGAAGCACTCCCACACACCCACTTCGACGTGATCCTGTTTGCCCTGAAATCCTTCGACACCGCAACCGCCCTGCGCACCCTGGCCGAAACCGTTTCACCCGCCGACCTGCCCCCCATCCTCTGCCTGCAAAACGGCGTGGATAACGAACCCGCCATCGCCGCCACCCTTGGCGCAGAAAAAGTCATCTACGGCACCGTCACCTCGGCGGTTGGCCGTCGCGGCCCCGGCGATATTATTCTCGAAAAACTGCGCGGCGTCGGCGTCGCCGCCGGGCACCCTCTCTCTCAACAGCTGGTAGAAGCCCTCACCGGCGCAGCGCTCAACGCCCAGCTCTTCCCGGTCGCCGCCGACATGAAATGGTCCAAAATGTTGACCAACCTGCTGGCCAACCCAACCTCCGCCATCCTGGATATGACCGCCGCCGAAGTTTTTGCCCACCCAGGCCTCTACCGCCTCGAGATCGAGCAACTGCGCGAATGCCTGGCCGTGATGAAAGCCCAGGGTATCGATACCGTGGATCTGCCCGGCACACCCGTCCGCGCGCTGGCGCTGGCCACCCGGCTGCCGCTCTGGCTCTCGAAGCCGCTGCTCAGCAAAGCTGCCGGAGCCGGGCGCGGAGCCAAAATGCCTTCCTTCCACATCGACCTGCACGCCGGGCGCAAACAGAGCGAAGTCAGCTACCTGCATGGCGCCGTCGTCCGCGCCGGGGAAAAGGTTGGCGTGCCCACCCCGGTCAACAAACTGCTGACAGAAACCCTGCTGGCACTCACAGAAGGCAAAATCCAGCTCGAGGCATACGCTCATCAGCCCGAAAAACTTCTGGCGTTGCGGTAACTTGCTCAAGGACAAACCGCTCTCATGCTCTCCCGGCTGAAACCCATTTTCGACAAAAACCTGCTGGCCTTCACCCTGCTCCTGGCCTGGCTGGTACTCCTGGTACTCAACCAGGCCAACCCCTACCTGGTGCCCATTGGGCGCGATAATGGCTTCTTCCTCTACGCGGGCGCCCGGCTGCTGGCAGGCAAACAACTTTACCTGGATATCTGGGATCACAAAGGCCCGGCCATTTTCCTCGTCAACGCCCTGGGACAGCTACTGGTACAGCACTCACGTTGGGGAATCTGGCTGCTGGAATACCTGTTCATCTTCTCCGCCTTTTTCATTGGCTACCTGACCATTAAACGGCATTGGGGCGCCGCCCCGGCGCTGATCGGGGCGTTGACGGGCTTCCTCGTCCTGCAAAATACGCTCGGGCGCGGCAACCTGACCGAAGAATACCCGCTTCTATTCAACTTTACCGCCGCCTATATCTTTTTTCGCACCAGCCAGAAAAAGGCCTTGTGGCCCGAAGTCTTCGTCGGTGCGCTGTTTGGCCTGGCATTTTTATTTCGCGCCAATAACGGCGGAGTGCCCCTCAGCATCGGTCTTGCCATCCTGCTGACCGGCCTGCTTAACCAGGAGTGGGCCCGAACCTTCCAACGCCTGGCCGGCCTGGCGCTGGGCGCAGCTGTTCTCTTCATCGTCACCGCGCTTATCTTTGCGCAGCTGGGGACGCTGCAAGCCATGTTCGAAGCCGCGCTTCTTTACAATTTTTTAGATACGCAAGGGCAGCTAAACCTTATCACCGGGTTGGTAGCCGGATTTAAAAACCTGGGCGTGGTGTTCTACGTGCTCCTGGCCGGTTACACGACGGCAATCGTCAAACTGGCCATTGCCTTGCGGCAAAAACAAACCCGCACCAAGGATTTTGAGCTGCTTGCCTTTTTAGTCATCGCCTGGCCGGTGGAATTGACACTGAGCAGCCTTTCAGGGCTAAAATTTGTCCATTATTTTATTTGCTGGGTGCCGGTGGCTTTTTTGCTGGGTAGTTTTGCCTACCAGGCTCTTTCGGAAAATTTGTTTTCATCCAAAGTGCTCTCTTTTTTGCCGACCTGGCGGGCCAATATCCTGTTTTTCTTGCTGACAATGGTCTTTTCCATTCCGATTGTTCTGAATTACGCCGTCACCTTCCAGGCCCTGGCCTTTAACCGCCAGAATGGCATTGACCTGAACGACCGGCTCTCCGATTTCATCCGCAGCACGACTGCGCCAAATGAACCGGTGCTCGTCTGGGGCGGCGAAGCTGGCATCAACTTCACTTCCGGGCGCCATTCGCCAACCCGCTATAATCTTTTTTCTCGCCTGCTAAGCGACCACCCGATGAACCAGGCCATTTCGGAGAGATTCACCGCCGATGTGCTGGAAAACCCGCCCGAGCTGGTGATTGATGGCTGGAAGCACAGTCCCGATTCCATCCCATCGCTGAATCCCACGATTCAGGCGCAGCAGGAAACCCGGCGGGTGTGGTCTGATTTTCCAGCCTATGGCCGTTTGCGAGATTTTATTGCCAACCACTATGTCTACGAAACAACCATTGACGGGTATGAGATTTACCGGCTAAAAAAATAGGGGATTTTGTCAGGAGGAAACCCGATGACTGGTTTCAGACAGATCGAACCGGGTGAGCGGATTGAAGTCCACCTCCCCGATGGACGCACACTGCAGGGGCCGCGCGGCGCAACCGCGGAGGCTTTTCTGGCGGTGATTGGCGCCGATTTACCGGCTCCGGTAGTCGGGGTGATTGTTAACGGAGAACTGCACGAGCTGACCTATCCCATCGAAATGGAAGCACGCCTCCAGCCGGTGACGATGTCGGATGCAGATGGGGCGCGCATTTATCGGCGGTCGCTCACTTTTCTGCTGGAGGCGGCTTTCTCCAGTCTGTTTCCACAGGCCTGGCTGTTTATTGATCATTCCGTTGCTTCAGGCGGCTATTATTGCGAGGTGAAGGGGCGCGCGCCGCTCTCTCAAGATGAATTGACCGCCCTGCAAACCGAAATGCGCCGCCTGGTGCAGGCCAACCTGCCTTTTGAACGGCACGAGGCCTCGCTCGATGAGACGATTGCGCTCTTTGAAAGGCAAAATTATGCCGACAAGGTTCGCTTGCTGCGCTACCGCCGCAAACCGTATGTGACGCTCTACCAGTTGGGCCGGCATGTGGATTATCATCATGGCTACATGGTGCCGGCTACGGGTTATTTGGAATGGTTTGAGCTGGCAAACTCACAGGATGGTTTTACGCTGCGCTTTCCGCGCCGCCACAACCCCACCGGGCTGACCCGCCAGGATGATTTCCCCAAGCTGCTGGCCAGTTTCCGCCAGTATGGCGACTGGCTCGAACGGCTGGGCATCGAATCGGTCGGGGCGCTGGATGACGCCATCCAAAACGGGCGCAGTCGCGAGATTATTCTCGTTTCGGAAGCGCTGCACGAACAATATATCGCCGAGATCGCCCGGAAGATTGCCGGGGAACGGGAAAAGGTCCGGCTGGTGTTGATTTCTGGGCCGTCCTCCTCGGGCAAAACCACCTTTGCGCGGCGGCTGGCGGTGCAGCTGCTGACCCTGGGCCTTTCGCCCTTTGCGCTGGAAATGGACAATTACTTTGTCGACCGCGAGAAAAATCCGCGCGATGAAAACGGCCAGCTCGATTTTGAAGCGCTGGAAGGGCTCGACCTGGCGCTGCTTGGCTCTCAGCTGGAGGCGCTGCTGCGCGGCGAAGAAGTGCGCCTGCCGCATTATAACTTCCGGGATGGGAAACAGGAGCCGGGCGAATGGACGCGCCTGCGTCCGGAACAATTGATCATTCTGGAGGGGATTCACGGCCTCAACCCGCGCCTGCTTCCGCCTACGTTGGCCGCCCGCGCCTTCAAAATCTATGCCTCCGCCCTGACCCAACTCAACCTCGACCGTCACAACCGCGTCTCAACCACTGATACGCGCCTGATTCGCCGTATCGTGCGCGACGCGCGCGAGCGCGGCTACAGCGCCCAGCAGACTATCAGCCGTTGGGAATCGGTGCGGCGCGGCGAAAAACGGCACATCTTCCCCTACCAGGAAAACGCCGATGTGATGTTTAACTCGGCGTTGGCCTACGAACTCGCGGTGCTGAAACCCCTGGCCGAACCCCTGCTGCGCCAGGTGCCGCACAACACGCCCGAAGCCATCGAAACCAAGCGCCTGCTGGCCTTCCTGGAATGGTTCCTGCCAATTGACCTGGAATGGATCCCGGATAATTCCATTTTGCGCGAATTTGTCGGCGGGTCTATCTTGAAAGATTTCAAAGTCTGGGGCAGCTAGCAAGCAAAAACGCTTCAGTCTTTCAGGTACTTCTCCATCCAGCGCGCAAGATGCCCCAGGCGCGCCACCCGCCGGTCAGTGCGGCCGGTGCGTGAGAGCCCGTGAAACTCCTCGGGGAAGCGGATAAATTCGGTCTCCACGCCGGCACGCTTGAGCGCCACAAAGGCCTGCTCGCCCTGCTCAATCGGGCAGCGCAGATCACCTTCCGAATGGGTGATCATTGTCGGCGTGCTGGCGTTGCCAAGATATTTCAGCGGAGAAAGATCCCACCACTTCTGAAAATCGCGGAACGGCGGCCCGGCTTCCAATTCCAGTTCAAACGACCAATTCAAATCGCTCGAACCCCACATGCTGGTAAAGTTACTGACCACGCGCTGCGCCACAGCGGCCTGGAAGCGCGCCGTATGGCCAATGATCCAGAGCGTCAGATAACCGCCATACGAGCCGCCCATCACGCCCATCCGGTTCGGGTCGATGAACGGCTTCGCCGCCAGCACATCGGCAAAGGCCATCACATCGGCATAATCGGTCGTGCCCCACGCGCCCCAGATCGAGCGCGCATGCGCCTCGCCATAACCGCGTCCGCCGCGCGGGTTGCAAAAATACACCACATAGCCCTGCGCCGCCAGGAAATAAAACTCGTGCATGAAAAACTTGCCATACTGCGTCAGCGGCCCGCCGTGAATCTCCAGGATGGACGGATAGGTGCGCTTGGGATCAAACCCCGGCGGAAACATCACCCAACCCTGCAAATCATTGTCATCCGGCCCCTTAAACCAGATCTCCTCAACCCGCGAAAGGTCGAGCGAATCCAACAGGGCCCGGTTCACACGCGTCAGGTGGCGGATGGTCTGGCGGTCAGTTAATTCTTTGAGATGAATTTGCCCCGGATTATGCATCTGCCCAAAGAAATAGGCCACCCGCGAATGGCTTTTATCGAACGAAAAAGCGCCAACCACCCCACCCTCGCCCACGACTTCCGAGATTTTGCCATCTTCCACGCTGATGCGCTTCAACACCACCGAACCATGCCACGAAACCTGGAAGTAGATCTGCTTCCCATCCGGCGACCAGACCGGAGCCATTTGCTCCGGCGATCCACAATCCGCCAGGATGCTGACGGCGCAGTGAAAATCCTCCTGCGCGGTCAGATTGCGGGCTTCCTGGGCGCCATTCGCCGGGACAATCCACAGGTGAAAATTCTTATACTCCGCGCCCACGCCCTCGCTTCCCAGGTAAGCGATCCAGCGCCCATCGGGAGAAAAAGCCGGCAGCCGCTTCGGTCCAGCCGGGGCCGGGATTTTTCGCGTCGCCAGCGGCAGGCTGGGCGCTGCGCTGGCAGGCGTTGTGGTGCGCTCTCCCCCCGGCGTCAAAGCCGGAACCGACAACACAAACAGGTCCTGGCAATCGGGGGCTTCGTCCGGGGCCTCGCTGTGGTTGGAAATGAACGCAATTTGCGTCCCGTCCGGCGAAAAAGCCGGGTCGAGCTCATCCCATACATCACTCTCGGTCAACTGCCTGCCCTTGCCTGCGCGCGCATCCACCAGCCAGATATGGGTGCGCTCACGCGGCAGGTAACCATAACCATCCAGTTTATAAAACAGGCGCGTTACCTGCCGCGCCACCACACCCAGGGCCTTTTTTTGCGGATCCGCAAAGCGTTCGAGCTCCTCAGGTTCATACTTGCGCACGAGACAAAGCAGCCTTTTGCCATCCGGCGCCCAACCGGAAAATGTAATCTCGCCCTCAATCTCTGTCAGCGGCCGGGCTTCACCACCATCCACCGCGATCAGGTGGATCTGGGCGCCGCGTTCCCGGTTGCCACGGTTCGAAAGAAAAGCGATCTGGCTGCCATCCGGCGACCAGCGCGGCGCTGAATCGACCTGGTCTCCATAGGTAAATTGCCTGGGGGAACCAGTTCCGAGCAGATGGTTAAGCTTTTCAAAGCTCAGGGTATCAGCCAGCCACAGGTTGCTGCTCTTTTTTTCGGTCTTTTTATCCACACGCTGTTGGCAATAAATGACATGCTTGCCGTTAGGCGACAGACGTGGTTCAGAGATCAGCTCCAGGCGGTACAGATCTTCGGCAGTGAGCGGACGTTTGGAGACAGCAGGCATGGAATAACTCCTTCAAGCAGGGTGGAAACTGGACTGATTTTATTCCATATTTCGGTAACAAACATCCTCAGAATGGGGGATAATCCACTCTTGTTCGATCGCCAGGTTTCCGGTATGCTCCTGGTAACCATGGAGGTTTTCCGGATGGGAATTAAATCGTTTTTTATCAATCAATCCACTGCGCAATTTTGGGCCGAGGCACGCAAGACGCCCCAGTATTCGTTGTTCGACTTTTTGCACGGCTATATTTACGGGCGCTGGACGCACCTGTATATAGCCATCGGCACCGGGCGGCACCCACTTGCAAAAAAGCTTGCGCCGCTGGCCGCCTGGGTGGAAAAACAAAGCACCGCCGGCAAGCCAGCCATCGCTGATACGGATGCGGTCAGCATGGCCGATACCTATCACGGCAAGGCGCTGCCGCTCGCATCCGCCCGCCAGCTTGTGCTGATTAACGAGGATATTAACATCCCAGACCTGGAGCAGGTCATCCCCTACAAGCGGGCCCGCGCCATCATTCTCAAGAACCCCGCGCATGTGGTGGCACTCAACTGTCCCTGTCGCGCTGCCAAACCCAATCCGTGCCTGCCGCTGGATGTGTGTCTCGTGGTGGGCGAGCCGTTTGCCAGCTTTGTGATGGAGCATAATCCCGACCAGGCGCGCTGGATCACCCAGCAGCAGGCCGTGGAAATTTTGGAGGCGGAGGACCGGAGGGGGCACGTACATCATGCTTTTTTCAAGGATGCCATGCTCGGACGCTTTTACGCCATTTGCAATTGTTGCGCCTGCTGCTGCGGAGCACTGCATGCCCACCAAACCGGGACGCCAATGTTGGCTTCTTCGGGTTATGTGGCCCAGGTGGATGAGGATCTTTGCATGAGCTGCGCCGATTGTGTGGATCATTGCCAGTTTGGGGCGCTGTCCATGGGGAGTCTGTACAGCCAGGTGGATGTTGAAAAATGTATGGGCTGTGGGGTATGCGTGGAAAAATGCCAGGTGGAAGCCCTGTCGCTTAAGCGGGATCCAGGCAAAGGGGAGCCGTTGGAGATTCTGGCATTGATGGAAAAAGCCGCCGGGTAATTTTGTCCCATTAAACGAAAAGCAAAAAGCGGGCCGGACGTCGATCCAGCCCGCTTTTTGCTTTTTTTACTGCGCCTGGCCGCTTAAGATGAAAATGGCAATCGGCAGGCAGATACACAGGCACAAGAAAACCACAGCGGCAATACTGCACCCGATGATCCATTTGCGGGTGCTGGAAGGTGGCTGCTGCGGCTTATCGAATGGGTTGGCGTTGATGCCGGGTTCGTCGGGCCGGGCAAAGGCGGGAATCTCCACGTCGGGCAGGCGGACAGACTCGAACGGCAGGCTGGCTTCAATTTGCTCAACGGCTGCCCTGGCTTCGGCCAGGCTGGTGCTGAAATGGGTACGGTGCAATTGGATGGCCATCAATTTGCGGCCAGCACGCAGTTCGGCCTTGATGGCGTCCATGGCTTCGGCACTGCTCTGAAAGCCGCGATCCGCTTCGCCAGGCAGACCGGAGCCACTGGCTTGGGTGGCATCGATCGGAACGATAACCGGCTGCCCGGCTTCGAGCGCTTCGATGGCATCCTTGGCTTCTTTCAACCCTGCGCCGGTGATCTCACGATATGCCTTGATGGCTTCGATTTTTTTGCCCTGCGCCAATAGTTCGCGCACTGCGCGAAAATTCGCCGAGTCGGCGACGTTGAGATACAGGTTGCCGCTGAAAAGATCGCGATCGATGCGCAGGGTGGGTGGCAGGTCTGCGCTGGGGGCAGGGAGGGCCGTGGAGCAATAGGGACAGACGGTATCGCTGGTTTCGATGGTTGCGCCACAACTGGGGCAGGCAATTTGAGTCAAGGCTACTCCTTTAGGCTGTATTTCTCAATTTTTTTCTGATTGGTGGTCACATATAGTTTGCCCTGGTCGTCAAAAGCGAGGCCGTAGGCGACATATTGAACCTTGAAAACGTCGAGATAACGGCCGTCGCTGCTGAAGACTTGGACGCCTTTAATGTCACTGACGAAGACGCGGCCTTTGCCGTCCACTTCAATGGCCTGTGGAGCGCGGAACTGTCCCGGTTCTTCACCAGCGGAACCGAAGCGGTTGATGTACGTGCCCTGCGAGTTATAAACCAGAACGGCATTGTTGAAGGTGCCAAGCAGATAGACATTGCCCAGGCCATCCACCGCCACCACCGAATCCAGTTCCGGGTCAGCGGTGATGCCAGAAACTGCGGCGCGAACACTTTGGAGCACTTTACCCTCGGGGCTGATCCACAAGATATCTTCCCCATTGGCGACCACCACAAGGGTACCATCGGGAGTGATGTCGAGGTTGCTGATACGGCCCTCCACTTTGAAATCGCCAAGCGATTGGCCATGCTCATCAAAGCGCATAATCCGCCCATAAACGGGAATGTAGACGGTACCGTCGCGGCCAACCGCCAGGTCGCCAAAATAAGGGTCGGTCTGTTCTTTGGAAATAATCCACTGGGTGATGAATTTACCCTGGGCATCAAAGACCTGCACCCGCCCATCGTCATAATTGGCGGCGTAGATGTTGCCGTTGACAGGATTGACCCCGATCGCGCGGACATCGCCAAACAGACCGGGGCCGGTTCCTTCGCCGCCAAATGTCAATTCTTGTGAGGCAAAGGCGGTCAGCCTGGGAATCTCGACCGCCGGTTGGCTGCTGGGCACGACAGGGATGCCGGAATTCTTCAGGTTCCCAAAGATCATGGCAAAAACGCCCAGGCTTCCCAGCAGAGGGATGATCAGTGAAGCCGCGATACTGGCGATCAGAAAGGCAAAGAAACAGCCCAGTCCGCGGCCGATTTTGGCAGAAGTGTTGGCATCCACCTGGATGACAGATTTTGCGGGGAGACTGGTCACCGGCGCGCTCGAGAAGATGACCGGTTGACCGGTTGCCAGCGCGCCCACCGCCTTGTGGGCCGCGAATTCATCTGTACCGGTGATTTCACGGTAGAGCGCCACCGCCTGTTCCGTTTCGCCAGCTTCGGCCAGATCTTTCACCTGTTTGATGCGCCGCGCCTGGTTGATCAGCCCACCCCGATCTCCGCTGCCGCTGAGGGTGAAGTTGCTGGGTTTGTTGGAAAAAGTCGGTTTGGCGCGCAAATTCTCAGGAACAATCACCGAGCCATTGCAATACGGGCAGCGGATGATCGGGTCGCTGCCCTGATAATCCAGCGGCGCGCCGCAATTGGGACAATTAAAGGTCTGATTCATGGCTCTCTCCTCAGGGAATGGATAGGGATATTTTAGACTGTTTTTGGGGAAATTCAAGAATTGGCAGGAGGGACGTTGGTACTGATAAGGTTAAAACAGCCGGGCTCTTTACTCGGCTGCGAGTAAAGAGCCCGGCCTGCGTCGTCCGGCTTATTCTTCCTTGCGCAATGCCGGGAACAGCAGGACTTCACGGATAGAGCGATTGTTGGTCAGCAGCATGGTCAGCCGGTCGACGCCCATTCCAAAACCGCCGTTGGGCGGCATGCCGTAGCGCATGGCACGCAAGTAGTCTTCATCGAGCGGATTTTTCTCTTCCTCATCGTCGCTGTAATCAGTCTGCATATCGAGAAAGCGTTGTTCCTGATCGAGCGGGTCATTTAATTCGGTAAAGGCATTACACAGCTCGAAACCGGCCACATATCCCTCGAAGCGTTCCACCGTCAGCGGGTCGCCGGGCTTGGGCTTGGCAAGCGGAGAAATGTCGCGCGGGTAATCGTGCAGGAAAGTTGGCTGGATCAGGGTAGGCTCAAGAAATTCTCCGAGCAGGAAATCAATCAATTTCCCGCGCGTCACATGCGGGTCGGGGGTTTTGTGCGGGTGGCGGGTGACGATCGCTTTGAAGAGCGCCTCGGCAGTGGGGTATTCGGCGATATCGATGCCGCTCGTTTCGAGAATTCCCTGGCGCATTTCCAGCCGCCGCCACGGAGTGGAAAAATCGAGTTCGTAGGCTTTTCCGGGTTCTTTCTCAAACGTGAACTTGCGCGTGCCAAAGACCGTATCGCAGACGTGGCCGATCATGTTTTCGGTCAATTCCATGACCTTGAGATAGTCGGCGTAGGCACAGTAGAATTCGAGCTGAGTGAATTCGGGGTTGTGCTTGAAAGAGACCCCCTCGTTGCGAAAATCGCGGCCAATTTCATAGACCCGCTCCAGGTTGCCAACCAGCAGGCGCTTGAGATACAGCTCGAAGGAGATGCGCAGATACATGTCCTGCTCCAGCTCGTTGTGATGGGTGACGAAAGGGCGTGCCGCTGCACCGCCATACAACGGTTGAAGAATAGGGGTTTCCACCTCGAGGAAGCCTTCGCCATCGAGATAGCTGCGCAACGCCTTGACAATCGCCGCGCGCTGGCGGAAATTCTCACGGATGTGCGCATTGACCGCCAGATCGGCGTAGCGCTGGCGGGCGCGAATCTCGGCATCCTCCAGCGCGGCGTGCCGGACGAGCGTGCCATCGTCAAGCGTCTCATCCTTGGCAGCAGGCAGTGGCGAGACCGCCTTCGCCAGCATTTTAAAGTCATGCACCTGCAGGGTGGCTTCGCCGGTCCTGGTGCGCATCATCACGCCCGAAGCCTGGATGAAATCGCCCAGATCGTAATATTTATTAAAGAAATCAATTTTTTCCTGCCCAATTTCGTTGACGCGCAGGAAAAGCTGGATTTTCCCCTCGCCATCTTCGATGTGAGTAAAAACCAGCTTTCCCATCGGGCGGGTGGCGCGGATGCGTCCAGCCAGCGTGGCCCGGATTTCGGTTTCCTCGCCGGCCGGTGCAGCTTCCAGCGCGGCAATCGCCTGAAGGCTGGTATGGGTGCGCTCGGCACGGGTGGGGTACGGTTCAATCCCCTGGGCACGCAATTCTTCGATTTTCTGCAAGCGAATTTTTTCGAGACTTGAATATTCTGCCATGCGATAAGTTCCTTCGTATTCAGAGATAGAAAAAGCCCCGCGCCAAGGCACCCTGCTGTCGCAGAGGCTGCGCGGGGCTTGAGTTGACTGCCCCAGTCTTCTAGGTGGTCTTCAACACGGTGACTTTGAAAGCGCCGCCAGGAGCTTCCACACTGACGATATCGCCCGGCCGGTGATTGAGCAAGGCCTTGCCCAGCGGCGATTCGTTCGAGATTTTTCCGGCGCGCGGATCGGCTTCTGCTGCGCCGACAATGGTATATTCTTCAGGCTCGCCGCCATCCTCTTGCACGGTGACAGTATCGCCAACCTGTACGAGGGTCGGGTCCTGATGCATGGAGGCTTCATCGATGATATGTGCCGCGGCAAGGATGATTTCCACTTCCTGGATACGACCCTCGACAAAGGCCTGCTCATTCTTGGCTGCCTCGTACTCGGCGTTCTCGATCAGTTCCCCGCCTTCCATGGCTTCATGCAAGCGCTCGGCAACTTCCTGTCGCTTGACCGTGCGCAGGTAATCCAATTCTTCCTGTAATTTTTGGAAGCCTTCTTTGGTAAGATAAGTGGCAGACATGCAATGACCCTGTAATAAGAATATGTTGCACCCCTGAAAGAGATGCAACTCGGAAGCGAACCCAATATTCCCGTCCGCGTGCATACTATATCATGATTTCCAGTCAAAATCAAGCAGGCTGGGAAAAAAGGGGGAACCTCTAGAGCGCCACTGCGCGTTCCCAGAGCAACAGGCCAGAATTTGTACGCGCATATTCCTTAATTTTTTGCCGCATGTCTTCTACATCCACAAACAGCGATGAGATTTGTGAGGCGTGGGCAGCAATGCTCGCCTGCCAGGCTGCCAGGCCGCGCTGGGAGATGAAGAAATGTTCACTCTGCAAAGTTCCGGTTACTGGAAACAATTCTTCCGCATGATTAAGCGTATATGGGATGTCAGCGTAGTACCACAACGGCCGCCCAAGCAATTCCACTGCGTGGCGGGTAAGTACATGATCAACGTGGCCGCCAATCGTCAGCGGGCAGACAATGGTGTCGTACTGGGTCAATTTTTCAGCAATGGACCGGGCGATAGATTCGCCCAACCCTGTTTCAGCGGGATTGGGTGAGACGAAAATATCCTCCGGATAGAAAAGCTCGCCCGCTTCTGAGCGGCGATAGATCGCATCGGGAAAAGACAGGTGCCGGATGCTCGCACCAACCCGCCGGGCAGCCTTCTGGTCTTCGCTGCGCCGCAGTGAGACGGTTTCCTGGGGGCTGCCGGTCTGCCATTCAGCATGAATGCGGTTGATCAGTTCGGAGGGCGGGCCGGGTGGCGGGTCGCCCGCCATTACCGTCCAGATTTCGACGGGAATTCCACTATGGGTTTGTTCCCAAATCAAACCACCGCACGAAAGCACGGCGTCGTCAAAGTGAGGGGAGATGTATATCCAGCGCATATTTCCCCGAGCATACGAGTTTTTTTACCAGACAGCATGGCAACACCGTGACAATTACGGATGAATCAGACGGGTTCAGAATCGGTCCCATTCAGAAGCCGGGCTGCCATTTTTTGGAGGGTTTCTATTTCGTCATCCCCGGTGTGATTTGTTTTCCAGTACAGCTCGAGCAGTTCCAGCGTAGATAGGCTGGCCACGCTCTGATCGTGGGCCAGGCGCAGGCGGGCCTCCTGCTGCGGGCGTTTGACGAGGTGGAATTCGAAGCAATCTGCTGTATAGGAGCGCAATTCCGCTTCATCGATGAGCTTTTCGAAATCGCGTGGATATTCGACGGTCAGTTTGACCACGGCTTCGCGCAGTTTGTGTGGCGTCGGCAGGGCTTCTTTTAGCTGTTGGCTGACATTTTCGGGGGTATCCAGCCGCGCCCAGGCTTCAACAAAGGGGCGAACGGATTCCAGGCGGCGCCATTCCACCTGGGTGTGACCTTTCTGTACGTCAGCGATAACAAAATATTTGTCATCGCGCGCCTCGCCAAAGTCAACCCGCTCGATGGAGCCCGGATAAATGACCGGGGGATGCTGGCCTTCGTTCAGGTTTTGGGCTTTGTGGATGTGCCCGAGGGCGACGTAATCGAGCCGGGGGTCTTTGACGAGCGAACCGGGCAGCACCAGGTCTGCGCCGAGCATGACCATGCGTTCTGCGCCAAAGGTGGCGCCCTGCACGGAGGCGTGCGCCGTCAGGATGAGGGGCAGGGCGGGATCAGCTCTGGCGATGAGTTGTTGCACCAGTTCAGTCAGCCGGGTTTCGATCTCGGTGTAGATTTCGTCCACCGGAGTATCGAGCGCAGCCATCAAGCCGGAGCGGGAGACCCAGGGCAAGCCGATTACCTGGGCTGGCAGCCCTAGCTGCGCGGCCGTCATCAGCTGGGGCCGTGAAATCAAGTGGATAAAAGGCACCTGGAGGGTTTCAAATTCCTGGATGGCGTTTGCGCGGCCAATGGAGGGCGAAAGGTCATGGTTGCCAACGAGCAGCAGGGTGGGGATATTGGCCTGAGACAGGCGCACAATCCGGCGGCCCCATTCTCGTTGAAAAGTGGGGGCGGGGGTGCGGTCTTTGTAGGCGTCCCCGGCAAAAATGACCAGGTCAACTTTTTCGTCAATCGCCGTGTCGATGATCGTATCCAGCGATTTGAGAAAATCGAGGACCCGCAAGGGCAGCCCGCTTTCGGGGTCGTGGCGGCCATAGTTGGCCATGTCAATGTGTGCGTCGGCAAAATGGAGAATGCGCATGGGTTTTATTTGAGCGGTTTTTCTGGGGTGATGCCGAGGGTTTGCAGGGCCTGAATGATGGCGGGCATTTTCGGGTTGAGATGGTTGGCCTGGATAAAGTCGGCGCTGGCAGCGGCGAGATCTCCGGCGGCTTGCTCGGCCATCCCGCGCCAGAAGAGAGTTTCCTCCAGTGTAGGATTACTGACGGTTTGCAAGGTTACATTGGCGAGGTCGATCACATCCTGATAACGGCCAGCATAGAAGTAGGCCTTGTAAGGACCGGTCTGATACCACAACATGCGAAAAGGCAGCTTGTCTTTTTCAATGGGCAGGTCTGGATAGAGAAGAAAAGCTTGGTCGTAGGCGCTGGATGCATCAGCATATTCTTGCAGTTGAGTATGGCTCGTACCTTTGTTGAACCAGGCGAAGTAGGCATCCAACCCGCTCAGGGTTTTGGTTTCGGCATTGGCGATGTCGAGCGCGTGTTGGTTTGCCCATTTTTCGTCAGCCCAATTCCCCAGCAGTTGGTTAACCTGTTCTTCGCGGTCGGCAGGGAAGATGACGATAAAAAGATAATTAAAGGCTCGCCACTCATTGGAAAACTGGTCATATTTGGCTTTGAAGTTGGGACCATCCCGGTAGGAATCCTGGGCTAGGAAGGTTCGGTCCGCCTCGTTATAACCGGAGAGAAATTGGTAATGACCCATCCAACTGACGGCTGTGCAGGTGTAAAAAGATTCACACTGGACTTCGCCTTTTTCAACCAAGACAGGGTAGCCGGCGGCGAGCAGACTTTTGAGTAGTTCCGGGCTGCCGCCGTAACGCCAGAGTGCGCGGAATTTGGTCTGATCGTTAACGTAATCAACCATTTCATAGGGCATAACGTTTTTGTCGGTTTTTCCGCGAACCATAAACTCGAGGGACGGATCGTTGATGCCGGGTTTGATGGCCCAAAGGATGTCATCGCGTGTGCCATTCCACTTCCAAAACTTGAGTGCCATGGCCAGGTTGGAGGGTCCGCACAAATTGTAGCCACCCGACTGGTCAATATATTTGACGCCCGGCAGGGTAACGGAACCCGGGAGCGGCGTGGGCGTCACCGAGGGCGTGGGAGAAATGGTGGGGGTGGCGCTGGGGCCGACGGGGGTGGCGGTGACGGGCGGGGTCGGCGTGAGCGTCGGCTTTTGCATGGCGAGCAGGGTGGCGGTGACGATCCGGTCAATTTGGGCCTGTTGATCGGGGACAAAGACCGCCTCGGCCGGTGGGCGGAAAAAATAAACGATTTGCGCGCGCAAATCATCCAGCCGCCAGGAGAGTTTGTTGTGGACGAAGGGTATGTTGTAAACGGCAACAGCCAGGAGCAGGAGGCCGAGAACGGCCAGCAGGAGGCGGGGAGTTCGGTTTTTAAGCATGGAGGTGATTATATAACAAAAGTAGGGGCGACGCATTGCGTCGCCCCTACCTGGTCATTCAATCAGGCGTCCTTGACTTCGCCGTCAACAACGTCATCGCCGCCAGGAGGCGGGGTGGAGGGCCCGGCGCCGGGCTGGCCTTGCGGCTGACCCTGACCGTAGAGTTTTTCGCTGAGCTGGTAGAAGGCTTTTTGCAGGTCTTCGCTGGCCTTGGTGATGCGCCCGGCATCTTCACTGGTCAGCGCCGATTTTACATCGTTGATTTTGGCTTCCACGTCGCCGCGCTCGCTGGAGCTGAGTTTTTCGCCCAGATCGCGCATGGATTTCTCCACCTGATAGACAAGGTTGTCGGCCTGGTTGCGAGCTTCGATCAGTTCCTTGCGTTTCTTGTCTTCGGCTTCGTGGGCCTGCGATTCCTTGACCATGCGGTCAATATCGCCTTTGTTCAGGTTGGTCGAGGCGGTGACGGTGACTTTCTGTTCCTTGCCGGAGGCTTTATCGCGTGCGGTAACATGGATGATGCCGTTGGCATCAATGTCGAAGGTCACTTCGACCTGTGGCACACCGCGCGGAGCCGGGGGAATTCCATCCAACCGGAAGCGGCCGAGCGACATGTTATCGCCAGCCATCGGGCGCTCACCTTGCAGGATGTGAATATCAACGGCAGTCTGGCTGTCAGCCGCGGTGGAGTAGGTTTCGGTCTTTTTAACCGGGATGGTGGTGTTGCGTTCGATCATCACGGTCATCACACCGCCCAGGGTTTCAACGCCCAGGGAAAGTGGGGTTACATCGAGCAGCAAAATATCACGCACTTCGCCGCCCAGCACGCCACCCTGAATAGCCGCGCCAACCGCTACAACTTCATCGGGATTGACAGATTTATTCGGTTCCTTGCCGGTCAACTTGCGGACGAGATCGCTGACCATCGGCATGCGGGTCGAACCGCCCACCAGCACCACTTCGTTCAGGTCGCTGGCGCGCAGGCCGGCATCTTTGAGCGCATTTTCAAACGGGCGGGTGCAGCGGTTGAGCAAGTCGCTGGTCATCTGCTCGAATTTTGCGCGGGTCAGTTTCAAAACAAGGTGCTTCGGGCCGCTGGCATCAGCGGTGATATAAGGCAGGTTGATTTCAGTCTCCATCATGCTGGAAAGCTCAATCTTGGCCTTTTCAGCCGCTTCGCGCAAACGTTGAAGCGCCTGGCGGTCATTGCGCAGATCAATGCCTTCCTGCTTCTTGAATTCATCTGCCGCCCAGGTCGCAACGCGCTGATCCCAGTCATCGCCACCCAGGTGTGTATCGCCATTGGTCGCCTTGACTTCGATCACACCTTCGCCAACTTCCAACACGGAAACGTCGAAAGTGCCGCCCCCCAGGTCAAAGACTAGGATGGTTTCGTTCTTCTTTTTATCCAGACCATAAGCCAGCGCCGAGGCGGTCGGCTCATTGATAATACGCTTGACATCCAACCCGGCAATACGGCCCGCATCCTTGGTGGCCTGGCGCTGAGAGTCATTGAAATAAGCTGGAACCGTGATGACCGCTTCGGTAATGGTCTCGCCCAGATAAGCTTCCGCATCCGCCTTGAGTTTGGCCAGCACCATGGCCGAAATCTCCTGCGGGCTGTATTCGCGCCCGGTAACGGGAACCTTCACCCGAACATCATCCGCCTGGCCTTCAATGACCTGGAACGGAACCATCTTGCGCTCCCCCTCAGTCTCCTCAAAACGGCGGCCGATAAAGCGCTTGATCGAATAAATGGTGTTTTCGGAATTAATGACCGACTGGCGTTTGGCCGTCTGCCCGACCAGACGCTCACCGCTTTTATTAAAAGCAACCACCGAGGGGCACAAACGCCCGCCTTCCGCCGTGCTGATCACGGTCGGCTGTCCGCCTTCCATGACCGCCACAACACTGTTGGTGGTGCCGAGGTCAATGCCAATGATTTTTCCCATATTTCAAACTCCTTGCTGACTGATTTCAGGTTGCATAGTTTGGCATAGGATAATCGATGAATAATAGAAATGCGTTAACGTGATATAGAAAAGATGAAAACGCGCGAAAAAAGAAAAACCCGGCAGCCAACCGCTGCCGGGTTTCCTGTGCCAGATTTACCAACCGGTCAGGGCTGGGAAATGCCAAAAGAATCCACTTCCACAAGGATTGGAGTGACATCGAACGATGAAACCCCAAAGCCAACCTGCCCTTCGCGCAGCTGGTGCTTGGTTTCTTTCACCGTCTTGATGGCCGTGCCATTAATGCCGACCGTCAACTCATCGCCCTGGCAAATGAATGTGTAATCGTTGACACCCTTACCGGATTTGATCAGGTTAGAACCGCCATCAAAAATCGTATAGTATCGATTGTCTGCATTGACGAAAGCAAGAACCGAATAAAGGCCATTATTGGCAATATTCAGCTCATACCAGCCTTCATCCCCGTACCGGCAGATCAAGGAAACATTGTTGTTATTCTTGCCACGGTTGTCAGCTTTCAGGTCCAGGCGGACATCGGTATAAGTGTAGGCGTCATAAGTGACGTAGACCCACTTGTTTTGGGTCTGCAAGTCAAAGACCAGGTACCCATCCTTGGTGGCTGGGACAATGTTATTGTCCGTGGCTTCACTGTTATACTTCTCGTGCCACTCAAAGTAAGAATAGTTGCTGATGTCGCCGTCAAAATTCTCGGTGTAAAAATCAGCCGCCTGACTGTCAGAGCTTCCCGAACCGGAATCGGTATTTCCGCCGCTGACATCAAAGGAGCCGGTAACTGCCAGCTCGCGGCCATTGAGCTGACCTTCCAGCAGTTCGCCGGTCGAATAACGAATCACGCTGAGAGACAGGGTATCTTCCGGCTTGTGGGTGCGCAGGATGCCGCAATAGTCTTTCATCGTTCCGTCGGTGGACAGAACCAGGCCTTCCAACTGATACAGGATGTCACCGGCCTTGATGCCAGATTTATCGGCCGGAGAGCCTGACTTAACGGATGCCACCCAGATACCGGATAAGCTGCCATCATCGGATAAGACTGCGGTGCCGTTGATGCCTATTGAATCGACATCCTTGCCTGCGGCCAGTTGGTCAATCACCGGCTTGGCAGTTTTCTCATCAATGGCAAAATACTGGTTGGCCGAATTGCTGCTATAGTTAATCCCGACCACCTTCCCATCTGCACTGATCAGCGGCCCGCCGGAATTGCCAGGATTGATCGTGGCATCATGGCTGAGAACGTAATCGAGTGACGACCAACTCGTCTGGCCATCGGCCTGTTCTTTAGAAATGATCCCCTTGGTCAGGTTATATTGCGGTTCTCCAAGTGGGAACCCGGCAGCATAGACTTCCAGCCCGGTTTTGACTGCGCCCGGGTACCAATCCAGGTAAGGAAAGGGGCCGCCTTCAATCTGAATCACGGCCAGATCTGAGCATTCTGAAACCCCCAGGATGCGGGCATTGTG
This sequence comes from uncultured Anaerolineae bacterium, assembly GCA_903875215.1. Taxonomy (GTDB): domain Bacteria; phylum Chloroflexota; class Anaerolineae; order Anaerolineales; family Villigracilaceae; genus UBA5195. The sequence continues at coordinate 85,149 of CAIQVH010000017.1, forward strand.
CTGTACCCCGCCCACCCATACCTTGAGCAAGGCCGATCCGGTCACAACATGATTATTGGTGACAGCAATGCCCGATGGGTCGATGATGAAACCAGAGCCTCTCCCTGCCCCGTTTAACACCAACCCAACCTGCGGATCAACGAAGGTACCCTGTGATTCGATCTGGATGACGGCACTTTGCGCATCGCTCAGGCTGGACACACCGCCAGATTGACTCTCTGTAGAGGGGGCCGGTTCAGAGGTGGCAACCGGGTTGTCAGTGCCGCCATTTTCAGCGGTTGGGGCTGCGCTTGAAAACAATGTGCATGCCATGCTGGTAATTAAAACAAAGACAACGATATAGAAAAATGGTCGTAATGCTTTCATGCTCTCTCCTCTTCTTTTGAAACTTGTTAAACCAGGGTTGAGTCGGTCACTCAAGTGGCGCTATTTTAACATATCCCTTTTTGGTTTCAACCATATGATCAGGGTACCCCTTAAGTCATGGATTGAGACGGGCAGCCTTAGAACGACAAGCCCCCGGCAGAAACAAAAAACGCGCCGTTCAAGCGCATTTTTTGTAAACAGTGGAGATGGCGGGAATCGAACCCGCGTCCGAAAGATTCGTCCGCCGGAAATCTACATGCGTAGCCGGTTGAAGCTGTCGCCGCAGGGAACTCAACCAGCAAAACTCTCCTGCGGCCATCCACTCAGACCCGAAGGCCCTCTTTCGCGCCGTTAGTGACGTGGCGGCGCGGCATTCTGCCTTTGTGACGCCCGCTCGCTTACCGGGCAGTTAGCGGAAGCGGCAGACGCCGTCCCCGTGGGGACGGGCCGTTTTACTCTCTACTGCTGTTTAGGCAGCGAGGGGCATAGCGGCGTAGGAAGTGCTATTGGCACTTGATTGTTTGTGCTGATTTTTCGAGCTCGGCACGCTCTCGGCACGCATTCCGGGGCCAGCCTCTCCCGTCGAAGCCTGTCATCCCCTCAAAGCCCTTGGGGATTTCCTTTGATTGACGGAGGCTTTCCCTGTTTGGGATGGGGATTATAGCACCTTTTTTGACGCTATTTGAAAATCAGGCACGAGCGTTCGACGCGGGTGCTTTCGAGCGGGATGCCCAGCACATCGAGCACTTCTTCGGGGCGGCCAGTGGCGCCTTCCCGGGCGGCCAGGCGCATCCACAGGCGGGGGAGGTTTTCCGGGCCGGGTTCGATCAGGTTCAGGGCTTCGATCAGCGGGCGCAGGTCGTAGGGTTTGCCGCGCCGCTCGCGAGGCAGGGATTCTGATTCCATGACGGTTTGCAGGCGCAGGGTGAGGCTTTGCGGGGCGATTTCATCGCGCAGGAGGATTTCAAATTCTGCCGCAGTGACTTGGGTCTGGAGCGCCGGGGCGCGTTCGTCTATTTCTTCCACGTGAAGAATATGCAGCCCGGCGGGGACGGCGGCCTGGAGGCGATCCACCAGCCCTTCAAGCGGGAGGGTTTCGTTGAGTTTCAGGTCGACCAGTTCGCAGCGGCTGGAAAAGCCGAGCGGCAGGGCGGCGGCCAGTTGAATTTGGGGATGGGGATGAAAACCCTGGCTGTAGGTCAGCGGCAGGTTGGCGCGACGGGCGGCGCGCTCCCAGATTTTGTGCAGGTCGAGGTGGCCGGTGTAGCGCAGCGGGCCTTGCTTGGAGAAGGTGACGCGGAGTCTCATGGGGTTGGGTTCTTTTCTTGGTTGGGCCGGCTGGCGGTGAGATAGCTGCCGACAATGGTCACCGCCAGACCTGGCAGACCAAATACCAGCGGATTCAGCGAGGCGTTGGCCGGGGATTTCAGCCACACGAAAAGGATGGCCAGGGCGGCGATCAACCCACTGGCGAGGGCGGTGGCGCGCGCCTGGGCTTTGCGTGAGAGCCGGATGAGCCAGCCGACGAGCGCGGCATCGCCAGCCAACAGCGCCAGTTCCAGTCCATCGGAGACGGCGCCACGGCTGCGCAGCAAGGCGCTGAACATGAGCGTGCTCATGAAAATCAGCAGGCCGGCAGGCAGGCCCACCACCAGGTCAGAAAAGGTCAGGCGCATTTCAGTCACCGGGGGCGGCCAACACTTCGCCGCGCACTTTCACTTCGGGGCATTTCCAATAGCCGCCGGGGTTCTCGCGGCGCACTTGCTTGAAGGTGGGCAGAATGCCGCAGGCGAAGCAGTGCTGGCGGCAGTCGATGCGTGTGATGCCTTCCAGGCTTTGGCGGTAATCTTCAAACAGGTAGGATTTCTTCACGGCGGCCGTGATGTGATCCCAGGGGAAAACCTCGTCGACGCGGCGTTGGCGATGAGTGTAGAACTCCGGGTCGAGGCCCTGTCCGGCGCAAGCCGCTGACCAGAGATCGTAACGGTAGCCTTCATTCCACGCGTCAAATTTAGCGCCAGCCTGCCAGGCGGCGTAAATGACTTCGGCGATGCGCCGGTCGCCGCGCGAGAGCAGGGCTTCGAGGAAAGTATCCTCGGCATGAGTCAGCGTCAGCTTGATGTTGCGGTCTTTCAGAATATCGCGCAGCAGGTTTTGCTTGGCCTTGATCTGCTCCACGCTATCGCACGGCACCCACTGGAAGGGCGTCTGCGACTTGGGGACAAACGTGCTGACACCCACGTTCAACCGCGCCTTATATCCGATCACCTTGCGCCCTTCGGCCAGCACCCGCTTGCACAACTCGCCAATGGCGCGCACATCATCGAGCGTTTCACTCGGATGCCCGATCATGAAATACAGCTTGAGCGTCACCCAGCCGCGCCGGTAAATTTCGCGCGTGGTGTTGATGATATCTTCATCGGGGATGAATTTGTTGATGATACGGCGCATTCGCTCGGTGGCAGCCTCGGGCGCGAGCGTAAATCCGCCCGAGCGCCGGTCTTTGAGCAGTTCCATCAGGTCAATCGAAACCGATTCGATCCGCAGCGAAGGCAGCGAGACGTTGAGATGCCTATCGCTGAACTTTTCGCCAATTTTCGTCACCAGCTCCACGATCTGGCTGTAGTCTGACGATGAGAGCGACATCAGCGCCAGCTCCTCGAAGCCGGTATTGCGAATGGCTTCTTCGGCGGCGGCGACGACTTCATCCACCGGGCGTTCGCGCACCGGGCGGACAATCATCCCGGCATGACAGAAGCGGCAGCCGCGGGTGCAGCCGCGCATAATCTCCACCGTAGCGCGGTTGTGCACCGTTTCGATGTTCGGGACAATGAATTTGGTCGGCGGCGGAGGCAGTTTCGCCACCATACGCTTGGTGATTGTCTTTGGCAGGGCCGGTTCACACGGGCTGACAGCCGCCACACTGCCATCTTCGAGATATTCCACGTTGTAAAAGCGCGGAACATACACACCGGGAATGCGCGCCAATTCTTTCAACATTACATCGCGGTCAAACGTCGAAGATTGAAGGTCAGCCTCGCCGTTGAACCGTTGACCTTTGACCCGCTGGACGACATTGATCATATCTTGAATGACCTCTTCCCCCTCCCCAATCACAAAGGCATCGATAAAGGCGCTCATCGGTTCGGGGTTCATGGTGGAATGTCCGCCGGCGATGATGAGCGGGTGACGCCCATCGCGCTCGGCGGCGCGCAGCGGAACCCCGGCCAGGTCGAGGGTGTTGAGGGCGTTGGTGTAGAGCGTCTCGTAGGGCAGAGAAAAGGCCAGGATATCGAAGGCGGCCAACGGGTGGAAGGTTTCCAGCCCATATAACGGAATCCCGTTCGAGCGCATCAGCGCTTCCATATCGGTCCAGGGCACATAAGCGCGTTCTGCAAGGGCGTCTTCGCGCTGGTTGATCAAATCATAGAGAATCTTCAGGCCGACGTTGGAAACACCAATATCGTAAATATCGGGAAAAACCAGGGCCACCCTGGTTTGGGCCGCATTCCAGTCTTTGACGGTAATGTTCAGCTCACCGCCGACGTAACGACCAGGCTTGGTAACTTTGAGCAAAATACGGTCAAGTTTGTCTTGAATTTCGGTAGGGGTTAACATGCGCCCGATTATACCCGCCCGCAGCCCGACAGAGAATCCTGTCTGATAAACGCGGCGAAAAATGATAAAATCGCGCCCATGTCTCACGCTGAAACCATTGCTTCCTTCCTCAAAGTCAAACCTTCCCAGGTTCAAGCCACCATCCAGCTTTTGGATGAAGGCAACACTGTCCCCTTCATTGCCCGTTACCGCAAGGAAATGACCGGTACGCTCGATGACGAACAGGTGCGCATCGTCGCCGATGAAATCTCGCGCCTGCGCGCCATCGACGAGCGCCGCGGCACCATCCTGGCCTCCATCGAAGAACAGGGCAAGCTGACGGATGAACTCCGCGCCGCCATCACCAACGCCGATTCGATGACCGCGCTGGAAGACCTCTACGCGCCCTACAAACCCAAGCGCCGCACCCGCGCCATGATTGCGCGCGAAAAAGGTCTGCAACCCCTGGCCGACCAGATCATCGCCCAGGCCAAAGACAAGCGCCCGCTCGAAGCCATCGCCGCCGAATTCCTCAATGAGCAAGTCCCCAGCTGGCAGGAAGCCATCACCGGCGCCTGCGACATCGTCGCGGAGGCCATCAGCGACAACGCCAACGTCCGCCAGGCCACCCGCGAACGCGCCCTCAAGTTTGCCAGACTGGAAGCCTCGAAAATTGAAACTGCAGTCGACGAAAAAAGAGTCTACGAATCGTATTACGAATTTTCAGGGATCGTCAGCCGCCTTCAACCGCACCAGATCCTGGCCCTCAACCGCGGCGAGAAGGAAAACGTCCTCAAACTGCGCGTCACCATCGACGAACGCGACTGGCGCCCGGCCATTGCCGCCGAATTTGAAGAAGACCTGATCTCCCCCTTCTGCGACCAGCTCACCCTCGCCATCGAAGACGCCGCCAACCGCCTGCTGCTGCCCTCCATCGAACGCGACGTACGCCGCGAACTGAGCGAAAAAGCCGACGGCCACGCCATTAACGTCTTCGCCACCAATCTGCGCGCCCTTCTCTCAGTCTCACCGCTCACCAACCAGACCGTCATCGGCCTCGACCCCGGCTTCCGCACCGGCACCAAAGTCGCCGTCGTCGACCCGACCGGCAAACTGCTCGACACCGGCACCATCTACCCGCACGAACCAAAAAACGACTGGAAAGGCGCCCTCGACACCCTGCAAGACATGATCAACCGCCACCACGTCACCCTCATCACCATCGGCAATGGCACCGCCTCGCGTGAAACCGAAAAACTGGCGGCTGAACTGACCCGCAACTCCCCCGCCGTCAAATATCTCATCGTCAACGAAGCCGGCGCTTCCGTCTACTCCGCCTCGGCCCTGGCCCGCGCCGAATTTCCCGACCTGGATGTCTCCATCCGCGGCGCCGTCTCCATCGCCCGCCGCGCTCAAGACCCGCTCGCCGAACTGGTCAAAATCGACCCAAAATCAATCGGCGTCGGCCTCTACCAGCACGACGTTGACCAGACCGCCCTCAGCCACAGCCTGGACGGCGTCGTCGAAAGCGTCGTCAACAACGTCGGCGTCGATCTCAACACCGCCTCGCCCGCCCTGCTGACGCACGTCGCCGGGGTCGGCCCCAAACTGGCCGCCAGCATCGTCAGCTACCGCAACGAAAACGGAGAATTCAAAAGCCGCACGGAACTGAAAAAAGTCACCGGCCTGGGCCCCAAAGCCTTCGAACAAAGCGCCGGCTTCATGCGGATTCGAAGTGGATCAAACCCTCTGGACGCCTCCGCCATCCATCCAGAATCCTACCCGATCGCAATGGCCGTACTGGAACACGTCGGGCTGAAACCTGCCTCGCCATTAACCGAACGCAAAACCGCCCTGGAAGCGCTCACCGCCAAAACCCCGCCCGAAAAACTGGCCGCCCAACTGGGCTGCGGTCTGCCAACCCTGAAAGATATCCTCGAACAACTCGTCCGCCCTGGCCGCGACCCGCGCGAGGAAGCCCCCGCCCCCATCCTGCGCTCCGACGTGCTCAAAGCCGAAGACCTCGTCCCCGGCATGGAACTGCAAGGCACCGTCCGCAACGTGGTTGATTTTGGCGCGTTTATTGATATCGGCATCAAGCAAGACGGCCTGCTGCACAAAAGCCAAATCCCGCACGGGACCGTGCTCAAAGTCGGCGATATCCTGGATGTGGAGATTCTGAAAATCGAACAGGAACGGGGCCGAATCAGCCTGGGCTGGGTTAAAAAGAAGTAACGAACCTCTTCAAGAAACAAAGAAGCGCCGCGAAAATTCGCGGCGCTTCAACTTCAGGCGGCTTTTTTAAGCCGCACCGTGTAGTGCTGGCGGAATTTTGTCACCTTGGGGGCCACAACCGCCCGGCAGTAGGGTTGGGTGGGGTTGTGTGCAAAATATTCCTGGTGATAGTCTTCAGCCGGGTAAAAGGCCTGGAAACGGGTTACTTCGGTGACGATTGGATCCGGCCAGAGCCGGGCAGCGTTCAATTCGGCAATGGCGGCTTCAGCGGCGGCGTTTTGCTCGTCATCGAGATAGAAAATGGCCGAGCGGTAGGAAGTGCCAATGTCGCCGCCCTGACGATTCAGCGTGGTCGGGTCATGAATGGTGAAGAAGATGCGCAGCAGATCCTCGTAGGAGATCAAAGCCGGGTCGAAGATCAGGCGTACCACTTCGGCGTGGCCAGTGTTCCCGTCACAGACCTGGCGGTAGGTGGGATTGGCCAGATGCCCGCCCGAATAGCCAGATTCAACGGATAAGACGCCTTGCAATTCATCGAAGATGGCTTCCAGGCACCAGAAACACCCGCCGGCGAGGATTGCAGTTTGGGTATGGGTTGTCATATTCATGGTTCAATCCCTTCTCGTGCTATAATTATTGTGTTTGAAACAAACTGTGCCCAAGGAGTAACCCGTGAAAACCAAGACTCTGTTCATTCTCGTTATTCTTTCTTTGTTCGCGTCATTTATAGGAACAGCTGCTGCGCCATCAACTGTTTCAGCAACAAACTCGGTCACAAACGTGATCCTGCTTCAGTCAACCTTTGTCGAAGAAAAAGGCATGTTCTTTAAGTTTCAAGTCACCGGCACCTTCAAGGATAAGGATCTGAAGGGCACACTTCTGGTGGCTGGAAAAACCATCAAATTGCGCTGCCGTGCCCCAGTATCGGCGAACATTGTGCAATGTACCGCCCCAGGTGGTACTTCGTCCAACTATGTCGGCAGATCGGCAGTTCTCTCACTAAATGGCTTTAGTTTTTGGATCAAGGTTCCATCCAAAAAAGTAGAGTGTCCTAGCTGCGGATAAAACGTAGCATTTGTCTTGCCGTTTATGATACAGCAGGGCGGGTCTTCTCAGGCCCGCCCTGTTTTGTTTATCAAACGCACAACCCTTCTCTTGCTACGCTGCTGGTTCAGGCTCAGATTCGGTCTCAGCCACCGCCAGGCGGTTCAGGACGATTTCGCCATCCGGGTCAAGTTCGACCTGGATGGAATCGCCGTCTTTGAAGTCGCCGGAGAGCAGGCTGTCGGAGAGTTTGTCTTCCACCTTGAGCTGGATGACGCGGCGCAGCGGGCGGGCGCCCATTTCGGCGTCGAAGCCTTCAGCGCCAAGAAAGTTCAGGGCTTCTGGCGTGGCCGTCAGGCTGATGTTGTGCTCGGTCAGGCGCGAGGCAACCTTTTCGAGCTCGAGCTTGACGATTTTCTGGATGTCTTCTTTGTTGAGTGAGCGGAAGACGATCACGTTATCCACGCGGTTGATGAATTCGGGCCGGAAGGCGCGCTTGAGTGTCTCGGTCAGTTTCTTGCGCATGTCTTCGTAGCCGAGGCGTTCTTCAGTCTGCTCGTCGCGCTTGAGGGCGAAGCCGAGCGCGGCCTGCTTCTTGATCAACTCCGCGCCGACATTGGAGGTCATCACGATGATGGCGTTGCGGAAATCGACCTTGCGGCCCTTGGCGTCGGAGAGGTGGCCTTCTTCCATGATCTGCAGCAGCATGTTGTGAACTTCGGCATGAGCTTTTTCGATTTCGTCAAAAACGACGATGGAATAGGGGCGGCGGCGCAGGGCTTCGGTCAGCTGGCCGGCATCTTCGTAGCCGACGTAGCCGGGAGGCGCGCCCACCAGGCGGCTGGCGGTGTGGCGTTCCATGAATTCGGACATATCAAGCTGCAAGGCGGCATCTTCTGAACCAAACATGAACTTGGCCAGTGTTTTGGTCAGCTCGGTCTTGCCAACGCCAGTCGGGCCGAGGAAGATGAACGATCCAATTGGGCGGCGCGGGTCTTTCAGACCGGCGCGGGCGCGGCGTACCGCGCGCGAGATGGCAGCGATGGCTTCGTCCTGGCCGATGATGGATTTCTGCAGTTCGGCTTCCATGCGCAGCAAGCGCTCGGATTCTTCTTCGGCAATCTGCATCAACGGCACACCCGTCCACATGGATACGACTTCGGCGATGTCTTCGGCGCTGACGACCGGGCTGGTGGCGCGATCCCAACCGGTGCGCAGGCGCTCGATCTGGTTTTCGATGGTGTTTTCCTGATCCTGCCAGGAGCGGATTTCTTCGGTGTTGCCTTCCTCCTGGGCCAGGGCACGGCTCTGGCGCACTTCGCGCAGGCGGGTGAACAGGTCTTTGGCCTGTTTGGCCGCCGGAGATTTATACATGCGCACACGCGAAGCCGATTCATCAATCAGGTCAATGGCTTTGTCGGGCAGGAAGCGCTCGGTGACGTAGCGGCTGCTCAGGTGCGCAGCAGCTTCCAGGGCTTCGTCTGAAATGACCAGCTTGTGGTGTTCTTCATACGCGCCGCGGATGCCTTTCAGGATTTCGATGGTTTCCGCTTCTGAGGGTTCATCCACCTGCACCGGCTGGAAGCGCCGCTCGAGAGCTGCATCCGCTTCGATGTGCTTGCGATACTCTTCAAGCGTGGTAGCGCCGATGACCTGCAATTCGCCGCGCGAGAGGGCCGGCTTCAGGATATTGGCCGCATCCACGCTGGAACCAGCTGCCCCGGCCCCGACGAGCATGTGGACTTCGTCAATGAACAGGATCGACCCGGCCTGTTTCAACTCGTCGATGACGCGCTTCAGGCGTTCTTCAAACTGGCCGCGGTACATCGTCCCGGCCACCAGTGAGCCGACATCCAACTGGAGCACGCGTTTGTTCATCAGCGGAGCAGGCACATCGCCATCGACAATGCGCTGGGCCAGGCCTTCCACAATGGCGGTCTTGCCAACGCCCGGTTCGCCGATCAGCGCGGGATTATTCTTGGTGCGGCGCGCCAAAATCTGGATGACGCGCTCAATTTCCATCTGGCGGCCAATCACCGGGTCGAGCTTGCCCTGCTCTGCCTTGGATGTCAGGTCGCTGGCGAGTTGATCGACCAGGGGGGTTTTGGCATTGGCCTGTGATTGTGGTGCGCCGGGGCGGGCAGGCTCGCGCCCGGCCGCAGCCGGCGGAGTGGGCGGTGTGGCAGACGAGGATTCTTGCAAAATGCGGCGCGTCTGGCGACGGATTTCATCGGGCGTGGCGCCCAGACGGCGCAGGGCTTCCATGGCGCTGCCTTCGGTGCGCACCAACCCGAGCAACAGGTGTTCGGTGCCGATGTAGTGATGTCCCAGCCGCCGGGCTTCGTCCACGGCGTATTCCAGCACTTGCTGGGTATCGCTGGAAAGGTCGATCCGTTCGCCGGGCGGATTTTTGCCCTCGCCGGTGAGTTTGAACACAATTTCGCGCACCCGTTCAATCTCCAGGCCCATTTCGCGTAAAACGCGACCGGCCACACCGCCATCTTCTTCTATTAAACCAATCAAGACATGCTCCGTCCCGATAAATGGATGATGGGTGCGTTCAGCCTCGGCGTGTGCCAGGCTCAAAACCCGTCTTGCGCGTTGTGTAAAGCGTTCCATGCCAGCCATAAATTTCTCCTGTGCCAGGGGAAAAGACCCCGGCACCTTGAATACGATCAATTAATCCTGTTTTCATTTTACCAAAGAACGGGAAACGAAAAATGTATGAATCTGATAAGAGTTTGGGCGACTGCAGCGCGGCAGATTTTCCAATCTGCAAAGCGGTGGCGGTTTCAGGCTTCGCCTGGGGCGATCAGCCGGGCCTTGAGCGCGGTTTCAATTTTGGATTTGAGGGCCTGGTGCGCCGGGTTGGACAGGTTCAGCCGTGGAGCCTGCGAGAAATCGTAAAACCAGACCGGGCCGGTGCGATATTCGTCGGGTTCGGCGGCGTAGCGCGGGATGACGTGGGCGTGCAAGGCCTGGTCGGAGTTGCCGAGGATCTCGTAGTTGATGCGTGCCGCGCCGGTGGCGGCCAGGATGGCGTCGCCGAGGATGGTCATCTCGCGCAGAAAGAGTTCGCGAGCGGGTAGGGTGAGGTCATTCAGGGTGGGAACAACCGGGTCGGGCAGGAGCAGGCAGTAGCCGTTGAGAATCTGCACGTCTCCTATGACAGCCCAGCCCGATTGCAAGCGGGCCAAAACGGTGGGGTTCTGGCCGGCGCGGGCCTGTTCAACACGTTGGTGAATGAGAGTGGACATTGAATGATGAGAAGGAAATGGGACAAGGGGAAGGCAGGCGGCTTATGACTCGCGATTGACTTCCACCAGGGTGATGAGCATTTTGCGCAGTGAGCCGGGCGAGAGGGATTCTGGCGAGGCGGCCGCGCGCCAGGCGGATAAGCTGGCAAAGCCGGGCAGTTCGGCCGGGGTGAGGCCGCTCAGACTGCGGAAGCCCATCGTCCATTCGGGGAATTCGCGCGCGGAGGCTTCACCTTCGTAATAAACTTCGGGGCCATAATGGCGCGGATCGCGCTCGATTTTTTTATACAGGCTGCGAACGGCTTCCTGACTGCCTTCAAGCACCTGGACAAAGACGCCGTCCAGATAGAGCAGCATGCCGGTCAGGCCGTGATCGGCATTGAAGTTGCGGGCTTCCTGCAGCAGTTCGGCTAGGTCGCTTTCGCTCATGCGATGAGCGGCGGTACTGACGTAGAATAATTGATAGGTCATGGATGGACTGCTTCTCCTATCTCAGCTGGGGTTCCTGACCAGGCGAGATGCCTGTTATTATAGTAGACCTCTTGCGTAATTGACAATCTGCCGCCATAATCGGCGCGGACGCTGCCACATTGGATTTGGCCGGCAGGGATCCACCCATTCAACAAGGAGCATATGCGATGATCACTTTTGTTCTCGTGCACGGGGCCTGGCATGACGGATCCGCTTGGAATCCGGTCAGGCAACAGTTGGAAAGCCAGGGCCACTCCGCCTACACCCCCACGGCTGCCGGACACGGCAAAGGCGCGGACAAGACGGTCAGCCACGCTCAAAGCGTGCAATCCATTGTAGATTTTATTGTGCAGCATGACCTGCGGGAGGTGGTGCTGGTGGGTCACAGTTATGGCGGCACGTTGATTTCCAAGGTGGTGGAACAGATTCCTGACCGAATCAAGCGGCTGGTATTTTGGAATGCGTTTGTGCTGAATGATGGGGAGAGCCTGAATGACAATGCCCCGCCGCATTACCGCTCTCTGTTTGACCCGATGTCTGAGGCGGCGCCTGACAAGGCAGTGATGCTGCCTTTCCCGATCTGGCGCGAGGCCTTCATCAATGACGGCGACCTGGAACTGGCGCAGAGGAGTTACGCCCAGCTCTCGCCAGAGCCATACCAGTTTAACGAAAAGCTGGATTTGAAGAAGTTCTACGAGATCATCCGCTCGGGGCAGGTGGCGTGCAGTTACCTTAACTGCAGCGAGGATATGGCTCTGCCGCACGGTGAGTGGGCCTGGCACCCGCGCATGTCCAGCCGGCTGGGGCTGTTCCGGCTGGTGCAAATGCCCGGCAGTCACGAGGTCATTTTCTCGAACCCGGCTGGTCTGGCCGGAAAGCTGATCGAAGCCGGCCGCGATTAGCACGGCCTTTGGGGCCTGCTGTCGAACCACTACCTTTCACGCCCGGCAGCGATGTTTTTGCTGGCGAAAGCATTGCAACCGGTTTGGAAGGATTGTCAATTCAAATGGCACATACATCAAAAATTCAAAAACCTGTATACTATGTTGATAGTGTGCGAGACGCGGGTCTCGCACGAACGCCCCACCTTTTTCTTTTTGTTCAGAGGAGAAACCCCATGAAGAAGCTCTATGCTGTTTTTGCGGTGTTGCTGGTCGCAGCCTTGCTACTCCCGGCCTGCGGCGCCAGCGGCACACCTGATTGCAGTAAGCCCGAAACCTTCTGCGTCGGCCTGGTGACGGATGTCGGCAAAATTGATGATAAATCCTTCAACCAGTCCGCCTGGGAAGGCGTCAAACAGGCCGAAAAAGACCTCGGAGCCGTGGTGCAGTACATCGAAACCACCGACGCCAAGGACTACGCCAAGAACATCAGCACCTTTGCCGAGGCTCAATACGATGTCATCGTCACGGTCGGCTTTGGGTTGGGCGAAGCAACCACCGCTGCCGCCCAGCAATATCCCGGCACCAAGTTTATCGGCGTGGACCAGTTCCAAGCTGCCGTAACACCTGGCGTGGCAGGGCTGAACTTCCCCGAAGATCAGGCAGGCTTCCTGGTCGGCGCGCTGGCCGCGCAAATGAGCAAGAGCGGCAAGATCGGCGGCGTGTTCGGCACCGACGCAGTCCCGCCCGTCTGGCGCTTTGGCGAAGGCTACCGCGCCGGCGCGCAGTACATCAACCCCAATATTGAGATCTTCATCGTCTATCACAGCGATGTTGGCTTCGACAAGACCTTCAGCGATCCCGAATGGGGCGCTGCGACGGCCAAATCGATGATCGAAAAGGGCGCGGATATCGTCTTCGGCGGCGGCGGCAAGACCGGCAATGGCGCGGTCATCGGCGCAGTGGAAGCTGGCGCGCTTGGCATCGGTGTCGATACCGACCAGTACTACACCCTGCCCGAAGCCCAGAAGGGCCTGCTTTCCAGCGCCATGAAGCTCATCACCCCAGGCGTCTTCGACCTGGTCAAGATGGCCAAGGACGGCGCTTTCCCGGATGGCAACTTCTTTGGTAAGGCTGCATATGCCCCCTACCACGACCTGGACAGCCAGGTTCCGGCGGAAGTGAAAGCCAAGATGGAAGAAATCAACAAAGCCCTGCTCGATGGCTCCCTGGCAACCAACGTTTCGCCCGTCAAACCGTAAGCCCCACACCTGAATGTTTGAAGGGGAAGGAGGCCAGTCCTCTTTCCCCTTCGTTGTTATATAATGGGACTATTCAACCCTCACCATCCGCCCTCGCCCGGCGGGGAAGGGGACTCTGAAACTGGTCAAATGAGGACCCTTCTCCCACGAAGAGAAGGACAGGGATGAGGGCAAAAAGCGCAACACGCGCCAGCCTGAGCAGTTACGTCTAAATAAGGGAGACTCTTTATGCAAGCTGCAGCAGAAAAACCGGCTCGAGGATGGTTTGTGCGTCTCTGGCGCGCCTTTGTTGAAGCGGCGCTTGTTCCCATCCTGGCGATCATCACCGCGGTGATTGGCGGCGGCATCATCATCTGGGTCGTTGGTGGAAATCCGTTTGCCGCATATCTCGGCCTGCTCCAGGGCGCTTTTGGCTCAACCCGCGCCTGGAGCGAGACCTTTGTATGGGCCACACCTTATATCTTTGCCGGCCTGGCGGTGGCTCTGGCCTTCAAAGGCGGCCTGTTCAACATCGGCGCCGAAGGGCAGCTGGCCTTCGGCGCACTGGCCGCGGCCTGGGTAGGGTATGCGCTGCCCAACCTGCTGGGTGTGCAGCTTCCGGGCTATATCCACCTGCCGCTTGCCATTCTCGCCGGTATGCTGGTGGGCGCCCTGTGGGGAGCCATCCCAGGCGCGCTAAAAGCCTACGCGGGCGGGCACGAGGTCATCAACACCATCATGATGAACTACATTGCCCTGAACCTGACCAGCTTCCTGCTGAATGGACCCATGAAAGACAAAAACCCCCTGAATGTGATTGCGCGCACCCCCGAAATCGCCGAAAGCGCGCGCCTCCTGCCGATCTTTGCCAACCTGCGCATCCACTGGGGCTTTCCGCTGGCACTGCTGACGGCTTTCCTGGTCTGGTACCTGCTCTGGAAGACGACCCTTGGCTTTGAAATCCGCACCGCCGGCTCAAACCCGGATGCCGCCAAATATGCCGGGATCAACTTCAAGCGCATCCTGGTGTTGACGATGGCGCTCTCCGGTCTGCTGGCCGGGCTGGCCGGGGCGGTGGAAGTGACCGGCCTAAACTATCGCCAGGAATTGGGATTCTCCATCGGCTATGGCTTCGACGCCATCGCCATTGCCCTGCTGGGCAAAACACACCCGCTCGGGGTCGTGCTTTCAGCCATTCTGTTTGCCGGCATGCGCAACGGAGCCACCCGCATGCAGTTCCTGACGCAGATCCCGGTGGATATCATCTCGGTCATCCAGGCGCTGATCCTGCTCTTTGTGGCCGCAGACGCCATCGTGCGTAAAATCTACCGCATCAAGGCCAGGGAAGACCGGCTGGTACTGACTCGCGGCTGGGGCGGGTAGGAGGAATCATGGACTGGCGTCGCTTTAGCTTCATCGGCATCATCATCATCCTGCTTTTCGGCGTGGTCGTGCTGATCGGCGGAGAGCAAATCTCGCCGCTCATCATCATCTCCAGCATGCTGGCCACAACCCTTTCCGTCGCCACACCGCTGACGCTGGGAGCGCTTTCGGGCATTTTCTGCGAACGCGCCGGGGTGGTCAACATCGGCATCGAAGGCATGATGCTGGCCGCCGCTTTCTTTGGCTGGCTGGCCTCCATCTACATGAATTCCATTTTCGAATATTCCCCCGCCATCAGCCTGACCATCGGCGTACTGGCAGCCATCCTAACCGGCGGACTGTTCGCCCTGCTGCACGCCTGGCTTTCGATCACCTTCAAAGTTGACCAGATCATCGGCGGAACGGTGATCAACATCCTGGCCATCGGCGTGACCGGCTTTCTCAACCGTCAGCTGTTCTTTGACAAAGGCAGCATCTTTGGTGGGAACGTGCCGCACGCGCCCGGGCTGCTGCCCACGCTCTCGAAAGCCCTGACCGTGCTCTGCAGCGGGGCACAAGGCTGCGGTGGGCTGCCCAGCCTGATTGCAGGCACCATCTTCGACCAGAAACCGGTCGCCATCTCGGCCATTCTCCTGGTCATCGTAGCCAATTATGTCCTGTTCAACACCCGCTGGGGCCTGCGCACGCGCGCCGTGGGCGAACATCCCAAAGCCGCCGACACAGTCGGGATTGATGTCCGCCGCGTGCGCTACATCAACGTTGTCATCGGCGGAATGCTGGCCGGGCTGGCAGGAGCCTACTTCACCATCGAATCGGTGCCTTCCTTTGAACCGCTGATGACCAACGGCCGGGGCTTTATCGCCCTGGCAGCCATGATCTTCGGCAACTGGACACCCTTCGGCGCTTGGGCAGCTGCGCTGGTCTTTGGCGCATCCCAGGCCCTGCAGATCAACCTGCAATTTTTCCGCGAGTCGATTCCGCCAGCCTGGGCCTTCCTGCAGCAATCGTATGTGGTTGGGCTGGCGCCCTACATTCTCACCATGCTCATCCTGACCGGGGTGATCGGCAAGACCACGCCGCCCGCCGCGGATGGGCAGCCCTACGAGAAATAGGAGACGCACATGGCAGAAAAATCACTTACGCTTGAAATGCGCGGCATCACCAAGAACTTCCCAGGCGTGCTGGCCAACGACCAGGTCGATTTTGACCTGCGGGAAGGCGAGATTCACGCCCTGTTGGGCGAAAATGGCGCGGGAAAATCCACCCTGATGAACATTCTCTACGGGCTGTATCAGGCCGAGGCTGGCGAGATCAAAATCGGGACAGAAGCCCTGCACCTGGATTCGCCCAGAGACGCCATCCGGCATGGTATTGGCATGGTACACCAGCATTTCATGCTCATCCCGGTCTTCAGCGTCACTGAAAACATCATGCTCGGGGCTGAAACCGATCACCGCGCAGCACCAAATGACTCCCCGCTGGTCAGGCTCGACCGCCGCGAAGTGGCCAGACGGGTCCAGCAGCTTTCGCAGGAATACGGCCTGGAAGTAGACCCAAAAGCCATCGTCGGTGACCTGCCGGTTGGCGTACAGCAGCGCGTCGAAATTGTCAAGGCGCTCTATCGCCAGGCGCGCATCCTGATCCTGGACGAACCCACCGCAGTGCTCACGCCCCAGGAAGCGGATGACCTGTTTCGCATCGTGCACAAGCTGACACAACGCGGCGTTTCGGTGATTTTCATCACCCACAAGCTGAAGGAAGTGCTGGCCATCGCCGATCGAATCACCGTGATGCGCGGCGGAAAAGTGGTCGGCACCACCACCCCCCAGGAAACCAACGAAAACCAGCTGGCCGCCATGATGGTAGGCCGCGAAGTGATCTTAAAAGTGGAGAAAAGCCCCGCCCACCCCACCAGCCAGGTGCTGGAGGTGGACCATCTGCATGTGCGGGATGTGCGCGGACTGGAGGCGGTGCGCGGAATCTCATTCAACGTACGAGCCGGCGAAATCCTGGGAATAGCCGGTGTACAAGGCAACGGCCAGACAGAACTGGTCGAAGCGCTGACCGGCTTGCGGCGCTGCGAAAGCGGAACCATCAAATTGCAAAACCACGACCTGACCGGAAAAACTCCGCGCGCCTTCACAGAAACCGGGCTAGCGCACATCCCCGAAGACCGCCAGCGTCATGGGCTGGTCCTCAGCTACACCATCGCCGACAACCTGGTCCTATGCGATTATTACAAACCGCCCTTCGGCCTGCGCGGCGTAATCCAACAGCAATCGCTTGACAGCCATGCCCGCCAGCTGATTCAAGATTTTGACATCCGCACCCCCTCCCCCTACATCGCAACAGGGAAGCTCTCTGGCGGCAACCAGCAAAAAGTGATCGTCGCGCGAGAGCTCAGCCGCCCCGTCCAGCTGGTGATCGCCAACCAGCCAACACGCGGTCTGGATGTCGGATCAATAGAATACATCCACAAAGAAATCATTGCCATGCGTGACCGGGGCGTGGCCGTTCTCCTGGTCTCGGCCGAATTGGACGAAATCATGTCGCTCGCCGACCGGATCGCCGTCATCTACCACGGGCAACTCGTCACCACAGTCAACACCACCGCAGTCACCCGCGAACAGCTCGGCCTGTGGATGGCCGGCGCCCAGCCAGAAACAACAGCATGAAAAGAGGAGAAACCAAGATGGCGCAACCCCGACCCGTTTTTACCGCACTACTTGCCTTACTACTGGCCGCCCTGGCCTGCAACCTGCCCTCCAACCAGACCCCCACCGCCCTGCCGGGCGAAGTCATGACGATTGCCGCACAGACCATCGAAGCCCAGCTGACCCAAAACAGCCTCCAAACTCCCCTCACCCCCACCCTGCCGCCGGGTTCCAACACCCCCGAAGCCCCACTCGCCACCTCCGCCCCCACTGGCACAGCCACCATCACCCCAACCTGCGACCTGGCCGAATTCGTCACCGACGTCACCATCCCCGACGGAACCCCCTTCCTGGCCGGGCAAACCTTTACCAAAACCTGGCGCTTCCGCAACGCCGGTGTCTGTCCCTGGAACACCAGCTACCAACTGATTTTTGAAAGCGGCGAATCCATGAACGGCCCAGCCAACCAGCCCCTGGCAGGGACCGTAGCCCCCGGCCAAACAGTGGATATTTCCGTAAATCTGAAAGCGCCAGCCACTCCCGGCTCCTATCGCGGCTACTGGAAATTGCGCAACCCCGCCGGAGTGCTGATCCCAATCCTGCAAGGCCACAATGGCATTTCCTTTTTTGTGGATATCAAAGTGATCCCACCCACCGAGACTCCCGTCCCCACCTCCACCCCCACCCTCGGCCTGATCATCATCAACCCAATCTTCTTCAAAACCCATACACCCACCCCCACCCTGGGCCTGATCATCATCAACCCACTCTTCCCCAAACCATAGATTCCGCAGACCGGCAAACACCACAAAGCGGAGGCCTGCAAAATCTGGCCTCCGCTTTGTTATAATAGAGAAGTTACCGAAAGGACAAAAAATGACCCAGATCGGATATAGAACACTATCCCTGTTGACTGCCATCGGATTGCTTCTCAGCGCATGCGGAAATGCAACAGCAACAGCCCCAACCCCCGACACCAACGCCATCGCCACCGCCGTCGTGCAGACAGTGGAAGCGCAAAATACCGTCCAGGCCCTGATAGAGTTGGCCACCCGCGTGGCCAACTTGCCCACCCCAGAGCCCGCCACCGCCACACCAGCGGTCGCACAGGGCCAGGTCTCCCCCACGCCCGAAGCCACCAATGTATCGTATGAATACAAGCCCGGCTGCGTTTACGCCACCTTTGTCGCCGATATTTCCATCATCGATGGAACCATTATGGCTCCCGGCACAGAATTCACCAAAACCTGGCGCATCAAAAATTCGGGCAGCTGCAAATGGGATGGCCGCTTCACACTGGTCTTCTTCAGCGGCGACAAAATGGGCGAGACCACCAGCATCCCGATTCCACGCGTCGTCTACCCCGGGCAGGAAGTGGACTTTTCGATTACCCTCACCGCCCCCAGTAGCTATGGAACTTACACCGGCCAATGGCGTCTGGGCACGCCCGTCGGCACCGCCGGGGTTGGGCAGGCTGATCAGAATCTGCTCGTTTCCATCGAAGTTTCTGACAAACCCCAGCGCGATTTTGCCGTCACCAACGTTGCATACACCATCGTTAAGCGCGATCCGCAAAACGGATGCAACTCCGGACGCATTAAAGCTACCTACACTTACGTAGCTGAAATTACCGTCAACGCGCCGGGTGATGTCAAATACGAATGGGCCCGCACCCCCTTTGACGGCGTCCACGAGGATGGCAACCTGCACTTCGCAACAGCCGGCTCAAAATCAGTTACCTGGACATGGACCATGACCGACGATACGATCCAAAGCATCGATCGCCAAATCTGGATCATTACCACCACCGAATGGGACACCGTGGAATGGCCACGGCAATTGTTTAATTTCCACTGCCCATAAACAATAAGGACCGCCACCCCATGACATCCCGTCGATTGAGCCTATGGTTGTTTTTTAGCATCATCCTGACCCTGAGCGCCTGCAATCTTCCCAGGAACCAGGCCAGCACCGAAACCAGCCCCAATGCCGTCTTCACAGCTGCCGCGCAAACCGTGGAAGCACAACTGACTCAAAACGCCCTGCTGGCACCGGCCACACCCGTCCCACCCAGCCCGCTGCCTGCCGCCACGATAGCGCAAACCGCTTTGCCCAGTGAAACTCCCCTGCCCCTGCCTCAAGACACCCCCGCCGGAACTCTGGTCACACCCATCTGCGATGCCGCACAATTCATCACCGACGTGACCGTGCCGGACGGGACACAATACAGCCCCGGGACGCCCTTCACCAAGACCTGGAGGCTCAAAAACATCGGCGCCTGCACCTGGGATGCCTCATACACCATCCTCTTTGACACCGGCGATGCCATGGGCGGCCCGGCTTCCATTCCACTGAGCGGCACTGTCGCCCCCGGCGAAACAGTAGATCTTTCCGTCAACCTGCTGGCGCCCGCCGCCAACAATACCTATCGTGGATATTGGCGTCTGCGCAACGGCGCCGGCGTAATGCTGCCTGTCAGCGGAGGGTATAACTCCAAATCCTTCTACGTTGAGATCAAGGTCTCAAACGGCTCCGGCGGCTCGAGCGAGACGCTATTCGCGGTTACCAGCATCGGATTCAATGTCAGCCGAAGCGGCACTTGCGCCTCCGGAAAATACGTCATCACTGCCACCATCACCGTCTCCAAAGCCGGGCAGGTCACCTACAACTGGCTCTACAGCGACGGGGGCAGCGGCCCGAGCGGCAGCCTCGATTTCTCCGGCGCCGGGTCACAATCCATCAGCGTTGAATGGAATACCAACCTCACCGGTCTGTGGACCGACCTGTATATCGACAATCCCAACCACCAGCAATTCGGGCGGGCCACCCTCAACTGTCCATAGCGCCTGCAAGCCCAAGGAAAAGAACCCGCAGCAGACTGCCAGTCGTTGCGGGTTCTTTTTTCTCTGGGAA
Source organism: uncultured Anaerolineae bacterium (assembly GCA_903875215.1). GTDB lineage: Bacteria > Chloroflexota > Anaerolineae > Anaerolineales > Villigracilaceae > UBA5195. The sequence goes on from CAIQVH010000017.1 coordinate 105,191, forward strand.
CTTTCGCCCAGTCCACAACGTCATGAGAGTATGGTGTTCCAACCCTGGAGGATTATATGTATTTAATAATTCGACAAATTTTGCTGACATTGCTGACTGCCCTGGCGCTTTCCGCCTGCACCTTGCCCGCCAGCACACCAGATGGCGCGGCCACCCTGCAAGCCGTGTACACCGCCCAGTCCGCCACCCTGCAAGCCATGAAAACCCCGGGCCTGCCACCCACGTCACCGGCCCTGCCAACCTTCATCATACCTACCCTGCCACCACAAAATGCCCTCCCGAGCCAGACCACCGCAGCCGCTCACAGCATCCCCAGCATCACCCCGCTCCCCATTCTCCTGACAGTGACATCCACCTCAGCCCCCACCTACTGTGACTGGGCCGCCTTTATCAAGGACGTCACCGTGGCAGATGGCACCACCTTCGCACCTGCCGACCAATTCACAAAAACCTGGCGCATCCAAAACATCGGCACCTGCACCTGGACTTCAGCATACTCGCTGGTATTCTCCAGCGGCAACAGCATGGGCGGCCCGACAAGCGTTCGCCTGCCTGGCAACGTCAACCCCGGCGAGACCGTCGACCTGTCCGTCAAACTGAGCGCCCCCTCCGCGCTGGGCAGCTACCAGGGCTACTGGTTCCTGCGAAATGCCTCGGGCGTGCTGTTTGGCCTCGGGAATTCCGCCCAAAAACCTCTCTACGTCGACATCAAAGTCAGCGGCAGCCTGACCACCATCTTCGACCTCGTCACAGAATACTGCCACGCCGACTGGCGCTCCGCTGCCGGCGACCTGGGCTGCCCCGGCAACGTCAACGGCAAAAAAGGCTACGCCATCGACATCACCAACCCGCAGCTCGAAAATGGCCAGACCTACACCGGCCGCGGCCTGATCATGGTTCCCGAACTGGTCACCAACGGTTACCTGCAAGGTTACTACTACCCAACCTTCCACTTCCAAAAAGGCGACCGCTTCCGCGCCATCATCAACTGCCAATACCTTGCCAACGGCTGCAACGCCATCTTCCGCCTCGAATACCAGTCCGAAAAAGGCGCGCCCATCAAAACCCTGTGGAGCTTCAACGAACTCTATGACGGCCTATACTACACTGCTGACGTGGATCTCAGCCCCCTGGCCGGAAAGCAGGTCATCCTGATTCTGACCATCGCCTCCAACGGTTCCGCCACTGCCGACAAACTACTCTGGGCTGCCCCGCGCATCGACCGCCCCTCCAACCTGATCACCCCTTCATCCACCCCCACCCGCACCCCCACCCGCACCGTCACCCCAACCATCACTGCCACATTCACACTAACCGCTACTCCAACCGTCACCGTCACCGCCACTGCCACCGCCTCGCCCACTGCAACTTTGACCCCCACCCCCACATCCACCCCAACCGAGACGGAAACCCCCACCCCAACCGCAACACCGTAGAATCCATCCAGTGCGCTGGCTTAAGATATAATCAAGATATGATCATGGCCGGTCCTAGAATCGGCCACATTCCCCGGAGGATATATGAACCGTTTCCTTAAACCAGCGCAGGCGGTCCTATTGCTCGCCTTCATCGCCACACTGACCAGCTGCACCCTTGGTCAGGCCGCGGAACCCACCCCCACCGCAGTAGATGTCAACGCCGTCATGACCTCGGCCGCATCCACCGCTTTTGCCCAGCTGACCCAAATCGCCGGGCAGGCTTCGCCCACCAGCGCGCCCACCGAAACCCTGGCCCCCACCGAGACACAGGCCTCCCCCAACACCCCCGACCCTGGACAACCCACCGCCCAGCAGGCCGCCCAAATCACCGATACCCCCATGGTGATCCTTGAACTTTCCCCCACCCTGCCAGGCCTGCCCGAAGTGCCAACGATGACCCCCGTACCCATCGTTGCCACCCCAAATCCAGGTCAGGTTTGCAACAACTCATCCTTCGTCGCAGATATGACCATCCCGGATGGCACCGCCTTCAAAGCCTGGGAGAAATTCACCAAGATCTGGCGCATCAAAAACACCGGCTTCTGCGCCTGGGATGACGGATATGGCATCATCAACTGGAACGGGCCCGCCCTGGCCGGCGATAATAAATTCTTCTCCCCGGGTGAATACGTCCAACCTGGCGGCGAAGTCGACATGGTCATCAAAATGTATGCCCCCGGCGAACCCGGAGATTACATCTCCCACTGGGTCATGGTCAATGACCAGGGACAAACATTTGGGACGGATCTGGTTGTCTACATCAAAGTCGTAAAATAGTACTTTCTTGCCACCCCCACCCCCGTCCCAAAATCACCGGGCGGGGGTTTTTTGTTATAGGATGATAAGTAGCGGTATATAATCAAACTGGATCCCCAGCCGGACATTCACGGGATCCTCCCATAGAAAATAGGTGCCACATGAAGAAAACTTTGCTAACCCTTGCCCTGATCCTGAGCCTCCTGCCCGCTGCCTGCGCGCCTGCCAGCACCGAACCAACTGCCACCCCTGTGGACATCAACGCCCTGCAAACCGCCGCCGTAAAGACCGTCGTCGCCAACGTGACCCTGACCGCAGACGCCCTCCCAAGCGCTACGCCAAGCCCAAGCGCACCACCCACCGAAACCCCTGTCCCGGCCCCCAGCGAAACCCCCACCCCCGCCGGCACCCCCACCCTCACCACCTGCGACGATGCCCTCTGGATTGCCGACATCTCCATCCCAGACGGTACCCAGCTGACCGCCGGGCAAGACTTCGTCAAAACCTGGAAGGTTAAGAACACCGGTTCCTGCACCTGGAAACCGGGTTACCAAATCATCCTGGCCTATGGCGACCGCATGAATGGCCAATCCACCGCCCTGACCAGCGAAGTCCCCGCCAACACCGAAGTGGAACTCTCCGTCAACCTGCGCGCGCCCGACAAAGCCGGCACTTACAACGGCTACTGGACCCTGCGCAACAACAACGGCTACAACTTTGGCCAGCGGCTTTCCGTCATTATCACCGTGCCATGAACCCGGGCGAACTCGCCGCCGCCATCAAAGCACATGCCCGCCAGTTGGGTTTCCCCCTGGCGGGCATTACCACGCCGGATCCCCCCGCCCATTTTGGCCTTTACCAGCGCTGGCTGGAAGCCGGGCACCACGCCGGGATGACCTATCTGGAGGAAGAACGCGCCCGGCAACGCCGCGCCGACCCGCGCCTGATCCTGCCCGAGTGCCGCTCCATCCTCGTCCTCGGCATCCCCTACCACAGCCCGCAAACCGCCCCAACGCCTCAACCTTCCCCCGCCCGCGGACGGGTGGCCGCCTACGCCTGGGGCGACGACTACCACATTCTCCTGCCGCCGCGCCTCGCAGCGCTGGTAAGCTTCATCGAAACCCAGGTCGGCGCGCACATCCCCAACCGCTGCTACACCGATACCGGCCCCCTGCTCGAACGCGAACTCGCCAGCCGCGCCGGCCTGGGCTGGATCGGTAAAAACACCTGCCTGATCGCCCCACAAACCGGCTCGTACTTTCTCTTGGCCGAAATTTTGCTTGGGATCGAACTCCCCCCAGATAGCCCCTACCCCGCCGACCACTGCGGCCATTGCACCCGCTGCATCGCAGCCTGCCCAACCGGCTGCATCCAACCCGATCGCACTCTCGATGCCAGCCATTGCATCTCCTATCTCACCATTGAAAACAAAGCCGAAATCCCGCCAGACCTGCGCCCCCAGCTGGCTGACTGGGTTTTCGGCTGTGACATCTGCCAAATGGTCTGCCCGTGGAACCAACGGTTTGCCCCGCAGCACGGCGACCCGGCGTTTGCGCCCCGCAACGGCCTGCCGCTGCCCGTCCTGCAAGAGGAACTGACCCTGACCGCGCAGGAATTCAACCGTAAATTCAAAGACAGCCCGCTCAAACGCGCCAAACGCCGCGGATACCTGCGTAACCTCGCCATCGCCGCCGGAAATGCCCGGGAGCCGGAAAGCCTGCCAGCCCTGGAAAATATCCAAGACGACGAACACGCCCTGATTCGCCCCCATGCCGAATGGGCAATCAAACAAATCCGCGGGTAAAATCGGGTGTATCTCTCAGCCAGGAAGTCTACAATGCAAAAATTGCTCATCGCCACCGGAAATCCCGGAAAAGTTAAAGAAATGCAGGCCTTGCTGACCGGTTTGGAAGTTGAACTGGTCACGCCAAAATTGCTCGGGCTGACGCTGGAAGTGGAGGAGGATGGTGCAACATACCAGGAAAATGCCGGCAAAAAGGCCCGCGCCTACAGCCAGGCCAGCGGCCTGATCGCGCTGGCGGATGATTCCGGGCTGGAGGTGCAGGCTCTCAATGGCGAACCAGGCCTTTATTCCGCGCGTTATTCGGGACGAGTGGGCGCAAGCGATGCTGACCGGCGCGCCTTTTTGCTGAGCAAACTGGCCGGCCGGCCAGGGCCGTGGGCGGCCCGCTTCCATGCCACCGTTGCTCTAGGCCAGCCGGATGGACAGGTGGAATTTGCGGAGGGAAACTGTTACGGGGAGATAATCTCCATCGAGCGCGGCGACAAAGGCTTCGGGTATGATCCGATTTTTCTGATTCCAACCTTGAACCGCACCATGGCCGAGCTGACCATGGACGAAAAAAACCGCCTGAGCCATCGCGCCCTGGCGGTGAAGCAAATCCGGCCAATGCTGGACAGGCTGTTCAGGCGATGATTTTCTCACCAGGCTGGTAGGCAATACCGCTCAAAAACAGCTGCAACATCCCGGCAACGGCTTGCGGCTGCTCGAGCATGACCATATGCCCGGCGCCTTCCACGGTGTGAAGCAGGGAATTTTTTATACGGTCGCGCAGAATTTGCGAGAGGAACAGGGGGGTCATTGTGTCTTGCGTGCCGCAGACGATCAGAGTTGGAGCCCGAACGCGCCCGAGCAGCTCAGTTTCGTCATAATCCGCGCAGGCGACTAAATCTCCATGCAAAACCGGGCAGCGCACCTCTGCCAGTCTCTGGGCGGCCAGTTCCTTCAAACGCGGATCGGCGTTATTGGAAAAAGACCCGGCCACGATACTGCCGACCGCTGAATTGAACGTGGCAGGATTGGCTGAGCTGGAAAGTAAATCGGATGAAACGCGCAAACGGGCTGCGGTGGCAATCAACCCGAGGCCAAGAGTGCGCGCCGGGCGGTGAACCCCGAGCCAGAGGGCTATCGCTCCACCCATCGAATGACCCACAAAGACCGCACGCCGCAGCCTGAGCACATCCATAAAATCCAGCACGCACTTGGCATATTCTTCAATAGACTGCTGCCCAATGCCTTCCGATTTGCCATGACTGGGCAGATCGAGGGCGTAGATGCGCTGCCCTGGCAAACGACGTATCTCCGGCGGCCAGAACAAGTGATTTCCACCAGCGCCGTGCAGCAGAATCACGGCTGGCCGCGCCCAGTGGTTTTCTTCGTTGGCAAAATAATAGGTTCCAGCAGCGAGGGGCATGAGAGTTCCAGGAAAGCGAGGATTTTTCAGGAGTTCGGTCGGGCTTGCTGCCGGTCGCGAGCATGATGCAAAACATCGGCAGCGTCTTCACTAAGCGGGATATAGACCTGGATCTTGGAGCCACGGCCGGGAGCGGCATCGATATGTAACAACCCATTCACCAGTTCGGTGCGCTCACGCAAGTTGACCATGCCGAGACTGCCGCGCTTATCGTACGATTTGGTAATGGCTTCTACGTCAAAACCAACCCCATCATCAATGATCTCAACCAGGGCAATTTCCGGGTGCTTTCGCAGAGCATTCAGTCGCACCCAGATGTGCGAAGCCTGGGCATGTTTGCGGGCATTATTGACGGCTTCTTCAGCGATATAAAAGATAACGCCGCTCTTACCCATTTCCAACTGCTCAGCCAGTTGATCATTCACCTGGATGATGACATCCTGCCCGTAGGTTTCTTTCATCTTGTCTGCCATGGCCTGCAAAGCGGCTTTCAACCCCTGCGATTCAAGCACCAGCGGACGCAGAGTAAAAAGCATGTGCCGGATTTCCTTAGTGGTGCGCCGGGCCAGATCTTCAATCTTTTCCAATTCATCTTTGGCGGCATTGGTATCGCGGTCAATCATGCGCCGGGCCAGGTTCACACGCATGGCCATGGCCGCCACCGATTGCGTCGGGCCATCATGCAGATCGCGCGCCAGCTTTTTGCGGGCTTCCTCCTGCACTTCAACCATGCGCTCCTTCTCATCCGCCAGATCCTGGTACAGACGCGCATTCTGAATGGCAATAACAGCCTGGCGGCCCACGATGCCAAGAATATCACAGCGCTCACGGGAGAAATAATCCGCTTCAAGATGACCAAAAATCATCACCCCATAAACGCTGAACCCGCTGCGCAAGGGGAAGCAATACAGGGATTTACACTGCAGAAAACCGACCACGCGCCCCAGCTCCGGATCCTGCGCGACAGAATTAACCGTCAACGCCTCCCCTTCTTCGATGACCCTGGCCAGCAGCCCGGCCTTGGCTGGAAAAACCGCGCGCAAATCGGCCTGAGTCAGCCGCCGGGCAGAACCAATATTCAGCTCTTCGCCGTTAAAGAGCAGGATGGCGCTGACCAGGCCATTATCCACAGGAACCGTCTGCCCGTCCGAATCGCCACTCTCAACGTGCAGAGCATGGACACTCAGATCCAGCGCACTGTCCAACACCCGGCGATAGCTCAGAGAGGAAGTCAGCGCCGCAGTAAGATTATAGATGGCGCGCAGGCGGTCATTTTCACCTTTTTGTTGTTGTTCGCGCACAGCAATCTGCTTCTGTCGTTCGGCCTGCCAATGTTTATAAAATCTCTGACTGATCAGGCCGAAGGCCAGGCCCAGCAACCCGGTGAAAAGCGTACCTGCTGTGAGTTCCACCACAGACAGGGAGTATAGAAAACTGCCGGCCACTTCAACAAGAATCAGGATTACGACCGTCAACAGGGCACCGGCCAGGTTATAGTACAGGCTGGCGCTGACGAGCGGGACCAGCAAGGCCCAGGCTGCAGAGCCAAGGAATGTACCTTCCAGCAGGAAAAAGGCCACCGCCACCAGAACATCCACCCCAACCACGATCAGGCGATGATATTCCCAACGATAGTTTTGGCCTGCCATCCAGGTCAGGATCACATTCCACAAAACCATGCCAACCAGCATGATCGCCCCGAGCAAGGCGGGGAGAGTCAGCGAAACACCAAGCGGGGCAAGGGACAAACTCAGGCCGACCAAAATCAGCCAGCGCAGAGCAACAGCATACCAGTCGGTAATGTAAGGAGAGTCGGATCGCTGCATGGCATTAATCATAACGCAGTTTTTACCAAATCAAGGCTAATTTTGTTACCGAAAAAAAGAATTTGGAGACGACAGCCGAAAGGTTTTCTAAAAGCCCTGGTAGACGAATCCCGCAAGGTTGGCGGCGCTGCCCAAAAAGAGCACCAGGAGGAACAATGCGGCGCCGAGGCCCCAGGCTTGCGCGCTCGGACTCCAGACCATGAAGAAGTCTTCGCGGGCGGAGCTTATTTCCTGGCGGTCAAGCCACAGTGAAAAGATGGTTAACAGGAAAAAGTCGGGGAGCAGGGTCAGATCGATGGCTCCGGTCAAGTGCCACAGCCCCGAAAGGTAGAAGCGCGCTGAGGCGGTGCTGGCGGCTGTAAATGGAATCCAGGCCAGGGTGGTGAGGGTCAAGGTCAAGAGTGTTGCAGCGGTCAGTTTCCAACGAGAATCAACCGGGGGGCGCAGACGCAGGAGTTGTTCCAATGCCAGGTAAAGACCGTGCAGGCCGCCCCAAAGCAGCATGGAGAGGTAGGCTCCGTGCCAAAATCCACTGGCGAGCATGGTCATCAGCGGCGTGAGCAGGTTGACCAGGCCGCGTGGGATGCGGTTTTGCAGCATCCAGCGCTGGAGGGGGTAGAAAAGATAGTCGCGCAGCCAGCTGGAAAGGCTGATATGCCAGCGTTTCCAAAAGTCGGTGACGGTGGATGCGAAGAAAGGTTGGCGAAAGTTGGGGCTGAGTTCGATTCCGAACCAGGCGCTCAGCCCGCGAACCATGGAGGTGTAACCGGCAAAGTCGTTGTATAGGGTAAAGGCGAAGATGATGATCCAGCTGGCGCGGGTGAGCGGGGAGAAATCGGCGGGCTGGGTGAACAGGCCGGCGGGGCGAAGCGCTGCCAGGTGATCGGCGATCACGAGTTTGCGAAGCAGGCCAAGCAGGATGAGGCCCAATCCACGACCCAGGCCGCTAGAATCGAGTGGGCGAGGCGAATCCAACTGAGGCAGGAAGGTTTTAGCGCGTTCAATCGGGCCAGCCAGCAGCTTGGGAAAATAAGCCAGGTACAGCGCAAAGTGAATCAAGCGGGTTTCCGGCTGAAGTTGACCGCGGGATACATCCACAAGATAAGAAATGGCCTGCAAAATGTAAAAAGAGAAACCGACTGGCAGCAGCGCAGCGGTCCAGCCAGGGGCCAGGCCGGGGGCCAGCAGGTTGGCGAAGACCGTCCCATAAGGCCCGGATAGGAATTTGAGCAACCCAAAGGAAGCCAGGTTGAGGCCCAGTGCGGGCCAGAGCCAGGCTTTTTGAACAGGCAGGCGCAAGGCCAGGACGTAGTTAAAGCCAGTTAAAGCGGCCAGGGCCAGGGCGTAGGACCAGCCAAAGGTGAATAAAAAACCATAAGAAGCGGCCAACAGCCACAGATTGCGCCAGCGGCGCGGTAACAGGTGGTAGCCTGCCAGGGCTGCCAGAGATAGGATGAGAAAGGGCAGAGAGACGATGGCCATTAGTGAGAGAGGCCCTGAGGGGATAACCGGCTTAATTGGCCGCCCAGCCAGCGCGAGAAGACCGGCGCGCCGCGGGAGTTGACATGCAGTGAATCGTACCAAAAGTCAGCCGGCAGGCTGTTGGACAGGTTAACGGTTCGCAAGAAAGGAATATTGCGGGCGGCAAGATCAGTCTGCACCGGCTGGATAAAACGCTGTTCGTACCTTTGCGGCGTTTCAAGGTAGATTTGCCGGTAAGCTGGCTGGATCGGGGCTTCGACAAAGATGACAACCGTTTCGGGCTGGTTTTGGATGCTTTCAAAGCCCTGCCAGGCAGACTGGGCTGGAGAAAAATCCACAAATGCCGGAAAATTGACGGGCGGGTCGCGGAATTCTTGCAGTGGTGAAAAGCCCTGGCGCGTCAGCGCATGGTATTCCTGCAAGAATGGGGCGCGGTTTTCCGGGCGCAGCCAGTATTGCAGTGCCAGACGGTAGCGATAGCCGCCGGCATAATTGACCAGCCAGCCTTCCAGCGATGCCTGGCCCAGGTTTTGCCGCACCCAGGCAGTCTGCAAAAGCGGGGCAGTCAAATCGCCATATTCAATAGAAAAATCTCGCGCCGAAAGAACAATGATCAGTATATGGGGCTGATAGCGTCGGAGCAGGGCTCGGGCAATATCTCCGCCACTTGCCATGGTCAGCGCAGAAAGGCCAAAGTTGAAGCAATGCAGGGTCTGGCCGGTTTCCTGGGTATAGACCTGGTCAATGATCAACGGGTCGAGGCCGCTGTTGGCCATTGAACTGCCCACGATGAGACAATCCAGCCGGCCATAACGGCGAATAAACTGTTCGAGATAGTGGGTTTTTAGATCGAACTGAAAATTATCCGCGCCGACGCTGGGCGGGAGAAAATCTCCCAGCGGGGAACGCAGCAGGGCCTCTGCCAGGAGGCTCCAGAGCAAGATCAGCGCCAGGAAAGCCAACAGCCCGCGCATCAGCGGGCTGTGCAGGCTGGGGTGAGGGCGGCGAGAGGCAGGTTCCACAAGCGGCGGTTAAATTTCGTATCCCAGTTTGGCCAGCGCCGGCCCAAATCTCCCAGCCAGAGTGTGTTGTTCATCCGCGGAATAATGCTCACGGAAACGGCCCACCTGGCCTTTATAGAAGTGCGTGCCTTGCTGACCCTGCACCTGCCCTCCCGGGCGATACTGAGCCACCGCCGCCTGAACCGCTGGCGCCTGGGCATCGAGCCCAAGGAAATCCACCAGCCGGCGGGTTTCGGTCTCATAATTGCTGAGCAAATCCTCGTAACGGGCTGTGAGCACGCCGGGCACCCTGCGCCAGCGCAGACAGCCTTCCACGTATTCAGCAAAAAAATCCATCGTTTTCTGAAAATCCGTCAGATGCGAGAAAGCATTCGGGCGGCCTTGCTTTTCCAGCACCCGTTTGCCATATTCATAAGCCGAAAGCATCGCATCGCGCGGATCACGATAAATATACGTCGTACGCAGCAATCCGCCACGGATCAAGGCCTGCGCAGTCAGCGTCGGCGCGGAATGGGCTTTGATCACAAACGTATGTCCGAGCAACGCCGGGCGCAGTACCAGCGCCAACCGGCGCAGACTCAACACCCCAATATTGCAATTGACCTCGGTTAGGATTTTTTCCAGGCCATAGCGGCTGCGAATCTCACGCGCTTCATCACAGCCTGTTGTCGCCATCAGGTCATGGACCAGGTTATAGTGCCAGCCGGAACCCGCGCGCGGCATCCCCACAGATAAAACAATCATGCCTCTCACTCCTTCGGTTGAATTAAAGCCCCGGCGGCCCCAATCAGCAGGCCCAGGTTGATCCACATCTCGGGCATCGCCAGCGAATCCTGCGAACCGCCCTGTAATAGCACCGCCGTAAAAGCAAACAACCCGGCAGTCCCCAGCCAGCGCGCCGCGCTGCCCGGCTGGCGCAGCAGCTCAAGCACATCGGCCAGGGTTGAAAGGTAAAAAGCCACAAACAGCATAAAACCGACCAGCCCGGTCTCAGCCAACAAACGAACAAACAAATTTTTCGGGTTCGGAAATTGCCCCGCATCCGGGCTCATCTGCTCCGCAATCTCAGGCACCCCCGAAAGCACCCAATCGGGCATAGACCGGTACATCCAAAAACCGCTCGCGCCCAGCCCTACCCCGGTCAACGGATGCTGCTGAAACGCTTCCAACGCCGAAACCGCATACGCCAGGCGCGGCCCCAGATACACCGAAACAAGATAATCGGGTAGATTTTCCTTTTCCGAAGTAAAAAACCGGGCGATGTAGCCTTTATCGGCCAAGAAGAAACCGGCGCCCGCCAGCACAGAAACAGCCAGCAGGATTAACACCATGCGACTCCCCGCAGCTTGCAGGCGCGCCCAACGGCCGGGCGCTACATCCGGGCCGAATCCTGCCCGAAACCACCCGAACCCGCTTCTCAACAACGCGCCGCCCGAAGCAAACAGCGTGATCGCGGCGGCCAAAACCGTCACCAGCAACCCCGAGCGAGAATAGGTCATCAACAGCGCCGCCAGCGCGCCCAAAAGCAGCCCTGCCTCTACCCAGGCACCCGAAAGACGCCATTTTTTCAAAAACCCGTCGAGCGGAAAAAGACTCTCACGAAAGCGCACCAGCAACCCGGCCACCAGCCAGGGCAAATACAACGTCACAATCTGGCCGGCCAGCCAGGACGGCTCGAAGGCAAACCCCGAAACCCGCTTGTTCTTGACCAGACCGCGCACCGAGAAACTCTGCTGAATCTGGTTGAGCAGGCTGCGGTAGCCATGGTTCAACCCGTAAAACTGGATCGCGCCCCAGGCGAGATGCAGAATCAGCCCCAGCAGCAGCCAGCGCGCCGAAAATTTCAAGTCGGCTTCTTCCTGGTTCATCCAAACGGCGGCCAGGAAAAAAGCCAGCCCAACCGCCAGGGTGACGAAGGCCCGCAATGCACGATCCCAAACCTCCACGCCGCGCAATTCAAGCGGGGCCAGGAGCTGTCCCCAGGCCGAGGAAGCCAGCGCCACCAGCGCAAAAGCCGCCAGGATTGTCAGCTGGCCGGGCCAGGGGCGCGGAATTTGCCGGAGACGCAGGCGCACCAACAGGATGGGCAACAGCAGCGCCAACGGAATCAAGGCCAGAGGGCGCACATAAGTCCCGGAACCCACGAATGGCAGGTAACGGAAGCTGGTGACCGGTAGGGTCACCAGAGTCAGGGCCCAAAAAAAGCGCGAGAGACGTGGCAGCATGGTTGCAGTGGGGAGAAAACGTCAGGCTGGCTGACGCGGAGACAGCAATATGAGCAGGGCGCTGATGGCCAGGAAAATCGCGGCTCCAGCCAGCACATAAGTGCCCTGTCCAACCTTGCGGCTGACTGGCAGGGAGGAGGTCTGCACTTCGGAAAGCTGCAGTTGCGGGGTCAGGCCAAGCGCGGCGGGTTCCAGGGCGCTGACGCGAGCCAACAGGGCGGCGTCTTGCGGATTGGATTCGAGGGCGGTGCGGGCGGCGGAAAGAGTCAGGGCGCTGGCAACTCCAGCGCGGGTGCGTTCGGTAAAGGCTTTGGCCCAGGTGGCGGCCAGTGTGGAGGCCAGGTCGGCGTCGGCGTCGGTGGCGTAAAAGTGCCAGCCGCCATCCTGGGGTTGGCTGAGTTCCAGTTTGGCGGTACGCAGCTCGGACAGGCTAAATCCGGTTCGGTCAGCCACCTGCTGCAGGGTGGTGTCTGCCCAGGCCACTTCTTCAAGTTTGCGGGTTTCACGTTCGAGGAAGTAGAAAAGCTCCTTGTCCGAATCGACCGGCCAGGCCTGTTCGGCGTTGAAATCGACCACGACCGTGGCGCGGGCGCGATACTGGGGCGGGAAGACGTTGTAAACAGCCGCCCCCAACGCTCCGCCAATCAGCGCTCCAACCAACCAGAAACGCCAGGCGCGTAATAGGTGCAGGAAATCATCAAAACTGGGAGAGGTGAGAAGCCAGGTTTTCATAGGGCAGACCGCACTCCACGGCGGTGCTCGGGGCTAATCATATTTTTTCATGCGCCGCTGGCGCTGCCAGCGCAGCAGTGGGGCCACAAGCTGGCGCAGATAATATTTGGCTACCAACGGGGAAAAGAAGGAGCCGCCGTTACGGTAATGGACTTTGAGCATTTCTGGCCAGCAGCGGTCGTCGGCGGCCATGGTTTTGCTGGCCGATTGCAGCCGAAAGTTGGCCCAGGTCTGGTTGGGAAGATACGCGACAGGCGCAAGGCGGGCCAGGCGCACCCACAGGTCGTAATCCATGGCAAAGTAAAAATCGGGGTCAAGCGGGCAAACTTGTTTCCACAGGCTGGCGCGGAAGAAAGCCGTCTGCTGGGGGATGTGGACATAACCGCGCCGCAGACGGGCATAATCGGTTTGGGCGGCGGGGAAACGCCCCAGCCAGCGGCCCTGCTCGTCAATGAAATTCGCGCCCGAATATACCAACCCAACTTCGGGGTGTGCTTCCAGATATTTCACAGCTGCGGCAACCGCGCCGGGTTCGTAGGTGTCATCCGAGTTGATCCAGGCCAGGATCTCACCCGTGGCGCGTTCGAATCCTTTATTCAGGGCGTCGGTCTGGCCTTTGTCCCTTTCCGAGACCCACCAGGCCAGCCGGTCGGCATGGCGGGTAATGATCTCCACCGAGCCGTCGGTCGAGCCGCCATCGACGATGATGTATTCCAGCCCGTCATGCTCCTGTTCCAGCACCGAGCGGATGGTGGCCTCGAGATAGCGGGCCTGGTTAAAGGATGGGGTGATAATCGAAACTGTGGTCACGGGCTGAGTCCGGGTCAGGGAGTGCTGTTCTTGGGATGGGCCAGGTCAAAAATGACGTAGCCTTTGCCTTCTGCGTAGACCGGGTAGTTGGAATAGAGGACATCTTTCAGGTAAGCTTGGCGCTCCAATTCAGCCAGGTGCGTAACGACAAAAAAGCGCTTGCCCTCGATCATTTTTGGGAACTGGCCAGCCAGGTCAATATCGCGCCCGGCCAGGTCGCGCAGAACCAACATGCTTTCATCATACCACGCGACATTCGGCTGCCAGCCCCAGTAGGCCAGACGGCCGCCATAATCCTGCGCCAGGCTGACGACCGGGGTGGAAGTATGTCCCAGCACTTCGCCGATGCTCCATTGGTAGGCGGCATCCGGGCGATAGTCCTGGCGCACCAGCTCAACGCGCACTGTCCACATCTCCACAGCGACGACGGCCAGCAACCCCAGGGCGATCACTGCACGCGCCAGTCGTAAGTTTCGCAGCGCGGCGGCATGCTCAAAAAGGATTTCTGCCACAACCGCGAGCGAAAGCGCCAGAGTTGGCATCAGCAGCAGCTGGTAATAATCATGTGAGGTGATGTGATAGGCAAAAGTCATTCCGTAGAGGAAATAACCGATCCACAACCCGGCCAGCAACGCAAACACCCGCCGCCGGGCGGCAAACATGCCAGCCAACCCCAACAAGACCAGGCTGAATCCGAACACCCCTTCCAGTTGATTCTTCCATTGCAGATAAAAGGCGGCAGTCGGCCATAGGTTGGGGAAAAAGCGAAAGTCAAATTGTCCGCCCAGATAGCCGGCAATCGCCACGCCATACAGCGTATAGAGCGCCACCGGCAGCACCGCGAGAAGCGCCACGACCCAGGTCTGCCGGTCTTTCAGCGCGGCGACCAGACCCCATTCGAGCACCAGTGCCATCGCCGCAACGCCCAGCGGAAACACGGCCACATTTTTGACGAAGATCGCCGCGCCGGTCAACAGCCCGGCGGTGAGCGCATAGCGCCACGAGCCATGCTCACGCCAGTTCCACATGCCCCACAGCGCAGCGCAAATCAGAGCCACCATCAGCGGGTCGGGTTGAAAGCTGCGACTGGCATAGACGCCAAAGGGCAGGAACAGGTAAAAAAGCAGGGCGATCAGCGCACCCCCAGCCCCGGTCATTTGTCGCGCCAGCAAAAACAGGAAAAGTCCGCCCACCAACCAGAATATGGAGGAATAAATGCGCGGAATTTCGAGATGCTCGCCAAACGCCCGGTAGGAAACAGCCACCAGCGCTTCGAGCACCGGCGGTTCAATCACGGCGGTTTCCTGCCACTGCTGAATGGCAATTTCACGCTGCCAGGCTGGCAGCTCAGGCGAGAGCGCATAATACATCCCGCGCGCCTTAAGCATCGAGAATAACTGCCGGCCGGGATTAAAATCCAGCGGCAAATCAGTCAAATCGACCATTCGCAGGCCAAAAGCCAGCACAAAGGCCAGAGAAACGACAAACGTCAGGGTTTTACGAGATCCAGGGAACCAGGTCATTTGAGAGGGGTCAATTCAGAGGGAGGATTGAGCCGGGTACGCAGGCGGTTGTAAACCGGGCGCAGGCGGGTTAATCCGAGCGGCGCAAGCAGTGCATACAGCACACGGTGAAATTCACGCAACACAACAAGTGGATTATACCGGAAAGCGCGCGCATATGCCCTGAGCGCCTGCCCGTAAAAACCAGCATCCAGCAGGTAAAACGCGTCAAAACGGTTTGCGCCGCCCAAAATCCGGGTGCGCTGGGCAGCAAAAAGCGCAGTAAAATCCGGATCCGACTCCATCCAGTCCACAATCCGCCAGGCTTCGCGCCCAAAATCCGTCGGGCGGGCCAAATTTTTGGCTTCAGGATGATACCGTGCCGCGGCCAGCGGCTGCGGCAGGTAAACGACCGGGGCCAGGCGCGCCAGGCGCAGCCACAAGTGATGATCCAACAGACAGTGGAAACTCTCATCGAGCAGGCCGGCCTGCTCCAGCACTGCGCGGCGCATAAAAACCGCCGGCTGGCTGATAATGGAAAAGGCCATCAGGTCGCCCAGATTGAGCTGACGGAAGCGCTGTTGATTGAAGACCCGGCCTTCCCCATCCACCGAAAGCACGTCACCATACACCAGCCCGGCCTGTGGATGCGCGCGAAAGGCTTCCACCGCCGCCCGGAAAGCTCCCGGCAAATAGAAATCATCCGAATTGATCCAGGCGACAATCTCTCCCCGCGTGCGCCGCAAGCCCTTATTGATGGCTTCTGCCTGGCCGCGATCTTTTTCCGAAACCCAACCCGCCAGCTGACCTGCATAGCGTCGGATGACATCCACACTCCCATCGGTTGACCCGCCATCGATCACAAAATACTCCAGCGGAGCCGCATCCTGCCCCAACACCGAGCAGATCGTCTGCTCGAGATAGCGCACCTGGTGATAAGACGGGGTGACAATGCTGACGGTCAGAGTCATGCCAGGCCTGGGAAGAGCGCGTTGTAATCTACTTTTTCAAAAATGGTCAACTTGCCGCCCAGCGTGGCATCCACCACCCGCCGGCCGGCGGCGCTGTAAGCCTGCCGCGCCATGCCATAAGCCAGCTCAGACGTCTCCAGGTCGGGCAGCTGCCAGCGGAAGCCGGCGCCAAAATAACGCGCGTCAAAGTGATTGGGGTCATCGCCGGTGGAAACGACGGTGGTATTCGGCTTGCCGCGCGCCTCGTAGTTGTGATCCACACCGATCAAAATGGCTTCGCTGATGCCCATGTGGAAGGCCAGCTGCAAGGTGACGTAAGTGACCGTCGCGCCTTCCCAAACGCGCCCGCGCACATCGGGTGAGAAGCGCGGCGAGTCGTAGGCAGTGTAGAGGAAGGTGGGTAAATTGGTAGATTGGGAACCGGTAAATTGGTCTGGAGAAAAGAAGCGGCGCGAGCGCCAGGTCAGGAACTTGGGGATTTCGAGGGCAGCCAGGTCGCTGGCAGTCTGTTCTATGACCAGGTCGTTGACCACGCTCAGGTAGGTGGTATTGAAGCCCAGTTCGGGGAACATCAGGTAAATGCGGTTCATCCCAAAGGTGATTTCGCCTTTGAGTTTCTGCATGGGCGTATTTTTCAGGCTGGGGCCGTTGCCAATAATGAAGGCGCGCTTGCCTTTGTGGATGTCTTTCAGTGCAGCCAGCCGCCCGAGGGCCACGCGCCGCCAGGGATGCAGGTAGGCGGCCGGGAGTTGGGGCAGATCGCGCAGGCCAATATAGGCAGCGCGCAGGAAAGGCCAAAAGCGGGTGCTTTTAAGAGTCTGCATGTTCCTTATTCCGTGCTGAGACGCGCCGTTGCGCCGCCATCCACCACCAGCGCCTGGCCGGTCATGAAAGACGATTGTTCGCCATCTGCCAGGAAATAAATGGCGCTGGCAATTTCTTCGGGCTGGCCAACGCGCCCATTGACCGTTTTGCGGGCCAGATTATCCAGGCGCGATTGCATGTCACCCTGGCCAACATGCCCGCGACCCAGCCCGGCGCGCAACATGGGCGTATCCACTGCGCCCGGCAAAATGGCATTAACGCGAATATTGTCCGGCGCAAATTCGATTGCCATGGCGCGCGTCAGCGCCAGCAGGCCGCCCTTGCTGGCGGCATACGCGGCAATATTGGCCGAAGTCTGGATGGCGTGCACGGAGGAAACATTCACGATCGCGCCACCGCCCGCCGCCTTGAACAGCGGATAAGTCAGCTTGGCAAACAAAAAAACCGAGCGCAAATTGGAAGCCATCACGGCATCCCACTCTTCAACAGATGTCTCCACCAGCGGCTTGGCAACCTGTACTGCGGCATTATTGACCAGGGCATGCAGTGTGGAAGTCGAGGCGCGCGCCTGGATGAAAATCTGCTCCAGCACTTCGGGGTGAGAAATATCAGCCTGGATAAAATGCCCGCGGGCTGGAAATTCCCCGGCAAACGGGGCGCGATCCACGCCGATGACATGCCAACCGCGGCTGGCAAAATATTCCAGCGTGGCGCGGCCAATGCCGCCCCCAACGCCGGTGATCAGGGCAGTTCTGGGAGATTCGGAATTTGGAATTCGGGATTCGGTCATCGGGTGCCATCCTGATTCATTAAATCAGCAAGGTTGTAATCAATCTCCAGCCCATCCAGCAGATTTTTGATGGTATTCCAGTGCACCCGCTCCCAGGCTGCCGGGCTGGAATTGGCATTGTGCGGAGCGAGCATCACATTTTCCATCCGAATCAGCGGACTGGTCTGCGGGAGTGGTTCAAACTCGAAGACATCCAGCGCCGCGCCGCCCAGTTTTCCGGTTTCAAGGGCCGCGATCAAGGCTGGTTCATCCACAATCGGGCCGCGGGCAGTATTGATCAGCACTGCGCCGGGCCGGACGTGCGCCAGCGTGTCAGGGTTGATCAGGTGCCGGGAGGTGGGATTCAGGTCACAGTTGATGGAAATATAATCAGACCGAGAGAGAAGCGCGGCGAGAGAAGTCATCTCAACGCCGGTTTCAGCAATAAAAACATGGTCAATATCAACAATATCGGTGCCGAGCACTTTCATCCCGAAGGCGCGGGCGCGGCGCGTCAGCGCTTTGCCAATCGCGCCAACGCCGATGATGCCCAGCGTCTGCTCGTGCAAGGCTTTGCCGGGGATTTTGTCCCAGATGCCGCTCTTCATCTGAAGATTCATCCACGGCTGGCGGCGCGCAAAAGCCAGGATGTAGCCCATCACGGTATCGGCTACCGGCAGGGTGAAGGCGTTGGGAGTGCGTCCCAGCCTGATTCCCAACCGGGAGCAATTTTCAGCGTCGATCGAATCGACCCCTGTCCCCCACTTGGAGATGACTTTCAGGCGCGGGGCGCAGGCTTCCAGCACGCGGGCCGTGTAACGGTCATCGCCGCAGATGGCGCCATCAAATTGGCCGGCATATTTTAGAATCTCGGCTTCTTCGAGCCGTTCGTGGACTTCGGGCAGGATCAGGTCGATGTCAAAAGAAGCAAACACGGGGCGAAAGCGCTCCACAAACGGGAGCATGTATGGGGCAGAAAAAAGGACAGTTTTCATGGTTCCTAATCAGGCCAGGCCCAGACGGCGGCGCATGAGCAAGTCGGCGATCTCGAAATCGGCTTCTTCGTCGATATCTACCGCTTCGAGACGGGGAATTTCGAACATCAGTGGACGTTCACCCATCCGGTTGCGGCGCGCCAGCAGGTTTTGGCGGGTGAACAGGTAAAAGCAGGAGTTCTCTTCGTAAACGGGCGGCAGATCCTGGGTTTGGAGCAGGATGGCCGGGTTGTGATTGAGGGCGCGGGTGAGCGAATCCCACAGGCGGGTTTGCAGCCGGGTGACGGAAAACATCGAGTCGAAAGCCGGGTACGCGGCGAGGAATTTTTGAATCGCCCCGGAGATGGTTTCCGCTTTCAGTAGCGGGTTGGTGCTGTGAGTTTGCAGGTAGAAATCGGCTTCGAGTTGGGCCATGTCGTAAGCCAGGATTTCGTTCATGGGGATTTCTGGCGCGCGGAGATGCTCGGGGCGCTGGATGATCTTCACCTGCGGGAAGTTCTCCCGCAGCCCGGCCATGACCGGTTCTGAATCAGTATCCACCATGATGCTGGTCACTTCCGGGACGGCGCTCAGCGTCTCGAGGATGTGCTGGTAGAGTGGTTTCCCGGCCAGCGGACGATAGTTTTTTCCCGGCACACGCTGGGAATGGTGACGCATGGGAACAAGGGCGGCGATTGTAGGCATATTACCCATTATTATACCGAATCGGCTCGATCTGGCGCCTGGGGGTCTCAACGATCTCCATCCCGCGCGGATAGTAGAAAGTCTGGCGCAGTTGCCAGTTCCATTCGAGCGACTGGCGGTAGCCCTGGTAGGTGCCCCAGAACTGGTTGAAGCGGAACCAGAAAATGCTGGCAAAATTTTTGAACAGCACTTTTTGCTGCGCGGCGTGCCACAAGTCATTGAAAATATTGCCGCTTGTCATGCGGATGAAATCGTAGGCGTTAAAATGCGCCTCAGGGTAAATCCGTTTAAAGGCCATCGCCTCGCGCCGGTAGCGGTTGCGCACCCCTTGGGGTGTTTCGTTATGGAGATGGATAATCTCCGCTTCGGCGACATAGGCGAGACCATGCCCGTTTGACTGCATCCACCTGGCCCAGGCCAGGTCTTCCAGGCCGGTCAATGTTTCATCATAGGGATGGATTTCCCACAACGAGCGGCGGATGGCGGCGTTGGCATTATTGCAGAACGGGTGGGATTGGCGTAAATCAGAGACATCTGGGAACCAGCGGGCGAAAATCTCGTGTTCAGAGAATTTGCTGATCTCCGTGCCACGCTGCTTGCCGTAGGTCAGCCCGATGGAGGCATCTGCAAAGGGTTCGAGTAAACCCTCCAGCCAGTCGGGATAGACTGGGTAGACATGCGCCGAGGCGATGATAACCAACTCGCGGGTGGCGGCTTCGATCCCGTGGTTGAGCGAATGGCCAAAAGTGAATTCCTGTGGGGCAATGTGGACAATTTTCGCGCCGAAAGATTCTGCAATCATCACCGTTTCATCCGTCGAGCCGGAGTCAACCAGGATGATTTCCACATCCTCGAGCGTTTGCTGCTTGATCCCTTCCAGCAGGCGCGGCAGGTGGCGGGCTTCGTTATAGGCGCGGATGACAATGGAACAGTTCATGGATTGCGTTTGTAGACGCGGCCTTCCGCATCCTCGTAAACCAGCGTCCAGGTTTGCTCCCAATCTGGCGCCGAGAGCATCTCAGTGAAACCTTCCTTCCGCCCTTTGGTCCAGGCGGTTTTGAAGGCCACAAAATAATCGGCGTCGTGTGAACGCGTGACCGTGTTGGTAAATTGCGCATCATAAAGATAGTAGGGCAGGCCATTTTCAACGATCACCGTTGAATGATGCACATTTTCCTGGATGTAAGCATAGGCACTGAAATAACCATCTACGCCAACTGACTCTTCAAACTGGTCACAGAGCACCGCATCCCCATTGGGCACATACTCCAGCAGGCCACGATTGCGTCGCAGACCCACGGCTCCAACGCCCAGAACCAAAAGGGCGATCAGCGCCGAAAAAACCAGGCGGGGCGCGATCCAGTTGTAAAGCCGGTTGATAATGGGTTCCAACAAGACCAACAGCAAAACAGCTTCATAAGCGAGGAATCCAACTGCAAAACGCCAGGCGATCTGGGTCGGTTGCTGGTTATTGCCCAGGAAAGCCGAAGCAGGCGTCAGTACGAAAGTCAAAAAGAGAACCAGGCCAACCAGGGCTGGCAGCCTGATCCGTCGCCAGAAAAGCGCGGCCATAAGCGCCAGGAGGCTGATTCCAGCCACAAGATAAAATTGGGTTGGGATATGTTGATAGAAATAAGGATTGGTCAGGTTAGTGGCAATACTCAAACCGCTGAGTTTGATAGCATTACTCTTGAACAGGCTGTGCATGGTGATTAAGTTACGTGGAACCCAAAGTACACCCGGCAAGATCAGCAAAGCCCCGCCGGCCATTCCTTTGAACGCTGTTTTCAGCGTCCCAGAACGAACAAGATCGAACAAAACCAGACCCCAAGCAAACAAAACCAATAAAGCCGCGTTGGGTTTGATACTCAACGCCAGCATGCTCGAAACCGCCAGACCGGGAAGATAGGCCCGTCCTTTTTCACCAACGGGCGGCAGAAACAAAACAATGGAAAGTAGCGTGGCACCCAACAACAAATCGTTCTTGCCGATCAAAATCACCTGCGTCCAGATAATCCACCAGATGTTGTTGTCGTTTTTAGGCAGATAAAGACGGCTAACGATAATCAGGGCAACGAGCAAGGTGATCAATCCATGCGGAAGGCGGGTGGAACGCGCAATCAGCAGCCACAACGCCAGGAAAAAATAAGCCGCGATCAGTGCATGGGTCAGACCGAGCAAATATCCGCCATTGTTCAGCCCAAAGGCCAACGCCAGGAGCGACTCATATCCAAACGGATATTCCCCGTAATCGATGGTCATGTCCCAAGCAGAACCGGTGGAAAGCATCTCGATCGCTTTGGGGAAGTGGTACAGCCCGGCATCCCAGTTCAATTTCGTGGAAATCGGGGAAAAGGGCCAGCGCGCGAGCGGATAGAGCGCCAACACGGCGAATAATGCAAATCCGACAGCAATGAGCGTGAACACCAACAACTTTTGCGATAAATTCCCGGCCTTTTGACCATCATCCAGAAAATCGTCAAACCACTGACGATTGAGCGCCAAGATGTAAAAGACAAAACCGCCGCTGACGAGACTCAGCACAACCGCCAGGGCGATATTGTAGAGCTTCAACAGCCCCAAAACCTGGCCGGAGAAAATAGCGCCATAGAATAGAGACGTAATAAAAATAAAAACCAAGAACAGGATGCGTGCGAATTTCATAGGCAATCCATTTCCAGCAAACAACTATTCATCTAGCAAGAAATCCCCGCCCTGGAACAGGCCCTTGGTCACCGTTTTCAGTGCCGGGGAATTTTCGGGGAGCAACTGGATCGGGTCGAACCATTTCAGGCGGGCGTTGACTGGCAGGAGGCCGCGCTCGAGATAATCGCCGAAGGGCAGGGATGTGCGGAAAAGCTGGTAGTACAGGAAGCGGCGCGCATTGCGGCGAAAATCGGCGGGGATGTCGATTTTTTCGGCGGCCAGGAAGTTTTCCAGCGTGGCGCAATACTCATCCACCGATGGCGGGAAAAAGACGCTCGGATACTGCGTAAACCGCGCCTTGCCGGCGCTCAAGACCGCCGCGCCCATGATCGAAGCCTCCAGGCCAATAGTCGAGTTGTAGATCATGACAAACTTGGCGCGCGCGATCAGCTCATACGAACTCAAATACTCGTGCGGCGGCACAAAAACGATATTCGGCACCTCCGTCGCGCAGCGTTTCTCAACCCACTCGGCCACACTTTCCTGGCTTTCCTTGCCGGGGCGAGTCTCATCGGGGTGAGCGCGGATCACAAAAAGCGTCTCGGGGTGCACCCTGGCCGTCTCCAGCACCAGGTCGAGCCAGACGAACATATCGGTAAAGACCGTGTTGGCATGCGGCTGGCTGGTGTCAAAAATCACGTTGGTGAAAACCGGGATGATTTGCTTGAAAGCGGCTGCTTTTTCCAAAAATGCGGCGTCGAGGCCTTTCATATCCGGCCAGAACTTGATTCCGGCCATGCTGAAATTGCCCTGGAAGCGCTTTTGCAGGTAATCCTCCAGCCGGGCATTCTGCGCCTCGTTCAAATCAAAGGATTCGGGGATGGAAATCGGATAAGCGGTGGACTCGCCCTCGGTAAAGAATCCCGTCACCGGCTGGAGTCCCACCTCGTGAGAGATCACCCGCACGCCTCGCTGTTTAGCCACCCATTTGGCGGTCGCTTCGGGATAGAACTGCCCGTTAAAAACCACCACCACCTGCGGGTTGACAGCATCGAGAAAACGCTCGAAGCGTTGGGCAATGTTGAACGCGGAGAGCATGTACGCGCGGAAGAAAAACCTCGTCGCGTCATCATCAATGAGATTGTGACGGCGCAAAATCCAGCGCAGGCCGGGAAGACACAGCGCGCCGAGCGGGATATTTTGAAAGTGGAAAGTGGAAAGCTCAGCCAGCGGCAGGTTGTTGAGCGCGTTTTCGAGTTCGGCATTGCGCTCAAACGTGAACCAATTTACCGCGCTACCAGTATACAAAGTCCTGGCCTGGAAAACGCACGAGCGGCAGGGCGGCAGATGGTCCGGATCGTTGCGGTTGGTGCCGAGCACGCAGCGGCTCATGCCGTGGTCGCAGGCGAAATAGGCGATCGGAATGCCCTGCAGGCGTAATCCCCACGAGGTCAGCAGATGAAAGGCGCTGTTCCAGGAAAGGTCATCCAGTCCGCTGGAGGCTTTGAAGAAAGCCACCGGGCGCACATCGCGTTGGGCAGGCGCGGCGTTGGCAACGCGCCAGGCCATGCGAAAGATGCGCCAATTGTTTAACAGGCGCATGACACGACGATTCAGGTTTTGGGGGAGGATTTTTTCTAGCAAGGGAGTTTCCCTAAAAATAAAACGTGAAACGTAGAGCCTTTGTCACATTTCGCATTTCATACTCACCAGTCATTATTGCTTTCATACCCCAACTTCACCAGCAAATCTCCGGCCACATCCTTGAACAGGGCTTTGTGCTCGTCTTTGAAGTATTTTTTCCATTCGCCGGTTTTTCCAGAGCGGAAAGTTTTTGACTTTTTGGGCTGGATCGTTTCGAGCAGGGTTTCGAGCGCTTGCTCGCGCGGGGTGGGGATTTTATAGCCGGTCTTTTCAACCTGGTCGAGCATCTGGTTGAGGATCCGTTCGCGGTCGTTGATCAGCTCCTCGAAACGGATGCACAGCACGGTGGGCTGTTCCAGCCACTGGAAAACGCCCTCGTAGCGCTGTTTGACGCTGACCATGTAGAGGCCGTCCTGGTCAATGCCGGTGATGGCAACTTTCAGGCGCTCGTCGAAATCGGAAAGATTCTGGTAATACTCGTGCATTCCGTGGCCGGTGTGCATATCGGTGGCGAAGAAGATGTGCGAGACGAGCATGTCGCGCGGGTCGCGGTAGATGAAGTAGTTGACGCGCTCTGGCTGGCAGAGAAAGGCGAGGTTTTCAGCGGTGGCATCGACATAGCCCCAACCGATGACGCCGCGCGGAATCCGCGTGAGGTGAGAGAGGGTTTCTGCGGCGCTGTAACGTCCTCCGGTGGCCTTGACGGTGCGTACCGGGTCGGTATCCACGTAGGTATACGGGGCAATCTGGCAGAATCCGCCCAAGATCTGAGTCAGCAGGTGTGAGCCGCTCTTGGGTTTGGCGTTGCCAAAGATGGGAGGAGCTGAGGTAAAGGTCAGCTGTTTCCAGTGCAGGGCGGCCTGGGCGTATTTAACGCCCGGGCGGGCGAGGCGGTAGAGAGTGTCAGAGAGTCCCATGGGTTAGTTACCAAAAAACAGAGAATAGAGATTGGTGAATATAACACACCTGCTCACCGTTCTCTATTCTCTAATCACTATTCTTCGTCTTTCACGCGGCGCAATTTTTTGAGCGGGGCGAGTTCGCTTTGATAGACTTTTTTGACGCCATCCCCAAGCGCCTGCTCGGTGACGCGGATGTATTTGACGAGTTTTTCAAACCCGCCGGGTTCGACGGAGGCGGCCTGGTCGCCGCCCCACATGGCACGGTCGAGGGTGAAGTGCCGCTCGACAGAGCAGGCGCCCAGGGCTACAGCCACCGCCGAGGGAACGAGCCCGACTTCGTGGCCGGAATAGCCGATGGGGGTTGCAGGGAATTCGCGCCGCAGGGTTTCGATCATTTTCAGGTTGAGTTCATCCGGGTCGCAGGGGTAGGCGCTGGTGGTGTGCATGATGATCAGGTTTTCGAGGCCGACGGCTTCCATGCCGCGCCGGATCTGGTTCATGGTGGACATGCCAGTAGAGACGATCAGCGGGCGGCCGGTTTTGCGGACGTGGCGCAGCAGGTTGTGATCTGTCAGCGAGGCGGAGGGGATTTTGTAGGCGGGGGTGTCGAACTGCTCCATAAAATCTACCGATTGCTCATCCCAGACGGAGACGAACCAGTCCAGGCCGAGCGTCTGGCAATGGCGGTCAATTTCGCGGTATTCTTCCAGCCCGAATTCCACTTTGTAGCGATAATCGAGGTAGGTGATATAGCCCCAGGGCGTTTCACGCATCTGCACTTGCTGTTCGGGCGGGGTGCAGACTTCGGGAGTGCGCTTCTGGAACTTGACAGCGTCAGCCCCGGCATGCGCCGCCGCGCTGATCATTTTCTTGGCTGTGGCCAGGTCGCCATTGTGGTTGATGCCAATTTCGGCGATGATATACGCTGGCTGGCCATCACCGACTGTTCTGTTACCGAGTTTGATTTCTCGAGTCATTTTTACTCCTGTTTTTGGTAAGCTGGCAGATTGGGTAAAGGGGAGATTGGGAGGTTGGTTGCAGAAAGCAATTCCCGATGAACCGGGTTCCCAAGGTACCGTATTTACCGTTTTACCGACAATATCAAATCACAAATTTCGCGCACAGCGCCATGACCGCCCGCTTTGGTGGTGACAAAATCAGCGGCGCGCAGCACCTCGGGTTGGGCATTGGCCACCGCCACCGCCCAACCGACCAGCGCAAAACTGGTCAGGTCGTTCAGGTCATTGCCCATATAAACGACTTTTGCCGGGTCAATTTTACGCGTTTCCAGAAAATTTTTCAGCACCACCGATTTATCATCCTGATCCACTCCGTGGATCGCCTCGACCTTCATCTTGCGCGCCCGCGCTGCCACCACCGGGTTGACCTCGGAGGAAAGAATCATGACATCCGTCCCAGCCTGCTTCAGCCGGCGCATGATCAGGCTGTCACTGCGATAAGCCGCCACCATCTCATGACCGTTTTCATCCACCCAAACGCGGTTATCGGTCACCACGCCGTCAAAATCCAGCACCAGCAGGTCAACATGATCCGGCATCGGGCGTTTCGCACGCCCCGGCCAGACCATTTCCAGGCCGCCAAAAGTGGCCAGCCACTCGGCGCGCACCCAGTCGCGTAGGTTATCCAGGTCAACGGTAAAGTTCGGGTCCACCAACAGCGGGAAAACAGTCTTCCCGCTCATGGAACCATTCAAAATCACAGCCGGGCGGATGGCATCAATATGCCCGGTCTGCCAGAAAACATCGGGGAGGATTTGACGAGGAGCATTATACGGCTCCGCAATCCCCTCCACCGCCAGCAGATTCTGCATTGGGCCATTTTCACCCGCCGGCAGCCGCCACATTTTATGCGGATTTTGCCCGGCCGGAACAATCCCCCGCACCGAATCAGCCCCGGCATTTTCAAGCAGGATCCGCACCGCGGCATCCACCATCGTCTTCGGGCGGATGGGTGAGGTGGGCCGCAACTGCACGACAACCTCCGGCTGATAATTCTCATTATCAGCCAGCCACTTCAACGCATGTTCAAAGACCGGCAGATCGGTGGTTTTATCCTGGGCAAACTCTGCCGGGCGCAAAAAAGGCGTCTCGGCCCCCCATTCGCGGGCAACTGCGGCAATTTCTGCATCATCCGTGCTGACGATGACACGCGTCACAGTTTCGGCCTGCAAAGCCGCCGCGATCGAATACGAAATCAGCGGGTAACCGCAAAACTCGCGGATATTCTTGCGCGGAATGCCTTTCGACCCACCGCGCGCGGGGATAATGGCGAGGACTTCAGTCATTACCACGCCGTCCAGCCGCCATCCACAACCAGGTTGCCGCCGGTCATGTAGGAAGACGCTTCGGAAGCCAGGAAGAGCAGCGCACCGTTCATCTCGTCCTTGTGTGCCATGCGCCCCAGAATGGTCTTGGCAGAATAATTTTGGACAAAATAGTCTTCGTGATTGTTGAAAACACCGCCGGGCGTGAGCGCATTGACGCGAATTTCTGTCCCGGCATAATACGCCGCAAGGTACTTGGTGAAGCCCAGCACGCCCGCCTTGGTGGTGGTGTAATAAACCGGCTTGAAAGCCACACGCTTACCGTTTTTGATATAAATGCGCTGATCGGGGCCGTTCAACCCGTAGGTGGAGCAGATATTGATGACGCTGCCCTTCTTACCCTGCGCCACCATCTGCCGGACACAAGCCTGGGTGACGATGAAGGTGCCGGTCAGGTTGACATTCAGCGCATCCTGCCACATCTCAAGCGGATAATCTTCGAAAGCCCCCGGAGCAATGCCCCTGGCAGCCGCATCAGGATCAAATTTAGGGTCAAGCGCGGCGCTGTTGACGAGGATATCAATGCGCCCGAAGCGGGTCAACGTCTCGGCGATCATGGCCTGCACCGAGGCAACGCTGGTGATATCCAACTGGAAGGGGAAAGTCGGGTAACCAGCTTCGATCAAACGGTTGGCGGCGCGGACAGCGTGATCCATGTTCAAATCAGCGGTCACAACCGAAGCGCCAGCTTCCACCAGGGTTTTGCAGAATTCAAACCCGAGCTGTCCACCGCCACCGGTCACAATTGCCACCTGGCCGGTTAAATCAAATTTTTCTTGAATCTTGGGCATTTTTCTCTCCCGTGAAGCGCAGCCGCGCCTCATCAATTAGGGTATTCCGTACAGGATATCACCCTGGGACTTTTCTAACACGGTCATCCCGGGGCTGATTTGTTCAATACTGGTCATGCCAAGCGCATCCTCGATATTGGTCGTATCGAATAACGCCAGCACCGCCCGGCCGGAAGCCAGGTCGGCGCGCAGTTGGGCCAGGTTTTGTTCATAATCTCCACGCGGCAGGTTGTCCACCGGATCCATCGAGCTGGGCAAAACACGGCTGGGGCGTCCGGTCACCAGGTACACCGCCGGGGGAGTATTAGTATAAATGATCATGTCCGGTGGAAGTTTTTTCAACGCGGCCATCACGAGCGAATCGCGCCACTGCCAGGAGGCATAGCCCTGACCCGCGGCGCGCAAGTTGACAATGGCGCGCTGATCTCCCAGGGCCGAAAATCCCAACACCCAGCCAGCCAGTGCCAGGAGCGCCAGCCTTGTCAGCCGATTCTGCGCGTACCGGGTGGAAATTGCATGGCAGACCGCTACGAATAATACCATCCAGGAGAGGTAAAGGGGGGATAAAATGCGGTGTTGGAATTTGGTGCTGGCGTCAAAGAAGCTCATCGAGAACAGCACGGCGCCAAGATAGGCAAAGCTGTAGAGTACAGTGATGGTAGTCAGCGGAGTCGAATCTGCCTGGCCGCGCAGCAGCAGGGAAGTGCGGTACGCCAGCCAGCCCAGCAAGAACAAGCCGATGACAATGAGAGTTCCCTGCAAGACGCCCGAGGAAAACAGCCAGCTGTGCCAGGTTTCAACGGGCGTTAGAAATTGGGAAAAATTGCGCAGTCCGTAGCGGATGTTTTTTATCAGGATTGGGTGATATTGAAAAACGCGGTTGGTGGCGTTTTGCGCCACGAGCGCGTTACGCAGAAACCAGGCAAAAATCGGCGGGAGGGCTCCGCCTAAAAGCAGGGCAACGGAGCGTAAACGGGAGCGCCAATCCAGTTGGAATAAAAAAGTCGCGGCCAGGCAGGCGGCGATCAGGGCCAGGCCAGAGTAGCGGGTGAGGAAGGCCAGCCCGGTGGAAAGGCCAGTGAGCAGAAGCAGGAGGCGGGTCAGCGAAGCCGGGTGGCGGGAGTCACGCGAGAAGTCTAACAGCAGAAAGGCGCAGAGGGAGAAAAACAGGTAGAGCGGTTCGCTGAGAACGTAAGCGTGGATGTTGAGGAGTTGGGCGTTGAGTCCAAACATCAGCGCCAGGAAGAGCGCCGCGCTTTGCGAACGGGTGATGCGCCAGCCGAGCCAGCCGAGCAGGCCAGCATTGACGGCATACAAAAAAATGTTCAGCAGGCGCGCGCCGCGATAGGGATCGAGGCCCAGCAGGCCGATTCCGCTCAGGGTCAGGGATAAAAGCGGCGGGTAATGGGTGAGCGGTTCGAGAGAGCTATCCAGCCAGATGTCGCTGTAGCCGGTGCCAGCCAGGATGGAACGCGCTCCGCCGAGGTAGGCGGCTGAATCATTGGTCAAGCCTAATCCAGCCGGTGTGCAGAGATAGAGCATCAACCCGGCGGCAAGAGCGAGGAGCAGGAGCCAAAAAAAAGTGGGGCGGGGCATAAACATGCCTCCCCAGCCTTCCCAACCGGGGTCGGGAAGGCTGGGGCAGGTTTGCCGGTTATTCTTTCAGGACATAGCCCTTTTGTTCGAGATAGGCGATGACCAGGTGGGCGTTTTCTTCGGGGCTGGCGCCATAACCCTGGAGGGAGATTTCGGGGTTGACGGGCGGTTCGTAAGGGTCGTCAATGCCGGTGAAGCCCATCGGCTTGCCGTCGGCCAACGCCTGGCGGGCTTTGGCGTAGAGGCCTTTTACGTCGCGTTGTTCGCAGACTTCGACGGGGGTATCCATGTAGACTTCGATGAAGTTTTCGCCGACAAATTTGCGGGCTTCTTCACGGGCGGCGCGGTAGGGGCTGATGGCCGCGCAGACAACTGCGCCGCCATGGCGGGCGATTTCACCCGCAACGAAGCCGATGCGAATGATGTTGGTGTCGCGATCTTCCTTGCTGAAACCGAGGCCTTTGCTCAGGTGCGTGCGGACCACATCGCCGTCGAGGACGGTGGCTTCGCGGCCATGTTCGAGCAGGAGTTCAGTCAAGATTTGTGCGGTGGCGCTTTTGCCCGCGCCGCTCAGGCCGGTGAACCACAGGCAGAAGCCCTGCTTGTGACGCGGCGGATAGCTCTGGCGCAGGATTTCGGCGGTTTCGGGGCGGGTGAACCATTCGGGGAGCAGCCTGCCCTTGGCGAGATAGTCATCACGCACCTGGGTGCCGGAGATGTTGAGAGTGCGGGCGCCCTGGGGGATGTCCTTTTCTTCGACGTAGCGGTCTTCATCGGGCAGATAGACCAGCATTTCGAAGGGCACCATCTTGACACCGAGTTCTGCTTCGTGTTCTTTCATCACGGTTTGGGCATCGTAGGGGCCGTAGAAGGGTTTGCCGGTGCTGTCGTTGCCGGGGCCGGCATGGTCGCGGCCGACGATGAAGTGGTTGACGCCGTGGTTGCGGCGCACAATGGCGTGCAGCAGAGCTTCCTTGGGGCCAGCCATGCGCATCGCCAGCGGAAGCAGGCTGAGGAGCGTGGTTTTCGGGTCGTAGTAGTTTTCAAAGAGGGCTTTGTAGGTGCGCGTGCGAGTGTAGTGATCCACATCGCCCGGCTTGGTCATGCCCACGACCGGGTGGATCAGCAGCGAGCCATTCACAGCGGCGGCGGCGCGTTTGGTTAGTTCTTCGTGGATGCGATGCAACGGGTTACGCGTCTGGAAAGCCACCACATTATTGTGACCCAGCGCTTCCAGTTCGGTGCGCACCTGGGCAGGCGTCTGGCGCAGGTCAACAAAGTCGTGATACTTGGGCATGTTCAGCACCTTGAGCGGGCCGCTGATGCAGACTTTGCCCCAGCGGGTCATTTCCGACACCATCGGGTGCTTGGAATCGGTCGAGCCATAGGCCAGCGCAGCTTCAGTGGCAGCGTCCCAGTGGTAGACTTCATCCAGCGTCAGGATGGCGATGACATCGTTGTTGGCGTTGCGCAGCACCAGGTCTTCGCCCACGGTGGGCAGCTCTTTGGGGTCGGCGGTCAGGGTGATCGGCAGCGGCCAGAGGGTGCCATCCGTCAGGCGCATGTGATGCAAAACGCTCTCGTAATCGGCTTTGCCCATGAAAGTCGTCAGGGGCGAGAAGCCGCCGCTGGCGAGCAGTTCCAGGTCACACAGGGCGCGCATGGAAATTTTGATCGACGGCAGTTTGGCGGCCCGGGCGAGCAGCTCCTCGCGCTCTTTGCCTTCCACCACCAGGTTGACCAGTTTTCCGCCATAGGGGGCGATGAGATTGGCTTTTGACATAACGTTCTCCTATATTCAATGACTGAATTTTGGCGATATTATATCAGGGTATTTTTAGTTTTTTGCAGCATGTACGAGTTTCCACCTTTTTTACCTGCCAGAGACTTGTCCAACATCCATCCGGCAGGGTTTACATAAAGATTGATTATAGGTACAATCTTTTCTACTCTATCAAAGCACTATCAGTGAGGTAAATAATGTATATAGATCCCAATACCGGTGGCGTCCTGTTCCAGGCTTTGGCTGCCGCATTTGCCGTAGTCTCCGTCTTATTACTATCTTTTTCGGGCCGCATCCGCCAATCTATTGCGCAGCTGCGTCGGCGGATGCGTAAAGACAAGGACGAGGAATAAGATTAGATGAGGACCGTCATCCTCGGGTTCGATTCCTTCGACCCAAACATGTTCCAACGCGCCAGCGCTGCCGGGAACATGCCCCACCTGAGCCGCCTCGCCGATAAAGGGGGCTATTCCCCGCTGGAAGTATGCTCCCCACCCCAGACCGAAGTCTCGTGGACCAGCATCGCCACCGGCGTCGACCCGGGTTCGCACGGCATCTTCGACTTTGTCCACCGCGACCCGCAAAACTACGCCCCTTACGTTTCGATTTTGCCCACAAGGCAAAGTGTGCTTGGTGAGCAATTCATTCCTCCATACACCACCAAAACCTTTTTCCACGAAGCCGCCGAGATGGGTTACCCCGCCACGGCGCTGTGGTGGCCCGCGCTTTTCCCAGCCAGGCCTGAATTGGCCGTTGCCACCATCCCTGGATTAGGAACACCCGATATTCGCGGTCAATTGGGCGTCGGGACGTATTTCACCACGGAGCCTGAAGAAAAGAAAAAGACCAGGGTCACAAAGCTGGAATCGGCGGGAAAAAACAAATTCACCGCCCTGCTCGACGGTCCGAATGTCAAGGCCAAAGATGGGATGCGCCCCGTCACTTTACCGGTGACCATCGATGTGCTCGATGACACTTCCGCGCAACTGTTCCTCGGTGAGCAGAAAATCACCTTGCGGCTGGGCGTCTGGAGCCCGATCCTCGAGCTCAAATTCCCGGCCGGTTTCCTGACCACCGTTCACGCCATCACCAAAGTCATCCTGACCGAACTTAAGGGGCGCGTCAGCCTGTATTTTATGCCGCTCCAGATCCATCCGCTGCATTCGCCCTGGCAATATGCCACGCCCGGCTCGCTGGTCAAGGATGCCTGGAACAACGCCAGCCCCTTCCTGACCCTCGGCTGGCCGCAGGACACCAACGCGCTGGAGGATGCCTGCATTTCGGACGAGCAATTCATCAGCTTGTGCGAATCGATTTTCGACTCGCGCCAGAAAATCTATATGCGCCGGTTGCGCAATTTCCGCGAAGGCGTACTGGCCGGGATTTTCGACTGCCTCGACCGCATCCAGCACATGTTCCTGCGCGACCGCGAAGACATCGCCTTCGACTGGTACACACGTCTGGACACCTTTGTCGGCCAGGTCCAGACCGAAATCGACCAACTCGGCCTCGAAAAACACCGCTTCCTGGTGCTTTCTGACCACGGCTTCCGCCCCTTCGACCAGAAAGTCCATCTCAACCGCTGGCTGGTGGAGAACGGAACCATGACGCTCGCCAAACCGGTCGAAAAAGGCGACCTGCGCGATGTCGATTGGAGCCAGACCAACGCCTACGGCATCGGCCTGAACAGCCTGTATCTCAACGTCGCCGGGCGTGAAGGCCAGGGCATTGTCGAAGCCGATAGGTTGGAAGGACTGCTCGATGAGCTGAAAACCAAACTCCTCGCCTGGCAGGCTCCCGATGGCCGCCATGTCGTCAGCCGAGTTGGCCTGAAACACGAAGTTTTTCACGGCCCCTACAACCGCCTCGGCCCCGACCTGGTCGTCGGCTATGCCCCGGGCTTCCGCGCCTCGTCCGAGACCGGGCTCGGAAAATTCGCCGAATCCACGCTCGAGAAAAACGAAGACCACTGGGGCGCCGACCACTGTATCGACCCGACCGCCGTTCCGGGCGTCATCTTTGCCAATCGTGATCTCGCCAACATGCCCGGCCTGTCCTTCCGCGATCTTCCTTTTTTGGCAATTGGGAAGCATTTGGATCAATCCTACATCACGCCACCCTCGCAAACGGGACCTAAAGGCCAAAAAGACATCGAAGAAAGGTTGAAAGGCCTTGGCTACTTATAGTTTGTTCCCCCATTATTAAATCACCTTCGTGTTCGAAGATGGCGTATTGAACATTATGAAAACCGGATTTTCAAATCCTAAGAAAAGAACCTGAAAATGTGGCGCAAATTATTTTCCCAATCACCAAAACGGGAGCAAAATCGGAATTTCGTAATCGTTGTTTCGGGTTTACCTCGCTCTGGAACGTCCATGATGATGAAAATGCTGGCTGAAGGGGGGATTCCCATCGTTACCGATGAAATCCGCAACGCCGATGAAGACAACCCGAACGGATATTATGAGTTTGAGCCGGTTAAGCAACTCGTCAATCGCCAAAGCAACTGGCTGGCAAATGAATCTGGCAAAGCAGTGAAAATTATTTCAAACATTTTGGAATATTTGCCCCCTGCGTATCACTATAAAGTTATTTTCATGCAAAGAGAGATTAACGAAATCCTTGCTTCACAACAAAAAATGTTGACGCGACGCAATGAAGAAACGGGCATCTCTGACGAAGCCATGCGACAGCAATTTGAGCAACACCTGACCGCCATTAAATACTGGTTAGGACGCCAGCCCAATATTGACGTTCTTTATGTGGATTACAACCGCATGGTTGCAAATGCCGATGAATACTGCGAGCGAATCGCGGAATTTATCGATGTTCCTGTCGATGTGGGGAAAATGCGCGCTGTGCCGAGCGAACGGCTGTATCGAAACCGTTCACAACAGCCAAAATAATCAGGATTTCCGCTTAATATCCGAGTCGTGGAATTTGGTGAGCAGCTCTTCGCGCATCGAAGCTGCCAGGTCTGTCTGCGTTAAGTACAGATCGTTCATTTCCTCGAGATCATTTTCCAAATCATATAATTCGAACGAGTCTTGCGCTTCATAACCCGTGTAGTAAATCAGTTTATACGGCCCCTTGCGCATGGAAACAGTCCCAATTTTGATGGGGGAAAAAGCCGGATTCCTTTTTGCTTCGACTGAAAATGTAGCCCGTTCGGGGTCATCCTTGCCGCCGAACCCCGGCAACAGGGCGCCTTCGCACCAATCGGGAACTTCCTTGCCAATCAAGTTCAGCAAAGATGGCAACACGTCCACACTATTTGTAGGGGTATAGATGTCTTTTCGCTCTGTTTGCCCGGGTGCGGAAATCAACAAGGGGATATGAATCACGGGGTCATACAGCAAGGGAGTCACATGAGCCTTTTCGCCTCGCTCAAACATTTCCCCGTGATCTGATGTGACAATCAGGTAACTGTTATTCAGGATTTTGGCTTGCTCCAATGTATCCAGGAAACGCCCAAATTCACTATCCACCGTAGCCACATACTCATCATACGTCCGGCGTGCCGAAAGAAGCACGGAATTTAGTTTGCCGTCCGAGAATCTGTGGGTTGGTTTCTTAATAGGATGCCAATTGTCATTAAACGTCCCGGCAAACTCGTTATTGGGTTTGTAGGGCGCATGGGGCGAAAATATGTGGAAATACGCCAGGTAAGGGTCGATTTGCTGCTTGATCAACTTTCCTAATTCATCGAACACGGTCTCAAGACGGAAATAAATCGGATAATTAACATCTTGCGGCAACCCACGAGGGTAGTTTTGAGTGGAGAGTTGGGCCGCAGACCTGGCAAGAAGGGTTTTTTCTATCGGGCCAAAAACAATCGAGGCTGGTGAATTTACCCTAAATAAAAAGTCGTCAAAAGCACGGTAGGCCAGTTCCGTATCTTTGAAATTATCGCCGATAATATGGTTTAGTTCGCTAAAGTCCGTCGGGGGAATCAAGGTATCGATATCTTGCGCGAACTGGCTCAAAATGAAGTTTGCCCATATATTCTGGGCAAACGCTACATGCTTATATTCGCTCCCAAATAACCGGAAAATGTTCCGATCGACAAGGCTGCGCTCCACAAGCCCGGCATCATTGAGTGCGCGATGCGTCCAGGGGTACATCCCCGTCAGCAAGGAAGATGTCCCTGGAATGGTGAAATTTGCCGCTGAATCGTGGGAGTGATAGACCGTCGCGCGCTCTGCAAACCTTTCCAGGTTAGGGGTTGTCTCGCGGTGATAGCCGTATACCGATAAATTTCTGGCGGTCATCGCGTCAAACAGGACAATAATGACATTCGGCAGGGATTTGTCCTGGTTGGAATTGGGCAAGCGGTCAGATAAAGCCAGGTTAGATAAAAAAGCAGCCGGGGGGACAAGCGCAGCCAACTTTAAAAAATCGCGTCTGCTGAATTGAGGCATTTCCGTTCTCCTAAAACAAATTCCTGAAAATGAAAAACAGTAAAGAAATCGCGCTAATCGGAATGGACAGGTAAAGGAATACGATTGCCCGGTCAGAAAAGGCTTCAAGGAATTTACGCACGATCGAGATTTTCCCCACGACAGAGGCCAGGGGAATGGCTAACAAAACAGCCAGGACGGACATGACCAGCAGGTTTTTAGGATAGCCCTCGGCGTCCTGCATCTGGGTGGTGAACAACATGGAATATCCAAGCCAAAGCATCGCCAGCGAAACGCCGCGCGCGATGAAATTATCGAAAAACCAGTTGGAGGGCAGGAGCAAGCACAATAAAACGGGAGCCAGCACAACGGTCAGGCTTTCGAGGAAATTCATCGCCATAGAATAAGCGAAAATCCCCCCGATTTCGCCCATTGTCATGAAATAGAGCCAGCTGGGTAGTTTCCAAAAAAACCATACGATCGTCCAACCATACACCATTAAGACAATCACGGCATAGACAGAGGTAATTTGCGAAAGTTTGGGTAAGCGATTACGGAATGCCAATTTTTGAGCCTTTCACTACTGCCGGGCACAGAATATCACCCATTCTAACCCTGTTCATCCTCATTGCGCGATGCAAAACAGGGCTTTGACCTGTTCCTGGACAGGCGTGCTCAACCCGGTCATTGTGCCTAATATCTGACAGGCTTGCGCCTGGATGAAGGGGTCGTTCCCCAACAATTGACCTGTCGCCGTCAGTTGGTCGGTATTGCCAAGCACGGCATAAGCCTGGATGAACGGCATCCATTCGATCGTGTCGAAGGGCGCGAGTTTTTGGCCGATGGCCTGGTCGCCCAATTCGGCTACCGACTTCCAATCTCTCTGCTGGCGGGCAAAAGAGGCTTTTTCGTAGAAATAGCACCAGCCATGCGCCGGTTCAGGGCCAAAAACGATCTCCGGGGGCGTATGGAACTGCTGATCAAGCTGGATGTGCTCAATTTCAGAATAGGAGGCCATCGCCATAAAATTTGACGTTTCATGCGATGAAAGTTCAGGCTGGTTTTGGTCGATCACCTGGACGCACGAGCCGGTTGTCGGCTGGGTCAAAATCAGGATATTGCGATAATTGGCATAGGTGCGGATGGTGCGGCGCTTGTCATATTCCTGCCGTTCCCGTATCAGAACTTTTGCGACCGTGTCATCGTTGGGCACAACGGCATAAATCCCTGGCTGCACATAATCGACATTTGCAACCTGCTCGGGATAGTAAATCAGATTGGCCGGGCCCCAGACAAAATAATCTTCCTGGATGCTGACCACCGGGTAATGCGCCGCCAGCGTGGTATTCGGCTCCATCTGCGGGATGCGCCAGGCAACCTGCCACCAAAAATCGCGCATGGAAACGGTTTCCCGCGCCGCCAGCGCCCCATTGGTATATTGCGTTACAGCGGAGATCAGCACCAGCAATGCAAAAATGGATACCTGTAATTTGTGGCTCGTCAGGTAGTGCAGGATGGCGACGATTGCCATCGCCACCCCCACCGAGCTGGTCAGGGCATAGCGGGAATAATCCGGAAAGCCCACCTGCCGGTTGACCAGGATTACCGGTATGAGCGCGACAACTGCCGTCGCAAGCCCCAATCCGATAGCTTCGACCCGCCAATCGGATTCCGCCAGGGCTGAATCTTCTTCGGATTTGAGCAGCATCAAAACCACGACAACGATCACCGCGCTGACTAAAACGCCCGCTACAACGTCCCAGGCGGCCACTTTGGCCGAAATCTGGTAAAGCGGCACGCCCCAGGCGGAGACCAGCACATTCAAAGTATCAAGAAAGATACGGCTCAACCATCCCCAAAGGGTTTGCAGCGGCGCAGCCACTGCCGCCGATAGCTGTACGCCAATATTGGTGGCCTTGCGCTCTCCGTGGAAGATGAATAAACGCCAGATTCCAAACGCCAGCGGGATGATCGAATAAGGAATCCAGGCCTTCAGCGTTTGCGCCAGCCGGGGGCGCAACCCCTGCACCTGGCGCGCAATCAAAACAAACAGGACACCAAGCCGCAAGAACTCAAACCCGGCCTCGTATTCCACCAGCCCAAGATACATCCAGCCGAGCACAATGGTCAGGCCGATGTATCCCCAGCGCAGCCAGCCCCGTATTTCGTAAAAAGCGCAAATGGTCAGGCCCAGCGAGAGCATCACCACCGCCAGACTGACCATCTGCGACTGGTAATCCACGCCGTTAAACTGCGATAAAAATCCCGGATAGAGCAGGTAAAGCAACGACACGGCGGTCGTGGCCTTGCTGCGCCCCGGCCAGAGCATTCGAAGCGCCCACAGCAGCAACAGCGCACTTGCCACCCGAAAACCCCACGCGCTCAAATTATACAGAACCGCATTTTGCCCAAACAGGGCATAGGCCGGCCCAACCACATACGCCCTCAGCGGGCGGTCAATGCTGAAAATCGCCTTAAAAATTCCCGGCCCGGCAACGCGCCCGGCATAAATCAAATACCAGTCATCGTTGCTAAATCCAATTTTCCCCAGGAAGGGCAAATAAATCAGGCCCGAAAAAACCAGCAACAAAAACGGTTTGACCTTGCTCATTTAGATAATCCTTTGGATGATGACTATCGCGCCGCCAGGGCCATTTCCAGCGCGCGGACACCGTCTTCCAGCGTGCAGATGGGCGCTGCCGACCCGGATGCGACCTCGAGGAAATGCTGGGTTTGCGCCACGAACAGGTGGTTGCGGTCAAACCCGGCAGGGAGCGGGTAGTGCGTTTCGATGGCGGCCTGCGGCTGGGGGTAGATTCCGCCAAAGGCGTCTGGCAGCTGGTAGTGGATCAGCATCCCATCGGCATTATCCCAGCGCAGGGTGCCGGCCGTGCCGACAATTTCCAGCCGGTGCACGGGCGGGCGCTGGAAGTAGTTGACATGCGCCCCGCCAATCGCCCCGCTTTTGAATTTCAGCCCGATTTCAGCCACATCTTCCACCCCGCTCAATTCCAGCGCGGAGATGTGTCCCTGAAAAGCCTGGAGCGATTCAACTTCCCCGAGCAGATAACGCAAATAATCGAGCGGATGGGTCAGCGTACGGATCACGCCGCCACCCAAATCGTCGCGGGCGGCATAACTCTGGCGATAATCTTCCCAAGGATGCCAGTTGGGCAGGTATTCGCCCCAGTGGGCGTGAACGGTCAGGATTTTACCCAATACCCCGGCTTCGATTAATTCTTTGGCTTTGTTCAGCGTCGGGTGGTAGCGGAATTGGAAGCCGACCAGGATGCGGTGGCTGTTCTTTTCGGCGGCGCGGCGCAGGGCGTCGATGCGGGACAAATCCTCGGCGATGGGTTTTTCCAGCAGCACGGCGCAGCCCGCTTCAGCGGCAGGGATGGCAATATCCATATGCAGCGCGGTCGGGTTGGCGACGATGACGGCGTCAGGCTTGTGTTTTTTGAGCGCTTCCGCCAGATCGGTTTCGACGGGGTAACCCGCCAATTCATCATCGGGCAAAGTCGCCTTGTGGGTGCGGTAGAGCACAATATCCTTTTCGCCCAAAGCGACGAGATTTCGAAAGTGTCGGCGTCCGATGGAGCCGAGGCCTGCAATGAGTGTTTTCATAGTGCGGTATCCTGGGATGTTGGTAGATTGGTATCCGGTAAATTGGTATCTGGTAGATTGGTATCCGGTAAATTGGTATCTGGTAAATTGGGAGCTCGTCTTTGATTGCGTGCTCGCCATATTCTTGCTTACCTTGTTGAAGTCCGCGCACATAACGGATATAGCCGTTAAGGGAACGCAGGGCGCTATGGCAGAGTTCTCGTTGTGTAGTGATTTCGTTTTTGGTATAACGCAACTCATCACAGGCGATGAAAGCGCTTAAAACCTCGTCCATTGAACCGCGCGCGATGTAATAAAACCGCAGACAATCCAAATAATGATAACGGCCGTAACCTTCGGCGATATTCAGCAAAATACTGGTAGCGGCGCGGCGCATTTGGTCGGCCAGATTGTATTTTTCTTCTGGTGGCAGAAGCGAAACGATCCGATAGGCTTCATGAAAAACCTGTTTGCTCAACTGATAGCAATCAAGGTCTTCAAACCCTCGCATTTCCTTCTCGTTCATCGTTCACCATCCTTCCGCAGCGCCAATCCACCAATTTACCAATTCCCAATCTACCAACCTACCAATCTACCAATTCCCATCTTTCTCATAATCCCACTTCACCAACACATCTCCGGCAATTTCCTTAAAAACCTGCCGGTCATGCGCGGTGAACATGTTGCGCCAGTTGCCGGCTTTGCCTTTGGGCAGGAAGCTGGCGATATCGCCTGCGCGGCGGGCCTGCCATTCTTCATCGAGGTTCTGGCCCATTTCGTTTTTGATGTCCGCTGCGAGGGCGGGGCCGGTCTGGACGCCGAGAAAAGCCCATAGTTTTTGCATGACCGGAACCGGGTCGGCCAGTAAGTCCTCGTAGCGCAGGGGGAAATAGCAGCCAGGATAAAGCCGCCGGGCTTCGCTGTCGACTTCAGTCAGATCATCCACCCAACGCTGAGCGATTTCACGGATAAAGGTGTCCGTAAAAATGGAGCGGCGGCCATCGGTGAAGGGAGTTTGATCCACCTTGAGCGCCTCGATGATGCGGCGGTCTTCCGGGGTGAGATATTTGGAGTCTTCGACAAAGTTGCGGAAGCGCTCGCTGATGAGCACATCGCGCCCGTCGCGGACAATGTTGATGACGCGCGCATCGGGATAAATGGCGTGCATATCGCGCACCACCTGCCCGTGAATGGTGGATGAGGGACTTTTGTCGCCGACGATGCGTTTGCCCTCGCGGGCGGCGTCACGCTCCATGATGAAATCAGCGGCGGCGCGCATGACGAGCGGCGACAGGTCGCGGCCCTGGTTCCAGCGGTTGGATTTGCGCGAGAGCCAGTCGGCGGCTTCGGGGGTATCCACCAGCGATTTGAGCATTGGGGCGCGGGTGAAGAAGTGCGCCTGGTAGTTGCAGTGCACTTCGGGATGCAGACGCGCCAGGCGCATCAGGATAGTCGTGCCCGAGCGGGCGTGCCCAAGGATGAAAAACTTCTCGCGCGGGAAAAACTGGCGCACTTCGGCCACTTCCTCAGCGGTGATGGCCGGGATTTCTGTCCGTTTGCGGGCTTTTGATTCGCCCTTGAGCAAGATGCGGGTGGCGGTTTTAAGGCGGTTCAGTATTTCCATCAATTCTCCAGAATTCGCAACGTTGATTTTACCGTTTCCAATTCAACATCACCAGCCCGGCCAGGCAGACGAAAATCCCGGCGATGTTGACCCAGGAGATTTTATCTTTGAACAGGAATATCGCCACCGGGAGCAGGATCAGCGAGGCGACAACATTGACCAGCACTGCGGCGATTCCCAGATTCCAGCCGGAGCGGTATACCATTAAAAAGCCAAATTCAATGCCGACGATGGCAACCGCCATCAGGATGCTGGCCCAGTTGAGCTGTTGCAACTCAGCGGACAGGCCGTTCGGCGCAGGAAAGAAAAAAGCGGCAAGGATGGTGATTCCCAACGCCACAGCGTAAGTCACAACCAGCGAGATGGAGAAGTTGATATTGGCCGGGGCGCTCTTGGCGCTGAAATGGTAGAGCGCGCTGGAGAAAATTGCCAGCGAGATGGAGAAGTAGTAGATGAACATGGGATGTTTTCCGGTCATGGCAATTAGCTCAACCCCAAGACACAAAGTCACGAAGTTTTAAAAAGTTTTCTTTGAGACTTTGTGCCTTTGTGGTTAATTCCCATTCAACACTTTCAAAATAAACTCGGCGGTGCGTTTGCCGCTGGTACCGTCGGTGTAGGTGATTTCGTCCTCGACGAATTTGCGGCGCTCGGCGGCGTCAAGCTGGGGATTCTTCAGGTAGGCGTTGAGCGTCTCGCGCAGCTCAGACTCGTTTTCAGCAATGCGCCCGGCTTTGGCCTGACGGAAGCGCAGGTGGGTGGGCCAGTTGCCGATGTCTTTCAGCGCCAGCGAGAATTTGCCAGGAATATTCCAGCCGCCGGGCGTGTCGAGCACGGCCGCGATCATCGGCGTGCCGTGAACGGCGCATTCGACCAGCATGGTGGAGTAAACCGTCACCATGATATCGGAGTAGGCCAGCATGGAGGTCTTTTCGGGCATGTCCTCGCCGCCGTAGTAGCCCAGCGAGCCGCCCAGCGGCACCGGCTGGACAACGTGCACATGCGGATATTGCTTTTCCAGCTCGAAAACGCGTTTGCGCTCATCGGCGAATATTTTGGGTTTATCCTGGAAGTGGCTGGGGTGCAGTCGAATCAGCAGTTGGGAAGGTTCAGCGAGCGCATCAGACGAAACCAGCCTGGCCAGCGCTTCGATGTTGGGGAAATTGGGCGCAAAATGGACAAAACTGCTGGCATAGGAAATCAGCTTGCGATTGGGATCGAGGCCATGGAGTTTGAAATACTCATCGCGCGGCATCAGCCATTCGCGGCGCAGATAGCCGTCGTAGGAGGGAATGCCGCCGATGTGGACTTTTTCGGGATCCCAGTCGGAGCCGTTGACCAGTTCATCTTTTTGGAGCTGCGACCAGCAGGTGGCCCACTCAACCGGCGCGCCGGAGACGTTGTAACTGGAGGAATTGTCCCAACCGACGATGACGGTCATGGTGGGAATGCCTTTTTCGGCGGCCTCGCGCAGCAGATAACGGTCGA
The DNA here is from genome assembly GCA_903875215.1 of uncultured Anaerolineae bacterium. Lineage (GTDB taxonomy): Bacteria > Chloroflexota > Anaerolineae > Anaerolineales > Villigracilaceae > UBA5195. Next base: position 147,307 of record CAIQVH010000017.1, read on the forward strand.
TGCGCCAGCCGGGAGTGGAGGCGATGACCAGATCAGGCTGGTATTTCTCAAATAAATGGGTATACAGATGCGGGTTGTATTTTGTCTGGGCGTTGACCAATGCTTTGCGGGCGGCGCGGCTCGAGCGCAGCACCAGAGTCGCCAGCGCGGACGGAATCCATATTCCCAACCTGAATTTCCAGCCATTTTCGGCCCAGACTTCCCAAATGTGGCTGTCCATGGCTTCGGTATTGATGCGCGACGAGCCGCCGATGCGCCGCAGGTAGGCGAGGAGCCACTGCCAACGCGGCTGGACGATGTTGTTGTAGTGGTTGGCTTCTTTAATGCGGAGACTCTCAAAAGTCAGGCCGGGCTGGGTGTTGCGTTGGGAAAGTTTTTCGGCGAGAAAATCATCGGTTAAGACAACAACTTCAACGCCCGCGGCGAGCAGGGCCGGGACGAGGTCGGATTGCAGGAAGTAGATGACCGCCATGCCATGGTCGGCGGAGATGAAGATGCGTTTGGGCATTGAAAACCTTTGCGAGATCGGTGGTCTCGATACGGCGGCGGAAAAACACCGCCGCCTACTCGACCACCGATTCATCCTTTTTTGGGAATTTCTTTTTGGCCAGCGCCGGAAGTTTTTCTGGTTCGCTGTTGATTAAAGCTTCACGTTTGGCGCGGCTCCAATTTTGAACTTGTTTTTCTCGGGCAAAAGCATCGGCCACGCGCTCAAATTCCTCGGAATAGACCAGTTTGACGGGCAAACGCCGCGAGGTGTAGTTTGCGCCCAGGCCAGATTGGTGCTCCATCAGACGACGTTTGATATCCTTTGTTGAGCCGACATAATAAGAGCCATCTGCACACTCGAGAATATACATCCAGGCCATAAAAACCTTTTCGCACACGGTGGTCGAGTAGGCGGTGCTCTCCCGCCGTATCGAGACCCCATATTGGCTCTTTACATGAGACCGTTGGTTTCGATACGCCCCAGCGCGCACGAGTCTACTCAACTTACGACAATTTTATGAATAATACCACTTGAAAATCTGGTCATAAACAGCCAGCAGCGCCTTTTTGACCGGCGCGAATTGTACCAGCCGCTTGACCAGCCCGGCGCGTTGCGGCGCGGGTTGTTTGGCCGCGTAAACACCCTTCACATAATCCGTCGTGTTCGACAGATTCATCACCAGCGGGTCGCTGACCATCAGGCGCAGGTAACCGGCCGCATTCATGCGTTGATCGAGCTGTTTGACCTGGCCCATCGGTTTATCCATGTCGAAGGGCAAAAACTGGGCCAGCGTGGATTTATAAGCCACAAACTGCCAATGGGATGCGCCGATCATGGCTTTTACACCCTGATAGGTAATCCGCCAATCCTTCGTCTCTGAATAGATGTTCCGATTTTCGGCTTCTTCCTGCCCTAAAGAGCGGTTAAACTCCCAGAACGTCTCCCAGGGGATGAACTGACCTTCTTCCAGCGCAGCATTTTGCGCCGCCCACTCGCGGGTGGAGGTGTGAAACTCCGGGTTGGTGCGGAAAGGCCGCGCCGTGACCATGCCGACCCTGGGGAAAGTTTCGAGCAATTCCACCGAGCGGGAGAGCCAGCCGGGCGAATAGAGAATGTCGCTGTCGGCATAAGCCACAATCTCCCCCGGCGCGCCCGCCAGGATGACATTCCACGCGCCGCCCTTGCCCATGTTTTTCTCGGAGAGAATCAGATACTGGACGCGTCCCGCTTCCTTCTCGCTGACGAGATAATCTCGCACTTCAGGGCAACTCCCGTTATCGAACACCATCAAATCGAAGGGCAGACCCGGCTCATTACGCATCGAGTCCAGCGAAACTTTGAGCACATCCAGCGCCTCGGCGTAGAATCCACTCAGGAAAGGGATGTAATTCAGCACCGCAGCGGTAATCCGCTGCGGCCTGGCAACTTCTTTGACAAACTTGGCGGGATTTTGGCCTTTTCTCATAAGGATTCTTTCCTGACTTCACGCCAGCTAGAATAAAACAAGAATAATGCAGTGGTAAGGGTCAACCCCAAACCAATCAACAAGGTATTGGTATACGGAAGATCGATATGATTAACAACCGAATTACCAGCAATATTGAGTACCACCGGTTCAAAATAAGGTTTGATTTCTACTGGTCGCCAAACCTTCAAATTGCTCCACAGGTCAATCAACATCAAGCCAAAAGTGATGAAGTAGATCGTTTTTTGATCTACGCCAGGTTTACGGGCATCCCACCATTGCTGGAAAGCAATGGCAGCCATCAGCAACAACCAGACCAGCGGAACACCGGCAATCCTCATCGTGGCACGCTCGCTGGCAAAGAGAGGAATATCGGTCAGTCGAACAAGCCAGTAGGTTGAATCAATCGCCAGGGCCAACAGCACAAATGTCGGAAGAATAAATGGCCGAAATCGAAGCCCGCTGCCTTGCAGCCAACGATATACTCCAAAGTACAGGAGAAATCCGGTTCCCAGGATTCCGATGTAGATGTTGAAATCCCAATAGTTTTCCGAATACAGGTTGAGGGAGAAATATTTTATTGGAGACTCTGTCGGAAGTTGGATAAAGCTCATTGAATAAAGCAAATGAGCTAGGGATGGATATCCATAAACCGCATTAAATATAGCCTTCTTATGATAGTCAGCCAATTGTAGAACCGGAGGCAATAAACGTACAGCACTCAACAGGCCGGCCGATGCAATGGCGATCCAGATCCATTTGGAGCGGCGCCACAGCACTAAAGCAAAAATACCCATGTAAATTAGCAACCAGACAAAATGATGCTGTGAACCCGCCAGCACCATGTAAAACAGTAAAAATGACACTGACGAAACCCAACGCCAGCCCTGCTCTCCGTTCGCAAAGCAAATCATCAGCGCAAAGAAAAGCGGGAAAAGAAAATAGGCACTCCATGTGAAATGCCCAACGCTGTAGTGCGTCAAAATATATCCATTAAAGTTGAATAAGAAAAATAAAGCAGAAAAAACCGCCAAAGATAAGTTATATTTTCTGCGGAACCACAAAAGCCCGAGAAAGCCAATGGAGTAATGAAAAAGTATATCGAAAAAAATATAGTTTTGGATCGTCGTGAACAATAAGAGCAGCATCTGGGGCGTGGTAATAACATCCGGCAGGGTAAAAAAACGATCTGAAATGTCATGTAGCGCGGCGGTATCCGCCATATGCAGTGGTAATAAACCATTTCGCAGAGCATCCTGAATAAAGTCGATGCGAGGAATATTGATGTAAGCCCAGTCGAAAAAATCCACCGGGGCTGTCCCCCAACTGAAAAACTTTCCCCATAAAAAAATCCCAGCAAAATACAGCCCAACGAGCCAAAGAGGGCGAAGAAAGCGGACTTGGTTTTCAATCGGAAAACTAAACAGCGCATCCAGCAAGATATTCAGGCTGACGCGGATTTTCCATCGCTCGAGCATAGCTCTCATTTGATAAAAATAACCTTTCTAAAGCGCCACACCATATTCGACAGGCGCGCGGAATTCAACGCCAACAGCGGCCAGGATTCGATTCTGCGCCACAGGCGCGCGCGATCTAACTTTTGCGGCAAAATCCTGCCATCCACCAGGCGCTTATCGGTATCCAGCAGGGTGAAGCGCGTCACAGCGCGGCCGCCCGCCAGGCGGATGTTTTCATCCGTTTCAGGATGCTTGTAGTGCGGCTGTCCGCCCGGCAGGTGGGAATAATCGTGGTTCTGATGAATAATCATCACGTCGGCAGTGGCGTCGATGGCAGGGAATCCGCTCTTGCGGGCGTGATAAATCATCCAGTTGTCCCAACCAGCGCGGCCAATGATGAAGGCTGGTAAATTGGTATAGCAGGAATTGGGGAATAGGAAGTAGTCGCTGCCAGCGGGGCGATGAAGTTCGCCCTGGCTTTTAACTTTTGACCTTAGACTCTCCTGCCAGCCTGCGGAAAAATCCAATAAATCGGATTGATCCAGATCCCAGCGTTGTCCCATTAAAACGAATTTTTCACTCTGCGCCGACACCTTTTTGGCCGTTTCGACGAAGTCATCCAGCAAAATGACATCAGCATTGACGATGGCATAGAGCGGCGTGGAACTGGCCTCGCGCGCCAGGCGGAACATGGCGTCCATCAACGGCGCGCCGCTCGGGCTGCGCGGAATCTCGCGGAGATGCGTCACGCCCAACTCGGCGCAGATTTCTGCCAGGCCGGGCTCATCGCCGAGCAGAATCACCGACACATCCGGCAGTTTCGTCCAAGAGACGATTGCATTGCGCTGGATGCTGGCAATGTGCGGGTTGGTGAACGGCTTGGGCGCAGAGAAAACAGTGATCAATGGGGCAGTCATTAGTTACCAATTACCAACATACCAATTTATCAATTACCCAGCTTACCAGTTGTCCGCTCATCCACATCGGTCATGGTTTTGTGGCGGATCCCGGCGTTGATTTCGGCCAGTTCCGGGTTTTTCTGGACAATTGCGAGCACATCGTACCATGTAAATTGCGTTTGATCGGGCAGACGGGAAAAAATCTCGCGGATGAAGGCCAGGTCTTCGGGCGTGTCCACCGTCCAGCGCAGGGAGCCGTAATCGGGGTGGTGATGCAGTTGGGCGACGCGAAATCCGCGCGGGGAAATTCCACGTGTCAGGTGTGGAGTGTCAGGTGTCAGGTGGGTTCCTTCATAAAGAAACGGCATAACGTGTTCGCGGTGGAAGGTTTCGGTCGATTCTTTCCAGGCGCGTTCAAGGGCGGCAAAGGTACAGACTTCCACATCCAGCCCAATCGGAAAACTGCGGCCAAAGGGCGGCGGCAGACGATTGCAGGCAAAATCAGCAGAAGTGATCAGCGCAACCGTTTGGTCGATAACCGCCGGGTCAATGACCGGGCAATCCGCTGTGATACGGACGACAATCTCAGCCTGATGCGCTGTCGCAGCCTGGTAATAGCGGTCGAGCACATCGTGGAGCGAGCCGCGGGTGCAGGGAATGCCGATCGAAGCGGCGAAAGCGGCGGCGGGGTCGTCGGACGGGTCGGTGGTCGTCGCCACAACCACGGCGTCCAGCGTCCGGGCAAGCCGGGTGCGCTCGACAACGCGCTGAATCATCGGCTGCCCGGCAATGTCCAGCAAAATTTTGCCGGGCAGGCGCGAGGAACTCATCCGTCCTTGAATGATGGCTACAGTTTTTGGCATTTTTCGTAAGTTTCCAACAGCGTTTTGACGTTTTTCGGCCAATCGGCTTTTTGCTCGGCGGTGACGCGCGCACACCGGCCAATTTCGGGCAATTTCTCGCGCAACTCAATCGCCCGCAGGATTTTGGCGGCCAGCTCATCATGGTCGCCATCCTTGAAAAGCCAGCCATTCTCGCCTTCGCGCACCCACTCACGATTGGCAGGAATCTCGGAGACGAGACACGGCAGCCCGCAGGCCAGCGCCTCCATCAACGAAACGGATGACCCGTCAACGTGCGAGGCCGAAAGGTACAGGTCGGCCATCTGGTAGAAGCGCGGCAGATCGGCGTTGCTGATTTGCCCGGCAAAGGTGACCTGATCGAGCACGCCGCCGCTCGACAAGATTTGACGAATGACCGGACCCTGGGAGCCGCCCCCGAGCAAAAGCAGACTCACCTCCGGCCTTTGTTGCGCAACCTTGACAAATGCCCTGGCTAAGACATCCACGCCATAATTCAGTTCCCAGGAACGATTGCAAAAAAGAGTAAAACCCGACGATGGTCTATCGTCCATCGTTTGTGGTCGAAAATGATTTAGGTCAACGCCCCAGGGAAAAACCACCGTTTTAGCGGGATTCATCCCATATTCGACGGCTTTATCGCGCGTGACGGCGGCGTCGCTGGTGAAGTATGTACTCCGTTTGAGCGTATATCGGGTGGCAAATTGCCACCACCCGCCGCGATAAATATCCTTCATCAGGTCAAAACCCCACGACATGGTCAGAATCGGGCGGAATCCGCTCAGGACGGCGATCAAGGCGCAGGTCTGGATCGGTCCGGCGTGGATCAAATCTGGTTTAATGCGCCGAATGATGCGGCGCAATCCCAAAACATATTTCGGCAAATCCCGCCAGCGGAAAACATCCCTGCCACCTTCCCACAAAACCTGTTCGATATTTCCAGGAACAGGCCGGTCTTCCGTTTGGCGCGGCCCACGCTGCAGGCGCACGTAATAGACCTGATGCCCGCTTTCGGAGAGCGCCGAAAGAAAGCGGTGGTCGTGAGGGGTGTAATCGAGGGAAAAGTAGATGATTTTCATGATTCTTGTGCGGTGTGCTACGTACAAGGTGCGTTAATGGTGTTTTGGAATGGCGCTTTTCACTCACGCACCCAAATCCGTCCAACGCAGTTCCTTGCCGAGCGGCATATCGACCAGAGCCTTGGTGCCGATCACATTCGGGATCTGATCCGGCTTGATCGCGCCAGGCGTGGCAGGACGGAGCACGTCGATCATCTCGCGGGTGAAGGTTTCGCCCGCCTTGATCTCGCGCGCGGCACGCAGGCAGCGGCGCTGCACAACCTGGGTATCCTGCTCATTGCCGCCGATAAATTTATCCGCTGTGCCGAGCGCTCGTTCAAGCAGGCGGGTTTCATCCACCATATGCGCCCAATCTGCCGGGTTAAGAGCAAATTTATGGTCGGGGCCTTCGCGGTCATTGCTGTCGGTGAAGTGACGCTCAATGATGCGCGCGCCAAGGGTGACCGCGCCCAGCACGGTCGCGTTGCCATGCGTGTGATCGGACAGGCCCAGCACCACATCCGGGAACATGGCGGCGTAGGTTTTGAGCACATTCAGGTTGATGAAATCGTAATTTTCGGGGCTGGCGGTGTAGTTGGTGTTGCATTGCATGACGCACAACTGCTTGTTGATGCGCAAAATGGCATGGACGGCTTTTTGTACCTCGCCAATATTGGCCGCGCCAGTGGCAATGATGACCGGCTTGCCCTTGGAAGCCATGTGCTCCAGAGCCTCGATCCAGTCAATTTCACCGGAACCGACTTTAAAGGCCGGGATATACGGATTGACGTGTTCAATCGAGTCGTAGTCATAGGGCGAGGTGAAAAAGTCGATCCCCACCCGGTCACACTCCTCTTTCAGAAGCGGGGTCCAATTCCACGAGACCGAAGCTTCGGCGTAGACCTGCGTGACGGATTTCTTCCATTTAGCCTGGTGCGAGACCTGGGCATTCATGTGGGTAAACCCATAATCCGAGACGATCTTCGGCGCCTGAAAATGCTGAAATTTGGCCGCATCCGCCCCGGCTTCTTTGGCCAGGCGAATCAGCATTTTCGCCCGCTCCAGGTCGCCGTCATGATTGGCAGCGATATCGGCGATGAAATAAGTCGGGTGCTCGGAGCCGATGGTGTGATTACCAATTTTGAAGTCCATTTTTCCTCCAGGAGCTGAAAAACGTGTTTATGGGCAGGTATGAACGCGGGCGCAGTAATCCTTGACTTCCTGCGTCGAGATATCATAAACCAGATACTCAAAGGCGATGACTTCTTTAGGGCTGAAATTGTCGCGCAGCCAGGCATACTGCTGCGGATCCGTCGTCACGCCAACCAGGGCATTGGGCGCAACCACAATTTTTCCTGCGGTGATGGTGCCAGGGTCAAAATCGGCTTGTGGATTGGCCTGCAGGTAGCGGATCAGGGCCAGTTGGCCCTGATCCCAATCCAGGTTGGAATCAGCCAGGTAACGGTACGCAAAACGCCGATCCCAGACAAGCTCGTTAAAGTACGGCAGGTAGTAAGGATAATAGGAAAATACCGAAACAACCAGGTACGCCAGCAAACCGGCCAACGCGGCGGCCTGCCTGGTAGAAAATCTGCGCCAATTCACAAACAGACTGCCTGCAAAGACCTGCAAGAGCGGAAAAACGATCAGATAATACCGCAGACCCACCTGGGAATTATAGAAGAAATTGAAGTAGATCGTATAAAACAGTACTGGCAAAAGCAGGAAAAGTTCCTGCCGCCAGAGCAGCGCCCGCCGTTTGGGATCGGAAAAATAGACCCAAAGCGCCGCCAGCAAAAGGATCTGCGTCGCCAGCGGCTCCTTCAAAAGAAACGCGACGAAAAAATAGCCCCAAAAACCCTTGCCGGTGCGGGCCTGCCCCAGCAGATAATGGTTGCCATGCCCGGCCCCGATGCGTTCAAACTCAAAGATCCAGTCCAGGCCCTGCAAGTGCGCATACGGAACCGGAACCGGCAGCTGATTCAGCGCCGGAAATTTCTGCTGTAACCCGGAAAAGAAATCGTACCTGAAGGAGTACTCGCCAAACGGCGTCAGCGTGCGCTGGCCCAGGTAGGCCGCATTCAACACCAACACCACCGCCAGGCTGACCAGCCCCAACAGGAGCAGATACTCGCGCAGCAGCCCCGCCCACGCCCGGGGCCGGTCACCCCTGCCCTGCTGGCGAAGCTGGATCACATCATGGATCAACAGCGTCAGAAAAATCACCGGCACAAAAGAAATAGCCGTAAATTTGGTCACCTGGGCCAGGCCCAGGCTGGCGGCAAACAACACCCGGTTGCCCCAGGAACGCGAAACCGTCAGCCGCCAGGCGCAAAAGACCACCAACAACAGCGCGCCCGTTGCATACAGGTCGGTTGTAATCAACTGGGCATGCGCCAGGATGTTTGGATCAAAAACATACAACCCCAACGACAATAACGCAGGAAAAAACCCATACAACCGGCGCGCAAAAGAAAACACCAGCCAGCCCACTGCACAGGCAAACAAGGTGGTCATCAGGCGCGCAACCAGCTGCGAACCGAGAAAACGCTGCAACTTACCCTGCGGCAGCAACTCCGCCAGCGCTTCAGGCAGAGCATTCCAGGCCGAAACCGGCATGACGCTCTCTTTGATGCGCGCCGCGTTGCCCTTCAAGAGCCTCTGCCCATATTTATAGTGGAGAGGCTCATCAGAGGTAGTGGCGATTTGCCGCACACTGTAAAAACTATGCGCAAAAAACGACAAGAGCAGCACCGCTGCGGCCAGGTTTTGCAGCGGCAGAGCATTCTGATGCGCGTCAAAGAAAGCCAGGAATCGCTTCACACCCTCAGCCCTGTTGATAACTGCGCATTTTCTGTGGATAACCCTGTTGGGCCTGTGTATAAAACTGCGCAATTCCGGTGGAAACACCGGGGATTGCCTGGCCCAAATCGGTGGATAACCTGTGGACAGACAACCGCAAATTGTGGGAACGACGCGCTTTTAAGCCAGATTCTTCGACCGATTTGGGGATAACCAGCGCTTCATCAAACCCAAATTGACGGGCAACCTGCAGCCCGAACTCGTATTTATTCAATGCCTCTGACCCGACAACGTGATACAGCCCCGAAAGGCCTTTATCCAACATCCGCACCAAAATCTCCGCCAAATCCCCGACAAAGAGTGGGCAAAAATGCACATCCGTGAACCCGTTGACTGGCCGCCCTGCCGCCAGTTGGTTATAAAAAAACTCGGGCAAAGACCGCGTCCCCGAAAGGCTCCAACCAAAGAAGTTGACGCGCGCCACAATCGCCGCCGGGTTGACGGAAAGCACATTCTGTTCGCCGGCCAGCTTGGTGCGGGCATAGACGCTGAGCGGGTTGGGGACATCGTCTTCGGTGTAGAGACCATTTTTCGTGCCGTCAAAAACCGCATCGGTGGAAATATGCACCAGCCGGATGCCGCGCCGGGCACAGGCCTGTGCCAATTCGCCGGGCAAATCCGCATTCAGACGGCGCGCTCCTTCCGGGTCGGCTTCGCACGCATCGACATTGGCATTGGCTGCGGTGTGGATGACGGCCTCGGGTCGTAAACTGTCGAGGAGACGGTGTTCAGCCTGCGGGTCGAGCAGGTCGGCCTTGTAAATTTCAAAGGGCGTGCCCGCCAGCTTGCTGCGGTCCACGCCTACGATGGTATGCGTCCCAATTTCCCGCAAGGAAAGATTGAGGCCTAATAGACCGCTGGCTCCTGTGACGAGGATTTTCATGGTCGGTAATTGGGTGGGCTGGGAATTAGGAACCCGGGTAGCGGGTTCCTAGCCTTCCAGAGTGCCGTTGGCAAAATCGGCTTCGAAGGGCGCGATGTATTTCTTGATGCCCTCAACATCCAGCCAATCGGTGTTGTTATCACTGGTGTATGAGAAACCTTCGGGAAGCGGGGTGCCTTCGTAGTGCTGGCTGCGGTTCCAGAGGGTTTCGGGCGGGCGGATGATGTACATGGTCTCGCGTTCAACGGCGTTGCGGGCTTCGTCCTCCGAGAGCAGGTCTTCGTGCAGTTTTTCGCCGGGGCGGATGCCGATGATGTCGATTTGGGCATCCGGGGCAATGGCGCGGGCCAGGTCAATGACTTTTGTAGATGGAATTTTCGGGACGAAGACTTCGCCGCCTTCCATCTGCTCGATGCAGTTGATGACGAAGTGGACGCCCTGCTCGAGCGAGAGCCAGAAGCGCGTCATGCGCTCGTCGGTGATGGTGACTTTGCCGCTGGCGCGCATTTTGATGAAAAGCGGCACGACCGAGCCGCGCGAGCCGACGACGTTCCCGTAACGGACACAGGCATAACGTGTGCCCGAACCGGCAGCGTAATTATTGGATTGGATGACGAGTTTTTCAGCGACCAGCTTGGTGCCGCCATAGAGATTGGCCGGGCTGACCGCTTTATCGGTGCTGAGCGCCAGGACTTTTTCCACGCCGGCATCCAGCGCCGCTTCGAGGACATTGCTGGTGCCGATGATGTTGGTCTTGACGGCTTCCATCGGGTTGTATTCACAGGCCGGAACTTGTTTGAGGGCCGCGGCGTGCACGACGATATCAACGCCGTGCATGGCGCGCAGCAGGCGTTCGCGGTCGCGAATGTCGCCGATGAAGTAGCGCAGGCGCGAGTCATCGTAGCCGTGGACGCGCATTTCGTGCTGTTTGAGTTCGTCGCGGCTGAAGATGATGATTTTGCGCGGATTCTTTTCGGCCAGCAGGATTTTGGTGAATTTTTTGCCAAACGAGCCGGTGCCGCCGGTGATCAAGATCGATTTATTGGTCCAGTCCATAATAGTTACTCCTGAGAAGATTCAATCGAACCGCGAAGGGCGCAAAGAGCGCTAAGAAATTCTTTTTGTGTTTTCAGCGATCTTTGTAGTTCGTTAAGATTTCTTAATCACGATCATGGGATATTGCCCATTTTCCGCGAAAAACTTGGGGGAAACGCCTTCCAGCCAGAAGACGAAGCGCAAAAAGATCTGGCCACCAAACCTGGGCTGGACAAACCAGCGCAGGATGCGTGTTGACAGGCTGCGCCAGGGACGGATTTCGAGCGGGATTCTCGCGCCGATTTCGCGCTTGAGCCACTCTGGCGTCATCTTGCGGACAAAAGTCCCTTCCGGGTCGGCTTCGTTGAGCCAATCCTTCTTTTTCTTGGCCGATTTGCCCGAAAGGCGGCGCATCAAGCCGATCAGCGGCTCAGCGGCGCGGATCAGCAGCGGTTCGTGCCAGCCGTTGACGATGACGCCCGTCCGGCCGGGGGCCAGCACGCGATGGAGTTCCGCATAGGCTTTGGGATGTTCCTCCAGCGCCAGGTGGTGAATGGCGTGCATCGAGACCTCGCCATCGAAGGCGTCGGCCTTGAAGGGCAGGTTGGCCAGGTCGCCGACGACAAACAAGCCGTGGTCGCCGAGGCGGGTGCGGGCCTCCTTCAGGGCCTGGATGGAAATATCGAGGCAGACGCGTTTCTGGTAGCCTTTGGAATAGGTCAGGTAGTCGTCGTACTGCACCGGCCCGGAACCGGCATCCAGCAGGAATTTACCGGTCGGAAGCAGCCCGTCGTTGACGCGCAGCCGTGTGCGGTGGATGTATTCCGCCGAGACGGGACGCAGGTCTTCGTAGCGGGCATTCTGGTAGTTACCGTCCGCTTCCTGCTGCCAGCCAATCTCGTCATAAAATTCGCGTACTTTTTGTTTGGTATCGGTCATAATGCCTTTCGTAGGGGCGAAGCCCCTACCCTTATTCACCATTTCACCGGTTCCCCGGCTAAATAATCGAACGCCTTGCCAAATTCGGCCCGGCCCTCGTCCGAGAGAACCCGGCTCAGGGGCCACACTTCCAAATCCTGCCAGAACTTCATCAGCCGCCAGGGAAATGCGATGGGGAAGTCAAAGAAAAAGCGGTAGGCGTAGTTCCAGGCAGCTTCGATTTGGGACTCGGTAAGTTGGTAACCTGGCAAATTTGTCAAAAGGGTATCCAGGGTACCAAAGTACTCGTCCCAGGATACCGGGTTATAGGTGAATCCGCGCCCGCGATAGTGCGTCTGTCCGGCCAGGATGACCGGCACACTGCGCATCGCCATCTCCATGCCGACCGTGGTGGTGTAAGCCAGCCCCAGCCCGGCGATTTCCATCAGATCGTAGGTGTTGACCTTTTCGTTCGGGCCAATGACGTGCAGATGTTCCGGGCGGTCGGGGACCGCACGCTCAATCACGCCGAGCATTGATGGGCCTTTCATCAGCCGCTCGCCGGGGTGGACGCGCACCACCAGCTGCACATCGGGCCGCTGTGCAAAATACTGGACGGTTTTCTCAATCCACTCGGCCATCGACGCGGTAAAGATGTTGCGCCCCAGCGTCAGACTGTCGCCGAGCACATTGGTCGCCAACAAAACGACCGGGCGGCCATCCAATCCCAGGTCAGCGCGCAGCTTTTCGCCGCCCACCGAGGCCACCTCCTGCCAAAAACGCGTCCCTTTGCCAAATTTTTTGGCACTGGTGCGCGCATCCTCCAACCCGGCAATTTGCTCGCGCTCGGCTGCGCTCAGCGCGGTCGCGCCTCTCGCGGCCCACAACGCATCCGTATTCTGGCGCATGACGATGTCATTCTGCGAAAGCCAGATTTGTTCGCGCTGGTCGTTGAACTCATACGTGACGGTCATCAGGTCGAGATGCCGCGCCACCTGGTAGAAAATACCCAATTCGGTGACCAGGCCATTCGGGACGAGCACCGTTTCGGGGCGGGATTCGGTCAACAAACGGAACGCCGCCAAAGCGGCCTGATCATTTCGACCGACCCGGAGCCTGTATAACTCGGATTCCCGGTCGAAATCTTCCACCTGGAGTGTGTACATCGTATCAAAAGCGGAGGCCGCTTCGACGGCTGTTTTCAGCGCCTCGGGCAGGGTCTCGACACCTGCACTTGCGTTAGGTGCAAGTGTACGGCGGCGATGGTCGAGTAGCTCCGTAGGAGCGTATCGAGACCCGCCGCCTACTCGACCAACGTCCAGCAATGAAACACAATTGATCAGCCCCTTGAGCGGAGCCAGCACCCGGCGCGTGTACAAATCCTGGCGGCGCAGATCGAAGGCGTTGATTCCCTTGTCGAAGTCGCCATAGGGCAAATAGGCAATCGTCACCTCATGCCCCAGCCCGCGCAGCGCCAGCCCGATGATGGCGGCCTGCTCCACCCAGTAGTGCAAGGTGGCGAACAGGATGATTTTCTTGCCCTTGGAAGCCTTTTCAGCATAGGGGCGCACCTGTTCGACCGCCGCAGGCAGCGCCTTCTCCAACTGCGACAGGTTATAGCGCGTCCTGGGGCGCACTGGACGAATGGCATCGTACACGTCAGCGGAATAGGGAATTTTAGCGAGGAGGTCTTTAACAGGCATGGTTGTTTGGATGAGGCGGGTTGGTGAGTGAGCAGGCGGGTAGAGTGGGCTGCCGGTTCTCCAATTTACCCATCCACCTTCTCAATCGTCCAGTTTAACCGTGGCCGCACCGGGCCCTGGCGCTGTTCGGCCCATTGGATGCCGGGCGCGCCGAGCGGATCGATGTTGAAGGCCAGGGCATTTTCGTCCATGAAGTAACGTTTGACGCCAAACGATGATGCATTAATGCCGAGGATGTAGCGGCCTTCGTTGAGCAAATCGGCGGGAACCTGACAGCGCGAGACGTAATGTCCCGGCTGGCGGGTGGAATGTTTTTCGTAGAGAACGGTTTCGTCCACGTCGAAGGAGGTAAAGACATATTCACCGCGCACCGTGCTCAGGTAAACGCCCACGCGCAGGCCGGTAATCGGCGCCTCGAGACGGTATTCCATCTCCAGCGTGATCGCTTCGGTCGAGCGCAGCGAATCGGCCACGGAACCGCGCACATCCTTGACGCGCAGCGAGAGTGGGCGGAACGGCATCGCATTGGCCGGAACTTCATCGGCCTCCCAGACGCGTTCGCCGGCCTGGGCCTGCCCGCTGGCGAGATAAAAATCGACCGCCTCGGGCGTTGGGGCGCGTTTGACGAGCTGGCCCTTCTGCATCACGATCGCATCCTGCGTCAGGCGCAGGATGGCACTCATATTGTGGCTGACAAAAAGCACTGTCCGGCCCTGGTTGGCGACATCGTTCATTTTGCCCAGGCATTTGCGCTGGAACTCGGCATCGCCGACCGCCAGGACTTCATCCACCACCAGGATTTCCGGTTCGAGATGGGCGGCGACGGCAAAAGCGAGGCGCAGGTACATGCCGGACGAATAACGCTTGACCGGGGTATCGATGAATTGCGCCACTTCTGAAAAATCGACAATTTCATCGAATTTAGACTCGATTTCGGCGCGGCGCATGCCGAGAATCGCTCCGTTCAGGTAAATGTTCTCGCGCCCGGTCAATTCCGGGTGGAAGCCGGTGCCCACTTCCAGCAGGGAACCCACCCTGCCGCGCACGGAAACAAAGCCGCGGGTGGGTTCGGTCACCCGTGATAAAACTTTCAGCAGGGTGGATTTTCCAGCTCCGTTGCGTCCAACAATCCCGAGAACCTTGCCTTCTTCCAGTTCAAAAGAGACGTCCTTTAAGGCCCAGATATACCCAGCTGGATTCGGGGTTTGGGCTTCGGGATTGGGGCGGCGGGCCAGGGAGGATGCCAGGCGAAAAGGTGCTTTAACGGCATCCACCAGCACGTCGCGCAACATTCCATATTGAAATTTTTGCGGCGCCAGCCCAATTTTATAGCGTTTGGAGATGTTTTCAACACGAATGGCAATGGTCATAAAGAACGAATTCCTAAATCGTATCTGCGAACGTTCTTTCCATATTGCGGAAATAGATCAGGCCGGTGAGCAGGATGATGATGGCGATCCCCGCTGAAACCGCCACCAGCACATCCGGGCCGTTGCCCACGCCGAGCAACGCCCAGCGGAAGCCGTTGACCACGCCGGCCATCGGGTTCAACGCGTAAGCCAGCTGCCATTTCTCGGAGATGACCTTCGACGAGTAGGCGATCGGCGTGATGAACATCCAGAACTGTGAGATGAATGGCAGGGCATAGGCCACGTCGCGGTATTGGACGTTGATGGCCGAGAGCCAGAGCGCCACGCCCAGCGCCGTGATGAGTGAAAGCAGGATGAAGAGCGGCAGTGCCCACAGGGCGTTCAGGCCGGGGGTGACGTGGTAGTAAAGCATCAGCCCGATCAGGACGACAAAGGCAATGGCAAAATCGAGCAGGCCTCCCAGTACGGAAGCCATCGGCAGCACCAGGCGCGGAAAATACGTCTTGCTGATCATGTTGTGGTTGGATGTCAGCGAGCGGCTGGCCGAGTTGAGGGCCGTCGAGAACAGACCCCAGGGCAGCAACGCCGTATACGAAAAAATCGGGTACGGGATATTGCCATCGGTGGACATTTTGGCGATGTTACCGAATAGAAAGTTGAACACCAGCATGGTCAAAATCGGCTGGAGCACAGCCCAGGCCGCGCCCAGCAGGGTTTGCTTGTAGCGCACCTTGATATCGCGCCAGATCATAAAATAGACCAGTTCCCGGTAGCGCCACAAGTCGCCCAAATTCAGCGCGGCCAGGCCGGTGGTTGGTTTGATATAAACCGTTGTTGGTTGATAAGTTGATTGTTGAAGGTTGGTTTCTGGCATAATTTTGTCAAAGGTCGAAATTCGAAGGCGCCTGGTTTGACTTTTGGCCTTCGCCTTTCGACTGATTTCTCATTACTTAATTTTGTCGCGATTGGCTTTGAACCATTCGATGGTGCGCTTCATGCCTTCTTCAAACTTCATCTGCGCCTTCCATCCGAAACGCTCATAGGCGCGGGTCACATCCAGGCCGCGGCGAGGCTGGCCGTTGGGTTTTTCGGTATCCCAGACCAGCTTGCCGTTAAATCCGGTCAGACGGATGACCATTTCAGTCAGGTCTTTGATCGAGATTTCGTAGCCGGAGCCGAGGTTGACTGGGTCGGAGGAGTTGTATTTCTCGGTGGCGGCCAAAATCCCTTCGGCGGCATCTTCGACATATAAGAATTCCCGCGTCGGTGAGCCATCTCCCCAGGCAACGATTTCTTTCGCGCCATTTTCCTGAGCTTCAACAGCCTTGCGGATCAGCGCCGGGATGACGTGCGAAGATTTCAGGTTAAAGTTATCACGCGGGCCGTAAAGATTGACCGGCAGAACGAAAATGGAGTTAAAGCCGTACTGCTGGCGATAGGCTTCAGATTGGACCAACATCATCTTTTTGGCCAGGCCGTAGGGCGCGTTGGTTTCTTCGGGATAGCCAATCCACAGATCGTCTTCTTTGAACGGCACCGGGGTGAACTTGGGGTAGGCGCAAACCGTGCCAATGGCAGTGAACTTACCAACGCCACGCTCCCAGGCCTGGTGCATAAGCTGGACGCCCATCATCAGGTTGTCATAGAAAAATTCCGCCGGGTGCTCGCGATTGGCGCCGATCCCGCCGACATTGGCAGCGAGATGAATGACAACCAGGTTTCTGGGGTCAAGCCCATCGCCCAGGGTATCGTTATACATCCGGCGAATGTCATCGCGATCGGTCAGGTTATAGTTTTCAATGCGCGGGATGAAAATATCCCGTACGCCGCGTTGCGTGAGTTTCTCGGTCACGAACGAGCCGAGAAAACCAGCGCCGCCGGTTACGATCACACGTTTTCCTTGCCAGTAGGTTTCAGTCATGTCTCTGCTCCACAGACGATTTTAGAATTATCAGGCTTTATTGCACAATAAAATTTGCATTGCGGTAGCGCTCATCATACGGATTGCGAATCAGGCCGGTTTTCAAAGCGCTGACCAGCTCGCGGACGCCATCATCCACTGTCAGCGTGGTATTGAAGCCCAACTCGCGGCGGATCTTCTCAAAGGAGACGGTGATATCGCGCACGTCGCCGCCAAACGTCAAATCCTTGTATTGAACAATGATCTCCGGCAGGCGCTTGATAATCAGCGCGACAATTTGATCCTTGGTGTAATTCCCTTCGGCGCTGCCCAGGTTGTAGACCTGCCCGCGCACTTTTTCTTCGGGCGCATCCAGGCCGAGCATCAGGCCGCGCACCACGTCGAGCACATGGATAAAGGAGCGCGAATAGCCGCGCTGGTAAATGAGCAGTTCGCGGCGGGTATAAGCATCCAGCACAAACTGGTTGACGATCAGGTCAAAGCGCGTGCGCGGAGAAAGGCCATACAAGGTCGCCAGACGGAAAATCATCGGCGCCGGCCCGCTGGTGGCGCGCAAAACCTCTTCAGCGGCGATTTTTGTCTCAGCATACAAAGACTGCGGATTCAGGGGCGAGCTCTCGGTCAACGGCATTCCATCAGAAGAGAGACCGTACACGCTGTAAGTGGATGCGAACAGGAACTGCTTCACGCCCAGGCCGGCCGCCTGCTCGTAGATATTTTTCACCGCCTCAACATTGTATCGCCACGCCGCCTGTCTTCCAATCGCCTGGCAGGCCGGAAAGCCGACAATCCCGGCCAGGTGGAAGACGGCCTCCGGTTTGGGCCACTGGCGAGGCAGCGAATCGCGCAGGCTGCGTTGTTCGGTCACATCCGTTTTGGCAAAATGAAAATCCGGGTGCGAGAAAAACGTCAACAGCGATTCGCCGCCGAAGAGCAGGTTATCCAACACCGTCACGCGGTATCCAAGGCGCAGCAAATGCGCGGTCAAGAGTGAGCCGATATATCCAGCGCCGCCGGTTACTACCACATGCCTTTTCTCGTTCATTGAGTCACCCTGTAATTATTTTTTCTGAACAAAGCCAGGCCTGTGACAACCGTCAAGATCACAAACAAGGCTGGAGAACTAAACTGCAAAAATTCCGGGCGATATTTAAAGGGGAATACAATCACTGAATAGGCCGCTGCAATTAGCAACACGCCAGCGATTCCCCAAAACCGCGGATAGATATCATCCCAAAAATCCTGGGTCGCAAAGAAAATCGCCAGCACCGGCGCCAGAAAAGCCAGCTTGTAATCCTGACTTTCGGAGGGAATCAACATGGCAGCGATAGTCGAGGCCACCAGCAAATAACGATTCAGGCCTGTGGCACACTCGCGGTAGGCTTTCACAACGATCAACACCAGACAGGCGAAGACATACACCATCAAAAACGTTCGCAAAGCCGGCGCAAACTGATTGAGTTGATTGGAAACCTCCGGTGAGACCAGCCCCGCCCCGCCGTGCGTCAAATTCCAGACAAAGTTATAGATGGAGTGATTTCCGACCCAGCGAAAAGGCGTTACAAAGCGTTTCGAGATGGAAGCCAGAAAATTAATAAATTCCTGGTACCCCATCAAAAACAGCGCGGCCACATTCAAAAGCCCCAACCCAATCAAGCGCTTGAGGCTGGCCCGCCAGGCATGCCAATCTTCCACAAACATAAAGACCAGAAAGACGGGAAAGATCTTGATCTGGACGGCCATTGAAAAAAGCAGGTAGGCTAACAACCGAAAGGCTGGGCGGTAATAGAACAAGACAACCGCCAGGATTGCGAAAAACATCACCAGAAGGTTTAATTGCCCGCGCTCCAATTCAAACAGCAAGCCATACGAGAATAAACCGGTTCCCAGAAAAAAGGAAATCGCGGCAACATCCATCCGGAGCGTTCGAAAAACAGCCAAAAAGTAAGCAACTGCGATCCCAAAGAAAGCCAGGTAATTGATCATTAAAACCAGGTAAAAAACTTTGGGATAGCCAAACAGGACCAAAGCCGACGCAAAAAAATTAGAAAATGGCGGGTAGGGACTGCTAAAATCGAGGTAAGGGCTTTGCCCGGCGGTATACCAGCGAAAGGCATACTCGGTCAAATTTTTTATATCCACCCCGATCGGATATTTATCCGGGATGTAATTGATAAAATAATATAAGCGCAAATCTTTGTTCAGGAAGACTGGCGGCACAAAAAGGCAGGCATAAACCAGCAAAAAGCCGGCCCAGAGCCAGACCGCCAGCGGTATTTGCCCAATAAAAGCAAAAAAAGGTTTCAAGCTGAAAGGTTGGGCCACCGACTGGTCACGATTTTCCTGGAAAACACCCCAGCCGAAGACCGCCAAAAAAACACCAGCCTGGATTCCAAGAATTTGCAGAGCCTGAAGGCCGCTTTTCCCAATCCCAACCACATCTGCGCCGAGCGAGAAAACCACCCCCAAACCCCCGCCAAGAATCAGCAACAGGCCAATCTTTTTCATTCCTTTGCTCCCTGGCTGTCACGCAGCCCAACGCTTAAGTTGTGCACTTCGAGCACTGGGACATTTTCACTGCTGACCACTTCCATGCCCTGTTCGAGGCAGGTCAAACGGCAAATATCCGCCACATCGCCTTCGCCTTCGATCCGGATCTGGTAAATGTTCTCCTGCTTCAAAGCCACCAACACATCTTTGACTTTGCCCCGAATGCGGCGGTACAGGTTAAACTGCTGGTCAACAAAATCCATCGTCAGGCGCGCACGCAGCGCCAACCCCTCGGGCGTGATCAGGTACTTCAACTTGCGCCGCTCGGCGCGCATCACTTTAACATAACCCTTGGAGATCAACCGCTTCAAATGCCAGTTGACCGTCCCGACCGCCACGCCCAACTGCGTGGCCAGGTCGGCCTGGGTCACATCCGGGTCGTTTTCTATTTGTTCGAGCAATGAAAGCTCATGAGCAGAATCGTTTGCAGTATCCATAGGCCAAAATTCAAGGCCTGAATTATACCAGTCTTCAGCGCTTGAATATTCCCAGCAGCCAAAATACCCTGCCTTATGTTATAACCGGCGCAGCCTGCCAAAAGGAGAACAATATGCCACGTCTGGTGGCGCTGGGAACACTCTCAGCGTTGTTTTTTAGTAGCACCTTTATCCTAAACCGTTCCATGAGCCTGGAAGGTGGACACTGGGCCTGGACGGCCAGCCTGCGTTTTGGCTATATGCTGATTTTCCTGGCGCTCATCCTGTTGACCACGCGCGGCAAACAAGCTCTTGCAGACGTCTGGAATGTCTTTAAGGCGCACTGGAAGTTCTGGGTTGTAGCGGGCAGCACCGGGTTCGGGGTGTTTTACGCGCTCATCACCATCAGCTCACAATATGCCCCCGGCTGGATTGTCGCCACCACCTGGCAGACCACCATCCTGGCTACCCCCCTGATTCTGTGGTTCTTTGGCCGTAATATTCCCACCAAAGGGCTGATTCTCAGCAGCGTCATCTTCATAGGGATCCTACTGGTCAACCTGGAACAGGCCGCCGCCACCAACTTGCGCGGACTGCTCTTCAGCGCCCTGCCAGTCCTGGGCGCGGCTCTCGCCTACCCACTCGGCAACCAGCTGCTCTGGGAAGCACGCGCCGGAGAGAACAAACACCTCCCGCACCTCCAGCATCCGATCTTGGAAAACGGCTTCGCGCGCGTACTGCTGCTCACCCTGGGCTCGATCCCGTTCTGGGTTGGGCTGCTGATCCTGACCCGCCCCCCTGCGCCATCTGCCGGGCAATGGCTCAACACTGCCCTCGTGGCTCTCTTTTCGGGCGTGTTCGCCACCACCCTGTTCCTGTATGCCCGCAGCCTGTGCCAAAAACCCTACGAAATCGCCGCAGTGGATGCCACCCAATCCATGGAAGTGGTCTTTTCACTGCTCGGCGAAGTGATTTTCCTGCATGGCCTGCCACCAGGACCGCTGGGGCTGGCCGGCGTGGCCCTGACAGTTCTTGGACTTTCAGCCTACATGGCCCTGCAACGCTAAACCCTATGGGCAGGCGGCAGTCCCTTGTTGCGGCACATAAATCACAATATGATCAGCCTCAAAAACTTCGGCTGGGCGGTAATTGCACAAAATCGGCTTGGCCACAAAACGCACCCAGGCATTATTCTCCTCGCCCATGGCGTACTCGTTCCCAAGAAAATTGATCGCCAGCGGATCCACCACAATGGCCGCAAAGCGCAGCGCACGCACTTCGGCCTTAAACTGATCGAGATAGCCTTCATCCCCGGCCATCGCCATCTCCATCAGCTCCTCGCGCTCATATTCAGGAATTAAATTGACCGAATGGAGCATTTTCATGGCGATCAGATGCCGCTGGGTGATAAAAAGAATTTCCCCAGCCCCGGCATTGACCTGATCCACCCGGCGCTGTAATGCCGTTAACGTTGCACGGCTCGCCGCCTGATCATAACTCACCCAACCCGCCGGAACCCGCAACGCAAACCAGACTGGCGTCAGCACCAGCAACGCCGTCAGCACCCAGGGAATTGGCACCGGCTGGAGCGTTATCCGCTCTGCTGCGGAGATTTGCCCGTTTTCGGGCGCGACCCGGCCAAAAAACAGGCTTGCCGCCACGATGATCAGACTGACCGCATACGCATCCATGTTATGAAGATCACCCCCGCCGCCAATTTTCATGCTGACGAAGATCCCGCCCACGAACAACACAGCCAGCCCGGCCAGCAGCAACCCGACCCGCAGCAGATGCAAATTGCAGCGCCGCAAAATCAGCGCCAGCACACCCCACATGGGCAGGGAATAGATCAGAATACCGGGCAAAACTCCCAACGGGTAGGTGGCATTGGGCCACAGGCGATACCAGAGCAAAGCCGAGCGCAGGCTGGTGTAAAAATCTCCGGCCTGCGAAATACCCGAAAGAGCGATGTAGCTGCGCATCGCCAGGAAAGCGATCAGCGTGCCGCCCAAAACCCACAGCGCGGGGCGAAGCAGATAACGCCAGCCTTTGTTCTGGTAGGGGGTTTCGAGCAGGTAAAGGGCCGCGGCCAACATGCCCGGCACGGGGTACCAGTTCAGGCGGCTGAGGCCAGCCCAGAGGGAGGCCAGGATCAACGCGGCCCAGGTGCGGCGTGTGTCTTGCGCGGAATAACCCCACAGGATGAGAATGACCGGGGGAGCAAGATGCAAATATAACGGCAGGTCAAACAAGGTGAGGAAAATCCATACCCCGGCGGCAAATTGCAGCGGGCGCGGGGAGATTTTCAGGCGCGTTAAAAGCGCCGGCGCGATTCCCCCTACCAGGATAAAGCGCAGCAGGATTTGCCAGGCGCGATGCGCCCAAAGCGGCGCGTCTAACCAGTAGGGCGCGGTCAGGACAAGGTGCAGGCTGGGGTGCAAAATGGGCCAGGCAAGAGGCTGGCCATAAAGTTTTTGGGCCAGGAAGAGCGAAGGGTAGTAGAAGCGGCTGGTTTCAGACCAGCCCAGGGCAAAGGGGTAGGCGGTTATTTCGGTCAGGTAGCTAAAGATGAGGTGGGCGCTGGCTTGCGTCAGCAGGGTTATGGCGAGGGTGGCGCCCTGATTGGCTTTTTCCCAGACAATCCGCAGCGCGAACGAGCCGCTGAGCGCCAGCAACCAGAAGATTAGCAGGCGGACGAATTCGGATTTGGCGATGATTTGATGGATGGCTGGCGGGGTGAACTGGAGCGGATCGATCAGCACGCAGGCAGCCAGCAAGGGCACGGCCAGCCAGCGCAGCCAGGCGGGGAGTGCGCGATGGGCAAATCTCGCCCAGTTCTGGAGGTGCGGAAGCCAGGTGAGAAGCATCCCGCAGAAAGCCAGGAGAGCGAGCAAGCCGAGCAGACCGATGAGCGCCAACCAGCTTTTGCTGGCAGTGACCCGGATACCGAGCCTGGCTGCCTCGTTAAACATCTGCCAGGTGGAGAGAAACGCCAGGGTGCCGGTAACTGCCAGGGCACTACGCCAAAAAATGAGACGCGAGGGAAGGCTCAAGAGAATTTCCTTGGGACTGTGAGAAATATCTTTCTACGTTTACAATCAGAAAATCCTTTTTTGCGAGGCCGTTGCATGATTAAGGTTCGCGCCCAGAGGTCTATCTCCGGCTCAAACCGATTATTTCGATAATCCCGGGAGTTTTTGCCATGCGCGCTCTGGTGGTACTCGAGAAGCCGGTCCAGGTACGGAAGTTTATTTACAACTCCCGACATCCATCAAAATACGCATATCAGTCACTTTACCATCGGCGCTGGTTTCACGCTGGTCATCGAGAATTTTGACGCAGGGTTGCGTAAAATGGTCGGCATATTTGCGCCAGAAGGGCAGGTCAAGGTACAGGTAGCGGTAGCCAGCGCGGTTGAGGGCTGCCGGGTCGGGATTTTCGGCCAGCGCGAGCCATTCGGGATAGGCCGGGGGGCCATAATTATTGGCTGAAAGGCTGTGCAAACCGAGGATGGTGGTGCCGCGCACAGGGTTGGGATCGAAGATCAGCGCACGGGTATCGAGTGTGCCCCAGTTGCGGTTGAACATGCGCACGTCGAGGTAGGTCAGGTAGTCGGCGTAGTAAGGGTTGGGCATTCCGGTAATTTGCAGGCTAAGCAGGGCCAGGCCGCTCAGGGCGGATGCCAGGCCCCAGCCGAACAAGGCATTTTGCAGCGCGGCGGATTTCTCTCTGCCCCACAGCCAGAGCAGCGGCACGGCGTACAGCTTGAGCACCATCAAGAAGTGGGCGGTCATGCGCGAGAGGGCGGTCGGCCCGGCGTTGCCCGTGTATTCGACGAAGATGGTCAGCAGGCTGGGAATCATCGAAAAAACCCAGGCGGCTTCGAGCCATTTTTCATCGCGAACGAGCTGACGGCCGTATTGAAAGGCCCAGGGCAGCGCAAAAATCACCAGGCCGGTTTCGGCCAGGATGACGAACCAATGCAGGGGATTGAAGAGCGACAGCGTGCCAACATGCGCTGAAAGCACCGCCGGCAGCCGCAGGGCAAAGGAAACCTTGTAGAGCGCACCTCCCACATCTGCGCTGCCGCCCAGAATGCTGGACAGGCCGCTAAATTTTCCCAGGAAACCGAGCAATACCCCGGTGAAGATTCCGCCCTGCAGCAGGGCAATGATCCCGGCGCCAATCAGGGCCGGAGCCCAGGCCCACAATGAAGCAGGGAGTTTCAGGCTGCGATTGGCGAGCATCCACACAAGAATGGCAAAAATCAGCCCGACATAGACAAATGCAAAGGTCACTTCGTTGGCCAGAGCCAGCGCGGCCAGCAAAATGGCCACGATGGCTTGTTGCACCCAGCCACCCTCACCCCTGGCCTCTTTCCCTATTTTAAGAGAGGGGGATAATAAAATCACCAACAAAACCAGCATAACGGCGCTGACGCCGTAGCCAGCGTGCGCCATGGTGAGCGAAGGGTCAAGGCCGGAGCCATAGACAAACGGGAAGGGCAGCGGGCCAAGGCCCTGGATTTTCCAGTATTTATATAGAGCGATACCCAGGTTGGGGCCGGTATCGGCGCCGGAGCCGATCAGCGTGAGCGAGGCGGAAATGCGGCTGAGCAGGCTGGCCGGGAGCAGGAGCAGAATCCAGCGTGCGCCACCGACGAAAAACAGGAAGGCCGCCGAAACGGTGGCAGCCAGGCGGCTGCCGGTCAGGCGCAGGGCCAGCATCCCAGCCAGGAAGAGAGTCAGCGCCAGGGTCAGGCCGCGCGCCAGGTCGAGCGAGGCCCAGGGCCCGGCCTGGGCCAGGCGCGTGAACTGCGTGGCAACCAGCAGGAGAAAGTAATGATAACTCCACAGCAGGCGCGGATCGAAGACGAAATGCGGCGGCAGATCGCCGAGGGCCATGCTGGAGATTTGCGGCAGGTTCTGGTGGTCGTCGAAAATGCCCAGGCCTCGGCCCAGCAAGGTCAGGAAAAAGGTGACAATAAGGAAAGAAACCCACTGAGCAATTGGAAATTGGTCCCTGGTAATTCGCGCAGAGGCGGGCAGGCCCCTGGCAGCGCCCGTCAGGGCAGGTGAGGCCAGGGCAAGGCCAATGATCAGGGTCAGGGCACCCGCCAGCCAGAAGGCGGATGTGGTCGGCAGAAAACGCCCGGTCAGGTTGGCGAGCAAGGCAGCGAGGGTCAGACCAACTCCCAGCCCGACCAGGCCGCGTTCGTGGGCCGGCAGGTCGCAGCGGGAAACGATGAGAAACCCGCCAACAGCCCACAGCGCCAGCAAGAGGAAGAGAGGCAGAATGGAAAATTCAGTCAGGAGATACATGGGCTTTTCTCAGGGGGAAATTATCGAGTTGAACAGGAGTTCATACTGGCTGACGATGGCCTCCAGGTCGAAGGCGGCGGCCATATCCAGGCTCTTCTGGCGGGCAGATGCCAGCGCGGCGGGAGAAACCAGCAGGGCATGCAGGGCGCTGGTCAGCGCGTCGAGATCGCCCACGGGAAAGAGCGCACCGTTTTCCGCGGGGCGAACAAGTTCCACGTTGCCGCCGGCCTCGCTCAGGATGAGCGCCAATCCCAGCGCCAGGGCCTGCACACCCACCACCGGCAGCCCCTCCGAGCGGGAGGGCAGCGCCAACAGGTCGCTGTGCGCCATCTGATCCAGCACTTGCCCGGGCGTGACCCAACCCGGGAACGAGAAACGCGCTCCCAGCCCGGCTTCGCTCACCCGCCGCTGCACTTCCTCCAACAACGGGCCGTCTCCGAGCATCGCGCAGGTCCACGGCAGGTCTTTCAAGCGGATAAGAGCTTCGACCAGGTGAGCAGGATTTTTCTGCGGCACGAAGCGTCCGGCAAACACAATGCGCGGAATCCCCTCGCCGGGCTGCCAGGCCGGCAGCGCGGCCCGTTCCACGCCATTGGGGATGACCTCCACCGGCACGGCGTAATGCCTGAGCGCCAGCCCGCGCGTAAACTGGCTGACGGCCACCACGCGCGCCGCGCCCCGCCAGATGCGGTGCGTGAACGGGTAAATATAGCGAAACCAACGATCGGTTTTTTCGGGCACGGCGCCGGGCACATCGCCGAGGTGCGCCGTCAGAACATACGGAAGCCCCGCCAGGCGCGAAAGCACATACGCCGCCGCGCCAGCCGGCACCGCAAAATGGGCGTGGATCAGGTCCGGCTGCCAGCTGCGGATCAGCTTCCAACCGGCGGTCAGCGCCGACCAATCATAACGCACCATCTCAACCAATTCCGCGCGGAAAGCGGCCCGCCGTTTCGACGGGATTCGCAACACCCGCACACCCGCCACAACCTCATCAGCGGCCAGGCCATCGAGATGCGCCGTCAACACGCAGATTTGATGCCCGCGCCGCGCCAGTCCTTGCGCCAGATCTTGCGCCACGCGCCCGCCACCGCCACCAACCGGGGGAAATTCATGCGTCAGGACAAGAATCTTCATCCGGCCTCGTCCAGGCTGGCAACATCCGCCGCCACCGTCGAAACCCACAGCGCGCCCGGAATCGTGATCAAAACCGCCAGGAAGCGCGTCACCACCGCCACCGCAGAAGCCTGCTCCAGCGAGGCGCCCAACGCGACGAACAACGTGGTATACGTCACTTCGCGCACACCATATCCATTGACAGAAACCGGCAGCACCGTGACGAAGTACGCCACAGTCTGCACCGCCATGACCTGCACAAACGTCACCGCCATGCCCAGCTGGCGCGCAATCAAATATGTGGCGCAGATGGCCGCCAGGTTTGAAGGCCAGGCCGCCAAAAATGCCCACACAAAAGCCCGCGGACGGCTGGCCCATTCGCGCAGCGCCCCGGCAATTTTCGGGAAATATTTTTCCGCCAGCGCGCGCATATTGAACGGCAGCGCCAGCGCCGCCGCCCCGCCCCAAGGACGGGGCAACAGACTCAGCCGCGCGCCAAATAATGCCAGCGGCAGCGGCAACAGACAGGCATAACATGCCATATTGATCAGCCGATCCAGCACCACCGAGCCAATCGCCAGTGCTTTGCTCTGGGTATACGGCAGCACCGCCACCATGCGCAACCCGTCGCCGCCGATGGTGGAAGGCAGAAAATTGGAGGTGAAGATTCCACTCCAGGTGATGCGGAAAGCCTGCCAGAACGAAATCCTGACTCCCTGCGCCCACAAAAGCGCACACCAGCGCAATGTATTAAAACTCTGCGAGAGCAAATAACACCCCAGCGCCAGCGCGATCACCCCGACCTGCACCCCCACCAGCTGCGCCAAAACATCGCCCCACTTCAGGCGCAGCACCAGCCAGATGAACAATCCCAGGCTGAGCAGCGTCCCGCCCCAGCGGATGAAAACCGCCAGAGTTGTGCGGCGCGCCCGGGGCGCGGCGGCGCTCATCCAGCCGCCTCCGCCAGCAAACCATCCAGCAGTGGCAGCAAACTGGCGTTCACTTCCTGCGCCGACTGGTTGCGCGGCAAGATCAGCCGGTAGGCCGGGATTTCGCTCAACAGCCCAGCCAGCAGAGTGTGCTCGGCCAGCTGCCACGCTTCCAGCCAGGCAGGATCCAACCGCCCGGCTTTTTTCAACAGGGTCAAAAAATGACGCGCCTCGCCGAAGTTCATCTCCAGAAGATCATTCACCGTGGACTCAAGCTCCTGCAGCGGAATTAACTGCGGAAGCCCCGGAGACTTCTGCCGGGGTGCCGAAAGCTCTCCCCGCTCCAGCAGCAAAACCGCCGCCGGACGCGCGCTGGCGGCTATGGAATTTTCCGGCCACAACCGGCCCGGCTCCAGGCGCACCGGCCACTTCAGGCGCTCCCCGCTATAGCGGCGCAGCGCCCCAAAAAACTCCAGCCGCACCCGCTCCCAAAACGTCAGCCGGGCAGACACCTGCGGCACCCACTTGAGCAAGTCGCGATACAGGTGTGAGCGGGTCACATACGCCAGTGAGCGCACAGTGCCCGGGCGCAGAAAAACATAATCATCAGCATGCAGCTGCCAGCCGCCCGAAGCCAAAATCAGCGAAGTGGTGGTCGTCTTACCCGCGCCGCCCTTGCCGGTCAACACCAGGCTGCGCCCACTTTTAGCCACCGCCCCGGCATGCAGCAACAACGTGCCATTTTGAGCCGCCAGCCAGCGCAAAGCCGGATGCACCAGCATGTGATGCACCATCGGCACGGCAAAGCGGTTGCCGTGAACGCGCAAATCGATCAAATTGGGCTGCAAGTCAATCGAATAACTCCAGCGCGCCAGCCCTTTGTGCGTATGACGGGTAAAACCAACCGGCGCCGCCCCATCCAGCTCAAAAGCCAGCCGTACGCGTGGCAAACCCTGCGCCAGGCGATCGACGGCATGATAGCCATATTCCGCCTCAAAAAACTCCCGCGCCAGGCGCACCTCACAACACACCTCCACCGCCGCCGTCTCCTCAAACTGAAAATAAAGCGGCTTCATGGCAAACCCTGCATGATACTGTCCGGGCAAACTCCCGGCACGGCGCGCGGCGCAAACACCTGCACACGGCTAAAATCCGGCTCTAGCAGCAGCACCGGCTCGTAATAACACAAAATAAACGGCGAAACCCGCGTATTCCAGACGTTGTTTTCCTCAGCAAAAGGCTCGTCTTCCTTGACTATTAAATTTTCCTTGCCGCTCACGATCAACGCAAAACGCTGCGCGCGCAAATCCGCATAAAACTGGCCCAGCATCTGCGGATTGCCGCTCATCGCCGCCTCCATCAACGTCACGCGCTCATACTCCGGCACCATCGCCACACGGATCTGCCCAAACGTCACAAACTGCCGCTCGGTGATGAAAAGCACCGGCCCATTGGCCGCCTCAGTCAACGTTTTTAATTGCTGGAAATTACTTTCCGCCCAACCGGGATTAAATTTCTGAAATGGAGTCAGCGCCGGAACCAGGAACAACACCGGGATGACCAGCGCGACCGCCGTCACCGGCCAGGATAGCATACCCCAGCCTTTTTCCGTCTCACCAGGATCCTCACCGGTCACCCTGTCGCCGATAAAATAAGCGGATACCAGCCCGATCATCACCGCATACGCGTCCATATTATGCAGATCCCCGCCGCCGCCGATCTTGGTGCTCACCACCAGGCTGCCCGCAAACAACATCAAAATCATGCCCCACAACCCGGCCCAGCGGATGAAATGCAAGCGTCTCCACTGCACGGTTGCCAGAATCAGCGTCACCAACAGCGGCCCGCTGACGACCAGAATGGCCGGAACAATCCCCAGCGGGTAGAGTTCATTCGGCCACAGCCGGTACCACAGCAAATCCGAGCTAAAACTGGAAGCAAAGGCCCGCGCATTCCCGGCATTCCCCGAAAGCGGAATATAAGCCGCCTGCGCCGCCAGCGCCGCAAACAACCCGGCACCACCCCACAGCGCGGGCCATTTCAAATAATCGAAGAAACTCCGGCCAGCAAGTGGCGTTTCCAGCAAATAAATCGCCACTGCCAGCAGCGCCGGGACGGGGAACCAGTTTACCCGGCTGACGCCCGCCCAGACCGAGGCAAAAATCAGCGCCGCCAGTGAGCGCCAGGGATTTTTGGCTGAAACCGCCAGCAGCGGCACAAAAACCAGCACTTCAAGGTGATAATAAACGCCCACACGCAGCAGGTAAAGGAAAAACCACCCGGCAAACAGCCAGCCCAACGGCTTCTTCAGCGAGAAAACCCGCCAGGCCAGCGCCAACGCCGAAGCACCGGTCAGCGCAACCCAGAGCAGGAACTGCCAGAAACGGTGCGCCGTCAGATCCAGGCCGGGCAGCAGAAAGGCCAGGGATTGAAGAAAATAACGGGTGGGGTGCAGCGTGGAGAGCGGGAAA
The DNA here is from genome assembly GCA_903875215.1 of uncultured Anaerolineae bacterium. Taxonomy (GTDB): domain Bacteria; phylum Chloroflexota; class Anaerolineae; order Anaerolineales; family Villigracilaceae; genus UBA5195. The sequence continues at coordinate 177,031 of CAIQVH010000017.1, forward strand.
TTTTCACCATAAAGGGCCTTGGAGAAAAACAGGGAAGCGTAAAAGAAACGGCTCGTCTCCGACCAGCCGATGGAGAAGGGGTAGGAGGAAATGGCATGAGCGCGAATAAAAACTTCGGCGGCCAGGCCAGCCAGCACCAGCGCCCCCGCAAAACCAGCCTGCCAGTTCGTTTTGCAGGCCACCTTCAGCGCCCCGGCGGCCAGCAAAATCAGCCACCAGCAGGCCCAGTAGAATAGAATCATCGTCAGCACGGGGTCTTGTGTGGATTTTTTGATCACCTCGCCGACGCGGTAGGTGAATTTCAGCCAGGGGATCAGCAGGAGGATCCCGGCGAAGAGCATTCCGGCCAGCAGGCGCGGAATCCAGCCGGAGAGATCATCCAGCTCGAGGCGGGCGACCAGCCAATCGGCGTTGGTTTTTCTGATCCAGAAAAAAAGCCAGAGACAGCCGGCCAGCACGCTCAGGTAGAGTAATAATACGATTCCCCAAACAGAGCGATGCAGAATCACGCCAATTTCGGCCCAGCGCGCCAGCGACCAGAACAGAATGGCCAGGTTGGCGCAAAAAGTGAAGGCGAATGTAGTTTGCCAGAAGGTTTTGGAGGAGGTCATGGCCGGGTCTTGTCCATTTTGGCGAGAATGGCGGGCAGGGTGAAAGCGCCCGGCAGACTGCCTGCCAGCATTAACAGCCGGTGGAGGATGGCGACAGTGGCGCTGATGGAGAGACTGACGCCGCCGAATGTGGAGAGCAGGGTGGAAACGGTCAGTTCCTGCCAGCCATAGCCGTTGATGGAAACCGGCATCAGGCCGACAAAGTAGGCCAGGCTCCACAGGCCGATCACGCGCCAGAGCGGCAAAGGGCCTCCCAGGGCGTGCAGGAGGATGTAGTTGGCGGTGAAGGTGCAAAGCATGTGGGCCATGGCAAAAATCAGCGCCAAGAGCAGGGATTGTGGCTTTTTGAGCCAGATGGTGAGCGAATCGAGGGTGCGGAGGATGAAATTCCAGGCTTTTTGCCACCAGGCGGCCGGCAGGAAGGCGGCCCCAGCGGCCAGAGGAGCCGCCTGAAAGAGTTGATACAGGCCCAGCGGCGCGGCCAGCGACATGCCAGCCATATTCACCAGCCGGTCGGCGGCCAGGGAGGCCAGGCAGATGGCGCGGTCGTAGCCCATTTGCATGGCCCCGGCCAGACGTACCACGTCGCCGCCCACCGTGGTGGGGAGAAAGTTGGAGGCAAACAGGCCGGTAAAGGACAGGGAAACAGTATCCTTGAAGGCGATCGGGATGCCGCCGGAGCGCAGCAGCGTATGCCAGCGCGCCATGGTGAACAGGCGGGAGCACAGAACCAGCCCGAAGGCGGCCAGCAGATCGATCAGGGAAACGTTGCCCAACGCGCTCAGGACATCCGGCCAGTTTCGAGAAATCAGCCCGGCCAGCAACAGAGCCGAGAGCACGGTTCCGCCCCCGCGCAGAAGTATTTGGCGATTGCGAAGCACCCAATCTTTCAAGCCAGCCTCCTGCGGTTACTTGCCATTCTCCACCTTCCCGGCGCGGAAGATGCGCCGCACGGTGTAGGTCGATTTCTGCTGTGACTCGTGGTAGGTGCGGACGAGCAATTCGGCAATCAGGCCGAGCAAAATCGTCTGAAACCCGACCATGGCCAGCAGGACGGTCAGGGTAAAAATGGGCGAGGTGAGAATATCAATATGCCAGATCAGCTTGCGGACGGCCAAAAAGATCATCCCGAACAGGCCAAGGGCCAGCATGGCAATCCCACCGCCGCCGAACAGGTAAATCGGCTTGGCTGAGTAACGCGTCAGGAACTGCACCACCATCAAATCCAGAACCACTTTGAGCGTGCGCTCCAGGCCATATTTACTTTTGCCAAATTTGCGCGCATGGTGGCGCACCGGCATCTCTAATATTTTTGCGCCAACCGAATTGGCATAAACAGGAATAAAGCGGTGCATCTCGCCATACAAACGGAACCCGGTGACCACCTCGCGGCGATAGGCTTTGAGCGTGCAGCCGTAATCGTGCAAATGCACGCCAGTTACATTGGAAATCAGCCAGTTCGCCATGTGCGAAGGCAAATTGCGCGTCAGGGCATTATCTTCGCGCTCCTTGCGCCAGCCGCTGACCACGTCATAGCCCTCGTCGAGCTTTGCCAGCAAGGCCGGGATATCCGCCGGGTCATTTTGCAAATCGGCATCCAAAAAGACGATCACCTCTCCGCGCGCGTGGTCAATCCCGGCGGCAATCGCCGTCGTCTGCCCAAAATTACGGCGAAAATCCACCACGCAGACATGCGCCGGATCCTCCACCGCCAGCCGTTCCAACACCGCCGCCGAGCCATCCCGGCTGCCGTCGTTGACGTAAATCACCTCCCAGGCGCGATCCAGCTCCCGCAGCGCCTCGCAAACTGCCGCATGCAAATGCGGCAGGCTCTCCTCCTCGTTATAGACCGGAATTACCACCGAAAGATCCATCACTTCCTCCGAAAAACCAACAACTCCGAACCAGGCCGGCACGACTGCGGCGCAGTCCGGGCTACCTGCTCAAAATCTGCCAGCTGACCGGTCAACCAATCCTCCGGCCCCAGGCCACCCTGCTCGACCAGCACCACATCCGATTGCGCCAGCCACTTCTCCGCCAGCGCCTGATTCCACCAGCCATAACGCAGCAGCGCATCATCCTCCTCCGAAATTCGGAAGGAATAACCGCCATGCAATTGGCCAGGCAAAATCTGGATTGCAGGCAAGTATAACAGTGTGGCGGGCGAATAACCCGCCCAGAACACCTTCGCACCCGCTGGAATGACCTGCGCCACCTGCGCTCCAGCCGCCTCGTACCCAGGCAGAACATCCGCAACGCAATCATAGGCCGCATAACTGCCGGAGAACAATACCCCCGGCGCCAACAGACTCCCCAGCACCAGCACGGCGACGAAACCAGCCCCCAGACCCCACGCCGCGCTGTTCTTCCGCGCCGCAAACAGCCGCCCCGCCCCGAGCAGGAGCAACCCGCACGCCACTGCCGCCACCACCGGGAAATAAGCCTGCGCCGTATCATACAGCGCCTCATATTCCAGTCCGAACTTATTCGCCAGCACCTGCCAGGCCTGCACCCCACCCAGGCCCGGAACAGGAAGCATTAACAAACGCTTGTAGAAAAAATCCGGCAACAGATCGCGCACCGTGCCCTCGGCAGAAAAAGCAATCCCGCCCAGCACCACCAACAACCCCGCCCCGCCCAACCACTTCCGCCACGGCGCGGCAGAAAAATCCCAGCCGGGCGAAGTCACCGCCGCCAGCAGGAGCGCCGCCCCGCTATAAAAAGTCGTATACGTCGGGAAACAAAAAACGCAATACTCATTTCCCAAAGCCGCCCAGGCATGCAGCCCAAACGACGAACCCAGGAACAGCGCCAGGAACAGCGCGCTCTTCCACACTTTCAAGCGTCCACGCGCCGGCCAGAAAATAAAAGCCAGCAATGCGCCCACCAAGGCCGTAAAATGCAACCGAAACGCCAGGAAAAAGCTCGCCACCCGAAACCCCAGCGGATTATCCGGGTTCCAGGTCGGGATAGTCTTGGGCGGAAGCCAGGGTGAAAGGAACGAAAACGGCAGCCACTTGGCCCACACACGCAGAATATTCGGCCAGTAAAACAGGTGCAGCCCGATAAATAACACCAGCATCCCGGCCAGCAGCCACCAGACCGGAGCAGAAAGCCGCAGTCTTTTGTGCCAGGCCGCTTCGCGCCCCGAAAAATCCCCATGCTCCCAGGCCGCATAAAGCGCCAGCAGCGGCAAAAGCGGGATCAGATTGATGCGCACCATCACCACCACCGCGGCCAGCAGGCCGCCCGCCAGTAGTTGCCAGTTTTTCCGGTCGCGGCCCAGGGCAAAGAACAGAGTCCAGGCCAGCAGGGCAGCCACCAGGCCCTGCGAGGCCGCCAGCGCCGACATGCGCGCCGCCGCCGGGTTAAGCGCCAGCGCCCAGGTCACGGCGGCCGCCGGCCAGCCGCCCCCCAGCCGCCGGGCAGTCAGCCACAGCCCCAGCCCGGCGACCAGGCCCAGGAACAGGGCAAACATCCGCCCGGTGCGCAGGCCGGGGCCAAAGACCAGTTCCACCCAGCCGGGAATCAGGTACGAGAGCGGCATCTGGTTCATCCAAACGCCAAAATCTTGAAACGGGGTGTACTTCCCGGTGACGAACAGCCAGCCCTTGTACAGGTACAGCCCTTCATCCAACACCGAATACTGGTTGTGAACGAAAATCCACAGCCAGGTTAAGTAGACCAACAAGCCGGCCAGTGCGCAAATATCGGCCAGACGGGGCTTGCGGAAAAAAACTCTCAGGCGTGACATGTTGCGAAGTTTACTCCAAAGTGCCAAAAGTTGGCGCGGGGCAAAAAAATCACCATAAAGACCAGGGCGTCCAGAGAACGGCGGGCTGCTTGTCTTTATGGTGATGGGTTCGGGTGGCGCGGAGGTTTGGGAACGGGATGCGCGGCCAGCCCGGAAAGAGTCCAACTACTTTTTGGTCAGCATCCTCAGGTCCGATTCGACCATCATTTCAACCAGCTGCTTGAAAGTCACTTTTGTCTTCCAGCCCAGCTCGGTGCGCGCCTTGACCGGGTTGGAAATCAGCAGGTCAACTTCGGCCGGGCGGTAGTAGCGCTGATCCTGGAGGACATAATCCTCGTAATTCAGGCCGACATACCCAAAGGCCAGTTCGCAGAATTCGCGCACGGAGTGGGTTTCGCCGGTGCCGATGACGAAATTATCGGGTTTGTGATGCTGGAGCATCATCCACATCGCTTCAACGTAATCGCCGGCATACCCCCAATCGCGCTGGGCTTCGAGATTGCCCAGTCGCAGTTCTGTAGCCAACCCGAGCTTGATCTTGGCGGCGTGGTAAGAAATTTTGCGGGTGACAAATTCCAACCCGCGGCGCGGGCTTTCGTGATTGAACAGGATGCCCGAAGTGGCGAACAGGTCAAAGGATTCGCGGTAATTGACCGTGATCCAGTGCCCATAGACTTTGGCGACACCGTACGGTGAGCGCGGATACAACGGCGTGCTCTCCTGCTGTGGCACTTCCATCACCTTGCCGAACATCTCGCTCGAAGAGGCCTGGTAAAACTTAATCTTCGGGTTGACCAGCCGGATGGCCTCAAGGATGCGCGCCACGCCCAGCGCGGTCACTTCGCCGGTCAGGATGGGCTGGCTCCAGGAAGTCGGAACAAACGATTGCGCCGCCAGGTTATAGACTTCGTCGGGTTTATATTCCTCAAGTACAGCCACCAGCGAAGATTGGTCATGCAAATCACCGGAGACTATCGCAATATCATCCTGGATGTGGCCGATGCGCTCGTAGGTCACGGTGCTCGAACGACGCACCATGCCAACAACCGTATAGTTTTTTTGCAACAAGAACTCGGCCAGGTACGAACCATCCTGGCCAGTGACGCCTGTAATTAATGCAGTGGGCATTGGAATCCACTCCTTCTTGGAAATTCAAAGCCTGAATTATAACGTATTCTTACGTTTTCTCGCCTGCCAGAGCAGGTCAAAACCGGTCAGCAGCAGCGCCGCGCCCAGCGCCAGTGCCAGTGTATTGCGGATGCCAAGGTTGAAACCAATCTGCCAGTAACGGAAGGTGTACCAGTGCGTAAACACCAGCAGCAGGATGGCCTCCACCGCCAGGATACGCCAGAGCCAGCGCGTCTTCGGCGCGTAAAATGTTCGGGCGGCGAGCAGCGCCATCCAGCCGAGTAAAATGACGCGATAGCGGGGATTATCCCATTGATCGCCGCCGCCGCGCAGCGCTGCGATCAAAATCCACGCCCAGACGACCAGGCTGAGCCAGACCCACTGCCGCCTGCCACGCAGATCCCCGGAAATTCCCCAGGCTGAAAAAGGCGCAAAAGCCACCCACGGCAGCAGCAAGTACCATCCCAGCGCGCGGAAAATGCCCAACGTCTGCCAGAACAGGATGCCCGGCTCAATCAGCGCTGCCGGGAGCACCGGTTGCAAGATTCCATAGACCGCCACAAACGGCAGCGCCAAACCGCGCGGCAGATTTTCAAACAAAAGCTGTACGATGCCGGAACTGCGTTTAAGCACCTGGGCATTCCAGCGGGCTGTTTCGCGCGCCCAATTCGCGATCACGCCCAGCGCCCCGCCACCTTTCACCGCCACTAGGGCATCCCAGCTGGCCGAAAGCACCACCAGCGCCACGAGGAACAGCACCAGCCCTGCCACAGCCGCCTGCCACGGGATCCGGCGCCCGGCTCCGGCCAGGTACAGCCAGCCCGCGGCAGCCACCAGGCTGACAAGGACGAATCCGGGCGAGATGAGCAGCATCCCACCCATGGCGGCGGCCAGCCACAACCAGGCGCCCCGCTGCGCGCCTTGCCAGCTCACCACACCAAAAAACGCCATGGTCAACAAGGTCATCAAGAACGGCTCGCGCATCTGCGCCGCACCAAACAGAATGGATTCGGGGTAAAAGAAGAAAATCGCCGCGGCCAGCAAGGCGGTTTTTTCATCAAACAACTGCCGGCCGGTGAGATAGACAAACACTCCGCCCACCGCGCCGCACAAGGCCGCCAGCAGGATCATGGTCAGCGGATGAGGGTTCACAAAGCGATAGACCAGGGCGCTGAGCCAGAGCAAGCCGCCATATTGGTCGGATGAAAATTTCTGGTCAAAGGCACGGCTCAGCGCCCGGTCCGATTGGGCCAGGTCGCGCGCCTGGCTGTCACGGCGATAGGCATCCAGGAACAGGTAACCGGCTCGCTCGGGTTTGCTGTTATAGCCGCCGTTGGGTAAATAGAAAAAGGCAATCGCTCCCAGCGCAAAACGGAGCAGGATCGCAAAGATCAAAAAAACATACAGGCGACGGGGCATGGAGATCAAACCTTCCGAGCGGTGGGGATGAACTGGGCCAGCGCCCAGGCAACAATCAGCAAAACAAGGGTCTGCATTGGCGCAAGAAAGCGCGGGTTATCACCGTGTTCGGCCAGGGTTTGCAGGAGCGAAATCAACCAGACGGCGCTGACGGCGAACCAGAAAAAGAGCGGCGGATTCAGCCGGGCGCGGACGCGCCGCCAAAGCAAGGTTAAAGATCCAGCCAAAAAGAGCAGGTTCACGCCAAAGAGCGCCAGCCGCTCGGCCAGCATCAGCTCTTTCAAAGCGGAACGTAACCCGGCGCTGGAAATTGTCTCCGGCAGCCAGAAAACGCCGACTCGCCAGAACCACCACCAGCCCCAAACCAGATTCCGGGCATATAAAGCCGGATTTTCGAGGATCAGGCGCCGGGAGATTTGCCCCATCAGGCGGCCCAGGCCATAATAATTGAGCTTTTCCTGCTGCATCAGGGCCGGAATGGCGTCCCAGATGGTATTGACCGGCGAGCCGGATTCGGCCAGGCGCACTGCGCGGAATTTGAGAAAGGTGTCGGTCACAGTGGCATATTCGGGAGGGGCCAGTTCAAAAAAGCTGCTGACGTGATTGACAGAGTGGTAACCGCCGATTGAATCCAATCCCCAAATTTTGAACCGGATATGGATGAAGTTAACCCACAGCCCAAGCGCGATTACCGCAGGCAAGGCCGCCAGAAGCGCCGCGCACCAGCGGGTCTTCCAGGGGGCAGATTGCCAGAACAGAGCCAGGAACAGGGCGCCCCAAAACGCCACCGGCGCGAAGAGCGGACGTACCAGCGCCAGCGCCGCCGCCGCCAGTCCTGTCCCGGCCAGAAACATCCAGCCGCGCAGCGGCACGGGGGGCAAGCCCGCTGGCCGGGGCTGCCAGAGGCTGAGAAAACCTGCCAGCACTGCAAAGAGCAAAAAGGTGGCCAGGCTTTCACTCAACAGCGCGGCTTCAAAGAACAGCTGGCCCAGGTTGAGCGTGTGCGCCAGCGCCAGCAAGCCGGCCAGCCAAGGCAGGCCGGTCAACTGCCAGGCGCAGGTAAAAACCAGCAGCGTGGTCAAAACTCCCAGCCCTAGCTGGAGTGGATACAAAACAGCCTGCGACCCCGTCAACAGGATGAAGAAGGGGTAGCCCGGCGTGCGCGTGCCGTTGTAATTCTCAAAGCCATGATTGCCCAAAGAGCTCGCCAGGTGCAGGTAAGTGGGCGTGTCGTTGCTCTGCGCCAGCGGGTAGACGAAGTACAGCCCGGCCCGCACCAGCAGGGCCGCCGCCAGGACGATGAAAAACCAGCGAGTCAGGGCTTTATTGGGGGTCATTTTCTACAAAACCGGCCAGGATGCGGCGGGCGCGTTCAACCCAGGCGTAGTTGGCGGCGTCAGCGCGAGCCTGGCTGGCCAGGTCCGCACATCGTTGCGGATCTCCGAGCAGCGCTCGCAAGGCATCGGCCCACTGGCCCACCTCATCAGGCGCGCAGAAGACACAGTTGCGCTCGTTAAGCACTTCGTGAAACACCGGCAGGTCGCTTGCCAGGATGGCGCGGCCGGTTGCCAGGTACTCGAACATCTTCATCGGGCTGGAAACCTGGGCAGAATGACCGCCCCCACTGGAAATACCGATTTCGCGCCCGTAGGGCATCAACAACACGTCGGCGGCGGCCTGGTAAAGCGGCAGCTGCGCATTATGGATGAAGCCGGTGAAAATCAGATTGGACACCCCCTGGGCGGCGGCCCGCGCCTGCCAGGTTTCCACGTCTGCCGGCTTGCCGCCCACCCAGAGAAACTGCGCCACCGGAAACTGCTTCGCCAGTTCGAGGAACAGTTCCGCGCCCCGGCCAGCGTACAGATGCCCGGCGCAGGCCACGGTAACAGCGGAAGGAAGCGCCAGGATGCGGCGGGCAGTGGGCGGGTCGGGAAGATCGGCAAAGCGCTCGAGGTCGACTCCGTTGGGGGCCAGGATCACATCCTGCGGGCGCAGAAAGGATCCATAGCGGTCATCCAGGGCATTCTTTAAGGCGCGGGTGATGACGGTGATGCGTTTTCTGCCTTTGGCATCGCGGAAGTAGCGGTACCAGAACGGGCCAACCCGGCCTGAAGGCAGATCGTGCATTTCGAGGAGCACGGGCAGGCCGTGCAGCAGTCCGAGAACGGCGGATTGCAACGGCCAGACGTAGAGCAGGCCGGGATTGAGACGGGCAGCGCGGCGCACGGCGAGGAGAAAAAACAGCCGCCGCGATGCGCCGGGGAGGGTTTCAACCTGGAAGGGAGTGCGCAGGCCATAGAAGGAGGCCAGGTCGTCCCAACCAGGCCGGGCGCTGCTCTGCGGCACGAGCAGCGTCACATCGTGGCCCAACTGCGCCAGGGCGTGGACGGCTTTCAGGGCCTGGATGCTGTTGGCGGCGCTGGAAGGAACTTGCGAGGCGGAGATGGCGACGATTTTCATACGCGGGGCAGGACAGGTGATGGATTTTGCGCCTGGCGGGCCATTTCCAACAGCCCGCTCCAGACGGTGATTCCAACCGAGACGATGAAGTAGCCGGAGAGGATGGCAGCCAGATAGAGGTAGCCGTGCTGCGGAACCAGCCAGAAAATGAGCAGAAGTTCCACGAGCCCGGAGCACAGCGCAATCAGCACGGGCAGGCCGGGGCGGCCCAGCGCCAGCAGCAGCGGGCGATTCCACTGAAAAATGCTGGCAAAGCCATAGCCGAACAGCAAAATCAGCAGGGCCGGGTAGGCGGGAGCGGCCTGGGGTTTGTACAGCCAGGGAATAAGAAACCAGCCGGTCAGCGCCAGGCCCAGGCCGACGGTCAACACCACCGCGCCGGTCAGCAGGCTGACGCGCCGGAGCAGGCGTTTCGTGGCGGAAAAATCCTTCGCGGCGACGGTGTGGGTGATTTCGGTGTAGGTCGGCCAGATGAGCGGGTCGAGCGGCAGTAAGATCAGGTTGACGAGCGACTGCGCCAGCTTGAAATAGCCAACTTCGGTGGTGCTCAAAATGGCGGCCAGGTAGAGCGAGATGTTATCGCGGGTAAATAAAATCACCGTGCCATTCAGGTTGGTATTGACCATGAAAGCCAGCATCCCGCGCCGGTCTGGGAGAGCGGAAAAGGGCGTTTTCCACCAGTCTGCGCCAAGGGTTTGTGATGTTTCACGCCAGGCCAGAAAAGCCAGCCCTAGCCCGTTGACAGATTTGCCAAGCACGTAGGCGGCCACAACCATCCAGGCGCTGCCGCCGGTTAAATAGGCAAAGGCGACAATGGCGGTCACACTGACGCTCTGAATGATATTCACCAGTGAAATCTGCCCGAAGCGGCGGGCGGCCTGCAAAACCCCGGTGGAACTTTCGGCGATGAAGTTGGAGAGGAGAATCAGCCCGTAGAAACGGAATAACGCCCCGGTTGTGGGGTCTTTGGCGAGCAGGGCCGCCGCCAGCGGGGCAAAGGCCAGTAAAACGAGATATGCCAAAACGGAGGTCAGCGTCTCGGTCAGCATCGCCAGTTTCAGGCTGGCAGCTGCTTCGGATTTGTTGCCCTGTCCTAATGCGCCGCCGAAACGCTTGACCACCACCTCACTCATACGAAAGGTTAATAAGCGGTTGACGCCTGAAACAAAAACAATCACCACCCCGCTGACCAGCCCGTAGCCATCCATGCCCAGCAGGCGGGTTGCCAGCACCCCATTGACAAATCCCAGCCCGGCTGAAATTACGTTGCTGCTCAACAGGCGGCTGCTGTTTTTGACAACGCGCTGAAGCAGCGCGTCGGAGTGCCAGGCGGAAGATAACTTGGTCAAAAAAGTCATGGCAAAAAGAAAGACGAAAGCAGAAAGAATTCTTTCGTCTTGCATCACTCCTAGGAGGTGAGGATTTCCTGCGCCCAATCGCGCTCGGCCAGGTACCACTCGATCAGCTTCTGCGTCCCGGCGCGCATGTCGTACGCGGGGCTCCAGCCGAGCAGCTCGCGGGCTTTGGAGACATCCGCCCAGTTGGTGAACATATCCGCCGGG
>CAIQVH010000018.1 GCA_903875215.1 uncultured Anaerolineae bacterium
GTATTCAACGCACTATAGCTGACGCGCGTTTACTAGCAACTCCGACTTCACACAGGCGGGTTGCAGCCTGTGATCTGAACTGAGACCGGCTTTGGGGATTGGCTCTACCTCGCGGCTTAGCAACCCATTGTACCGGCCATTGTAGCGTGTGTGTAGCCCCGGACATAAAGGCCATGCTGACTTGACGTCATCCCCACCTTCCTCCGGCTTGATACCGGCGGTCCTGTATGACACTTGTAACATACAGCGAGGGTTGCGCTCGTTAGCGGACTTAACCGAACATCTCACGACACGAGCTGACGACAGCCATGCAGCACCTGTGAAGGCTCCCTTGCGGGTCGGTCACCTTTCGGATCCCTACCACCAACATGTCAAACCCGGGTAAGGTTCTTCGTGTAGCATCGAATTAAACCACACGCTCCGCTGCTTGTGCGGGCCCCCGTCAATTCCTTTGAGTTTTAACCTTGCGGCCGTAGTTCCCAGGCGGTAGACTTATCGCGTTAGCTTCGACACCGATGGTTTTGAACCCACCGACGCCAAGTCTACATCGTTTACTGCTAGGACTACCGGGGTCTCTAATCCCGTTTGCTACCCTAGCTTTCGCGTCTGAGCGTCAGATGCATCCCAGAGAGCCGCTTTCGCCACTGGTGTTCCTCCCGATATCTACGCATTTCACCACTACACCGGGAATTCCACTCTCCTCTGATGCCCTCAAGTTCGGTAGTATTGAACGACCTCTCCTAGTTAAGCCAGGAGCTTTCACATCCAACTTGCCGAACCGCCTACACGCGCTTTACGCCCAGTAAATCCGGATAACGCTTGCCTCCTACGTTTTACCGCGGCTGCTGGCACGTAGTTAGCCGAGGCTTATTCCTGAGATACTGTCCTTTCTCATCTCTCAGAAAAGTACTTTACGATCCGAAGACCTTCATCGTACACGCGGCGTTGCTGGTTCAGGCTTTCGCCCATTGACCAATATTCCCTACTGCTGCCACCCGTAGGTGTATGGACCGTGTTTCAGTTCCATTGTGAGGGGCCACCCTCTCAGGCCCCTTACCCGTCGACGCCTTGGTAGGCCATTACCCTACCAACTAGCTGATGGGACGCAGGTCCCTCCCGAAGCGAATTACTCCTTTAATCATCAGTTTCTAAACCCAATGACCACATGCGGTATTAGCAATCCTTTCGGATTGTTATCCCACACTTCGGGGCAGGTCACCAACGCGTTACTCACCCGTTCGCCACTAGGACATATTGCTATATCCTCGTTCGACTTGCATGTATTAGGCACGCCGCCAGCGTTCATCCTGAGCCAGGATCAAACTCTCCGCAAAAAATATCACTCTTACGAGTGTAAGTTACGGAATAAAAAACGACAGGGTTGTCGTACTTCTTATCACTCTTCAGTTGTTAAGGTGCCTTCAACTCGGCGGACGGCGAACCACCCGCACCATGTTGGCCTGTCAAGGTTCCCCGAGAGACAAATTTACCGATGTCGCACTTTCTACATCGGCGCACCAGACTGCAATACATTTGTTTTGCGTCTCTGGCGGGGACGTCTCTCTAAGTTGTAAGCGATCTGTCGGGATTGACTGACGAAATCGTTCTTGCTGACTGGCTTTACTATTATATTCAGGCCGCTTTTTTTGTCAAGGGTTTTGTCTGACAAGTTTTTTTACTGCTTTTTCGTCAGGCATCGCGCTTGTTTTGTTCACCCCGTTTTTTGGGGCGAGAGCGAATTATATTCATCCGCCGCGATCTGTCAAGGTCTTTTTGCAACCAGTTTGCGAATTCGTTCACAAGCTCACTTTTTTTGTTGCCTGTCCTTGACAGCGAAGCCGAATTATATGCAGATGAAGAAAAGAGTCAAGAGAAATTCATCCATTTCAAGGTATTTTAAGGTTAAAGATTCTAAATCCTTAAGGAAGCCGGGCTTCTGTTTTAGAAGCCCGGCTTCCTTGTTTACTGATTAGGCTTATTACCAAGGATCGCTTCAATTTGCTGGAGTACTTCGGGGGTCAACTTTTCTGAAACAGCAAGGGCCTGCATGTTTTCGTGCACCTGGGCAACCCGGCTTGCGCCGGTGATGACGGTGCTTACGTTGGGATTCGTCAGGCACCAGGCAATGGCAAGTTGAGACAAACTGGCGCCCAGGGAATCGGCAACCGGCTGAAGGGCGCGAACCTTGGTCAGACGCTGCTCGTCGGTCAGCTGGTCGCGCAGCCACTCGTAGCCGGGGAGATTTCCACGGCTGTCGGCGGGGATGCCCTGATTGTATTTTCCGGTCAGCAGGCCAGAGGCCAGTGGAGACCAGGTGGTGGAGCCGTAGCCGTATTCTTTGAACAGACGGGCGTAGTCTTTTTCAAAACGCTCGCGGACAAACATGTTGTAGTGCGGCTGCTCCATGACGGGCTTGTGGAGGTGATGCCGCTCGGCAATCTCGATGGCGGCAATAATTTCAGCCGCCGACCACTCGGAAGTTCCCCAATAGATGGCTTTGCCACGCTCGATGAGGTTGTGCATGGCCCAGACAGTTTCTTCGATGGGAGTGGTTGGGTCGGGGCGATGGCAGAAAACGAGATCTACATATTCCAGGCCGAAGCGCTGCAAAGAGCCATCCATGGCTTCAAGCAGGCGCTTGCGATTGAGAGTGTTTTTTTCGTTGACGCCGTCGTGCAGGCCCCAGAAGAATTTAGTGGAGACGAGGTAACTGGAGCGGCGCCAGCCCAATTTCTTCAGGGCGGCACCCATGACTTGTTCGGATTTTCCACCAGCGTAGACTTCGGCGTTATCGAAGAAGTTTACGCCATAATCGCGCGCGGCAGACATCATTTCTATGGCGGCGTTGGTATCGGCCTGGTTATGGAAAGTGACCCAGGATCCAAATGAGAGGGCGCTGACTTGCAGGCCGGAGCGGCCCAGATGACGGTATTCCATGAGTTGCGGTACTCCTTAAACGGTGAATTTAGCGGGATTCGTGAAATTCTTCTACCTGGTAAATCTGGACTTCGAGATGTTTGCTGCGCCAGGCAGAAGATTGTGCACCCATTTTCTGACAGAGGCGGCTGAGAAATTCGGCTTTGTCTGGCAGCTGTTCCCAGACCTGGGGGAGGAATGTGCCGCGGCGGCTGCCATCGCGCAGGATGACGCCATCAATACCGGGACACAGGCGGGAGAGCAGGTCTTGCGCGTCGGTGTAGGGCAGTGCCTGGGGCGGGGTGAGGCGCGAGATTTCGATGAGCAGCCGAGGTAACTCGGCGGGGCTGACGGGCGGGAAACGCGTGTCTTCGAGCGCGGCGGCCACCGCGTGCTCGCGGACGTCGGCGGCGAGAGGCTGATAGGGTTCCAACGCGCCAATGCAGCCACGCAGCTGGCCGTGGATCGTCAGGGTGACGAAGGAGGCGCCTGCGGTGCGCAGGGCAGGAGGCAGGCGGGAGAGTTCGAGCGGGGGAAGTTTTTCGCCGCGCACAGCACTTTCGAGCGTGGTGCGTGCCAGGCGCAGGAGCAATTCCCTTTCAGATTCTGTCAGTTTTTCTGTCATGCTGACCTGCCTTTTCAGTGCCGGTCGTCAGGCGATCCGGCGGTAGCCGCGGTCATAATAGAGCAAGGGGCCGGTTTCGGCGTTCGTCCGGGCGGCGAGGACTGCGCCAATGAAGATTGTGTGGGTGCCCGAGGCAAAGGTGGCGATGACGCGGCAATCAAAATGAGCGAGGCCCGGCTCGATGAGCGGGACGCCGGTTTCAAGGGTGAAGGTCTGCAGGCCGGCGAGGCGATCCTGTTCGTCGGCGATACGCCCGGCAAAGCGGTCGGAGAGATCCTGCTGCCCTTCGCTGAGGATGGTAATGCCGAAGGTGTGCGCATTTTTAACCAACTCATGGGTGCGGGTGTTTTGGGCGAGTGAAATGAGGACTTGCGGTGGTGTCAATGAGACGGAGGTGAATGAGCTGACGGTCATGCCATGGGCCAGGCCGTCGTGCGTAGCGGTGACAATGACCACACCGGTGGCCCACTGACGCATGGCATTGCGAAGTACTTCGGGGTCGAGAAACATGCTGGTCTCCAATGCTGTTTGCTTCATATTACTTCCCGAGGGGGGCGGCGTCAAGGCATAATTGGCCTGTTTTGCTCCGAATGGCTTGCCATTTAGCGAGTTTTTAAGGTACTATTGAATACACGAGCAACTATGGAAACTTCCCCAGAACCTTCTTTCAGTCGTCCAACTCCGGAGCCAGAACCGCGCCGGAGAGTCCGATCGCCGCGCGTTTTACGACGCACCATGACCATGGCCTTCCTGGTGGCCACACTGTTTGTTACGCTGACGCCCGGCACGCTTCCGGGAAATCTGCGCAATCAGCTGGCCATTTTGCTGACTCCGCAGCCGGATCTGGGCAGCCTGCCCGGCGGAACGCCGCGCCCACGTTTAAAGATTGGGATCGTGGCCGGACACTGGGGAAATGATTCGGGCGCGGTGTGTGCCAACGGTACGACCGAACAGCAGGTCAACCTGGACATTGCGACACGGGTGCAGCAGAAAATGAACGCACTGGGCTACGAAACCGACTTACTGGAAGAGTTTGATCCGCGCCTGACGGGTTACCAGGCAACGGTGCTGGTTTCAATTCACAATGACTCGTGCATTTATGTCAACGACCAGGCGACCGGGTTCAAAGTGGCAGCGGCCATGAGTTCGCGGGATATCAACCTGGCTAACCGGCTGGCCGGATGCCTGCGCAACCGTTACCAGTTGATGACCGGGCTGCCCCTGCATGACAGCGTGACCAATGATATGACGCGCTACCACGCTTTTGACGAAATCAACTCGGATACGACGGCAGCGATCATCGAAACTGGTTTTCTTAACCTGGATTACCGGATCCTGACGGAGAATACAGACCAGGTCGCCACCGGGGTTTCGGAAGGAATTTTGTGCTTTATCAATAACGAACACATTGACCCAACTCCGAATCCTTAAGACACCTGAAGCTGCCGGCATCCTGGCAGGTCATGGTTCTGCGTTTGATTAAAGGTGTGAATGGACTCCAATCAAGTTTCGGCTTACAAGGTCATTGAGCAGGCGCAGCAGGCGATGAGGCGGGGAGACGCAATTGCCGCCCGGCAATTTGCAGAACAAGCCGCGCTGGCCGCACCGGAGCTTGAGGAGGTGTGGTTGACGCTGGCCGCCCTGGCGGCCCCGCGCGCCAGCGTGGAATACCTGCAACAGGCGCTGCGCATCAACCCGCAGAGCCAGCGCGCTCAAAAAGGGCTGATCTGGGCGATGGGGCGCTTGCAGGCTGAGCAGCCATCTGCAGCAGATGCCACCCCCCAGCCTGCCGAGAAACCCTACAGAGCGGAACCCGCCTCCCCGCCTCGCGAACAACTGACCGGGGAGAGCACTGAACCGCTGTCGCGCCCGCTCGCAGCCGCGCTGCAGCCGCATCCCGCCCGACAGAATGCATCAACCGCCCCAAGGAGAATTCCCCAACCCGTTAAAAACCAACCCAAAAGCAGACGGATCGGCAAACAGATTGCATATGCGGCATTCTCGGTGCTGCTGATTTGCCTTGTTGCCGGGGTGCTGCTCGCCAGCCGGACTACGCCGGTTGCGGCGCTGTTCAGCAAACCAGTCAGCGGTCCGGCCTGGGCACCGGCAGTGGTATCCAAAGGCGTGGAAGCTCCGGCGCAACCGCCAACCCTGGCGCCGACATTGACTTTTCTGCCAACCGCGGGTTTTACAGCCACGGCCAGCGCCACGCGGACGGCTGCACCAACCCTCACAGGCACGACTGCCGCGACGGAGACGCCGCTTCCCAGCGCAACCCCCCTGCCAACCTTTACACCTGCGCCAACTGACACCCCCGCCCCAACTGAAACGCCTTCGATCACTCCTACAGAAGGCCCATCTCCGACACCGCTGCCGACTGATACCGCCATGCCCACTGCGGTGTTGCCCACGCCAGTCTATCTTCCAAGCCTGCCGAGCAGTGAGCGCTGGATCGAGGTTAATCTCTCGCAACAGATGGTTTATGCCTACGAGGGCTCGACGCTGGTCAATTCTTTCCTGGTTTCAACCGGCACAGCGCAGACTCCTACGGTGACTGGGAGCTATCGCATCTATATCAAGCTGCGCTCAACGACCATGACAGGGCCAGGGTATTACCTGCCCAACGTACCGTTTACGATGTATTTTTACAAGAGCTATGGTCTGCATGGCACCTACTGGCACAGCAATTTCGGAACGCCGATGAGCCATGGTTGTGTCAATTTAAGCACCCCGGATGCCGAATGGCTGTATAACTGGGCATCCGTTGGAACATTGGTCAATATTCATTACTAAAAGGAGAACCCTATGCACACCTCTTTTCAGCATGACCAGTACCTGCTTAAGCGGCAGGTTTTCGCCCTGACGGGAAAGTTGCGATTTTTCAATTCGCAGGGCCAGCTGGTGCTATTCAGCGAGCAGAAAATGTTCAAGCTGCGCGAGGACATCCGCCTTTACGCAGATGAACAGAAAACACAGGAAGTCCTGTCCATCAAAGCCCGCCAGATCGTGGATTTCTCGGCAGCCTATGACGTGGTGGACACCCTGAGCGGCGAAAAGGTGGGCACGCTGCGCCGCAAGGGACTGAAATCGATCTTGCGGGATGAGTGGGAAGTGCTGGGGCCCAACGACGCGCCGATCGGATTGTTATTTGAAGACAATATGGGGCTGGCCTTGCTGCGCCGCCTGGTACTGGGCTCCCTCCTGCCGCAGAATTATGATCTGACGATTGGCGAGCAGCGCGGGGCGGATATCAGGCAACGCTTCAACCCTTTCCGTTATGAATTGGAGATCGATTTCAGCGTCGACAGCACACGGCAGTTGGATCATCGTCTGGGCATTGCTGCGGCGGTTTTGCTCGCCATTATCGAAGGACGGCAGGAATAGTCAATGGCCCGCCACGCGCTCTTTCCCGGTCTTGTTTTTGATGAACAAGACCGCCCGCTGGAGGTCGGCCAGATCGGCAGCGAGGCGGCTTATGTGATTGATGATGCTGGATTCCGGCGTCACATCCCATCTGATCAGATTGACCGGGCTGTGCTGGCCGAGGTCAAGAAAATGATCGAGGGAAACGAGGAACTCTTGAGTGCCCAGACGGCCAAAATGTTAGGCGCAGAAGATCTCTTCAGCCGGGCAATCATCGAGCAGCAGTTGAAACATGTCGACCGGCAGTTTGATCTTTTATTCGAGGCCGGCATACCGGAAGAGATGCGCGCCTACCTGGGCATGGTTGGGTTTAAGGTTATCGTGAATTATCACGGAGAAGTGATTGAGGTGCGCCAGGCCAGCGGCGCCAGCGATCGGGGAGAGTAAGCTGCCCTGGAATAAAAATGAAACGGAATGCCCCGCGCCAACTGGCAGGCGGGGCATTCCGTTTAACAGGGTTTTCCCATACTCCCGGCTTATTCCGCCGGGAAGGGCAGCGAGACGGTAAATTTTGTCCCGCTGCCGGGGGTGGATTCGACCCAGATGCGGCCCTGATGGTTTTCCACGATTGACCGGACGATGGCCAGCCCGAGACCGGTGCCCGGTATGCCGCGTGGGGCGTTACTGGCGCGATAGAATTTATCAAAGATGTGTGGCTGGTCGGGCAATGGGATGCCGACGCCGGTATCGGAGACTTCAAAGTGGACCTGGTCTCCTGCGCTGCGCAGCGTGGCCGATACTTCCCCACACTGCGGGGTATATTTGATGGCATTCACCAGCAGGTTGTCGACCATCTGGCGCAGCCGCACGGGATTGCCACGCAAAACGGGAATATCGGGCTCGATGGACAGCTTGAAAGTGATTTGCTTTTCGCGGATTTGCGTGCCCAGGTTATCTGCCGTGGTTTTGAGAACCGTGTTGAGTGCAACATCTTCCTTTTGCATATCCAGGCCCGATTCGATGCGGCCCAGATCTAGCAGGTCGTTGACCAAAATGGTGATGTTCTGTGCGCTGGTCTGGATGTGCTTGACGAATTGTTTTTGTTGCTCGTTGAGCGGCCCCACCCGTTCTAGCAATTCGACATAGCCGAGGACTGCAGTCAACGGAGAGCGCAGGTCGTGGGAAATGGTGTGGATAAAGTCGCTCTTCAGCCGGTCGAGCATTTTCATGTGGGTGACATCTTCAAGGGTGATGACCACTCCGACATCCGGGATGGGGGTGTATTGTGACCGGAACATCCGTCCATCCTTGAAGATGGTCTCGATGAGTTGGCATGGAGTTTCGCGAATGACGGGCAGCAGGGCGAGAAAATCGGCGTGGGGAATGGCTGCCAGAACGGGTTTTCCGTCCAGGTCCTCGGAAGACAGGTTGAAGATATTCCGCATAGCCGGGTTAAGCAGGATGATCTTCTGATTTTCGTCGAGCAGGATGACGCCATCTTGAATATGATGGAGGGTGGTTTCGAGTTTGGTACGTTCATTTTCTGAGGCATGACAATACTGCGCGTTCAGGATGGCGCTGGAAGCATGCTCGGCCAGGATGGTCATCAATTTTTCATGATGCTGGCTGAAGGGTTGCCTAACCTGGCGATTGTATACACCCAGCACGCCAATCACCCGGTCTCTGGAATGCAGGGGAACATAAATGAGCGAATACGCCAGGTAGGAAGTCTTGATTTTTTTTGGAGTAGTATGGTTCAGGAGGATGGGTTCACCGGTGTGGATGACCTGCCCGGCTAAAGTATCTTGTACCGGCAGCCGGAAGGTGCGGACAAAACTCTCCTCCAAATTGCGCCCGGCGCGCATGTACAGTTCGTTGGTCCCAGGGTCAAGCAAGAGCAGGTGGCCTTCCTCGGCGCCGGTCAGCTTGACAGCGGCATTGACCACGTTGATGAGCACGACATCCATGTCCAGCGAGGCGCTGATCGAGCGCCCGAGCCGGGAGATCGTTTCCACTTCTTCCATGCGTTGTTCAAGAGATGCGGTGTTGCGGCGCACTTCGCGGCGGACCCAGTCGCTGATGCGATGGGCGCGTTCCTGGCTGCGCTTGATGGAGAGGATGATATCGTCAATTTTAAGTGGGGGGCTAAGATAATCGCTCAAGCCCAGTTGCATGGCCTGTCGGACTTGGGCCGCGTCATCGTTGCTTGCGAAGAAAATGACCGGCATGGTCGGAAAGCGGCCTAGCAGGCTGGCAGCCAGCTCCAGGCCATTTTTACCAGAAAAAGATTCGGCCAGCACCGCCAGCGCCGGCACCGATTCGTGCAGAATTTTATCCACTGCTGCTGAATCAGCAGCGATGGCAACCCGATACCCCCCGGCGCGCAAGGCGCGTTCCAACAAATCAAGGGTAGGAGATCTATCTATGGCAAGCAAAATCAGGTCTGACGCAGACATGGCGGAAGTATACCTTACCAGTTTGGTTAGATTTTATGTTGTTTCAGGAGCAGTGCCAGATGTTTGATTCCCGCCTGAACGACATCGAGCGCCTGTTTCTGTTGGGCGGTGAGTGGGCCCATTTTATCGGAAACAGCCAGTTCGAGCGGATATCCGATCACCTGCAGCGTGGAGCGCAATTCCTGTTGGAGCTGTCCCAGCTGGTCAGATTTGCGTTTTTCCTCGGCCCGGGCCGTCTCGGCCGTTTGGGCCAGGGCGCGGAACAGGCGCGCATTGACCAAGGAGATGGAGGCATAATCGGCAATGGCTTCGAGCAAGGTCTGTTCGCTCTGGCCAAAGACTTTGTCGATTTTGCGCACCACCGTCAACAAGCCGATGGCTTCACTCTGCACCTTGATGGGTACCACCATGACCGACTTTCCGAGCATGGCCACTTTGAATTTTTCGAGGGGTTTGCCGTGAATTTCCAGCGTCTCGGCCGACATGGCCACCAGCCCGCTGACACCATCATCCAGCGTCTGGCCAACTTTCCGCGCCCAGGCCTCCGGCAGGCCGCGGCTGGCAGCCAGCAAAAAAGCCTTGGATTTTTCATCCCGCAAGGTCAACCAACCCAGATCGGCCTCAGCCGCCGGGACAACTGCTTCAACGATTTTCTCAAACAACACACGCTGGTCGGTGACCGACATTACCGCGCGCCCTATCGAAAAAATGGTGGTCAGTTCACGCACCCGGCGCTGGAGCTCGGCATTGGCCTGCTTGAGCTGTTCATCGAGTTTTTCACGCGCGCGCATCTCACGCTGCTGGGCCAGGGCGCGCTCCACCGCAGCAACCACTTCCGCTTCGCGAGCCGGCAGCAACAGGTAATCGTGCGCCCCCAGCCGGAAGGCCTGGATCACGCCCTGCTCCTGACCTTTTTCGGCCAGCACAATAACCGGCGTGTTCAGGCCTTGAGCAGCCAGCGCCACCAGGAAATCCTTGGTGCTCAAGCCAGGCAGGTTCAAATTCGCCAGGATGACATCTGGCTGGCCCTGGACGGCCAACCGGATGGCAGAGGGCACGTCACTGGCCAAACTGACCCGATAACCCAGCGGTTGCAGCGCCTGGCGGCCAAGCAGATCGCTCAAGTCGGGGTCATTTTCAACGATCAGGATTGTTTCGGCAGCTGAATTCATATTGGGGTATGATAGCACAAATCAGCCCTCTCTTGAAACCATCTTAACAATTCGCAAAGTGAGATAGATTGGTGGTTTTTACAATCCCCAGAAGGAAACAGACATGCAGGATGATTTTATATGGTGGCGCGATGGCATCATCTACCAGATCTACCCTCGTTCCTTCGCCGATTCAAACGGAGACGGCCTGGGCGACCTGCCCGGCATCACCTCCCGGCTCGATTACCTGGCCGAGCTCGGAATAGACGCCCTGTGGCTTTCACCCTTCTACCCTTCCCCCGACGCCGACTTCGGCTACGACATCAGCGACTACACCAACATCGACCCGCGCTTTGGCACGCTGGCCGACTTCGACACGCTGGTAGCCGCCGCGCACCAGCGCAACATTCGCATCATCGTTGACCTGGTGCTCAACCACACCTCCGACCAGCACCCCTGGTTTCTCGAATCGCGCTCCAGCCGCAACAATCCCAAACGCGACTGGTATCTCTGGCGCGACCATCCCAACAACTGGCAATCCTTCTTCGGCGGGGTTGGTTGGGAATGGGATGCAGCCACCCGCCAGCACTACTTCCACATGTTCGCCCGGCAGCAGCCCGATCTCAACTGGCGCAATCCCAAAGTCCACCAGGAAATGCTGGAAGTCTTCCGCTTTTGGGCCGAACGCGGCGTAGACGGCTTCCGCCTCGACGTCTTCAATGCCTACTTCAAAGACGAAAACTATCGCGACAACCCCCGCAAATTCGGCCTGCGCGGTTTCGAACGCTACAACCATCTTTACGACATCAACCAGCCGGAAATGCACCCGCTCTTGAACGAAATCCGCACCCTGCTCGATCACTACCCGGAACGTTACGCCGTTGGCGAGACCTTTGTCGCCAGCCCGGAAACTTCCGCCTCCTATTGCGGCCCCGGCAAACTCCACGCCGCCTTCAACTTCGACTTCACTTTCCGCAAATTCTCCGCCGCCGAATTTGCCGACAGCATCCAGAAGTGGACCCAAGCCACGGGCGCAGAGATCTGGCCAAACTACGTCCTCAGCAACCATGACCAGCCGCGCTCCGCCACACGCTACGCCCACGGCGAAGACGACACCCGCGCCAGACTGGCCCTCGGCATGTTGCTAACCTTGCGCGGTACGCCCTTCCTTTACTACGGCGAAGAAATCGGTATGCGCGACATCCGGCTCAAGCGCAGCGAAATCCTCGACCCACCCGGCCAGCACTACTGGCCCTTCTACACCGGCCGCGACGGCTGCCGCGCGCCGATGCAATGGGATGCCTCACCCCAGGCCGGATTCTCCAGCGCCAAACCCTGGCTGCCGGTGCATCCCAACTACCGGCAGCGCAATGTCGCCGCCCAGCAGCAGGATCCGGGCTCACTGCTCAACTTCGTCAAAAAGCTGATCGCCCTGCGGCGCAGCTCCCCGGCCCTGCAGCGCGGCGATTTTCGCCTGCTCTGCGACCCAGCCCAGGGAGTCCTGTCCTATGAGCGACAAACCACCGCCCAGCACCTGCGAGTCCATCTTAATTTCAGCGCCCGCCCGCAGGCCCTGCCCGCCACAGATGTGTCGCCCAGCCTGGTTTTATCCAGCCACCGCGACAGCCTGAACCAGCCGCTCCAGATCGCCCCTGGCGAGGTGCTGATCTTGCAAACCCCGGCCTAGCCTTGAATAATCGTCCCGGCCGTGCTACGATGATTCTGTAATCACTGTCCGCGCCGCAGCGGGCCCTACATAACGAGGTCATCACAACCCGGCAGCCATCCAGGGGAAGGGCTTGAAGACCACACAGCGAAACCCATCCGCGCGGATCGGTTTCGCTGTGTTTATGCGGCCCGGGAAAGAGGAAAAATGAACCGGTTGATCACACTGCTTCTTCTCGCTTTGCTATTGACGGCCTGCCAGCCCGCCACACCCTCGGTTACCCCCAGCCCAACTCCGCCTCCCACCCCGGCGCCCACGGCCACGCTCCAACCCCGGCCCACTCCAACCTCCGCTACGACAGAAAAAATCGCCACCCGGCAACCCCAGCTCTACGGCGTCTGGTACAACCCGCAATACGATCTCTACATGGAATTCACCGGCGCGGTGACCGGCACCGGCATGTTCAAAATCTACCTCGGGTTGGGACAGTTGGTCGCCAGTGGTAATTTTTCATTCGCCGACGGAAACCTGCTCTGGCAAAAAAGCGCCATCTGCAATGACGCCCCGGCCACCTACGAAATCACCCTCATCTCGCACGATGGCGCAGTCAGCGCCATGCGCCCCAGGCTGATCGGAGACGATGCCTGCACCGACCGGAAATTTTCCACCGACGGGTTGATCTTCAAACGCGTCAGGCCCTGAAAAACCTAAAAAAAGTCCCGCGCCGTAACCAGCGCGGGACTTTTTCATGATTTAGATGTGGATCGCGGAGCCTTCCGCGGCGTGCGCCGCTTCCATCAGCGCCTCGGAAATCGTCGGGTGCGCGTGGACGTTGCGGGCAATCTCCGCCGGGGTCAGCTCCAGCATGTGCGCCAGGGTCAGCTCGGGCAGCAGTTCGGTCACTTCCGGGCCGATCATGTGCGCGCCCAAAATCTCGCCGTATTTCTCATCGACGACCAGCTTGACCCAGCCGGCATAATCGCCCAGGCCGAGCGCCTTGCCGTTGGCCTGGAAAGGAAACCGCCCAATTTTGACGGTGTAACCGCGCTCTTTGGCTTGCGCTTCGGTCAGTCCGAAAGACGCAATCTGCGGCTGACAGTAGGTGGCGCGCGGCATGCTCTCGTAATCGAGCGTTACCGTCTCGTGCCCGGCAATCTGTTCGGCGCAGACAATGCCCATCGCCGAACCGACGTGCGCCAGCATCAATTTGCCGGTCACATCGCCAATCGCCCAGATCCCGGGCACGTTGGTGGCCATTTTCTCGTCGATTTCGATGAATCCGCGCTCGCTGATCTTGACTCCCAATTCTTCCAGCCCCAGGCCTTTGGAATTGGGACGAAAACCGATCGCCACCAACGCCTGCTCCGCTTCGAGCACTTTTTTCTCGCCGCCAGCCGATACCGTTACCCGGACTCCGCTCTCGGTGGCTTCCACCGCTTCGACTTTGTGCCCGGTCAGGGTTTTGATGCCGCGTTTCTTGAAAGCCTTCTCCAGCTCGGTGGAGACTTCCTCGTCTTCGAGCGGCACGATGCGCGGCAGCATCTCGACAATGGTCACATCCACGCCGTAAGAGCTCCAAACGGTCGAAAACTCCACGCCGATTGCGCCTGAGCCGATAACGACCACCGATTGGGGCAATTTATCCTGCAAAATGGCTTCGTAGTAGGTGATGACTTTTTGCCCGTCCACCTGCCAGGCGCCGGGGACCGCCGAGGAAGCGCCCGTCGCCACGATGATGTTCTTGGCAGAAAGCTCTACCAGCTTCCCATCTTTATCGGTAACGGAAACAACGCCCGGGGCGGTCAGTCTGGCAGTTCCCATAAAGACCGCGATGTTGTTTTTCTTCATCAAAAAGCCAACGCCCTTGACCAGTCGATCGGATACCTGGCGCGAACGTTTGGCGGCGACGGTGAAATCCAGTTTCAGGTTGTCGAACGAAAAACCGAATTCCTTGCCGCGCTCGCGCAGCGTGTGCGCGACTTCGGCATTTTTGAGCAGGGATTTGGACGGGATACAGCCGACGTTCAGACAGACACCGCCCAGCCATTGCTTGTCAACGATGGCGACTTTCTGTCCCAGTTGGGCGGCGCGGATGGCGGACACGTACCCGCCAGGGCCGGCGCCGATGACTACGACATCGAATTGTTCAGACATGAATACTCCTGGGGTAGAGGGGGTTGAAAAGGAATTGTGGTGCGCGGTTATTTTACTACGCCCGGGGGGCCTGCCCGGTTTCTGCGAGCGGATTCTTGTAAAGCGCTAACACATGGCGGGGTTCGAGGCGCTTCATGGTGTGGGAGAGTCGGTGGCGGTTGGGACGCGGGTGTCGGTGGGGATGGGTGTGGCCGTGTCGGTGGGGGTAAAGGTCTGGGTGGGGGTGAAGGTCACCGTGGGGGTGAAGGTGGGTGTGGCGCTGGGGTGCGGGGTGCGCGTGGCCGTGGGAATGGGTGTGGCCACCGGCAGGGGTAATTCTCCACTTAAATCCAGGAAGCCGCCGGCAACCCAGCCGTATTCAAACTCGGTGAATTTGGGATTCGGCTGGCGGGGACCAATCATATACCAGGTGCCGGTTTCGTTGCGGGCGCTGAAGATGAGGCAATCGCCGCCGGCCAGGCCGATGGTCAGGGCTTCGTAGCTGCGGCCCGGCCCGGCGCGCACCAGCAGGGCGGTGATTTCTGGCTGGACGCATAATTCGACGCGCGGGAAGGTCTCGACGGTGGCGGTGGGGGTTTGGGTCGGGTTGGCGCTGGGGGTGAGGCTGGGGGTGACCGTCCAGGTGGATGTGATGGAAGGTGTGGGCGAGATTTCCACGGGGGTGGGGGTCAGGGTGGGAGAGGGGCTGATGACCGGCAAGGAGGGTGTGACGGTCACAGGAGTGGGGGTTGGGGTTGGAATGGGGGGAAAGATGCCGCAGGCTTTGAGCAGGCCGAGGAGCAGGAATATTCCAAGCAGGGCGGTCAGCCCAATCCAGATGAGAGGCTTTTTTCCGGCCGGCCAGGAGGAAGGGACTGCGACCGGGGAGCTGCCTTTTTTCAGGGTGGCGAGCAGGGTTTGCTGGTTGGTCTGGTCGTCGTGGGCGGTAAAGTCCAGGCAGTTGATGTTGGCCAGGGCAAAGGGAATCTGGCAGGGGGCGATCAGGATGGGGATGATTTTAATGCTGCGGTTGAGGGCATGCAGGTATTCGCGTTCAACCCACTTGGAGGCGATGGAGTTGGGTGAGAGCAAGAGAATAAAATATTGACTGGATTCGATGGCGGCGGGAATGTTGCGCAGCCAATCGTCGCCGCCCTGCAGGTCGGAGATGTCCCACCAGATGTCAAAGCCGGCTTTTTCAAGGCTGCCGGCCAGGCTGCGTGCGGTGCTGCTGTCTTTGCGTGAATAACTGATAAAGATGCGTTCCATGGCTGTCCCGGTCTATCAATAAATCTGTTGTAATCCTTCACAATCATCATACTACGGCCTGGATGTCACGGCAACCAATCTCTTTGGGTGAGGCCGGGCGCGAAAAGATAAAAGGGCGGACTGGCGCCCGCCTTGCAGGATGGGTTGATTAGAGTTGGGCGAGCAGGTTGCGGTAGTCTTCGACGTTGGGGGGGTTCATCGAGAGGATCTGGCGGATAATTTCGGCAACTCCGGCTTTGTCGCCGTTTTCCATCAGCTGGTCACCGACGATGTCCAACTGGGTGACGGCTTCGGGGGTGCGGCCGGCTCGAAAGAACTGGTCAGCCAGGTTGCGGCGCAGCAGGATCGTCTCGGGGTGCTCTTCAATCAGTTTTTGGAGGAAGGGAATGGCATCGGAGGCGCGGCTGGTGCTGTCGAGGTAGGAGAAGAATGAATCGAGTTCGGCCTGGGCCTGTTGTGATTGGGATAGGCGCAGGTTGAGTTCGACCAGGTTTTCGCGGATGGCGGCGTCATCGGGCCGCAGGGTGCGTAGTTGTTCGTAGATGCGGATGGCTTGCCGCCAGTCGAGACGCTGCATGTCAATATCGGCCATGCGCTGAAGGATACGAATGCTCCACTGCCGGTCTGCGGTGGATTGCTGGGCAATCCGCAGGGCGGTGGTGAAAGTCTGGCGGGCCAGATCGAGTTCAGCCAGCCGATAATACAGGTCGGCAAGGTCCATGTATTCGCTGATGGCGCTGTCGATCTGGCCGCGAGCGGTCAGTTGTTCGATCAGTCGCAGGCGCGCGTTCATGTCCATCGGGGAAATTTGGATGATGCGTTTGAGTAGATTCGTGGCCTGGGCGGTCTCTCCGCGCACGCTGTAGGCGCTCGCCGCCACTGAGAATTTTTCAATTGCATCAGGGATGCGTTCTTCGCGGATGAGTAGATCGCCAATCAGGATGTGCAGCGGCAGGTAGGTGGGGGCATACAGCAAGGAATGAAAGGCTTCATCCATGGCGGAGCGCAGGAAGTTGGCCCGCGCCAGCTGGTTAATCTGGTTCATGGCGTCAATCACCTGGCTGGATTGGGCCTGGATGATGATTTCGGCCAATGGCAGCGCCTGGCCGCCTTCCGGCTGGGGCATTTCGGCACGGGTTTTGAGCAAGTGCTGGCGCCAGTTGACGCGCACGAGCATCTGGTCAACGTTGTCGCACAGTTTTACAAATGCGCTGGGATCGCTTTCGCGACCAAGAGCCTCGATCAGCGGTTCATACAACTGGCGGAGGGTGTCGGCCTGATCGGCAGGGACGATTTCCGTATCGGCCATTTTTAGAGCTTCGAGATATTCATGGGCCGCTTCCTTGTTGCGATTGGCGGCGTGCAGAATCTGGCCGCTGAGCAGACGCGCGGCCAGGGCATAATCTGTATGCCGGATGCACTGCTGGAGGTGGCGCAGCGCAATCTCGGATTGCCCGGTTTTGTGACGCAGATAGCCCAGGTCAAAATAGGCAGCAATATCGTTAAATCCATATTCGACTGCGCGTTCAATTTCATCAGCAGCTTCCGCTTCACGACCGCGGGTTTGCGCATCAATCGCCTGGCTTAAATGCAGCAGGATCTTAACCTGTTCTCCAGGCTGGCCGGACAACTGTCCGATATTTTTGACGATCGAAGCCAGGCCGCGCCGCGCCTGGGCTTCCGAGCTGTCATCTGAAAGATCAAAAAGCACCTCGGCCAGGATTGTCAGCGCCTTCTGGCAGGTTTCAGTCACCGGGTCGGGGCTTTCGCGCACCAGTTCCTTGTTCTCAAATTCCTTGACCGCCGCCATGCGCAAGGGCCCGGTACCACCATGCGGACGCAACGGCTTGTTCAACATTCGTCCGGCGCGCACCATTGAAAGCGCCTGGCTGGCTTCCTGGCTGTTCGCATCGATCTGCAGCGCATGCTGCAAGGTTTCCAACGCCTTGGGCACATTGCCGCCATGCTGCAACAGGCTGGCCAGGGCCAGATACTCGGTGACCGCCTGATGGGTTTGTCCGATTTTTTCGTGGATCAGCGCCAGGCGCGAACGCGCCAGGGCATGCTCCGGGTTAAGTTGCACCACCCGCAGCCAGTTTTCCACCGACTTTTCCACTTCCCGCACTTTCAGATACAGGTCAGCCGCCTGGATGGCCGCCTGAATGGCCTCGCGAATGCGTCCCAGGCGCTCAAACAACTGGGCGATCTTCTCAAAGGCAATCGGATCATCCGGTGAAACCTCGGCCAGCCGCTGATACGCGCGAAGCGCCTCATCATATTTCTGCTGTTGAAAGAGTGCCAGCGCAAAACTGCTCAGCGCCTTGGGATTATCAGGGAATTCCTCCAGCGCCCGCTGATACGATTCAGCCGCCGCCGCCCAATCCTGATCCCAGGCCGATGAATGTCCGTCGTTCATTGCGCGATGGAAAAGGGGTTCACGTCCTGCCATAGTCACACCATCATCTCCTGATCAGCCGTCAGCCACTGATGACTTTCATCTCACCCCAGCTCTTTCCAGACCGAGCCTCGGTTGAGAGCGGGATACTCAGCGGGTACGCTGCTTCCATGGTCGCCTGCACCACTTGGGTTGTTTTTTCCAATTCTTCCAGCGGGCATTCTAACACAATCTCATCATGCACCTGCAGAAGCATCTGCCCCCGCAGTCCTGCAGCGCGCAATGCGCCGGGGATTTTCAGCATCGCGATCTTCATGATATCCGCGGCCGTACCCTGGATCGGCGCATTGATGGCTTCGCGCTCCTCGCGATTGCGCAGCTGCTGATTCAGCGACCCCATCAAGGCCGGGAAGTAGCGCCGCCGTCCAAGCAGCGTGGTGACATAGCCCTGCTCGGTTGCCAGCCGCCGCACTCCATCCAGGTATTTCTTTACGCCCGGGAAACGCTGAAAATACATCCCGACAAATTTTTCCGATTCAGCCAGCGTCAGCTCGGTGGAACGCGTCAGCCCAAACGCCGACATGCCGTAGATCAGCCCAAAGTTGATAGCCTTGGCATGACGACGCATTTCCTTGGTCACTTCCGCCAGCGGCACGCCATAGATTGCCGCCGCCGTCGTCGCATGGATGTCCTGCCCGAGCCGGAAAGCCTCCAGCATGGCCTGATCGCCGGCCATGTGCGCCACGATGCGCAATTCCACCTGCGAATAATCGACCGAGAGCAGCACATTCCCTGCCTCGGCAATGAAGCCGTAGCGCACGCGCCGCCCGGTTTCGGTACGGGTGGGGATATTTTGCAAGTTGGGGTTATTCGACGACAGCCGCCCCGTCACCGCGCCGGTCTGGCTGTAGGAGGTGTGCACCCGCCCGGTGGTGGCATCCACTGCCGCCGGGAGCGCCTCCACATAAGTGGATTTCAGCTTCGCCAGTTCGCGCTGCTCGAGGATCAGATCCAAAACCGGGTGCTGTCCGCGCATCTCGTCGAGCACATCCGCCGCGGTGGAATAGTGTCCGCTGGCAGTTTTGCGGCCCCGATCGGGCGGAGTCAACTTCAGCTGGGTGAAAAGCACATCCGAAAGCTGCTGAGTCGAATTCAAGTTAAAAGGCTGGCCCACCTGGGCAAAGACCTCCTTCTCAATCTCCGCCAGGCGCACCGCCAGCTCCTGCGAGAGCAGCTGGAAAAAGTCCAGGTCAAGCCGCACACCGGCCAGTTCCATCTCGGCCAGCACCGTCACCAACGGCATCTCAATCTCATCCATCAGCCTGTCCAACCCGGCGCTCTGCAACTCCGCTTCAAGTTGTGGCATCAACCGCAGGCAGGTTTCGGCATCGGCGGCGGCATACCGCGCGGCGGGCTCCACCGCCACTTGCGCCATCGTCAGCTGGTTTTTGCCCTTGCCGATCAGCTCTTCGATGTGCGTCATCTCCTCGTTCAAACGCGCCAGGGCCAGGTTTTTCAACCCCAGGTGACGTGAAGCCGGGTCAATCAGCCACTCAGCAATCATCGTATCGAAGCTGAGCGGCGCCACCGTCAGGCCATGCCGCCGCAGCACCAGGTAATCGTACTTGACATTATGCGCTATTTTTTTGATCTTCAGATCGGTGAGCGGCTCGGCCAGAGCAGCAAGAACCTGATCGAGCGGGAGATTCAGCGCCCCAAGATGCCCAACCGGGATATACCAGCCGCGGCCTGCTTCGGTTGCCAGAGAAATACCCACCAGATCGGCCTGCATGGCCTCGGTGGAGGTGGTTTCCGTATCGAAGGAGATGAGTGCTGCGCGCTTGAGCGCTTCCACCAGGCTGGCAAGTTTTTCGGTTGTATCCACAATTTCCGTCTGCGGGCCGCCGGCCGGCGCCGCAAACTGCACAACCGATACAGGCGCGTCAAACAGCGAAAGCTGCCCGGTTTTGGAGGCCGAGCGGGTGGAAGCTGCCTGGGGTGCGGAATAACCAGCTTTTACGGCAGCCACCTTCGGGACCAGGGTTTTGAATTCCAGTTCACGGAACAGGGCTTCCACGGTGGCCACTTCAAACTGGCCGGCTTTGGCGTGTTCCAGTTCCAGCTTGATCGGCAGGTCGGTACGGATCTGGGCCAGGTCGCGGCTCAGGTAAGCCATTTTCCGGTTTTGTTCGAGCTTCTCGCGCACCCTGGGTAGAACCTGGTCTAGATGGGCGTAAATGTCGTCCAGCGAGGTAAAGGTCTGGTAGAGCGCCTGGGCGGTTTTTTCGCCAATGCCTTTCACGCCGGGGATGTTGTCGGAGGCGTCGCCGATCAGGGCTTTGTAATCCACCACCAGGCGGGCCGGGACGCCAAATTTTTCGATGACATCGGCATCGCTGACGTAGTCTCTGGCGTCAGCCATTTTGCCGCCTTCGGGCAGGTTGACGATGATGCGGTCACCGACCAGCTGAAGCAGGTCGCGGTCACCGGTGATGATCTTCACGCCCAGGCCTTGCGCGGCGGCCTGTCTGGCCACCGAGCCAAGCACATCATCGGCTTCGTAGCCTTCCATTTCCAGGCGTGGGATGTTGAAGGCATCCACCAGCTGGCGGATTCTGTCCATCTGGGTGCGCAGGTCATCGGGCATTTTGGCGCGGGTGGCCTTGTATTCGGGGAAAAGATCATCGCGGAAGGTTTTTCCGGTGTCGAAGGCGACGGCGAGGTAATCGGGTTTCTCGGTTTCGAGGATATTCAACAATACGCGGGAAAAACCAAACACCCCGGCGGTCGGTTCGCCGCTGGAAGTCTGCCAGCGCCCGCCGGCTGCGCCGCTGGTGAGGGCGAAAAACATGCGGTAGGCCAGGGCATGTCCATCAATCAGGGTCAGTTTGGGTGGCATGATATTAATTTACCATAGAAAAAGGATGCCGGATAAAAAATCTTTCCTCTTTCTGAACCTGCGAAAGAGGAAAGATCGGACGGTGCAATGGGCAGGCGGGCTTACTCGGCGCTGCTTAAACCCTGGCGATCGCGGATTTGCTTGATGAATGTGCGCACCAGGTTCTGCGGGTGCGGCTGTGAGCTTCCCATCAGCAAGTAGCCGGGCGCCCAGAAATCGCCGGAGGGGTTTTCTTTTTTCAGGCGCGGGAATTCGTTGAGCAGACGTTCGGAGGTCTGCTGGCGGACAATGCGCATGATGGAGCCGGGCGCAGTGGATGGCAGGACGCGCACAATCCACTGCATGTAATCGGGGCGTACGGCAAAGTGTTCCAATCGCCAGCCATAGGCGATACAGACGTGCGGGACCCATTCGCCAAGCCGTTCGGCGGCATCCCCAACCAGGTGGTGCGATTCGAAGCGCGGAATCAGCAGGCAGGCATAAGCCAGGTCGGCAATGGCCGGGGAGGCGGGCTCGAGCAGGATGCGGTAAGGACCCGTGGTGGAGCCGGCTTCCGGGCTAACCTGGGGGCGGGTTTCAGCCAGGACTTGATCCTGGGGCTGCTGGGGGCGCGTTTGCTGCACTTCGGGAGTGACGGCAGGCCTGGCAGTGGGCGGGAGGTTTTTTGCAGCCGGCGCGGAGGGCGGGGCAATATTCATCGCCATGGTTTCATCCATGGCCGGAAGGGGACGTTTTTGAGCACTGCGCGCGGGCGTGGGTGAGTTTGCCTGACTTGTGAATCGCCGGTCGGGAGCCGGGGGAACAAATGGTGTCACGACAGGCTGGGTTTGCTCCCAGGGCAGGCTGATGTGCGTCGCCGATTTCGCCGCAGGGGGGATGGGCGGTGGCACGTCACCAAGCAGTTCGGCAAAGGGCGGCAGGTCTTCAGTTTCGGGTTCATCCGGCGCGAAATCATCGCCAATGGAAGCGGGGATGGCAAAAGGCGGGGTCGATTCGGCTGAAGCAGAATCGGAAAGATTCTTGACCAATTTCCCGGCCTGGGCGCGGATGGTGCTGAAGGAGGTTTCCCCGTCAAAGACGAGCGCCAGGATCATGCTGGCAGAGAGTTTCCGGGCGTATAGAATATGCTGGGCTTCGGTGGCCTGCAGGCGCAGAAAGCGCAGAATGTCACTGTCGCTCTCCCTGTCCCAATAGCGTTGCACTGATTCAGATAGTTCCTGGGCGGCTTCGCGGGAAAGCTGGCCGGCATAAGCCCACAGCTCACCATCGCGGGTGATCAGGGCAGCCTGGGCAGAGGATTCCAACGTCAGGCGGGTGAGATGTTGGGCGGCTTTGCTGACATCTTTGACCCACACCAGGCGCGAAGTCTCAGCCAGGTTGCGAACCTGGGCGTCATATTCGGGCAGGGAAGTTGGGAATTCGGACATGAAAGCTCCACGGGTGGGCGATGAGGTCAGTTTGTCGAGCTGATCTTTCAAAACAGCCATGGAAACCGGTTTGTTCAGAGTGGCTGCCAGGTTGAGGGCTTCTTCATCGTACAGGTCCTGTTCCGGGTGTTTGAGCAGAAGAAAGATGAGGTCATCTTGGAGCTCGGAGAGGGCCATGCTGAGTTCCAGCAGAGAAATCCCGTCATCTTCGAGATCAGCATCCAGCAGGATCAGCGTACAGTTCGACTGGCGAAGATGCTGCAGGGCTTCTGAAAAATCAGCGGTGAACAGGACGCTGTAGCGGCTAGCATCCAATTCTCTGGCAATCATGGCGCCGAATTCGGGCTGCGGTGTCACCAAGAGAATCGAAATTGCCATCGTTAAAGAGTTTATCATGTCGCAGTTTGGTGAACAAGCCGGCAATCTGTTAAAAGCGTTTCAGTTTTGATCCGGAGAACATCTGAACAGCGAATCAAGCCGCAGGCGGGAGAACTTCGCCGTCAATGACTTCGACAGGGCCTTCGGCGGGTTTCTTGCGCAAGGTGAAGAATGCCAGCACGATGGGAATGACCAGGAAAACGATGCCGCCGCATAGCATGAAAATGCCCAGGCCGATGGCGGCCTTGGGATCGCTGCTGCCGGCAATGTCGATATTCGAATTGGGTATGACGCCGACGATGGCGAACGTGGCGCCCAAGCACAGGCTGAAACAGCCCGGCAGACCGCAGCACAGCGCCGTGACAACGGTTGCGATTAGACCAATTTGCTTTTTATCCATATTATCCTCCGGTGGCGAAATGTTGAAGTAAGTATACTTTCTTTTGCATAAAAAGAAACCCGCCATTTGAGGTGGCGGGTTTTGAGGGTTAGCTGCGCAGTTTGGCGTCGAGTTCGTTTTCCAGGCGGCGGATGATGCGGGTGCGGATTCCAGCAGCATCCTTATCGGTCAATGTGCCGTCGAAGGATTGGTAGGTCAGAGCATAGGCCAGGGATTTTTTGCCAGCGCCAATCTGCTCGCTGCGGAAGACGTCGAACAGGCGCACGCTGGCGAGCGTTTTTCCACCCGTTTGGCGGATCAGCGCCTCGACCCGGTCGGCGGGCAGGGATTCTTCGACGATGACGGCGATATCTTCCAGGACAGGCGGGAACTCGCTGACCGGGCGAACGGGGTGTCCCAGCGCGGGTAAGAGCGGCAGGATGGCTTCCAGGTCGAGATCGGCGGCCAGAACGGGGGAGACGAAATCGTAGTTTTCCTGGACGAGCGGGTGCAGTTCGCCAAAAACGCCCAGGCTGGCGCCGTTGGCGATGATGGCGGCACATTTCCCGGGGTGGAAGGAGGGATGAACGGCCGGGGCGTAGCTGACTTCCAGGTGCAGGGCATCCAACAGGCCTTCGACCAATCCTTTCAGGTCATAGAAATCGACCTTGACGCCAATCCGTGTATCCCAGGCGCTTTCAAAGCGTTTGCCGGTGATGGCAAAGGCCAGGCGGCGCGGTTCGCGCGGCAGGAGTTCATCGGAGGGAACAAAGACCGAGCCAAGCTCGAACAGGGAGAGCGATTCACTCAGGCGGGCATTGCGCTCGACGACATTCAACACCGAGGCAAGCAGACTACGGCGCAGGACGCGCTTTTCGGGGGCAATCGGGTTGGCCAGCCGGACATAGTCTATGGGCGGGACGGCGGCATTTTTGGGAAGCAGGCGGTTTTCGATCTCGGGCGAGGTGAAGCGATGGGTGATGATTTCCTGCATGCCGAGCGAAGCCAGGATGTCGCGCACGCGTTCTTCGCGTTCGAGGGCCGGGTTGCCGCGCTGCGGCGGGAGCGGGTCGGCCATGCGCGTTTCGGGGATGCGTTCATAGCCATAAATGCGGGCGATTTCTTCCATGATATCGGCCACGCCGACCACGCCTTCGCCAATGTCCATACGGATGGGAGGGGCGATAATTCGCAGTTCGTTGTTGACCAGTTCGCATTCGAACTCCAACCGCTCCAACAGGGATTTCGCTTCGTTCAGCGCAATTTCAATTCCCAAGGCGCGGCGAATATCGCTGGCCCGAATTTCGATGACGGCTTGTTTGGGCGGCAGCGGGTATTCGTCAATGATGCCGGGAGCAACCTGCCCGCCGCTCCACTGCGCCATCCAATACAGGCAGCGCTTGAGACCCTCCAGGCATAGACCAGGGTGGACGCCGCGCGAGAAACGGTAGGAGGCTTCGGAGGGCAGGTTATGCTGGTTGGCGGTCTTGCGGATGTTGATAAAGTTCCAGGCTGCGGCCTCCAGCAAAATATCGGTAGTCTTTGGGCTGACTTCACTTTCGGCGCCGCCCATGATGCCGGCCAGCGAGAGCGCTCCAGCCGAATCGCAGACCAGGACGTTGGAGTCGCTCAGGGTGCGTTCCTGCCCGTCGAGCGTGGTCAATTTTTCACCGGGTTGGGCGGTGCGGGTGGAGATGACGACCGGCGCCGATGGGCCGGCCACCCTTGCGGCAAGCACGTTGTAGTCAAAAGCATGCAGCGGTTCGCCCAGCTCAAACATGGTGTAGTTGGTGGCATCAACGATATTGCTGATGGCGCGCATCCCGATCATGCGCAGGCGGCGTTGCACCCAATAGGGGCTGGGTTTGATTTCAACATTGCGGATCAGGCCAATGGTAAAGCGCGGATTCAGCGCCGGGTTGCCGATCTCGATCTTGATTCGGCCCTCAATCGACTCACCCTTCACCTGGTTCTCGTACACGGGCTTTTTCAACGCCCGGCCAGTCAGCGCGGCAACTTCACGCGCCAGGCCGAGAATGCTGGTGTTGCGGGCCATGTTCGGGTTGATTTTGACTTCCAGCACCGCATCACCCATGTAATCGACCAGCGGCGTCCCGGCGACGGCATCATCGTCGAGGAAGATCACGCCTTCGTGCTCCTCGCTGATTCCCAGCTCCTTCTCCGAACAGACCATTGAGTAGCTTTCCACGCCGCGAATTTTGGTGCGTTTCAGCGTGGCCAGCACCAGCCCTTCGGCGTGACCGTCGTACAGCGTCGCGCCTTCCTTGGCGTAGGCAACCTTGATCGGTTTTTCGAGCTGGCCCAAGCCCTTAAAAGGGTACAGATTCGGCGCGCCGGTCAGGACGGTGTGATGAATCTGGCCATCGAACAATTCGCACAGCGTCAGCCGGTCGGCATTGGGATGAGGATTAACGGCGGTGATCTCGGCGACGACGATTTTGTCGCGATCCCAGGCGATGCCGTTGACTTTGAAGCCATGATCATCGCGCTCGGGCAGGGGCAGG
Source organism: uncultured Anaerolineae bacterium (assembly GCA_903875215.1). Lineage (GTDB taxonomy): Bacteria > Chloroflexota > Anaerolineae > Anaerolineales > Villigracilaceae > UBA5195. Next base: position 25,583 of record CAIQVH010000018.1, read on the forward strand.
CCGGCGAAGCGGATATCTTCCACTTCCATGCCGCCCATGGTCAGTTTGTCTGCAATGTCGATGACGGTCAGGTCTTTGAGATCGACAAAATCTTTGAGCCAGGAAATTGGTAGTTTCACTGCGGCCTCCTAGAACTGCTCGAGGAAACGAATATCATTTCCCCAGAAATAGCGAATGTCGTTGATTTTATGCCGCAGCATGATCTGGCGTTCCGGGCCCATGCCAAAGGCAAAGCCGGAGTAACGGCGCGGGTCGTAACCGCCGTTCTGCAGCACCGTCGGATGGACCATGCCACAGCCGAGGATTTCCAGCCAGCCGGATTTTTTGCAAACCGGGCAGCCTTTGCCACCACAGACGAAACATTCCATATCCATTTCGGCGCTGGGTTCGGTGAAGGGGAAATGGTCGGAGCGGAACCGGGTGCGGGCGTGCTGGCCAAACATGCGGCGGGCAAAATCGGAGAGCGTGCCTTTCAGGTCCCCGAAGGTGATGCTCTCGCCGACGACCAGCCCCTCCACCTGGTTAAACTGCACCTCGGAGCGGGCAGTGATCTGCTCGAAGCGGTAACACATGCCCGGCAGTGCAATGCGAATGGGCGGCGGGTTTTGCGGATTGGTGGCCGAAAACTCGCGCATGGCGCGGATCTGTCCCGGCGAGGTGTGGGTGCGCATTACGACGGAGTACGAACCCTCCTTTTGGGCGGATTCGACGTAGAAGGTGTCTTGCATCTCGCGGGCAGGGTGGTGCGGCGGGATGTTGAGCAGCTGGAAGTTATACTCGTCCGATTCCACATCGCGGGCGGTGTAGACCTGGAAGCCCATCTCGGCCAGAATGTCGAGCACGCGGCGCAAGTTCTGGGTGGCCGGGTGCAAGCGTCCGCGCGGAGCGGGGCGGCCTGGCAGCGTCACATCCAGCTGTTCGGTGGCGAGGGACTTTGCCAGGGCGGCCTGCTTGACGGCTTCCAGCTTCTCGGCAAAGGCTTTTTCCAGCGCCACTTTCACCTGGTTGGCACGCTGGCCGACCAGCGGGCGTTCTTCCTTCGAGAGCGTTCCCATCTGGCTGAAGACATTCATCGCCGGCGAGGAGCGGCCCAGGTTGGCCACGCGCCAGGCTTCCAGCGCAGCTTCGTCCTCGATGACTGCCAGGCTGGCCAGGGCTTCTTGTTCGATTTCATTCAGTTTTTCGAGCATGGTGCCTCCATGGTTTGAGAGGAGATAAAGAGATGATGAGATCAACAATTTCTGATCTTTTTCTCGTTTCTGCAAATAAAAACCTCCCGCCCAGCTTGGGACGAGAGGGACGCTTGCGCAGTCGCGGTACCACCCAAATTGACCGTTTCCGGCCCACTTGACGCCTGACGGTCGAACATCGATGGATCGATATTCGAATATCGGCTGCCCTGTAACGTAGGGAAGACGGACCGGACTACTTACCTGCAGCATTTAACGTTTCACCCGGTCGGCTCGCGAGGGAACTTCGATTGGGTTGGGCTGGGCGCAAATTTCAGCAATTTTTGCGTTTCTCTGGCAGCTTAGTTCAATCTACTTTCCTCGGTCGGTGCCATTGGAAAGGCTCGCCTGTTGATTTAATTATCACCGAAAAAAGAGCCGTGTCAAGGTTAAGAAAAGTAGGGGCGCAGCAATGCTGCGCCCCTACTCCAAAATCTATTTTAGTACTCCGGCATCGGGGGCGGAGCGGCTTTTTCCTTCTCCGGCACGTCGGTGATGAGCACTTCGGTGGTCAGCATCATCGCAGCGATGGAGGCGGCGTTTTCGAGCGCACCGCGCACAACCTTGACCGGGTCGATGACGCCGGCTTTGATCATGTCGGTGTACTCACCCGTCAGCACATTGTAGCCAATGTTCTTGTTCTTCTTGGACTTGGCTTCGCGCTTGACGCCATCGATGATGACGGAGCCATCCTGGCCGGCATTGGCAGACAGTTTGCGGATCGGGGCTTCGAGCGCCTTGCGGACAATATTGACCGCCACCTGGGCATCTTCGCTGTCCAGCTTCAGGCCATCCAGCACCGATGCGGCGTTGATCAGCGAGATTTCACCGCCAGCCACGATGCCTTCTTCCACAGCCGCGCGGGCAGCAGAAAGGGCGTCTTCGACGCGGTGCTTCTTTTCCTTCAGTTCGGTCTCCGTCGCAGCGCCGACGCGGATGATGGCAACGCCACCGGCCAGCTTGGCAACACGTTCCTGAAGTTTTTCCTTGTCGTAATCGCTGGTGCTCTTCTCGATTTCAACGCGGATCTGCTCGACACGACCCTTGATCTGGGCTTCATCACCCTTGCCGCCGATGATGGTGGTGTTGTCCTTGTCAGCGGTGACTTTGTCGGCGCGGCCCAGGTCAGAGAGAGTGGCGGTTTCGAGCTTGCGGCCGGTCTCTTCAGTGATCACCTGCCCACCCGTCAGGGTGGCGATGTCCTGCAGCATGGCCTTGCGGCGGTCGCCAAAGCCGGGGGCTTTGATGGCCAGCACATTCAACATGCCGCGCAGTTTGTTAAGCACGAGGGTGGCCAGGGCTTCGCCATCAATATCTTCGGCAATGATGACCAGGTCGCGCTTGCCAATCTGGACGAGTTTTTCGAGGATCGGGACAATATCCTGGGCAGCCGAGATTTTCTTCTCGTTGATCAGGATGTAGGGTTCATTGATGACCGCTTCCATATGATCGGAATCGGTGATGAAATAAGCCGAGATATAACCGCGATCGAACTGCATCCCCTCGACATATTCCGTCTCAAACTGCATGGACTTGCTTTCCTCGACGGTGATGACGCCGTTTTTGCCGACCTTGTCCATCACATCGGCAATCAGACCACCAATTTCGGTATCTGCCGCCGAGTTGGTGGCAACCGAAGCAATTTCTTCCTTGGTATTAATGCTGACCGCGGCTTTGCGCAGTTCAGCAACGATCTTATCGGTGGCGACTTCGATGCCGCGCTTGAGCATCATGGCATTGTAACCGGCGGCCAGAGCCTTCAGACCTTCAGTCACGATAGCATGCGCCAGGACAGTGCTGGTGGTGGTGCCATCACCAGCGATGTCATTGGTCTTCGAAGCAGCTTCCTTGAGCAGCTGGGCGCCCATGTTCTCAAACGGGTCCTGCAATTCAATTTCTTTGGCAACCGAAACGCCATCGTGAGTGATGGTCGGCGAGCCGAACTTGCGGTCAATCGCCACATTGCGGCCCTTCGGGCCCAGGGTAGTCGCCACAGCGTTGGCAACGACATCCATGCCGTTCTTCAGCTTGGCGCGGGCTTCTTCGGTAAAGACGAGTTGTTTAGCAGCCATTGGTAAACTCTCCTAAATTACTTGCTCTCGACCAGGCCGAGAATGTCAGATTCGCGCAGGATGAGCAGTTTCTTGCCATCCAGCTTCAGTTCGGTGCCAGCATACTTGGCATACAAGACACGGTCGCCAACTTTCACATCCATGGCGATACGCTTGCCATCTTCATCGCGCGCGCCGGGGCCGGCGGCCAGAACATTGCCCTGCTGGGGTTTTTCCTTGGCAGAATCGGGCAGAACGATACCACCAGCAGTGATTTCTTCCTGCTCAATGGGCTCAACCACCACACGATCGCCGAGGGGTTTAATGGAAATAGCCATATTACACGCCTCCTTAAAGAAATAGGTTTGTTTTTGAAAAGGACAGAAATTTAGCACTCAAGCCTGTCGAGTGCCAACGATATGATACCCGTCTCGCAAAACAGCGTCAAGAGGCGCAACCCGATTCTTATACTTCTCTGATGTCTGCGGCTGAAATATCCCCCGTCAAAATAAAGGCCCTGCCCGCGCGCAGAAACCGTCAAAACGGCGAAGCCCACCCACCTTTGCCGGGCCGCCGTTTACGCGGCGCTGACCAGGCGACGATCAGGGCGTGGGCGTGAGAGCAGGCTCGGGTGTGCTTGCAGTCGAAGTCTCTGTCGGCTGGAGCGTGCCCGCCGGCGTGATCGTCGGAGTCAGCAACGCCAGGCTCCCGCCCCGATCCACGATCTGGCAGATGGCCTCGTTTTCAACCAGGATTGGCCCAACGATCGGGTCGGAGGCAAAACCACCGGCGCGGATGACCGCCATGACACGCCGGGCATCTGGGCATTGATTGGCTTTGGGGCGGCTGAGGGCTGCCAGGTTGGAGGCGTAGGAGTAGTAATAGACTATGCTGTTCTTCGAGAGTGGCAACGGCTGAACCTCCACACCCGCTTCACCAAAATCGGGGTTGCAGGCGCGCCCATAGCGACCCAGGCAACTTTCTTCAGGCGTACAGCCGTCGATAGCGCATTTGAAGGCGTCGATGGAACCCTCGTAATTGCGCGATTTGCGAAAGACAACCCCCAACTGCCCGTAAATATCGGGGTCGTCGGGTTTGAAATCGAGTGCTTTTTGGACGTTAAGGGCGGCGGCGAAGTAATCGCCGGTTTGTGAGTAGGTTTTGGCGATGGAGAGGTAGGGGATGGGGTCCTCAACACCCAATTGTTTATTGATGGCGGCGGCGCGGGCGAAGTATTCCAGCGAGCGGGCGTAAAGTTGGTTTTTTTGATCGGTGATAGGGTTCAGAAAAGCCAGCTGGCGGTAGTTGGCCCCGGCATAAAGGTAGAGGAAGGTCATATTGGGGGCCAGGGCAAGGGCTTTGTCATATTCTTCAATCGCCTGGCTGTAGGAACCCTGGGTTTCGAGCAGGTAGGCGTAGACGCGATGCCAGTCCATCAGATCGGCGCCCGCTTCTTGCGAGAGGTTCAGGTATTGCTCACCTTGTGACCATTTGAGTTGGTCAATCTGAATTTCGGCGTAGAAAACCAGGGCCAGGGTATTGGTATTGTCGAGGGTGATGGCACGGCTGGCTTCCAGGTCGGCTTCAGTCAGCATGCTGGCAGCCAGGTCGGGCGTATCGGCCTGGGCCGATTTCCAGTCGAGCACAAAAGCGCGGATGGCGGCAACGGTACTGTCATCGGGGGCCAGGGCTTTGGCCTGGTCGGCAGATTTGAGCGCGTCGTCGAGGGCAGCTTTGCGTTCGGCGTCAGTGGTCTTCAGTTGGGAGGAATATGCCTGGACACGTGCCAGCCGGGCGAGCAGGCCGGCGTTGGTTGGGTCAATTTCAGCGGCATGCTGGTAGGCGGCGATGGCTCCAGCGATATCGCCGGCCGTAAAGCGGGCCTCGGCTTCGTCGGCGTACGAGATGGAGGCGCGAGTGGGGGTCAGCGTAGGCAAGCCTAATTCAGGGATGGTGCGGCGCACGCGAACGCCATAGATTATCCACAAACCGGCCAGGATCAGGATCGTCCACAGGAAGATCCGGTAAATGTTGTTGCGGCTCGGGCGGTGAAACAAACGGCGGCGGGAGGAGAGATCCATTCGATCAGGGCGTGGGAGTAGGTTCCGGCGCGGTAGGCGTTTCAGCCGCGGCGGCGCACAGATTGTAGATCTCGTTGGCGTTAAAGACCGAGGTTTCGTCGCCGGGGATTTTGAACATGATCTGCTGGGCAACTGGCAGGGCTTCGGCGCAGCGCGGAGGGATCATTTTGGCAAGCGAGAGGCCGTAAGAGAAATAATATTCTGCAATGCGGGGCGCGCCCGGTACCAGTTCCACCGGCTGGATGTCCTGTCCATCTTCGGTTTTTCCGCCATTGACCAGCAGGGACAATTCGGCGATGGCTTCGGGGTATTTGAAGTTTTTGTAGTACATCAGGCCGAGGTTGCCATGCAGGTTGGCGTCGGCGGGGGAATTTTTGAGGGCCTGCTGGGCGTATTGCTCGGCCTTGGCATAATCGCCGGTGGCGTAGTAGATGCGGGAAATGATCAGGCTGGGAGTGGGGTCGGTTGGGTTGAGGGCATTGGCGCGCGAGAGGGCATCTACCGCCTGGTCGTAAATGCCCAGGGCGCGGTAGGAACGTCCGAGCGAGATGTACAGGTCGGGAATATTTTCGTTGATGGTAATGGCCTTCTGGTATTCCAATACGGCATCTTCATAGTTGCCGGTGGCTTCGTAGACGTATCCGCGCGCGCGATGGGCTTCGAGCGTACCATCCCCGAGGCTGATGGCGACCTTGGATTCCGCGCTCATCCGATCGACCACATCCAGGCCGCCCTGGTTATTGAAATATTGGTCGACAAGCAGTTCGGCGTAATAGGCATGCGCCAGGGCGTTGTTGGGATCCAGTTCCAGCGCGCGTTTGAGCGAGGCCTCGGCGCCGAGGAAATCTTGCTGGTTGGATAACGCCCAGCCGCGCACGGCATGCGCCATCGAGTTATCCTGGTTTAGTAAGAGTGCATTTTCGGCATTTGCCTGGGCTTCCTTGTTCTGCTTTAACCAGACTTGCAGCCGGGCAATGGAGATATAGATGGCGGCATTACCCGGGTTGGAAGGCGACGCGGCAATGGCCTGCTCGTAGGATTTGATGGCCTGGGCCAGCTTGCCCTGGGTGTAAAGCTGCTCGGCTTCGGAAAGAAATGCTTCCGGCAGGCGGGTTGGGGTCAGGGTCGGGTTCCAGGGGGTTTCCACTGTCGTCACCAACGGCGCCAGGTACAGGCTGATGCCGACCAGGATGGTCAGCAGCAGAATGTTAAAATAATTTAACGGCTTACGCCGCTTGCTCATCGTCCAGCTACTGCCTCGGAGATACATAAATTCATCTTACCATCCCCAATAAAGGAACGTCAAGTCACGCAGAGCTGGTTTTCACAGCGTGTTGCACTTGCAATTGCCGGGTGTTCTATATAAAATGAAGCCATGCGTTTTGACGTTTTCACCCTGCTCCCCGAAACCTTTACACCCTACCTACAAGCCAGCATCCTGCAAAAAGCTGCCGAGCGCGGACTGCTGGAATTTCACGTTCATAATATCCGCGACTACGCACTGGACAAACACCACACCACCGACGACATGCCCTACGGCGGCGGAGGCGGCATGGTCATGAAGCCAGAACCAATCTTTGCCGCCGTTGAAAACTCGCTCGGCGCCACCCCAGGCTGCCCAATCATCCTGCTCACTCCCCAGGGGCGGGTCTTCAACCAGAAAATCGCCCGCGAACTGGCCAACCACGCACAGGTCGCCCTGCTATGCGGACGCTACGAAGGCGTTGATGAACGCATCCGTGAACATCTTGTGACCGATGAGATTTCCATCGGCGACTTTGTGCTGACCGGCGGAGAACTGCCCGCCCTGATTCTGATCGACGCCATCTCGCGCCACATCCCCGGAGTTTTGGGCGACCCAACCGGCGCGGAGGATGATTCCCACGCCTCCGGCCTGCTCGAATACCCGCACTATACCCGCCCGCCCGAATTTCGCGGCTGGAAAGTACCCGAAGTTCTGCTCTCCGGCGATCACGGCAAGATCGAACACTGGAGGCGCACCCAGGCCCTGCGCCGCACCCTGGCCAGGCGGCCCGACCTGCTCACCCACGCCCCCCTGAGTCCCGCCGACCAGAAGATCCTGGCCGGATTGACAGCACAATCAGATTAACGCGCACCCCACCTTCCCCGACCACCGCTCCACCGTTTGATTCACAGGAGACCATGATGAAATTCAACTACGGCAAGATTTTCCTGCTCGGGTTCGGCTTTTTCGGCGTCAGCGTCATTTGGGGCGTCTACAACGCATTCGTACCCATTTTCCTGGCGGATAAATTCCACCTTTCCCCAATTTTTATCGGGTTTTTCATGACCCTGGATAACATCGCCGCCCTGTTCATCCAACCGCCCACCGGAGCCTGGTCTGACCGTTTACGGACGCCGATTGGGCGGCGTATGCCCTTCATCCTGATTGGTGCGCCAGTCGGGGCGCTGGCTTTCGGGATCATCCCGGTTGCGGCAGCCCTGCCGCTGTTCGTGGCCTGCACCAGCACCCTGTTATTAAGCATGGCGATATGGCGCACCCCGGTCGTGGCACTGATGCCCGACATCACGCCCTCCGAAAAGCGTTCTCAAGCCAACGGCATCATCAATTTTATGGGCGGCATTGGCGCGATTATTTCCTTCCTGGGCGGCAGCGCGCTCTATAAAATGAACCCGGCCTTCCCCTTCTGGATGGGTTCGGCGCTGGTGATCCTGGCGGCAGCGCTGGTTTTCCTCTTTATTAAAGAACCAAAAAACTATGAAATAACGAACGAAAAACAACCCGGCATGCTCGAAAGCCTGGGAGAGTTGATTGCAGATGAAGACAAAAGCGCCCTGCGCCTGCTGTTTGCCATTTTCTTTTGGTTCCTGGGCTATACCGCCATCGAAGCCTTCTTCACCCTGTATGCAAAAAACCAACTTGGGCTTGGTCCGGCCGACGGTTCACGCCTGCTTGGGCACCTCTCACTCGTCTTTGTGCTGTTTGCGCTGCTGGCCGGGGTAATTGGAGCGCGCATCGGGCGCCGCATTACCATCTCAATCGGAATCGTGCTGATGGGCTCGTTGTTGGCCGGCATTTACTTCACGCCGCCCGCCACGCTGACCACGGTGATTGGAAAGGCGCCGGTGCTGGGAACCATCCCGGTCATCAGCCTGTTCCTGATGGCAGCCGGGGCAGCCTGGTCGCTGATCAACATCAACTCCCTGCCCATGGTAGTGGACATGACTTCCACTGCGCGTACGGGAACTTTCACCGGGCTATATTACCTGTTCTCGACTCTCTCCGCGATTGCCGGCCCCAACATCAACGGCTTCCTGATCGAACTGACCGGCAACAACTACAATACCATCATGTTGGTCTCGCCCGTCTTTATGCTGATCGCGCTGTGGTTAATGCTCGGTGTGCGGCGCGGTGAGGCCAAAGCGTAATCAACACGAACCATGATCCATGCTAAAGAAAGACTGCGGCGCAGGACATGCCGCAGTCTTTCTTTTATGATTCACATCTGAACCCGGGCAACAATCGCATTGTACTAAAATTCACTTTGACTTGCATAATCAGAAAAGGGGCTTTATACTTGCCAAAGTTGGATACTTTTGGGTGTATCCAGCGTTTTATGGAGGTGTAAGATCTGCAATGCAAATTCTCAACTCCATAAAAACCACCATACTCAAACCTATAGAAAGAGGAGAAACGCAATGAAAAAACTGTACACCCTTCTCGCCGTGCTGGTTTCTGCCGCCCTTTTGCTGACCGCGTGCGGCACCCCGGCCCCCGCCGCCACCGAAGCACCCAAAGTCAAAATCTGCCAGGTGACCGACACCGGCGGTATTGATGACAAATCCTTCAATTCCACCGCCTGGAAAGGCGTGGAAGATGCCATCAAGAAGTACGGCAACGTCGAAGGCAAATATCTCGAATCTCAGCAACAGGCTGACTACGAAGTCAACATCAACGCCTTCCTCAGCGAAAAATGCGACCTGATCATTCCCGTCGGCTTCCTGCTGGCTGATGCCACCACCGCCGCCGCCACTGCCAACCCCAATCAGAAGTTCGCCATCATCGACGTGGATTACCTGGCCTTCCCCAACCTGCGCGGCTCCGGCTTCGCGATTGACCAGTCCACCTTCCTGAATGGCTATCTGGCCGCTGGCATGACCAAGACCGGCAAAGTCGGCACCTATGTTGGGATCGCCTTCCCCGCCACCACCAAGTTCATGGACGGCTTCGCCCTCGGCGTGGCCTACTACAACCAGGTCAAGGGCACCAAGGTTGAAGTTCTCGGTTGGGATGTTGCAACCCGCCAGGGCCTCGAAGTTGGCAACTTTGAATCCACCGACGATGGCCGCAAGATGGGCGAACAGTTGATGGACGAAGGCGCCGACATCATCATGCCGGTGGCTGGCCCGGTGGGTCTGGGCACCCTGGCCGTGATGGAAGAACGCGGTTCCGGTATGCTGATCGGCGTGGACAATGACTGGTCCCTGGCGAACCCCGACAAGGCCGGTTTCATTCTCTCGAGCGCCATGAAGAACATGGATGTCTTCGTCACCGAAACCATCGGCCAGGTGATTGATGGTTCCTTCAAGGGCGAAAACTGGATCGGCAACCTGCAGAATGGCGGCGTGGGTATTTCCTACGGCTCCAAACTCGGTGCCTCCATCCCCGCGGAACTGAAAGCCGAGATCGATGCGTTGATCCCGAAGATTCAGTCTGGCGAAATCAAGACCCTGCCCGAAGGCGTCTACTAAATCAAACCCGATCTAAAAAAAAGGAGCAGGGCTTCACGGCCCTGCTCCTTTTTTTAACATTCAGTCCATGGTCAGGCCGCCGGTTTGTTCAAGCCAGTCGACGATTTTTTCGACAGCGGCGGGAATCTGGTTGTCGGAGATGTCCACGGTCAGGCTGGGTAAAGCCGAGGCGGCTACCAGGCGTTGCATGAGTTTCTGTTCGACGATGAATTTTTCCAGGTCGTCGTATTGACTCGGGTTGCCCGAAACCTGAAGGCGCGCTGCGCGGGCGGCCTGGAATGAATCGGGGGAGCGGCTGAGAAAGACGAGATGAAAGCCGAGGGGCAGGAGGCGCTGTTCGAGCCAGGTGAAGTCATAGTCGGCCTGGTGCGCGGCCAGCTGGTAGGCGCGGGTGGAGATGTGAAAGCGGTCGATGATCCACGAATAGTATTTTTGCAGTTCAAACAGGCGCACCCAGGTCTGGTAGGTTTCGAGGGCGAGGGCGGCTTCCTGGGGTTCAAAGTTGATCAGCCCGCGGCCCCAGGGGAAATTGGTGAAGGCGCACCATTCGGCGGAGATGAGTGGTGAATGGTAACGGTAGCGGCGCGGGCCGACCAGCCGGGGATGCTCGTTGAGGGAAAAGGCGATTTCAGTTTTGAGGGTGAGACGGGTGCCTTCGAGGATGATTTTGGGGCAGAGTTTGGTGGACATGGGTCGCTCCGGGGCTGGGATGTGGGCTGAATCATACCGCGGGTTGGTCTCTGCCGGTTAATCGGTGGCAGGCTGGGGGCCGAGGCTGACCAGCACCTGGTGTTCGCGCCCGTCAGCGGTGAGCGGGAAACTATCCGTGATGAGAATTTCTCCATCCAGGCTGACCTGGCACACTCCGCGATTGACGCGTTGCGGGTTTTCGATGCGCAGGTGGTAGATGGAGTTGCCGAAGCGGTAATGCAGTGTGCAGAAGGGCCAATGTTTGGGGATGCAGGGATCCAGACGCAGGCTGGCGCCGTGGCGTTGCAGGCCGAGCAGGGCTTCAAGGCCGAAGCGGTACATCCAGCTGGCGGATCCGGTGTACCAGGTCCAGCCGCCGCGCCCGCTGTGGGGGGGCTGGCTGTAGACATCGGCGGCGAGGATGTAGGGTTCGACCCGGTAGCGGTCAACTTTTGCGGGGCTGTCGGCGTGCAGGATGGGGTTGATCAGGCGGAAGAGTTCCGCGGCGGTGTCGCCTTCTCCCAGCTCGGCGAAGGCCCATAAGGCCCAAATGGCGGCGTGGGTGTACTGGCCGCCGTTTTCGCGAATGCCGGGTGGGTAGCCCTTGATGTAGCCGGGATCGCGCAGGGTCAGGTTGAAGGGCGGGTCGAGCAGTTGGATGAGGCCTTCGGCGGGGCGGACGAGGCGCTCGTGGAGGGCGGACATGGCGAGACGGGCGCGTTGCGGGTTGGCGGCTTTGGATAGCACTGCCCAGGATTGGCTGATGGAGTCGATGGTGCATTCGTGGCGTTCGGCCGAGCCGAGCGCGGTGCCGTCGTCAAAATAGGCGCGGCGATACCATTGGCCGTCCCAGGCACAGGCTTCGAGCGCGCGGAGCAGTTCTCCGGCCTGCCGGGAACAGGCGTCGGCCTGTTCCGGCTGGCCGATGTGCTGGCACAGGCGGGCGAATTCGGTCAGAGTGGCGCAGGCAAACCAGCCGAGCCAGATGCTTTCGCCGCGGCCCTCGATACCGACACGGTTCATGCCGTCGTTCCAGTCGCCGCTGCCCATCAGCGGCAGGCCATGCCTGCCAGCGGTGAGTCCTTTTTGCAGGGCTCGCAGGCAGTGTTCGTAGAGGGTGCCGGCCTGGGTGCCGGGTATGAACAATCCGTAGCGTTCCTCTTCCCCTTCCTTCAGCGGGTCGCCGCCCAGGTAGGGCAGGTTTTCTTTCAGAATGGCGGTGTCACCCGTGGTCTGGACATAGAGGGCAGTGACGTAGGGCAGCCAGAGCAGATTATCGGAGATGCGGGTGCGGATGCCTTTGCCGGAGGGTGGGTGCCACCAGTGCAGTACGTCCCCGGCTTCGAACTGGCGGCGGCCGGCGTTCAGGATTTGAGCGCGGGCCAGGTCGGGGCGGCTGTGCAACAAGGCCAGCACATCCTGAAGCTGGTCGCGGAAGCCGAAGGCGCCACTGGACTGGTATAGACCTGTGCGCCCCCAGATTCGGGCGGCGACGGTTTCGTACAGCAGCCAGCGGTTGAGCAGCAGATCCAACGCAGGATCGGGGGTTTCGACCTGCACCGCGCCGAGAATTTGCTCCCAAAACGGCCGCAGCGACTGCCAGGCCGCCTCGACCCGCGCCAGGTCCTGATATTCGGCGATGAGTTGCTCCGCTTGAGCGCGGTCGGCGCCCTGACCGAGCAGGAAAGTGACTTCCTTGCTTTCGCCGGGAGCCAGCCAGAGCAGGATCTGGATCGCTGCGCAAGGGTCGCAACCAGCCTGTACGCTGGCCGCCAGCCCCACCCGCGCCAGCGCAGCCGGTTGGGCATAGCTGCCCAGCACGCCCAGAAATTCACTGCGATCGGTGGTGACCCAGTTCAGCTCACGGGTGGCGGCCAAAAAGGCGACATTGCTGGAAAAATCTACGTTATAGGGGTTGCGGGCCAGCAGGGCAAAGCGGCGCGAGTCAAATTCGGGGATGATGTACTGGGCGGTGGTGTCGCGTGAGTTGCCGAGCACCCATTCGGCGTAGTAGGTAATGTTGATGCGGCGGGTATGCGCAGTCTGGTTTTCCAGCCTGAGTTGGATGATCTTGACAGGCTGATCGGAAACGGCAAAAACCCGCAACGCTTGCGCCAGCCCGTGACTGACATGTTCATAGATGGAATAGCCCGCCCCGTGACGGATCCGGTAGGGGGCCGGGGCACGCGCCGGCAGCGGAGTGGGCGACCAGAGCTGGCCGGTATCTTCGTCGCGCAGATAGACGGCCTCGGAGGGCGGGTCGCTGACCGGGTCGTTGTGCCAGGGCGTCAGGCGGTTTTCGCCGCTGTTATGCGCCCAGGTGCAGCCCAGGCCATTGCTGGAGGCGATGAAGCCAAATTCGGGGTTGGCGATGACGTTGATCCACGGGGCGGGCGTGAACTGGCCGGACGCGAGGGTGATGATATATTCGCGGCCATCGGGGCTGAAACCACCCAGGCCGTTGTCAAAGAGAAGGCCGGCGGGGCGCTCCAGGCCGACTTCGGGGCTGGGAGGCGGCCCGGGCTCACGCACGGCGATGAAGTGGGGCAGGCGGACGGGTTGTTGATCCAGCTTTTTTAGTTGTTCTGTCAGTGAACCGGCAGTGTCATCCAGCACCGCCCGGGCGGCACTGGCAAGCAGGAGGGTTTCGGCGGGGCTGACCTGGTCGGCGCGCAGTAGAAAAATGCCGCCCCGCTGGTTGAGCCAGGCCTCGCTGTTGGTCTGCGACAATAAGCGGTGGATTTTCCCGGCAAGATGCTCACTGTAGCTGGCTTCCTGCCGATTGAGAATGACCAGGTCGATCAGCAGCCCGCGCCTGCGCCAGTAGGTGTGCGCCTGGAGCAGTTCGGTGAGCAATTCCAACCCGGATTCCTGCTCAAGGCGGGCCAGCAGGATGGGATAATCGCCGGAGATGGAGAAGGGCCACAGGCCGGGCTGTCCGAGGGTGTTGGCGGCCAGGGTGGCTGAATCGGCGCGCAGAGCGGGAGATGGGTAGAGCAGGGCTGAGAGCAGCTTCTGGATGCGTTCCAGGTCGCGCGAGGTGAGTTTGAAGAGCGCCATCTCGCCTTCGGCTTCACGGGCAGAGGTGGTGTACGCGCTGCGGAGCTTGTTCCAGTCCTTATACCGCCAGGCCAGTTCGAGCGCTTCCTTGCGCGAGGCGGCCGCCAGGGTGACGCTGGCCAGCTGCAGGGTGTCGTAGGGCGGCAGTTCAACTCGCGCCTGCAAGGCCAGAATCGGGTCGAGGGTTGCGCCGGTGGAGCCGCTCAAAGCCCCTCCGGGCAGTAAGGCCGCCGGGCTGCGCGGGCTGCCTCCGCTGCCTAAAAAACGGGCCCGGTCGGTTTCAAAACCAGTGACGCGCACCTGCTCATCTGGCAGGGTGAAGAAATGTGCCAGATAGACGGGTTTTTCCTTGGCAGAGCGCGGGCGGCGGTGAAAGAGCAAAATTTGCCCCTCTTCCACATATTCGCTTTCGATGAACAGCCGGTTGAAGGCGGGGTGCCGGCGGTCAACATCCTGCCCGGCCAGGATGACTTCGGCGTAAGAGGTGACCGTGAGCAGCCGCGGCTGGTCGCCGTGATTGGTGAGGGTCAGGCGGCGAATCTCCACGTCGTCATCTGCGGCAACGACCAGGTTGAGGCGGCTGGAAATCTCGCCATCGCGGCGTTCAAATTCGGCGCGGTGCGGGAAGAACGCCACCTGCTGACGATCTGGCGGCGCAGCCATCGGCTGGCTGGCAGCGGACCACAACCGGCCGCTGAGTTCGTCACGCAGATAGAACCAAATGCCCCAGTTGTCGAGGGTGGTGTCAGCCCGCCAGCGTGTCAGGTCAAGGCTGCGCCAGCGGCTGTACCCACTTCCACTGGCACTGACCAACAGGCTGTAACTGCCGTTTGAAAGACAGTGCACCTGCGGGTAGGGGGCGGAGGGCGAAGCTGGCCAGGGGTCGAGACTGACGAGGGAGCGGGTGGAGGCTGCCAACCCGCCGCCCTGATGGTGCGGGTGTTCAGTTTCAATGCGCAGAGGAGTTTGCTCCTGTAGTAACAGCTCAATATTTTTAATGCGCGGATCGGAGTGCAGGCGGCGCACGAGCTTGCTGCCGGAGATGTGGTTATCCAACGCGAGCAGGATCATGCCCTGGTGATGGGCCATGTACGAACGCACCTGGGCATATTCCTGGCCCGTGCTCAGACGCCTGACGGTGAAGTCGAGCGCTTCGTAAAAGCCATACAGGCCGCACATCTGGTATTCGCGCAGGTGTTGAATATTGCGGACAACCGCCTGCGGGGCGAAGGGCAGGGCCAGCAACGAAGCATACGGCGCGACAACCAGGTCTTCCTCCAACCCGCGCTTGTATCCAAGCCCGGGAACGCCAAAGGCGCGATACTGGTAGATCTGCGCAGTATCGAAGTGGTAATAGCTGGATTCTGAGATGCCCCAGGGGGCGTTTTTTGCGTTGCCATAGGCGATCTGGCCTTGGACAGCGGCAAGGCAGCTTTGCTCGAGCAGGGTATTGGGATAGCTTCGCAGGAACAGGGCAGGCATCAGGTATTCGAACATGGTGCCGCTCCATGAGAGCAGCGTACGCGTGTTTTTAACCAGGGTAAGCGGGCGCGCCAGATGCGACCAGTGACTTTGCGGCACATCTCCTTTGCTGATGGCAATCAGGCTGGCAATGCGCGCTTCGGAGGCGAGCAGGTCATAGTAGTTTCCGTCCAGCCGCCCGGCTTCAACGTTGAATCCGATGTGGAAGACCTGGCGCTGCCCGTCAAACAGAAAATGAAAATCCATCGTCCGAAAATATTCCTCGGCTTCATCATCCAGCGCATGCAGATCATTCAACAGCGCCAGCGTGGATTGGTGCGCGGCGCCCAGTTCGTCGGCAAACAACTGGCACCAGGCAGCCGCCCCGGCGTCTTCGGGGGGTAGAAGGTTTTTCAGGCGCAGTAAAATTTCCAGGCCGTGGGTGCAGGTGGCCGGGATGCTGGATAACACCGGGTTAATGGCAAACAGGGTCTGCAGTTCCTGCCAGGCGGAGGCCAGTTCTGAGGCGTGGCTGGCAGCTTCCAGGCTGGGCGGGACATTGGCCAGGCTGACTGGCCAGGGCACGAGGGTCTGCAAATCCAGCTCGATGCCAGCCAGGTGATGGCGGGTGCGCTCAACCCAGGCAGAGAGTCGATTAAGCGTGCCCTGATCCAGCCCGACGGTCACGGTTTCAACCAGCTTCAGCAGTAAGGCTTCGATTTCGGCCTGGCGGGTGTGGAACATGGTGATCAACAGATGCGGGGTGTATCTTTGAATTTTATGCAGGTCACTGGCCTGCGAACGCAGGCTGCGAATGATGGACTGCAATTCGTCGGCGCTGTCCATCAGATGAGCTTCTGCAAGGGTGGCCATGAGCATGTCGAGGGTATCCACCAGCCCGTTCCACTGCACTACGGGACGGTCGCGGATGTCGAGCAGACCCTGGCGCACGATCAGCAGGCAAACGGCCAGGTTACCGCTGTCCACCGTTGAAACGTAGCGCGGCGGAAGCGGGGCGAGCGTGTGGGTGTCATACCAGTTCAAAAAATGTCCGCGCACGGTTTCAAGCTGATGCAGGGTTTCAAAGGTGTTGTGCAGACGTTGCACCAGTTCCTGCACGCCGATATAGCCCAGGTCATAGGCCGCCAGCGTGGAAACCAGCAGCAGCCCGATATTAGTGGGCGAGGTGCGGTGCGCCACCAGGCCGCGGGGCTCTTCCTGGAAGTGATCGGGGGGCAGCCAGTGGTCTTCGGGGCCGACGAAGTGTTCGAAAAAGAGCCAGGTGGAACGCGCCAACATATGAAGAGTGTGTTCCTGCTCTGGCTTAAGGTTGACGGGCGCGCGGTCGCTCACCCGGCTGATGCGTGCCGCGAGGTAGGGCGAAATCAGCCAGCCGAGCAGGAACGGTGCGGCGCCCGGCAGAGCCTCCCAGCGCCAGCCAAAAAGCCCCAGCCCGACCAACAGCGCGCACACCGGCGCTGCGGCCATTTCGCGCCAGGCCACAGAGATGATTAACTCGCGGCCAAAGACATGCACCGAATGAGCCGCTGTGACCCATTGCAGCATGGAGCGGCGGGTGAATACCAGACGGATCAGGGTGGTGACGAGCGCATCCAGTTCCACCAGCGCCCTGTGCGGCAGAAAAACCAGGTCGAGAATCAGGCGCACAGCGGTTTCCTGAATTGGCTGCGCGGTGGCATCCGGCGGGTCGTCAGGTTTTCGGGCGCGCAGGTTGGAAAGCAGGGTGGTGAAAAATTCCAGCAGGTAGAGAAACAACGCCACGATCGTCCAGACCAGGCTGGGACCGGGCAGCAAAAACCAGCCGCACAGCAGCAGCGCAAACATCGTTCCGGCCACCAGGCTGCGGCGCAGGTTATCAAGAATCTTCCAACGATCAAGCAAAGAAAGCGGGTTGGGCGCCCTCCCGGTGAGGCGCGTGGGTACCCCGGGGAACAGCCAGGGCAAAAGCTGCCAATCGCCGCGCACCCAGCGATGCAGGCGATGAGTAAACGCCAGATAATGCAGCGGGAAATCTTCATAGAGCGTGATATCAGTCACCAGGCCGCAGCGCCCGTGTAGGCCTTCAAACAAGTCATGGCTGAGAATGGAGTTTTCGGGGACGCGCCCGGCCAGGCTGCGCTCAAAACTGCGCACATCATAAATGCCCTTGCCGATGTAATTCCCCTCGCCAAACAGATCCTGATACAGGTCTGAAACCGCGCGTGAATACAGATCAATGGTGGCATCCCCCGAAAAATTCCGCGTAAATATGGAAATATTCCTGACCGTGGGCCGCACCTGCACCCGCGGCTGAAGCACCGTATAACCAGCCGTCACCTTACCCGAGGCGAGATCAAACTCGGCCTGGTTGAGCGGGTGAGCGAGAGTGCCGATCAGGCGATGGGCCGATTCGCGCGGCAGGATGGTATCGGCGTCCGTGGTAATTACAAAACGGACGCCCGGCAGCAGGGTGAGGTCACCCTGTTGCACCGCAAAGCTGCCCGGCTGCTGGTAGAGCAACAACTGGTTGAGTTCTTCCAGCTTGCCGCGTTTACGCTCCCAGCCCATCCAACATTTTTCTTGAGGATTCCAGATGCGCTCGCGGTGAAAAAACAAAAATGGCCGGTGAGTGGGGCTGCCATACTGGTTATTCAAGCGCCGAATCTCCGCCTGCGCCAGCGCGAGCAGATCCTGCTCACCGGGCAAATCCTTTTGCGGGGCATCGGCAAAATCAGTCAACAGGGCAAAATGGATATGCTCGTCTACATTGCCGATATAATGATTCTCAATCTGCCGTATCAGCGCGTGCAATTCATTTTCATTCTTCAAAAGCGAGGGAATCACGACCAACGTACTGAACTCAGCCGGGACGCCGCGCTGAAAATCGAGACGCGGCAGGCTGCGGGGCGGCACGCGTCGGGTCACAACCCAGTTGACAAAATGTTGGGTGACTGCTGAAGCCGGAATCAGCGCCAACAGCAGCGCCAGCAGAATTTGGGCCCGGCTCCCACCACTCCAGGCGGCATACGCCGCCAGCCCCAGGCTGAGCGCCAGCGTCCCGCCGGTCAGGCACCCCAGATAAAGAGCCAGCACCCGGCGCATGCACCAACGATAAAAACGCTGCCGGGCCGGGAGCTGGTAGCCGCAGGCCGCTTCAAGCTGCCTGCACCCCGGCCCAATCAGGTAATACCCGACGTGCTGCTCGCGCGGTTGCGTACCCCGCCGGGCCATTTCCATCGCCAGACGGGCCAGCTCCAACTCGCTGAGCGCACAGCCCTGCGCCAATTCTTCGATCACGTTGCGATAGCGGTTGCGCGTGTTAAACGTCATCCCGGCATATATTCCCGGCGGATCCGTGCGCAATTCAGCTTCCACCAGGCTGGTTCTCTCAAAAAACGCCTGCCAATCCTGCGTATCCAGCAGGCGCAGACTGAGGATACAGTTGCTGACCAGGGTCTCAGGGCCAGCCGGCAGGCGGGCAGAATTTTCCAGGCCGTCAACTGATTCATATTGAAAAGCCGGGAGCGGATAAGCCGGAGAAAAAGTCACCTGCCGGATACCGGCCAACGCCCCGGCCAGCCTCTCCAGCACTGCCAGGCGCAACATCAACGGCAGCGCCCACAACTCGCCAATTTTGAGCGGCATCACCGTCTGGCAGACCGTGACAAACCCGGCCAGGCTCTCCAGATCCAACCGGGCGTCTTGAAAACCTGCCAGAGCCGCCGCCAACAGGTAAATGCGCGCCAGCTCCGAGCCCTGCTCCATGGCAACCTTGGGAAGACGGAAATAATAATCGCCCGGCATGCCAATTCGGATTTGCTGGACAGCCTGCCGGACGATATGGACGTTATCGAGCAGCCATTCCCCCGCCAGTGAGATTGTTCCCTGCTGGGTGCGTGCCGCCATTTCGAATTGCCGGTGCGCCGCCTGGATTTCACGCTCCAGCAAATTCACCTGCGCAGGGATGGGGAAAAACAGCCCGGGCCGCGCGCAAACAACCAATTTTGGCGCCAATTCAAGAGCCAGCTCCCCGACCCCATCCCGCGCCTGCAAGACCAGCTGGGAAACATTCTCTGTACCCACTGTGGCCATGCTCAATGCCCCTGTGTTTGCAGCGTCGCCAGTTCGGCCTGGCTGACCTGCAACTCTCCAGCCGAAAGATCCTGCATGATCAACAGCGAAGTGGTGCCATAAGAAATAAAACTGGAGGCCACGCTGCCATATGGCCAGCGCCCCAGGCAGGCATGCCCGTGAGCAACCAGCAAAACCATATCAGCCTGTTCCTCGGCGACCATGTTGTGCAAAGTCGCAATTTCGTTGCGATCAATTTTCAGGCAGGTTTTAATCTCCACACCGGTCTGGGCCAGCTGCGACTGCACCTGTTTCAGATAATGCGTGGCCTCCTGCACATTGCGCGCGGTAATTTGCTCAATCAGGCGCATATCACTGGCATCCAACGGAAAACGGCTCAGGATGGCCGGCTCGCGAATGACCGTTCCCAACATCACACTGGCCTGATAATAACTGGCCAGACGCATGGCCACCGGGATGACCAGCTCTGCACGCGCCGAACAATCCAACCCGATGAATAAACGCTGATAGCACAACTCACTGGTTTTGGGCGCGGATGATTCGTAAGCGCGCACCAGCAGCGTGGATTTATTGGCTCGCAGGATAATCTTCTGCACCACACTGCTGATATTCCAGCGGCTCAGGCCGCTCAATCCATGTGTGCTCAGCACAATCAGATCTGCCTGGTGCGCGTTGGCAAAATTGATGATACATTCCGCCGGAATCCCCTCCTCGATGACCTTTTCCGCGCGCACACCAGCCGCCTTGAAGCGCATTACCAGCCCTTCAAAATAACTTTCTGCTTCCCGCTTTTTCAATTGCCACCGCAGCGGATCAATCGGGTTGAGCGCACCAGTATCCCGCGGCCTCTCCAGCACGTGGAAAAACGTCACCCGCGCCTCCAGCGCCCCCGCCAGCGACAAAACATGGGGCAGCACACACTCAGCGAGAGTCGATCCATCCAAGGGAACCAGAAGATGAGTAAACATGACAGCCTCTTTCACCTGCCGATAAATTATAAAAACAGCAATGCTGGCAGCGATGAAATTTTTATCCCCGCAGATCAAACGAACAATTTCATCATACAGGGTTTTGAGACAAGAATCAAGCCAGCCCGCCCCCCAGCCAGGGCTTTTCCAGAAAGAATTAGCAAACTTTTTTACGCAAAAGTTAATCTCTTGAGTGTGGAGCTAAATTTTCAAATCCGTTTTTGCAAAAGAATCTGATGCTTAAAGCATAATCTACTCACGGATTAAACGGAAAGCGCGGATTTACACGGAAAAATCAAGGAAAGATCTGTGTAATCCTTGTTTTCCATGTCCAAAAGGTTTTTCTCACCATTGAGCACGATCATCTGCCATCCGGCCGTTGGTCGGAAAGATGAAGGATGAAAAGGAGCTGTTTGTACCCCGAAAACGCCCCTCCTTTCACGGTATAATCCTTCCGCCATCATCCCCCAATCGCTAATCCAAAATCGGAAACCTGTACTGAGAAAGTCGAAGTATCCAAAATGACCCACTCCTTCCAATCCCTGATCCTTTCCCTGCAAAACTTTTGGGCCTCGCGCGGCTGCCTGATCTGGCAGCCCTATTACACCCAGGTTGGCGCCGGGACGATGAACCCGGCTACCTTTTTGCGCGTGCTCGGCCCCGAGCCGTGGAACGTCGCTTACGTCGAACCATCCGTCCGCCCGGATGATGGCCGTTATGGCGAGAATCCCAACCGCTTGCAGATGCATTACCAGTACCAGGTTATTCTCAAACCCGATCCCGGCAACCCGCAGGAACTCTACCTCGAGTCACTCAAAGCGATCGGCATTGATCCGCGCCAGCACGACATCCGTTTTGTGGAAGATAACTGGGAGCAGCCCGCCATTTCGGCCTGGGGCCTGGGCTGGGAAGTCTGGCTCGACGGGCAGGAAATCACACAGTTCACTTACTTCCAGCAGGTCGGCGGCGTGACCCTCGATCCGGTCGCGGTTGAAATCACCTACGGCCTCGACCGCATTCTGATCGCGCTCAACAACGCCAGGGGCATCTGGGACGAACCGTGGGGCGAACAGATTAGCTACGGCGAAGTGCGCCGCCGCGAAGAATTTGAACACTCCAAATACTATTACGAAGTCGCCGACGTGGCCCGCGCCCGCCAGATGTACGAACTTTACCTGGCCGAGTGCGAAGCCTGTCTCGCTCAGGGACTCGTCCTACCTGCCCACGATTACGTCCTGAAATCCTCGCACACCTTCAACATCCTGGATGCGCGCGGCGCGATCAGTCTCACCGAACGCCAGGCCAGCTTTGGCAAAATGCGCGATCTGGCCCGCCGCGTGGCGCTGACTTATCTGGAGCAGCGTAAGGAAGTAGAGTATCCGTTGTTGAAGGAGACTGGTAACTTGGGTCATGGTAAATTGGTAACTTCGGAAACCAAATACCAATCTACCAAACTACCGACCCCCTTCCTGCTCGAAATCGGCGTCGAAGAACTCCCCGCCGGGGATGTGGATTCGGCGCTGACTCAGCTCCGCGACAAAGTTCCAACCTGGCTGGCTTCACTCGGGCTGGAACATGGCCCCGTGCAAGTCTACGCTACCCCGCGCCGCCTGGCCGTTTTCGTGGAGAATCTGGCCCCCGGCCAGCCTGACCGTGAAGACCTTGTCAAAGGTCCGCCCGCCGAGCGCGCCTTCGATAAGGATGGCAACGCCACACCCGCCGCGTTGGGTTTTGCCAAAAAGAACGGCGTTGAGACGAAAGATTTGCAGACCCGCGAAATCGACGGCGGCAAATATGTGGTGGCCATTGTCAGCTCGAAGGGCCGCCCCACGCCCGAAGTGTTGGCTGAAGCCCTGCCCGCCTTCGTTGCCGGGATTTCCTTCATCAAAACCATGCGCTGGAACGACAGCGGCGTGGCCTTCAGCCGCCCGCTGCGCTGGTTCGTGGCGCTGCTCGGCGAAAACGTCATCCCGTTTAAATATGCCGGGGTGACCGCTGGCAATGTTTCCCGCGGCCTGCGGCCTTACGATTCACCCGATTTGCCGATCGCTTCGGCGGATAAATACTTCGACGTGCTGCGCGCTGCCGGAATTGTGCTCGACTCCGCCGAACGGTCGCGTTTGATTGTCGAAATGGTCAAGCAAGCCGCCGCATCGGTTAATGGCACGGCAATCATCGAGCCGGGCCTGCTGGCCGAAGTGACCAATCTGATCGAAAAACCGACCGCTGTCCTGGGCGGCTTCAACCCCGATTTTCTGGAACTGCCCAAAGATGTGTTGATCGGAACGATGAAAAAACATCAACGGTATTTCCCGGTTACCAATTCCCAGCTGACCAATTTACTGCCCAATTTCATCGCCATCCGCAACGGCGACGACCAATATCTCGACATCGTCACGCAGGGCAACGAACATGTGCTCGGCGCGCGCTTTGCCGATGCGAATTTCTTCGTCCGCGAAGATGTCAAATTCCCGCTCGAACATTACCGCGCCGGGCTGAAGACGCTCACCTTCCAGACCAAACTTGGCTCGCTGCTCGATAAATCCGAGCGTATGCTGCAGCTTTCTGCCGCGATTGCCGCCATGTTCGGCCTCGATCAGTTCGAGCGCGCCAGCGTTCAACGCGCCACCTTCCTCGCCAAAGCCGATCTCACCACGCAAATGGTGACCGAA
This sequence comes from uncultured Anaerolineae bacterium, assembly GCA_903875215.1. Classification (GTDB taxonomy): domain Bacteria; phylum Chloroflexota; class Anaerolineae; order Anaerolineales; family Villigracilaceae; genus UBA5195. Next base: position 48,621 of record CAIQVH010000018.1, read on the forward strand.
ATGACCTCGCTGCAGGGCATCATCGGGCGCGAGTATGCGCTGCGCTCCGGCGAATCCGCCGAAGTGGCGGCCGCGATTGGCGAGCAATATCAGCCCGTGCCGCCGAGCAAGGTCGGGGTGGTGGTGGCGCTCGCTGACCGGATCGATTCGCTCGTCGGGTTGTTCGCCGCCGGGCTGGCTCCAACTGGCGCCAAGGATCCGTTTGGCCTGCGCCGCGCCGCGATCGGCACCGTCCAGCCGCTGATTGAGCATGACCTCGACTTTGACCTGCGCGCCGCCATCGAAAAAGCCACCGCGCTCCAGCCGATCCCCGTTTCAGAGCAGATTCAGGCCCAGTTGCTGGAGTTCCTGACCGGGCGGATGCGTGTCCTGCTGACCGAAACGGGATTCCGCTATGACGTGGTGGAGGCCGTTTTGGCGGCCCAATCCCACAATCCCGCCGCTTCCGCCCGCGCCATGCGCCAGTTAATGGAGTGGGTCAAACGCCCCGATTGGACGCCGCTGCTGGATGGTTACGCCCGCTGCGTGCGCATCCTGCGCTCGGCGAAGGTCAGCGAGCAGGGCGCCGTGGACAGCCAAAAGTTGGCCGAACCCGCCGAAAAAGATTTGTACGCTGCGCTATCGTCTATCGTCCAGCGTCCATCGTCCGTCAATGAATTCCTGGCAGCCGTCGAAACCCTCATCCCGGCCATCACAGAATTTTTCGACAAAATCCTGGTCATGGCCGAGGACCCGGCCGTCAAGGCCAATCGTCTGGCGCTGCTGGGACAAATTGCCAGCCTTTCCGCCGGGCTGGCGGACCTGAGCAAGCTCGAAGGCTTTTAGCGAAAACCCAAACGAGAACCAAAGACCGAGGCCGCGCGCCCCGGTCTTTTACTTTGGTCTATAATTGTATTAACTGCTTATTACACCGTAAAGTAAGTCTTGCGAGATTTTAAACATGAGATCGCGCAGACTTTCACCCTCACCCCTACCTCTCCCGGGGGGAGAGGTAGGGTGAGGAAGTTTTACGGAACACTTAATTTACGCTGTACTTATTCGCCCTGCCGGTAAACTGCCAGAAAACCATGTCATCCATTGACGAAATCAAAGCCCGCATCGATATTCTCGACCTCGCCAGCGAAGCCGGGGTGAAACTGCGCCGGGCCGGGCGCAACTACACTGGTTTTTGCCCATTCCATCACAACACGCGCACGCCGGCCTTCGTCATCTGGCCCGAGACGGGCACCTGGCGCTGTTTCGGCGAGTGTGGCGATGGTGGCGATATTTTCAAATTCGTGATGAAGAAAGAAAATATCGATTTCCGCGAGGCCCTGCAGCGGCTGGCAGAGCGCGCCGGGGTCAAGCTGGAAGAGTTCCAGGCCGAAAAACCCGAACAGGTGGAGGAAAATGCCCGGCTGCGCGCCTTGCTCGAGGACGCGGTATTATTCTATCGTCACCAGTTGGTGAACACCCCGGCCGGAAAAAGCGCGCTGGATTACCTGCTGGGCAAGCGCCAACTGACGCTGCAAACCCTGGAGACCTGGGGCCTGGGGTACGCGCCTGAGGCCTGGGATGCGGCGCTGAAGCACTTCACCGCCAAGAACTATACGGAAGAGGAACTTTACGAGGCCGGGCTGGCCACCCGGCGCGATTCGGGCGGCTTGTATGACCGGTTTCGGCACCGCATCATGATCCCGATCCGCGACGAAAATGGACGCATGACCGGGTTCGGGGCGCGTCTGCACCCCAACGATCCACGCACAGACCAGGCCAAGTTCATCAACACCGCCGAAACGCCAATCTTCAGCAAGGGCCGCCTGCTCTATGGTTTGGATCGCGCCCGCAAGCCGATCCGCGCCGCGGACCAGGCCGTGATTGTGGAAGGCTACCTGGATGTGATCGCCGTCCACCAAGCCGGGTACGAGAACGTCATCTCTCCGATGGGCACAGCACTGACCGAAGACCAGATGCGCCTGCTGAAGAAGTTCACGCGCAAGATCGTGCTGGCGCTCGACCCGGATACTGCCGGTCAGAAAGCGGTTTTGCGCGGCCTGGACGCGGCGCGCGCCTCGATGGATCGCGAGGAAGAACTGCGTTTTGACGCGCGCGGGCTGCTGCGCCATGAAGCCCGTCTGCAGGCCGATTTGCGCGTGGCCGAGATGCCCGATGGGCTGGACCCGGATGAAATCGTGGCGCGCGACCCGGCAGAGTGGGTCAAACTCATCCAGGCCGCCAAGCCGATCGTGGAGCACGTGCTCGATACGCTGGTAGCCGCTCAGGATGTGAACGACCCCAAGGTGAAAGCTGAGATCGCCGCACAGATTCAGGTCTTGATCGAGGATCTGCCCAACCCGGTCGAGCGCGATTCGTACCGGCAGATGCTGGCGCGGCGGCTGAAGGTGGATGAACGCTCCCTGATCATGAAGCCGGCCACGGTGAGTCCGGCCCGGCGACAGCGCCCGGCCCCCGAACCCACTCCTCCGCTGAAGCCGGCTCCCGCAGCGATTCAGACCAGTCGTTCCCAAAAAATTGAAACCTCCTGCCTGGCATTGCTCTTGCATCGCCCCGATCTCCTCCCCCATTTGGACCGTCGGCTGCAAGAATCTGGGCTGAGCGCCCTCAGCGCGGCGGATTTCGAGTATACTGATTACCAATTGATTGTACGCCTGCTGCAAACAGCCCTCGAACAGGATGAGACGGAAATGCCGCATTTTGTCGAGGCGCACATGGGCGAAGGGTTGCGTGAAACACACGCCAGCCTGCTGGCTGTGCCTGTACCGAAGGGATTTGACGAGCGCCTGCTCGACGAATTGACCCGACAGGTGATCCAGTTGCGCAAACAAGTGTTAAGCGAGAGCCTGAACCAGGTGCGCTATTTGCAGGAAGAGGCCCAGCAGGCCGGGGATGCACTGGCAACTACCTACCAACAAATGGTCTTACAAATAGTGCGTTCTTTAAATTATCTGGATATTGCCCGTAAACGTTTAAGTGAGTACCGCCGGGAGTGAGCCATGTCACGAAAACCAACGGAGAAAGACCCCAAAAACTTGATCCCTGACACGACCGAGATTGAGGGCGAGGATCTAACCCTGGAGGTGGATGATGCCGAATTGGCCGGCGAGGAAATCATCGAAGATCTCGAGGAAACGCTCGATCTGCGCAACCCGGTCATCGCCGAGGAACTTTCAGAAGACCCGGTACGGCTATACCTGCGCGAGATCGGCCAGGTCAAACTGCTCGATGCAGATAGCGAGTTTCGCCTGTCAACCATGATCGAGGCCTGGCGGCTGTTTGAGAGCCTCGATCAGCACCTGGAACGGCAGGGGGTGAAACACCTGGTGGCGGTCTACCATTCCATCTTAGATGAAATGCTCGTGGCCTGGAAGCGACTGGAGGAAGACGCCCAACGCCTGGAAGTGCAACTGCCCGAAATGCGGCTGGTGGTGGCCGAGGCGCAGGCCCTGCGCCAGGGCTGGGAATTCGACTCGCCCTCCTATCTGCGCGCTTTTTTGGATAACGGCCTATGGGGCCGCGACCCGCGCTGGGATGGGCTGGCCGTACACGCCTTCAACCTGTTCACCGGCCTCTACATGCTCCCACCTGCGCTGGCCGGCTGGCTTTCCACCTATTGCAAAACCCATGGCAGCAACTGCCCCGCCGCCCGCAGCCTGTACCGCCATTTGCCCCTCGAAGACGACCTGCAATACGATACCCGTCTGCTCAGCGCGCGCTCTGAAGACGCCACCCAATCCCTGATTCGTGCCAACCTGCGCCTGGTGGTGAGCGTGGCCAAACGCTACCTGGGGCGCGGCATCTCCTTCCTCGACCTGATCCAGGAGGGCAACCTGGGGCTGCTGCGCGCCGTCAATAAATTTAACCCGCGGCGCGGATTCAAATTCAGCACCTATGCCACCTGGTGGATTCGCCAATCGATCAACCGCTCCATCGCCGAACAGGCGCGCACCATCCGCATCCCCGTCCACCTGTTCGAGTCGATCACGCGCATTCTGCGCATCCAACGCCAGCTCGTCCAGCGCTTTGGACGCGAACCAAACACCGACGAACTGGCCCTGGAAGCCGGCTACCTGGCCGCCGCCGACGTGCAGGCCATCCTGCGCGCCAAAGCAGAATCGACCGAACTCGACCCGGTCATCCAGCACCGCTGGGAAACAGCCACCGCCAAAGTAGACCGCATCCTGCGCTCGGCAGAAGAACCCGTCTCACTAGAAGGCCCGGTCGGCGACGAAGATTCTTCCCAACTGGGAGATTTCATTCAGGATGATGACGCCCTGGAGCCGATGGATGCCGCCGCGCGCGAAATGCTGCGCGAACAGGTCCAGCATGCCCTGGCAGCGCTCTCAGAGCGTGAGCGGCAGGTGCTCGAACTGCGCTTCGGGCTGATCGACGGCAAAGACCACACCCTCGAGGAGGTCAGCCGCTACTTTAACGTCACCCGCGAGCGCATCCGGCAGATCGAGGCCAAGGCGCTGCGCAAACTTCGCCACCCCACGCGCAGCCGCCTGCTGAAAGACTACCTCGGTTGAACCCCGGCCCATTGCCACCAGACCATGTGCGCATCTCAGCAACCCTTTCTCAGCGTCAGCAATCTCAGCCGGGCGTTTGGCTCGGTGGAGGCGTTGAGTGACATCAACTTTGAGTTGGAACCGGGCGAAGTGCTCGGCGTAGTCGGTCAGCGCGGGTCGGGTAAGACCACCCTGTTTCGCTTGCTCAATGGAATTTATACCCCCACCAACGGCGAGATTTTCATCCACGGCCAGCGCGTAAGCCTGCGGGCCGATGCCAATGTCCAACAATTGGGCATCCAGAGCGCATACCAAAACCCACAGCTGGCCGACAACTTGGATGTGCTGAACAACGTTTTCCTGGGAAGGGAGATATGCCGCATCCCGCGCTGGAAAATCTGGCCGGATGATGTGCAGATGGCCCGGCTGGCTCGCGACTTCTTCGCCGAACTTGACCTGCCGCCCGAGATCCTGGCGGAACGCCCCATCAACCTCTCCAACGAACAAAAACAACTTGTGGCAATCGCGCATGCCCTCTGCCGGCCGTGCCGCCTGCTGCTGCTTGATGACGCGCTGGCCGCGCTCAGTTTCCAGCGCCAGCAAATCCTGCTGAATCGCATCAAGGATCTTGCCGCGCAAAACGTCTCCACCATCATCAGCAGCGATGACCTGAAACACATCTTCACCGTGACCGACCGAATTTTGGTGCTGTATGGAGGCCGGCAGGTGACCGTGCGCGCCACGCAACAAACCACACCCCGTGAAATAGTGGAACTGATTGTCGGCTCAAACCAGCAGGAACAGATCACACCAGTCATCTGGGCCTTCGAAAACTATCACGTTGCCCAACAGCAGGCCGAGGAACTGCGCCACGCGCAAATGGCCCTGCGCCAGAGCCTGCAGGAACAGGATTCACTTAACCGGCTGCTGGTGGAGCGCCTGCGCAAACAGGTGGAAGCGCTCGACCGCCTGAACCTGGCCATTCAGGAAGCCAACCGGCGCCTGATGACCGAACGCGAAACCGAGCGCAAAGCCCTGGCGCGCGAACTGCACGACCAGGTCATCCAGGACTTGCTCAGTTACAACTACCAGTTGGAGGATGCTGAAAATGAAACCAGCGACCCGGCCCAACGCCAGGAGCTGGCCAGCATCCGCAATGGCATCCGCCAGGTAGTCAGCAGCCTGCGCCAGATGTGCAGCGACTTGCGCCCGCCGACCATTGACAGTCATGGGCTTTCGGCAGCCATCCGCTCACTGGCCCATGACTGGTCAAAGCAAAACGATCTCTCTGTGGAACTGGAGATTGACCCAGGGCTGGGACGCCTGCCCGAGACGATCGAGCTGTCCGTTTTTCGCATCATCCAGGAAGGGCTGAGAAACGTGCGCAAACACGCCAATGCCACGCAAGTCAAGCTCTCTTTGCAGCGCACCGCCACCGCCAGCCTGGTGGTGCGGTTGATGGACAACGGTCAGGGCATGCCGCAGCCGGTCAACCTGGCAACGCTTTCGGGGGAAAAACATTTTGGTCTGGTGGGGATCAGTGAACGGGTCAGCCTGCTGGGAGGCACCATGCAGGTCGAGTCTCAGTCCGGAGGTGGGTTGGAACTTTTGATCGAAATTCCCAGCCCTTACCCAATGATGGTGGCTTGATTCATTGTCCGAGGGCGTCTGCAACGACCTGGCGCACAGTGGCGGCATCAAGGTCTTTTTTATCCAGAAAGGCCACAGCGCCAGCGCTGAGGGCCAGGCGGCGAAATTCGCGGTCAGGGTAAGCGCTGATCAGAATCAGACGCGTCTGTGGTGAAACCGCCTTGATGCGCCGCGCACACTGGATACCATCTTCCTCCCGCAGCACAACATCAATAAACGCCAACCGGGGTCTGACCAGCCCGGCCAGCCGGATGGCGTCGGAGCCATCTTCGGCTTCGTACAGGCTGGAGTTGGGCCAGGTTTTGGTGAGCTGTTTGCCCAACTGGGCGCGGTAGCGCGGATTGTCATCCACCAGCAGGACGGCGAGCGCCTCCACTGCCTGCGGCTCCAGGCGGTTTGGAAGTCTTTCCTGCCCAAAATTGGCGAGCAACTCTGGGTGATGGCTGGCAAAGTTATTCGCTTCCAGGCGGCTTTCCACACCAATGGCGCGATACAGCGCTGTCAGATGGTTTTCCACCGTTTTAATGGAAAGGTCCATCACGCTGGCAATTTTCTGGTTGTTGTAACCCTGCGTCAGCAGGTAGAGCAGCTCGCGCTGGCGGCGGGTAAGGGCAGAATCATGCTCGGGGTGGGCTGGATGCTGATCCACCAGTCGATTGACCAGCGGGTCTGATATCCAGCGTCCCCCGCCCAGGATACGCTGAATCGCCAGCTGCAGATCCGCAAGCGGCTGGTCCTTGAGATGGTAACCATTGACTCCTGCCGAAAGCAGACCGACCACATAAGCTTGGTCGTCGTAGGCGCTGACGACCAGGATTTTCAGATCGGGGTAGGCGGCGCGGAAAGCATGCACAGCTGCCACCGGCTCAAAATCCGGCATATTGACATCCATCAGGAGCAGGTCGGGATGCAATTGCTCAAGAGCCTGGTATAAAGCCGGGCCATTGCCCACTTCACCAATAATTTCGATGCCCGGCAGGCTGGTCAGGGCGTCGCGCAGCCCGGCACGGATCAGGGCGTGGTCATCGGCAAGCAAGGTTTTGGTGGACGGCATGGCGGGGGAGTGTCCAATTCATTAAGGGGAATCCCCTAACTCAACGGGGGAATTTTCCACCACAAAAAAAAGGGGAAGCAAGGGTTGAGCAGGGCCGGTAATTTAACTATGATTATACTGTACGCCTTTGTGGCTTTACAGAGAAGGAGGTGTGTTTTCCACATATTTTTTCCCGTTTCGCTCCCCAGTATTTCATCTCCATTCAACCTATTTTTTTCCCAGGAGGAAAAATCGATGTTTAAGAAGAGTTCGCTTTACGTATTGATGGCAGTTCTGTTCATCGCGGCAGCCATTTTGTCTGCCTGCGGTGGGGCTGCTCCCGCCACTCAGGCCCCCGCCACCAGCAAACTGGCCGTGGGCATTGTGCTCCCCACCAAGGATGAGCCGCGCTGGATCCAGGACGAAACCCGCTTCAAGGATGCCCTGACCGCCGCCGGTTACGACGCTGAAATCCTGTTCAGCCAGGGTGATTCGGCCAAAGAAAAGGCCAACGTCGAAGCCCTGATCACCAAGGGCGTCAAAGTCCTGATCATCTGCCCGCAGGATGGTGCCGCTGCCGCTGCTGCTGCGGACGCCGCGCGCGCCGCCGGGGTCAAAGTCATTTCCTATGACCGCCTGATCCGTGACACCGACGCTGTGGATTACTACGTGACCTTCGACAGCGTGGCCGTGGGCGCTGCCCAGGCCCAGTACCTGGTCGACAAGGCCAGCGGAACCGCCAACCCGCTCTACCTGTATGCTGGCGCCGCCTCCGATAACAACGCCTTCCTGTTCTTCGAAGGCGCCTGGAATGTCCTCCAGCCCAAGATCGCCGATGGCACCTTCGTTATCAAGAACTCCAGCGAAGCCGTGGCTCTCCAGAGCAAGGCGACCCTGACCCGCGATGAGATGGGCAAGATCCTCGGACAGGTTACCACCAACTGGGACTTCAACACTGCCAAGAACCTGGCCGAATCGAACCTGACCGCCGCTGCTGCCGCCGACAAGGGCAATGTATTCATCCTCGCCCCGAACGATGGCACCGCCCGCGCGATCGCCGATGCCTTCGGCGCTGACAAGGATGTCAAGAGCTTCGTGGTAACCGGCCAGGATGCTGAAAAAGCCTCCGTCCAGTACATCATCGATGGCAAGCAGTCCATGACCGTGCTCAAGGATGTCCGCACCCTGGTGAAGGACGCCATCACCGCCGCGGTTGCTTACCTCGAAGGCAAGACCCCCGAACAGACCAACACCTACAACAACGGCAAGATCGACGTTCCCGCCAAGCCTTCCGAAGTTGTGGCTGTCGATCAGGCGAATCTCAAAGCCGCCGTCATCGACTCGGGCTACTGGCCTGCCTCCGACTTCACCGGCCTCGACACGATGGGCGCAGCTCCTGCTCCCGCCAAGAGCCAGGTGGAAGTCTTCTCGTGGTGGACGGGTGGTGGCGAAGCCGCCGGCCTGGATGCCATGATCAAAGTCTTCGCGGCCAAATCCCCCGAGATTGAATTCATCAACTCCGCCGTCGCCGGCGGCGCTGGCACCAACGCGCGCGCCGTGCTCGCTTCCCGCCTGCAAGCTGGCGACCCGCCCGATAGCTGGCAGGGCCATGCTGGTCAGGAACTGATCGGCACCTACGTGGCTGGCAAGCAGATCGAGCCGCTTAACGATCTCTACACCGCCCAGGGTTGGCTGGATGTCATGCCGAAGACCCTTATCCCGCTCATCTCGGACGGCGGCAACATCTACTCCGTCCCGGTCAACATCCACCGCGCCAACGTGCTGTGGTACAACCCGAAGGTCCTGACCGATAATGGCGTAGCCGTCCCGACCACCGTCGAGGAATGGCTCACCGCCATGGAAACCCTCAAGGGCAAAGGCGTTCAACCCCTCGCCCTCGGTGAACAATGGACCAAGATGCACCTGCTCGAAACCGTCCTGCTCGGCACCCTCGGCGCTGAGAAGTACAACGGCCTGTGGGATGGCAGCACCGATTGGGCTGGCGCCGATGTGAAAGCCGCCCTCGACAACTACGTCAAGGTGCTCTCCTACGCCAACACCGATTCCGCTTCACTCTCCTGGCAGGATGCTGCTCAGCTCGTCGTCAACGGCGACGCCGCCTTCAACGTCATGGGCGACTGGGCCGAAGGCTACTTCCGCGAACTGGGCAAAACCCCCAACACCGATTACGGCTGGGCCCCCGTGCCTGGTACCGTCGGCGTCTTCCAATTCCTGTCCGACTCCTTCGTCCTGGCCGTTGGCGCTCCGCACCCCGAAGCTGCCACTGCCTGGTTGACGATCGCCGGCTCGAAAGAAGGCCAGGAAGCCTTCAACCCCGTCAAGGGCTCAATCTGCGCCCGCACCGACTGCGACAAGACCCTGTTCGGTGTCTATCTGCAGTCTGCCATGGATGACTGGGCCAGCAACACCGTCGTCGGCTCTTTGACACACGGCGTGGTAGCCAACGACTCCTGGAAATCGGAAATCGACACTGCCCTCGGCCTGTTCATCGCCGACAGCAACGTCGAAACCTTCCAGGGCGCCCTGGCTGCGGCCTGCAAGAATTCCGGCCCCTGCAAGTAAACAGTAAAGCGTGTAAAATGGATGAGGCTCCGCAACTGCGGGGCCTCATCCACATCTATCGGTTGCTGAAAGAGGTCCGCCATGATGAAAATGTTGCGTGACAAAGACCGTTATCTTTCGGTCATTCTGATATCACCCTCCATTTTAGCCGTCCTGATTTTCATCTACGGATTCATCGCCTGGTCGATGCGGGTCTCCCTGAGCAAATGGAAAGGCCTCACCGCCGACTACACCTGGAACGGCCTGAATAATTACATCAACCTGTTCTCCGATCCCCGCTTTCATGTAGATATTCGCAACACACTCATTTTCACAGGCGTTTTCGTCATCGGCAGCATCTTGCTGGGGTTTTTTCTGGCAGTCTTCCTCGACCAGGGCTTGAAGGGCGAAGGCTTTTTCCGCAGCTTGTTCATCTTCCCAATGGCAATCTCCTACATCGTCACCGGCGTGATCTGGCGCTGGCTGATGAATCCGGCCCTCGGCTCACGCACCAGCGGCTTCAACCTGTTATTTTCCTACCTTCATCTAGATTTTCTTAAAAACGCCTGGCACACCACCCCGAACTGGGGCATCGCCGCCATCGCCCTGGCCGCCATCTGGCAAATGTCCGGATACACCATGGCACTCTACCTGGCTGGCCTGCGCGCCATCCCCGGAGAACTGCGAGAAGCCGCGCAAATCGATGGCGCCACAGAGTTACAAATCTACCGTTACATCATGGTGCCTCTCCTATCGCCGGTCACACTCAGCGCGCTGATCATTCTCGGGCACATGTCACTCAAAGTCTTCGACCTGATTGTCGCCATTGCCGGCAAACAACTCCCGCTGGATGTGCCCGCCATTTACATGTGGCAAACTACCTTCGACGGCCTGTTCTACGGACGTGGCGCCGCCATTGGCATCCTACTCCTGCTCAGCGTGGCTGTTTTGATCATCCCCTACATTCGCTACACCCTCAAGACGGAGACTGAACAATGAAACTTAACCTCCGCCTCGGAAAAAATTGGATCTATCTGCCCCTCGTTTTCATGGCAATCTTCTACCTGATTCCCATGTACCTGATGGTGATTACCGGATTCAAGAGCTTCGCCGAAGTTGACTTGAAAACCATGTGGGACCTGCCCCATGGCATCGCCTTCGACAACTTCCTCGAAGCGTTCACCAAGCTCTCCCCCTCGCTATGGAACAGCTTCATGATGGTCATCCCCGCCACACTCATCTCCTCGGCGCTCGGATCATTGAACGGCTTTATCCTGGCCAAATGGAAATTCAAAGGCGCAGACATCATCTTCCCCTTCATCCTGTTTGGCATGTTCATCCCCTACCAAAGCATCCTGATCCCGCTTGTCCAGTTTATGAGCGCGGCAGGCATCAAAGGCCTGGCCGGCCTGGTCCTGGCTCACGTCATTTACGGTATCCCGATCACCACCCTGACCTTTCGTAATTACTATGCCAGCCTGCCACAAGAACTACTCGAAGCCGCCAAAATTGACGGGGCAGACATGCTCGGCATCTACCGTTACATTCTCCTGCCAATCTCCATCCCCAGCTTCGTGGTGGTCTTGATCTGGCAGTTCACTTCGGCCTGGAACGATTTCCTCTTCGCCGTGATACTGACCGGTAACAAGGAATGGCCAATCACCGTCGCACTGAATAACATGGCCGGCAGCCAGATCATTGCCTGGAACGTGCAGATGGCCGGTTCCTTGCTGGCCGCGCTGCCCCCCCTGCTGATTTACATCTTCCTCGGACGCTACTTCCTGCGTGGTCTGCTGGCCGGCTCACTCAAAGGCTAATTCATGACAGGGTGAGCTTCACACAATATTCCTCAATAACTTGGCGGCGCGATCGCACGTCAAGTCGGATCCTCAAAGCATCAATTGGCACAACTCGATCGCATTTTGGAGTTGATATGAGCACCCCCATTCTGGAAATGCAGCACATCACCAAGGAATTTCCCGGCGTGAAAGCCCTCAACGATGTCAGCTTTCGCGTTGCCGCCGGAGAAATTCACTGCCTCGTCGGCGAAAACGGCGCGGGAAAATCAACCCTGATGAAAGTGTTAAGCGGAGTATACCCGCATGGCTCCTACAGCGGTGACATCCTGTTCAATGGTCAGGCGCAAAAATTCTCCGGCATTCGCGACAGCGAAAAAGCCGGGATCGCGATCATTTACCAGGAACTGGCCCTCGTACCGGAGATGACCGTTTTCGAGAACATTTTCCTCGGCAACGAAATTCACAACGGCTTTACCGTGGACTGGAACGAAACGATCAAACGCGCCACTGAAATGCTGACCAAGGTACACCTCGATGTCAACCCGGAGATGAAAATCAAAGATCTCGGCGTGGGCAAACAGCAGTTGATCGAGATTGCCAAGGCACTCAGCAAACATGTCCAATTGTTGATTCTGGATGAACCCACCGCCGCGCTGAATGAAACCGACAGCGAAAACCTGCTCGATCTGTTGCGCGGACTCAAAGATCATGGCGTAACCTGCATCCTGATCTCGCACAAACTCAAAGAAGTCATCTCGATCGCCGATTCGGTCACCGTGCTGCGCGATGGCAAAACCATCTGCACGCTGGATGCCCACCAGGGCGAAGTCTCCGAAGCGGTGCTGATCAAGCACATGGTCGGGCGCGAAATTGACAATATCTACCCTCCGCGCCAGCGCATGGCTTCTGAAGAGATCCTGCTCGAAGTGCGCAACTGGAGCGCCTACGATCCCAACCTGGGCCGCAATGTACTCAAAGAGATTTCGTTCAATGTTAAAAAAGGTGAAATCATCGGGTTTGCCGGGCTGATGGGTTCAGGACGCACCGAACTAGCCAAGAGCATTTTCGGAAACCCAGGCGGGTATCACATCCAGGGTGAGATGTACCTGCGTGGAGTGCAGCAAAACTTCTCGCACCCACAGCAGGCTATCAGCGCGGGGGTGGCTTATGTCACCGAGGACCGCAAGGGCAATGGCCTGATCCTGATCCAGGATGTGAAGCAGAATATTACCCTCGCAAACCTGCGCGCCATCTCGGAGCGCGGTGTGGTGGACAGCAACGCCGAGGTGAAAGTTGCCAACGAGTACAAAACCTCGCTCAACATCAAGACGCCCACCGTCGAGCAGACGGTTGGTAACCTGAGCGGCGGCAACCAGCAAAAGGTTTCGGTAGCAAAATGGCTATTCGTCAAACCCGACCTGCTTATTCTGGATGAGCCAACGCGCGGCATTGACGTTGGCGCCAAGTATGAAATCTATACCATCATGACCCGCCTGGTGGAACAGGGCCTGAGCATCATCATGATCTCATCAGAACTGCCCGAAATCCTGGGGATGAGTGACCGCGTCTATATTGTTTCCTCCGGCAAAATCACCGGAGAACTGCCGGCCGGGGAAGCGACGCAAGAAAAAATCATGCACCTGGCAACTAATTGAGGAGACCTCCCATGTCCTTTTTCCGCAATGCTCAAAAACTGCTGCGCCAGAACATCCGTGAATACGGCATGTACATCGCCCTTTTCGTCATCATGGCCATTTTCACCTACACCACCGAAGGTGTGTTCATCTCCCCGCGCAACATCAGCAACCTGTTCAATCAGACTGGCTACATCGCCATCCTGGCCGTTGGGATGACGCTGGTAATCGTCATCCGCCACATTGACCTGTCCGTCGGCTTCCTGGCGGGCTTCCTGGGCGCCGTGGCGGCCACCGCGCTGGTTTTCTGGAAACTACCGTTGATCGTCGTCATTGTGCTCGTACTGCTGCTGGGCATCCTGGCCGGGCTGATCACCTCCTTCCCGGTGGCCCAGTTAAAAATACCGTCCTTCGTCGCCTCGTTGGCCGCCATGCTCATCTATCGCGGCGCGCTGGTGCTGGCCACGATCAAAACCGGCACAATCGTCATCCCCGACCCAATCTTTAACGCCATCGGCAACGGCTACATCCCCGACCTGCCCATCCTGGCCGACTTCCTGCCCAATATTCACAAACTGACCCTGCTGATTGGCCTGCTGGCAGTGATCCTGTTCGTCATCAGCGAGATCAGCTCACGCCGCAAAAAACAGGCCTACAACTTTGAAGTCCTCTCCATGGATATGTTCATCCTGAAACTGGTCTTCGTCTCGGCTCTGGTGGGCGGCATCACCTGGGTGCTGGCCGGCTACAATGGCATCTCGTGGACGCTCGTGATCGTGCTGGTCGTCGTCGCACTGTACCACTTTATCACCACCCAGACGGTGCTCGGCCGCCACATCTACGCCATTGGCGGAAACCCCGAAGCCGCCGAGCTGAGCGGTATCAGCGTCAAAAACCTAACCTACATTGTCTTCGGCTCGATGGGCCTGCTGACAGCCCTCTCCGGCATCCTGTTCACCTCGCGTCTGCAATCGGCCACCACCACCGCCGGAACGCTCTTCGAACTTGACGCCATCGCTGCGGCTTACGTTGGCGGCGTCTCTGCGGCAGGCGGCGTAGGCAAAGTAACAGGCTCCATCATTGGTGCCTTGGTGATGATGTCGCTGACCAGTGGCATGAACCTGATGGGCATCGACATCTCGCTGCAATACATCGTCCGCGGCGCAGTACTCGTTGCCGCCGTGGTATTTGATGTCACGACCCGCACCAGCAGCAAATAACCCCAGTTCATCGAACTGCCGGAGCATAACTCCGGCAGTTTTTTATTTAAACCCGTGCCACTCTCTCTCGCGCGCCAGGCGACTGTCCAGCTCCGGTTCACGCCACGGGCAGGCATCGTCCACTTCCGGCTGCGGATGTCCCGTCAGCGCACAGAGACCGGCCCGAATGCCGTTGGCCACATTACGGGCTTCATACCCGCCCTCGAGCAGGAAAAGAATCCGGCCCCGGCAGTTTTCCTCCGCCAGATCAACCAGACCCTGCGAGAGCCGCCCAATCCCAGCCGAGGAAAGCCCCAGCCCCGCCAGCGGATCACGCCAGTGGGCATCATACCCGGCGGAGATGATCAACAACTCCGTCTGAAAACTGCGCACAAAAGGAGACACCACCTGCGCCAGAATTTGACGAAACCCTTCATCTCCGGTACCCGGCGGCAGCGGCAGGTTGACCAGGCGTCCGCGCAGATCAGGGCTGTCGGCATCCTCCAGCCAGCCGGTGCCGGGGTAAATCCCCTCCTGGTGCGTGGAAAGATAAGCGGCGCGCGAATCACGCAAAAAGGCAGCCTGTGTCCCATTCCCGTGGTGAACATCAAAATCAACCACCGCCACCCGTTTCAGACCATGTGCCAGCGCATCCTGGGCCACAATGGCGGCATTGTTGAACAGACAAAACCCCATCGCGCGGGCCGGTTCGGCATGGTGCCCTGGTGGGCGTACAATGGCAAACCCGTTGCGAGCCGTCCCATCCAGCACGGCCCGCAACGCGCTGAGGGCGGCCCCGGCGGCCAGGCAGGCTGCGACATACGAAGCCGGCGTGACATAGGTCGGAGCGTGATCAATAATCCCCGGCCCGCGCAAACAGGCCTGCTCCAGACTGGCAATCATGGCCGCCGAGTGAACACGGCGGAGAGCTTCCAGGCTGGCTGGCTGAAACGGGAGCTCCACGCAGCCGGGCAGTCCAGCCAGCTGGAGCAGTTCCAGGCGGGCCGGGCGCTCCGGATGGTCGTGAAAGTGATGATCAGGGGCAGTGGCGAGGGTATAAATGGTAGTCATATTGCTATTTTAAGGGATTAAACGACTAACCGGCATGCTTTTGGCATGCCGGTTAGTCTTGAGGGGGAGGGACACCACCGATTCGGAGGGCATGGGGGGGATGCCGGACCGGATTTCGGTGACGACACCTGAAATACCAATAAAGGGGAGGGTCAGGCGTCGATAGTGCTAATATACACCCAATAAAGCGGGGATTTATTAAAAGGAGATTAATATTCTGATAAAAACAGTAGGAAATAAGTCCTATGTCTCAGGGCTGCTTGCCATGCGAATTGAAGAGGGCCAACCATTCGTTGATCTCACGCTCACTCAAGCCAGGCTGGCGCGGCGAGGCAGGAGGCCCGGCGCGCAGGGTATCGATGACCGTGGCGGCGAATTCATCGGACGAGATTACCGCCGCCCCGGCGGTGCGCGCCTCCGCCTGAACGCGCTGATCGGAGGAGACCACGCTCCAGTTGCGGGCGGCGCGACCAAGTTTTTTCAGCCGCAGGCGGATGGCTTCATCGGCGATCAGCGGTTTTCGGACAAAGTGTGCCGTCAGCTGGCCGATCTTGCGCGTCTCAGGCGAGCCGGGCGGGGCGTTGTCAAAATATACTTCCAGCCCGGTTTTGCGTGAGAGACGACAAAACTCGTTCAGACGCGCGACCAGTTCGGTTTCGTCGTCGAACGAGTTCAAGTCCAATCCCAGCTTGGGGATCAGGTTATGGCCGTCAATCAGGGTGGGCATGGGCGCAATTATACAACAGGGGGCGCTCAGGCCTGTTACGCGGCGGCTACTTCCAGGGTGGTGACGCCAATCTGTGGCGGGTTTTCGAAGTGCTTTTTTACGGCGCATAATTCCGCCGAGCGGATCAGCGAGGGGCGGTATTTTTCGGGGAAGGTGGCGGGAACCTGGATTTCCAGGTCGATTTTCTCAACCATGCCGCTGAACGGGTTGCTGTGGATGCGCTGCAGGATTCGGATGCCTTCGGTGGGCAGTCCGCGCTGCTGGCAAAAACCGAGCACATAAATGCCGGCGCAGGTGCCGACGGAGGCAAGGAAGGTGGCAAAAGGGGTCGGGGCGCTGGCCGCCGGGGGCTGGTCAGTGTGAACGGTGAAGCTGCCAAAGTGGGCGTCGACGCGCGCGCCGCCGGGGAAGTCGATTAACATTTCCATGGGGTTAGTCTCCTGCTTAAAATTGAAATATGGGTGTACTTATTTCCTTGGATGTTCATGACAGGCAAAAGTTGCAATAATTCGAGAATTTCAAATTCACCCTTGACAGTCCAATTTGCAGGTGATATAAACGGCGAAATTCGCTGCTGGTTGGCGAATATAACTGAATACAGCAATTGCTCTTATCCAGAGAGGCGGAGGGACCGGCCCTGCGAAGCCTCGACAACCTGACCTATGAGTCAAGGTGCCAATTCCGGCAGTAACTTCTGGAAGATGAGAGGCGACCTTCGTTCCGCTTATTAAGCCCTTTCATTTTCCGCAATGAAAGGGCTTTTTGTTTTGTCGTCAAACCCTGTACACGGATTTCGCGGAACACACGGATAGAGCATAAAAAGAAAAAAAACCGTGTTCATCCGTGTAATCCGTCTAATCCGTGTACAAAAAGGTTTTTTACCCAAGTATTCACACTTTATAAGGAGACTGATCTCATGACCGCATCGACCCGTAAATTTGGCTTTGCCACCCGCCAGCTGCACTCCGGCTACTCGCCCGACCCCGTCACTGGCAGCCGCGCGGTGCCGCTCTACCAGACCACCAGCTACCAGTTCAAGAGCACCGAGCACGCTGCCAACCTGTTCGCGCTCAAGGAACTGGGCAACATCTACACCCGCCTGATGAACCCCACCACCGATGTGCTCGAACAGCGTCTCGCCGACCTGGAAGGCGGCGTGGGCGCGCTGGCGACCAGCTCGGGGCACGCCGCCCAATTCCAGGCCATTTTCACGCTCTGCAACGCCGGCGACCACATCGTTTCGTCCAGCCGTTTGTATGGCGGAACCTACAACCAGTTCGCCTACTCCTTCCCCAAGCTGGGCATCGACGTAACCTTCGTCGACCCGTCTGACCCGAAAAATTTCGAGGCCGCCATCCGCCCGAACACCAAGATCATCTACGGCGAAAGCCTCGGCAACCCCGATATTGCCATTTTCCCCTTCGAAGAAGTGGCCGCCATCGCCAAAAAGCACAACATCGTGCTGATGATCGACAACACCTTCGCCACGCCCTATCTCTTCCGCCCGTTTGAGTGGGGCGCGAACGTGGTCACCCACAGCACCACCAAGCTGATCGGCGGACACGGCACCAGCATCGGCGGGATCATCGTCGATGGCGGCAACTTCGACTGGACGAGCGGGCGCTTCCCCAACTTCACCGAGCCGGATCCGTCCTACCACGGCCTGGTCTACTCCACGCTGTTGGGCGTGGGCCTGCCGCCCTTCATCATCAAGGCCCGTGTGCAGGTGCTGCGCGACTTTGGCGCCTGCCAGTCGCCTTTCAACGCCTGGCAGACCATCCAGGGCATCGAGACGCTGTCAATTCGCGTCGAGCGGCATTCCCAAAATGCCCAGGCGGTGGCGGAATATCTCGAAAAGCACCCCAAAGTCAGCTGGGTCAAGTACCCCGGCCTGAAGAGCCATCCCGACTATGAGCGCGCGCAGCGGTATCTCCCCAAGGGAGCGGGCGCAGTGCTCGGGTTCGGCGTCAAAGGCGGGGCCGAGGCTGGGAAGAAATTCATCGAGAGCCTGCAACTCTTCAGCCACCTCGCCAACGTCGGGGATGCGAAATCCCTCGCCATCCACCCCGCCACCACCACCCACAGCCAGCTGAGCGATGAACAGCTCGTCTCTGCCGGTGTCAGCCCCGATTTCATCCGCCTGAGCATTGGCATTGAAGACATCGATGACATTTTGTGGGATCTGGATCAGGCGCTGAACGCGTAATTTTGCCCTCACCCCAACCCCTCTCCCGACGGGAGAGGGGCAAGGGGTGAGGAAGAAAGAGGAACCATGCCTGTCCGTATCCCCGCCACCCTGCCCGCCCGCGCCGTTCTCGAAAGCGAAAACGTCTTCGTGATGGGTGAAGAACGCGCCGAACACCAGGATATCCGCCCGCTCAAGGTCGCCATCCTGAACCTGATGCCGACCAAAATCACCACCGAAACGCAGCTTTTGCGCCTGCTGGGCAATTCCGCGCTCCAGGTGGATGTGACCCTGCTGCACACCGTCACCCACGAGGCCAAAAACACCGACGCCGAGCACCTGCTCAACCACTACGCCACCTTTGACGAGATCCAGGGCGAAAAATTCGACGGCCTGATCATCACCGGCGCGCCAGTGGAGCAAATGCCGTTCGAGCAGGTGGATTATTGGGAGGAACTGACCCGCATCATGGATTGGGCCGACACCAACGTGGAATCAACCTTCAACATTTGCTGGGGAGCCCAGGCCGCCCTGTATCATCGCTACGGAATCCCGAAATATGATCTGCCCCGCAAAATGTTCGGCGTCTTCGAGCACTACAACCTGATCCCCACCGAAAAGCTGATGCGCGGCTTCGACGACATTTTCCTGGCCCCGCACTCGCGCCACACCGAAATCCGCCGCGCCGATATCGAAAAGGTTCCTGACCTTCAAATTTTGGCTGAATCTGATGAAGCGGGCGTTTACATCGTCGGCTCGAAGGATGGCCGCCAGCTCTTCATCACCGGCCACTCGGAATACGACCCTTTCACACTCAAAACCGAATACGACCGCGACGTGAACAAGGGCCTGCCCATCCACGTCCCGGCCAACTACTACCCCAAAGACGACCCGACCAAAACACCCAACGTGCGCTGGCGCGGACACGCCAACCTTTTATATGTCAACTGGCTGAATTACTACGTTTACCAGGTCACGCCGTATGACCCGACTCAAATTCCCCAGGGCAGCATCCACAGTGATTTTTAACCCGGCGCCTGGACTCTACAAAACCATCCAAATTTTGTAAAATAACCGCATGGATAAAGACATTCTCATCCTCGGAGGAGGCCCTGCCGGCCTTTCGACAGCTCTGCACCTGCAGCAGCAGGCCCCAGAATTCACCTCACGCCTGCTGGTGCTAGAAAAGGCGCATTATCCGCGCCCCAAGCTGTGCGCAGGCGGGCTGGTGGCCGATGCCGAAATCCTGCTGGAGCGTCTCAACCTGGACGTGCGCGAAATCCCGCACACCGACGCGCAATCTGCGCATTTTGACTTTCGCGGGCGGGGCATATCCGTCTCGGTGCCGGGCTCGCACACCCTGCGCATCATCCGTCGCGACGAGTTTGATGCCTGGCTGGCCGAAAAAGCCCGCAGCCGGGGCATTGAAATCCGCGAAGGCGTCACCGTGCAGAGCGTGCGCCCCGATGAAGACGGGGTTACCGTCCTGACCAATCAGGGCGAATTTCGCGCACGCGTGGCAGTTGGCGCGGATGGCTCCAACGGGCAAACGCGCCGCGCCATTCTGCCTGGCGAACCACTCTACACCGCGCGCGTGCTGGAATTACTCACGCCCACCTACAAGGACCCGTCCAGACCAGCGCTCGAAAAAACCCGCGGCCAGGTGGCCTTTTTTGAATTTTCCCCCGTGCCGCAGGGCATCGCCGGGTACACCTGGGATTTCCCCACCCAGATTGGTGGACAACCCAAACGCTGCTGGGGCATTTACGATGCCAACCTGCCTGCCAGCGGCCAGCGCCCCGCTCTCAAAGAGACTCTAGCCGCCGAAATGAAAAACTGTGGGCTGGAACTGGCCGACTATGAATTAAAAGGCCATCCCATCCGCTGGTTTGACCCGTTCACACGCATGTCGGTGCCGCGCGTCCTGCTGGTCGGCGATGCCGTCGGCGCTGACCCGATTTTTGGCGAGGGCATCAGCATGGCACTGGGCTACGGCAAGGTGGCCGCCACCGAGCTGGCGCAAGCCTTCAAGCGAGAGAATTTCAGTTTTACGGGATACCGGCAGCGGGTGCTGACAAGTCCGCTGGGAGGCACGCTGCTCGCGCGCTGGCTGCTCACATATCTGATCTACACCTTCCGCTGGTCCTGGTTCCAATCCCTGCTCTGGCGGGTGCTCAAACCCTTCGTCATCCTGGTAGCCTGGTTCCTGGTGCTAAACTGGGCCAGGCGCATGCGCTGAAAACAAAAAATCCCCGCAAAGGGGATTTTTTGTGAGCGTGGAGAGGCTCGAACTCTCAACAAACGGCTTAAAAGGCCGCTGCTCTGCCATTGAGCTACACGCCCGACCAGCGAACGTGGATTTTATCACGCTCACCCATCTGCGTCAACCATAAAAGACCGTGCCGGGTGGTACAATCTCACGACTTTGGAAAAAGGATAACCAGCATGATTGCAGGCCTGATTTTCGATTTTGACGGGGTCATCCTCGATACAGAAACGCCCGAATACGAGGCGCTTAACGAAGTCTACCGCGACCACGGCCAATTTTTACCGGTGGAAATGTACGGGTTGGTGGTCGGCTCCCAATATGACCAGAACTTCGAGCCGGTCGCCCACCTGCAAAAGCTGACCGGCCGCACGCTGGACGCGGACAAATTCTGGCAGCGCGTCAACCAGCGGCGCCTGGAAATCATCCACGCCAGCCAGCCCCTGCCCGGCGTGGAAGCCTGCCTGCGCGAAGCCCGCGCGCGCGGGTTGAAGCTGGCCGTAGCCTCCAGTTCGTCTCACAGCTGGGTGGATGGACATCTGCACCGCCTGGGATTTTTCCATTATTTCGATGTTATCAAAGCCCAGGAGGATGTCCGCCATATCAAACCCGACCCGGAGCTTTTTCTCTCTGCCCTGCAGGCCCTCGGGCTGCAGGCCTCGCAGGCGTTGATCTTTGAAGATTCGCTCAATGGTGTGCTGGCGGCGCAGCGGGCAGGAATCCGTGTCGTGACCATCCCCAACCCGGTAACGCTGCATCTCAACATCAAAGGGGAAACCCTGCGCCTGGCCTCGCTGGCCGATCTGCCGCTGCCCGTCCTGCTCGAACAAGTCAACCACCCCGACCGTCAGAGACTGTAGTGATGCGCCAGCGGAAGGGCTCTCACAGTCACAGAGGCACCCCTATGCCCAGAAACCACCCTCGCGCTGACCGGCTATTCTGGCTTTTGACCTTCCTGCTGGCCGCCTGCGCACCTGCCGCCAGCGCGACCCCAACCGCAACCCTTCCCGCACCCTCCCCAATTCCACCTACCAGCACGCCTGCGCCCACGCTAACGCCCAGCCCTACCGTGCTCCTGACGCCCACCGATCAGGCCGGCTGTCTTGATTCGGCTCTTTACCTGGCCGATCTAACCATCCCGGATGACAGTGTGCTCGCGCCGGGCGCCGGGTTCACCAAAACCTGGCGGCTAAAAAACACCGGTTCCTGCACCTGGAACGAGCGTTACAGCCTGGTTTTCATCGGCGGGGAACGCTTAAACAGCCCGGCGGAGATTCCGCTGGTCGAAACGGCACCTGGCGCCAGCCTGGATATTTCCCTCCCGCTGACTGCGCCCACCACCAACGGGACCTTCACCAGCCTGTACGCCCTCCACACCCCGCGCGGCCTTCCCATACCGATTGGCGCACTGACCAGCATGTGGGTCAAAATCCGCGTAGAACAGGGCACACCGGCTCCCTTGGCGCCGTCTACCGCGCCCATCGCGCCACTGCCAGCCGGCGAGGGGATTGCCAGCTGCCAGTACAGCCTGGATGGGGCGCAAGTCAGCGAACTGGCCGGGCTGATCAACTCAGCCCGGGCCGAGGCCGGTATGCCCGCGCTGACGCTGAATGCCGCGTTGAGTGCCGCGGCGCAGGGCCACAGCCTGGACATGGCCTGCAACAACTTCCTCGACCACCGCGGCTCGGATGGCTCGTGGATTGGCGACCGGCTGGCGGCGGCCGGCTACGGCACGTTCCATTATGTGGAAATCATCGCCATCGGCAGCCCGCAAAATGCCATGAGCCAATGGCGCAACAGCGCCTCGCACTGGGAAGCCGTGCTCGATGCCTCGATGTCCGAGTTCGGGGTGGGGTACATTTACGCACCGGGCAGCAGTTTCGGCGGATATTTCACGGTGGACTTGGCCAGCCCATAACGGGAAACAGCACCAGCCAGGAATTTTTCCATCAACTCACAACCAGTCCCGCTCAATCTGGCCAGCGTTAAATAAAGAGTGCAGGCCCTTCGACCTGCACTCTGCCACGTCAGATCACGACACTGACAATGGATTTCTTCACCACGATCACCTTTTTGGGCGTTTTGCCTTCCAGGTAGCGCTCAACCACTTTCAGGGCCTCGGCCTGGATGAAGTCTTCGCTGGCATCAGCGGCCACGGTGATGCGCTCGCGCACCTTGCCGTTGACCTGCACCGCCAGCGTGATCTCGTCCTCTTGGGCGGCTTCCTCGTCCACTTTGGGCCAGCTCTGGGTATGGATGGAATAGGGCTTGCCATATTCAGCCCACAGTTCTTCGGCGATGTGCGGCGCCACCGGCGCCATCATACGCAGGTAAATGTCGATGGCCTCGCTCCATTCCTTTGAACCGGCCGCGCCGTTTTCGCGCGCCTTGTACATCTCATTCAGCAATTCCATCAGCGATGAGACAATCGTATTGAACTCAAACTGCTCAAAGTTGCGGGTGACACGCTTCAAGGTCTGGTGCACTTTTCGGCGCAAGGCACGCAAAATCTCGGGCGTGGGGCTGCCGTTCTTCACTTCATCAGTGAACAGCGTCCAGGTGCGGCGCACCCAACGCGCTGATCCTTCGATGCCCTGGCTATCCCACGGCGCGCCCATCTCCCAGCGCGCAAAGAACATCAGGTAAGCCCGCACCGTATCCGCGCCGTAACGCGCCACCAGCAGATCCGGCGCGACGACGTTGCCGCGGCTCTTGGACATTTTTTCGTTATCTTCGCCCAGCACCATGCCCTGGTTGCGCAGCTGCGTCATCGGCTCATTGCCTTGGGTGATGCCCATATCGCGCAGCGCCTTGTGGAAAAAGCGCGTGTACAGCAGGTGCATGGTGGCATGTTCAATGCCGCCGGTGTAAGTGTCGACCGGCATCCAGTAGTCATATTCGGCCGGGTCAAAGGGGCCCTGATCGTACCAGGGGCTCAGATAGCGCAGGTGATACCACGACGAGCACATGAACGTGTCCATCGTGTCGGTTTCGCGCGTTGCCGGGCCGCCGCACACCGGGCAGGTGGTCTTGGACCAGGTCGGGTGCAGTTTCAGCGGGCTTTCGCCGGTCGGCTTCCACTCCACGTCCTCGGGCAGAGTCACGGGCAGTTGGTCATCCGGCACCGGGTTCCAGCCGTGGGTTTCGCAGTAAATCATCGGGATCGGCGATCCCCAGTAGCGCTGGCGGCTGATCAACCAGTCGCGGTAGCGATAGTTGACCGTTTCCTTGCCGGTGCCCTGCTTTTCCAGCCAATCAATCATCGCCGCAATGGCAGGATTCTTGCGTCCCTTTTCGGTGTTGACCTTTGTTCCGTTAAAATGGCCGGAATTGATCATCACGCCGTCGCTGATGAAGGCGGCTTCCATCGTGGCCCCGTCCGGAGTTGGACTCCCCTCCGCCTGGAAGACCGGGATAATGGGCAGCTCAAACTTCCGGGCGAAGGCAAAATCTCGCTCGTCGTGCGCTGGGACGGCCATGATCGCGCCGGTGCCGTAGCTCATCAGCACATAATCCGCGATCCAGATCGGGATTTTTGCTCCATTAACCGGGTTGATGGCGTATCCGCCGGTGAAGACGCCGGTTTTTTCCTTGTCCACAGCCCCGCGTTGGATGTCGCTCTGGCGCGCAGCCTGAGCTTTGTACGCTTCGACGGCTTCTTTCTGCGCTGCGGTGGTGATTTTATCCACCAGTGGATGCTCGGGGGAGAACACCATGAACGTCGCGCCAAACAAGGTGTCGGGGCGGGTGGTGAAAACGGTAACGCGGGAATCGGGTTCTGGTACCTTGGAAGCATCCAATTTACCATTTTCCCAATCTACCTTGAAATAAACTTCTGCTCCTTCCGACCGATCAATCCAATTCGTTTGCAGGGTCTTGACACGTTCTGGCCAGTCGATACCTTCGAAACTCAGCAGTTCGTCGGCATATTTGGTGGCCTGGAAAAACCACTGCGACAGGTCTTTCTTGATGACGGGCGTGCTGCAGCGCTCGCAGTGGCGGTCATCGCCCCAGACCTGCTCGCGTGCCAGGGTGGTGTTGCACTTCGGGCAAAAATCCACCGGCGACAGTTTTCGGTAGGCCAGGCCTTTTTTGTACAGCTGGATGAAAAACCACTCGGTCCATTTGTAATACTCGGGTTCGCACGAGACCATCTCGCGCCGCCAATCGAACATGGCGCCCATCGAGCGCAGCTGCTTGCGCATCCGCACGATATTGTCGCGTGTCCGCACCATCGGGTGGATGCCGCTCTTGATGGCGGCGTTCTCGGCGGGCAGGCCAAAGGCATCGAAGCCCATCGGGAACAGCACGTTATAGCCCTTCATGCGCATGTAGCGCGCGCGGGCATCGGAGGGGGTCATGGCGTACCAGTGACCGATATGCAGGTCGCCGCTCGGGTAGGGCAGCATGGTCAGGGCGTAGTGCTTGGGCTTGCTCTCGTCAATATCCGAGTGGTACAGGCCGTCGGCTTCCCACTTCTCCTGCCATTTGGGTTCAATTTCTTTCGGGGTGTAGGCTTTAGGGGCCATTTTTGCTCCTTGGATGATAATGTCTATAAATTTACCACCAAGACCACCAAGGCACTAAGTTTTAAATTCTTTGTGACTTCGTGACTTTGTGGTGAAAGTTCTTGCTATCGCCGCCGATAAACGCGGCGTGAATGGACGGGAACAGGTCGAAGGGCGGGCCTCGGTTGGAGAAGGCGGCCAAGCGCGGCACGGATGTTTTGCATCGCGTTGCGAATATTTCGAATCACCTTTTTCATTTCGGCCTCCTTGTTGCCAGAATTAAACAAAAAACCCTTCATCCACTACTGGGACGAAGAGATTCTCCGCGGTACCACCCGGTTTGTTCTTTAGTCTGACTGCCTGGTATTTTGCTGGTCTGCTGGTCAATGGACTAGCAGATTCAATGGCAAGCCAACTAAACAACCACTTTGGCGCTGTAACGGGCCCACCCGGCGCTGACTAATGGATTCACCAGCGCAGCCCCCTTTGATTTCTCGCAGGGTAACAGGCGAGTTCGGTCTGTTCCCTGCAACGACGCTCAGGGGCGCTCCCACGGGGCGCTGTGTTGGGCTTCCACCTCACATTCCCAACTCGCTGGCGGGATGACCTACTACTCCTGCTCTGACTATTGATTGTAACAGGGGCGGGTCTGAGACCCGCCCCAACTGTACTTGTGGACCCAGCGAGATTCGAACTCGCGACCTTCTCAATGCCATTGAGACGCGCTCCCAACTGCGCTATGGGCCCATTTCTTTTTACAAGGCGACGGCTATTCTACAACCAAACCTGTATTTCGTCAACACTGCCGCAGCTTTCGCTGCGGCAAAAGTGGACCTGAGGGGATTCGAACCCCTGGCCTCCTCAGTGCGATTGAGGCGCGCTCCCAACTGCGCTACAGGCCCGCAAATAAGCCTGATGATTCTATCTGATAGGGAGACGAATGTCAAGAAAAAATCTGGTATATTTTGAGCATGCGACTACTCTTCGTGGCCGATGGCCGCTCACCCATTGCCCTGAACTGGCTGCGTTATTTTGTCGAGCGCGGCGATGAAGTTTATCTGGCCTCCACGTTTGCCTGCCAGCCAGAGATCAGGCTCGCAGGCCTGGAAATTGTGCCGGTGGCCTTCTCAGGTGTGAAATCTGGCGCGGAAACTGGATCAAAGCCGCGGCGCGGGATTTGGGGAGCTTCCACGCTGAAGCTGCGTACCGCGCTCCGGCAGTGGGCCGGCCCGTTGACGATTCCGCGCGCCTCCCGCCAGTTGCGCGGGTTCATCGAACGTGTCCAACCCGACCTGGTGCACGCCATGCGGATTCCGTACGAAGGGATGCTGGCGGCAGATGCCGCCGGGCTGGCGCCGCTGGTGGTTTCCGTCTGGGGGAATGATTTTACCCTGCACGCGCCAGCCACGCCGCTGATGAGCCACTACACCGGCTGGACACTGGCTGTGGCGGATGGGCTGCACGCCGACTGCCAGCGCGATATCCGGCTGGGGAAGCAGCTCGGGTTCCAGGCCAGCCGCCCGACGCTGGTGACGCCCGGCAATGGCGGCATCCGCGCGGAGGTGTTTTTCAGGCCGCAGAAGCCACCCAGCGCGCCGCTGGTGGTCAATCCGCGCGGGTTCCGCGCCTATGTGCGGAATGATGCGTTTTTCGCTGCAATTCCGCTAGTGCTGAAGGAATTCCCTGGGGCGCGGTTTGCCTGCGTCTCCATGGCGGGCGAACGGCAGGTGCTCGAATGGACTGAAAAGCTGGGAATTGGCGCTTCTGTTGAACTGCTGCCCGCCCGCCCGCATGCCGCAATGGCCGAATTATTCCGCGCGGCGCAGGTGGTGGTTTCTCCCACCACACATGATGGCACGCCCAACAGCCTGCTCGAAGCCATGGCCTGTGGCTGTTTTCCCGTCGCCGGGGATTTGGAATCGATCCGCGAGTGGATTACGCCAGGGCAAAATGGACTGCTCGTCGATGCCGGTGACCCGGTCGCGCTGGCGGCTGCCATCCTGCGCGGATTAAAGGAATCCGCCCTGCGAGAGCTGGCCGCGGAACAAAATGCGGCGATCATCGCAGAGCGGGCAGAATATGGGCGCAATATGGCGCGCGTGGTGGAATTTTACGAGCAGTTAGGCTGATTTTTCGGTGGTGCGCGGAGCGCGCAAAGCCGCCAGCTGATCTTCGAGTTGCTTGCGGCGCGTTCCCGCGGCGGTTTTAATCTCGCCGACGAAGCCACTGGAGCGGGAGCGCAGGTCGGTGCGCAGTTTTTCTCCGCTGGCAGGGGCCAACAAGAGGGCCAGGGCGGAACCAACCAGCCAGCCGACAAAGATACCGATTAAAAACCCAAATATGCGGCGCATAGACTCTCCTTGTATGTATGAATTCCATAAATCATTATAGAACAAAATTGGGCGCTTTGGAAGATTGACGTATAATGTTTTTGCACGCACGTATCTTTTGAACGTGACGGGCAGGCTGTCAATTTTATTCGACCTTCCGGCGCGGGGTTGAAACTGCCGGGATGGACTCTACCATTTTATCGGAGGGTACCTATGTCAACCACAAATGTTGGGCCTGTTATGGCTGCGGCGCGCCGAAAAGTGACCACGCTGACGTTTGCCGAGAAAAAGGAACGCGGTGAGCCGCTGACGATGCTGACCGCGTATGATTATCCGACCGCGCTGGCGTTAGATCAGGCCGGGGTGGATGCGATCCTGGTTGGTGATTCGCTGGCCATGGTGGTATTGGGCTATGAAACCACACTACCGGTGACCATGGACGAGATGCTGCATCACGCCCGGGCGGTGGCGCGCGGGGCCAGGCAGGCGCTTTTAATCGGTGATCTGCCTTTTCTGTCGTACCAGGTTTCGGTGGAGGAGGCGGTGCGAAATGCCGGCCGGTTCCTTCAGCAGGGCGGGATGGATGCCGTCAAGCTGGAGGGCGGGCGCGAGCGCGTGGAAACGATCCGCGCGATTGTGGGAGCGGGCATTCCGGTGATGGGGCATTTAGGGCTGACGCCGCAGTCGGTGCACCAGCTGGGCGGATTCCGGGCACAGGGCAAGACGGCGCAGGCGGCGCAGCGCTTGTTGGAAGATGCGCTGCGGCTGGAGGCGGCGGGTTGTTTCAGCCTGGTGCTCGAGTCGATCCCGGCGCGGCTGGCGGAGGTGATTTCGAGGCGGCTGACCATCCCGACCATCGGGATCGGGGCGGGGGCGGGGACGGATGGGCAGGTGCTGGTGACGCACGATCTGCTCGGTTTGTTTGATCGCTTTACGCCAAAATTTGTCAAAAAATATGCCAATTTGCACGACGAGATGCAAAGGGCGTTTGGGATGTACCTGGCGGAGGTGCAGAGCAGGCAGTTCCCGGCGCCGGCCCATACGGTGGAAATGACAGACGAGGCCTGGGAGGCGTTTTCTGCCGGCCTGGCCGAGGATGATTTTAAAATGCTGGAGAGGATCTAGTTGCGAAAGGTGCTGATTGCGGGGACGGGCGCGCTGGGAACGTTGTTCGCGGCTCGCCTAGCGCTGGCGGGCAATCCAGTCGTGATGCTGGGAAGCTGGGCGGCCGGGCTGGAGGCCCTGAACCGGGCGGGAGCGCGCCTGTTGACAGAGCAGGGCGAGGAACGAAGGGCGGCAGTGCAAGCGGCGAGCGACCCGGCGATAGGCGGCGGGGCGGAGGTGGCGCTGGTGCTGGTCAAGGCCTGGCAGACGGAGCAAGCAGCCAGGCAGCTGGCGGCGAGCCTGCCGGCGGGCGCGCTGGTGGTGACGCTGCAAAACGGGCTGGGGAACCGGGAAATCCTGGCAGGCACATTGGGGGCTGAACGAGTGGCGCTGGGTGTCTGCACCTACGGGGCGAACCTGCTCGGGCCGGGAGTGGCGCGTTCCGGCGGAGAAGGGGTCATCTCGCTCGAAGCGCATCCACGCTGCGGGGAGGTGGCTGATCTATTGCGCGGCGCCGGGTTCCAGGTGGAAATCGTCGCCGGGGCGCAGGCGCTGGTTTGGGGCAAGCTGGTGATGAACGCGGCCATAAATCCGCTGACGGCGCTGCTGCGGGTGCCCAACGGGCGTCTGCTTGAGTTGCCGGCAGCACGCTGGGTAATGATCGCGCTGGCGCTTGAAACAGCGCGGGTGGCGCGGGCATGCGGCGTGGAGCTGCCGTTTGACGATCCGGCCGGCACGGTGCTGGCAGTGGCACGGCGCACGGCGGCCAACCGGTCTTCCATGCTCCAGGATGTGGAGCGCGGCGCGCCAACCGAGATTGAGGCCATCTGCGGGGCAGTGGTCCGCGCGGCGCGCGCGCAGGGGCGGGCAGCGCCGCTCAACTGGCTGATGTGGCGACTGGTGAGCGCAGATTTCCCCGGCAAAAGGCGTGAAAAGCGCGGCAAATCATGGTAATATCCGCTCACTTTGTCTTTGTGGAGGCTGTAAATGCGTAAAAGTGTCCTTCTGTTTGTGATGGCTGTGTTGCTGTGCATGCCGGTTGCGGTCCAGGCCCAGGCGGCGGCTGCGTTTGACCATCTTACGATTCAGCTCTGGCCAGAATATGACAAACCGGCGGTGCTGGTCATCTATGACTTTAGTGTTTCGGCCGAAACAGCCCTGCCGGGCCAGATCCACCTGAAACTGCCTGCCCAGGCAGAGCTGCTGGCGATAGCCCGCCAGGAAAGCGGTGGCTTGATGAACCTGGAGTATGACCTGCCCGCTTCACAGGGGGATTTTACAGTGCTCAGTTTTGCGGTTACAGATCGTTCCGTTTACCATATTGAGTTCTATCTTCCCTATGTGCGTAAAGATCAGAACCGCAGTTTTCGATATACCTGGACGGGCGATTATGCGGTCCAGACCCTGGATCTTTCGGTGCAGGAACCGGTTGGGGCGATCAATTTCACCACCGATCCGGTCATGTCGGCCAGCAATCCCGGGCAGGATGGGTTCACCTATTACCGGGCCACGGTGGAAAATATCAGCGCCGGGAAGAGCCTTGACTTTAACATCCAATATGACAAAGATAACGAAACCCTGAGCGCCTCCACGCTGGGCGTGCAGCCTACCGCCCCATTGGATCAACCCGTCAGCGGGCAATCTGCCACGCTGAATTTTCTGCCATGGATTTTGGGCGGGCTGGGCGTGGTGCTGATCGTCGGCGGCGGCGCCTGGTATTGGCTGGCGAGCCGGACGCAGGCCCCCGGCAACTCGCGCAAACGACACACCTCCCGCTCAGGAGAAAGCAGCGGGGCAGAAGTGTACTGCTCACAATGCGGCAAACGCGCCCAGGGCGCCGACCGGTTTTGCCGGGCCTGCGGAGCCAGGATCCAACCCCGCGAGGAATAAGCACAAGAAAACCAACCGCCCACCTATTATTCCGGTGGGCGGTTTTTGATTGAGCCATGTCACACCGCTCAGCGCGGCCGGCGGGTAGACGAGTAGCCTTGCTGCGCCGGCTTGCGTACAAACAAATACACGGCGTAGATCACCACCATCCCGATGATCATGCCCGCCAGTTCAGGCAGCCGCTGGCCGGTTTCTTCCAGCCAGCCGCGCCCACCGGCAGTGGTGAGCACTTCCAGGCCGAGAACAGCCCGGACAATCTCACTGAAATGCAAATTGATGTACGCCACACCAGCCAGGGCAACGAATGTGGCAGGCAAAGCCAGGGCAAAGAACCAGAAAACAGCGATGAAGGGGATTTTTCGCATGTCAACCTCCTTTCAGGTTGAGGCACATCCATCTTTACTTCCACCTTCATCATACGCAAAAAGAAAACCACCTGACAATAGGTGGTTCACGGTATCTTTCAATAGGGTATTTTCTGGCCAGTTCTAGGGCTTGATCAGACCTTTGCGGATGGCGTATTTAACCAACTCGCTGCGGCTGTGCAGTTCCAGCTTCGACATCAGATTCTCGCGATGGCGCGCAACCGTATGCGGACTGATGACCAGAGCCGCGGCAATTTCATCATTGGTTTTCCCTGCAGCCAGCAAAGATAAAACCTGCTGTTCGCGCCCGGTCAGACCATCCATCGTGGTGCGCGTCTCCTCGGTGGAGCGGGAAAGAAAGTCACTGACCAGCAGTTTCGCCAACGAAGGGAAAATATACACATCCCCACGATGCACCGTCCGAATGGCGGCGATCAGGTCATCGGGCGCGGCCCGTTTGGGCACATACGCCGCAGCCCCCGCCTGGAGCATCTCAAAAAAATACTGATGATCCTCGTGGATTGTCAGCGCCACCACACCCAACTGCGGATACATCTGCTTCAAGCGCCGGGTCACCTCGATGCCAGAAAGATCCGGCAGGCTGATATCCATAATCACAATATCCGGAACCAGCGTCGAAACCAGCTGAATCGCCTGCAGCCCACTGCTGGCTTCGCCCACAATCTCCATTTCGCCCTCGTTTTCGAGCAACATGCGCAGACCGCTCCGCACCACGGCATGATCATCAACCAACAGCAAAGTTATCTTGCTCATGCAACTTCCCCCCGCTGGATCGGAATCAGCACTTCAACCTGTGTCCCCGCCCCAGGCTGAGAGCTGACCCGGCATTGACCACCCACCAGCGCCGCCCGCTCGATCATGCCCAGCAAGCCCCAGCAGGGGTAACCTGGCTGCTTCAACGTCGCGTCCGGGTCAAAACCCCGGCCCTGATCCGAAATCCAGGCAGAAACCTGCTGCGCCTCAAAAGTGATGCGCACGCTGGCCCGGTCAGTTCCGGCATGCCGGATGACATTTGTCAGCGCCTCCTGCACAATCCGGTACAAAACGACGCGCACCTCCACCGAAAGAGGCGGCTCGTCGCCCTGGCTGGTCAATTCCACTGCCAACGAATAACGCTCCCCCACCTCGCGCAAATACCAGCGCAAAGCCGCCATCACGCCGAAGTCATCCAGTTGGGGCGGGTGCAGCCCGGTGATCAGGTTTTGCAGACCGGAAAAACTGCCATCGACCAGAGCCTGCAATTCACGGGCCTGCTCGCGCACCCGTTCCGGCCGCGAAAAATTGCCCGAAATGGCGCGCAGCCCCAGACCAATGGCGGTCAACCTTTGGCCAAGCTCATCATGCAGCTCGCGGGCAATGCGCTCGCGTTCCGCTTCCTGTGCGCGAACCGTGCGGCGCAGCAGCTCGCCGCGCAGGTTTTCAAGCCGCTCGCGCTCGGCCAGCTGGGCCTCGCGCAGACTTTCAATCTGCCGGTTGGTGTGTTCCTCAAACGAACGCAGAGAGCGGATAATGGCAATCGCCGCAATCCAGGCCATCAGCGACCGGAAGAATTGGATCGGGAAGCCGAACCACTGCAAAAAGACGGCTGAATTCAAAATCTGTGAGGGGAAGATTGAACTTTGCGCAGCGAACAGCTGGCCGATCCCGCCATACAGACCAAAGGCCAGCGCCGCCAGGGTGACATCGCGCCCGAAACTCTGCATGCCAGCCTGGTAGAATTTCCGCTGCTGCAAGACCAGCCCCCAGGCGGTCAGCGCAGCGCCGGGAATGGCGAGCGAATAACGGGTGTACACATCCGCAGCGATGATGGCGCCAGGCAAAGGCTGGGCGGCGAAGACCCAGAGCAAGCCTGCCAGCCAGAGCGTGCCCACGACGGCGAGCAGTCGCAACCGGGTGATGAGTCCCGCTCCAGCAATCAGGCGGGTGCCGAAATCCAATAAAAAGAAAAAGGAAACCGCCAACAGGAAAACCCGGATGGGTCCGATCCATGCGGCGAACGGGGGTTCCTGCAAATGGGTGTGAATGAGCAGGGACATCTCCAGCCATTCGTGGCTGCCATGGATCAGGCCAAAAGCGGCCAGTGGCCGAAGCGCGCGGGCAAAGTCATATTTAGCAGAACGGCCTACTTCCACCATCACAGCCAGCCCCATGCTGAAAAAGGACAGGCCGTACAGGAAGTAGACCGTTATGATATCCACGGAAAAACTCGCGGCTATTTCTCGGGTGCCCCTGCCTGGATCCACTCGCTCAAGCGGGCCAATTCGTCGGGGCTGAGCATGCCGGGGTGACCTCCAGCGGTTTGCAGCACGACGATTTTGCTGCTCGCGCTGTTTCCGGCCACCACAACCGGGCCGTTTTTGCCGCCCTGCATGAAGTTTGCATAGCTGTCATAAGACAGGCCGGTGGGAGATGCGGCGCCATGACACATGCCGCATTTCGTCTGCAATAGCGGGCCAATCGTGTCGTTCCAGGTCAGGCTGGCCGAAGCGTTGGGCGTGGCAGTCGGCGAAGGAACGGGGCTGGGGGTCAGCGTGGCGGGGACGTAAACGGGGGCGGTTTCTCCGAGAAGCGGAGTGGTAACCGCGGTCGTTTCGTAGCCGATAAAGAAGTAGAAGCCGTAGCTGAACAGGGCCAGCAGGATGAAGGCGATGGGCAAATAAAGCATTTGCCGGCGGCGCAGTTCGGCGGGTTGGATGGGCGCGGTAGGCCTGGCGGCCTCCAGCGCGGCCAGTTCAGCCGGGTGTTCATGCTGCATCTCCTCACGAGTCAGCCTGCCGGTGAACATGCTCTTGTTGAAATGCTTGATGTGGACGTGGTAGAAGTGCCAGATGATGATGGCCAGCACAGCCAGGACGGCTTCGCCGCCATGTGCGGCCTTGGCGGCGGGAATGGCTTCGCCGGGCAGGAAACGCACGGTGGAAATCGGGTTCCACATCATAAAACCAGTCGCGCCCATGACGATGGTGCCCCAGATCAGGGCCAGGTATTCGGCTTTTTCGGCGTAGGAATAGCGCCCATAGTAGGCTTTGTGTTTGCGAAAGCCCAGGTAGTAGAGCACATCCTGGTAGACATGCAGGATGTCGTCGATCCAGGGGATCATGCTGATGGGGGTGCGCTGGACCATGATGCGGTAGAGCGCTTCGAGGACATGCACCAGGCTGACGATCATCATCACGATGGCCGAGGTGTGGTGAATGGCGCGCGCGTTTTCGATTCCACCGACCAGGTTGAAGATGGCGGTGCTAGCCCAGGCGAGTGGGTATTTTTGCGGGAGGCCAGTCATCCCCAGGACGGAAAAAGAAATCAGGAAGATGATGTGCTGGATGCGTTGCAACAAGTCAAAGCGGACGAAGGTCTGGCCCGGCGAGGATGGGGTGGAGTTAGTCATGGCGGATCTCCTCATCAGTGGGATGGTCGCCTGCCTGAGGATGCGCGGGGGAGGCCTGGTGCTGGGGCTTGCGGAAGCGGTTAATCAGCATGCGCACAAAATCCATCACAACGAGCAAGCCCATGGGGCCCAGGACGCCCGGAATGAGGAATTTGTAAAACAGGTTGATGTAATAGACGAGCGGGTATTTTTCCTGTGAGGGAATGTAATGTGATAGCCAGGCATCCGTGTAGGTTTCGGTGGTCGCATCGGGGTGGCATTTCTGGCAGGCCAGGAGCAGGTTGGCCTTGACTTCCAGACCTTTCTGCGGATCCTTGACCGAGGCAATATTGTGAATACCGTGGCAATCGAAGCAGACGGGCTTGTTGGAGACCTGGTCTGGGGATTGTTTCTGAAAGATGGTCACCGTGGTGCCGTGGAAATCGGCCACATAGGTGTTGAGCACCTGGGTGGAGATGCCGTATTTGTCCATGATGGCGGGGTTGGTGTGGCATTTCCCGCACATCTCCGTCGGCGACTTTAGGCGAAAGGCCTGGGTGGTGGGGTCAGTGATGTTGTGGACGCCGTGGCAATCGATGCAGGTCGGTACATCCGCGTTGCCCTCGCTCAGGGCCAGACCATGCACGCTTTCCTTGTATTGGTTAAAGATGGCGCTGTGGCAACGTGAGCAAATGACCGGAATCTCGCTGCGCGGCATGTCTTTGATCGGTTTTTGGGTGTGCGGATTGTGGCAGTCGGCGCATACAGCGGCGTTTTTGTTGCCGGAAGCCAGGGCGCGTTGATGAACACTATCCAGGGTTTTGTTGAATTCATCCGAATGGCACTGCTGGCAGGAGGTGTAATATTTCAGTTTGACATCGCGCAGGGTTTCGGTGGTTCGATCGGGATGCGGGAAACCGGAAATTTCAGTATGGCAGGTGACGCAGGGGATGTTGTTGATGCCATGGACGCCTTCCGAAAAGGCGGTCGCGTTAATGGTAAGTGGCAGGATTTCACCGCTTTTGAGTTGAACACTCATGCCATCCTGGTCATGGCAGGTCAGGCACATGCTATTGGCGGCGGCATCATAATGCTGCCCGCTGGTATGCGCGGCTGGAGGTTGAGGGGCTGCCGTTACCGGCGAAGCGGCCAGGCCAAGCGCAAGCAGCAGCAAAACCGCCCCAGCGCTCAAGAGGAAGGTTTTTATTCGCATCAGCTTTTCTCTCCCGGCTGGTTTTTTTTGCCTGTCAGGCGCTCATATTCTTTGGCGTGGTAGGCCTGCATTTCTTCTTCGCTCAGGCGGCCCGTGAACATGCTCAAGTTCAGGCGTTCAAAGTGAACATGATAGATATGCCAGACGAGGATGAAGATGGCGGCGACGATTGATTCGGTGCTGTGTGCCAGCTTGGCGGCCGGCACCACTCCTCCGGGCAGAACCTGGGTGACCTGCACCGGGAACCAGATGATGAAGCCGGTGAAAGTCATGATCCCGAAACCGAAAAATAGGAACCAGTAGGTGACTTTCTGCTCGAAGTTGTATTTTCCAAAGCGAGGCTTATCTTTGCGAAGAAAAAGCAGGTACTGGAGCATTTGCCAGGCGTCCAGCACATCTTGCCAGGTAGGCAGCATATCACCCGGGAGCTTGCGGCGGACGAGCAACACGATGGCGCGCCCAAGGTGATAGAGCAGTTCGAGGGTCAGCACCAGTGCGGCGATGTGATGTACCTGGCGGATCAGGTTTACTTGCTCGGGCGTGGAGAGAATATCCTGGCTGATGGCAAGCGATGGGTATTTTTGCGGTAAACCGGTCAGTAAAAGAACCAGCCCGCTCAAGATCAGGAGCAAGTGTTCCCATCGCTGGCCGAGGTCAAAGCGCGGGAAGGATTTATGCTGAATGATGGTGGGGGTTTTTTGCTTGGCTGTCATGGCAGGCTGTTCCTCACACGATCAACAATGGCGCGGATGATTTGCAGGGCCACATAGAGGATGCAGGCCCAGAGAACCAGCGGCGTGAGTGATGTATAGAAAGTATTGACGTAGTACAGGAAGGGCGTCCGCTCCAGGCTGATCTGGTTGTGGCCTGTCCAGGCGTCCGTCCAGTTGGGCCCGGCAGCCGGGTGGCATTTCTGGCAGGTGGCCAGCAGGTTGGTCGGGTTGACGTGCGAGTTGGGATCATCTGCTTTGCGAATGTCGTGGATGCCGTGACAATCGGTGCAGACCGCGCTGCTATGCTGAATGGTAGGCCAGCGGGCTTTGTAAACTGAAATATCCACCCCATGCCAGGAGCGCTTGTAGATATCGTAGACATCGGCATTCAGGCCATATTTGGCCATTAACTCTTTATTGGCATGGCAGCCGGCGCACAATTCAGGGCTTTGGACTCGGAATTGGGCGGTACGCGGATCCTGGATATTATGCACCCCGTGGCAATCGGTGCAGACCGGCACATCCGGGTTGTTGGCCAACAGGGCCTCGCCGTGGACGCTCTGCTTGTATGTGTTGACGATATCCGTGTGGCACTGGCTGCAAGTCTCAGAGATCAGGGAGCGGGGCTGGTCGGGTATTTTGACGTCGTGCGCGCCGTGACAATCGGTGCAAACCGGGGCTTCGGCGTTTCCGGCTGTGGCGGCCTGGGCGTGCATGCTATCTTGCGCTTTTTTGTAATTTTCAGAGTGGCACTTCTGGCAGGCCTGGTATAAAGCCCGCGAGAGTTCGCGCTTGTTTTGATATTCCACCGCCGGGTGCGGATATGTGGAGAGGTTGGTATGGCAGGCCTCGCACTCAATCCCCAACGGGCTGTGAACGGAATCTTTGATGACATCCTGAGAGACGTATAGCGAGAGAGTCTCGCCGCTCGGCAGGGTCATGTGCAAGTCGGGGTTACCGTGGCAGGAAAGGCAATATTTTTCGGTTTCCTGGGCCGGCTGTCCGGCGGAGGCCCGGGTGGTCAGGGATATTCCCAGCAACAGGGCCAGCATGCCCGCGGCAATCCACCAAATCGTCCGGCGTTGAGAGGATGGGGTTGTCATGAGCTAAGACTCCTTCTCGTTCTGGCGCAGATCGGCTTCCGTTTCATCGGCATCATCGGGTGGTTCGGGCGGAGGCGTGGCGACCAGCCCCAGCTTGCGAAGCAAGTACGAAATCCCGAATAATATTGCCAGCGGAACCAGGCAGCGCAAGGCAAATAGTAAAACCACAAATATTGGGTTGCCAGATGTTTCATTCATCGGGTATTCCTCCCCGGCAGGATCTCATCACTGCGCTCAATGTGGGTGTTAATGTTGTTTCTCCGGATAACCAAGATTAATACAGTATTAGTATAATGCATAAGAATAATTCTTGCTGATAATTTTTGCTGAAGTTAACACGAAATTGCGAGGCAGGGAACGCCTGCCTCGCAATTGATATTTGGTCGAGGCTTAGTGTTCGTGCCGGTCGAAGAGCGGCAGCAGCCAGACGGCCAGAGTCACCACTGTCAGCGCGTACCCTATCACCAGCAAGCCTACCCCCCACTCATAGAGAGATGGGAAATACGTTCCGGCTGGCAATGTGTACAGCGTCCCAGGAGAATAGCTGAGCGGAACGAATAAACCGCCCACGGTGACATTCCAGCGGTGGACAACAATCCCGATCATGGCAGAAAGTGCCCCAATCACGGCATAGACCTGGCTCTTGTTGAAGTGCGGCACCAGGAACAGGATGGAGGGGATGATGATGCCGAGAATCACTTCGCCAACCCAGAAGCTGAAGTTGAAGGGGGTTTCCTGCCGGAGCAGGGCAAAGGCGGAGGTGACGCCAGCCGTGCGGCCGTAGTAGGTCACTGCCGCCATATCCCAGAACTTGATATACCCATAGGCCAGCAGCGCCACACCGCTGAAGCGCGTCACAATCTGCAAGACTTCATGCGGGATGGTGCGTTTGCGCGTGACCCACTCCACAACATAGGCCAGCCCAACCGTGACCGCCGGACCGGCGGCGATTGCGGAAAGCACAAACATGATCGGCATGCTCGGTTTGAACCAGATCGGGCGGGATTTGATGACACCATACGCGGCGCCGAGCGAGGATTGGTGCAGTAGGGAAATCACCAGGCCGAGCGCGGCAAAGAACGGGGTCGCCTTGTGCAGGGCGTGAGCAATGGTGCGCAGGAAGGGCCAGCGGTCAAAAAATTTTGCTTCTACGATCACCGGGGCGAATTCGGCGAGCAGAATGGTCAGATAGATGGTGATGCACATCGTCACTTCCCAGAGCACCGAATGGACGTTCCAGAAGACCCATGGATGCCAGAAGCGATCCGGGCGGCCGATATCCATCACCAGGGTGAGCAGGGCCGAGGTGTACCCGGCAAAACCCACCAGCACGGCCAGCCGGATGATGGGCTGGAGACGCTTGATGCCAAAGATGTAGACGATCGCCGAGAGGGTGAAAGCGCCGGCGCCGAGGGCGATGGAGGACAGGTCAATCGTGATCCACAAACCCCACGGAACCGAGTTGCTCATATTGGTCAGGATCAGCCCATGAATGAAGACCTGGATGGCGGCATACAGGCCAATTGCCAGGCAGACGGCCAGAAAGCTAAACCAGATCAGCAGCCCGGTGGACGGCAACTGCAAGGGCTTGCGTTCCATATTTGAGATAGCCATTTCTACAGCCCCTCCTTCGGCGGAATGTAGTAGACGCTGGTTTCGGTTCCCAGCTCGTCGCGCAGGCGGAAGGTGGCATTTGCCTCGATCACTTGCGTCACTTTGCTGTTGGGGTCTTTCAGGTTCCCAAAGGTGCGCGCCTTGACCGGGCAGATGTTGACGCAGGCCGGGGAAGCTTCGCGGTCCTCACCAGGCGTCAGGCCCAGAGCCAACCCGGCATCGATGCGCTGAACACAGAAGGTGCATTTTTCGACCACGCCGCGCGGGCGGCGCTTAACTTCTGCTTCGCCCCAGGCTGGGATGAACGCATTATCATCATCGGGCCGGGATTCCCAGTTGAATTTGCGGGCGTCGTAAGGGCAGGCCACTTCACAATAACGACAGCCGATGCAGCGCTGATAATCCATCACCACCAGGCCGTCTTCACGGTGGTAGGTAGCCTTGACCGGGCAAACTTCCACGCAGGGGGCATTCTGACAGTGCAGGCAGGGCCGGCTGAAGAAGAAGGTGTGCCCAGCGGTGGTTTTTTCTTTGACGACGATATTCCAGGTTTTATCGGGCGCGACATCGTTGGCAGCCGAGCAGGCCCGCACACAATATTCACAGCCGATGCACTGGTCTAGGTTGATCACCATACCCCAATGATATTCGCCCGTCACAGCGCCATGACCCGGCTGGGCAGCGCCCTCCAGTTGTTGTTGCTTCAGCGCCCCGAAGGGGGAGAGCGGGCCAGTGGTCAGCAACGGAGCGGCAACGATCGAACCAGCTGTCGCAAGCGCCATTTTCAGAACATCACGGCGGGTAAGGTCGATGACGATTTTCTTCTTTTTATTGGCCATCTTCATCCACCTCCACAAAGCGGATGCGGCGGCTGACGATCCAGGCAGCGGCGCCGCCGGTAATTAACCCGACGATTGCGCCCTGGATCAAGCCAGTATACAGGCGCACATTGCTCTGCGCTTCCAGAGTCTGGATGGTTTGCTCATCGGTCTGAACTTTTTGCTGCAGTTCTTCCATGGTGGCTACATTTTCCGCTGCGCTTCCGCCGGAAAGCTTTACGATGGTATCGCGCGTATGAACGGTGTCCTTGTGACAGTTGATGCAGGCTTCAGAGCCGACCGAGAAGGTATGCCCGGTGGCAAACAAGCCGCCGGTGGAAGAGGTGTGCGAGCTGGTGGCCATGTGGCAATCGCTGCATTGCAAGCCGGCATTGGAATGGGTTCCATGCGTGAATGAAGAGCCAGTATCCTTGTGACAGTTGCCGCACAATTCGTTGATGCTGGCGGCTTTGGGCTGCTGGCTGTGCGGATTGTGGCATGACTGGCAGTTGATACCCGCCTGACCATGCTGGCTGGCTTTCCATTCATCGGTTGTAGTTTTGTGACAGCGCGCGCACAGGCTGGCATCTGGCGTAATCGGCATGGGATTCTTCGGGTGTCCGGGTTGCAGAGGCCCATGGCAGGCTTCGCAGGTCACGCCTTCTTCGAAGAATTTCCCGCTGGCAGGGTCAAAACCGGTTGTGTGGCATTCCAGGCACAGGTTGCTGGTACCCTGTTTGACCCAGTCCTCTTGAAAGATAGGAGATGAATAGGCTTTGGCATGCAACGTCCCCGACCAGGTATCATGGATGTCTTTATGGCATCCTGCGCAGGAATCGGAGCCGCCATACCCGCTCGTCTGAGCCGCCGCAACGGGTGCCGGGGCTGCTTGGGCCGGATGTGTCAGACTGCTGGCTAAGCCCAGGGCCAGGCTAAAGCCAAAAACCAAAATGAACGTCATCCAAACCAGTGTCTTGTTCGCTTTGTATCGTTCCATTGTGCATTCTCCTCTGCAAAATCATATTCTGCGATCGAGCAGCTTCTCTTATAAGCTTTTCTTTTCAAGGAATAGGGCCAATAAGTCCAATCCTTATTCTAGTTTTTTGAAGCTTAACCCGATAGTGCTAAATATCACATTATTGGCATGATTGGCTGTGTCATCTCTATTAGGATGAAAAAGGTGTATTTTCATGACATTCGTCATCCCTTCAAGTGCGTCCATTTTCAGCATTTCTTAATCTAGGCGTGTAGAATCTAAATCGTCTTAACAGATGTATACATGTAATCAATCAATGAGGAGAAACGAATGTCCCAATCCCCACGCATAAAATTTATCCTGGGCGGCTTGCTCATCCTGGGCGCAGTGATCTACCTGATCGCTTCATCCACGCAGGCGAACGCCCAATATTTCATGACAGTCGACGAACTCCAGGCCAAGGGCGCCAGCATTGTCGGCAAGAACGTGCGCATTTCCGGCGCCGTGCTGGGCGATTCGATCCAGTACAATCCCCAATCGTTAACGCTCCAATTCACCGTGGCGCATGTCAGCGGTGATAATGCCGAAATTGAGAAAAACGGCGGCCTGGCCGAAGTGTTGCACCAGGCGGTGGTGGATACCAACCGCGCCCATCTCCAGGTAGTTTACAACGGCCCCAAACCAGACCTGATGCGCAACGAAGCACAAGCCATTATGACCGGTAAAATGGGAGAAGATGGCATTTTCTACGCCGACGAACTCCTGCTGAAATGCCCCACGCGCTACGAGCAGGCGGTTCCTGAACAATCCCAACAGGGAAACTAGCCATCGCGATGTAGTAACGACCTCGTCGTTACTACATTTTTTACAGGGAGTCTTTATGTTTGCAGATTTTGGTTTTGGCGTTCTGGTGATCACCTTCCTGCTGTCGCTCTACGGCATCAGCGCCGCGTTAATCGGCC
The DNA here is from genome assembly GCA_903875215.1 of uncultured Anaerolineae bacterium. Classification (GTDB taxonomy): domain Bacteria; phylum Chloroflexota; class Anaerolineae; order Anaerolineales; family Villigracilaceae; genus UBA5195. The sequence goes on from CAIQVH010000018.1 coordinate 90,236, forward strand.
ACTTTAAAAAGAAACAGGCCTGGGTGGAAAGCGCCCGTCTGAGCATGCTGCTGACCTTTCCGCTCCTGACCCTTGGGGCCCTGACGCTCATCTACCTGCTGGTAACCAATGACTTTACAGTCAAATTTGTTTACGATGTCATCAGCTTCGATATGCCCCTGTATCTGAAGATTACCGCGCTGTGGGGCGGGCAATCGGGATCACTGCTGTTCTGGTCCTGGCTGATGGCAGCCTTTGCCACCGCAGTAACCCTGCGCAAATGGGATCGCGATCGCGAGTTCCTGCCCTGGGTGGTCATCGTATCCTGCGTGACAATCGCTTTCTTTCTCGGCCTGAACATCTTCTTCGAAAACCCGTTTGCCCATTTTTGGGTCAGCGTCAGCGGAGAAATTTTCCCGGCCACCTTCCAGCCTGCCAACGCGCGGCTGGTCACGCTGGATGAAATCGGCAACGGCACCGGTCTCAATCCACTGCTACGCCACCCCGGCATGATCATCCACCCACCCATGCTCTACCTGGGATTCGTCGCCTTCGTCATTCCATTCGCCTTCGCGCTGGCCGCCCTGGTGACCGGACGCACCGACGACCGTTGGATCCGTCTCACCCGCCGCTGGACGCTGATCGCCTGGCTGTTTCTCTCGCTCGGGCTGGTGCTGGGTGGGCGCTGGGCCTACGACGTACTCGGCTGGGGCGGGTACTGGGGCTGGGACCCGGTCGAAATTGCCGCCTTCATGCCCTGGCTGACGGGAACCGCCTTCCTGCACTCGGTCATGATTCAGGAAAAACGCGGCATGCTCAAGCACTGGAACATGATCCTGATCATCCTGACCTACGCCCTGGTCATCTTCGGCACCTTTCTGACACGCTCCGGCGTGCTCTCTTCGGTGCATGCCTTTGCCCAGAGTGCCATTGGGCCATCCTTCTTCATCTTTATCGGCGTCACCTTCGTGATTTCCGTCGCCCTGCTGATCTACCGCTGGGCCGAACTGAAATCCGAAGGGCAAATGCAGTCCATGTTCTCGCGCGAAGCCCTGTTCCTGCTTAACAACCTGCTCTTTATGGGCATTCTGGTGGTGTGCTTCTGGGGAGTGATTTCTCCGCTGATTTCAGAACTGCTCACCAACCAGAAAGTGACCGTCGGCCCACCCTACTATGAACGCGCCGCCGGCCCGCTCTTTGGCGCGCTGCTGCTCCTGATGGGCATCGCCCCGCTTTCGGCCTGGGGACACACCACCCTGAAGAACCTGGCCGCCCAAAGCAACCTGCAGCTCGAAAAGCGCTACGCGCTCGCCATTGCCAGGCTGCTCTGGAAACCCGCCGTGCCAGCCCTGCTCGTGCTGATTGGCCTGTTCGCCAGCGGTATCCGCGACATTTACGCGCTGATTGGCCTGACCCTGGCCGCGCTGACCACCTCCATCACCGCCTACGAATTCTGGCGTGCAGCGCGGGCCCGCAGCCGGGCCCAGCAGGAGAACTTCTTCGTAGCCCTCTGGCGCCTGGCAGGCCGCAACCGCCGGCGCTACGGCGGCTACACCATTCATCTGGGCGTGGTGTTGATGGCGCTCGGCATCATCGGCATCGAGATGTTCCAGACCCAGACGCAGAAAAGCATGGCGGTCGGAGAAAACATCCAGATCTCGGGCTACACCCTGCGCTACGACTCGCTGGCCCAATTCCCATCTGAAGATGGCCGCCAGGTCACCCGCGCCGTATTGAGCGTCTTTGACAAAAACGGCGCATTGCTGGGCGAACTTCATCCACGTTACGATGTTTACCCGAGTGGCGAACCCATGACCATCCCGGGTGTGCGCTCCACGCTGGCCGATGATCTGTACGTGGTGCTGGTCAACTGGGAAGGGGTCAGCGAGCAAACCACGCCGTTCAAGATTTACCACAACCCGTTGGTCAACTGGCTCTGGCTGGGCGCATTCGTCTTCATCTTCGGAACGTTGATCGCCGCCTGGCCCGACGAAGAACGCGAGACTATCCCGGCCCAGGCGCGCTCCACGCAAGCCGCGTTCCAACCGGGCGATTAAAACCCTGCGGCGGGCGTGAAAATGAGCAAGCCCGTTTTCACGCCCGCTTATTGATTGGAAATGACCATGAAAAAGCTCTTTTCAATTTTGCTCTTTGTCACCCTGTTCGCCGCCGCCTGGACGAGCAAAGCCGCCGCGCAAGACCCGCAGCCGCCCAGCGATGACGACGTTAACCGGGTGGCGCGGCAGTTATTCTGCCCGGTCTGCGAAAACACTCCCCTGGACGTCTGCCCGACGGAGGCCTGCCGCCAATGGCGTGCCCTGATCCGCGAAAAACTGGCCGCCGGCTGGAGCGATGAGCAGATCAAGCAATATTTTGTGGAACAATACGGCGCGCGCGTGCTGTCTGAGCCGCCCCGCCAGGGCTGGTACTGGGCCTTTTACCTGATTCCCGTCGTTTTGCTGCTATTGGGCGTCTACATCCTTTACCGCGCCTTCACCAGCATGCGCCAGCCACTGTCCGAATCTGCGCAGGTGGAAGCCGCTCCAGAGAGTCCGGCCGCGGTAGAAACCCAGGGGCAGCAAGATTACCTGCGCCGGGTGGAAGAAGAACTCAAAAAACGGAATTAACGCTGGAGCCGGGAGCCCCATTCCCGATCTCCATGAGATGAGGAGAATGTTCATGTCTGAATCAACTGTAGCACCCCGCCGGGGAATGCCGGTCTGGATCCAGGTGCTGGTTTGGGTAGGCCTGCTGGCCCTGCTCGGGCTGGTAGCCTTTGGGCTGCGCCGCGCCCAACAAGGCACCGTCCAGCCTGGAGATACCATCCCCGATTTCACGCTGACACTGTTCGACGGTTACCAATACGCCGGCAAAAGCGAAGTGAAGTTTTCTGAGCTGCGCGGCAAAGTCGTGGTGATCAACTTCTGGGCCTCATGGTGCAAACCCTGCGAGCAGGAAGCCGCCGAGCTGGAAACTGCCTGGCGTGACTATCAGGACGACGAGCGGGTGGTCTTCCTCGGCATCGATTACACCGATACCCCCACCCCGGCGCTGGGCTACCTGACCAAGTTTGAAATCACCTACCCCAACAGCCCCGACCTGGGCAGCCGCGTTTCACAACTGTTCCGCATCAAAGGCGTGCCCGAAACCTATTTTGTCGACCCGGATGGGAAATTATCCTATGTGCAGGTCGGCCCCTTCGCGTCCGCCGCGGAAATCCACTCGATCATTGACCCGTTATTGAAACCTTAGAGGCCGCATGGAACTGGGAGCTCTTTTTCTTCTTTTAGCACTGCTCGTCCTGGTCGGCTTGTTCATCAGTCGCCCATTCATGGAAAATCGCCGCCTGAAAGTCGTCTCCAGCGCGGAACACGAACACTCCTCGCTGCTGGCCGAACGCGACCGGCTGATTACCGCCCTGCAAGAACTGGATTTTGACCACGTACTTGGCAAGATCCCTGCCGAAGATTACCCCAACATGCGCGGCAACCTGCTCGCCGCCGCCGCCGACGTGCTGCGCCGCCTGGATGAATTCCAGCCGCCCAGCAGCGGTGCCAGCAACGCCGAAAACCGCGTAGAAGCCGCCATCGCCGCGCGCCGCGCCGACGCATCCAACCGTAAACCAGTCGCCCAAGCCTTTTCGGATGACGAACTGGAAGACCTGCTCGCCAGCCGCCGCGCCCAGCGCAAGGAAAAATCCGGTGGTTTTTGCCCAAATTGTGGCAAACCCATTCTGCGCTCCGACCGTTTCTGCCCCGCCTGCGGCAAACCCGCCAAATAGGAAATTCAATGAAACTCCGCCTGCTGATCCTGCTCACCCTGCTGACCGTCCTGCTAGCCGCCTGCAACTTCTCGCTGGCCGAGGATGTCACCCCGCCACCCGATTACGTTCCACCCGCCCCGGCCCCCACCCTTGCCCCGGCCTTCCCTGCCAGCGCGCCCGATGTCAACGCCGGAGCCGCCCTCTACGCAGAAAAATGCGCCCCCTGTCATGGCCCCACCGGCCAGGGCGATGGCCCGCAGGCCGCCATACTGGGTGTCAATGTCCCGGCACTCGGCACCAGCGCCGAAGCTGCCGCGGCAATCCCGGCCCAGTGGTACAACATCGTCACCCAGGGCAACATGCCCAAAATGATGCCGCCTTTCACCAGCCTGAGCGACCAGCAGCGCTGGGATGTCGTCGCATACGCACTCTCGCTCAGCACCCCAGCCGAACAGATCCAGGCCGGCAAAGCCCAATACGAAACCTATTGCGTCGAATGTCACGGCCTGGACGGCAAATTGAACCCCAAAGCCGACCTAACCAATCAGGAAAGCATGGCCCAGCTCTCACTCAATGATCTGGCCTCCATCATCCAGAACGGAAAACAGCCAGGCATGGAAGCCCTGCCGCTGGCAAGCGCCGATGCGCAAAGCGTCGCCGCCTACACCCGCACCTTCACCCTGGCCACATCCCAGCCGCAGGCCTCCAGCGCCCCCAGCACAGAACCTGCCCCCGCCGCCACTCCCGCCACAGGAACAGACACAGCCTCCACCCCCAATGGCCTGATCAGCGGCACCGTCATCAACGGCTCAGGCGGCAGCATCCCGACCGGGTTAAAAGCCACTCTGCACACCTTCGAGCACGACCTGACCACCCAACAATTCAACGAAGGCAAATCGCGCGAAGCCACCGTTGCGCCCAATGGCCGCTTCCTCTTCACCGCCGTGCCAATGACGCAAACCAGCGCCTACTTCGTCTCGATCGAATTCAGCGGAACGACCTACGAATCATCCCCCGCCGTGCCCGGGCAGGATGGCCAGACCGAATATGATCTGCCCATCACCATCTTCGAAACCACCACCGACCAATCTGCCCTGACCATCAGCACCGCCCACCTCCTGCTCGATTACTCCCAGCCAGGAAAAATCCAGGTCGTGGAATTCTATATCATCTCCAACCCCGGCACCCAGGCGGTCGTCGCCGCCCAGCCCGGCCAGGCCGTGCTCACCGTCAGCCTGCCAAAAGGCTACCAGAACCTGCAATTCGACAGCGGCAGCCTCGGCGACCGCTTCCTGCAAACCGCAGATGGATTCGCTGACACCCTCTCCATCCCCCCCACCAACGAAACCTCGCAATACTCTCTGGTCTTCGCCTTCGACATGCCCTATACGGCAGACAACTCCCCGCTGGCCTTCCTGACCGGCCAAAAATTTGAACTGACCCAAGCCTTCCCGCTCCAAACCGAAAAAGTCAACCTGCTCATCCCGCTCGGGCTCCAGGCAGAAGGCAGCAACCTGACCGCCGGCAAGACCCAGGAAATGGGCGGCGGCGTCACCTACCAGCTCTACAGCAGCAGCGCCATCGCCGCCGGCCAGCCCTTCAGCGCCCGCATCAGCGGAAAACCCCAGGCCGCCGCCACCAGCGCCAGCCCCACGACCAACCAGAATCTCCTGATCGGCCTCGGCGCCTTCGGCCTCGTCCTGATCCTGGCCGGCGCCTTCCTCTTCTGGCGCGAACGCCGCACCGCCCAGGCCGACGAAGAGGAGCAAGAAGAAGATGCTGATCTCAACGAAGACGAAATTCTCGACGCCATCATCGCCCTCGACGACCAGTACAAAGCCGGCAACCTCTCCGAAGCCGCCTACAAACAACGCCGCGCACAACTCAAAGCTCGTCTACAAGATCAATAACGTTGCACACCCCTGCAACCTCGAGAAAGCCATGATCGAAGTCAAAAAACTCTACAAACGCTTTGGGTTAAAAACCGTACTGCGCGGCGTCGATTTCAGCGTCCAGCCGGGAGAATTCGTGGCCCTGCTCGGCCCCAACGGCGCCGGAAAAACCACCTTCCTGCGCATCCTGGCCTCGCTCTCGCGCCCCAGTCTCGGGCAGGTACACGTCGCCGGGTACGCACTCCCCGGCCAATCCGCCGCCGTCCGCCAGAGATTAGGCGTCGTCTCACACATGCCCCTGCTCTACGGCGACCTGACCGCCGAAGAAAACCTGCAATTCTACGGACGCATGTATAACCTGCCCGCCCTCGACGAACGCATCAGCGCCGTCCTCGAGATGGTCGGCCTGACCACCCGCCGCCGCGACCTGGTTCGCACCTTCTCACGCGGCATGCAACAACGCCTGGCCATTGGCCGCGCCGTCCTGCACGACCCCGATGTGATGCTCTTTGACGAACCCTACACCGGCCTCGACCAGGACGCCTCCGAAATGCTGGATGCCGTGCTCAAAAACGTCGCCGCCGCCGGACGCACCGTCGTCATGACCTCACACGACCTGGCCCGCGCCGAAGACCTCGCCACCCGCTTCGACATCCTCTCGCGCGGAATCATCGCCGCCTCTGCCCGGCCCGCCGACCTGGGCAACACCAATCTCCTCGCCTTCTACAAACAGGCACTGGCAAGCTGAATGAACCCCACCCCCGATTCTCCCCGCCCGTCCAGCTACCTGCGTGCCACCCTGGCCGTCGCCTGGAAAGACCTGGCCGCCGAACTGCGCTCACGCGAACTGCTCTCAGCCATGCTGGTGTTCTCCACCCTGGTCATCCTGATCTTCTACTTCGCCCTCGAACTGGATGTTAAAGCCCGCAACGGCATCACCGCCGGAGCCCTCTGGGTCACCTTCGCCTTTGCCGGCACCCTCGGCCTCAACCGCTCAATGGCCATCGAAAAAGACCGCGGCTGTCTCGACGGCCTGCTGCTCGCCCCGGTTGACCGTTCAGCCATTTACTTCGGAAAAGCCCTCAGCAACCTGGCCTTCATGCTGATCGTGGAAATCATCGTCCTGCCACTCTACAGCGTGATGTATAACATCAACCTGTTCAACCCCGGCCTGTTGGCCGTCACCCTGCTCGGATCCATCGGCTACACCGCCGTCGGCACCCTGCTCGCCACCATGTCCGTCCAGACCCGCACACGCGACGTTCTGTTGCCCATCCTGCTTTTTCCCGTCGTCATCCCGGTGCTGGTCGCCGCCGTCAAAGCCTCCAGCGGCTACCTGACCGGCGCAGACATCAACGAAATCACACCCTGGATCAACATCCTGATCGTCTACAACATCATTTTCATCGCCGTCGCCTTCATGGTATTTGATTTTGTCGTTGAAGAATAACAAAAGGAGTCTGAAATGCCCTCTCAACCCCGCGCACTACAACTGCTGAATATCCTCTCCGCCCTGCTGCTGGCCGCCGCCGCCATCATGGTATTCACCTACGCCCCGACCGAAAAAGTCATGGGCGAGGTGCAAAAAGTCTTCTACTTCCACGTCGCCACCGCCTGGGTCGGAATGCTGGGCTTCATCGTCGCCGCCGTGGTCGCCATCATCTACCTGCGCACCAAAGACCTGAAGTGGGACGCAATTGGCCTGGCCGCCGTTGAAATCAGCCTGGTCTTCTTCTTCGTCGCCATCTTCCTGGGCTCCATCTGGGCCCGCCCGGCCTGGGGCACCTGGTGGACCTGGGAACCACGCCTGACCACCGCCGCCATCCTCGAAATGGTCTACCTCGCCTACCTGCTGCTGCGACAGGGCCTCGAAGACCCCGAACGCCGCGCCCGCTTTGGCGCCGTCTACACCATCCTGGGCGGGTTGAGCGTCCCCCTGACCTTCATCTCCATCCGCATCTTCCGCACCATCCACCCGGTCATCATCGGCACCGGCGGAAGTGAAAAAATGAACATGGAACCCGCCATGCTCACCACCATGTTCTTCAGCATCTTCGTCTTCTCGATCATCTTCGTCACCCTGTTCTGGCACCGCATCCGACTCGGGCAATACGCCGAAAAAATCGAGCACCTCAAACTCAAGCTGAGCCAATAAAAAAAGAAAACCAGGAGTCCCAAAATGGAAGCAACCCCCGATACCGTCAACTACATGCTCGGCGGCTACATCTTCTTCACCGTCGTCATGCTCGCCTACGTCATCAGCCTATACCTGCGCTGGAACAACCTTAAACAAGAAGAAACCGCCCTAAATTCTCTCGAAAAGTAGGAAAAAAGGGTATAGTCCCTCCCCAAGGAGTACGTTATACTAGAAAAGTAACGTACTCCTTTTTTTATTCATGGGGCAATCTGGCCCGCTCATGAAACCAACTCTCAGATTGCAATTGCTAATGAACGTGGCCCTCGGCCTGGTAACGATTTGCGCCTCCTTCGTCCAGCCCGGCCTGGTTCACGCTGCCGCAGAAGCCCCCAGCGGCCCCGACCGCTACACCACCATTCGGGTGGATATTACCCTGCATGAATGGTGGCTGATCGCCTGGAAGGATAACAACGTCTACTGTTCCTTCTACGCCGACCACGAAGGCCTACCCAATTCCAACGACATCCTCTCCGCCTGCGGCGAACAACTCTTCGCAGAATGGCAGGCCTATTCCGCCCCCTGCTCCCAGCAGGAAATTTCCGCCTGCCCGGGCTATTACCTGCTCGAAATCTCCAGCAAAGCCTCGCAAAAAGAAATCACCGTCAAGCTGCCTCCTCCGCAGGTCTGGGTATCGCTCGAGAACTGCAATCCCGACCCCGACGGCTGGTGCGCCACCCAGCCGACGCTCGTCTTGACCGGTGAAGAACCCCTGCCCGACGAAGTCATCACCAGCTTACAAGGCTTTGCCGGCGACGATGCATTTTCCTGCACCGGCAGCCGCTGCACCTTCAACCTGGAGCAGACCGATTCGGAAGGCATTGAACTGCAATTCTGGGCCAACTCCTCCTACGGAGACACCAGCCAGAGCTTCAGTGCCTCGGTGCGGGTGCTCACCCAGGGCGGCGGCGAAAATGACGCACAACTGGTACAACGCTGGTACGTGGATGTACTCAGTCCGCAGTGGACCGGCTCGCAGATCGCCTCCTGCGCGCTCAGCTGGGATGCATTTCCCCCCGCCGAGGGACTGCCACAGTGGCTGACCACACCCGATTCGCCGGAAGAACTGGTTTCCAGCGTATCCTACGCCTACCTGGCTGGCAACCTGATTTCGCAGGGCCAGGTGGATGTCAGCGCCTGCCTGGATGGCGGCCTGGATGAAAGCGGCGCCGCCTCGGCCTGCGGCCTGACCGCTGCCGAAACCGCCGTGCGCGACTGGCAAAACCAGTTCGACAAACTGATTTTGGATACTTCGCAAACAACCAACGTGCCAGCCCAGCTATTAAAAAACCTATTCAGCCGCGAAAGCCAGTTCTGGCCGGGCGCCGCCCGCCCCGGCACCGACTCTGGCCTCGGCCAGCTGACAGAAAACGGCGCTGATACCGCCCTACTCTGGAACCACACCTTCTATCTCGAATTTTGCCCGCTCGTCCTCGATCGCGACGTCTGCGTGGCCACCCCCTATTCCAACCTGTCGGCAGGGCAACAGTCCCTGCTCCGCGGAGCACTGGTCGCCAGCGTAGATGCATCCTGCCAAAACTGCCCGCTTGGGCTCGATCTTTCGCGCGCCAATTTCAGCGTGGCGGTCTTTGGCCGCGCCATGCTCGCCAACTGTGAACAAACCGGCAAAATCGTCCAAAACCTGACCGGAAAAGTACCCGGGCAGGCGCTCAGTTATGAAGACCTGTGGCGGCTGACGCTGGTGAATTACAACGCCGGGGCGGGCTGCCTGTCTGACGCGCTGGAAATCGCCCAGGATCAAGCCACCGACGCCGCGCCGCTCGGCTGGGAGAGCATCTCCGGCGCCCTCGCGCCAGCCTGCCAGGGCGCAATCAACTACGTGGACGATATCAGCCAGCCACCCGCCAGCCCGTAAAGTCTCAGGAGACTTCTCACTGCCCTGGCTGCCATTTGTGGGACAACCCGGCTTTGCTATTCAATTTTGTACAATTACTCATGCCAGATTGTGATTATTGTCACTTATTTGACACTTAAGTTTGCCTTATGATTAAGCTTGGCAAGATTATTTTTTCTGATAATGCGACGGAGAGAACGAGCATGCTTAATCTGTCTGAACTACGGGTCTTCATCACTGCTGCCGAAGAGCTGAATTTTAGCCGCGCAGCACAGCGCCTGCACCTTTCGCAATCCGCCGTCAGTCAGAACATCCAGTCACTGGAACGAGCCTACGGCATCGAACTCTTCGTCCGGCATGGACGCTCGGTGCAACTCAGCGAAGCCGGGCAAGCCATCCTGCCGCTGGCGCACGAAATGTTCAACGCTGCCCGCCTTCTCGAAGATGCGCTCATCAACGCCAATGGTGAAGTCTCGGGGGAATTGAGCTTCGGCTGCGCCACCACTTCCGGGCGCTACTTCATCCCCAACCTGCTGGCTTCATTCCAGGGAACCTATCCCCATGTGCGCACACGCCTGAGCCTGATGAGCCGCCCGGCTGTCATTGAGGGCATCCTGGGGCAGGGCATGAATCTGGGCATGGTCAGCCGCCTGGTCGAACATCGCGATATTGAAAGCCAGCTTATCTTTGAAGACCGCGTCATCATGATCGTCCCGCCCAACCATATTTGGGCGCATCGCGCCAGCGTCCGCCCCGAGGAAGTCCTGGAGCAACCCTTCATCAGCCGCGAAAACGGCTCGGGAACCTACCAGGTGCTATATGATCACATGCGACAGCACGGCATTGACCCGGAAAATCTCAACATCGTCACCGAACTGGGCGACGCCGAAGCCGTCCAAATGGCTGTCGAAAAAGGCCTGGGCATCACCTTCATCTCCGAAATGATGGCCGCCCGCAGCCTGGCACTCGGACGTGTAAAAAGGATCAAAGTGGAAGGCTTCAATCTCACCCAACAAATCTACCTGATCCGCCATGTGGCGCGCAATTTCACCCACGCCGAAACCAAATTTTGGGAATTTATCCAGCAGCACCGCGAAGAACTGACTTCAGATCTGCTCTACAACCTCGCCAACGTCACACCCGCATAAAAACCTGTGCTACACTTTATGGATGAAACGCAAAATCAACCCCAGGCGGTAATTTTCTGAGCCCCAGAAAATTACCGCCTGGCTGTTTCCCGGCCCAATCATTACAGGAGAACCCGCCATGTTAACCAGCCTCGAAAAAATCCTGTTTGCCCTAGCAGTCGCCGCCTCGCTCTTCTACACCTGGCAGGGCGTCAAACGCATCCTCGCGAACATCGGCAGCGGAAAAGGCCAGCCGGATTGGAAACTGGTGGCCCGAAAAGCCTCCGGTGCGATCTATAAATTCCTGACCTTTCAGCCGGTTTTCCGTTTTCGTTTGATTCCCTCTGTTTTACATGGGTTCATCGGCTGGGGCTTTCTCGCCTTCCTGCTCATTAACCTGGCCGATTTAATCTACGCCTACACCGGATGGCGCCTGCTCGACCAGACCGGCATTTTTGGTGACTTGTACCGCCTGCTGGCTGATGTGGCCAATGTGCTCATCCTGGTTGGGATCGTGGCCATGGCAGTGCGACGGTTTTTGCTCAAACCGGCCACACTATCCACCCGCCAGGCAACCCTGCTCGACCCGCAGGCCCGCGCTGGCATCACGCGCGATTCGGCCATCGTGGCGGGGTTTATCTTCCTGCACAACTCGGCGCGGTTATTGGGAGAATCTTTCAACATTGCCTTAAGCGGCAAAATTGACAGCTGGCAGCCCTTCATTTCAACGGTATCAAAGCTGTGGGTGGGGGTGGATCCGGCGCTATTAACTGCCGGGGAGCATCTGGCCTTCTGGCTGTCGATTGGCGCGGTGGTGGCGTTCCTGCCCTATTTCCCGTACAGCAAACACCTGCATTTATTCTTCGCGCCGATCAATTTCGCGCTCAAGCCCGAGCGCCGCTCAATGGGCGAGCTGGGTTACATCAACCTCGATGATGAGACGGTTGAGCAGTTTGGGGCAGCCAAAATCAGCGACCTGGGGTACGAGCAGATTTTAGATAGCTACGCCTGCATCATGTGTTTCCGCTGCCAGGAAGTTTGCCCGGCCTATAACACGGGTAAGCGCCTGAGCCCGGCGGCGCTGGAGATCAACAAGCGTTACAACTTCAACCACGGCGGCGGGACGGAGAAAGCGCTGCTGGAGTTGATCCCTGAGGAAGCGGTGTGGGCCTGCACAAGCTGCGGCGCGTGCGTGGATATTTGCCCGGTGGGCAACGAGCCGATGCGCGATATTTTGGAGATTCGCCGCAACCTGGCGATGATGGAGAGCGCCTTCCCGAAGCAGTTGGAGACGGCTTTCAGGGGCATGGAACGCAACATGAACCCCTGGAACGTGCCGCAGGCCGACCGGATGAAGTGGGCGGCCGGCTTGAATGTGCCGACGATTGAGCAAAACCCGGAACCGGAGATTTTGTGGTGGGTGGGCTGCGCGGCGGCGACGGATGCGCGGGCGCAGAAAACTGCCCAGGCGTTCGCCAAAATCCTGAACGCGGCGGGCGTCAATTATGCGGTGCTGGGCAAAAACGAATCCTGCAGCGGTGATTCGGCGCGGCGCGCCGGGCGCGAGGATATTTTCTTTGGGCTGGCGATGGGCAACGTGGAGCTGTTGAACGAAATCCAACCGAAGCGGATTGTGACCGCCTGCCCGCACTGCCTGCACACGTTAAAAAATGAATACCCGGCTTTTGGCGGGCATTACGAGGTGATCCATCACACCCAGTTGATCAATGAACTGGTGGGGGCGGGGAAAATCAAGCTGGAAGTTACCAGCGAAGAATTAAAGGTCACATTCCACGACCCATGCTACCTGGGCAGGCACAATGGCATCGTCGAGGCGCCGCGCGCGGCATTGCACAGCGCCGGGCTGTTGACGGTGGAGATGCCGCGCCACAGCGCCCAATCGTTCTGCTGTGGGGCGGGCGGCGCACAAATGTGGAAGGAAGAAGAAGCGGGCCAAGCCAAAGTGAACAACGTGCGGTTTGACGAGGCGCGCGCCACCGGCGCGGCGACCGTGGCGGTCGGCTGTCCCTTCTGCCTGACGATGCTGACGGATGCCTCCAAAGCCGCGGGCGACAGCCTGCAGGTCAAAGATGTGGCCGAAATCGTCGCCGAGAGATTGCATTAACTTGGCCTTTTCTCTCCAAATGGACATATAATACAGGCAATCTCAACTCAAGAAAGGATCCTCCATGTACAAGCGTCTATTTTTGATAGTTGCGTTAATTTCAATCCTGGGCCTCGCTCTGGCAACGGCTTTTACCGTCAATCCCCTGCAGATTGACAAACAGGATCGATCTGTAAAAATGACCCTGATGAAGTATATTCCAGGCAAAGGGATCGTTTTCCGCTTCCAGTTATATGGCCGGTTTACCAGCGCCGAACTGAAAGGCAAGATCCAGCTCACGCGCGGCGGTGATACCCGCAGCCTGTACTGCATCCCCAAGGATAGTTCGGACAAGGTGGTGCAATGTACCGCCCAGGCGGCCACAGCCGGTGTGTATGGCGGAGAAGCGGCAGTAGTCACTTTTGCCGGATTCACGTTCCCGATCACGATCCCGAACACCCCCACACCGTAATCCAACTTCCGATCAAAAAGACGGCCCCGCACTGGAGCCGTCTTTTCGATTCCGGGCGAATAAACACCCGGCACTGATTCCTTTACTGCAGAAAGAGCAGAGCCACCCCGCCAATCGCAACCAGCGTCCCGGCGACAGACTGCCAGGTGAGTCGTTCCCTGTAAAAAAAACGGCTGATCGGCAGCATGATGATCGGCGGGAGAGCCATCAACGTGCTGGCCACCCCCACCTCGGCGTGCTGGACAGCCAGCAGCGAGGCGCTGACGCCCAGCACCGGGCCAAAAAAGGCTCCAAAGAGCGCCCATCGTAACCCGCGCGGATGAGAACGCACAGTCTGCAGGGTCGTCGCGGCCTGGCCTTGCACGGCGGCCACACCCCACAGGGCGATCACCGCAGCCAGCATCCGGATCAACGTGGCGGCAAACGGCGAAAAATTGTCGCCCAGGGCCTGCTTGGAGAATACCAGCCCGGCCGCCTGGCAGGCAGCCGCCAACACTCCAAACAGCACGCCCTTGCGCCAGTCATGCTTGCTGGTGGTACTATCCTCGCCGCGCGAAAACACCACCCACGAGATTCCAACCAGTGTGATGACGATACCCGTCAGCTGGAGCACGGTCAGGGTCTCACCGAACAGGCCCCAGGCAATGGCCGCGCCAAAGATCGGCGCCAGGCTGAGCAGCAGCAGCCCCAGGCGCGGGCCCAGGTGCCGGTAACTGCTGAAGAGAAAGGCGTCACCCAGCGCAAGACCGAGCAGACCCGAGAGTGCCAGCCAGCCCCAGCGCGCCAGCCCGGCATCGAAAGGGATCGGCCTGGCGTACAAGAAGGTATTAATCAGAATCAACGCCACCAGCGCCAGGACAACGCGCAGCCGGTTGGTTACCTGCGCGCCAAACTCACTGGTGGCAGTGCTGAACCCCACGGCAGACATGGTCCAGCAAAAAGAGGTGAACAGGGCGGCAATTTCGCCAATCGGGAGCATATCATTCCTTAAAAGAAAAATAATCGGGAGCCAAGGCTCCCGGGCAGAGTATATCGCAAAACAGCACCGCCCCGGTCATTTTCATGCCGGGGCGGGAAAGCGGAGGCAGAGGGGTTATTCTTTCCCTCGCTTGCGAAGTTGATGATCGAGTTGTAAAACAGCCGTCTCGTGCGCTTCAATGCGCTGCATGCTGGCAATAATCTCCGCCGCATTTTTTTCTTCCTCCACCTGCTCATTGATGTACCACTGCAGCAGAATTTGGGTGGGATAATCCTTCTCCTTCAATGCCAGTTCATACAAGCTGGTAATTGATTGCGTCACCAGCTGCTCATGGGCATAAATCGCCTGGAAAGCCGCCATCGGGCCGGCCCAGCTGGTTTCCGGCGCTGCAATCGCCTTCAAAGTCACCTGGCCGCCGCGATCGAGCAAATGCCCGAAAAACTTCATGGCATGCTCCTGCTCTTCCGCCGCCTGGGCGCGCACCCAGCTGGCTGCCCCTGGCAATCCGGTGCTTTCAAAGTAGGCTGCCATCGAAAGGTACAGGTACGCGGAGAACATTTCCTTGTTGATCTGTGCGTTGATTGCCTCTTGCATGGTTTTACTGATCATAATTCGCTCCTTTACGGGTAAGAGAATGGTAAATTTATTATAGTACAATCTTGCGCCCTGTTCCAGACCAGCCCGGGCAGGTCGCTGCCCCCGGCTTCCCCCCCCTTGTCCTAAAAATGAAATTTCCGCCTGAATTGTATGTACAATAAATGGGAACCACCGCAGACAGGCTTCCCGTGCCGGAAACCCCCACCCTGCCACAAATCTGCCGAGGAAAAACCATGCCCACCTTGAAAGGCGACCCACTCCCCTGGCTTCTGGAAGAAGAAAACCCTTCCATCCGTTACTGGGCACTGCTAGACCTGCTCGACCGCCCGGCCACCGACCCCGACGTGCAAGCCGCGCGAGCCGCCATCCCGCGCCAACCACTGGTGATTGAGCTGTTTGCCCGGCAGCATGCCGCAGGCCATTGGGGCGTGGACGAAACCAGACCCTACACCGCCCAAGGTGCCCTGGCCGCGCTGAGTCTGCTCGCCATGCTGGGCGTCCCCCCCGATTCACGCACCCGCGCCGGCTGCGAATCCTTCCTGAATTTTTGCCAGCACACCAGCGGCGGCTTCTCGATGACCCAAAAACTGCGCAGCGGGATCTTCCCCTGCACCACAGGCGAACATCTGCCCTTCCTGGTTTACTTTGGGCTGGCAAATGACCCACGGGTGCAAGCCGCCTTTGACTTCCTGATTGAAGACCTATCCACCCCCAACCCGCTGGAGTGCGGGCGCTACCAGCACCAGGCCTGCCTGTGGGGCGCAATTTCGGCGCTGAATGGGTTGGCAACACTGCCCGCCGGTTTGCGCACGGCGCAAACGCAACAGGGGGCGGCGCTCCTGGCTGAATTACTGCTGGCAACAGACTACGATTTTACTGGCGAACACAAACGCTGGCTCAGCTTCAGCGTCCCCCACGGCTGGAATCTTCTCAGCGCTCTGCGGGCGCTGTCTGCGCACGGCTATGCCGGTGACCCGCGCTTTCTCCGCCTGCTGGAGCGCTTTTTGGAATGTCAGGACGGGCAGGGGCGTTGGCATTGCGGTGGTGTCTCGCAGACCTGGCCGCTCGAGAAGCGCAACGCGCCAAGCAAATGGGTGACGCTTGATGCGCTGAGGCTGCTCAAAAACAGCCAATCCTTCCCAAAGTGAACTTCTGAATCAGCAAGACAGGACGCCCAATCACCTGGCGTCCTGTCTTTTGCATATGTCGCGGGCTTTACTTGACCGTAAACCAGACTTCAAGCGTATTCTGGTTTCCCAGCCGGTCGCGGGCCAGGAGGCGCAGATGATGCCTTCCCGCGCTGGCCGGCCAGGAAACGGTAAATGGCTCGGCAGTGAAAGATCGCAGCAGGTTGTCATCCAGGTAAACATCCACCTTTTGGAGCGAGAAATTATCCTGAACATGCGGCTGGATGATCAGGCGGGGATTTTCGGCTAATGAGATTTCCGCGCCATCAGCGGGGAAATCAAGCTGGAGGTTCGGTGGCTGGTTGTCGACCAGAACCTGTGTGCTGAAAGTTTCCACACGCTGGCTGGCATGCACCAGGAGCAATTGCAAGACATACAGGCCATTCAGGCTGCTGGTATCCCAGGCAGCCAGCGTCCCGCCGGTGACCGGAGCGTGATTTTCGGCGATCATCACCCAGTTGGCCGGGTTGAGGCCCTGCCCGTATTGCAGACGATAATACGAGAAATCATCTGCGCTGACACTGCCGGTAACGGTGACCTGGCCCTTGAGTTCAGAAAAAATAGCGGGGGAGGTAATGGCAAAGTTGGGATTGATGGCCGGGGCGCGCAGGGTGTCGTAGGTGTCGGGCGGCGATTCCAGGCCCTGCTCAGCCGCCCAGGCAGCGGCTTCGGGTGGAACCTGCAAATACACGCGAGTCTCGATCAGTTGTGGGGGAGTGTAAACGGTGGCAAGGTAACCAGTTTCGCGGTTAATGGCATATGAGCGGTACAGCGTATCGGCCTGGACAGGCTGGTAACCGTCAATAAACGTCTCGTTTACCAGGTTGGGACAGGTGGAGGTTGGCAGCAAGCCGGACGGGTCGCAGACGGTCAGACGCAGGATACCGGGGGGCGTTTGCCAGCTTTCGGGCGGCACTGCGCGGCTGGCGGCCTGCATCACGGCTGACCATAAGCCGGCGGCAGGCCGCGCAGATAATTGCGGGCCGCCCAGCCAGACGACGGCCACACGCTGGGGCGTGTACCCGGCCACCCAGGCTTCTAAGCCAGCCGGGCTGGATGCGGGCTTGACGGCGGCCGGCCGGCCAATTTCATACAGGCCGGCAGCCCCGGAACGAATGGCCGCATCGGAGAGCACATCGCTGACGAGGTAGGCAAGCGGCGGGCTGACAACCTGTTCGGCGGCGGGAACGCTCCAATCGGCATATTCGCGCCCATCGGTGCCGCGCAGGGCCAGCAGGGCTGAATAAGTCAGCGCGCCGCCAGTGGTACTGGATCCAACCAGGGCGCCTTCTGCGGCGAAAATTCCGTAGGCGCGGGCCAGGTCCAGGACGGTGTAGCGATGCTCAGTGGCGAGTAAATCGGCCAGGTTGGCGGCGGGCAGGTCGAAGCCGAAAGGCCGCAGGGTCTGCTGTACCAGGCTGGCACCCAGGTCATCAAAAAGCTGGGCGGCGGGAACCGGGTAGTCGTTGGCAAGTGCAACGCGCAGTCGCAGCGGGCCATGAAAAACGCCGTCGAGGTTGGCCAGAGTGGAGTTTTGGCGAGGGATGTCCCAGACGAGGGTGGCCGGAGACAGGCCGCGGGTGAATCCGGCCAGGTAGACAAAGGGGCTAAGGAGCGTGCCGGGGCGGTGAGGGGCCAGGTAGCCGGCTTCCAGGCCGTTTTTGGTTTCTCCAACCAAAGCCAGGATCTGCCCGGTGCGCGGATTGATAACGACGGCGCTGGCGGAGGCTTCGGGAGCGGCGGAGCCGGGCGGCAGTGGGGCCAGGGCGGCAGAGCCTTCACACGGGTCGGAGCTCGTCTCTGCCAGGCGGGCAAGCTGGGTGCGCATGGCACAGGCGACGCGAGCCTGCATCTCCAGGTCGAGGCTGGTGATCAGGTCCATGCCACCGCGCTCGACGCGGGCGCGGTTGAAGCGGGTTTCGAGCTGGGCCAGCACAAGGGGGGTGAAGGCCGGGGCCAGGCTGGCGGGCGTCGAATCGGGTTGAAAGATGAGCGGGGTAAAGCGCGCCAGGTTGACTTCCTGCGCGCTGACCAGGCCGGAGGTTTCGAGCAGGTCGAGCGCTTGTTGCTGGCGCTGGGTGGCGGCCTGCGGAGCATCGAGCGGATTGATGGCGGGGGACTGGTTGACGGCAGCCAGCAGGGCAACTTCGGCCAGGTTAAGCCGGGCGGCAGGTTTGCCGAAATAGAGCTGGGCGGCATCTTCGATGCCGTAGGCGTAGCGACCATACCAGGCTGTGTTGAGATACCACTCGAGGACTTGTTCGCGGCCATAGCGGCTGACAAGCTGGGCGGCGAGGATGCGCTCACGCAAAGCGCGGCGCAGGCCGGGCGGTTCATCCCAAAGCACCAGGTCGGCGATCAGGGCCTGGGCCAGGGTGGGGTGATCATCGGGATTGGTCAGGCCGGCCAGGGTGTAGCCGGGATGTTTCCAGAATCCGGGGTCGATCAGCGCTATGGTGGCGGCTTGCAGGCTGGCAGGGAGATGTTCCGGGGCGCCCGGCTGCACGCTTACGTAATGGCGCCGCGCATCACGAGTGCCCAACACGGCAATCAGCTGGGTGCCGGTGCGATCATAGAGACGGGTGGGCTGCAGCAGGGGGCCGTTTTCCGGGTCCAGCAGGGTGGGGATCAGTTCAATGGATGGCAGCCCGGCCGTCAGGGAGGCGTAGAATAATGTCCCGCCGAGGATGAGGCAGGCCGCCAGGATGGATAAGATCAAACCGAATCCAACCAGGCTGCCGGTGGTGCGGACACTTTGGCTCTGGCGCTCGAGCATGCGGCGGGCGCGGCGGCGGCGTAAGAGAGGAATTGCCGACATGCGGATGATTGTAAAGGATTCGCAGGAAAGTTGAAAGGGCTGGAGGGCGCGGCGGGTGGATCAGGGTTGAACAGCGCGGAAGCCGGAACGCAGGGTCGGGCCGCGCAGTTCGACCCAGTAACGCGCTGAAGGCGTGCAGGGCAGGTCAGCGTAGGAGCAGAAGCCAAAGTCGCGGGCACACCAGGCCTGACCATTGGCCAGGCCGCAGGCCTCCACCGGAGCGCGGTCGTAGCCGGCCGGCAGCAACAGGCGCGCAGTGAACGTCTGCGGCTCAAAGGCCAAGACCAGTGTGAGGCCCAGGTAAGCCAACAGCAGCCCGGAGGCCAGCGCTGCGCTGCGGGTCGGCAAAAGCGGCCAACGGCGGAGCAGCGGCGGGAACCAGGGCGCCAGCGCCGTCAGCAGAGTGGCAAGCAGGAAACCGTAGCCAAAGCGGTAGTCGGGCGCGCTGAACAGCCAGAACAACACCCCGGTATACAGGGCGGCCCAGCCAGCCCACAAGCGCGGACGTTTGAAGCGTGCCAGCAGCGCAGAAAGCGGCGTGAGAAGGGCGGCGATAAAGATGATGCGGCGATTGAGAGTCTGCCTCAGCCACCAGAGCGGGAACCACTCTGCAAAATGAGCCGGCAGCTCACCGGGGCCGCCCAGCCGGCCAAAGCGCAGCACATCCAGCCGATCATCTTCCACGCGCTGGAAAGGGATTTTCCAGTCGAAAGAGAACCAATCCAACGCGGGGAAGGGATAAAGCAGATAGCCGCTTAAAATCACATTCCGCGCCAGGAAAGGCAGCAGCACCAGGCCAGCACAGGCCGCCACCTGCCAGAGCTGGCGGCGTGCTGCCCCCCACAGGGCTGGCAGGCAGAGTAACAGCAGGGGCAAAGCCGAGAGTTTGACCGTCACGGCAAAACTGGCCAGCAGGGTGATGAGCAGCAGCTGTCCGGGCTGATCTGTTTCAGCGCTTTCAACAGACAGCAGCGTCACCACCCAGATCAGAAGGCTGACGGGTAGATCAGTGCCAGGCGAAGACAATTCGCCACCCAGGACATAAAACCCGAGCGGCAGAAATCCCAGCCGGAGCAGGGAGGCTGCCGAGACGCGCCCGGTCTGCAGATCGCGCAGCCCTGGCCAGAAGAGCGCAAAAGCGGACAGAAATAGCACGCTGGCGCTTAAATGCAGGGAGCCCAACCCGAGAAAAGCAAAGCTGAACAGGGCATTCGTCACCAGCCAGGCGGAATTAAAAGCCAGCCGCCCATGCAAGTTACCCAGACCTGGCACCGCCGGGTACGTCTCGAGCCAGCGAATGGCCTGGGCATGATAGAGGCTGGTATCGGGGTTGGACGGGCGGGAAGTGGCGCTGACCAGAACCAGCACTGCGGCAGTCAACAGAACGAGCAGAGGCAGCCAGCCTGGCACAGACAGGTTGAATTCAGGCCGGGGCAGGCGGTGCGTGGCAAGCAGAAAAATAGCCCCAGCCAGCAGGATCAGGTGAATCAGCCAGCCGAGCGGGAAAAAGAGCGAAAAGAATTCGGCAAACACGGTCAACACCGCCATGCCGGCGATGACCGTCAGCGCGGGAGGCTGGTTTTTGAAGAACCACGCGCCATAGATCCAGCAGAGAAACAGGGTATACGCCCAGACGAGCAGGGTCAGGAGCATGTCAGGATCCGATGAATTCGTTGATCCAGCCGAGCAGCCCGCGCGGAGGAATTTCGCAGTGCAGGCTGCCCTGCCGGCCATTGATGATGACCGGGTATTCCTGCCCGTCGTAGGGAAAGTTCGTCAGCCAGAGCGGGACCAGGATCAGTTGGAAGGTTTGGATCGCCAGGCCGGCGGTGCTGTATCCCAGGTCACTGACCGGGCCAATCTCGGTGCGCAGCAGGCTGCGTAAGCGCTGGGCAGCCTGTTCGCGGGCCTCCAGCGAGGCGTCGGCCAGGGCCAGGGTGGGAAGTTCGGCGGGCCAGCCGGCCAGGTAACGGGGGTCGTAGGCCGGGGCGTTGGCGGTGTCAAAACCGCTCATTATTTTCGGCAGTAAATCTGCCAGTTTGGGCGCACCGGGGACGCAAATCTCGTTGAAGCTGACCAGTTTTTCGCCGTTAACCGGTACGCGTTGCCTGTCGCGCTGCAGCGTGCCACGCCAGGGGATGTTTCCGAGCAGGTCAAAGCTCCAAACCGGCGCGTATACGCCGCGCGGAGCCTGGACTTTGCCCTGCGGGGTGAGTTCGCGCTGCTGCGCCCACGCGACGAGCCGCTGGGCGGCCTGGCGCTGGTCAAGTGTCATGGGAATGATGGCGTCTGGTGCGATCAGGTCGTGGGTGCCGTGAACGACATGATTCGAGCCACAGTAGGGGCAGGCTGAGGCCATCTGCTCGGGCGGCAGGACAAATTGCGCGCCGCAGCCCTGGCAGGAGACGGTTTTAACCGTCTGCGGGGGGCGATGTCCGCGCCGGGTAGCCATGCTCAGAATAAAATCCTGCTCCTGTTGCGGGGCAGCCGCGGCAAGAGTCTGGTTGCGGGAACAAAAGTCGCAGACCAGGGAGCGGCCATCAGGCGCAAAAGCCATCCGCCCGCCGCATGTGGGGCAGGTGAAGCGGTCGGTAGTTGCCGCCTGGGTCTGGGCGGCTGGCCCTGGGAGCGCATCCGGGTTGATGAGTTCCCCCGGCTGCAGGCGGCCATCCAGCAAGGCCAGCGCCCGGCGCGCTTCGGGGTGGGTCGGCTCATTGGCCAGAGTTTCTTCCAGGTATTTTCGCTTTTCAGCCGGGTCGCGGATGACCACGCTCATCCAGTAATTGGACTGGACGCGCGTTTCATGATCATCGGCCAGCTCAATGGCGCGCTCGAGATAGCGCTGCGCCAGGTCATATTCACCCACTCTGGCGTGGAGAATAGCCTGGCGCAGAAGGTTATTATCGTAATCGGAAGGCATGCGCGGGAACCAGCTTCACGCCCGCGCCTGGCGGACAATGGCATCCGTCATTTTGGCCACGCGCGCCATCACTTCAACATCGTGGACGCGGACAATATCTGCGCCGCGCACAATCCCCACTGCAACGGCGGCGGCAGTCCCTTCCACGCGTTCAGCGGGAGGCAGGTTGAGGGTATACCCGATAAAGGATTTGCGCGAGGGGCCGAGCAGAACAGGAAACCCCAGGGCGCGGATCTCGTCCAGGCGATTGAGCAGCTCCAGGTTTTGCTCCACGGTTTTGCCGAATCCGATGCCGGGGTCGAGCAGAATCTTCCCATCCGGGATGCCAGCGGCACGTGCCAGGGACACCGACTCGAGCAGTTCGCGCCTGGTGTCTGCCAGCAGATCGACATATTCCATGCCGATATAACGCCCGCCGAGATTGGCCTGCACCTGGGCGTTGGACGGTTGGCTGCGATTGTGCATCAGGATAACCGGCACCCCGGCCCGGGCCACCGTGCCGGCCAGCTGTGGGTCGGCACGCAAGCCCCAGACATCGTTCACCAGTTGCGCGCCTGCGGCGATGGCCGCCTCGGCGACGACCGCCTTGTAGGTGTCGATGGAAATCACCACGCCGGGGAATTCTTTCACCAACGCCGCGATGACCGACACCACCCGTTCCAGTTCCATTGCGGCGCTGACGGTCTGCGAGCCGGGGCGGGTGGATTCGCCGCCCACATCCAGCAGGTCGGCGCCTGCAGCCAGGAAACGGCGGGCCTGTTCCAGGGCGGCATCCTGCGCCTGGTGTGGGGCCAGCAATCCATCCCCAGAGAAGGAATCGGGGGTCAGGTTGAGGATCCCCATCACATACGTGCGCACACCCCACTCGAAGGTTTTTCCACCCACCTGCAAAGCCATCATACCATTTGTTCCAACGGCTTCATCAGCCAGGCTTCGGCTTCGGCCATGCTGGTAAAAATGCGAATGGCCGCGCCGCTGCCAACCGCGCCGGCGGCAATTTTCATGATGGCCGTGCGCACGTCTTCGGTGGGCACCAGCACCGCCACGCGCAGGTTGCGGGTAACGGGGTCATTGTTGACTTCCATGGCCATTTTGATGGCTTTTTCGGGGATGACCTGCACGTCGCGCAAGTCATACAGGTTGCGGGTCAGCCGGTCAGAGCCGAGCAAATGCTCGAGGGCAAAATCACGCCAATCGGCAAGGGTGGCTTCCGAGAGATCTGTAAAGGTCAGGTTCATGCCCCCGTCAGCGCGGCGCGCCACCGAGTAGCCGATTCCGGGCTTCTGGGCCCAATTAAGGGGTTTGAGTTCCGTCATGTGCAACTCTCCTTTGAACAATCGTAGTATAGCGGGTTCAGCACCGGGAATCAACCGGATGCGGACTGATTTTAAGCGTTTCTGAAAATTTCCGGATGCCGCTACGATCGACCCCGGCCAGCAGGGAGGCCACGCTCAAGCCCAGGCGCGGGTGAATCAGGCCGGGGGCCAGGTCGGCCAGTGGTACGAGCACAAAGGCGCGCTCGTGCAGGCGCGGGTGTGGCAAGGTGAGGGGAGGCGTATCCAGTTGCAGGTTGTCGTAGAAGAGAATGTCCAGATCGATCAAGCGCGGACCGTTGCGGAAGGTGGGCGTACGGCCCTGGTCGGCTTCGAGTTTTTTCAGGAACGAGAGCAGGCGGGCGGGTGAAAGGCGGGTGGCGGCGCGGACGACCATGTTCAGAAAAGCCGGCTGGTCGGCAAACCCCCAGGGATCCGTCTCGTAAACGTGTGATTCGGTCACGACATGCACGTTCGGCGCAAAAGCATCCAGCGCAGCGCGCAGGTTGTAGAGACGGTCACCAAGATTGGTGCCCAGGGCGATATAAAGGGTGTGGGTCATGATCAGGAGAGACGGGAAGATTTCCAGGGTCAGGGTTGTAAATGTTCCGGGGTAAAGGCACCCGGGAGCAGGTCGCGGACGGTGCTGCGCTCCACCAGGCGGCCGTTTGCATCCGCCACCAGCACAATCATCTCCAGACCGAATTCGGCCATCACCTGCCGGCAGCCGCCGCACGGGAAACCGCCATTCGAGGTGACAACGGCCAGGGCTTCAAATTCACGCTCGCCTTCAGAAACGGCCTTGAAGATGGCCACGCGCTCGGCGCAGATGGTGGTCGGGTAGGCGGCGCTCTCGATGTTAACTCCGGTAAAAATGCGGCCTGAGCGGGTGCGCAATGCTGCGCCAACCAGGTACTTGGAATAGGGCGCATAGGCCTTCAGGCGGGTTTCGGCCGCCAGTTGGATCAGATCGCGGGTCTCCAGGTCTGAAATCACGCTCATGGCACTCTCCTGTCGTTCCAGCGGGCTAATGGCCCGGCTTGTCCTGTCCCGGCAGCGGCTTGATGACTCGCGCCGGTACCCCTACCGCCAGCGCTCCGGCCGGGATATCGCGGGTGACGACCGCGCCCGCGCCGGTGCGGGCCTGCTCGCCCAGGCTGACCGGGGCAACAAGCATGGTATCCGAACCGATGAAGGCGCCAGCCCCAATTTCGGTGACGTTTTTCTTTTCGCCGTCAAAATTGCAGGTGATTGTGCCGGCACCGATGTTGACCTGCGCGCCAATGTGGGCATTGCCGATGTATGAGAAATGACCCATCTTGGTGCCCGGCCCGAGCGTAGAGTCTTTGACTTCGCCAAAATTACCCATGTGGACATGTTCACAGAGATGCGCACCTTTACGCAGCCGGGCAAACGGCCCAATCTCGACATGGTTTTCGAGCAGCGCGCCCTCCATCACCGACATGAAAACGCGGCAGTGCGCGCCAATTTGCGAATCGCGGATGTGGCTGTTCGGGCCGATCTCGCAGCCCGGCCCGATGGAAGTCTGCCCTTGCAGGTAAGTGTTCGGCCAGATGACGGTATCCGCAGCGAGGCTGATGCCCGCTTCGATGTAGGTCGATGCCGGATCGAGCAGGGTCACACCGTTGAGCATGTGCGCATTGTTGATGCGCTGGCGCATGGCCGCCTCCGCCTCTGCCAGGTGAATGCGGGTGTTCACGCCGATCGTCTCGACAAAATCCTCCAGCACGATGGGCTGCACCGCCAAATGCTCTCTGGCGGCCAGTTCCACCGTATCCGTCAGGTAATACTCGCCTTTTTTCGACATCGGAATGCGATGCAGCGCCTGCCACAGCCACTCCGCGCTGAAACAATACGCGCCGACATTTAGTTCCTTGATGGCCAGCTGTTCGGGGCGGGCCACGTATTCCTCGACAATTTCAGAAACCGTCCCATCCGTTTTGCGAACGACACGTCCAAACCCGCGCGGATTATCGTGAACCACGGTCAACAAAGACATCGGCCCCGAATTGGCGCACTGCACTTCGACCAGCTTTTGCAGGGTTTCCCCGCGCAACAGGGGCATGTCGGCATAGGTGACGATGACGTAATCCGTTTTCCCTTTTAACAGACTTTCGGCCTGCAAGACGGCATGGCCGGTACCCAGCGGCTGTTCCTGCAACACGTAATCCACACCGCCCAGGGTTTGCCGCACCGCTTCGGCGCCCACTCCAACAACCAGCACCGGGGGTTCCGTGCTGGCCGAACGCGCCGCATCCAGCCCATAGAGGGCCATGGGCCGCCCGCAGATCGGGTGCAGCACCTTGGGCAGCTCCGATTTCATGCGCGTGCCCTGTCCGGCGGCCAGGAGAACAGCTGTAATTTTCATCGGTCATTCACTCCTGCATGGTTGGTTTTAGAAAGAAAAGGCTTTGCGCCAGCCTGGGGCGCAAAGCCTTTCGATTGTATGCCACCCGCGGATGGGGTCTCTCTTGCACAAAAAAGGCTGGGGCGCCTGGACTCGAACCAAGATCCACAGATCCAAAGTCTGGTGTGCTGCCGTTGCACCACGCCCCAATAACTCGTCTTGAGTCTGACGAAGGATTGAGCGGGGCAAATTGTATCACAACTATTCTTTTTGCGGCGTATCGGGGGTCAATCCCAAGCGGGAAGCCTGCTCATAAGTCAGCTTGTCTGGTTCGCTGTAGGAGGTGCCTTTTTCGATGGCTGATTCCCAAAAGGCATCTGCATCTCTGGCAGTCTGTCCCAACTGATTCAGGATCGATAGGAACTCTCCGGGCACGGTCTCTACCGGCATGGCCGGTTCGGAGCTGGCGGGCGATATCCCGTCAGAGTCCGCCTCGGGTTCGGGAGTCAGCCCGAGATTCTTCAAAGCATCCAGGATTTTGGAGTGGGCCTCCTCCAGCGCATCGAGCCTGCCAGCCAGTTTGTGCGCATCCGCCAGGTCTTTTCCGGCCACAAAAAGGGCCTGTGTTGAGCCGACTGGCAGAAAAAGAGCCTCCAGGGTCCCGCCGCGAAACAGGTGCAGCTGGCTGCCGCCCGGCTCGAGCAGGCTGGCAGCTTTTTGAGCGGCGTTGGACATGCCCAACAAGGCGGCAGTCAATGTTGCGGTGCTTTCCGGGTCGGGTAATTCCCCTGCCTGGGCCTGCACATGCCCCTGGTTGTCGAGCAAGAGCACCGCTTGAGAGTCCAGACGGTGGCGCAGCCCGCTCAGGAGTTCACCCAGCCCCGTCACAGGGGCGGGCAGTTGTGTTTCAGCAGAAGTTTCCGTCCGGGCCAGGATGGTGCGCGTCATGCCCAGCGTACGTTCCACGGTGGCGAGAAAATCTCCCATCGGGACAGGTTTTGTAAAAAAGGCATCTGCGCCGGCATTTTGGACTTCCTGGAGCAGCCGGGGGTCGGAAATGCCCGTGATCATAATAATTTTTACCTGCGGATTCAGGATGCGGAATTTGCGCATCAATTCCAGGCCAGTAATGCCTGGTAAACGGAAATCGGCAATGAGGAGATCAACCGGCTGGAGGCTGGCAACCAGCAGGGCTTCTTCACCCGAAGGTGCTTCGGTCACATCCAGCCCTTGTTCAATCGTTTCCAGGGCCGACCTTAACAGGCGGCTGAATTCCCTCTGGTCATCGACAATTAAAACGCGATATCTCATTCGCTCGCTCCGCCGGGTGGGTTTGTCAGGCCTTCCAGCAGGCCACCCGATGTTCCGGCGCAATTTCCCGGAATTCGGGTTCCTGTTCTGAACAAATCTTCTCGGCAATTGGACAACGCGGGTGGAACCGGCAGCCGGTGGGTGGGTTAAGCGGGCTGGGCACGTCGCCCTTCAGGATCATGCGCTCACGCTTCAGAGTCGGATCCGGGATCGGGATGGCAGACATCAGGGCGGTGGTGTACGGGTGCCGAGGGTTGCGGAATAATTCATCGCGGTCGGCCAGTTCCACCATTTTTCCCAGGTACATGACCGCCACGCGGTTGGAGATGTGCTCCACCACGCTCAGGTTGTGGGCGATGAACAGGTAGGTCAGGCCAAATTCGGCCTGCAGGTCTTTTAAAATATTGAGCACCTGCGATTGGATGGAGACATCCAGCGCCGAAACCGGCTCATCGCAAATAATGAATTTCGGGCGCAAAGCCAGGGCGCGGGCAATGCCAATGCGCTGACGCTGACCGCCGGAGAATTCGTGCGGGTAACGGCGCGCGTGGTAGTCTTCCAGGCCGACTTTTTTGAGCGTATCGAGCATGACCTCGTAACGCTCCTTCGGTGTGCCGATCCGGTGGATGTTCAGGCCTTCCATGACCGATTCGCCGATGGGCATGCGCGGATCAAGCGAGGCGTAGGGGTCTTGAAAAATGATTTGCATGTTGCGGCGCATCGCTTTCAGTTCCTGCCCGGCCAGCTTGAAGACATCCTGGCCATCAAAAAGCACCGCACCCGAGGTGGGCTCAATCAGCCGCAGGATGGTGCGGCCAATCGTCGTCTTGCCGCAGCCCGATTCGCCCACCAGCCCGAGCGTTTCACCTTCGCGCACAACAAAGCTGACGTTATCCACTGCGCGTACATAGTCCTTGACACGCTGCAACAAACCTTCCCGCACGGGAAAGTACTTGACAATGTTCCTGGCCTGTAAAAGCTCTCTGGTTGCAATAGTTGTGGTCATCCAAAACTCCACGGTGAATTAATTCGTGAGCGGCGCGACGTGGCCATCCGCAGTTTGATACAGCCAGCAGCGCACCGTATGCCCGGTGGAAACCGTCAGCAGGTCGGGTTCCTGCTGAGTGCAAATCGTCAGGGCATGCTCCTGACGGGCGCGGCAGCGCGGCGCAAAGCGACAGCCCGCTGGCAGGTTGACCAGGTTAGGCACCGTGCCGGGGATGACTTCCAGACGATCCTTGAGATTGCCCAGGATCGGAATGGAACCAATCAGCCCGCGCGTATAGGGGTGCAGCGGACTCTGGAACAGGTTGTTCACACCCGCTTCTTCCACGATCCGCCCGGCATACATCACCGCCACACGCTCGCACATATCGGCCACCACGCCCAGGTCGTGGGTGATCAGGATGATGGCCGTGCCAATATTCTGGCGCAGGTTGCGCATCAGGTCGAGGATCTGGGCCTGGATGGTCACATCCAGGGCGGTGGTCGGCTCATCGGCAATCAGCAGGTTGGGCACACAGGCCAGGGCCATGGCAATCATCACCCGCTGGGCCTGGCCGCCCGAAAGTTCATGCGGGTAGGCCTGGGCGCGGCGCTCGGCATCCGGAATTCCAACCATTTTGATCAGCTCCACGGCGCGCGCGTGCCCGGCTTCCTTGCCCATGCCCTGATGGATGCTCAACACTTCCGCAATCTGGTCGCCAACCTTAAAGACGGGATTGAGAGCCGTCTGCGGCTGCTGGAAGATCATCGAAAGCCGGTTGCCGCGCACCTGAATCATTTCTTCTTCGCTGGCCCGCACCAGATCCTTGCCTTCAAACAGGATCTGCCCCTCGACAATCTTCCCCGGCTGGCTGATCAGCCGCATGATCGAAAGGGATGTG
This sequence comes from uncultured Anaerolineae bacterium, assembly GCA_903875215.1. GTDB lineage: Bacteria > Chloroflexota > Anaerolineae > Anaerolineales > Villigracilaceae > UBA5195. Next base: position 119,001 of record CAIQVH010000018.1, read on the forward strand.
ACGCTCTTGCCACAGCCCGATTCACCCACCAGGCCCATCACCTCACCGGGATAGACGTGGAAATCAACCCCGTCCACAGCTTTGACAATGCCGTCTTCGGTATAAAAATAGGTCTTCAGGTTTTTTACTTCCAGGAGCGGGTGTTTGGATTCTGGTTGTGCCACTGGCTTCTCTCCATCAATCAAGGTGTACCGATTATAGCAAAGATTCAGCGTGGAAAGATGAACCAGACCTGTTCCCACCGCACAGGATCGGTGGGAACAGGTCTGTGGATAAGACTTCTACCGGCGCAGGCATTATTCGCGTGGTTTACGATGCTCCCGAAAATACAGGGCCAGACCGGTCATTCCCAGCAACAGTCCGCCCATCGAGGCGCCGACGGCCAGAAAATTCAGGCACAGGGTGGAAGGCAGCAACTTGAGGATGGTCAGGAGCGGCAAGGCCACACCAAGAAGCATGGCAGCCACCGCGATGATCATCATCCATTGTGGGCTAATCTGCGCGGGCATTGTTGTATAACCAGCAGGCTACCTGGTGGCGCGGTTCAATTTCGATATCCACCGGGATCTGCGCATCACACACGCCCGCAATCACGCGCGAGCAGCGAGGATGGAAGCGGCAGCCAGCCGGCGGATTGACCAAGCTGGGAGGTTCTCCGGGCGGAAGTTCCTTGAAAGTCTTGGCGTTGTTGGCATCCGGCTCGGAAGTGCCCGTCAGCAGGGCCATGGTATACGGGTGACCGGGATTATTCAACAGGCTGCGTACCTTCGATTTTTCTACCAGGTTCCCGGCATACATTACGAAGATGCGTTCCGAGAAATAGCTGACTGTCGAAAGGTCATGCGTGATGTAGATGACCGCCAGGTTATGCTTTTCCTGCAGCCCGCGCAGCAGCTTGAGAATTTCGACGCGCACCGAAGCATCCAACATGGAAACCGGTTCATCTGCAACGAGCACCTTGGGGCCCATAATCATCGCCCGGGCAATCACCACACGCTGCTGCTGTCCGCCGCTCAGCATGTGGGGATACTTGGGCAAAAAGTCCCGGGCCGGGATCAACCTGACTTCTTCCATGACCTTTTGCACGCGGGCTTCGCGCTCTTCCGCGCTGCGCACCCCGCCGACAATCAGGGGTTCTTCGAGAATGCGCTGGATCGTCATGAAAGGCGGCAGGGCGCCAAACGGATCCTGCTGGACATAGCCCACCTGGGTGTTGTGATACCAGCGCATTTTGGCCACATCATATTCGGCCAAGTCCTCGCCGTTGAACAGGATGCTGCCCTTGGTGGGCTTATGCAAACCCAGGATGGCGCGCATCAGGCTGGACTTGCCGCACCCGCTCTCGCCCACCACGGCCACGGCTTCACCGGCGTGCAGGTCAAAGCTGACACCGTCCACGGCGCGCACATAGCCGGCATGACTGAAGCCCCAGCGGCGCAGTTCAAACCAGACGTGCAGGTCACGAACGGAGACCAGGATATCTTTTTCTTCTTGTTTTAATTCTGCAGACATGAGGCACTCCGATTATTGGTGTAACCAGCACTTGACCTTGCGGCCTTCTTTGAGAAAAACAGGCGGTTCCTGGTCGCATTTTTCAAAGCGCAGGGCACAACGTTCGGCAAACCGGCAGCCCGTAGGCAGGTCTATCAGGCTGGGGGGCTGGCCGCTGATGAATTCCAGGTCTTTTTCCTGGCGCAGGCGCGGGACGCTGGCCATCAATTTGCGCGAATATGGGTGCAGGGGTTCGTTGAAAAAGCGCTCGGCGTCCCCCATTTCCACGATCTGGCCAGCATACATGACCGCCACATCGTCGGCGAGTTCGCTCGAGGTGGCGATATCGTGCGTGATCAGGATAAAGCTGGTGCCCAGTTCTTTTTTGATGCGCTTCAGAACGTTGAAAATATTGGCCTGGGTGAGCACATCCAGGGCTGAGGTGGGCTCATCGAGAATGATCAAATTGGGGGAGGTGACCAGCGCCATGGCAATAGCCACACGCTGGCGCATGCCACCGCTTAATTCGAAGGGATAACGCGCGAGGAAATCATCCGGCACACCGACATGGCGGAACATTTTCCGGGCCTGCTCAAGCGCTTCCGCCTTTTGCACACCGAGGTGAATCATGGCTGGTTCGGCCACCTGGTCACCCACCGTGAGCACGGGGTTGAGCGCGTTCATGGCGGCCTGCGGCACCAGCGACATGGCGATCCAGCGCACGTTCTGACGAAAGTCTTCGTCAGAGAGCTTCATAATGTCCTTGCCATCCAGGTAGACGCGGCCGCGATAGGAGTCGATGTTGCGCGGCAACAAACGCAGGATGGCTTTGGCCAGCGAGCTTTTTCCGCAGCCCGATTCGCCCAGAACGACTACGGCGCGGTTGTAATCCAATTCAAACTCGACGCTGTCGACGGCCTGCACCACGCCGCTGCCGGCGCGGAAGTATAGGACCAATTCCTCGACTTTGAGTAGTTTATTGTCAGCCATGGGTTACATTCCTCTCAGGCGCGGATTGAAGATGCGATCGAGCGCAAAACCCAGCATGGAAAATGCCAGGCCAGTGATCATCAGCAAGATCGCCGGTTCCATCACCCAGTAATACATGCCCTGGTATAAGGCGCCGTTGAATTCTGCGTCCTGGATGATCTTGCCCCAGGTGGGCAGAACCGGGTCGCCGAGCCCCAACACGGAGAGGGAGGCTTCCAGGAACACGTAGCTGGGGATACCGGTCACCAGGCCGGGCACCAGCAGCGGGATGATGCGCGGAACGAGGTAATTCAGAATGATGCGGGAATTGCTGGCCCCGTAGGCGCGCGCGGCTTCGATGTAGGGCATTTCACGCACCTGCAAAAATATCGCGCGGTAATTCTTGATTGAAAGCCCAAAAATACTGAGCAAAATGGTGACAGCCAGGATGGTAAAAATACTGCGCGAATAGAAGGTGCCGACCATAATCAGGATCGGAAGGAAGGGCAGCACGCTGTTGATTTCGGTCACGCGCTGGATCAGTTCATCGATCCAGCCGCCGAACCAGGCCCCAAAGGCGGCGATGATCATCGAGGCAATCGAAGTGCCGAGCGCAGCGATCAACCCGAATGAAAGCGCAACCGGCATGCCCCACAGCAGGGCAACCATCAGATTGCGGCGCATATGGTCGGTGCCGGCAATCCCATAAACCTTGCCATATTCGATAAATTCAACGTTGATCTCTGACTCTTTTTCGAAGGTAATGGCCTGCACCTGGAGCTTATATTGGCCTTTTTCAACCTGCAACGGGTCAGAGCCTTTGACCGCCAACAGGGCTTCCTGCGGTTGAACCTCCCCAAAGCGGTTTTTCAGCTTGGGATCCTGCGAGAAACGGAAGTTTTGGGTGGCGCCCTGCATGGAAAAATTGCCCAGCGATATCTTACTGCCGTCCGGCTTGAACCAGGTCAGCGAGACAAAGGGGGCTTTTTCGTCATATTTGGCCTTGAGGTAGAGCGACATTTCCTGGGGAAATTCATCATATGGAAAATCGAAGGTAAATTCCATGTTGATACGCTTGCCATCGCCGGAAGGTTCTTCGCCTGTTTTTAAGCTGGGATCGGTGGCGGTGTTGAGGATGATTGTGTCTGGCAACTTGGTTGCGCTGAATGAGTTAACCCAGGCCGGGGGGACGGTTTTGGGAAGCTGATACCAGACATCCTCGCCGCCGCGCCAGAGCCGAACCGCCTCGGCATAGGGGATGGTGACCAGGGTGTAGACGGAGATTCCAAGCAGGATGAGGATGATCACCATGCTGGCAATCGCCGAAGGATATTGTTTTAGATCATTGAAAAAGCGCAGTAAAGACTTCATGCGGATTTCCCTTCCCCGCCGATTTTGACGCGCGGATCGACCAGCGCGTAAATGAAATCAAGCAGAAAGACGGTAATGGCCAACAGGTAGGCAAATAAAACCACCGAGGCGACAATTACGGGGGTGTCATACAGGCCAACGGCCTGGAAGATGACACGTCCAAGACCGGGCCAGTTGAAGACGGTCTCAAAAATGGGGGCGCCGGTCCACAGGCCGATCAGGGTAAAGGCAAAACCGGTGATAATGGTCGGCAGGGTGGGGCGCAAGACATAGCGGCGTTCCACATCCTGCGATTTCAGGCCTTTCGCCTTGGCCATTTCAACATAATCTTCGCTGGAATAGATCAGGAAGAAGGTGCGGTTGCCGTAGGCGCTGATAAAGATGGAGCTGACCGTGATGGCCAAGACGGGCAGGATCATGTGGTAGAGCAGGCTGATGAAATAATCCAGGCGGTTGTCGGGTGGGGGAACGGCCACCATGCCGCCAAAGGGCAGGATGCGTAAATAGGCGGAGAAGAAGGCGATCAGGAATATGCCGAAGAACCAGCCTGGCGCAGCGGAGAGCGGTGAGAGTGTGACGATGAATTTATCCCAAAAGCTGCCATAACGGCGGGATAGCGCCAGCCCGATAAAAAGGCTGACAAAAAATAGCAGTAAATCTGCCGTTCCAAACAGGAGTACGGTGGCGGGCAGACGTTCCAGCAGAATGAGCCGTACCTGGCGCGAGCCGCTGTCGCTGGAGATGTTCTGTGAGCGTCCCAGGCTGAGGGTGACAGCATCAGAGAGGTAGCCCATGCTGCGTACCACGAAAGGTTTGTCGAGGCCGTAGCGTTTTTCTTCGAGCTTGATAATCTCTTCCAGGCGTTTGGTGCGCGCCTCGGGAGGCAGGTTCTTGAGGGCCTGGTCGGTCAGCACGCGTTGTTGGGCAGCTTCTTGAATCTCTCCGCGGCGGATTTGATCGACATAACCGCCCATATTGGCGATGAGAATAGTGAGATAGACCCCAATGACGACTGTAATGAACAGGGTGACCAGCCGGACGGCCATGTATTTCATGACACGGCCAACCCCGCGAGAGGCTGATTCGGCTTTTTGGGGTTTATTTTGCGCTTGAGGTGTAGCCTGGGGCGATTCGCTCATCGCGACCTCCGGTAAACAGTTTTTTTGACTTGCATCCAGATAATTGGGACAGAGTCATTTGCAATTGGCCTGAAAATAACAAGCACAGGGCCAACTTGATGCGACCGCTGTGCTCATCTTAATCAATAAAACAGGGATGTGCCAGGGGCAAGGCTTGCGCCCCGCCCCTGGCAACCGATTCACAGCAGAGAGTTACGGAGCCGTAACGAATTCGAAGCTGGAGAAGGTCGGGATGCTGACCACGGCGGAGGAGACCGCCACTTCGAGCTTGTTACCGCCGGATTCGAGGCCCTTGGTCACATCGGCGCTGAGGGAGACGGTGTAAGCGCCATCGCCCGCGGCAGTCGCGTCGCCGGTGGAAACGAGCTCACCCTTGGCGTTGAAGAGCAGGTACTTGGCAGCAGAGATTTCCGCAGCCGGGTAGGGCTGATCTTTGAAGGTGACGGTGACGGTGAATTCAGCCGGGTCGCCAATCTTGACCTGTCCGGGGCCATCCACAACCACGGTCGAGATCTTGGGTTCACCGAAGCGATCCCATTTATCGGCCTTGTCGGGGAAGTCGGCAAAGCGGGCCAGGGTGACGGTCTTTTCAGTCGGGAATACCTTCTCGAGCACGAACGGGCCGGTGCCGATCCAGAAGTGGCCGTGGGCGGCATAGAAGGCCTGCAGGTTGGCGTAACGCGCCTTGGCTTCGTCAGCGGTGACGAACTGGCCGAGGGTGGGGGCGTACGGGATAAAGGCCGAGCCGGCATCCTGTTCGAGGTAACCGTTGAGGATATCCAGGCTGGGGCCAGCCACGTAGCTCATCCACTCGATCGTCAGTGTGTCGGCTTTGGAGGAGGTGAAGGCGAGTTTGGATTCGCCATCCGCCTGGACGCCGAGAGCAAGGTTGTGCCAGGCGCCAGTGCCATAGGAGTAGGCCGGCCACCAGGTGCTGGGCATCAGTTCGGCATCGAGCAGATAGAAGTCATCATAGGTTTCGATGGTGAGCGGGTCGGTCGAGACGATCTTGACGCCCTTGAAGTGCGAGAGGAAGCTCTCGAGGCTGGAGGCAGCCGATTCGTCGTAGATGGCGCTGGCGGGTTTGCCCTGGTCGAAGCCCAGGATCATGCCCATGACGAAGTCGCCCATGCTGAGCGGGGAGCCATCATGCCACTTGACGGTGCTGAAGAGGTCCTTCGGGTAAACAACGGTGGTTTTGGTGAGGGCGGTGGAGACGTCGCGCTGGCCGAGGCCAAAGACGAAGCCACTGTCCAGACTGCCAACAGTATCCATGGCAAAGGATGCAATGGCGGCTTTCTTTTCGTCATCGCTGGCCAGGGCCTTGATTTCTTCCACCTTGGCAGTCACAGCCGCCTTGGCATCATCGCTGCCGGTCAGAGCAGCCGCAACGTCAACGGTCGAACCAGTGATGGTGCCGTAAGCGGTGGCCAGATCGGTGGCAGCCTGCACGAGGGCAGCGTCATTCAACTTGGCGAGATCGACGGCGCCGGCAATTTCAGCCGATTTGGCTTCCACCTGGCCATACTGATCCTTGGCCTTGGCAGCATCGGCAGCGGTCCAGAACTTCTGACCAATGGGATCCCAATCGACCCAGGCATCTTCCGGAACGGCGATGGCATCGGCCTGGAATTGCAGGTCAACCCAGTCCAGGGTCTTGGAAATCGGCAGGCCTTCCTTGGCCAGCACGGAAGCGCTTTCGAAGCGCTGCGGCCAGGCCAGACCGGTGTAGGGATCGGGCATGGCAGCCACGTCGGAGGTGGCGCGCTGGATCATCGAGTCGGAGATCCAGTTCGAGCCGCCGAGCGGGTTCCACGGGTCGATCAAAACGCCGTTCATCGCGATGCGAAGTTCGCCGCCTTCTTTATCAGAGAAGCGGGCGGTGTAGGGCCACAGGCGGGAGCCAGAAATGCCACCAGCCAGGTCGTAGGCCAGGGTCACATTGGCTTTCTTGGGGGAGAAGGCTTTCTGATCCACCAACCAGACGCGGACGGAATCCTGCAGGGCAAGTTCCATGGCTTTGCGGAAGAGCTGGCCGCGTTCGTCCATGGTCTTGAAGTTATTGGTCCACAGGTCGTTCGAAACGCCGAAGTATTCATCCGAAGGCGTGTAAGCCTGCCAGAGCGGGGAGCCGCTGCCCAGATTGCTGTAGAAATAAGCAAAGTTGGTGGCGTCGTCGCGAGAAACGGCAGTGGTGATCCAGCCGCCGGTGTACAGGTTCCACAGACCATCCGAAGGATTGCTGCGGTTCCAGATCGGGGAGGCATCGGCACGCTTCTTGTAATCGCGGATGACGGTGAAGCCGGCTTTTTCGAGCTGTCCGGCAATATAATCACCGGTCGGTTTGCGCTCATCTTCGATGCGGATGATGTAGGTCAGTTCAACGGGTTTGCCTTCATACTGCCACTTGCCATCTGCGCCGAGGGTCGCGCCATTCGCTTCCATCTGGGTTTTGATGATCTCATTGCCCTTGTCGAAGTTGAAAGCGTACTTGGCTTCGAGAGCGCGAGCGGTATCCACGTAGCGGGCGTAATCGGGGAAAGCTGAGTTGAGCGGCAGCAGCTTGGGAGCAGCCAGACCACCATAGATTTCCTGGACGATATAGTCGCGATCCACGATCATGTTCACAGCTTCGCGGATTTTGGGATCGCCGAAGGGGTTCAGACGGCCATCGCTGAATTTGAGCACCGGGTTGAAGGTGATTTCAGTGTAGGAGCCGAATGAGTTGGAGTAGGCCAGATTGGCATCATCCTTGACCGATTTGAAGACTTCGGCGTTGGAGGATGATTCGGGATAGACATCAATCTGGTCGGCCTTGAGCTGGGTGACCGCAGCTTCGGGCGAGTCAATCACGGAGAACACAACCGAATCCAGCCAGGCGCCGTCGCGGACGGGGATGGGGGTGGGTTCGGGCGTCGGGGGCACTTCCGTCGCCGGGGCGGGTGGTTCGGTGGGTGCGGGGGTGGGGGTGCCGCAGGCAGCCAAGATCATGCTGGCGACAACGAACAGGCCAAGAAGGGCCATTAAGCGATTTCGTATCATTGTATTTCTCCTCCTGAGAGAAAATTAGAGTACGGTAGAGTGAAGGGTGAATGCGACGGATAAGACGGGGTTACTTCGGAAATCAGGTATCACCTCCTTCAAATACCATTCGGTATTTGTCTACTAAGAAATTAGTGTAGTAAACGAACGGAACACAAACAGCTATGTTTATAGCATAAGGGTTTTTAGCAGTCAAGCAAAACGGCTGCCAAAGCCCAAAATCAACGGTTTTCCTACTCACAGGCGGGTTTATAGTCCAATTCTTCGATGTTCCAGAGGTCATTCAGGATGAATGCGTCGAGGCGGTAGTTGCACAGGTCACGGCGGGTGACGGCCACTTTAAGGCGCATGTACAGCGGCACAAAGGGCAAATCGTTGGCGAAAAGAGTCTGGGCCTGGGTATAGGCGTCGGCATGCTCTTCCTGGTCGGGCAGGGTGCGCATGGCTTTACGGCACAGCAGGTCAAAATCGGGATTGGAGTAAGCGCTGACATTCAGACCCAACCAGTGATTGGAAGCCGCCGGGATCTGGTCGGTGAGCAGGCCGGAACAAGGCGGCTCACTGCCGCTGGCAGAGACGGCATACTGGGCCAGGTCAAATTTCCGGCCGAAGAGCATGCCCTCCGGGCCGGGAGCGTAAAACTGGTCCTGGGGGAAATACTCCACGCTGACGCCGACTCCGCACTCAGCCAGCGATGCGGCCAAAATCTGGCTGACCTGCTGACGCTGCGAGGCAGAGGTGGTCCAATAATGAAGCTGGAGAGGGGTGCCATCGGGCACCCCGGTCACTGCCGAGGCGATGCGCGGCGTGGCGGGATTGCTGTCGGAATCGATCCAGCCGGCGGATTTGAGCAGTGCGCTGCCCGCCGTGACATTGAATGGATATTTGGTTGTTTCAGCGGCGAACAGAGTGTGAGCCGGGGAGACGAAGGTATCGGGGACTTGCGACATGCCCGCCAGCACCACATTGACGACCTGGGCCCGGTCGAGACAGGAGGCAATGCCCTGGCGGGTGCGCACATCGGCGAAGAAGTTGGGGTGATTGGCGTCGGCTGGCTGTATGCCAAAGTCGAGGCGTTCTATGACCGGGGTGGTGGAAGTGACCAGGCGCACCTGGTTGTTGCGCGCCAGTTCTGTCAACAGGTCAATATGCCCATCCAGGCGTACGCTGGGGTCAAGCAGGTCGCATTGGCCGGCAATCAACGCGCTGATGGCGGTGGGGGCATCTTTGACGAAGCGGAACAGGAGTGTATCAAAAAGCGGCAGGCCTTCCGCGGCGCGGAAGTAGTTGGGATTCTTTTCCATGCGGATTTGCTCGCCGGGCAGCCATTCGCTGAAGATATAGGGGCCCCAGCCCAGCGGCGGGCGCGTGGAGGTATCGGCGCTGGCGAGTTGAGCCGCGGAAAGCTGGCCCCAGGCATGCTCTGGAAGCGGCATCCAAAAATTTCCGGCATAGGCGGGATCTACAAATCCGGGCAGGCCCCACCATTGCAGGGTGAGATCGTCGAGGGCTTCATAGGATTGGGTGCGTTCGACCAGGTATTTCGAGCCCGGGGTTTCGTCGGCGGAGGCGAGTTTGTAGCCGTAGAGCGCGTCTTTGGCTGTCAGCGGGGTGCCATCAGACCATTTCAGGTTCGGGAGCAGGCGGTAGGTGACGACGAGCTGATCCATGCTGAGGGCAAGGCCGTCGGTGTATTTGACAGCGCAGGCATCGTCGTAGCAGCCGGCGGGCAGGACGGTAACTCCCTCAGCGAGGGGCACCACTTCCCCGGCGCTGTTGATGACCAGATCGCCATGGTTGACGGTGGCAGGAGTCAGCTGGGCATCGCCGTTTTCGATTGATGGGATTTTTTCGAGGATGACGGCCTGGTAGCCGTTGGCAAAAATATCAATCGGGCCATCATAGAGGGTACCAAGAATGCTGCGGGCGGCGCTGTTTTGTACAGCCAATGGGTAAAGGGTGTTGGGTTCCTGCCCGAGGCAGACTGTCAGGGTGCGATGCGGGGGGGAGGTGGGCAAAGCGGGGATGGTCATCTCGCTGGGAGTGGGTTGCGTTCCCGCGGCAGGAGTGACCTCTGAGGCTGGAGAAACCAGGTTACAGGATGAAACCGATAAGGCTAGCAGAAGAGCAGCCAGCAGAATTTTTCGAGGGGACATGCGTTTGCTCCTGAGAAATAAATAGGATTCAGGGTTGGCCTGAATCCTATCCTATGTTCACCAATCCGGCAAGCGGGGAAGATTATTGTGAGCCGCGCATGCGCGGGTCGAGGGCGTCGCGCAGACCGTCGCCGAGGAAGGTGAATGCCAGGACAACCAGGGCGATGCAAATAGCCGGGGCCAGCAAAAGCCAGGGTTGGGCATTGATGGCGCTCTGGCCTTCAAGCAAAAGGCCGCCCCAGGAGGTGATGAAGGTGGCGCTTGAGTCGGCGGGCGGGCGCAGGCCCAAGCCCAGGTACCCCAAAATGGCTTCGGTGATGATCAGGCCGGGGATGCGAAAGGCAACGTAAACGATGATCACGCCCAATGTATTCGGCAGCAAGTGATGGGTCATGATGCGCGGTGTTTTAACGCCAATGGCGCGTGCCGCTTCGATGAATTCCTTCTGCTTGAGCGAGAGTACCTGGCCGCGCACCAGACGGGCAATCCCGACCCAGTTGACGATGGCCAACGAGGCAAAGAGCAGGAAGAGGCCATTCATAAACTGCCCGATCCAGCTATCACGCAGTGACACCATAATGATGATGAAGAACAGCAGGTCGGGGAAAGCATAGATGACATCGGTCAAGCGCATGAGCAAATTATCCCAGGTGCCGCCCAGGTAACCGGCCATCATCCCCACCACCGTGCCAATCAAAACGATGATGAAGGTCGGGATGAACCCAACCACCATCGAAACCCGCGCGCCAAACAAGACGCGACTCAAGGCATCGCGCCCAAGCGTATCGGTGCCGAGGAGATAATCGGGGTTGCTGGCCTTGCCGCCCGCGGTTTGCGCAACCCAGGCGGGAGGCAGGAATTTCTGTCCGCTGGTAATTTCCAGGGGATCGTGCGGCGCCAGCACTCTGGCAAAAATTGCCATGAGCATGAACAAGATGATCACCACCAGCCCAAAGACGGAGGCTTTATTGCGCGCCAAACGTTCAAAGGCTTCCTGATTGGGCGTTTTGGTTTTGAGGGCCTCGCCAAAATTGGGGATATTCGGGGTTTGGGTTTCAACCTGTGCAGTCATCGCTACCTCTCACAATCATTCTTCCAGCCGGATGCGCGGGTCAATCAGGACATAGATAAAGTCAACACTCAGGTTGGCAACCGCCACCAAAACTGCATAAATCAGCGTAGTCCCCATAATGAGGGAGTAGTCTCGCTGGCTGATCGCCTGGACATAGGCGCGTCCCATCCCTGGGAAAGCGAACATGGTTTCGATGATAAAGGAACCGGTCACCAAACCTGCCAGAGCCGGGCCCAGGATGGTGATGACCGGGATCAAGGCATTTTTAATCATGTGGATGACCACGACCACGCGCTCCGCCAGACCTTTGGCACGCGCCGTGCGAATGTAATCCATGCGCAACACTTCCAGCATCGAGGTGCGCATCAGGCGGGCAGTGAAGGCCAGGGTGCCAAAGCCCAACACCGTGGCTGGCAAGACCCAGACGCTAAGTGTGTCCCAGGTGCGCGGCACCACGCTGACCCATTTCAGCCCACTGGCAAAGATAATGATGAGAAAAATGGCAATCACAAAATTCGGGACGGAAATCCCCGCAGTGGCGACCAGCAAACTGAGATAATCAACCCAGGTATTTTGCTTGAGCGCAGCAATTGTTCCAACGGGTATGCCAACAACAATGGCGATCACCAGCGCCATCAAGCCCAGCCGCAAAGAATAGCCAAATCGGCTGTAATACCAGGGCTTTGGGTTGCCATCGTCGCCATCGGGCGGGCGGAAGAGGATGGACTGCACCGGTACTCCGCGCTGGCGGTAGGACGGCCCAAAATTTCCACATGGCAGGCCGCAGATGAACTTCCCTTTATTATTAAAGTCTCCGATCATATAAGCTACGAACTGTCGCCAGAGAGGTTTGTCCAGGCCATAAAAGGCTTCCAAGGATTTCCGGGTTGATTCATCTACCTGGCGGCGTTCGGCATCTGTATCCCAGGGGCCGCCGGGGGTGTTGTGCATCAAGATGAAGGTTACTGCGCCAACAACCAGAATCACAGGAATTAACCAGAGCAGGCGTCGAATAATATAGGTAATCATCTACTGCCTCGATTTATTTCAAGATTTGGGCTGGCCGCCCACTTGTGACGGCCAGCCCAATAACGTACGATTGGTTATTACGGGATCATGCTGGTGTCAATGCTGATGGTCCAAGGAGCGGTGTCACCAGGGAACATGCCATCCTGCGGGGTGGTCTGAATGCCCTTAACCCACGGCTTGACCAGGTAGTGGTTCAGGCTGTTGTAGCCAAAGGCGGCCGGGATATCGGCGAGCAAGAGTTGCTGGGCCTGCTTGTAGAGATCCAAGCGTTTGACAGGATCAACGGTCGCATCGGCTTCGTTGACCAGCTTGTCGAACTCTTCGTTCTTATAGCCGGGGCGGGAAGCGAAGGTCGTGTCGGAGCGCCAGTACACGCTCAGCCAGTTCTGGGGATCCGGATAGTCCGCGCACCAGCCACCGCGGGAGAGCAGCGGGAAGGTGGTGGGGTCTTTCTGGATGGCGGTGTAGGTGGTGGGATCGACCGGGTCGAGCGCGATGTCAACACCCAGGTTGGCTTTGTAGTTGGCAACCAGCCACTCGGAGCGGGTGCGGTTGCGAGCAGAATCGCTGAAGGCCATCTTCAGGCCCATAGCGTTCAGCTTCTCAGCCGAGTTGAATTCTTCACCGGCGGCAGCGAGAGCAGCCTTGGCAGCTTCGACATCGTACTTGATCGGGGAGTTGGCATCGTATCCAGGATATCCGGGCGGAATCCAGGTCCAGGTCGGGCTGGACAGGCTGCCATCGACATCCTTGACCCAACCTTCAGCGTTGAAAGCGAGGGCAAAGGCTTCGCGGACTTTCTTGTCGGCGAAGGGATTCGGGTTGCCGTTCCAGGTGGGCTGCAGGTTAAACTGGATCTTGATGGTGCAGGAACCAGCCCACTGCATGTGCTGGGCGGCCAGGTCGGGATCGGCATTGATGGCATCGAGGTCTTCAGCCACCGAGGCAACGACATCGAATTCGTTGTTCTTGTAGGCTTCGAAAGCGACGGCCGAATCGGTGATGTAGGAATATTCGATGCTGTAGGTCGGGACAGCGGCGCCAGCGTAGTTGGGATTCGGGACGAAGACGCTGCGGACGAAGGGATCGACCGACTTCCAGATGAAGGGGCCGTTACCAATCTGGTACTTGGACGAAGTCCACCAGATGTCGCCACCTTCTTCGATATTTTCCTGCTTGGCCGGGTAGCCAACCCAGATACCGGCGATGGTCGCAAAGTACGGGGCGGGCTTGGAGAAGGTCAGGGTCAGGGTATCGCAAGCGACATCTTCGTAGTCAGCGCAGTCAGCGCCGTCAGCATGCGTGGCCTTGACGCCCAAAGCAGCCTTGAAGACCTCGGGATCATAATCGGCGGCCGTGGTATCGGCAGCGCGCCATTCGGGAGCGCCGACGATTTCATCGGTGATGGAAGCATATTCACCGGCGGTGGCGGGGTCAATGTTGCGCATGAAAGCATACTCAAAGCGCTTGGCATTCAAGACGGAACCATCGCTGTACTTCAGGTCCTTCTTCAGGGTGAAGACCAGCTGGGTGGCATCATCGTTGAACTTCCACGATTCAGCCGCACCGGGGACGGTCTCGAGTTTTTCATTGAGGGCGGTCAGGCCCGTGTAGATCAACTTGAGGTGCCCGATTTCATTCACGAAGGACGACTTCTGCGGGTCAATAACATCGGGGTAAGCACCGGTGTTGACGCGCAGGACGGCCGGTTTGGCTTCGGGTTCAGGGGTTGCAACAACCACCTGCACTTCGGGCGTGCCGGCAACAACAACAGTCTGGACAATCGTCTGGGGTTCGGCGGGAGCACCGCAGGCTGCCAACATCATGCTGGCAAGCACCAGGAGACCCATCACAACAAACAACTTACGCATAGTTTTCTTCTCCTCACTGAAAATTTTGATTCGATTAACAGGATACAACACGACACGAGTTTGGTTCAGCAACCACCTCCTTTTTAACTGACTAAGTGGCAGGCTACGTAGTGACCTGCAGTGACCTCACGAAAATCTGGCTGTTTTTCAGCACAGATTTCTTTGGCGATCGGGCAGCGTGTGCGGAAGCGGCAGCCCGAGGGCGGGTTCACCGGGGAGGGAACATCGCCTTCAAGAATGATCCGTTTGCGGGTTTCCTCCACGACCGGGTCGGGGATTGGAACCGCAGAAAGCAGCGCCTGCGTGTACGGATGCAGGGGCTTGACATGCAGCTCTTCGCTGTTGGTCAACTCGACTATCACGCCCAGGTACATCACCGCAATGCGATTACTGATGTGCCGCACCATGGAAAGATCGTGGGCAATGAAGAGATAGGTCAGGTTAAATTCTTTTTGCAGGTCTTCCAGCAGATTGACAACCTGGGCCTGAATGGAAACATCCAACGCCGAGATCGGTTCATCACAAATAATAAATGAAGGTTGAAGCGCGAGGGCACGCGCAACGCCCACCCGCTGGCGCTGACCACCCGAAAACTCATGCGGATAACGCGATGCAAACGCCGGGCTCAAGCGCACCAATTCCAGCAGATGCGCCACACGATCCTTGGTCTCGTGCTCATTTGCCAGGCCGTGTACAAGCAGCGGCTCGGCGATGATATCGCCCACCGTCATACGCGGATTCAAGCTGGCATACGGATCCTGGAAGATGATCTGCATCTTGCGGCGCATGTGGCGCAGGTCTTCGCCATCCATTTTGACCAGATCAGCCCCTTCAAAAAGCACCTTGCCCGAAGTGGGACGGTAAAGCTGCAAAATGGCGCGCCCCGTGGTTGATTTCCCGCAGCCCGATTCCCCGACCAGGCCCAGGGTTTCACCCTGATTAACCGTAAATGAGATGCCATCCACCGCGTGAACCGCGCCAACCTGTTTCTGGAACAGGCCCCGGCGAATGGGAAAATGCTTGACAAGGTTTTCGACGCGTAAGAGTTCGGTCATGTTAGCGAACCTTTCCTGTTTTGATGTCAACCCAGCAAGCAACGCGATGATTTTCGGTCACGTTCGTCAAGACAGGATTCTCTTGCCAGCAGCGCTCCATCACCCATTTACAACGTGGCGCAAATGGACAAAAAGTCGGTCGTTTATACAAGACGGGCGGCAACCCGTCGATTGAGTCGAGGCGATATCCAACCGATTCGGCATCCAGGCGCGGCAGACTGCCCAGCAGACCGGTCGTATAGGGATGACGGGGGTTGGCATAAAGATCTTTCACCAGCGCTTCTTCAATAATAAACCCGCCATACATCACCAGAACACGCTGCGCCAGGCGGGCCACCACACCCAGATCGTGCGTAATCCAGATAATGGCCATGCCCAATTCATCCCGCAGGCGCTTGACCAAATCCACAATCTGCGCCTGGATGGTCACATCCAGCGCAGTGGTCGGTTCATCAGCAATTAAAACCTGGGGATTACAGGCCAGCGCCATGGCGATCATCACACGCTGGCGCATCCCGCCCGAGAACTGGTGGGGATAATCTTTCAACCGATCTTTGGCTTTCGGAATCCCGACCATGGATAACAATTCAGCCGCGCGATCTACAGCCTGGGAATGCGTCATCCCCAAATGCAGCTCCAGCGGCTCAGTTAGTTGACGCTCCAGCGTCAGCACTGGGTTCAGCGAGGTCATCGGATCCTGAAAAACCATGGCAATCTGCGCGCCGCGCACATGCCGGATTTCCTCGGTTGACATCGCCAACAAATCCTGACCATGCAAAAAGGCTTTGCCCCCGGTGATTTTTCCCGGCGGCACAGGAATCAAGCGCATGACCGATAACATGGTTACGCTTTTGCCACAACCACTCTCACCCACCACCGCAAGAGTTTCTCCCTCCTTCAGCGTAAAAGACACTCCGTTGACGGCATAGACGGTCCCGTCTGGTGTACGAAACTGGACCTCGAGTCCTTGAACATCTAGCAGAAGATCGGGCATCCGCATTATCCTTTATTATTTAATAATACCAAAGCTCTCGCATTGGTCACCATGAAAAGAGATTATACCCGTGATTGCTTTGCCGAGTCAATTCTGCCTGCGGCGCGTTGACGTGCCCCCGGGCAGACAGTACAATCAAAATAAACCATTTTTATTGGAGATTGGCCATGCTAAAAGAATTCAAAGAATTTGCCCTGCGCGGCAACGTACTCGATCTGGCGGTCGGCGTGATTATCGGCGGCGCCTTTGGCAAAATCGTCGCTTCGCTCGTCAGTGATATCTTCATGCCGCTGATCGGCCTTTTCATGGGCGGCATCAACTTCACCGATCTCACCATCCATCTCGGCAGCGCCCAGATCAAATATGGCGCCTTCATTCAGACCGTAGTGGACTTCCTGGTCATCGCCGGGGTGGTTTTCCTGATTATCAAAGCCGCCAACGCCGCCCAAAAACTGACGCCCATTCTGCCGCCGGCCGAACCAGCCACCCGCGAATGCCCGCACTGCTTCTCAGTGATCAACATCAAAGCCACCCGTTGCCCGCACTGCACCTCCCAACTTCTACGATAAAACACTGAAGAAGGAAACGCCCCGAACAGTGAGCGTGGAAGGTGGTAAACTTTCCACGCTCACTGGCATTTCACCCGACTGAATATTGGATTCCGCACCCCAACCATGGATTTTCTCAACAAGCTCAACCCCGCCCAAAAACGCGCCGTCACTGCCGGCGACGGGCCTGTGCTGGTACTGGCCGGCCCCGGATCCGGCAAAACCCGCGTCCTGACCCAGCGCATCGCCTACCTGATCGGCTACCAGGGCGTGCGCCCCTACCAGATGCTGGCCGTCACCTTCACCAACAAGGCCGCCCGCGAAATGGAACAACGCGTCCAAAATCTGCTGGGCGAGGAGATGACGCGCGGCCTGTTTCTCGGCACCTTCCACGCCATCTGCGCCCGCATCCTGCGCCGCGAAGCCGAGAAACTGCCCGTCTCCGGAGAGTTTGTCATCTTCGACGCCGACGACCAGCAATCCGTGGTAAAAAACGCGATCAAAGAGCTGAATCTCAACGACAAGCTCTACCGCCCGGTCGCCATCCACGCCGCCATCAGCCGCGCCAAAAATGAACTGATTCTGCCCGATGAATTCCCCGTCGTGACCTATCGTGACGAAACCGTCAAACGTATTTACAAACGCTACCAGGAAATGCTCCAGCTTTCCAACGGCGTCGATTTTGACGACCTGCTGCTGCTGACCGCCAGCCTGCTGGCCGAACACGCAGACGTGCGCGAAAAATACGCCCAACGCTTCCGCCATGTGCTCGTGGATGAATTCCAGGATACCAACATGGCGCAGTACACCCTGCTGAAATATCTCGCCTCGGCGCACAGGAATATCTTCTGCGTAGGAGATGAAGATCAATCGGTCTACCGCTGGCGTGGGGCCGATTATCGCAACGTGCAACGCTTTGAACAGGATTTCCCCGGCGCGCAGGTCGTCCTGCTGGAACAGAATTACCGTTCCCGGCAAACCATCCTCGATGCCGCCATGTCCGTCATCAACCGGGCCACGCACCGCCGCAAGAAAAGCCTGTTCACCGAGCGCGGCTCCGGGGAGAAAGTGACATTCTACCAAGCCGCCGATGACTATGGCGAAGCCAGCTTCGTAGTCGATACGATTGCCCAACTGGTGGCCAGCAAACAATTCGAGCCCGGCGAGTGCGCCGTGATGTACCGCACCAACTCCATGTCGCGCCTGCTGGAAGAAGCCTTTTTGCAGGCCCGCCTGCCCTACCGGCTGGTCGGCGCCCAACGCTTTTACGGGCGCCGCGAAATCAAGGATGTCATTGCCTACCTGCGGCTGGTGCAAAACCCGGAAGATGAGATTTCTCTGGGGCGCGTTATCAACGTTCCGCCGCGCGGCCTGGGTGAAAAAACCGTCCAGACCCTGATGCTGACCGCGCGCACAGCGCACAACTCGGCCGGCCAGGTACTGCTGGACCTGGCGCGCGGCTCCAACTCGCCATTCTGGCAGCAGTTCCCGGCGCGCGCCGCCCTGCCGCTGGCCGACTTCGGCGCGAAGCTGGCCGCCTGGCGCGGCCTGCTGGAGACCTACACCGTCCCCGAGCTGTTCGACCGAATTGTGGCAGATACCGGCTACCTGGCGCACCTCGACGACGGCACCGAGGAAGGCAAGGAACGTCTCGAAAACGTCGAGGAATTACACCGCCTGGCCGATGAGTATCGCACGCGCACGCTGGCAGAGTTTTTAGAGAACGTGGCGCTCGTCAGCGACCAGGATACGCTCAGCGAAGGCAATGTGCCAACCCTGCTGACCATGCACGCCGCCAAGGGCCTGGAATTTGGCGCAGTCTTCATCGTCGGGTTGGATGACGGCATCCTGCCGCACAGCCGTTCCTTCGACGAACCAGAAGAAATGGAAGAAGAACGCCGCCTGTTCTATGTCGGCATCACGCGCGCCAAGGAACGGCTGTTCCTGGTGCGCGCCATGCGCCGCGGCGGGCGCGGCTATGCCGAGGAAACGGACGAATCGCGTTTCCTGGCGGATATTCCTGCAGAATTAATCAGCGGGAAACAGCGCGGCTCGAAGCGCCGCAGCAGCTCCAGCGCGTATGAAACCTGGAAACTGCCCTCGCCTGGCCGCCCGGCCCCGCTGCTCGAACAAAAATTCCGGGCCGGGATGCGCGTCAGGCATCCGCTCTGGAACGAGGGCATTGTCCTCGATAGTCGTATACAGGATGGCGATGAAATTGTGGATGTGGCGTTTGTCTCGGTGGGCATCAAGCGCCTTTCGGCCAGCCTGGCCAACCTGACCCTGCTGGGTTGAAAGCGCGCCGGAATCTCTGCCGGGCAGCGTGATACAAGGTAAAATTGGGTGAATTACTCTGGAGGAGGCTGTTCGTGAGCGAAACGTTAAAGATTATTATCCCAATGGCAGGCTGGGGGACGCGTATGCGCCCACACACCTGGAGCAAGCCCAAACCGCTGGTCAGCGTGGCTGGAAAAGCCTCCCTCGATCATCTGCTGGATATGTTCAAGAGCCTGCCGGCTGAAATGCAGGTCGAATTCATCTTCATCATCGGGCCGTTTTTGGGGGAACAGATTCCGCCCTACATCCAGGAAAATTACCCTGCGCTGCAGGCGCATTACATCGTGCAGGAGGAGATGAAAGGGCAAAGCCACGCCCTGTGGCTGGCGCGCCATCTGCTGCACGGCCCAACCATTATGGTCTTTTCAGATACCCTGCTGGAGACTGATTTCTCCTTCCTGGCGCAGGAACAGTGCGACGGGGTGGCGTGGGTTAAGGCGGTTCCCGACCCGCGGCGTTTTGGCGTGGCCGAAATTCGCGACGGGAGCATTTCGCGGCTGATCGAAAAGCCCCAGACGATGGAAAACAACCTGGCGCTGGTGGGCTGTTATTATTTCAAGCAGGGCGAGGAGCTGGTCGCGGCCATTGGCGAGCAAATCAAGCGCGGGATCGCGCTGAAGGGCGAATATTTCCTGGCCGATGCGATCAACATCATGCTCGAAAACGGCGCCCAGATGCGCACCCACAGCGTGGAGGTCTGGCTGGATACCGGCACGATCGAAGCGACGCTGGAGACGAACACTTACATGCTCGAACACGGGCGCGATAACTCGGCGCAGGCCGCCCGGCGCCCCGGTCTGACTGTCATCCCGCCGGTATTCGTGCATCCGCAGGCGCGTGTCGAAGGAGCGGTGATCGGGCCGCACGTTTCGGTGGGCGCCGATTGCGAGGTATCGGGCTGCGTGCTGCGCAACAGTATCCTCGATGACGGCGCGATCGTCACCGATTCAGTGCTGGATGGGTCGTTCATCGGCCGCCAGGCGCGGGTGCAGGGCCGCCCCACAACGGTGAATATTGGAGACAACTCGAGCATCCAGCTCTAACGGCTGGCGGCGCGAAATATTCTTGATCTCGCGGCGCGCTCCCAGCGCAGGCAGGGCAGCGCGCCAGCCCAGGAGGCTGCATTGGCAGACAGTTCGAAATATCTCTCAAAACGGGTGGCCGCGCTTAAACCCTCCGGCATTCGAAAATTCTTCGATATCGCCGCCACGATGAAGGACGTCATCTCGCTCGGCATCGGCGAGCCAGATTTCACCACGCCGCAACCCATCCTTGAGGCGGGCGTGCGGTCTCTGCAGGCCGGTGAGACACACTACACCTCCAACTCTGGAAAATTGGATTTGCGCCAGGGCATCGCCGACAACCTGGAGCGCCTGTATAGCGTGAAGTATGACCCGGTGAACGAGATTATCGCCACGGTGGGCGTCTCGGAGGCACTCTACCTGGCCTTCATGGCCCTGCTCGATCCCGGTGATGAAGTCATCATCCCAACCCCCTGCTTCGTGGCTTACCAGGCCGAGGTGTACCTGGCGGGCGGCGTCCCGGTGGAAATCCCCTGCAAAATGGAAAACAACTTCCAGGTGGATCCGGATGAAGTGCGCAGGCACATCACCCCGCGCACCAAGGCCATCTTTATCGGGTACCCGAGCAACCCGACGGGCGCAGTGGCCGAACGCGAAACCCTGCTGGAGATTGCCAACATCGCGCTGGAACACGACCTGGTGGTGGTTTCAGACGAAATCTACGACCGGCTGGTATATGGATTCAAGCACGTCTGCTTCCCGGCGCTGGGCGAGGACATTAGACAACGCACCATCCTGCTCGGTGGATTCTCGAAAAGCCATGCCATGACCGGCTGGCGCATCGGCTATGCCGCCGCCCCGGCGCAGATCATCCAGGGCCTGGTGCGCGTCCACCAGTACACGATCATGTCTGCGCCAACCACCGCGCAGGACGCGGCCCTGGCGGCCTTGAAAGCGGATGCGTACGTGAATGAAATGGTGGCGGAATACGACCGCCGCCGCAAACTGATCGTGGGCGGGCTGAACAAACTCGGCCTGACGACCTTCGAGCCGCGCGGCGCCTTCTACGCCTTTCCGAACATCCGCGCCTCGGGCATGGACGAGGAGGTCTTTGCCGAGAAACTGCTCCACGAAGAACATGTCGCTGTCGTGCCGGGCAGCGCCTTCGGTGCGGGCGGCGAGGGCTTTGTGCGCTGTTCCTACGCCACGGCTTATGAAAAAATCGAGGAAGCCCTGCGGCGCATGGAAAAATTCATGGAACGACACGGCTGAGACAACCCCGCCGAACTGCGGCAGAAAAACAGGAGACAGCATGGAAATTCTTGGAATAGACGTGGGCGGCTCGGGCATCAAGGGCGCGCCGGTCAACACCGAAACAGGGATGATCCTGGTAGATCGTCACCGCATCAAAACCCCCGAAGGCGCAGAAACCGGCCCGGTGGCAGAGGTGATTGCCGAAATCGCCCACCACTTCAACTGGACCGGCTCGATCGGGGTTGGCTTTCCAGCGCCAATCAAGCATGGAGTGGTCAAAATGGCCGCCAACATCTCCCCCGCCTGGGTGGGAATGAATGCCAATGAACTGCTTGGCCAGGTCACCGGCTGCCCGGTCACAGTCGTCAATGACGCCGACGCTGCCGGACTGGCAGAAATCACCTTCGGCGCGGGCAAGGGCGTGCGAGGCGTCGTCATCATGGTCACACTCGGCACCGGCATTGGCACAGCCATCTTCTGTGACGGCAAACTGCTCCCCAACGCCGAGTTCGGGCATGTGGAAGTTGACGGGCGCGATGCCGAAACGCGCGCCTCGGATGCCGCCCGCCAGCGGGAAGAACTATCGTGGAAAAAGTACGCCAAGCGGCTGAATCGCTATTTCAAAGAGATGCAAAAACTCTTCTGGCCCGATCTCATCATCCTTGGCGGGGGCATCAGCAAATACCATGAGAAATACCTGC
This sequence comes from uncultured Anaerolineae bacterium, assembly GCA_903875215.1. GTDB lineage: Bacteria > Chloroflexota > Anaerolineae > Anaerolineales > Villigracilaceae > UBA5195. The sequence goes on from CAIQVH010000018.1 coordinate 141,052, forward strand.
CCCTGCTGACCGTTGAAACCCCCATCGTCCCGGCCCAATTCCTGAACGAGGCCGGCATCGTCGGCGCCGCCCTGGCCGCCCGCCAGGCCTAGCGGCCGCCCGCTTCAATAAAATAAAAAAAGAGAGCAATGGCCTCAAACCACTGCTCTCTTTTCTCAACTGTCGAATAGCTGTCAGCTAATTGGGGCGGATCAGCTTCCAACCCGTGCCAAAGCCCAGGTTGTGCTTGAACTGCAAGGTAATCCCCAGCAGGGCCAACCCTTCGAGCTGCCGGGAGCGATGCAGCGCGCCGGCATCCACCGCCACCAGGCCGCCATCCGTCACCAAACCAGAGACAGTCTGCTTGGCAGCCTCATCGTCACCGGCGATAAAGACATCCAGCGGGATCCCGCCGATCTGCCCGGCCACAAGCGTCGCGGCAAAAGTCGTATTGAAAGCCTTGACCACTTTCGCGCCGGCCGGAACCACCTTGGCCAGTTCTTCAGCGGAAGACGTATCCGGGGCTGTGGCGAGGCCATCATAGGTGGAATTGAGCGGGTTGGCAATATCCACAACCACTTTGCCCGCCAATTTCGCGCCGAGCTGCTTCGCCAGATCGAGGTTGACCCCGTACCAGACCGCCAAAACGACCACCTCACCAAGTAGGACATTCTCCAGGCTGGAGGTTTTGACCGCCGCGCCACCTTTGGCCACACCGCGCAATTCCTTCGCGACCGTTTCCGCCGCTTCGGGGTTGCTGTCCACCAGGGTGACGGCATGCCCACCCGCGACTAGACGATGGCTGATGCCACGTCCCATATTACCTGCACCGATCACTGTTACGTTCATAAGATTTCTCTCCTTTGATAATTATTGATTAGCTACTTACTTTTTGATAGTAAAGATTTTAACCTAATACTATCCTCTTGTCAAGTTACTATCAAAAGGATATAATAAGAGTTATGTTAGAAGAAACTGAAATTACCGTGACTGACGAACGCTGCCCGGTGGAAGCCGTGGCCGAAATCATTGGCCAGAAATGGGTCTCGCTCATTATCCGCGACCTGGCCAAAGGCCCCCAACGCTTTGGCGAATTGCAACACTCCATCAAAATCAGCCCGCGCGTCCTCTCCGCTCGCTTACAGGAATTGGAAATCGAAGGGTTGGTCTCCCGCGCCATCTTCGCTGAAGTCCCCCCCCGCACCGAATACACCCTGACCGAACGCGGCCAACTCCTGGTGCCGCTCATCGACGAGATGCGCAGGATTGGACAGAGTTTTATTTAGCTGAGATAACCAATTTTTAACCGGTGGAAAGAATCAAAAGAGAGCAGCCAAAAGGATGGACTGCTCTCTTTTCTCTGCTGCTTTTACACTTTTTCCACCGTAAAAGCCTGCTTGCGGATGCTGTAACCGCCAGCTTTGGCCAGCACCTTGCCAACCAGTTCGGCGGGCACATCCAGCAGGGTGTGTTGATCATCGATATAAATCTTGCCAATCACCGCGCCGGGGATATCCGCGTGATAGGCAATCGCGCCAACCACATCGCCCGGGCGGATGCCGTGCGCCTTGCCCATGTTCATCGTCAGGCGCACCATCCCGCTTTCGTGGGAGGCGCCGCTAAAATCATTACGCTTGAAGCTGTCGCGCCGTTCACGGTGTTCGGGGCGGGGATAAACCGATTCGCGCTCAAACCCGCGCTTTTCTCCGCCAAAGGAACGTTCCCGGCGCTCCGGGCGCGCCTCGCGGAGCTTCTCGCCCCGGAAACGGCCGTGCTGGAACTCGGTCACTTCGCTCACCGGAGCAATCGGGCGCTGCTTTTCATCAGCGCGGGTAATTTTCAGGGCCACAGCCGCCAACTCCAGCGGATCAACCCCGCCCGCCACAATTTTCTCCACGATGGCGCGCTCCGTTTTGCAGCGTCCGCGCTGGATCCAGACATTGATCTTGTTGATGAGTTCTTCCTCACGCCGGGCCAGGATTTCCTCGCTGGTAGGCAGCACAGCCTGGGTCAGCTTGGTGCGCGCAAAACGCTCAATGTCGCGCAGGCGGCGCTTCTCATAAGGTGTGACCAGGGTGATGGCAATGCCGGTTTTCCCGGCGCGGCCGGTGCGCCCAATGCGGTGAACGTAGATTTCAGAGTCGTCGGGCACGTCGTAGTTAAAAACGTGCGAGATGCCGTCAATATCGAGGCCACGCGCGGCAACATCAGTGGCGACGAGGACTTTAATCTGTCCGCCGCGGAAGCGATTCAGCGTGCGCTCGCGGGCTTCCTGGGCCAGGTCACCGTTCAGGGCTTCGGCTGGAAAGCCGCGGACGGCGAGTTCGCTCGCCAGGTCGCCGGTACCGGCGCGGGTGCGGACAAAGATCAGAGCGGAGGTAATCTCCTCCATCTCAAAAAGGCGGGTGAGCGCGGCGGTTTTATCGTGTTCATTGACAAGGTAATAGCGCTGCTCGATGGCGGCCACCGTCATCTGCTCACGCTGAATGGTGACGGATTGGGGTTCGCGCATGTACTTGTCGGCCAGGCGGCGGATTTCGGTGGGCATGGTGGCTGAAAAGAGCGCGGTCTGGCGTGCGGCGGGAGTGGCAGCCAGGATAGCTTCGATGTCTTCGATGAAGCCCATGCTGAGCATTTCGTCGGCTTCATCCAGCACCAGGGTGTGGATTTCGCCCAGATCGAGGACGCCGCGGTTCATCAAATCCAGCAGGCGGCCGGGCGTGCCAACAACGACATCCGCGCCGCGGCGCAGTTCGTTGATCTGCCTGGCATAGGGCGCTCCGCCATAAACGGCCAGCACCTTAACCTTGCAGAACTGTCCCATGGCCGTCATGGCCTCGGAGACCTGCAAAGCCAGCTCACGCGTGGGCGCCATGATAAGCGCCTGCGGAGCGCGTTGGCCGGTCTGTAAATTGTGCAAAATGGGGAGGGCGAAGGCGGCGGTTTTGCCGGTACCGGTCTGGGCCTGGCCGATCACGTCGGCACCAGCCAGCATGAGCGGAATTAGCCCGGCCTGAATGGGCGTCGGCTCGGCGTAGCCAAGCGCGGTGATGGCCTGCTCCAGCTCGGGGCGCAGGTTAAGGGTAGAAAATTCGGTTGTCATCAAAAATCCTTGTTTCAGAAACCCGGCAAGTCGCAGTCCGGTGGACGACTTGTAGGACGACTCTCTTGCCGGTTAATGGGTGAAGTTTTGATGACTTCCGCACTTCCAAGCGGCCTTTTCAGACCGGGTCCCAAGCGCGCAGGCTTGCGCCTGTGCAACAAAAATGCCCGCTTTTCGGGCATTTTCCCGCCCCGCGGCCCTGATGCTGTGCTTCAGGAGTTTTTACGGGGCTCGGAAACCACAAAACAATGACCCAAGCAATATGCCCGATCCCGGGCAACAAGTGAGTATATCACAGAAGTGGCGAACGCGAGAAAAATCACGGGGTATTTCTCAATAGACCCGGGCGGGCAAAGGCTTTGACGAAAAGCCGTTGGGGTGTTTGATAAAGATTGTTGGGGAGCTTTACTGGAAGGCTCAATTGTGGGCGAACTATAAAGATGAATCTATGGGCTATGGGAAATTTGATACAAGCCGGAAGTGAAATTGACCTCCAACATCGCCCAGTCAGTTCCGTTATCCCAACGCAACATCATCTCCGATTCACCAGAATCGAGGAGACGGAATGTGCCATCAAACGCGGGATGCTGATTCCGAAAGCGGATCAACGCAAACAGGGACTGAACAACAGGACGGTGAAGGGCTTGCTCGACTTCATCCAGAGAATAGAAATGCCGGTTAATATCCCGTCCAACACCACTCTTTGCCAGGAGCGTCATGTCATTTTCCCCGGCCAGCAAGCCTACATAATAGACCTGAGGCACGCCAGGGGAAAAGAATTGAATGGCGCGCGCCAGCAGATAATCCTGATCATTACGCCCCAGGGCATCGTAAAACGTGCAGTTGACCTGGTATAGATCCAGATTGGATGCCGCGGCACCGGTTGCCTGCCGGCTCTGTCCGTTGCTGTTTGTATGGATTCTTTCGACCAGCGCATCCAATTCTTCCGGAGGAATTAATCCATGACCGCCCTGCAGATTTAGGCTATCTGCCCCAATATCGATCACACCGATACCATCGTGTGTATCCAGAACGGTGACAGCATTGCGCGGGCTGATGGCCAGCCATTGTTTCAAATAACGAGCAGTACGATTGAATATCGCATGCAATACCAGCGGCGGCAGGGCAAAATCATAAACGCGATCGACTTGACGGGCGATTTCGATCTGCCTGTGAAAATAGGAATGGATTTCGACGAGTACTTCGATTCCCAGGGAGGCAGCCTGCCTGGCAAGTGTTTCTATAAAAACGAAGGTTTCTGGGATCATGAAACAGCTGCTTCCGGCTTTTTTAACTGCAAATCCAACGGCGTCCAGCCGCACCATCCGAATATTATTCTTATGTAGTGTTTGCAGCACCGATTGCAGATACGCCTGACCCTGCGGATGATTGATATTGATATCGATTTGTTGTTTGGTAAAGGTTGTCCACAAAAGGCGTTTTTTGCCATTCTTCAAGGTAACCTGGGAAAAAGGCAGGCCTGGCCGGGGACGATAGATGGCCAACAGATCAGCTTCCGTCGCGCCGTTGGGAAAGATACTGTCCATGGTCAGAAACATGCCGTCATACATGGAAGAAGCGCCTTTTTCAGAATAATCCATAAATTGTGGAGAGCCAGACGATACATGATTTACGATAAAGTCTGCCATAAGGTCCACATCCTGCCCCAACGCCTGGATATCGGACCAATCCCCAAGGCAAGGATCGATCTGAGTATGATCTACGGGATCGAAGCCAGCATCAACACCATGAATTGAGTAATAAAAAGGGAGGATATGAACACCACCAAACAACCCGGCGAGCGGTCCTTTTAGTAATTGGTGCAATTCTGCGATCTTGTTTCCTCCCAGGCGATTTGCATATGTAATAAGTTGTACTTTATTTTTCATGATGATGACTTTTGTACGAATATTGGATCGCAGATGAATATGCATTCCACTCAGGAATGCGATGAACACGAACGGCGCGGCATCTACCCTCCTGAAGCGCAGTAACAGCGCCGGCCCAGATCACATCTACAATCCAAGCAGGAATTGAAAAGCCTGATCAGACCAGCCTGGCAGAGCCTCATGTTGAAAGTCAGGGTAGATCGCCATTGTTTTCGACGAGGTGAGTTTGTTGTACACGGCAAACTGAGTGGATGGAGGACAAATAGTGTCCATAAGTCCAATCCCCCAAAGTATTTCTGCCTGTATACGAGGGGCTAGAAACTGAATGTCGATGTAACCCAACTTCTCAAATATGATCGCTTCATGCTTATGCATGGGGTCCGAGTGCCGAAAATATTCCTGCAGTTCTTTGTAGGCATCTTTTGCCTGATCCATTTCCCACACCCGTTTGTAGTCGCTTAAGAATGGAAAGAGAGGCGCCGCTCTCTTAATCCGAGGCTCCAGCGCAGCGCAAGCGATGGTCAGTGCACCTCCCTGGCTGCCGCCGATGACGCCAACCCGGTTCTCATCCACATCGGGCATTTCCATAACAATTCTGGCAAGTTGGGCTGTATCGAGAAATATCTGTCGGAAGAGCAATTTTTCTGGAGATCCCTGCAACGCGTCATGCAAGCCTCGAATGATTTGTCCATGCAGAGTGTTGCCAGCTACAGATCCTCTATCATCTGATAATCCTGCCTGTCCACGACAATCCAAGGCGGCGACGGTAAAACCTGCGGAAACATAGCCGAGCTTATCGAACCAGTCGCCTGAATCGCCTGTGTATCCGTGAAACATCAACACGGCAGGATGGGGCGAGGAAATGTTCGCAGGGCGCAGCAATTTGGCATGCACGCGCGCGCCCCCAACACCGGTAAAAAAAAGATGAAAACACTCAACGTTGGGAGCTGTAAATTCAGCCGCGATCAATTCGATTTGGGGATCTATGGAGCGCATTTCTGCCAGGCCCCTGTCCCAGAACGAGTCGAAATCAGATGGACATGGATTCTTGCCAGAATAATTTTTTAGCTGTTCGATGGGGAAATCAAATGTTAAGGGCATATTGGTTTTCTACTCTGTGATGATCTCTGTAAGGAATAACTACGTCTCATCCTTTGACCGCGCCCTGGAGCAACGCCATGATGATCTGGCGTTGAAACAGCACAAAGACGATGAGGGTGGGTACCAAAATCAGGATCGTGCCGGCGCATAGCAGGGGGATATCGGTGGCGTAGTGTCCCTGAAATGCCCCCAGCGCACCAGCCATCGTTCGTTTGGTTGGATCCTCAACCAGCACCAGTGCCAGGAGAAACTGGTTCCACGTCCAGATGGACATAAGGATTCCAAGCGAAGTGATTGGCGCCTGCGCAAGCGGTACATGAATCCGCCAGAATAGATCCCAGGTTGTGGCGCCATCGACACGGGCCGCCTCTGAGATCTCGGCTGGCATGTTGACGAAGTGAGCGCGCATCCAGAAGACCGCAAAGGGCATGTATAAGGCGATCAACGGCAATGGAATGGCAAGGGGCGTATTGTAAATCCCCATCGCTCGCTCCAGGTAGTAGATCGGGATGATGATCCCTGTGAATGGTAGTGTCAGCCCAAATACGAACAGGAAGAGAAGCATGTTCGCGCCACGGATCCGCAGTAATCCGATGGCAAACCCGGCCATTGTCGATATCACCAAGGCAACGGGGACCACGGTCAGCACGATGAATGTGCTCGACATGACAAGCGCTGGCATCTGCGAAACCCTGAAAGCCTCCAGGAAGTTTCCCCACTGCGGATCGGCAGGCCATTCGAGCCCACCGGGCACAGTCCCTGATGGGTGCAGGGCGGTCATGAAGATACTGATGAAGGGCAGGATTGTGAAGGCCATCAGCGCCACAAGCAGCGCCCGGCCTGCAAAGAGTTCGCCGCGTCCGATCTTCATTGGGCACTCTCCTCTCTGCTGAGGCGCTGGATCGGGATGATTACAACGATGACCAGGGTCATGAGGATGACAGCCAAGGCGGAAGCCAATCCCACTGCTCGTTGGGTGAATGCGAGGATATAGATTTGGAGCCCTGGCACGGCTGTTGAGTTGCCAGGGCCGCCAGCCGTCGCAACGTAGACGATGTCGAATGCGGCCAGCGCGGCGATCACTGTAACGGTCAGACACACGCTGACCTCATGTCGAAGAAGTGGAACGGTGATAGTGAAGAACTCTGTGAACCAGCTTGCGCCGTCGATCCTGGCCGACTCAAACAGGGCTGGGTCGATCTTGGAGATGCCGGTCGACAGCAGGACGGTACAGAAGCCTAGCAATACCCAAATCCCGATGATGCCAACGGCCGAGAGCGCCCAGTCAAAGTCGCCCAACCAGGCTCGCGTAATCGCACCGAGCCCAATGAACTTAAGGATCTGGTTCACCAGGCCTGAAAGCGAAAACAGCCAACCCCAAATGATTCCGGCAGCGACAAGCGCTATGACTTGGGGCAGGAATAGAACAGTCCGGGCAATTTCCCCGAACCGCCCGGTCGCCAGACGGTGGATCACACTCGCGACAACCAGCCCAAGCCCCACCGGGATAAAACTGAACCAAATGACAAGCCAAAATGCGTTGGAGACCGTCCCAATCAGATTGGGAACCTGGAAGACGGTCACATAATTCTTCAGCCCCACCCAGGTCATAGGACCTGTGCCGTTCCACTTATAGAATGAGTAAACAATGGTCAACAGGAAAGGCAGTAGCACAAAGACCGCATACATGAGCAGCGCGGGGAGGGCGAACAACCAACCAATAATGGCCTCCCGGCCGGACCATTTACTCATATCAGTCCGCCGGGAGGCAGGGAAAGCCGCAGGACGATTTTCTACCGTCATCATCTCAAACCTATCTGGCAGGCGCAGGCATCGCCATGCGGCACTCACCATTATTGTTGCGCGATTTCCCGTTCGTATTCTTCTTGAACGGCTTTGAGCAGACCGGCAGCGTCTTGCTGGCCGGCAACCATCTTTTGAAGTTCAGGCGTCCAGCCTTGCGCGAAAATGGAGCTTGTCGCGTTGGCGATGAAGTCCATCGCGCCACCGTCAGCACCCATCACAGGTCCGGCGGCGAGCGTCTCTGCTGTGACCGAGCCGGCGGCAACTGCAGGCATTTCGGCGTCCACAGGTCCACCAGGGTTGGAGCCGCCAACCGCAACATCGATCTTGCGAGCTTCGGGATTCGTGGCGACCCAGTTCAGGAAGAATGCAGCGCAATCCGGATTCTTGGCCTTAGCAGCGATGCCAAAGGTCAATGGAGCGGACATGGCTGCATAGCCACCGCCAGCCTCAGCAGGCGGCATCAGGAAGAACCCAACATTTCCAGGAAGGTCCTTATCGTACCCGGCATTCTGCCAATCTCCATTGAAAGTGAATACTCCCTCGCCTTTGCCGAAGCGGGCGGCTGCATCGGTGTACTCAATGGCGTTGATGTCAGCTGGGAAGTAGCCGTTTTTGATCCACTGCTCCAGATGCTGGGCGGCAATGAGGTTCTCTGGCGTATCAATCGTCGCGCCGGCCTTCTGGTAGATCCAGTCATTGATAGGGCCAACCGGTCCATAGGCCGCCATGAGGTTTTGGAGCGGGAACGCAAGCCCCATACCGCTCTTGGCGCTGCCCCACATCATGATTGGCTGGAGCCCTGCCGCCTTGGCTTTGGCGAGCAGATCCTCAAACTCAGCAACCGTCTTGGGGGGTTCGGTCATGCCGATCTGGGCTGCCAAGGCTTTGTTATAGAAGATGCCCGTTAAACTGTAGTTCAGTCCCATGGCATAGAGTGTACCCGAGCCGCGCACGCCATCAGCGTCAATGCGGTTCTGGTTCAGCTGCGGTACCGGCCAGTCGTTCCATCCAAAAGCTGTAGCGTAGGGGTCAAGGTTCAATAATAACCCATCTTTGGCAAACGAGACCATCGTCGGTAACCGGAGCAGATCTGGCGCGTTGTCGCTCGCGAGTACAAGCGGCGTTGAATTAATCAGGTTCGCGAACTGGTCCTGGCTGATATCCCAAGTGACATTCGGGTACTGCTTGGTGAATTCCTCTGCAAGCTTGAAGGGCAGATCGAAACCGGTTTCGAAGGACGCCTTGAGCACGACAGCATCTGTTCCGCAGTTCGGACCTGCAACTGCCGGAGCTTCTGTTGCAGCAGGCTGGGTGGCTGGCACTTCCGTAGCAACGACTTCAGCCTTAGGGGCTTCCGTGGCGGCTGGAGCGGCAGGAGCCGCAGTCGTAGCCGGTGTACCACATGCAGCAAGAATCAGGGATACCAAAACTAGCAGGACTGCAAATGACAAAAATTTGGACTTCTTATTCATTCCTCTTTCTCCTTCATGAACTTTAATATGGATTCGACATCGATCGGAGCTTTGTTCTTTAGAAATAAGGTGAAGTTCGACCTCCTGTTGTTATGAGCGAATAGATATCCAAGGTTATGTTACTAGTGTCGTGAAAGCACTTTCATAATAAGTATACAAGGGTTGAACAGTAGAGTCAAGAACCAGTTTTATGCAGTTTCGCGTTCTATTAAGGTCAGGGGCAGTTTGGCATGTTTAGGTGGGCGGGCAGGCGACTCGATTTGCGCAAGAAGCAATTCCACGGCCAACCTTCCGGACTCGTCCAAGTGTTGAGAGATGGTTGTGAGGTCGGCATATTCAGCCAGATCAAGATCATCGAACCCAATCACAGCCAATTGTTCCGGAACTTTGAAACCCAATTGTCGGGCAGCTTTGAGAACCCCAAGCGCCTGAAAATCTGTTGCGGCAAAAATAGCAGTAGGTGGCTCGGATAAATTCAATAGTTCTTTGGCAACCATGCGTGTTTGTTCCTGAGAATATGGTGCGAGGCGAACAAAGGTATCCGGGACCTGAATCCGATACTCCTTCAGCGCCCGCCGAAAACCGCTCAAGCGTAAACTTACAGGATGAATGGAATATTCGGGTAAATCTGTATCACCCAAAAAGGCAATTCTACGATGTCCCTTTCTCAGTAAATAGGTGGTTGCCATATAGCCACCTTCTGCATCATCAATTTCAACACAATTCAATTTTGGATGTGGATATTCAACCAGCACGGTAGGCAGCTTATGATCGATCAACCTGCGCGCATGGGCATCATCCACCGGCAATGACAAAATGATGAGTCCATCCAGGTTCCCTGTCAATGGCAGGCTGGATAAGTATCCCTGTAAATGATCGCTGGAATCAACGGTATACACAACCAGCTCAAAATTCTCAGGAGATAAAGTTTCAGCGATTCCTCGGAGCCGCTGCATAAAGGATGGCGCGGTAAAGAAGGGACTGATCACGCCAATACGGCGCGTATGCTGCATGGCCCGCGCTCGAGCTTCTGCTTTTGGAATAAAGCCCAATGCATCGATAGCTGTCAGTACTTTCTCGCGTGTTTCAGAGTTGACTTTATCGGGTGCATTCAGGATGCGGGATACAGTGGTTATGCTAACTCCAGCATACTTGGCGACATCATAGATCGTAGGCCTTTTTTGTACCGGCATGGGAACCTCCAATGAAGGCTAGAATGAAAGCACTTTCAGTTTAGTATACCAACAGAAGTGCGTCAATGGCGATAAATCCACTGCCAATGCTAAAACCGCATACCGTCGCCAGGCACTGGCCCGAAACTGGTATTTTTAGGAACTTAGTAAAGGGCTCAGGTAAAAGCGTTGGTAGCCAGTAAAAAGTGGAAATAATCGTTGACACAATACCTTCGCCAATCACTGGCTAGAAACCGGTTGTGAAATCGGGTGAATAGCGCCCAAACGGGCAATTTGCTGGAATATTTCGGCTAATAAAATAGGATCAGGTTTTTCCGGAAGCATATTTATTGTCTCTGTTGCATA
>CAIQVH010000019.1 GCA_903875215.1 uncultured Anaerolineae bacterium
GACTGGCTACTTGTTCCAGCATTTCGGCTGGTAGGGTAAAATCATCTCGATAGGTCATTGTGCGCTCCTTTTGTCTGGTAAACGATAGGATAACACTTGACCTATTTTTTGGGAATTTACAGAATAAAGTTTACACTACTATACTGCATCTGGATGCGCTGTATTATGCCACATAGCTGTCCTGTGATGATTGGTTATACTCAAATAATCCGTGTGTTTTCTTTTGACAAAGACGGTGGACACGATCGCATCAAATACGTCCGGTCGGATGAAAAGTTATGCCAACAACTCAAGTTGCCCGGCGTGTAAATGATTCTTGCGTTAGTTTAGATCAAGTTTTTCCCGTCATCATCTCCATCCTGAATGGTTGATATAATCAATTTCATTGAATTTATAATTACGAGTTTTCTTGAATGTTTCTCCGCGGTTATTTTTTCTCGAACCCCCGAGCAAAAATCGCTGATGGCAGCCTGGCACAAACTTGAAAGCGATCAGGACATGATTAGTAGAAGAGATTTGCTTAAATTAGTCCCAGCGGTGATGGCGTCCAATTTGGTAACCATCCTGGAACCCCATGATCCAAACCTTAAAACTGATAAGTCATTCCATGGTACGAACCTGGCCGGATGGAATGTGGTTCTCGGAGATGCTCTATATGTGCGAGCTGGTGAACCACCTGTCACCCTGGCCGATATTGAGACCTTGCATCCCACGTCTCGATTCAGCGAGCTGCGTGCAAATATTAATAGGCGGGTGATCATGGCCCACAACATCACCTTCAAACGAGTCATTGACCCATTCGCCCGAAATTACATTCATACCGCTACCTTCAAATTCCGATTGCCTTATATCCCAACCAACGATAATAACGCTCTCTGGCATGGACAAACCCTTGAAGCAGGCATTTCCATTTGGGATGGTGCGGCGTCAAGACTGGATTATGGTTTAGCTTTCCAGTGGGATCTAAATCCATGGAACGAGTTCGGAAAATTCAGGGTTTGGACCGGTCAAACAGGTGCCGGCAAATGGGTTAACAATGGTTCATCACTTACCCCGGATACAAATTGGCATCAAGCAATGATTCTTGTTGATTTTAAGCGTGAAAACACAGACCTGATTATTGACGGCAAACGCCATCTTTCAAGTTTTTTCAAAACCACAAGGCCGGCTGCTTGGGGAAAAGAAGTCGCTGCCAGGTTCCAGGTTGAAATTGTGAGTATCTATCCGGAACCTTCAGGGATAAAAGCTGCCAATAGAGCACAATTTAAAGATTGGACCTGGCTTTGGAATACAGCGTAAATGGGCCATGCCAGGAAAAATCAGGTCTTTTCGCTACAAGCACCGACAATCCGATAGATCTCTTTAATTTTCCTGGCGTCTACTGCAGCCTGGCGACTTGACGATAAAGTTCCCAGCTTTCGAAGGTTCCCGGAACCGCCAGCCGGGGGTGCTGGCATTTATTGGCGGCGAGCGGGGAAAGGTAACCGTTTGAGTCTTTCTGCATGGTGGCGAGGACTTTATCGGCGGCTTTGACCAGGGAGGCTTGCGCCGCCGCATCTTTCCCCACCACTGCCAGCGAGACGGTGCCCAGAACCTCCTTGAGTTTTCAGGGTTGGAATTGCTGAGAGTATAGAGAATACCCCTTGTTGACCAAAGAGGAAAATAAGTTTATAATTTTTATGATAATTGTACTAATACTCCTTACCGGTTTGTTTCAATTTATCAATACTCAAACCAGCCAGATCGCCAGCTTATCTGCCCCATCATACTTCGCCATGACGACACGGCGAGTAGAGATGCATTCTTAACCGGTCTACCCCGCAACCTTAACGGGGTTTATAAAAAGGAGAAAATGATGTCACAATCCCAGATAAAAGAAAAACCTGTTCATCCAACCGAACCACAGCCTCGCCTTGCATCGCAGCCTGTAGAGCAGATGCGCCCAGAATGGTTGGACACGCTATCTCGTATTCCAGGCGCAGGCCTGAAAGGGGATGGCTTTCCCCGCAATGTCCTTGGTGTGCTCATGTACAACCCGGAAACATTCGGCCCATTTCTGGATTATTGGGTAACCTGTAAGTTAAAAATGGGTCTCAGCGTGCGTGAACAGGAGCTTGTCATCCTGCGGATGGCTTGTCTGTATCGGAGCAATTATGTCTGGATGCACCACGTCCCGGTCGGTCGCGAATTTGGTGTAAATGATACTGAATTAGACATGCTGCGCAACGGGAGTTATGCCAGCTTTAGCCAGCGGGAACATTCTCTGCTTGCCTTCACCGATGAACTGGTAGATTCTCGCACCATAAATCCAGATACATGGGCTCAACATAAAGCAGCCATCAAAGACAGTGACCTGGTGGACCTAATCGGCCTGGTTTCGCAGTATGTCCTGTTCGCCCTGACAAATAACGCCATGCAGATACAGGTGGAACCTGCGCTCAAATCCATTTCCGGCATCGAAGACGATTGAAATCATAATTTCTTAAGCAAGGCACGTTAAAAATTCCCCTACCGCACAGTTGAAGTAACTTGAGTTTAGAGTTCACCCAAGGCAAAAAGCCTTTGTACCCGGATTTTACGGATGAACACGGACAGAACCTGTTTTTAAGCTCTTAAATCCGTGCTTTTTCCGTATCATCCGCGTAATCCGTGTCCAGCTTTTTCCATTTTGCGCCGAAATTCATCACTGCTTAAGTTCTCAAAACAAAATCCAAACTCAAGAAATAAAAGGTCAGTCATAAAGCACACTTTGCGGTGACCAAACCAAAAAAGTGGAGCCAAATGACTGACCGCTTCATCGTAGATACAAAAGTATTGAAAGTACGCAAGGAGATGAGGGGATTTGACTGTTATTCGATGATTTCAAAATCGGTGCTGATCTCTGCCGTCGCCCGGACAGTGGCTGCCACCGAACAATACTTCTCGTGCGAAAGCTGGATGGCCTGCGCAACAGCTTTTTCGGTCAACCCTTGGCCAGAAACCTTGAAATGCAGGTGAATTTTCCGAAAAGTCCAGGGGGGATCGGCATCCTGTTCACCGCTGGAGCTGATCTCCAGGGAGGCCAGCGGCATGCGCTTTTTCTCAAGGATTTCCACCACATCCACTGCAGAGCAGGAGGCCACTGCCAGCAGCAGCAAATCCGAAGGTTTGATCCCGACTCCTTCATCAGGCGTGGAGAGGACGACCGAGTGGCGGGTCGAGTCGATCCCGACAAATTGTTTTCCTTCAACCCATTTGACAATCGCAGTTCCCATAAATATTCCTCTTTGTATTTTAGATTGAAAACGGTACACGACCGTTGCAGTTACCCTGCTCAGCTAAATCCAGCGCGGCTTCCACAACTGCTGCCGGAGGTATTAAGCGAGCCCGACGAAGCAGCTCCAAACGAAATCACCTTGGAAAGTTGTTTCTGGGTGTTGGCGCTGGCGCATTCAGGGCAGGCCGGAATCCGGTCGGCTTCAGAAAATCGCAGCATCTTCTCAAATTGGGTGCCGCATTCATTGCAGCGATATTCATACGTCGGCATGGCTACTCCTAATCCATGAGAAAAGATGTAATCAAACTGAGGCTCCGCCAGTCATTTTCTTAAATTGACTGGTTAACGCTTTCCAGATTGGGCAACGATCATAAATGGCACTGAACATAAGCAGACCACTCAACCCAAACAGGAGCCTGTTGCTGCCAATCATCCAGCCCAAACCAAACACAGCCAGCCCCAATCCGATACGGAGAAAGCGTTCCCCATTCGAAAGTCCAACCAGAGAGAGCTCGCCGCCGGTTGCCAACGTCTCGAACATCTTTTGGAGCGCGGCCGCCGGTTTTGCGCCCACCTGGCGTAATGTTTCCTGACCGTTGCGATAGACGATCAGCGTGGGAATGCCATAGATTTTGAGCTGTTGCAGCAATTCCTGGTTTTCATCGGCGTTGATTTGCCATAAATCCACGCGCCCGGCATATTCCTGGGCCAGTTTTTCCAGGATGGGCTTTACCATTTTGCATGGCCCGCACCAGGGCGCCCAAAAATCCACCACCACCGGGCGGGGATTTTGCTTCAGGTTTTCAAAAAAAATTTGCGGCTTCATAAAGAAATAGGGCACGCTGGCGAAGCCGTGCCCTCGCTCCTCGCTGCGATTGTTTTACTTGCTGAGCGTGCTGATTTTCAGCAGGGCATAGATCGGGCAGAAACCAACTGCGCCGGTAAATAGCAGCACCACGCCAACTACATCCGCAACAATCGCGGTTGCGCCGCTGAGCAAGCCGCCAAAACCCAGATACAGTAACACGATGCCGGCAATCGCACGGATAACACGATCAATGGTCGATTCATTTGCTTTCATCAGAGCCTCCAAAATTAGTGGGATTAATGAGCGTACTGCTTCTTTGGATGCAAATATCCAATAAAGGTTACATTTTGTTTTTTATGGATTGCGCCGCCAACCAGATGTTTATGCCTGTAATGCGGCGGAGACGCGCGCCAGGCGCTTTCTCGCTTCGTCTGCTACCGCCTCAAGCGCCGGATCATGAATAAGATCGGTCATGGAGAGTGGATCAATAATATTGACCACCGTTTCATTGCCTTGTTCGTACACGATCACGTTACAGGGCAACAGCAAGCCCACTTCTGGCCGCGCTGTCAACGCCCGGTGCGCCAGTGGCGGATTGCAGACACCGAGAATGGCATATTTGCGAAAATCAACATCCAGCTTCTTTTTCATCGTTTCCTTGACGTCAATGCTGGTGAGTACGCCGAAGCCTTCGGTTTTTAGCGCATCGGTTACTTTCTCGAGCGCGGCTTCATAGGATAATTTCAAAGTGGATTGAAATCCTAATTCAGACATAAGATTCTCCCGTATCAAGTTTATGCGTTTCTTTTTGGATGTATTAAGCATCAAAAAGTTGCGCTCCCCTGCAAAAAAGGTGAAAAAGGGTTGGGTCGTCCACCCCGTCTGTGTTGGCGCTTTTTGAGCCTTCCGGGCACATAGCCTCGCTTTTACAAACCCTCGCGCCTCTTATCGAACCGTTTCCAAAACAGGGCTGCCGGGTTTTTTTGTGTTAAACTTGGCAAAATTTCCTGAAAGCTGGATTAATTTCATGCCTTACCGCGGTTTACTGGCCCACTATGGCCCCCTGCTCGACCTGCCTGCCCACACCCGCCCCGTCACCCTGCTGGAGGGAAATACGCCCCTGATCCCGGCTGTAAGTCTGGCGCGCCAGCTGGGCGGCGGATTTGAGCTGTATATCAAGTACGAAGGGCTCAACCCAACCGGGTCCTTCAAAGATCGCGGCATGACGGCTGCGATCAGCGAGGCGCTCGGGCGCGGCGTAACAACCGTGATCTGCGCCAGCACCGGCAACACCGCCGCCTCGGCGGCGGCCTACGCCGCGCGCGCCGGTATGAAATCCATCGTGCTGATTCCGCAGGGCAAAGTCGCGGCGGGAAAACTGGCCGGAGCCATCGCCTACGGCGCGCAGGTCATCCAGATTGACGGCTCCTTCGACGACGCGCTGACAATGGTGGTCGAAATCTCCAGGAAACATCCCATTTCGCTGGTCAATTCGATCAATCCTTATCGCATCGAGGGCCAGAAAACCGCGGCCTTTGAGATTTGCGACGGTCTCGAACAGGCTCCCGACTGGTTGTGCCTGCCGGTCGGCAACGCTGGCAACATCACCGCCTACTGGGCAGGATTCAAGCAATACAACAACCTGAAGTGGAGCGGCCTGCCGCACATTCTGGGTGTCCAGGCGGCAGGCGCGGCTCCGCTGGTGCTCGGACATCCCGTTGAGCACCCTGAAACAGTGGCAACCGCGATTCGCATCGGCAAGCCGGCGCGGGGTGAGCAGGCGCTCGAAGCAGCGGAAGAATCGGCTGGGCGCATCATCGCAGTCAGCGACGAGGAAATCGTCGCCATGCAAAAGCTGCTCGCCCGGCTGGAGGGCATCTGGGTGGAACCGGCCTCCGCAGCCGGGTTGGCCGGCCTGGCGCATGAAATCGCCGCCGGGAAGTTTGACGCCCGCGGCAGGCGCATCGTCGCCATTTGCACCGGGCACGGGTTGAAAGACCCCGAGATCGTCACCCAGGGCATGGACAAGCCAAAAATCGTCGCGCCGCAGTTGCAGGCGCTGGAAGAAGTGATCCTGGGGTAACAACCGGGTCACCCAGATGGGAGAACGAAATGAAAATTCTGGTCAAAGTCCCCGCCACGACCGCCAACCTCGGCCCCGGCTTCGACGCCCTCGGGCTGGCGCTGGATCTGTGGAATGAAGCCGAGTTTATCGCCACTGATGACCGGCAGATCCGCCTGACGATTTCCGGAGAAGGGGAAGGTAAACTGCCGACCGACGCCGACAACCCGATCGTCGATGCGGCCCTGAAAATTTATGACCTGGCGAAGAAACCCTGCACCGGCCTGCGGATTCACTGTCTGAATCGTGTGCCGATCAGCTCAGGCCTGGGCTCCAGTTCGACGGCGTTATTGACCGGCATGCTGGGCGCCAATGCCTTACTGGGCAGTCCATTTACCGATGAGGAAATCCTGAAACTGGCAATTGAAACCGAAGGCCACCCGGATAACGTCGCGCCGGCCATGCTGGGCGGGTTGGTGGCCTCCATCGTCTACGAGGGGCGCGTGATTTCGTTGAAACTGCCGGCCAGGGCCAATCGCTCGCCGGTGCATGTCACCATTGTGCTGCCAGACTTTGATTTCCCCACCAAGCAGGCGCGCGCCATCCTGCCCAAGCAGGTGGAGCGCAAGGATGCCATCTATAACATCAGCCGCGCCGTGCTGGTGACGGAAGCGCTGCGCACCGGTGACCTGGATCTACTAGGCAAGGCGATGACGGATGCGCTGCACCAGCCCTATCGTCTGCCGCTCATCCCGGGCGCTCAGGCGGCCATGGAAGCGGCTCACCATGCCGGGGCAGCGGCGGTGGCCCTTTCGGGAGCCGGCCCCAGCCTGATTGCGTTTTCTGCGAAACAGGAACCCGCGGTCGGCCAGGCCATGAAACGGGCCTTTGAATCGGCTGGTTTATCGGCCCGGATCTTTGAGCTGGGCACCAGCTACGAGGGCGCAGAAGTGTCCATCATCTAATCACAAAAGCAGCGTCTGCCGGCATCACGCGGCAGACGCTGCTTTTTCCAGCGCGGTGAGAAAAACCCCCACCATTTTTCCCAGATTGATCTCTTCTGACACAATCCGATATGATTCTTTACCCATGGCGCGCAGGCGCGGCAGGTTGCCCAGGGCTTCGGCCAGGGCTGCCGCCAGGGCAGTATCGTCATCCGGCGGGATTTGCCAGCCGTTTGATTCCCTGCCCCCGCCAGGGGGACGAACTAAATCATCCTGCGTGCCATCCCCTTTGGCGACGATGACGGGCAGGGCATAGGTCATGGCTTCCTGCACGGCCAGTCCGCCGGTGCCGGGCAGGACGAACAGGTCGGCGGCGAGGAAATAGGGGGCCAGCTCCGCGCCGTGTTTCGCGCCGGGAAATTCAGCGGCGGGGTAAAGCTCAAGGGCCAGATTTTTCAGGGTTTCCAGTTCCGGCCCATCGCCGACGATGATTAATCGGGGCTGGATCTGCCGGGGCAGCAGCGAGCAGGCTTTGAGCAGGGCCGGGATCCGCTTGCGAGCCTGTAAACGCCCGACGAACAGGGCAACCGGTTGACGGGTCGGGTTTTGCTCCCGCTCGGGCATGGGAAAGGCCGGGGCGGGGGCAACCGCATTCGGGGCCACGAAAATCTTATCCACAGATATTCCACAGGCCGCATATTGCTCGGCCCCGCGCGCCGAATAGGCGATCATGGCGTCGAATTGGGCGAGGAAGCGTTTTCGCAGCCCGGAAAGCATCCCACGCTCGAGCGGCGCGCCCAGCCCCCAGCCGATGACCGGTTTCCCGCGCTTTTTCATCCACTGGATGGCGGCGGGCGAGGAAAGATAACGGAAATTGGCCTCCACGATCAGCGCATCGGGGTTGAGGGCGGCGAGGTCGAGGCCGCGCTGGTAGCAGAAGTAAAACGGGGATTGGGGGTTGAGAAAGTGGAGATTGTGCGCGGGCTGGTATTTGGCGATTTGTAATTGGCGCGTGGTGGCGATGGATTCTTGCGGCAGCGGCTGCCCGGCGAAAAGGGTCAGCCCGCCGGCGCAGGCCGCGGCAAGCGCATCAAAAAATGGGGCGCGGTAAGATGGCAAAACGCGCTGGATGAGGGCGAGGCGTCCGGGAAAAACCATTTTAACCACCAAGTACACAAAGGAACACAAAGGAAACCCAGGGTATTAACCTTTGTGTTCCTTTGTGTCCGTTGTGTTTAATCCTTTTTTGCAATGACATAGGCCTTCCAGCCCAGTTTTTCAGGGGTTTCAATCACCGGGTAGCCTTCGGCCATCTCGTGAAGCGTGTACCCGACGGCGGTCAGCACCTCCCAGGCAACTTTTTCGGATTCTTCGCCGTGGAGTTCCAGCAGCATCAGCGGATGATACGTCTCAAGGATTTTCTTCATCCCCGGAATCGCCAGCACTTCCCCGCCTTCGATGTCCATTTTGACGACCTCCGGGGCCGGGTTGCCACGCTGGAAGACAAATTCATCGAGGGCGAGACCTGCCACCGTTATCTCGGCTTTATACTGCTCCTCGCGCCGCCCCGCCGACCCGGCAGCTTTGCCCATCCCAACCGATTCGTGGACGTAGAAAGTCACATCCCCGGCCTTATCCAGCACCGCCGCAGACACCACGCTGACATTTTCCAGCCCGTTGAGCGCAACATTCTTCTGAATCCGCTCCACGTTGGCGGGCAGCGCCTCGAAGGCGAAAACCTTCCCCGCCGGGCCGGTGTGATGCGCCAGCATCATGGTCACATAGCCGATATTCGCGCCGACATCGTAAATCACCTGCCCCGGCTTGAGGAAGTCTGTCAGCGCGGCTTGCAGTTCGGGTTCATAGGTTCCCAGCCAGCGGCTTTTCTCGGCCTTCATGTTGAGCAGCACCTTATAGCCTTTCAACGTCCCGGCAGCGACTTCGATGACGGATAAGCCATCCTCCACGGCAGCATTCATCGAGCCGCGAATCAACCGCGCCAGCGGCGGAAAGCGGTAAATGGCCTGTTTGACGGGCAGCGGCAGGAGGCGGGCGAAGAGAGAGAAAGTGGAAAGTAGAAGTTTTTTCATAAGCCTGTTTACTACGAAGACACAAAGTCACAAAGTTTTCTATCTTCTTTCATCCTGCTTCGTGTCTTTGTGGTGACTATTTTTCGATATGCGGCGCCGAATACGCCGGTGATTTATGCACATGCACCACTTTCCACTTTCCATCGAATTTCACCATCACCCGGCTTTCATTGTGCGCCGCAACTTTGACTCCCTGCGGGGTGGCGGTGCTGACCAGCAGGGTGTAGCTGGCGATGGCGGTATCACCGTACTCCTGGATTTTCAAGTTGGCAAGGTCAAAGCGCGTTGGGGCCGGTTCGCCCTCCGCGCCGAAGACTGTCCCGCGTTTGGCATTGGCCTCCATCATAAACTCGTGGAAGGCCAGCCCATCCAGGCGGTGCGGAGTGACCCACCACTCGTAGAGCGTCAGGTCAGCGTGGGTGGTTTCGTAATAACCAGCCGTGTCGTTGGCGTTGATGGCTTTGAGATGTTTGAGCAAAAACTCGTGAATTTCGTCTGTCATGTCTACTCCTGAAGACTGTTTACCACGAAGGCACTAAGGCTCGAAGTTTTATTATAGGACCATGCGTTTGATACCATTCTTGATCAACACCACATTGAAGTTAATGAGAAACCCCAATCTTTTGTCTGCCAATTCAAATAGGCTAACAGTTGCGCCTGGTGAACAGACAGAATTTCATCTATCGCTTTGAGTTCGCAAATAATGCGGTTTTCAACAAGAACATCCAAGCGCAAATGCTCATCCAGCTTAATTCCATCGTAAAAAATAGGCACAAGTACCTGTCGCTGCAATGCCAAACCACGTTTTTGCAGCTCAAGACAAAAACAAGGCTCGTAAACACTTTCAAGAAGCCCTGCTCCTAATGTTTTATGAACCACATAAGCAGAGTCTACTACCAGCTTTGCAATTCGTTCAGTCTCATCTGGAAGCGGCGGGTAATTATTGACCGGCTTCAAATATTTCGAATTCATGAGCCCTGACCTTTCCCTGGTGAACTACAAAACATAAACGCTTTTCTTTGTGTCTTCGTGCCTTTGTGGTGAGCTTTCTATCCGAGCAAAGCCGAAAGATACTTCTCCATCATCACATTGATATCAAAGGCCGCTTCGGCGCGTTGGCGCGCCCCGCTGCGGAATTTTTCGTTGTTTTCCAGCACCTCCGTCAGCCCGCACGCCAGCGGCTCGACCACCGGCGGCTCCAGGTTCCAGGAATGGCTGCCATACGGGGCGATAAACCCGGCTTCGGGCGTCACCAACTCTGAGAGCGAGCCGGTATCGTAAGAGACCACCGGCAGCCCGCAGGCCAGGGCCTCGATCACCGAGTTCGGGCAGGCCGGGTGCAGGTCGGCGGAGAAAAGCGCGTGGGCTTCGTTCATGTAACCCGGAATCGCCTCCCGCGCCACCAGCCCAAGCCAATGTATTGGCACATTGCATTTTTCAGTCCACTCAGATTTAAGCGCCGGGCTGACTTCACCCACCACCATCAACTCCAGCGGCTTCGAGAGCAGCGGCGCAGCGGCATTTGCCAGGTTCACGGCATTTTCCAGGCCGCTTTCGTAGCCGCCCCCCAGCGTGCCCTCCACCACCAGCAGCCGGTACGATCGGTTCGCAGCGCGCCCAGCCGGGGCATACTGGCTCAAATTCACCGCATTATGCACCACCATGCCCGGCGTTTTCAAAACGCCATACCAGTCGTTCCACCATTTGCGCGAAAAATCACTCTGGTAGACGATGAAATCCGCCAGGTAACGGCGAAGAACGCTCAAGACGAGGTTTCCATATTCCGAGCGGATGGAATGCTTCAGAGAAAGAGGCTTTTTCCGGTGGATCCAGTTGATTCCATCCAGACGCTGGACAACCCGCACGCCGCGCTGTTTTTCCCGACCGATGCGCAGAATCTGCCTCGTGCCGCCGATCACCAAAATGGCGCTGTAAGGTTTCTCCGTTAAATCGTTGCAGACCTGCACCCCGGCTTTTTCCGCCGCTGCCGAGAATTTGTGCAGGAAAGACACCATCCCGCCTACGCCATGCACCCGTGGAACGACACAAATCCGGTCGCCCGTCATGCTCCGCCCTCACCAAAATCGCGCATCCCAATCTTGCGCGCCGGAATTCCGGCCCAGATTTCGCCCTCGCCAGTCGATTCTGTCAGCACGGCATTCGCGCCGACGACGGTGCCCCGCCCAAGGCGCAGGATGCCTTCGGCGCACAGGATTTTGGCTCCAGAGCCGAGGATCACCTCATCGCCAACGACAATGCCCTCAAAACGGGAGGCGGATGCCGGGCGGTAAACATCCGCGCGGCCCAGGGTCACCCCCGGGTAAATGCTGACGCGCGTTCCAATCACGCTTTTCGGGTGAATAACGACGCCCATCCCGCCGTGGTGCAGCAAAAAACCCGGGCCAATTTCCACCGTGCACGGGATTTCCACACCAAGCAGTTTGAGCAAAAAATAAGCCAGTTTGCCCCACAGCGGGCTTTTTCTGGCATAGACCAAGCCTTCATAAAATGACATGCGGCTATTATACGCGTTGTTTCCCTCCCAGAGCTTGTCGTTGCAGGCCGGGGAATTATGGTATCCTTAATCATCCTATTTGGGAGAATCGCCGCATGTATATCGCTATCGAGGGAGTGATCGGAGTTGGGAAGACCACCCTGGCACGCCTGCTCCAGCCGCGGTTTGAAAATTCTGACCTGATGCTGGAAGTCTTCGAGGAAAACCCCTTTCTTTCAGACTTTTACAGCGACCGCGCCCGCTACGCCTTCCAGACCCAGATCTTCTTCCTGCTCAGCCGCTATCACCAGCAAAACAAAACCGTCCCGGCCATCCTCAACCACGGAAAAAGCCTGCTGGCCGATTACACCTTTGCCAAAGATTCCCTCTTTGCGCGCATCAACCTGCACGGCGACGAGTTGACCATGTATCACCGCGTCCATGCCGCGCTGGCCGAAAAAATCCCCCTGCCCGATCTGACGGTCTACCTTTCCGCCAGTATCGATACGCTCATGGCGCGCATCGCCCTGCGCGACCGGCCTTATGAGCGCGCCATGGAACGGACTTACATCAGTGACCTGGCCTCCAGCTACGATGACTTCTTCTCCAAAACATCCAGCCCCAAACTGGTCATCGACAGCAATTCACTGGACTTTGTCCGCTACCCCGAACATCTCAAACTGATCGAAAACAAAATCCGCGAGGCTCTCGGCATCAGCCCATACCAGCCCGCGTTGCTGGAGGGAGATTGACATGCGCACCACCCGCGAAACCCTGCTCAAACTGGCCAAGGACTATACCGAACAAAAACTCGTCTCCGACCGTAACGTGACCGCCGTATTTCTGGTCGGTTCGGTGCGCGCTGAAACCGCGCCCCTGCCCGCCGTGCTGGATGTGGACTTACTGGTCATCTACAATGGCGAACCACCACGCGAGCGCGAAATCATCAAACTCTCCAACGAAGTCCACCTGGACATTGCCTTTGAACCGGCGCGGCTCTATGCCCAGCCGCGCGAACTGCGCGGCGACCCCTGGCGCGGCTGGGCCATGTGGGACCCGCAGCTGCTCCACGAAAAAGGCCGCTTCTTCGAATACACCCAGGCCATCGTTCGCTCCCATTTTGATGAGACCGAAAACCTGCTCAACCGCTGCCGAAAATTCTCGGTTCCCGCGCGCATGGGCTGGAACGAGATGTTTTTCAACCCGGAAACCGCCACACCGTTAAAAATCCTTTCTGCCGCTCAGAACGCCGCAAACGCCTTCGCCACCCTGGCCGGCCCGCCGCTGACCGAGCGCACCCTGCTCTCCGGCTTTGCAGCGCGCGCCGAAACCCTGCAAATGCCCGAAATGACCGGCAAACTGTTGAACATCCTCTCCGGCGACCTGAAACCCGACCTGGTAAAACAGGCCCTGCCGCACTGGGAACAGGCCTTCCTTTCCGCCGCACCCGGCTCACCGGATGCGCGGCTGCACCCCGTCCGCCTGAAATACTATAAAACCTCCATAGAATCCCAATTAGCCGGGCCGCTGCCCGCCGCAGCCTTCTGGCCCCTGCTGCACACCTGGGCGCTGGCGCTCAGCCTCCCCATGACCCCGCCTGAAAACCAAGCCGATTGGGATGATTTCTGCCATGCAATTGGCCTGGCTCCCAACCGCATCGCCGAACGGATCGACGCATTGGACGCATTTCTCGACACACTCGAAGAGACTCTCGAGCAAAAAGCCGGGTAAAGCACCCCCCGTATATCCTATATATGGGGTTGAGCAATTCTTTCCAAAAAAGAGGCAAAAGGCCCATTTTCAACAATTTCTGTGGATAACTGCCCAATATCTGTGGATAAACGAGTCGGATTGTGGAGAAAGTGATCACCTGTTCGAAAAATAAAAAACCAGCAAACACCATATATGGGGGGTATCCCGCCAGCCTGCCAAAAAATAGGTTGGCCTAGATTTCTCATAAAATCCGGCCAGCCGGGTTGCCGTGAAGTTATCCACAAACAGTCGGCCGCTCCGCTTAACGGGCCGACCCAACATATCGGCCTATTTCGCCCTGCGGCAGCTACCAATGGGGGATGCCTTTCAGTTATCCACATCATCCACAGACCCTACTACGACGACTATAAGTTAAATTATAATTACCATAAAGGGTAAGAATCTTTGGAATAGAAATCCTTGTATTGAAGTGGGGAATCCTGTACAATCTTTTTTAGACGCTTATTGATTGAATACAAGACAGGCCCCTCTTTAGAATTAGAAGGGAGAACCATTATGGATATGATTAAAGTTTCTGCCAACTCCCGCACTTCCGCCGTGGCCGGGGCGATCGCTGGAGTGGTTCGTGAGCATAAACGTGCCGAGGTACAGGCAATTGGCGCAGGCGCGGTCAATCAGGCCGTCAAGGCCCTGGTCCTTGCCAAAGGCTATCTGGATGGTGATGGCATCCACGTGATCTGCGTGCCGGAATTTGTGGATGTGGATATTGACGGAAAAGTGCGCACCGCCATTAAAATGGTGGTTGAGCCACGCTAAAATCCAATCAACGGTTTTTTGGCTATGAGCCGGGCGACATCCCGGTTTTCTTCTTGTGATTTGACATGCGCTTGCCCCCAGATTCCTTCCATCCCCCCCGTCCAGACCGTCAGGTCTGGATGAGGCGTTGGCCCAGCGCTGTCGGACTTGTTTTCCTGGGCATTTGTCTGATCGTCTCGCTGGCTGTGCCGCCCGCCCGGGCGCAGCCAGCCCAGGCCAACCTGCCGATGACGGTCATCATCAACGAAGTTGCCTGGATGGGGACAGAAAGCAGCATCAACCAGGAATGGATCGAGCTGTATAACCCCGGCGTTTCCAGTGTCAGCCTGGTAAATTGGACGCTCAAATCGAGCGATCTGACTCTCTCCATCACCCTGACCGGCAGCATTGCAGCCGGCGGCTATTATTTACTCGAGCGCACGGCGGATACCACCGTCAGCAATATTTCAGCTGATCAAATTTACACTGGCACGCTAACCAATACAGGCATGTCTCTTAATCTTGCCAATGCCAGCGCAACGCCGATTGACACCGCCAATGCCAACGGCGGCGACTGGCCGGGCGGGACGAACACTAGTGCCACCGCGCGTTGCAGCATGGAACGCAAAGGCCCGCTGCTCGACGAGGACATCTCCTGGGTAACCTCCAGCACCACCTCGATCGGCCTCGATAGTACCGGAAAAGTGATTTGCGGAACTCCCAAAGCGCAAAATTCCCAATACGTCACCCCAACGCTGACCCCTTCCATTA
Organism: uncultured Anaerolineae bacterium; assembly: GCA_903875215.1. GTDB lineage: Bacteria > Chloroflexota > Anaerolineae > Anaerolineales > Villigracilaceae > UBA5195. The sequence goes on from CAIQVH010000019.1 coordinate 14,934, forward strand.
CCCCAACCGGCACAGAAACTCTAACGCCCACGGTAACGGCCACCTCCACCGCCACCTCCACCGTCACGTTGACAGGAACCGCCACCTCCACCGCAACGAGTACGGCTACAGTCACCTTAACCGGCACTTCCACCTCCACCGCCACCGTTACCCTGACCGATACCGTTACGGCCACCGGAACCGCCACCGGAACCGCCACCAGTACCGCAACCGCCACTTCCACGGCCACCGCCACCCAGACCCCCACCCTCACGCGTACCTCCACCCCGGCTCCCAGCATGTCCGTGCTGATTAACGAAATCGGCTGGATGGGCACCACCGCCAGTTCCAGCGATGAATGGATTGAACTCTACAACCCCGGATCCAGTTCCATCAACCTGGCCGGTTGGAGGCTGGAAACGACTGAAAGCGGAACGAAATCGCTCTCCTTCACCTTCACCAACTGCGCTGCCCCGCTGAACTGCATTATTTCTCCTCTGGGCTACCTGCTGCTCGAACGCACCGACGATACCACCATCTCCAATCTGGCCGCCGATCAGATATTCACCGGCACGCTCCCCAATACCGGTTATTATCAAAGCCTGCGCCTGTATTCAGGCACCAACCAGCTGATTGACACAGCCAACGCCAACGGCGGCGACTGGCCCGCCGGGAACGTCTCTTCTCTCTGCAGCATGGAACGCCGCGGCTCCACCTATGCCGATAGCGACACTGCCTGGATTACCAACACCGGTCTTCTAAAGAACGGCCTGGACGCGGCCACGCCCACTCCCAACGCCATCTGCGGCACGCCCAAAAACATCAACTGGGCTTATTTTGTCACCCCCACTCCTTCACCGGTCAAATCCCTGACGCCCACCCGCACGCCCACGCGTACCCGCACGCCCACGCCCAACCCGCTCGGCGAGATGGTGGTGATCAACGAATTTTTGTCTCAACCTCATTCCGATTGGAACAACGACGGCAGTGTGGACAATGGGGATGAATTCATCGAAATTATCAACCTCGGCGTACAGACGGTTTCCCTGACCAACTGGAAACTCGATGATCGCGATGGCGATTCCTCGCCATTCACCCTCAAAAATGTCAGCATCGAACCCGGCACGCGGATGGTGTTTTTTACTTCCGAAACCGGACTGCTGCTCAGCGATGGCGGCGACAGCGTGCGCCTGTTCAAATCCACAGGCCAGTTGGTTGACGCCTTCACTTACACCAGCGCCTCCGTCCTTGAGCGCAGCTGGTGCCGCCTGGAAAAAATATGGAACACGGGCTGCCTGCCCACTCCCGGGCAGGCCAACCAGCTGGCGCAAACGGATATGATCGGCAGCAGCCAGTTGCCGCACCTTTGCCTTACCCCCGGTTTGCCAGAGAGCATTTACCGCGCCGAGTGTGACCTCCCTGATACAGCCAGCCGGGCTGTTCCAGACGAGGCCCTGCCTCTGGTGCCGATGTACCTCGAAGAAAACGGCATTCTCTTTATATTCGAATAAGTGTTCTAAATCTTGTCTTTTTCCGCGAATCTTTGTACAATTCCATTATGGGACCAAATTATTTGCTGGGACTGTTGGCTGCTTACGCGTTGGGGGCGTTGGGCCTTTCCATATCATATCTTCGTTATCGCCACCTGACTCCAGGTGAATATGCTTTCTGGGGGACACTGGCAGTATGCATTCCCATCCTCGGGCCGTTTTTTGTCATTGCCGCCCGCCCGGGGCCGCGCAGACGCCTCCGGCGCACGCGCCGCTCCACCGGGTGATTTCGCTCTTTTCAACCAGAAAGGAAAAAGCCTATGAAACAAGATCGTTTTTTGACCGGCATCCTGATCGGCATCGCCGTTCTTATTGTTATTGCCCTGGGCGTCTTTTTCACCCGCAAAGATAATCTTGTCTATGTGGACGAATCCAACCCGGCCGGCGTGGTGCAAAATTACATCGTCGCCGTGCAAAAACATGACTACGAAAAGGCCTATGCTTACCTGGCTGACCTGAAGGATAAACCAACCTATCAGCAATTCAGAGAATCCTTCTTCAACAATTACGTCTCCCCGGCCGGTACTGGCGTTGAGATTCTGACCACCGAAATCAGCGATGACCTGGCCAGCGTTGAACTGAGCCTGATCTATAACCAGAGTGGCTTGTTCTCCAGCGATTACCGCAACATTGACTACGCCCGCCTGGTATTGCAGCAGGGTGCCTGGAAAATCAAGCAGTTGCCGGGTAATTTCTGGGCCTATGACTGGTACCAGCCCACGCCTCAACCGGTAAAGTAGGGTATCCCCATGCGATCCATCCGACGCTTATACTTTTTTACCATCGCTCTGATCAGCGTGGAAGTCATCCTGTGGGGCCTGATCAGCCTGCTGCGCACCACCTTCTCCAGCGGGGTGCTTTTTCCCGCAGCCGAGACGCTTGCCCAGGCCCTGGCATTAATCCTGGTCGGCGTGCCGATCTTTCTCCTGCACTGGGCCTGGGCCCAGCGCGCCGCCTCCCGGGATGCTGAAGAACACACCTCCAGCCTGCGTGCCCTGTTTTTGTACCTGGTCCTGTTTTCCACCCTGGCGCCCGTCATTCAAAACCTGCTGGCACTCATTGATCGCTCCCTGATCCAGGTCGCCGGGCTGACGATCAGCCGTGCCCTGCTGGGCGGGATGCAAAGCTGGGTGGATAACCTGATCGCCATCGTGTTCAACCTGGGCGCCGCCGCCTATTTTTTCAACATCCTGCGCGGAGACTGGGCAACCCTGCCCGGGCAGGAAAATTTCCGCGATATTCGCCGCCTGTACCGGTATCTCTGGATGTTGTACGGGCTGATAATGGTCATTTTTGGCGCTCAACAGGTCATCCGTTACCTGTTCCTGCCCCCGGCGACGACGATTTTAGGTGCAGCAGGCAACGAAGTATTCATCAACGGCGTGGCATTGCTCCTGGTTGGTACACCCCTGTGGGCACTGATGTGGATGATTTGCCAGCGCGCCGAATCCGAAACCATTGAAACCGGCTCGCTGCTGCGCCTGGGCATTCTCTACCTGCTCTCGCTGGCCGGCGTGATCTCTGTCCTGACCTCCGCCGGTGTGTTGATCGACCTGCTCCTGCGGCGTGTGCTGGGCCAGGAAATTCCCCTCTCTGAACTGATTTCTCAGGCGGGCGGCCCCATTTCCATTGGCGTGCCGCTGGCCGCCATCTGGGCTTATTTCGGGCGCTGTCTGACTGCCGAAATTGGCGCCGTGGCTGACCTACCGCGTCGTGCCGGTCTGAAACGTCTCTATTATTACATCCTGGCGCTCATTGGGCTGGTCGCCAGCTTCACCGGTCTGGCGCTGCTCTTCTCGTTCATCGTCGAGGCGCTGCTGGGTGCAAATGCCATCCTCGGCGACGTACTCAGGAACCGCCTGGCCGGCGCCATCTCCACGCTGCTGGCAGGCCTGCCGCTCTGGCTGGCTGCCTGGCGGCCAATGCAGGCCGAAGCCCTGGAGAGCGAGGCTACGGGCGACCATGCCCGCCGCTCGCTGGTGCGTCGCGCCTTTTTATACCTGGCGATTTTTGCCACAGTCATCGGGGGCATGGCTTCTGCCATCTGGCTGTTTTACACCCTCCTGTTCGCCGTACTCGACCACGCCACCGAAAATTTTCTGGTGGATGTGTTCAATGCTCTACAATTGCTGATTCTTTTTATCGCTTTTCTTGCCTACCATTGGGCTGCGCTGCGCCGCGATGGCAGCCGTGCCGCGGTTGCGTTGACCGCGCGGCAGGCGCAATTTGCGGTTCTGGTCTTTGAACGGCAGGAGAGCGGCTTTGCGGCCCAGATGGCGGCGGCCATTCAACGGATTTCCCCCTCCACCCCGGTTATCACTCACCCGGTGGAACAAACCATCCCCGAAACGGCAGAGGCGGCCAGGGCCGTGGTGCTGCCCTTCGATCTGGCGCTTAACCCGCCCGAGGCGCTGCGCCTGTGGCTGATAGAGTATTCCGGGCACAAAGTCATTGTCCCGGAGACGGTTAATGACTGGTACTGGCCGGGCGGTGTGCCGCATAACCGCATCAATGCCGCGGCGCACATTCTCCAGCAACTGGCCGAAGGGCAGGAAGTGCGCATGGTGGCCGGTAATTCGGCCTGGCAGACTGTGGCCTATGTCTTTGCGGTCCTGTTCGGGCTGCAGCTGTTGTTTGTTTTGTTTACGCTGGGTCTTTCGATCGTGTTTGGCGAGTGAGCGGTTTTATTTTTCGCCCCAGTGAATGGCGATCGTGCCAAACATGACCCGTTTGAAGCCGATTTGCCTGAACCCGGCGGCGGCCATGCGCGCGGCCAGCTCTTCGGCGCGCAAAAAGGCCTCAGTCGAATCTGGCAGGTAGGTGTAGGCATCACGCTGACCGGAGAGCAGCGTTCCCAGCAGCGGGATGACCAGGTGCATGTGCAGCCAGATCAGGGGTGTGAGCAGGTTCTTTTGCGGGCGCGTCGTATCGAGAATGACGATGCGCCCGCCTGGTTTTAACACCCGATATTGTTCGCCCAGGGCCTGTTGGCTGTCCACCACGTTGCGCATCAGGAAGCCGGAGACGACAGCGTGAAAGCTGGCCGAAGGGAAGGGCAGGGCCAGCGCATCTGCGGCTGACCAGGCGAAGGGGTCGTGCGGTTTTCGCCCGGCGCGCATCATCTCGAGGGTGAAATCGGCGGCGGTGACGTGTGCGCCGGGCTGCTGGCGCAGGGCTTCTCGAGCCAGGTCGCCGGTTCCAGATCCGAGATCTAACAGCGAGGCGTGCGGGTGCAGGCCGGCGCGGCGGATGACCTCCTGGCGCCAGCGCAAATCCTGTCCGCCGGTCATCAGGCGGTTCATCAGGTCGTAGCGCGCGGCGATACGGGTGAAGACGTTCTGTACGTAGCGCGATTTTTCGGTCCCGGTCAGGTGGGTCATGGGTTCTCTTTTCAGCGGAGGTCTGCGGCATTGCCGCGCGCTGATTGTATCCAAAATCGTTCAATCTTGCATGAATCTGGTCTTTATGCTAGAATCAAAACAGTTCGACCAATACCGCAAGCACCGAAAAGTGGGCGCCCCCCACTTTTTCGCTTGTAATGGGTATTTTATCCGAGTCTGTTCAATCGGGAGTTCGTGCAGGCATGAAAAACGAGTTTAATCTGGCTTTCAATGAAGTGTTGGAAGAAAAGCAGCTTCCCAAAGAGGTGATTTTGGGTGCGCTGGAGTCGGCCATGGTGTCGGCGTACCGTCGCGCGGTGAATGCCTCCAGCGCGCAACACGTTGAAGCGAAAGTCGATCCGGAGACCGGCCGGGTGATGGTTTTTGCCGAAAAAGAAGTGGTGGAAAGCACTGTCGATGTGCGTACGGAAGTGACGCTCGAAGAAGCTCGCAAGGTAAATCCACTGGCGCAACTGGGCGATATGGTGATCGTTGAATCGACGCCCAAGGATTTTGGCCGCGTGGCCGCGCAAACGGCCCGGCAGGTGATCCAACAGCGCATCCGCGAGGCGGAGCGTGGCGCCCAGATGCAGTATTTTGAACGCCAGTTGGGCGAGATTGTCAGCGGCGTGGTGCAGGCCACCAATCTCCAGAGCACAACCATCGGCCTGGATATGAAGGCCGAAGGCGTGATGCCCTCCAACCAGAAGATCCCGGGCGAACGCTTCCGCGTGCACGATCGTGTGCGTTCCATCATCATGGAAGTCAAGGATGGCTCGCGCGGGCCGCAGATCATTCTCTCTCGAGCGCACCGCAATTTCCTGCGCCGCCTGCTCGAAAACGAAGTCCCTGAAATTTATCATGGCATTGTAGAGATCCGCGCCATTGCGCGCGAGCCCGGCCAGCGCGCCAAGGTGGCGGTTTCGGCCACCCAGGCGGGTGTGGACCCGGTGGGCGCCTGTGTGGGTGTGCGCGGTGTGCGCATCCAGGCGATTGTTAAAGAACTGCATGATGAAAAAATTGACATCATCGAATGGAATGCCGACCCGGTGGTGTACATTTCCAAGGCCATCAGCCCGGCGCGCGTCAGTGGCGTGTTCCTGACCGAGGGCGAGAAAACCGCTACCGTGGTGGTGATGGAAGACCAGCTTTCCCTGGCAATTGGCCGCGATGGGCAGAATGCCCGCCTGGCGGCCAAGCTGACCGGCTGGCGCATTGATATCAAGAGCGTCAGCGAAGCGGCGGCCGATACCCTCACCCGCCTGCAAATGGAACCGGCTTTCGAAGCTGCAGCCCAGGCCGAAAAGGACAACCTGGCGCATATTGGCGAGATCCTGGCAAAGAAGGCCGAATCCCGCCCTCTGACGCCCGAAGAATACCAGGCCCTGGCCCAGTTCGTGGAACGCGTGGAACGCCGCACCTTCGAGACTCAGCGCGCCGCCGCGCAAGAATCTGCCGAGAAACTGGCCGATGCCCGCGCCGGCATCCCGGATGCGGCCTTTGAACAGTCGCTGGACGTTTTTGGTCTGCCCGAGCATGTTTACAACATCCTGACCGAAGCGGATTACCTTTCTGCTGGTGATTTGCTGCTGGCGCTTAAGGTAAAGCCTGACCAGGTTTTCAGTCTGCCCGGCATTGGTCCAAAAGCGATGCAGGCCATCGACAAGGCAGTGCAAGAAACCACCTTTGCGGCTCCTGTCAGCGAGGGTGCCCCGGCAGTGGAAGCCGAGCTTCCTGCCCAGGAAGCTGAAGTGGTTGCCGCCCCGGTGGAAGTTTCCTCCCCTGAAGAGACCCCGGCAGCTGAGGTGGTTGAACCTGAAGCGGCGCAACCCGTGGAAGCCGAACCCGTTGCCCCGGTGACCGGAGAAGAGCCCGCCCAGGAAGCCTCCTTCGAGGAACTCTTCAAGCTGCGCCCCGAGTCTTTCCGTCCCGCTACCGAAGAAGAAGAATTGAAAGCGGACAAAAAAGGCAAGAAGGGCAAGAAATCTGTCATCTACCAGTACGATGAATCTCGTGGCGAAGTGGTGATCCACAAGAAGCATAAGCGCGGCGGTGGTGGTGATGATTGGATTGATGAATAAACAGGCAGACCTGGTCGTCAATCTGGTGTTGACGTGAACAAGAAACCTGGAAAACCTGTCAAGCATCTTCCCCAACGAACTTGTGTCGGATGCCGCACCGTGCTGCCGAAGCGAACGCTGACGCGTATTGTGCGCTCTCCCGACGGCGTTTTTGTAGACCCGACTGGCAAAATGAATGGCCGGGGGGCCTATTTGCATGATCAAAAGTCCTGTTGGGAGCGCGGGTTGAAAGGTGCGCTGGCGAATGCGCTGCGCACCGCCCTGACAGCCGAAGACCGGCTCAGGTTGGAAAACTACCTCTCCAGCCTGCCGGAAGACCCCGCCCAGCACCCGGCGGCGACCAGTTCCTGAGAGCATGGCCATGTGATCTTTTCTGGCTCACGCGGCACCACAACCAGGCGCTTGTCCCACCAGGGTACAGGCTCAGTTTCATCGCAGGAGGTGTCCTCATGAGCGAAAAACGAATTGAAGTCCCGTCCGCCATTGGCGTCCGTGATTTGGCGCAGAAAATCGGCGTCAGCCCGATCGATGCCATCAAAAAGCTGATGGTGAATGGCGTCATGGCCTCGATCAACCAGATGATTGATTTTGATACCGCCGCAATTGTGGCGGCTGAATTTGGCTACGAAGCCATCCCCGAACAGCTGGAAGCTGAAGAAAAGAAAGAAATCGGCGAGATCCCGCTCTGGCGGCAGAAGATTGCCAACGAAAAAGATGCCGACCTGGTCAATCGCCCACCGGTGGTGACCATCCTCGGGCACGTTGACCATGGCAAGACCTCGCTGTTGGATGCCATCCGGCAGACGAACGTTGCTGCCGGGGAAGCGGGCGGTATTACCCAGCATATTGGCGCTTATCAGGTGGAAAAAGAGGGCCGGCTGATCACTTTTCTCGATACCCCCGGTCATGCTGCTTTCACGGCGATGCGCGCACGCGGCGCGCAGGGCGCGGATATTGTCGTCCTGGTTGTTGCCGCCGACGATGGCGTGATGCCGCAGACTCGCGAAGCGATTGCGCATGCCAAGGCCGCCCGCGTTCCAATGATTGTGGCGCTGAACAAGATTGACAAGCCCAACTCCAACCCTGACCGGGTTAAAAATCAACTGGCGGAATTGGAACTCGTCCCCGATGATTGGGGTGGGAATACCATTGTGGTGCCGGTATCGGCCAAGCAGAAGCAGGGCATCACCGATTTGCTGGCTTCCATCCTGCTTGTGGCCGATAGCACCGACATTCGCGCCAACCCGCAAGGGAAAGTCATCGGCACGGTGATCGAAGCGGAAGTGGATAAATCCAAGGGTGTGATGGCCAGCCTGCTCGTGCAAAATGGAACCTTGAAAAACGGGAACGTGGTCGTGGCTGGTATGGCCCAGGGCCGCTTGAAGGCGATGTTCGATTATCGTGGCAAGCCGGTGCAAAAGGCCGGGCCTTCCATTCCCGTCTCGGTGCTGGGCCTGAGCGATGTTCCGGCGGCTGGTGAAGTGTTTGAAGTGGTTGAAAATGAACGAGTTGCGCGCGAAATTGTTCTGAAACGACAGGAAGCGCGCAAGAATCAGGCCGCGGCGGGCAAGATGTCGCTGGAAGATTTGTTTGCGCGTTTCAAGGCTGGCGAACTGAAGGAACTGCGCCTGATTCTGAAGGCGGATGTGCAGGGCTCACTCGAGCCGATTGTCAAGGAAATTAATGAGCTGGCCAAGAACAACAGCTCTGAAATCGCCCTCAAGGTTTTATATGCCGAAACGGGCAACATTGGCGAAAACGACGTCATGCTGGCCTCGGCTTCTAAGGCGATCCTGATTGGTTTCAACGTGCAGGCCGAGGTGGCGGCGCGCCGCCTGGCCGAAGCGGAAGGCGTTTCCATCCGCATGTACAACATCATCTACCGCCTGACCGAGGATATTGAAAAAGCGCTCAAAGGCATGCTCCAGCCGGAGTTTACCGAAAAAGTGATCGGCAAGGCGCATGTCCTGGCGGTATTCCCCATCTCCAAGCTGGGTAAGATTGCCGGCTGCCGCGTCGTGGAAGGGGAACTGCGCCGGAATAGCAAGGCGCGTCTCTACCGCTCGGGTGATATCGTCTATGAAGGCGAGGTTTCGTCGCTCAAGCATGAAAAGGAAGATGTGCGCGAGATTCGGCATGGACTGGAATGCGGCCTGGGCCTGAAGAATTTCCACGATATCCAGGTTGGCGACATCCTCGAATGTTATGTGCTGGAACGCAATAGTTGATTGACGAAACCCGCTTTAACGGGTACGATTGAACCCTCCCGGGCTGTTCAGCCCGGCTGGGGATGTCCACCGGTCGCCGCAGAAAATGGACGCTGATGAGTGTAATCAAGCACTGCTCAATCCGCTCATCAGCGTTCCCAAAAGTACTCGCCGCCGGGAAATCCGTAATTTGAAATCCATTCTCACAACCCAAGAATCCTTATGCCTTCAGGTGTTCGTCTTCAAAAAATAGCCGACCGTATCCGCGAAGAAATGTCGGCCATGCTCATCAAAGAAATCAGCGATCCGCGGCTTCGGCAGATTTTCGTTACCGACGTGCGCGTTGACCGCGAACTGGCCTATGCCGATATCTACGTCTCGGCAGTGGAGGGCAAAGGCCGCTCTGCCGACGTGCTGGCCGGGCTGGAATCGGCCAGCGGCTTTTTTCGCCGCAGCCTTTCAGCGCGAGTAGACCTGCGCGTTTTTCCGCGCCTGCGGTTTCACTGGGATCCAACCCCCGAAAACGCCGATCACATGGAAAAACTTTTCAAACAATTGCGCGAGGAGCGCAAAGACTCAAACCCGGCCTGAAGCGGGCATTAATAATTTCCGGAGGTTACGAAGCAACATGACAGCAGAAATCGATGCGGCCATCCAGGCCCGGTTCGCCGCTGCGCAGAACATTCTTCTCGTTTCACATGTACGCCCCGACGGGGACGCCATCGGCGCCTTGCTTGGGCTGGGCCTGGCGCTTCAGAACGCCGGAAAAACCGTCCAGATGGTGCTTAATGATGGCCTGCCCGCCTCTTTCCGGCATTTGCCTGGCAGTGACCAGGTTCGCAAGGAACCGCACGGCGAAAGCGACCTGTTCATCACGCTCGATTGCGCCGATTACAAACGCACCGGCAAACAGTTTGAAACCCATCGCAAGCCCGATATCAACATCGACCACCACATCACCAATGAACACTACGGCGAAATAAACCTGATCGAAGCCACCGCCGTGGCCACCTCCGCCATTTTGACCGATCACCTGCCGAACTGGGGACTTACCATCAACCGCGACGTGGCCGCCAACCTCGCCACCGGCATTGTCACCGACACCCTCGGATTTCGAACCTCCAACACCACCCCCGCCGCGCTGCGCGCCATGGCCTGTTTGATGGAAACCGGCATCGACATGCCCGAACTCTACAATCGCGCCTTGGTGCGCCGCTCCTATGCCGCCGCCCGTTATTGGGGCGCCGGGCTCTCCAGCCTGACCACCCTGGATGGACTGGTCTACGGCACCCTGCGCCTGACAGACCGCAAACAAGCCGGCTATGGCGGCAACGACGACGCCGACCTGATCAACATCATCTCCGCCATCGAAGACCACGTGATCGGCATGATTTTTGTCGAACAGCATGACAGCGTCAAAATCTCGTGGCGCGCGCTCCAGCCGGGCGTGGATGTCTCGAAAGTCGCCAAAACCTTTGGCGGAGGCGGCCACCAGGCCGCCGCCGGGGCCGACATCCCCGGAAAAATGGAAGAAATTCAACCGCGCGTCATCCAAACCACGCGCGAGATGCTAAAAATCTAGGCAAGACGGAGTCAGTCATGATCGATCATCAAGATATTAAAAACGCAATTTCAGGGGTGCTCGTTGTGGATAAACCCGTCGGCATGACCTCGCACGACGTCGTCAACGCCATCCGCTTTGGCACCGGAATCCGGCGCGCCGGACACACCGGCACCCTCGATCCGCGCGCCTCGGGTGTGCTCGTCATCCTGGTCGGCCCGGCAGTGCGTCTCAGTGAATACGTCTCGGCCTCCGACAAACGCTACCAGGCCATCATCCGCATGGGCGCCTCAACCGACACCTTTGACGCCGATGGCCGCTTTACCCGCCAGGTGACTCCGGCCATCAACGTCACCGAAGAACAATTCGAAGCCACCCTTAAAACCTTCATCGGCGAAATTGAACAAACCCCGCCGCCCTACTCCGCCGTCAAAGTGCGCGGACGGCGCGCCTACGACATGGCCCGCCGCGGTGAACAGGTGGAACTTGCCCCACGCAAGATCAACGTCCACCACCTCGAAGTGCTTGAATGGGCCATTCCCGAAGCCGTAGTCGATGTGCACTGCTCCTCCGGCACCTACGTCCGCTCACTCGCCAACGACCTGGGCGAAGCACTCGGCACCGGCGCCTACCTCGTCGGCCTGCGCCGCACCAAGAGCGGGCGCTTCAGCCTGCGCGATGCCACCCCCCTGCGCAAACTCCAGGAAGCCTTCCGCGCCGGCAACTGGTACCAGTACCTGATCCCCGCCGCCGAAGCCCTCGGCGACTGGCCCGCCATTGAACTGGACCCCGACCAGGTCGAATCCGTCAAGCATGGACACCGCATCCCCGCCAACCCCGCCGACAAACCCGGCATCAACAACCTCGTCCGCGGCGTCAGCATGGCCGGCGAACTTGTCGCCCTGATGGAACTGGATGCCACCACCTCCGAATGGCAGCCCAAAAAGGTCTTCTTCTCCTGAAACAGCCGGCCCTGTGTAGCTTATGAACCAATCCAGCTCCCTGGAAGCCGTTTCCCTGCAAGATTCCTGGCTTACCATCGGCGTTTTTGACGGAGTCCACCGCGGCCACCAGGAAATCATCCGCCAACTGATAGCAGGCGCGCACTTCAACGGCGCGCCTGCCGTTTTGCTCACCTTCTCTCCGCACCCGGCCCGTGTGCTGGCCGGCAAAGACATCCCCTGCCTGACCACTCCCGCCGAACGCGCCGAAATACTGGCCAGCCTCGGCCTGGATGAACTCATCACCCTGCCCTTCACCCGCGAAACCGCCGCACGCAGCGCCGAAGACTTCATCGTCGAGCTCAAAACGCGCCTCGGCCTGAAAAAACTGCTCATCGGCTATGACTTTGCGCTCGGCAAGAACCGCGCCGGCGATTTTCAACGCCTGAGTGAACTTGGCCGGCAGCTGGATTTTGAAACCCGGGCGGTGGATGCCATCCGCTTAAACGGCGAAATCCTCTCCTCCACACTCATCCGCCAAAGCTTGCTCGATGGCGCCGTGGCCCTGGCCGCCGAAAAACTGGGACGCTGTTACACCCTGACTGGCCCCATCGTCCCCGGCGACGCGCGCGGGCGCACCATCGGCATCCCTACCGCCAATGTTGAGTTTCCCGCCGAAAAGGTGGTCCCGGCCAATGGCGTCTACGCCTGCCGGGCGTGGGTTGACGGCCAGCGCCACTCGGCGGTGACGAACATTGGCGTGCGGCCCACCTTTACCAGCGGCGATGTGGCCACCCGCGTCGAAACACACCTGCTCGATTATTCTGCCGACTTGTATGGGAAGATCCTGCGCCTCGAGTTTGTCGAACGGTTGCGCGGCGAGCAGAAATTCACTTCGGTCGAGGCGCTGGTGGCCCAAATCCGCGCCGATATTTCGCGCGCCCGGCAGATCTTGTCTGGCGGGGAGTGAATTCCTAGGGAAGTGCGGAAAAACCGGGTTGAACGGCAGGCAGGCGGCGGGTGGATCCCGCCGCAACTTTTTTAAGGGGGGCGCGTAAGTTTTTATATCCACCCGTTTTGACGGGTCAATTTAAGGAGGTTTCCATGTCTAAAAAATTTTTTGTGGCAATTGCTGCGCTGGCACTGGCTGCCGCCGCCTGTGGGGTCAATATCGACCTGCCTACACCTCAACCTCTCGGGGAGACCGTGACGGATGAAATCGCCGTCAGCCGCCCGGATGTGGAGACGGCGCACCTGAAGCTGGCTTTTGGAGCGGGAGAACTGCGCCTGGCGCCCGGCGCACAGCACGGGCTGGTGGAGGGCACGGCGACTTATAATGTTTCCGATCTTAAGCCACGGGTCAGCACGGAGGGCGCGGAGGTGCGGATTGAGCAGGGCGAGATTCATGTCAATGGTCTTCCAACCCTGAAGGGCATGAAAAACACCTGGGATTTGAAGCTGGACACTCGCCCGCTGGTTCTGGAGATTGACGCCGGGGCCTACCAGGGCGAGTTTGATCTGGGCGGGCTGGCGTTGACTGAGCTGACCGTGAACGATGGCGCCTCCGAAGTGACCATTGATTTTTCGAGCGCCAACCAGGAAAAGATGAGCCTGCTGACCTACAAGACCGGCGCTTCGAATGTGACCCTGAAGAACCTGGCGAATGCTAATTTTTTGGCGTTGAATTTTGACGGCGGCGCCGGGAATTACACGCTTGATTTTGGCGGGAAGCTGCAGCGCGATGGCGCGGTGACCATCCGTTCGGGGATGAGCAACCTGACGCTGGTGGTCCCAGTCGGTGTGCCGGTGACGCTCAAGGTCAATAGCGGGCTTTCCAATGTGCAGTTCCCGGAGAACTGGACGAAAAGTGGCAATCAATATTCCCAGCCAGGCGAAGGCCCGCAGCTGACGATCGTGGTGGAGATGGGCGCCGGAAACTTGCAGATTACGCCGTGAGTAATGTCGCTTTGGTGAGTAAAAGGTCATAAAATATCGGTGACGATGGTCACTTGTGCATTTTTTCATCTGTAATAGAATATGGTTTATCTAGATGAAAATTACCTTTTTAGAAGAGGTTTGCATGCAAATCACCCGCCAGGCCGATTACGCCATCCGCGCAGTGCTCTATATTTCAAAACTTGGTGAAAATCAGCGCGCCGCCACCAGCCAGATTGCGCAGGTGCAGCACATTCCACCGTCCTTCCTGGCGAAGATCATCTCCCAGCTTTCGATTGCCGGTTTGTTGCAGACTTCGCGCGGGGCGCGGGGCGGGGTGACGCTGGCCAAGAGTCCCGCTGAAATCACTCTGTTGGATGTGGTGGAGGCGATTGACGGGCCGATTGCGCTGAATGAGTGCGTCAATGATCAGGGTGCCTGCTCGTTTGGCACGGTTTGCCCGCTGCGGCCGATCTGGTGTGATGCACAGGATGACCTGATTGAGCGTTTGAAGATGACCACCTTTGCGAAGTTTGCGACTGAAAACTGATTTCTTTTTTACGGACATTTCAATTGTTGTCTTGAGGGAGACACCACTGTATTGAGACCTCCTGACCTCCTGATGGACAGGAGGTCTTTGTTTACAGGGAGCGCTGCCATGAAAAAAAGTCAGAAGTTGAAGATCCTTATTGGTGTTGAAATTGTGATGCTGGTTTGTCTGTGCTGGGGCGCGGCGGGTGTGCTGGTCTATGCCGGCGGGCTGCAGTGGCTGGCGGGGCCGGGGAATTCTTCCGGCGGGGCGGCCTTTACTCCGCCGGCGGTTGACTTTCTGACCTCCCAGGCAGTCGCGCCGACGCCCATGCCGGCGGCGCAGGGGGTCACGCTGGAATTGCTTCCGGATGGAATGATCCGTTGTCGTGATTTGGATGGGCATTATGAAATCAGGTTCCCGTCCGGATGGCTGGTTGTGCGCCCGGGGAACGCGGCGGAGGGCAGCGCGGCGTTGACCCTGCTGGGTGTGGAAAACCCGCTGCTGGCTGAGCGGCTGAAGGCTGATCTGGGCGGGGCAGATCTCCGCTTTGACCGGCTGCTGGCTTATCCCCGGCGGCCCGACCTGCTGCAGGATGGGGTGCTGGGAGTTCTGAACGTGGTCTTTGATGCGCAGAATGGAGTGAAACTGGATAATGCTGCGTTGGGTGCGTGGGTGCGCACCATGGAAGCTTCGAGCGCCATGCCGGGATTTCGCGTCACGGCCTCGTCGACCCTGTCGAATGGCAACCAGGTGCCGTTGATGCTGGTCAAAGGCCGTTATATACAAAAGAATGCCGGCGGCGAGCCGGTGCCGCTGGCGGTGACGGTGTTGTTCTTCAAGCCTGCCCCCGGTTCGCTGGTTCGTGTGACTTTTACAGTGTTGCAGGCTTATCAGGATCAGTTTTTACCGGAGTTTGAGTTGATCCGCGAGTCGATCCTCGTACCGCTGCAGTAGATGTGCATTTCTGGAAGAAATCCCCGGCTCTACGCGTATAATTGGCTGGCACGTTTTCACACCCTATTCCTGGAGGTTTCCCATGTCCATGCCCCGTGTGGTTCGCGCTCCGCGCGGTACACAGCTCACCTGTAAGAACTGGCTCAGCGAAGCCGCTTATCGCATGATCCAGAACAATCTCGACCCGGAAGTGGCCGAGAAGCCTGATGACCTGGTCGTGTATGGCGGGCGCGGCAAGGCGGCGCGTAGTTGGGAAGCCTTCGACGCCATTCTCGACAGCCTGAAGAACCTGGAAGAAGACGAAACCCTGCTGGTGCAGTCGGGCAAGCCGGTGGTGGTTTTCAAGAGCCACAAGGATGCGCCCAAAGTGCTGATCGCCAACTCGAACCTGGTGCCGCACTGGGCCACCTGGGAACACTTCGATGAACTGGCCGCCAAGGGGCTGATCATGTACGGGCAGATGACCGCCGGGAGCTGGATTTACATCGGCACGCAGGGGATTCTCCAGGGCACGTATGAGACTTTCGGCGCGCTGGCCAAGCTCAAGGGCTGGGATTCGCTCAAGGGTAAGTTCGTGCTGACAGCCGGGTTGGGCGGCATGGGCGGGGCGCAGCCGCTTTCCATCACCATGAACGAGGGCGTGGGGCTGGTCGTCGAGGTGGATAAAGAGCGGGCTGAACGGCGGCGCGCTATCGGGTATGTCGATCTGGTGGTGGATACGCTCGAAGAGGCGATGACGCTGGTCGAGGAGAACAAAGCCGCCGGGCGGTCCATCTCCATCGGATTGGTGGGCAACGCGGCGGATATTTATCCCGAACTGGTGACGCGCGGCGTCATCCCCGATGTGGTCACCGACCAGACCTCGGCGCACGAGGCGCTGTATTATGTCCCGTCCGGGCTGACGGTGGAAGCCGCCAACCAGCTGCGCATCAGCGACCCGGCGCAGTACAAGAAAATGTCGATGGCCTCGATGGCGAAGCACGTCCAGGCCATGCTTGATTTTCAACGCAAAGGCGCGGAAGTGTTCGATTATGGCAATAATCTCCGCCAGCAGGCGTTTAATTACGGCGTGACGGATGCGTTTGAGTTCCCCGGCTTTGTCCCGGCCTACATCCGCCCGCTGTTTTGCGAGGGCAAGGGGCCGTTTCGCTGGGTGGCGCTTTCGGGTGATAAAGAAGATATTTACAGGACGGATGAAGCGGTGGCAGAACTCTTCCCCGACGACGCGCACCTGCACCGCTGGCTGAAAATGGCGAAGGAGCGGGTTCCGTTTCAGGGGCTGCCCTCCCGCATTTGCTGGCTGGGCTACGGTGAGCGCGTCAAGGCTGGATTGAAATTCAATGAGATGGTGGCGAAGGGCATTGTCAAAGCCCCGATTGTGATTGGCCGCGACCACCTGGACTGCGGCTCGGTTGCCAGCCCCAACCGCGAAACCGAAGCGATGAAAGACGGCTCGGACGCGATTTCGGACTGGGCAATTCTCAACGCGATGATTAACATCGTCGGCGGGGCCACGTGGGTTTCGTTCCATCACGGCGGCGGGGTGGGAATTGGCTACAGCCAGCACGCCGGGCAGGTCATCGTCGCTGACGGGACTCCCGAAGCGGCGGCGCGCCTGGAGCGGGTGCTGACGACTGACCCCGGCATGGGCGTGGTGCGTCATGCCGATGCGGGCTACGACATCGCCATCGCGGCGGCCAAGCGGCATGGCATCAAAATGCCGATGTTGAAGTGATACGCGTGGGATTGATGAAAGAAACGGGCCTGGAGATTGCTTCAGGCCCGTTTTTGCTTGATTGTGATTGAAGTTGATTGTTTTGAAATTACTTGGTTTGCTCGATGACGAACTCGGAAAGAACGTAGCCGCGGTTGCCTTTGTCATCGCGTACCCAAATCCACTGGTTGCGTTTTCCGATTCGGCGGCGCACGTCGGCGAAGTTTTCTTCGAGCACGCGCAACACGGTGCCGATGGGATGAATGGCGAGGATTTCGGAGACGTAATCGGCGTTTTTGCGCAGGCGCAGGCCGCCCTTGCCGACCACGGGAGAGATGACAACGCGCATTTTCGGCGGTTCGGGATCCGGGGTTTCGGGCTGCGGGGTGGCGGTATCCGCAGGTGTTTCGGGTTGGGAGGTTGAATCGGCAGGGGTGGTTGGGTCAGGGGTAACGGGCGTAGGGGTAACGGGGTTAGGGGTAACGGGGTTAGGGGTGACGGGTGCCGGGGTGACGGGTGCCGGGGTGACGGGGTCAGGAGTGCTGGGGGCCTGGGGTGCCGGAGCAGGCGGCAGGCTAGCGTACAGGCTGTTGAAGGCCTCGTAGCCGTTTTTCATCAAGCTGCCATAGTAGGCGGCTTGCCCTGAACCGTTGTAGATGGTGGCGAAGGAGGTGAAGTCTTTGCGCCGCAAGGGGGTCAGGGCGCCGCCGCCTGGCAGGACGCCCTGCACAAAGTCAAAGAAGCCGATGACCTGGTCGCGGTCGCTGCGGGCGAAGGCGGTGAACATATCCAGAACGCTGGCATAGCCGATTACGGCGTAGTTGAACCCCATGATTTGTGGCGCGCCCATGCTGATTGAGTTTTTTGCGGCGGTTTCGTCGAGCCGGCATGCGAACTGGAGCACGTCCCATTCTTTGGCCTGGTTGCCATGGAAGTCAATCCAGGCGGCCTTGGGGTCGGGGCGAAATTTGTGGCCGGTCCAGCGTTGGCCGAGGTCGAAGGTGAAGTACTTGTTGAATTCGTTGACGTTTTGTTTGCCCCAATAGTTGTAAAACAGGTGATTTTCGAAGCGGATCAGGGTGCGGCCATCGGGTCCGAAGGCTTGCCCGCCTGATTCGACGGCGAATACGCCGACTGCCACACCCGGTTCGATGTTCAGTTTGTTGGAGAGGGCTTCGAGCAGGCCGCCGTAGCGGTTCCAGATATCGGCGACGAGGCGGAAGGTGCCGCTCTGGTTGGGGGCGGCTTTCAGGCGGCGCGCCGTGGGGGCTTCGGTGGGGAGGCTTTCCAGACCGTCGGCGACAGAGGCGCGGGCGCGTTTGATGATAACCGGCGCGGCGGGTGTGGCAGGTATGGCGGGAGTGGAGGTGACGGGGGCCGGTTCTGGCGTGGTGGGCTGCGGTTGGGGGCTTGTATCGGCGGAGGAGGCGGGCGGAGTGCTGGGGGTGGCTGTGCCGCTTCCAGCAGCGGCATCCACAAACCAGGCGGCGCAGAAACCGTCTACGCCGGCGGCGTTGCGGACTTGCAGCCACTGGTCGGTGATGCCGATCTTGGCCCGCGCGCCGGCTTCGGCTTCGGTGACTTTGATGAAGGTGCCGGGGTATTCAATGGAGAGCGTGTCGCCGGCGGTGGAAGGGGCGGAGCGGATGCGCAGGCCGGCGACGGCCTCTTCTTTGACGCGCACGTAGAAGCTGCCGTCCTGCGGAGGTGCGGTTGGCGCGTCACCGCTCTGGGTGCATTCGTACCAGACGACGGCGGTGATGGAGCGTTTAAGTTCCTTGCCCTGGCTGTAGCGGGTCATCAGTGAGATGTCTTTGCCTTCTTCGGTGGGATAGGGCCAGGGGTCGAGGATGTAAAAGTCTTTTCCGACTTTGTTGTAGGCCAGCACCCAGTGGGTTTGCAGACCGGCTCGCGGGGAGCTGTCCACTTCGAGCAGGACGGGCTGCCCGGCGTAGATGGAGTTTGAGATGGCGTCGATTGGGGCATCGGTGTCGCGGCAGATGACCAGGTTGCGGAAGCGGACTTTGGGGTAGAAGCTGCTGACTGCGCCCCAGACGATGGCGTCCTGCACATAGCCGCCGTTTTGTTTGAGCTTGTTGTTCAGGCTGTCGGGGGTTTCGGGGAAGCCGAAGCCGCTCAGGAGCATGGTGACGCTGGTCATCGCGCATCCGTAGGCGCCGATGGTCGAGCCGCCGCCGAAGCCGAGTTTGGTGTTTTTCCAGCGTGGGTCCTGTTGGGAAATGCGGACGAGATTAAAAGTCATGGGTTACCTCCTGTTCAATGTAAATCCGATGGATGCTTCTATTATTATACCGATTGCCGGGAAAAAGAAAAGCGGTTCAGGGCTGTGGATGGATGCGGTACACGCTGAAGCGCTTGTTGTTGAAGACCATTTCCAGATGGATGCCCGGGCAGGCGGCGATCTGGTCGGGGGCGATCTGGTTGTTGGCAGCCATTTTTTCGTGCAGGGCGACGTAATCGCCTTTGGGCAGGTCGGCGCAGCGGGTGGTCAGGAAGGAATCGCGTTGGGTGAAGAGGCGCAGGGCGCGCGGGCGCATGAAGATGATGATGCTTTCTGCGGGGGTTTGGGTGCGGATGAATTCGTACAGGTCGTAGCTGACTGTGTCGAAGGGGCCGTTGATGGCGCGCGCGTCGGCCAGATTCTGGGAGGCAATGCTGGCCGAGATTCCCAGCGAAATGAGCAGTAACAGGGCCGAGGCGGCTATCAGGCTGCGGGAGGCGTGCCATTGCCAGGCGGCTGGAACGCGGCGCAGGGCGAGGTGCAGCCCGTTGCCGGCGAACAGGAACAGGAGCGGAATCAGTGGGTAGATGAATCGCAGTCCCTGGCGTTCGGGCCAGGTGATGAAGAGCATCAGGCTGAGCAGGCTGTAGGTGTGCAGGGCCAGATCGCGCTTCCAGTGGTTGATCAGGTTGAGGATGGCGAAGCAGGCCAGGAGCGGGTAGTACAGGCTGGCGGCCGGGAGGCCTTCAAAGGTGCCGGCGGGCAGCCACAGGTAGAACAGGGCATTTTCGAGCAGGCGCGGCACAGTCAGCATGGAAAAATGGTTCAAATAGGAAGTTTGCCCGTTGGGGAAAATCCAGGCAGAGAGGGCGAACAGCCCGCTTAAGGTCAGGCCGGGCAGCCAGGCCCGCCGCAGGGCGCTTTTCCAATCGGGCCAGTGATGGGCGGTCAGTGAAACGGCGAGAGGCGCCAAGAGCAGCAGTCCGTTGGTGCGCAACAAACAGGCGCCGAACAGGCTGACGCCCAGGGCCAGGCCGGTTTTCCAGCCGGAGGTTTTTTGTCCCCAGGTTTCTATTAACAGCAAGCTCAGGGTGGAAACAGCCAGAAAGGGGATATCGGATATGAGCTGGTCGCTGGCGCGCAGGAGCGCCGGGTTGGCGGCGAGCAGGGCGGTCAGCAGGAGCGAAGGCTGAGCATTGAGGCGGGTGCGTGCCAGGAAATAAAAACTAGCCAGGAAGACCGCAAAAAAGGCCACGTTGAGCAATTTCAGAACCAGCGTATTTAACCCAAACAGCGCCACCAGAGGTGCCAGTAGCAGCGGATACCCCCACGGGTAAGCCACCGGGCCGGGCGGGTAGGATGAGTTTGCGATGCTGAAGGTGTTGTGGAGGATGAAGCCCTGCAAGTCACCTTTCAGGATGGCCTGGGCCTGCATCAGGTAAGAGGCGAAGTCATCCCACCAGGGTTGGCCGCGCGTCAGCATGGAAAAATTGAGCCCGCTGGAGACGATGATAATCAACGCCAGGATCAGCAGTTGGCGTTTTTGCTTCATAAGGAAGTTTGATCAGAGCCCTGATCGTTGACGCCAGCGGCTGGCAGGACAATATGCAGGCTGGTGCCCTGCCCCATGCCCGGGCTTGAGGCCCAGATGCGTCCGCCCTGGCTTTCCACCAGCCCCTTTGCAATCGTCAAGCCGATGCCCAGACCCTCAAAACGGCGTGTCATGTGCGGTTCCACCTGGCTGAATTCACGGAAGATCATCGACAGATTTTCCGGGGCAATGCCGATGCCAGTATCCTTGATCTCCACTGCCACACTGCCCGATTCCGGCAGTGCGCAGATTGTGATACTCCCACCGGGCGGCGTGAAACGAATGGCATTATCGAGAATATTGATAAAAGCCGGGGTCAGTCTCTCCGGGTCGGCGGTCACCAGTAGCGGATCGGCGGGCAGTTGCAGCGTGACCACATGCTGGCGTTCGTCTGCGCTGGCGCGCAGGGCATTGTAAGCGGTTTTCAACATCAGCTGGATGGGCACCACGCGCGGCTTGAAGGTCAGCCCGCGCCCCTGGAGCTGCTGCAGGCTGGTCATCGACTCGATGATCGAGCGCATCCGGTCGGCGGCTGCCAGCACCCGCTCGGCTTTTTCGGTCACTTCTGCCACACCCTCTTCCTGCAGGAAGGAAGCATAGCCGATGATGATGCCGAGCGGAGTTCGCAGCTCGTGCGAAGCCAGCGCCAGGAAATTGCTCTTCAACTGGTCGGTTTCGCTGATGTCCTGGTAGGCTTTTTCCAGCGCCAGGATCAGCCGCGCATTATTTAGCGCGATCGCCGCCTGCGAAGCAACCACTGTCAGCAGTTTCTCATCCTCGGCAGTGAATTCACCCTCCTGCTTGTTCAACGCCTCCAGCACCCCCACCACCTTGTCCTTGATCCGCATCGGCACACCCACCAGCGAGCGGGGCTGAAAATTAATCTGCTCACCCACCGCACGGTAATGGCGCGGATCCTGTGAAACATCATTCAGCAGGATGGCGCGATTCTCGCGGAAAATATTTCCCGCCAGCGAACCCTCCATCGGCACCGGGATCTTCGCCAGGGTTTTCGGGTCTGAACCCGTCGCCACAAAGATCAGGCGGTTGCGCTTCTCATCGTGGAGCAGGATCGAAGCCGCCTCGCAATTCAAAATCTCCGCCGCATTCTTGATGATGTGCTGAAGAATTTCATCCAGATTGCGGGTCGAATTGAGCGTCAGGCTGACCTCAACCAGTTTTTCCAACTGCTGGATCCGTTTTTCAAAAGAAGACAGGGATTGCATACCGCAGGTTCATTCCGTTTCGCAGAAGATACAAAAACGATTAAAACGGGGCACGGAGCTCATCCCGCTTTTGAGCCGGCTCCGCATCTGCTGGATTATACAACCATCCTACTCGAACAGGAGTTTCATACGAAAAGTGATGGGCCTTTCGAAAAAGCAAATATGGAACAAATGTTCTTTTGCGCGCTCTGACTGGGACAAGCGCCATCAATTCACCTCCTCAAATTCCTGGGCGGCACCCAAATAAAAACAGGCTGGCGAGTAACGCCAGCCTGTGCGTCGTAATTCGAGCGCCGCGGTTCAACCCTCTCCGGCTGGATCCTCCGGCTCCGGGGTGGTGAAGCGCGGCCTCAGCCAGAAAACAATTCCCAGGCTCAGAGCGGCGAAGACACCTACCAGGCCTTCCAGCATCAGTGGATCAATTTGTCTGCCAAAGAAAACTGCCGCCGCATCTACCAGCGCGTGCCAGGCCACTGCCAGCCAGAACCAGCCAGCCTGTTGGTTGGCCAGCCCATGCAGCACCATCACCGAGAGCGCCACATGCAGGCAGATGGCAAAGATTCGTTCTGCCAGCCCCAGGATCGCCAGATAAGGCGGCAGGGCCCAATAGGCTGCCACCTGCTGGCGCGCCAGTTCCAGCTGGTCCGCCGGGATGCTCGGAACCGTGGCCAGATCAATATTGCGATAAGCCAGCATATTGGCGAAAGCCAGCGCACTCATCACACCCAGCAAAATGGCCTCCGTGCCGCCATGCCCCAGCCCGATGAAAATGCCATGTGACCAGCTGCGGCTTCGCTTCAGGAAAAACTTGAACAGCAGGTAGCGCGCTGTCTCCTCGAACAGCCCGGCCAGCAGGCCGAGCGTCAGGGCGTAGGCAGCCTCGCCCCAGCTCAGAAATGTCTTCGTCAGTGCCAGCACCAGCGGCACGTGCAGAATTTGCGAGGCGATAAAGGTCAGGCCTCCCGCCAGGAATAGCTTCCACGAAAAATTCAACTTACGGCCCAGGGTTACCCCGGCCAGGACGGGCAACACGATCATGCCCAGAAAATTAAGGACGTACACAGTTTCCAGCATGGGTGGTTCTCCAGATTCTTCAGACCAGGCGTGTGCGCATACGCCGTGTTTCGCGCGTCAGCGGGCGCCTGGCGATGACGTTGATTTTGTTCTGATTTTCAAGTACATGGGTTGAGACCACTTCCCAGCCCTCTGCGCCCCATTCGTTGAGCAGCAGCTCTAAATTTTCAGCCTTGATGCCCGTCCAAAACGAGCCAACCGTCTGGACACGATACTCCCAGCAGGGGATTTCTGCAGTCATTTTACCTCCAGAATTTCCGCGCAAAAGCAAAGCTATTTTTAACCTGGGCCACTACAGCGGCAGTTTTCCAATGTTTCACGTGAAACGTTATGGCTTTTTTGGCAGCCGTGTGAACAGGATATACGAGTAAATTACGGGTATCAGGGCCGCTGCAAAGATCAGCGCCATCATCAACCAAAAGCCGTTTTGGCCCAGGAAGACACACAGCAGGCTGGTAATTCCTGCCGCGATAAAGAGCCGGCTGCCCAGCCGGTGGGTTTCATCCCAGACGGTATCATCTGCCAGCGTCCAGGGTGTACGGATGCCGATGAAATAGTTGCGCCGGGCCTGCCCCATCATCACCCCGGCAAAGACAAAGATCAAGCCCAGGCCGGGAATTATGGCCAGTGACATGCGGAAGGTGTACCCGAGATTATAAGCCAGCGTCAACGCGTGAATGTAGAGCATGAAAGCCACAATCAGCACGATGAAGGTGTTGAATGCACCACGGAACTTTACGATATTTTCCTTGAGCGGATCAATCGCCGGGATGACCAGGAAGAGCAGCGCCATGCCCAGCGTGACCAGCGGCATCAGCGCCACACCCCAAAAGCGTGACATCGTCCCGTTGACCTGGTCATTTGCATCCCAATGGGAAGCAACCTGCTCGGGAAGTTGTGGATATACTGCGGCGCTGATGACCACGCCCAGAACGATCAGAACGGTAATGCAGAAAATGGACAGTTTGGTGGACATATTTTTTTCCTTTGTTTTGTTTCACGTGAAACAGTTGTCGGAGTTTCTGACCGGCCTGCTACTGCTGGCCAGAAGTGGGGATATTTTCTTTACTCGGTGGGGCGCTGCTGCTGCGCCAACGAGACCATGCCGCTCAACCCGCCGAGATTCATGGTATCGACTGCGGAGCTAGGCACGATGACGAGCGCGCCCTTTTCCTTGAGACCTTCAAAGAGCATATTCATGGCCCGCAGGTGCAGGGCGGTGGGGTTGTTGATATAAGACTGGGAGGCCTCCGCAAAAGACTCGGCGATCTGCTTTTCCGATTCGCCCAGGATGACGCGCGCCTGGCGTTCCCGCTCAGCCTGCGCCTGGCGTGACATGGCATCTTCCAAATCCTGAGGAATGACGATGTCGCGGATTTCAACGGACTGAACAGTGATCCCCCAGGGCGTGGTGCGCTCGTCGATGATGCGCTGCAATTCATCATCAATGGCGCTGCGCCCGATGAGGATATCTGCCAGCATCATACGGCCTATGATGTCGCGTAGCGCAGTTTGGGCAGACCATGAAATCGCGGACTGGTAATCTTTCACTTCGAGCGCAGCTTTTTCAGCGTCCCAGACAACCCAGAACAGGACGGCGTCCACGTCGACCGGGACGGTGTCTTTCGTGAGGGTTTTTTCGGCGGCGAAGGGGGTGACCATGACACGGTGATCGATCCAGGTGGGGATGCTGTCTATCAACGGAATGATCCAGAACAGGCCGGGGCCTTTCAGTCCAGTCAGTTTGCCGAGGCGCAGGATGACGGCTTTTTCCCACTGGTTGGCAACTTTTAGCGCGAACAAGAATCCGCTGCCGATCAGCAGCAGGACGAGGACATATGCCCCAATCAGGCCGTCGGCGACTTTGCCATCCATCAGCAGGGCGCCGAAAATGGCGGCCACCAGAAAGATGGCAAACAGGGTGCCCGCAATCGGCGGGATGCGCTGGTCGGGGGTGGCGAGGCGGGTGTTCAGTTTGAGATTCATTATTTACTCCTGTGGTTGTTCTTGCGCGGCAGTTGGCTCTGGCCAGCTGGCTGCGGTTTCTTGGAAAATGAGCATGCTTTCGCTGCGGCTGAAACCGTATCGATCGGCTTCAGCCAGGTAGCGGCGGGCCAATGCCTCCAGGCTGGCCCGCCGCAGAGTTGCAAGCTGGCCTGGAGGGGGTTGTTCGAGGATGAAGGTGCCGCGCCCCTGCTGGGTTGAGATGATTCCGGCTTCATCCAGCAGGCGGTAGGCTCGGGCGACCGTGTTGAAGTTGATGCGCAGCTCTGTGGCCAGGGCGCGAACGGTGGGTAGCTGGTCGCCGGGCTGCAGGACTTGCGTGTTAAGCAGGTGTTGGATTTGCTCCACGATCTGGTTGGTGAGCGGGGTTTCTGCGCGAAAGTCGATTTGAATTTGCATGGTCGCCTGTTTTGAGTATTGTATCATTGTATCTTTGTATAATTGTATATGACTATCTGAAGAAAGTCAAGAGGCAGACCGTCGTCTATCCCGGGGTGGGGGTTTGCCGGGGGCGCTTATATGGCTCTTATACGGAATAAACTATCGGCGTGGTAGAATTCTGTTGCATCATAATTAAAAGGAGTGTGCAAGTATGGAAACAACAACTGGTAGTTTCGCCGTCAAGAAGGGCCTGGCCCAAATGCTCAAGGGCGGCGTCATCATGGATGTGGTCACCCCCGAGCATGCCAAAATCGCCGAAGACGCGGGCGCCTGCGCGGTGATGGCGTTGGAGCGGGTTCCGGCGGATATCCGCGCGGATGGCGGCGTGGCGCGCATGAGCGACCCGGGCATGATCGAGGCGATCATGAAGTCGGTCACCATCCCGGTCATGGCCAAGTGCCGCATTGGGCATTTTGTCGAAGCCCAGATTCTGGAAGCTATCGGCGTGGATTATATTGATGAGTCGGAGGTTCTGACTCCGGCAGATGACGCGCATCACGTCAACAAGCATGATTTTAAGGTGCCGTTCGTGTGCGGCGCGCGCAACCTGGGCGAGGCGCTGCGGCGCATCTCTGAGGGCGCGGCGATGATTCGCACCAAGGGCGAGGCAGGCACGGGCGATGTGGTCGAAGCCGTCAAACATGCCCGCGCGGTGCTGGGTGAGATCCGCAGGCTGAGCAATATGGCTGAAGAAGAGCTGTTCACATACGCCAAGGAAATTGGCGCGCCGGTTGCACTGGTGAAAGAAGTAAGGGAATTGGGCCGCCTGCCGGTGGTCAACTTTGCCGCGGGCGGCGTGGCAACCCCGGCAGATGCCGCGCTGATGATGCAGCTCGGCGTCGATGGCGTGTTCGTCGGCTCGGGCATCTTCAAGAGCGGAGACCCGGCCAAACGCGCAGCCGCGATCGTCAAGGCCGTTACGCACTTTCAAGATGCGGCCATCCTGGCCGAGGTCAGCCGCAATCTTGGCGAGCCGATGGTCGGGCGCAACGTCTCGACCATGCCGGAGATTGAAAAAATCGCCGGTCGCGGGTGGTAGTTCGGGATTCGGGAATCGGTAAATTGGGTATTTGGTAGATTTTTGGGTTGTCACGTTGGTCAGCAGTTGCGCTGATGGCCAGTTCCAAAACCCCACTCCACCAATCCCCAATTTACCACTTCCCAATTTACCAGGCCTATGAAAATCGGTGTATTAGCATTACAGGGCGATTTTGCCGAACATATAGTCACATTAAAGCGCCTGGGCGTGGAAACTGCAGAAGTGCGCCTGCCGCGGCAGCTCGATGACCTGGACGGTCTGATCCTGCCCGGCGGAGAATCGACCACCATTGCCAAGCTGGCAATCGCCTTTGGGCTGATGGAGCCGCTGCGGATTTTTGCGCGTGAAAAAGCCATCTGGGGCACCTGTGCCGGCGCCATTTTGCTCTCCAAGGATGCCAAGCGTGACCAGCCCCTGTTGGGTCTGATGGATATTACCGTTGAGCGGAATGCTTTTGGCCGGCAGGTGGATTCTTTTGAAGTGGATCTCGACATTCCAGAGCTCAAAGCCGCCACAGCTACCCAGGCACCCTACCATGCCGTCTTTATCCGCGCTCCGTTGATTGAATCTGTTTCTGGAAGTGCGCGCAGTCTCTCACAGCTGGCTGACGGTCGCATCGTGGCGGCCTTGCAGGGAAAACTGCTGGCCACCTCTTTTCACCCGGAACTGACCCCCGACGACCGCTTCCACGAATATTTCCTTTCGCTTGCCCGATAAAACCTGTCATGATCCGCCCACTGGATTTCCTCGACCTGGCCACGCTTCACCGTTATCGCGGCGACGTGCTTTGCCTGGATGCCACCCGCTGGGTGACACGCGGCAATCCACTGGGGGCAATGGGTTTCATGGCGTATTTCAACCCGGCGCGGCACCTGTATTCCGCCGTTTCCAGCGAAGCAGGCACCACACTGCTGGGCGGGGTTATCCACACCCAGGGCGATCCTTATGCCAAACTGCTCTACCTGGCCCCGACCGGATCATTCTCCGAACCCGGATTGCCGGCGCTGATCGAAGCACTGGTAACGCAAGCTGCCCAATGGGGCGCTTTTCACGTCCTGGCCGAAGTGGATGAAAACAGCCCGGCCTTTCCAGCGCTGCGCCAGGCAGGATTTTCCGTTTATGCCTGGCAGCGTATCTGGGATTTAAGCGAGGTCATCCCTGGAACCTCCACCGCGGGCTGGAGCAAAGTTCAGACCATCAACCTGCCTGCCATCCAGTCTCTGCACCATCAGATCGTACCGCCGCTCCTGCAGCCCGTCGAACCTGCTCCACGCCATGCCAGCGGGCTGGTCTGCCCTGAGGGCGCCCGTTGCTATGTCAACGTCAGCTCTGGTTTATACGGGGTGATGCTCACGCCGCTCATTCATCCCGAAGCAGAATACGTCGCCCAGAAAATCGCTGGCCTGCTGGTACAGTTTTCCCGCCGCACCGTTCGCCCGATCTATTTGCGCGTGCGATCCTACCAGGCCTGGCTCGAGCCGGTGCTGGAAGACCTGGGTGCAAAAGCCAGCCCACGCCAGGCGGTGATGGTCAAACACCTGGTACGGGCGGTCAGAGAAGAACAATCAGTCACCGCTGTTCAATCAGGGACGACGGTTATTCCCGCTTCACGGTTTAGCAAGTTTGAGCGTAAAAAACAATGAAACGATCACTAACGTTCACGATCAATCAAAAAGGTGAAGGCAGGCCTTCACCTTTTTGATTTAACTGTCTGATGCCGGTTTTAATCCCAGTTGTTCGCCGATCAGACGGGCGATGGTGCGTGATGAGTCCGGGCGGGCGGCTTTTTGGCAAGCCCGGATGACTTTCTCGCGGGCCTCGGGGTTCTCAATCCAGGTGTTCAGGGTGGCCAGCACGCGCTGCGGCGTGGGCGCCCAGACGCCCGTGCCCGTCTCGCGGACATAGGTGACATTGCCGTCTTCCTGGCCAGGCAGCTTGGCGTACAGGATGATGGGCAGGTGGGCGTTCAGTGCTTCGGCGATGGTTCCCGGCCCGGCTTTGGTGATAAGCGACTCGGCGGCGCGCATAAAATCGGGCATGTCTCGGGTGAAGCCGTATATTTTGGCCGGGATGCGCCAGTCGATATTCTCCAGGCTTTTTTTCAGGCGTTCATTCCTCCCGGCAACGATGACCAGCCCCAGATCGAGACCGGATTCGTTGATGGCGCGCGCGGTCTGGGCCAGCGGGCCCATGCCTTCACCGCCGCCGACCAGCACGGCGATGAATTTATCCACCGGCCAGCCCAGCTTTTCGCGCAGGGCGTTTTTATCACCTGCCGGGACGCAGTAGCGCGCGGCAATTGGTTGCCCGACGGTGACGACCTTTTCCGGTTCCATGTTGTACTCAATGGCCCGGAAGCGGGCA
The DNA here is from genome assembly GCA_903875215.1 of uncultured Anaerolineae bacterium. Lineage (GTDB taxonomy): Bacteria > Chloroflexota > Anaerolineae > Anaerolineales > Villigracilaceae > UBA5195. Next base: position 43,749 of record CAIQVH010000019.1, read on the forward strand.
ATCTCGGTTGGCACACAGATCAGATCGGCGCGCTGATCAAACCAGAGCGCGTGGGTGGTGACCATGTCGGTTACCACGGTGACAAAGGGCGGGCGGTGTTTGCCGAGTGCCTTCAGAATGAATGAATTGGCGAGCGGATGCACGGTGACGATGATATCGCTGGGATGCGAGTTGACGATCCGTCGCGCAATCCGGCTGACGGCTGGCCAGAGGGTGGAGGTGATGGCGCGTGCCTGGGCGCGCCCGTCGCTGATGTGAAAGCTGGCTCCCCACAGGTGCGGGGCTTTGACCATGTAGGGGTACCACTGTGGCAGGCGGTTGAGCGGGCCGGGGGTGTGTTCTTTGAAGATGTCGACCATTTCAGTGCTGACGGTTTCGCCAAATTCAAGTTGCAGCGCCTCAATGATGGCCTCGGCCGCCGAGCGGTGGCCTCCCCCGGTGTCTGAAAACAGGAAAAGAATGTGTCGTTTTTGGCTCATGGCATCAAAATTATACCATCCGGGCTGGCCGGATTATTCAATGGCTTGCTTGAGCTTGCGCGCCAGCCGGCCAAAATGCTGGGTGTAGCGCACTTCTTCGGTACGCGGGCGTGGCAGGTCAACCGTCAGGTCGAGCTTGATGCGGCCAGGGCGGGCGGAAAGCACCAGCACGCGGTCGGCCAGGAAGAGGGCTTCGCTGATCGAGTGGGTGACCATGATGACGGTTTTCTTTCGCGCCTGCCAGAGGCGCGAAAGTTCCGTCCACATTCGTTCGCGTGTCAGCGCGTCGAGCGAGCCGAAGGGTTCATCGAGCAGGAGGATTTCCGGGTCGTGGATCAGGGCGCGGGCCAGGGCGACGCGCTGGGCCATTCCGCCTGAAAGGTCGCGTGGCAGGCTGGATTCAAAACCCTCCAGGCCGACGAGTTCCACCATCTCGGCGGCTTTCTGGCGGGCGGCTTCGCGCGGCAGGTGTTCGATTTCGAGGGGCAGGGTCATGTTTTCGAGCACGGAGCGCCAGGGCATCAGGTTGGCTTGTTGAAAGACAAACCCGATGCGCGGCTGCGGGCCGTGCTCGAAGGTGACCGTGCCGGTGGAGGCGGGCAGCAGCCCGGCCAGGACGCGCAGCAGGGTGCTTTTTCCACTGCCTGAGGGCCCCAGCACGCAGACAAATTCGCGCGGGCAGACCGCGAAGGTGACCGGACCGAGCGCATGCAGGCCGCCGTTACCATCCGGGTAGTGTACGCTCAGGTCGCGGACAAAAAGCTCGGGCTGGGGGCTGGTCATGGTTTGGGCAGGTAGCCGTTGGAGTAGGCGCGGGAAAGATCCAGCGGCTGGGAATATAGTTTCATTTCCAACAGAATGTTTTGCATGTTTTCCCAGGCCTTTGGGTCAGAAAATCCGGGTTGGGGGGCCTGCCACATGGCGATGGAGGCGGCCAGGATCTGTTTCTGGACGGTTTCGTCGGCCTGGGCCAGGTTTTCGACGTATTTTTTGCTGATTTCGTAGGCTTCGTCTGGTTGGTCGAGGGTCTCTTGCAGGCCGTGTAAAAAAGCGCCGATAAAAGCGCGCACCAGTTCCGGGTTTTCGGCCAGGGTTTTTTCGTTGGTGATCAGACCGTTGGAGGCCAGTTGGACATGGTCTGAGACGCGGATTTCTTGAATGTCATAGCCCTTGGCGCTCAGCAGGATGGGTTCGTTGGCGCTGTAGCCCACCACGGCTTCTTCCTGGCCGGAGATCAGGGCTTCCACCTGGTTGAAACCGATTGAATCGAGAGTCACATCGCTCTCCTGCAGGCCAGCGCTGTGCAACAGGGCGCGCAGGCCAACGTAATTGGCGCCAAACAGGCCGGGCAGGCCGATTTTCTTGCCCTTCAGGTCGGCAGGTTGGCGGATGCCCTGGTTTTTGGGCGCGACAATGGAGATGGGATATTGCTGGTACCAGGCCAGTACATAGACAACAGGCAGGCCCTGGGCGCGCGCCAGCAGGACCTGTTCGCCGGAGACCAGCGCGAAGGGCAGCTGGCCGGCGCCGACCAGGGCGACGCCGTCGGTTTCAAAGGCATAATCAAACTCAACGTCGAAACCGGCCTGGGCAAAGTAGCCTTTCTCTACGGCGACGTAATAAGGCGCGTATTGGATGTTGGGAATGTACCCCATCGGCAGTTTGATTTTGAGCCGGTCGGCTGGCGCCGCGGGCGTTGGGTTGGCCGGAGCCGCGCAGGCGCTGAGTACAAGGGCGAGCAGGACGGCGAGCAAGAGATATTTTTTCAACATGGATACTCCTGAAAGGGGTAAATTTAGGAATGGTGTTCCTGCCAGGCCAGCAGGTGGTTTTCGAGCAGGATGACCAGCCGATAGAGCAGCAGTGCCAGGGTGACCAGCGTCAGGATGGCGACAAACACCAGGGCTGTATCGTATTGACCGCGCCCGACGTTGATCAGGAATCCCAGACCGCTATCTGCGCCGATCAATTCTCCGACGACCGCGCCGATCACTGACAGGGTGGCGCCGATCCGCAGGCCGCCCAGGAAGACCGGCAGCGCGGCGGGGATTTCGAGCAGACGCAACATTTGCCAGCGGCTGGCGTGCAGGGTGCGCATCAATTCATACAGCGCCTGTGGCACCGCGCGCAGCCCGACCACCGTGTTGACCAGCACCGGAAAGAAGACGATCAGGCTGCAGATCAGCACTTTTGAGAAACTACCCGGCCCGAACCAGATGATCAACAGGGGGGCGATGGCTACGACCGGGATGGCCTGGCTGGCCACCAGGAAGGGCGAGATCATCTGTTCAAACAGGCGGCTCTTGGCAATGGCGTAGCCGAGCAGCATGGCAGTGATACTGCCGGCCAGCAGGCCTGTCAGCACTTCCAACAGGGTGACCAGGGTGTGGCGTACCAGGCTGCCATCGCCGAGCGCCTGCCAGAAGCGCGCAGCCACCAGCAGCGGGGATGGCAAGATAAAGGCGGGCAGGCTGGCTAGGCGCGTCAGCACCTCCCAGCCCAGCAGAGTCAGCGCCAGGATGAAAATGGAAATCCAGTGGGCAGCTTTCCGCGGCTGGAGGAGGGGGGAGGCAGTTTCAGGTTTTTCCATCAGCTTTAAATCCATGCCCAGGCTTTTGTTGGGCGGCGATTGCCCGGAAAATAAAACACCCCGGGAAGGTTTTTCCTGCGGGGCGCAAAACGAGGCCGCCGAATGACAGGCCCCGAAAACGCGAACGTTTTCGGGGCTGTGGCGACAAAACAAACCCACTCATGGGTCTGAACCTTCTTTTATCCGGACTGTAACCGTCGGCCCCGGAATTTCACCGGATCCTGCCTGTTTTAGCGGGCGAACTCTCTAGGGAGAGAGACGCTCTGGCCAAAAAGCTCGTGGGCTGTACCACCGATCGGGAATTTCACCCTGCCCCGAAGGTAAGTGATTCGATTGTAGTGACTTGCTTGAGCGTCTGTGCGCGGTTGCTGCAACGGAACGCTCAAAAGTACTCGTATTGTACTGGTCGTGTTAGAAAAAGTGTAGGGGCGGGAACCCCGCCCCTATAAAACTCTTACGCTTTGACGATGCAGTCGACCGGGCAGACGGAGGCGCATTGGGGTGAGTCGTGGTGTCCGACGCATTCCACGCAGGTGGCGGGGTCGATCACGTAGATGTCGCCTTCGCTGATCGAGTCGGTTGGGCATTCTGGCAGGCAAGCGCCGCAAGCAATGCAGTCGTCCTGAATTTTCATGGCCATGGTTTACTCTCCTTGAGGAATTTTAGTACAAGTATTCTTATACTTATCTTGGGGGGGACTGTCAAATGACATATTTCTGTGAATCGGGGCTAATTTGTCACTTTTGGGCGTTGTGACAGGAATCCGACCGCGCGGCCGGTTTCGTCGTCCATTATCAGGTTGAGGAGGGCATTGGGGGAGTAATCCAGCACATCGACCAGGCGCAGGGTGTTCAGCATGACCGGGTCGGTGCCGGGGCATATTTCTGGCAGATGATTGGGTGTGGAGTAGAAAAAGCTGCGATTGAAGATCACATCCGGGTCGTCGAGGTAGATGGCCAGAGGGAAGATGTGGGCTTCCATCAGATCCTGGAAGAAGTGTGTGCCGAAGGAAGGTTCCGGGGAAGTGCCGATTTCTTGCCCGGAAAGTTCGATCAGCGCCCGGGTGTTGTAGATGTCGCCGTAGGTGACGTGGACGCCCAGGTCGGGGGTGGAGGTGCCCCAACGCCCCGGGCCGACGCAGATGTAGGTTTCGTCGGCCAGAGCTTTGTTGACCTGGCTGATGGTTTGTTCCAGCCGGGCGCGTTCGACTGGCGATGGCAGGTTGAAGTAGCCGTCGGGTGTGACAAACAGGATGTAGCGGATGTTTTCGATGCTGCCGTGCGGCACCATGCGGCGCGTGGAGAGGATGATGTCGTTTTCGTCGAGGGCTTCCGGGATGCGGGCCTGATCGGCTTCATCGATATGGCTTTGTGGGCGGCATTGTAGGATGGTGATTTTGATTCCGGGATGGATGCTGAGTGGTTCGGTGACTTCGACGGTGAATTCGGTATCCACGGGGGCGTCGTAATTTGATTCCAGCACCTGCAGCATTTCACGCATGTGGGTGGCCAGGGGGGTGCGGCGCAGCATTTCGTCAAAGGTGACGACCATCTGGTTGGTGTCGGCGGTGCTGGTGCGGATGGCGGCCAGGTAGCCGCCTTCATCCACCTGGGTGATGTAGCGCAGGGCTGGGTAGCGCGGGTTGAGGGCTTCGGCCAGGGGGACGGTGCGGAAGGCGTTGGCTTCCAGGTCGATCAGGTCGATGTATTTTTGCGAGTACTGGCTGATCAGGTGGCTGGCCGAGGCCGGGTGCAGCAGCGGGTGGCTGAGGGCCACCAGGCGCGGGTGGTCGTTGGCGACGGTTTCCACGGCGCGGGTGCCGAGGCCCCAGACCAGGCGCAGGAAGCCGTCTTCGCGACGGATTTGTGGTGACCAGCGGTACAGGTTTCGGCTGAAGGCTACGCCCGCGCCGTGCGGCAGGAAGTAGTTTCCGAATTTTTCGCCTTGTACGTGCTGGATCAGCACGGCCAGTCGTTCGTCGTAGTCGACCAGTCCTTTGTGGTGGCGGTAGAGCAGGGCGTCGGGATTCATGCCGCTGGCGTAGATTTGCGAGATGGCGCGGGCCAGGGCCTCCAGGTTGTCATCTTCGCTGCCCTGGTTGGGGCAGAAGAAGCTGTCGTATTTGCCGGCAAACGAGGTGCCGAAGTTGTCTTCGAGCAGGCTGGAGGAACGCACAATCAGCGGCTGGCCTTGCGCTTCGCGGATGATCAGGCGCAGGCGCTCGAGAATGTCATCGGGGAATTTTCCCTGGCTGAATTCTTTTTGGATGATGGGAAATTCGGAGCGGATCTGGGCTTCGGGTTTGTATTTCTGGTCGGCCCAGTGAATCAGGCCGTTGGCGGAGAGGAAGGTGTAGAAAACGTCGGAGGCCAGGAAATAGGAGACGGGGATGTGGATCGCTTCGCGCAGCTGCGGGGAGGCGGCTTCGCTCAGGATGCGGTAGGCCAGCATCATGCCGGCCGATTTGCCGCCGATTTTGCCGTAGCCGATTTTGCGCTTGCGGATTTCGCGCAGGTCGGCCACATTGAACCATTGGCGCGCAATTTTCAGGTAGGCCAGCTGGTCGCTGATCATGGTGCGGATCAGTACGGCTTTGATCTCCTGCAGGCGCGCGTCGAGCAGTTTGCGCTTTTCGGGCGGCATGCGTTCGATCATTTCTGCCTGTTCAAAGAGCATGTCCTGAGGCGCCAGTTCGGGGTTGAAGGTGATCATGTTGGGCGCTTCACCGCGTTCGCCGACCGTCTGGCGTACGAGGGATTCGAAATCTTCGTAGGGCAGGTTGTAGGCGAAGTAGAAATCTGTCAGTGCGTCGCTGACCCGTTCGCGGCGCAGTTCCCAGAGATCGAAGGATTCCTCGCTGTAGGGATTGTGCAGACCCTCCCGCTTTTGCGATTCAATCGCTTTTTTGCGAATTTCGGACTCGAATTCCTCCGGGTGGATGATGCCGCGCGTGAATATTTCCTTGCGCATTTTTTCGCGGATGCGCGCGGCCAGGATGGGGTATTGGGTCAGGGCCAGGTAGATGTTGAGAACTCGGTCGGAAGTAGGGCTGGGCAGGGTCATGGGGGGTGTCCGCTGGGGTTGATATCAAAAGCACCGGTCAGAAGATCCCGGCGCTTTTGGTGGAAAACTGTCTGGGCAGGCTGGGTTATCCCAAATGCATGGGCATGATGACGTGAATGAACCCATCTTCGCCCACCGGGCGGACGACGCCGGGGGCGTTGCCGGCGGAGGTTTCAATGGCCACGTTGGGGGTTTTGATGACTTCCAGCACTTCGCGCAGGAATTTGACATTGAAGGCGATCAGCAGGGGGATGCCGTCCACCGTGGCCTCGACGATGGTTTCGTTTGAACCGGTTTCCTCGCTGTGGGCCGAGATTTCCACCTCACCCGGCTGCAGTTCTCCGCTGTTCTTGATGTTCATGCGCACCACGTTGGATCCTTCGCGTGCAAAAATTTCGGCCTGTTTGCAGGCTTTTAACAGCGAGGCTGTTGCCACCAGGGTGCGCGATTTGTGTGAGCGTGGAATGATTTGCTGGTAATCGGGGAAGGTGCCGTCGATCAGCTGAGAGACCAGTTCGGCATCCTTGACGCGGAACACGACCTGCCCACGCCCTTTGGGAATTACCATCTGGATCATTTGATCGCCCTCGCTGGTAATGCGCGCCAGCTCTGAAAGCGCGCGGGCCGGGATGATGGCTGTCAGCGGCTGGGCTGCGGCCCCCGAAAGCGTGGAGGTGCGCACCGAAAGGCGGAAGCCATCTGCCGCGGCCATGGTGATGGTGTCCTTTTCCACTTTGACCAGCACGCCCATCAGCACCGGGCGGGCTTCATCCGTCGAAGCGGCAAAGGCCACCTGCTGAATCATTTCCTTGAAGTTCTGGACGTTGATCTGCAGCGCGTCTGAAAAATCGGGCACCGGCAGGGGCGGGAATTCCTGCGCGTCGATGCCCTTGATGTCATTGGTGGAGGCGCCCGAGCGTACATTGAGCGTCTGGGTGCGCGCATCCAGTGTCAGGCTGACCTGCGGGTTGGGCATGGTGCCGACCAGGTCGGCCAGGGTGCGCGACGGGACGGTGGTGGAGCCCTCTTCCTCGATCTTGGCCCCGATCCAGCAGGTGATGCCCATCTCCAGGTTGGTGGCCGAAAGGCGTAAACGGCCTTCGTCAGTGGCGATCAGCACGTTCGCCAGTACGGGCAGCGTGCTGCGGGGCGATACGGCGCGTGAAACGGTACTCAGGCCGCGGGCCAGGTTCTCTTGCAGTACGGTAACTTTCATCGGCGTCCTCTCCTGCTTGGATGGGTATCATACCCTTCTATTTTACATCATGTTGACAGGTTCCCGTACCGTCGAAAAGGACAACTCCGGGCAGATTGGCGGGCATTTTTGGCTGACGGCATATATAATAGCGCCCATGACAGAACGCGACCTCGAAAAAGCCGCCCTGCGCGGCGAACCCTCTTACGTCTGGCGCGCCGGGCAGCAGCGCCGGCTGGGCATGATTCAAGCAGCTGCCGGCGAACGCCTCCAGGGCCGGGTGCTGGAGAATGGCTGCGGCGTGGGCATGTATGTGGAAAAACTGGCCCCGTTTGGCGGCAAAATCTTTGGGCTGGAATATGACTTTGAGCGTACGCGGGAAGCCTCCTGCCGCAGCCCGCGCATTCTCAACGCTGCCGGCGAATTCCTGCCGTATCCGGCTTCCGTTTTCGATCTGATTCTCAGCCACGAAGTGCTCGAGCACGTCGCGGATGACCGGCTGGCCGTCCAGGAAATGGTGCGCGTGCTCAAGCCGGGCGGCCGCGCCGTGATTTTTGTGCCCAATCTCGGGTACCCGTTTGAGACTCATGGCCTGTACTGGCGCGGAAAATATTACTTTGGCAACAAGCCGTTTGTTAACTACCTGCCGCGCGCCTGGCGCGACCGGCTGGCTCCGCATGTGCGCATCTACTCCGGGTCTGACCTGGCCCGGCTGTTTGAAGGCCTGCCCGTCCGGCTGGTTGAAAAAACCATCCTGTTTGGGGCTTACGACAATCTGATTGCCCGCTTCGGGCTGGCGGGCAAACTCTTACGGGGGATTCTGCAGTTCCTGGAGCGCACTCCGCTGCGCTGGTTCGGGCTTTCGCATTTTTGGGTGCTGGAAAAGCTGGGTTAGATCGTCATCAGCCCGATGGCCAGCAGTGAAACCAGGATGCCCAGCCGCTGGCTGTTGGAGAGCTGTTCCTTAAGTACCAGCCAGGCCAGCAAGACGGTCACGCCGGGAAAGAGCGAGCTGAGCACCGCGGCCAGATCGACTCGCCCAGATTGCGAGGCGAGGATGAAGAACAAGTTTCCGGTCACATCCAATGCGCCGCTGAAGGCCACGATGCGCCAGTCGGCGCGTTCGATGCGCAGAGGTTGGCGCTGGACAACCAGCAGCGCCAGCCCGAGCAGCAACATCCCGCCGCTGCGCGAAGCGACCATCGGCCACAGGGTGGCTTCCTGGGCGACGCGGTGCATCAGGATGAAATATACGCCGAAGCCAATCCCCGACAAAAATGGCAGACGCAGGTCGGAGAGATGTTCAAGATGGGGGTGGGTTTCGCCCTCGGCCTGGGTCACCAGCCAGATGGAGGCCAGGGCCAGGGCAAATCCGACCAGCTGGGTCAGCTTGGGCAGTCCTTCCGTCAGCGAGTTGTACAGCACCGGCAGCGCGGCGGCCAGCAGGGCCGAGACGGGGGCGGCGATGCTCATTTTTCCGGTCGTCATGGCCTGGTAAAGGGTCAACAGCCCGAGCGTGCCGATGGCGCCGGCGGAAAATGCGCTTAACAGGCTGCGCGGGGAGAGGAATGGGTCGCGATAGATGCTGAGCGCGGCCAGCAGTAAGACAAACCCGGCCAGTTCGGAAAACAGCACGGCGCGCAAAGCCCCCATCCGGCGGCTGGCCAGCCCGCCGGTGAAATCTGCTCCGCCCCAGCCCAGGGCGGCTAAAAGCCCAAATAGAATTGCTGACATTTGATTTTTCTTTCAGGGGAAAAAAGGATTTGAAGATGCCCGCCGCACGCGGATTGGGGACGGCGCGGGATGCGGCGTTTACAGCTTTCCGGCGGCGCGCGCCCGCTCGAGCACTTTTTGGGCGTTTTTGAGCAGCGGCAGGTCGATCATTTTGCCATCCAGGGCGTAGGCGCCGCGCCCTTCGCGCTGGTGCGCTTCGAAGGTTTCGGCGACGCGCCGGGCGTATGCGATGGCTTCATCGGAGGGGGTGAAGGCTGTTTGGACGGGTTCTATCTGCGCCGGGTGGATGATCTGTTTGCCCGAGAATCCCAGCCGGGCGCCGAATTCGGCTTCGGCGCGGACGATTTCCGGGTTGCGAAAATCAATACAGACGATATCAATGGCCTGTAATGCGTTGGCGGCGCAGGCGGTGAGGAGGGCCTGGCGGGCGTAGAGCAGTTCGATGGCTTCCGGGCTGCGCACCGCGCCGATGCTGGCGGCAAAGTCTTCGCCGCCGAAGATCAGGGCTTCGAGGCGTTTGTCGGCGCTGGCGATTTCTTTCAGGTTCAGGATGCCGCGCGCGGTTTCAACGCCGGCCAGCAGGCGGATGCCGCCGAGCGGCAGGCTGTTGGCGAGTTCGTACGCTTCGATCTGTGCGCTGACTGCAGTGAGTTGTGCGGCGTTTTCCACTTTGGGGACGATAATTGTATCGGGGCGGGCGGCCAGGGCGGCGGCCAGGTCTTCGTGTTCCAGGCCGGATCCGATGCTATTGATGCGGATGCAGCGTTCGGAGTTTCCGAAATCCAGTTCGCGCATGGCCGCGGCGATGACGGCGCGGGCTTCTGCTTTTCTGTTGAGTGCGGTGCCGTCTTCCAGGTCCATGCACAGGCAGTCTACTCCCCCCTGGGGCTGTCTGCCTGGGCCGGCGAGGCTGGCGGCTTTTTCGATTTTGCGGCGGTCATCGCCGGGCATGTATAACAGGGCGCGTCGTGCGTGCATGGGGCCTCCGGGGCGGGCGGGCTGCGGGGTTAGCCGGCTTTTTCCCGTTTTAAGAATAATACTGTGCGTTCGAATTCGATTGCCACGCTTCCGTCTGGCTTGCGGCCCCAGTGTTTGAGCCGGACAACGCCGATCTCGGGCCGCGACTTGGATTCGCGTTTTTCGAGTACCTCGGTTTCGGCATAAATCGTCTCGCCGTGGAAGGTGGGGTTGGGGCTGATGACTTTGTCATAGGCGACGGTGGCCAGGATGGTGCCTTCGGTCAGGTCGGGGACGCTCAGGCCGGTTACCAGGCCGAGTACGAAGATGCCGTTGACAATGCGCTGGCCAAACTGGGTTTTGGAGGAGAAATCTTCGTTGCAGTGCAGCGGCTGGCTGTTCATGGTCAGCATCGAGAACAGGACATTGTCCATTTCTGTCACGGTGCGGCCGTTGGCGTGCCGGTAGCGCTGGCCAACTTCGAGGTCTTCGTAAAATTTTCCGGGCATGGGGCTCTTTCTTGGCTTCAGGCGTGGGGTGGCGCGAGCAGTTTCTTGATTTCCTGCTGGTGTCTTTCCACTCGTTGATCGAGGTCATCGAGGTGTTTCAAGATCAGGCCCACTTCCAGTTCGGCCTTGGTGTTCACCTGGTGGTCAATTTCGGCGGCCAGGCGGTCTTTGGCAGATTGCCGGTTCTGGCTCATCATGATGAACGGCGCGGCGTAGGCAGCCTGGAAGGACAGCATCAGGTTGAGCAAAATGAAGGGGTACGGATCCCAGTGATTGATCCAGGCGGTTACATTAAAGCAGATCCACAGCGCCAATGCGCTGCTTTGAATTATGATGAAACGCCAGCTGCCCATCGTATCTGCAACTGCGTCAGCGATTTTTTGGCCGAGGGTCAGGCGTTCCTGGTCAACTTCGTTAACGTTGCGACTGACCATGCGGCGCAGGATCTGGTCATTTTCATGCAGGCGCCCGCCCAGTTCGATCAGCACGTCAATGGCGGCGGAGGGACGCTTGCGCAGGAAGTCGTAAAATTCGTCGCGTTCCAGCACCAGGGTGGTGAGGTTGTCCACTGCCTTGACGCGCGCCGAGCGCGGTTCGCTGGTCAGCATGGAAAGCTCGCCAAAAAAACCGCCCGGGTGGACTTCGTGCAGCACCACTTCCTGCCCGTCTGCATCCTGGATGATGACATGCGCGTGCCCGGCGGTGACAATATAGAACAGGTCGCCGATCTCCCCTTCGCGGATGATAATTTGCCCGGCTTTGAAGCGCACCTCGTCCATGATGGTGCGGATTTCGTTGACTTCCTGTTCGTCCATTTCACTGAACAGGGGCACTTCGCGCAGTTCGATTTCTGCCATGACCATTTCCTCCGGTTTATTCGATCTCAGCCAAAATCTGATCGCGCTCGACAGTCGCTCCCGGCTGGATTTTGAGTGATTTTACCGTACCCGCGCACGGGGCGCAGACTTTCAGCTCCATCTTCATGGCCTCCACGATCAGCAGGGTTTGACCCTGGCTGACAGATTCGCCCACCTGGACCTGCACGGCACGCACCAGCCCCGGCATGGGCGCGGTTAGTTCGCTGGCGCCATGCGTTGCGGGCCGGGCGCGCGGCGCCAGCCCGTCGGTGCGGGTCAGCAAAAATGTGCGGCCCTGGATTGTGACCCAGCGCCGGTGGCCTTCGCTCGAGATGTGCGCACTGATGAGTTGGCCGTTCACCCTCAGGTCGAGCCGCCCGTTTTCAGCGCGCAGGATTTCAATCGCCGCTGTCTCCCCGTTGCAGGCCGCCGTTGCCGTCTGGCCGCTTACCGTCAGATCGAGCAGATAGGGATGGGTGAGGTGCTCAAATTGGATTTTCATTATTTTTCCAGCTAATTCCGAAACCCGTTGGTGCTTTTCCACGGGCTGAAGGGGTTCGCCTCGGCGTTTTTGGCCGGCTGCGGCACCCCGCTCACGCTCTCTGCGAGGGCAGCCGCCACCAGCGCCGTCAGCGGCGGCAGTGCCGGCGGCCAGTGGAATTCCGTTTCCACCCAGCGGGTGTGAATCTGGCCCTGAGCAAAAGCCGGGTGTGCCAGTAGCGCCTGCAAAAAATCGAGATTGCTGGCCACGCCGTGCAGTACCGTCTCGCTCAGTGCCGCTTGCATGCGCCGCAAGGCTGCCTCACGCGTTTCGGCACTGACAATCACCTTGGCCAGCAGTGGATCATAAAAATGGCTCACTTCCAGGCCGGTCTCAATGCCCGCGTCGACGCGCACACCCGGCCCGCCTGGTGCGTGGAATTGCAAAATCTTCCCGGTGGAAGGGAGAAAGCCCGCGGCTGCATCTTCGGCATACAGCCGGCATTCGATGGCGTGCCCGCGCTGGGTGAGATCGGTTTGCCGGTAGGGGAACGGTTCTCCGGCGGCGGCCCGCAGCTGCCACTGTGCCAGATCCAGCCCGGTCAGCGCCTCGGTGATGGGATGCTCCACTTGCAGGCGCGTGTTCATCTCGAGGAAATAAAATTCCCCGCTGCGCGCGTCGAAAATGAATTCAACCGTCCCGGCATTGGTGTATCCAACCGCCTGGGCGGCCTTTACCGCTGCCGCGCCCATGCGCTCGCGCAGTTCGGGTGTCAGCCGTGGCGAGGGGCTTTCCTCGATGATTTTTTGGTGACGGCGCTGCACGGAGCATTCGCGCTCGAACAGGTGCACCAGGTGGCCGTGCTGGTCGCCAAAAACCTGGAATTCGATGTGGTAGGCCGGCTCGATGAATTTTTCCAGCAGCAGGTGCTCATCTCCGAAGGCATTTTGTGATTCGCGCCGGGCGGCTTCCAACGCTGGAGTCATTTCTGGCGCGGAACGAACCACCCGCATCCCTTTTCCGCCGCCGCCGGCGGCCGCCTTCACCAAGACGGGGTAGCCGATGCGCTCTGCCGCCTCGTTGAACTCGCTTTCACTTGCCAGATTCTCGGCCCCGGGCAGGGTTGGCACGCCGGCGGCCCGCATCGTATTTTTGGCTTGCGCTTTGTCGCCCATGGCGCGGATTGCCGCGGCGGGCGGGCCGATAAAGGTCAGCCCGGCGGCGGTGATTGCTTCAGCGCAGGCGGCGTTTTCGGACAGGAATCCGTACCCAGGGTGGATGGCGTCGGCGCCTGTGGCTCGCGCGGCGGCGAGAATGTTGGGGAGGTGGAGGTATGAGTCGCGCGGCGCGGCCGGCCCAATTTCTACTGCCTGGTCGGCGAAGCGGGTATGCGGCGCGTTTTTTTCTGCCGCTGAATAGACTGCGACGGTTTGCAGGCCCAGTTCGCGGCAGGCGCGCAGCAGGCGGATGGCGATTTCGCCGCGGTTGGCAACCAGAACTTTTTGAAACATGCTCACATCCTGAAGACGCCAAATCCGCCGGGTTCGGGCGGCGCGTTCCAAACGATAGAGAGCGCCAGCCCGAGCACCTGGCGTGTATCGGGCGGGTCGAGCACGCCGTCATCCCACAGGCGCGCGGTGGAATGGTAGGGGTTGCCCTCGGTTTCGTATTTTGCGAGGATCGGGCGTTTGAATTCGTCGGCTTGCGCGCCGGTCAGCGGCGGCTGGCCTTCGCGGGCCAGTTGTTCTTGTTTGACGGTCAGCAGGACGTTGGCTGCCTGTTCGCCGCCCATGACGCTGATGCGCGCGTTGGGCCACATCCACAAAAAGCGCGGGTTGTAGGCGCGCCCGCACATGCCGTAGTTGCCGGCGCCAAAGGAGCCGCCGATGATGACCGTCAGTTTGGGGACACGGGCGGTGGCGACGGCATGGACGAGCTTGGCGCCGTCGCGCGCGATGCCGCCGGCTTCGTATTCTCTGCCGACCATGAAGCCGGTGATGTTTTGCAAAAACAGAAGCGGCACGCCGCGCTGGTGGCACAGTTCGATGAAGTGCGCGCCTTTCAGGGCCGATTCGCTGAACAGCACGCCGTTGTTGGCCAGGATGCCGACCGGGTAGCCGTGGATGTGTGCGAATCCGGTTACGAGGGTGGTGCCGTAGCGTGCTTTGAATTCGCGGAAGCGGCTGCCATCCACCAGGCGGGCGATGATCTCGCGCACGTCGTAGCTTTCGCGGAAGGTGCGCGGCAGGATGCCGTAAATTTGTTCGGCGGGGTAGAGTGGTTCTTCGGGCGGGCGCAGGTTGGTCAGGCGGTCGGGTGGGGTGGGCAGGGTTTCGACGATCTCGCGTAAAATCTGCAGGGCGTGGGCGTCATCTTCGGCAAAGTGATCGGCCACGCCGCTTTTGCGGGTGTGGACCTCCGCGCCGCCGAGTTCTTCGGCGGTCACGTCTTCGCCGGTGGCGGCTTTGACGAGCGGCGGGCCGCCCAGGAAGATGGTGCCGGTGCCTTTGACGATGATGGCTTCGTCGCTCATTGCCGGGACGTAGGCTCCGCCGGCGGTGCAACTGCCCATGACTGCGGCGATTTGTGGAATGCCCCGGGCGCTCATCTGGGCCTGGTTGTAGAAGATCTGTCCAAAGTGGTTGGCGTCGGGGAAGACTTCATCCTGCAGGGGCAGAAATGCCCCGCCCGAATCGACCAGGTAGAGGCAGGGCAGCTGGTTTTCGGCGGCAATCTGTTGGGCGCGCAGGTGCTTTTTGACCGTCAGTGGGAAGTAGGTGCCGCCTTTCACGGTGGCGTCGTTGGCGATGATCAGCACTTCGCGGCCAGAGACGCGCCCGATGCCGGTGACCAGGCCTGCGCCAGGGGCTTCGCCGCCGTAAAGATCCCAGGCGGCCAGTGTCGAAAGTTCGAGGAATGGCGAGCCCGGGTCGAGCAGACCTTCGATGCGTTCGCGGACGAACAGCTTGCCTTGTTCGGTGTGGCGGCGGCGGTATTTTTCCCCACCGCCCTGGCGGACGAGTGCAATCCGTTGGCGCAGTTCGGCGGCCAGCGCGCGCTGGTGTTCTGAATTGGCGATGAATTCGGGGGATTGGGGGAAAATTCGGGTCGGCAGCGATTCCATGCCAGGAGTGTAGCATAAAACGCGCGAAAGTGCGCAATAACGCGCAAACCCGGCGGCGGGTGTTTTTTAGGGCTGGGTGCTGGCGCAGCGGAAGCCGTAGCCTGTCCCATCCAGGTCATCGGGCGCTGCGGCGCTGCGACTGGCGGCGCGCACATAGTATCCGTAATTGTTCCAGGACCCGCCGCGCAGGATGCGGGTGCTGCCCTGGGTTGGCCCCGGTGGGTTGCTGGCGGGGGAGGCCTGGTAATAATTCGGGTCGTAGTAATCGTTGACCCATTCCCAGGCGTTCCCGGCCAGGTCATGGATGGCGTATGGGCTGGCGCCGGTCAGCGGGTAACTTGCCACGGGCGCGGTATCGCCCAGCAGGTTGTTGAAGTTGAGGCGGGTTGCGTCGGGCGCCGCCTCGCCCCACGGGTAGGTGCGGCCGTCCGGGCCGCGTGCGGCTTTTTCCCATTCGGCTTCGCTGGGCAGGCGTCGTCTGGCCCAGGCACAGTAGCGGCTGGCCATTTCCCATTTCACTTGTAGCATGGGGTAATTGGCGTAGAGCGTGTTGTCGTAATAATCGGAGCGGGTGGCGGAGGCGGTTTTGCGCGGCGGTTGGCAGACGCCGGCTTGCACACAACGGGCGTACATGGCGTTGGTGACCTCGGTCTGGTCGATCCAGTAATCTGAGAGGGTGACGATGTGCACCGGTTTTTCGTCCGGGTCGCCCTGGTCGCTGCCCATTGGGAATGGCCCGGCGGGGATGAAAATCAGCGCCATGCCGTCGACCGGGGAAGTTTGTACATTGGGAGTGCTGGCGGGGGGCGAAGGCTGCGTGGGCGGGCGGGAGTTTTTTCCCGTTGCGAGCAGCACGGATGTGGCGAGCAGTCCGGCCAGGACGGCTGGCAGGGCCCAGGCGGGCGGGCGCGGGCGGGAGCGGAGTTTGACGGGGGGCGGGGCGATTGGGGAACGCTTGGGCATGTGGAAGGTTCGAGCCGGGAAAGGGGAACGGCGCGGGTTTTAGAGTGTCAGTTTGGGCCAATCGAGCAGAATCACTTCGGCCAGCAGGCGCGCGTTGATGTTGTTTTCGAGCCGCTCGATGGCTTGCTCGAGACTTTCGGTGACGAGGCGGGCGCTGTGCAATGGCAGCGCCTCTCCAAGCGTTTCAAGCAGATCGGCCTGGTCTATGTTGGCCAGCGGGGCGCTGGATCTGGCGGCGCAGAGCATCACATCGCGCCAGAAGGAGAGCCAGAGCAGCAGGGTCTGATGGAAGGATTCCTTGTCCTTGGCCAGTATCTCGGCATAGGCCATACGTTCGCGTCGTTTGGCGCTGAGCAGCGGGCGGATATCGGCCAGTTTTTCGGCGCGGAAGGCGAGTTGTTTTTGGTTTTGTGAGAGCTGCAGGGCGTAGCCGGGCCGCCCGCCGGAAAGATGCCCGAACAGGTGCGCCTGTTCGGGATTCAGACCCTGCCTGGTGAGGAATTCAATTACGGAGGGGATGGGCAGCGGGCGCAGGCGCAAGATTTCGCAGCGGGAAACGATGGTGGGCAGGAGTTGTTCGGGGTTGTTGGCGGTCAGCAGCAGCCGGACATGCGCGGGGGCTTCCTCCAGGGTTTTCAGCAGGGCGTTTTGTGCGCTGGAGTTGGCGTCTTCGAAATTCAGCAGCAGGGCGATCTTGAATTGGGATGCAAAGGGTTTCAGCACAAGCAGGCGGGTTAACTCGCGGATGGGCTCCACCGTGAGGTCTTTTTTGTCTTCCGGTCTGCGTAGAACCATCAGGTCGATGTGTTTTTCGGCGGCAATTTGCTGGCAGGTGCGGCAGGTCTGGCAGGGCACGCCGGGGGCGGCAGGGGTTGGGCAGTTGATGGCCTGGGCCAGGCGCAGGGCGAGCGTGCGCCGACCGATGCCGGCCGGGCCGGTCAGCAGGTAGGCGTGGCGCAGGCTGTCGTGGGCCAGGTGTTGTTGCAGCATGGTAACGGCCCAATCGTGGCCGAAAATTTTCCAGGGGTTCAGGATGGGTGGGGTAGTGTCCATTGACCCTTACTCGTCTCGCAATCGCAGGAATGATTCGTAGCGTTCCGGGCGCACTGTTCCGGCGTTGACGGCTTGCAGTACGGCGCAGTCGGGTTCGTGGGTGTGGGTGCAATCGCTGAACTGGCAGGCGGCGACCAGGTTGCGCAATTCGGGAAAGTAGGCGTCGATTTCTTCGGGTGCGGTGTCCCACAGGGCCAGTGATTTCCATCCGGGGGCGTCGGCCACCCAGCCGCCGCCGGTTATCGCGTGCAGCTGGCGGAAGTTGGTGGTGTGCGTGCCTTTTTTCATAAAGTTGGAGACTTCGCCGACGGCGATTCCCAGACCGGGCTGCAGGGCGTTGAGCAGGCTGGATTTGCCTACACCCGAAGGGCCGGCCAGTGCGGAGAGTTTGCCGGTCAGGGTGGCGCGCAGTTCGTCCAGGCCCAGGCCGGTGGCTGCGGAGGTGTAGATGACCCGGTAGCCGAGATCGGGGTAATTGCCGAAGCGTTCCTGGGCAGCGGAAAGCCCGCTCAGATCCACCTTGTTGGCGACGATTATCGCAGGGACGTTTTGTTTTTCGGCGATGACCAGGAAGCGGTCGAGCATGCGCAGTTTGGGCTCGGGGTGGGCGCAGGCGAAGACGAAGATGGCTTGGTCGGGGTTGGCGAGCAGGATCTGGCGGTATTCGCCCTGCGGGCGCGGGTCCAGGCGGACGATTTCGGAAGTGCGTGGCAGGATGGCTTCAATGCTGCCGCTGCCATCGGGCAGCAGAGTGTATGCGACGCGGTCGCCAATGGCGGCCAGGTCGGTTTCGTGCCGGCCTTGTTTCAGGCGTCCGCGCAGCTGGCAGGTGACGGGGGTGTCTGAATCGGGGCTGAGGACGAAGAAAAAGCCCGATTGTGAGCGGATGATCAAGCCGGTGAGCGGTTCGGGGGCGGTCATCAAGGGGTTCAGGGTTGCGGCTGGGCGGTCAGGGTGCCTTCGAAGCCAAGCGGGGTGGGAGTGCGGGTGATGCCGATGTTGGCTTCCCACCAGTACAGGCTGCGCGGGCTGCCGAAGAAGTAGTCTTCGACGACGCGTTTGAAAATGGGTGCGCCGTAATCGGAGCCTTCGCCCTCGTTTTCGACGATGACGGCGATGGCGATATCGGGGAAGCCTTCGATCTGGGCGTCGGTATAGCCGGCGAACCAGGCGTGCGGCAGGCCGGAGCCGGATTCGGCGGTGCCGGTTTTTCCGTAGATTGGGACGTTGATGTTGCGGAAGCGGTGGACGGCGGTGCCGCGCGGGTTGTGGACGACTTCCCACATGGCTTTCCGCAGGGCTTCCAGGTTTTCGGGTTTGATGGGCAGGGTGCCGCGCGCTTCGGGTTTGAACAGCGTGGTTTCGGTGCCGTCAGCGGCGATGATTTTTTCGACGAGTTGCGGGCGGTAGAGGGTGCCGCCGTTGCCAATGGCGGCCATGAAGTCGGCGACTTGCAGGGGGGTGACGAGCACGTCGCCCTGGCCGATGGCCTGGTTGACGGCTTCGACTTCTCCGGCGGGGTTGAGAATTTGCCCGGTGCCTTCGGGGATTTGGGCGAGGCCGGTGGGTTGGCCAAGGCCGAAGGCGCGGGCCATGTCGGCGATGGCGTTGACGCGGCCCTGGCGGTACAGGTCTAGGCCGATGTGCCAGAACCAGGGGTTGCAGGAGCGCATCAGGCCCTCGGAGAGGGTCAGTTCGCCGGATGGCCGGGTTTTGCCTTCGCCGGTGGCGGCCAGTTCCTGCTGGAAGTGTTCCCAGGTCCAGTCGTGGCGGACTTTGTCGGGGAGTTCGGTCCAGTCGTAGCCGCATTGCAGTTTGAGATCGGGGGTGTAGGTGCCGCTTTCGAGGGCGGCGACGTAGGTGATGACTTTGAAGACCGAGCCGAGTGGGTATTGTCCCTGGGTGGCGCGGTTGACGAGCGGTTGGTTGGGGTTGTTGAAGAGTTCGCCGATGCCGTCGGCGCTGTTCTGGTTTTGGGGTTCAAACAGGTTGGGGTCGTATTGGGGCGAGGAGACCATGGCCAGGACGCGGCCGGTGTCGCGTTCGATCACGACGATCGAGCCGCGGAATCCGGCGATGGCTTCCTGGGCCTGTATTTGGAGGGTTTTGTCGAGGGTGAGCTGCAGGTTGGCGGCGGGTTGGGAGGCGGTGCTGGCCTGTTGGGTCAGGGTGCCGTCGGTTTTACTCAGGTAGAGCGTGCCGCCGGCCCGGCCGGCCAGGTATTGTTCGGCCCATTGTTCGAGGCCGGCGCGGCCAACGCGCGCGTCGCGCGAGTAGCCGGCGCGCGCGTACAGGTCTTCTTCTTCTTTGGGGATGGGCGAGACGTAGCCGACGGTTTGGGGTGCGATGCCGTTTTGATAGTAGAAGCGCGAGGTATAGGGGGTCAGTACCAGGCCGCCCAGGCTGGAGAGCAGGTTCCAGCGCTGGTTGACCGCTTCGGCGGTGGCTTCGCCGATGGGCAGGTACCAGTAGACGTCGCGCCGGTCATTGTACAGGGCAATGGCTTGCGAGGGGCTGATGTTTAGCAGGCGGCTGAGCTCGCCAACCAGGGTGTCTTCCTGCTCTGCGACGATGTTGGTGGGCACCAGGCCGAGGGCGTAGGCATCGGTTTGGGTGACGAGTGGTTGGCCGGTGCGGTCGAGGATGATGCCGCGTGCCGGGGTCTGGTAATCAATGGTCAGTGAGTTTCCGCCGCTCAGTTCGGGCAGCACCAGGCTTTCGTTCCAGTTCAATGTCCAGGCGCTGGCGTGTTTTTCCAGCCGGGCACTCATCTCGCGCTGCAGTTCGCCGAACAGGTTGGTGGTGTACGTTACGCGGAAGTTGACCTGTGCGGCGGCGGGATCGGTGGTCTGCGAGAGGATTTCGTAGCTGAGTTGTTTCAGGGTCAGGGCGTTCATGGTATTGCGGTAGCGCGCGGCAAAATCGTCGGCGCTGATGGCCTGCTGGCTGGCGGGGGTCAGCATGGCGTACATGCTGGGGTAATCATCGTTCTGCCAGGCGGTCAGGTAGGCCTGCATCAACGCTGCGCCGTCTGCGGCTGGGGCGCTGGTGACGCGCACTTCCGGTGCCGGCAGGCTGGTTGGCGTGCTTTTGGGGCTGGCCGCGAAGGGCAATGAACAACCGCTCAGCAGGGCCAGGGCCAGCAGCAGGTTCAGCAGGCGGAGGAATTTCTTTTTGGTTTTCATGGTCAACCTTTAATGGTCGTGTAAAAATGTCCCGGCGGTGATCGAGCGCCAGACGGGGCAGGCATAATTCAGCGCAGACTGGCAGTTTTCGGCCAGGCCTGGTTGGCCAGGCAAGGCCATTTCTCGCAGCAAGACACCCAGGTGACAGAGCGGCAGCCCCATGACCGAGGCATAGCAGCCGGCCATGTGCGCCACCGGTTGGAAGGCGGGATTCTGAATGCCGTAGGCTCCGGCCTTATCCAGCGCATCCCCGGTCAACAGGTATTGCTCAATCTCCTCGTCGCTGTAAGGACGCATGGGCACGTCGGTGATGACGAGGGTGCTGAGCGCCGGGCCGCCGGCGCGCACTGCGGCCACCCCGGTGAAGACCTGGTGGGTGCGTCCGCGCAGGCGGGTCAGCATCTGGCGCGCGTGGTCGCTGTCGGCGGGCTTGCCGAGGATCTCGCCGTCGATGACGACCGACGTATCGGCGCCGAGGATGACCTGGCCGGGCTGTGCGTGTGATTCGACCGCGCGGGCTTTTTCCAGCGCCAGGCGGCGCACATACGCGCCGGGCGCCTCGCCTGGCAGTAAAGATTCATCCAGGTTGGAAGCCTGTATCCCAAACGGCCAGCCGCCCAGGGCCAGTAATTCCCTGCGGCGTGGAGAATTGGAAGCGAGCAAAAGTTCAGGTGGACGATTCATCATAACAGGTCAGGATTCTAACACACCCGGCGGATTGGTTTTGCGGCACACCCGGCTGCCGGGTCATTCCACCGTTATTCCCTCTGGAAGGTTTGTTTTTCTCATTGTACAATGAGAAAAACAAACCCGACTAGACAAATTATCTTCAAGGAGCGGAATGTGGACGAATTACAGCAACGAATTCTCAAAGAAGGCAAGAACCTCGGCAATGGCATTCTAAAGGTTGATTCTTTCATTAATCACCAGGTCGATCCGATGTTGATGGATGCCTGCGGGCGTGAATTTGCGCGTTTTTTTTCGGGTCTGGGCGCCACCAAGATCCTGACCGCTGAAATTTCGGGCATTGCCCCGGCCCTGACCACCGCGCTGCACCTCGGCCTGCCGGTCGTCTATGCCCGCAAAACCAAGCCCGTCACCATGCCCGATCAGGTCTTCCTGACCCTGGCGCCCTCGCACACCAAGGGCCGCATGGTTGAGCTGATTGTCTCGCCCGAATACCTGGCAGGCGGCGAAAAAATCCTGATCATAGACGACTTCCTGGCATCCGGCTCCACCATTCACGGCCTGGTGCGCCTGGCTCAAACCGCTGGCTCGCGCGTCGTCGGCATCGGTACACTGATCGAAAAATCTTTCGAAGGCGGCCGGGCGGCCCTTGCTCCGCTGGGCGTGCCGGTTTTCTCGCTGGCCGTCATCAGTGCAATGGAAGATGACCACATCACCTTTGCCTGACCTGTTGCGCGTTGCCCGCTGGGTGGCGGCACGCAACCCACTTCTGCTCTCCTGGATTTTACGATCCATGTCCTTCGCCCTGCCTTTGAACCGTTTACGGGATACTCCCACGCTGCTGGCCTTTCACCACCCGACTCCTGCTTACCCGGTACATGTCTTGCTCGTTCCGAAAAAGCCGATCGCCACCCTGAGCGATCTCGATCCCGTTGCCGACAGCGATTTCCTGAGTGATCTATATGCCACCGTCCAAAAACTGGTCAATCAACTCGATCTGGCTGAAGACGGTTATCGCTTGATCGTCAACGGCGGCAAATACCAGGATTTCCCATACCTGCATTTTCACCTGGTCTCCGACCAGGTCAAAGGTCCCCGCCAACCATGAAAAACTCCATCGCCATCCTCGATTTCGGCTCCCAATACGCCCAGCTGATTGCGCGCCGCGTGCGCGAGGCGCATGTTTACTGCGAACTGTTTCCCTGGGATGCGCCGCAGGAAGAGATCCTCGCCATTCAGCCGCAGGCTTTCATCCTGTCAGGCGGGCCGAATTCGGTCTATGAGCCGGGCGCGCCGATCATTCAGCCCTTTATCCTTGATTCAAAACTACCCATCCTGGGAATTTGTTATGGCATGCAGGCCCTGACGCATGCCCTGGGGGGACAGGTCGACCCGTCTGCCCAGCGTGAGTATGGTCAGGCCGAAATCCAGCCGCTGATGCCGGGTACGATGCTGGACGAGATCTCCAAAGTCTGGATGTCACACGGTGACCGGGTCACGCAGCTTCCGCCCGGCTTTGTGGCGTTGGCCACCTCGGGGAGCAGCCCTTATGCCGCGATGGGCGATTTTTCACGCAAATATTTTGCCCTGCAATTCCATCCAGAAGTCAACCATACGCCCGGCGGGGCGGCGCTGATCGAACATTTCGTGGTCGATATTTGCGGCCTGCGCCCCGATTGGACGCCGCAGTCGATCATTGACCAGTCGATAGCGCGCATCCGCCAACAGGTGGGGAAAAACCGGGTGCTGGCAGCGGTCTCCGGCGGCGTGGATTCATCCGTCGCGGCGGCGCTGGTGCATCGCGCGATTGGTGATCAGTTGGTGGCGGTTTTTGTCGATACCGGCCTGCTGCGGAGAAATGAGCCTGAGCAGGTGGTGATCGCCTTCCGCGAGATGTTGGGCGTGGAATTGGTGGCGATCAATGCCGCGGACGAGTATTTCGCAGCGCTCCAGGGTGAAACCGACCCGGAGAAAAAGCGCAAAATCGTCGGGGAGAAGTTTATTCGCATCTTTGAGCAGCAGGCCAAAAGCCTCGGACAGCCCCAATTCCTGGTGCAGGGCACCATTTATCCCGATGTGGTTGAGTCGTCCGCGCCGGATCGCAATAAAGCTGAAAAAATCAAAACGCATCACAACGTGGGCGGCCTGCCGGACGATATGACTTTCACGCTGGTCGAGCCGCTGCGCTATCTGTTCAAGGACGAGGTGCGGGCGGTGGGTGAAGCGCTTGGGCTGCCGCTGGAGATGGTTTGGCGGCAGCCGTTTCCGGGTCCGGGGTTGACGGTGCGCTGCCTGGGCGAGGTCACGCCCGAAAGAGCGGAGCGTCTGCGCGCCGCGGATGCCATCCTGATCGAAGAATTAACCGCCGCTGGCCTGCTCGGAAAAGGTGCCGGGACGAGTCAGGCCTTTGCGGTGCTTTTGCCGGTGCGCTCGGTGGGCGTGATGGGCGATCAGCGCACTTATCAGGAGGCCTGCGCCATCCGCGCGGTGCTGACCGACGATTTTATGACGGCCGATTGGGTGCGCCTGCCGTATGAGGTGCTGGCCAGAGTCTCCACGCGGATTGTGAACGAGGTGCGCGGCATCAACCGCGTGGTCTACGACATCACCAGCAAACCGCCCGCGACGATTGAGTGGGAGTGAGCTGCAACCACACGCGCGGCTGGACGTATAGTATGCATAGGAAAGGGAAAACTCATGAAAATTAACCTTAATCTTACTGAATTGTTGACCAAGGCCTGGAAGATTACCTGGAAATTCAAGGTTTTGTGGATCTTTGGCATCCTGGCCGGCTGCGCCAACAGCAATAACGGAAATTTCAATTTTAATAACAGCAATTGGAATTCCAACAACGACCTGCCTGGCTCCAGCGGTCAGTTGCCTGACTGGCTGCGGAAATTTCAAGACCTGCGCCCCGAACAGGCCCTGCGCTCTGCGTTGGATCAGTACGCCGTTCTGATTGTGGGCGTTCTGCTGGCGCTTTGCGTGCTCTGGCTGGTTTTCTTTTGCCTGGGCATGATTGGCCGGGCCGGCCTGATCAAGGGCGCGGCCAGCGCCGATTCTGGCACAGAAAGCCTGACATTTGGCGGGTTGTGGTCTGAAAGCCTGCCGTATTTCTGGCGGCTATTGGGGATTTCGCTGCTGGTTGGGTTGCCATTCTTCGTCATGGGCCTGTTGCTGCTGGTTGTGCTTGGCCTGGGCGTGTTCACAGCCCTGCAGGGAGGTGATCTGGGCAGCGGCGGGGTCACCGCGCTGATAGTGGGACTGGGCGGCGTTCTTATGCTGCTGCTGTGCGTCATTGGGCTGCTGGGTATCCTCGTCGGTCTGATCGTGGAGCAGGCGCAGAACGCGCTCGTGCTCGAAAACCTGGGCGTGCTGCCCGGACTGCTGCGCGGCTGGCAGGTCTTCCGCCAGAACTGGCTGACGGTGGTCGTGGTTGGAAT
Source organism: uncultured Anaerolineae bacterium (assembly GCA_903875215.1). GTDB lineage: Bacteria > Chloroflexota > Anaerolineae > Anaerolineales > Villigracilaceae > UBA5195. The sequence goes on from CAIQVH010000019.1 coordinate 68,069, forward strand.
CCTCCAGGGTGTGATGCGCGCCTTGCTTGGCCTGGTCGTTGCCCTGCCGCTCGTACTGGCGCTGATTCCCGTCGTGGCGGGCGCGGCAGCCGCGGCGGCTTTCCAGCAGTGGATTCTGCTGGCCGTGTTGATTTGCGGCTGTCTGCTCGTCTGGCTGCCCGTCAGTCTGCTGATCGGCGGCGTGGGAAACACGTATTTCCAAACGCTGTGGACCCTGGCTTATCTACGCCTGACGGCCGTTCCAGCGAATCTGCCGCCAGCCGCTGCCATTGAAAGCGCGGAACCGCAGTAAAATAGAAACAATGCTGTCTTCCTGGCCGCCAGCAGCGCCCCTGCTGGCGGCCTTTTTTCTCTCTCTTTCCACAACCTGAAAAAGGTGGCCGCCTGTTGAAGCCCCCGCACTTCCGCCAGATCCAAAAAACCCTGCTTCTGTGCCTTGCGCTCGCCCTGTGCGTGCCGCCTGCCCTGGTGCGCGCCCAGGGCCAGGCCGCGGTGACGATCTTCGAGCCGCAGCTGGCCGATTTTCCGAAAATCAGCGTGCTGATGGATGCCTTCGACGAGCAGGGCGGCTTCCTCTCCGGGCTGGCCGCGGATAATCTCTCGGTGCTGGAAGACGGCCAGCTGACCGCGCCCCAGGCCCTCGAAGAACTCGATGCGCCCCTTTCCCTGGCTGTGGCCGTCAACTCTGGTCTGGCACTGGCCGTGCGTGATGGCATGGGCTTCTCACGTTACGACAAATTAAGCGCCGTCCTGAAAAACTGGGCAGCCGCGCGCCCCGCCTCCAGCAGCGACCAGCTCGCCCTGGTCTGGAATGGCGGCATCCTGGCCTCGCAGGTTTCCCCGGCCGACTGGCTGACACGCCTGCAGGCCTTTGACCTGGCCGCCCGCACCAGCACCCCGGGATTCGAAACCCTGGCCTTTGCCCTGGATGTTACCCAGCAAACCTCCCTGCCGCCCGGCGGCAAAAAAGCCATCCTACTTATCACCCCGCACCTCGATCTACGCACCACCGCAGCCCTGCCCGATCTGCTGGACCGCGCCCGCCAGGCGAATGTCCGCGTTTTCATCTGGCTGGTGGATTCAAGCGCTTACTTTCAGCACGAAAGCAGCCTGGCTTTGCAGGATCTGGCCCTGAAGACGGGCGGCCGCTTTCTGACCTTCAGCGGAATGGAAACCCTGCCTGACCCCGAAGAATGGATCGCCAGCCTGCGGCACGTCTACCGCTTTACCTACACCTCCGCCGCCCGGGAATCCGGCCCGCACAGCCTCAGCGTGCAGCTAACCGCCCGCGACCTGCTGCTTTCCAGCAACCTGATCACCTACCCGCTCGAACTCCAGCCGCCCAGCCCGACCCTGCTCTCCCCACCGTTTCAGATCGTCCGCCAAAACCCCGATGCTCCCTTCGACATCGAAAACTTCCTCCCAAAAACACAGGTCATCACCGCCCTGATCGAATTCACCGACCCGGTCAAACGCGACCTGGTGCGCACCACCCTCTACGTCGACGGCGAAATGGCGGCCGAAAACACCACCGCCCCCTTCGACAAATTCACCTGGGACGTGAGTGGCTACCTTGCCACCGGCGAACACTCCCTTCAGATCGAAGCCGTCGATGAACTTGGCCTGTCCCAGAAAAGCGTGGCCGTCCCGGTCCAGGTAACCGTCATCCAGCCGCCCGGCGGCCTGCTTGGCCTGGTTCTGCGCAACAAAGTCGCCCTGACCATGGCCGTCATCATCCTGGCCGGGCTGATCCTGATCGGCATCCTGTTCTTCGGGGGTCGCAAAACCCTCGCCATGTTTGCCGAACTGCGCCGCCGGCGTGCCATGCACCTCGATCCACTCACACAGCCCGTCAGCGCCATGCGGACGTCCCCGCGCGCGCCTCAATCCAACGCTTTCCCCTGGCTGCGCCGCAAAGCCCCGCCCGCCCTGGCCTATTTTGTCAGGCTCACACCGGATGGACAGCCCGCGCCAGGGGAGCCAATCCTCCTGACCGGGCGAGAACTGACCTTTGGCACTGATCCCACCCAGGCCAGCCTCGTGCTCGATCATGCCTCCGTTTCGCCGCTGCATGCCCGCCTGCGCAAGGCTGACCTGACCGCCCCCTTCATCCTTCACGACCAGAACTCCGTCGCCGGCACCTGGGTCAACCTCGAGCCCTGCCCCCGTGAGGGTAGCGCCCTTAACCACGGGGACATCATCCACTTTGGCGAGCTGACTTACCGTTTCGTGCTGGCCAAACCACCTGCCGTTCCAAAACCCATTGTTACCCCGCTTCCCACGGATGATCCGCACTGACCAATCTCACCTCTACGTCGCCGCAAAAACCCACCCAGGGCTGAGCGGCAAAAATAACGAAGACAATTACGCGGTTTCGGCTTATCTCATCAGCAAGATGAATCCGACGCCGTCTGTTTTCGCAGTCGTCTCTGATGGCATTGGCGGTCATCGTGCTGGCGAAGTGGCCTCCGAATTGGCGGTCAACCTGCTCAGCCAGGCCGTAGAAAAGCGCGAAGGCGGGCACCCTCTGGCCGTATTCCAGAACAGCTTTTATCGCACCAGCGAATCCATCTACACCAGGGCCGAAAGCAATTCTGCATACAAAGGCATGGGCGCCACCGTTGCCTGCGCCTGGGTGATCGGCTTCCAGCTGTACATCGCCTACGCCGGCGATTCACGCATCTACCTGGCCCGGCGCAACCAGATCCTCCAAATCTCACGGGACCATACCTGGGTGCAGGAAGCCCTCGAGCGGGGCGTCATCGACCGCTCCAGATTGAAAAATCACCCCAATCTGCACGTCATCCGCCGCTACCTGGGCTCCCCCCAGCCTCCCGAACCGGATCTGCGCCTGTTCCTGACCGGCGCCGAGACGGACGCGCAGGCCAAAGCCAACCAGGGCCTGCTACTCGAGCCCGGCGACGTGGTTTTGCTCTGCTCTGACGGCTTGACCGACCTGGTCAGCAATGCCGAGATCGGCGCGGCACTCTCTGGCCGCACCCTGCCCCAGGCCGCCGAGACATTGGTTGCCCTGGCCAACGAGCGCGGCGGACACGATAACATCACGGTGGTGCTGCTCGGGGTGCCTGCCGGCCCAAAACCTTAACCCCGCCAGTTTTGCCTGAAACCATACAAAAATGCCAGAAAGTGATCTTTTCTGGCATTTTTGTATGGCCAGCTGCCCCCCGATTAACCGAAATGTAAAGGTGCGAGCCCCATCCCCCTTGTATAATTTTGCTCGACAATCCAAGTGTTCGCAGGACATCACCCCGTCGAGTTTGCCAAAAACTCCACCTTCCTTCTCTGTGATCCGGACAAAAGTTGTCCACAATCTCTGGCAAATCGCAAACCAGAATTGCAGCCAGATGTAGTGTCCAAAAACTGTTCGCCCGATCAAGAGTTCCTGAGAAAACTGACCCGATCCAGCACATTTCTAGCAGCAAGTTTTATCAGTAACTCGCCACCCCATGCGGTTCTTATCTACCCGCCGCATGGCAGCCGCGAAAGGAAGTAAAACCGATGTTGAAACTGACCCGATTTATCTCGCTCGTCTCTGTCCTGGCCTTACTGTTGGGGACATTTATCACTGCCCAGGCCGCCCCTGCCGCCCAGACTCGCACCCTGCTCTGGGGTGACGAATTCAACGGCTCCAGCCTGTCTTCTGCCTGGGTCACCTGCCACTGGTGGTCCAATCTCTATTGCACATCACAACCCAATAATGAACTGCAACTCTACGCTCCAGAGAGCGTACTCGTTGGCGGCGGATATTTGAACCTGCATGCCGACAAGCTGACCACGCCGATCAATTACTGCGACCGTGACTGCCGGGATTACTACTACACCTCCGGCCTGGTCCAGTCTGGCGGAAACGACCGCGGTGCCGCACCCGGCTTCACTTTTACCTACGGATACGCCGAAGCCCGCATCAAGATCCCCACCGGTCGCGGCACCTTCCCGGCTTTCTGGCTGTGGCCCGCCAACCGCCAGGACCCGCCCGAAATCGACATCATGGAAGTGCTCGGGCAGGAACCCTACAAAATGTACATGACCTACCACCCGCCCGCCGGAGCCGACCTGCAAGGCATTTCGGATGGCGTCGATCTATCGCAGGATTTCCACGTCTTTGCCGTGGACTGGCAGCCCAACCTGATCATCTGGTACCTCGACGGCGTGGAAAAATACCGTTATGCCGGCGTTACCCCCAACACCCCGATGTACCCGATCTTGAACCTGGCTATCGGCGGGAACTGGGCCGGCGCCCCGGATGCAAACACGGTTTTCCCGGCTACCATGCTGGTGGATTATGTCCGCGTCTACGCCAATGACTATTCGGTCGGCCTGCCAACCCCCACCCCGACCCAGCTGCCTCCCACCTCCACGCCCGCCAGTCTCGTCAAAGTGACCTACGACCAGGCTAACCCGGCGTTTGTCTACTCTACCGGTTGGAAGGATGTCAGCTCGAAGAAGGCCCTGGGAGGCAGTTACAAACAGACCTCCCTGCGCAATGCCACCGCCATTTTCACCTTTACCGGTGTGGGGTTTGAAATCCTGTACACCTCCGCTTCCAATTTTGGCAGCCTGGATGTCTACCTGGATGGTGCCAAGGTTGGCACACTCAGCGAAAAAACCTCGCTTACCCGCTATCAACAGGTGTGGAGCTATCCCAGCCGCCTTGCAGCCGGCCGGCATGAAATAAAACTGATTGCCGTTGGAACGGCCTCGGTTACCCTCGATGGGGTTAATATCATCCAGTAGGCAGTTGGTCTCGATTAACGGAACAAAGCGCCAGTATCGGAAAGGGACTGGCGCTTTGTATTTAACGGGGAAATGCTGCCGGGTTCCGCTCGTCAGAGTTTTGTCAGAATCCAGCCTGCGGATGAATTTTCGGCTTGACAAAGTCTGTGGCGCGGGATATATTTCAGCCCGCTTAACTAATAGGCAGGCTTAACTATGACTGATATTCTCCAATTAACCCAAACCGTCCGCCTCGGCATGGACCTGATCACGCACCGCGCCTTTCGCGAGCAGGCCCGTTTCGTCAAATCCACCGGGTTGACGATGCCGCAGTTTGGTATTTTGATGCAGCTCCATTATCGTCAACGCTGCGGAATTTCGGATATCAGCAATCACATGGACATCACCATCGCCGCCGCCAGCCAACTGGTCGAGAAACTCGTCCAGGGTGAACTGCTCGAACGCACCGAAGACCCCTCCGACCGGAGGGCGAAGCTTCTCAAACTCACGCCCAAAGGCCAGGCGCTGATCGAAGGCGGGCTGGCGGCGCGCCATCGCTGGGTGGATGCATTCATCGCCCGGTTGGAGCCGGCCGAACGAGAGAAATTCGGCGAAGTGCTGGCCATGATGACCCACACGCTTCGGCAGGTGCAGGAACAGGAACGAGCTGCTGAATCACCACACGAACAAGCCCGAAGCAATCCCACCTTCCCTCGTGGGGAAAGCTAATTTTCTGAGGAGTAAACTCAACCATGCTGAAACTGGCAAAATATACAAAACCCTACCTGCTGATGCTCCTGCTCGCCATCGCGTTGTTGTTTGCCCAGGCAAACTTCGACCTGGCGCTGCCGGACTACCTCAGCCGCATCGTCAACACCGGCATCCAGCAGGGCGGTGTGGAAAATGCCGTCCCGGTCGCCATCCGTCAAAGCGAGATGAACCGCCTGGAGATCTTCATGAGCGCGGCAGATAGGGATACCGTCCTTGCCCACTATACCCTGGTGGATAAAAATTCCCCGGACTACGAGAAGTACCTCGCAGAATACCCCGCCCTGGAAACAGGTCCCGTTTACGTACTGAATTCATCTGCCCCGGATGGTTCCGCCGGGGTCGACCAGGCGGGAATCGACCTGCTGAACCCGATCATGGCGAAGGCCTTGCTCCCGGTTTATGGCATCGAGCAAGCCCTGGCCGACCCGGCCAAAGCCGCAGAAATGGGTAAACAATTCGGCGGAGGCAAGTTCGACCTTTCGAAGCTCCCCCCCGGTATGGATCTGTTCACGGTCCTTGGCAAACTGCCCCCCGAGCAAATTACAAAGATGAGCCAGGGCTTCTCAGATAAATTTAGCGCCCTCGGCGACAAGATGATCATCCAGGCGGCGGTTGGCGCCGTCAAAGCCGAATACGCTGCCCTGGGCATGGATAACGATAAACTCCAGAGCAACTATATTCTGACCGCTGGCGGCTGGATGCTTGGGCTGACCCTGCTCTCCGTGATCTGCACCATCATCGTCGGCTTCCTGTCGGCCAAAATCGCCGCCGGCATGGCGCGAGATATTCGCCGCGAAGTCTTCAAAACCGTCGAAAGCTACTCCAATACCGAATTCGATAAATTTTCAACTGCCTCGCTGATCACCCGCTCTACCAACGACGTTACCCAGATCCAGATGGTGGTCATCATGATGGTGCGCATGGTCTTTTACGCCCCGCTGATCGGAATCGGCGGCCTGATCAAAGTCCTCGCCAAAGATTCGCCGCTCTCGTGGCTGATCGGCCTGGCCGTGCTGGTGCTCATCAGCCTGATCATCGTTATCTTTTCGGTGGCCCTGCCGCGCTTCAAAGTCATTCAAAAGCTGGTTGACCGCATCAACCTGGTGGCGCGCGAAAACCTGACCGGCATGATGGTCATACGCGCTTTCAACATGCAGACCTTTGAAGAAAAGCGCTTCGACAAGGCCAACCAGGACCTGACTGCCAACAGCCTGTTCATCAACCGTATCATGGTCATCATGATGCCGCTGATGATGCTCATCATGAACCTGTTGATGGTCGGCATCATCTGGTTTGGTGCCAAACAGGTGGCCGATGCCAACATGCAGGTCGGCGACATGCTGGCCTTCATGCAATATGCCATGCAGATTGTCATGTCATTCCTGATGCTGTCCTTCATGTTCATCATCATCCCGCGCGCCTCGGTTTCGGCGGATCGTATTGCCGAAGTGCTGAATACCGAGCCGAACATTCACGATCCCAAAGAACCCAAAAAATTCTCCACGCCCTTCCAGGGTACGGTTGAGTTCCGCAACGTAACATTCCGCTACCCCGGCGGTGACATTGACGCGCTCGAAAATATCAGCTTCACCGCCAAACCCGGCCAGATGACGGCCTTTATCGGCTCGACCGGCGCCGGGAAATCCACCATCGTCAACCTGATTCCGCGCTTCTACGAAGTGACCGGCGGCGCGATTTTGATCGACGGCGTGGATATTCGCGAGGTGACTCAGCACGATCTGCGCGAGAAAATTGGCTACGTGCCGCAGAAAAGCTCGCTGTTCTCGGGCAGCATTGAGAGCAACCTGCGCTACGCCGATCAGCACGCCACCGGCGATATGCTGCAAGCCGCCATTGAAATTGCCCAGGCCAAAGAGTTCGTGGATTCAAAACCCGAAGGACTGGCCGCCGAAATCTCCCAGGGCGGGCAGAACGTCTCCGGCGGGCAGAAGCAGCGCCTGTCCATCGCCCGCGCCATCGTCAAGAAACCACCGATTTACATCCTCGATGACAGCTTCTCGGCCCTCGATTTCAAAACCGACGCTGCCCTGCGCCGCGCCTTCAAAGAAAAAGCCGCCGAAAGCACCCTGTTGATCGTCACCCAGCGCGTTTCAACCATTAAAAATGCTGAACAGATCATCGTCCTCGACGACGGCCGCATTGTCGGCAAGGGCACCCACAACGAATTGATGGAAACCTGCGAAACCTATCGTGAAATCGCTACTTCGCAGTTGACTGATATCCCGGATGATTCTGCCGGGAAGGAGGAATTACTATGATGCACGGAGGACCCGCAGGAGGCCGCGGAGGCGGCCCAGGCCGCCCTGGCGGCCCCATGGGCGCGATGATGCCCGGTGACAAAGCCCGCGACTTCAGGGGCACGATGGGCAAGCTGGTGGCTTACCTGGGCGAATATAAACTTTTGATCGTGGTGGTCTTTTTGTTCGCAATCGCCTCCACCGCGGCCAACATTGCCGGCCCCAAAATCCTCGGCAATGCCACCACCAAACTGTTTGAAGGGGTCATGGCGCAGTTGAGCGGCACCGGCGGCATTGATTTTGACTACATCGGGAATATCATCCTGATGACCCTCGGCCTGTACCTTGTTTCAACGCTCTTCGGTTACACCCAGGGCTGGATCATGGCCAACATCTCCACCAATATCGCCTACCGCTTCCGCCGCGATATTTCTGAGAAAATGAACCGCATGCCGCTGCGCTATTTTGACGGCACCACGCACGGCGAAGTGCTCTCGCGAATCACCAACGATGTGGATACCGTCAACCAGACTCTCAGCCAGAGCATGACGCAGATCATTACCTCGCTGGTAACGGTCGTCGGCGTGCTCGGCATGATGCTCTCCATCAGCTGGCAGATGACGCTGGTGGCCCTGACCATTCTCCCGCTCTCGATGATCGTGGTCATGCTGATCGTCAAGCAGTCGCAGAAATACTTCAAGCAGCAGCAGGAATACATCGGCCACGTCAACGGCCACGTCGAAGAAATGTACAGCGGCCACATTGTCATGAAGGCCTTCAATGGCGAAGAAGAAAGCATCCAGAAGTTTGACGGTTCGAACGACAAACTCTACGATGTCGCCTGGAAATCGCAGTTCTTCTCCGGCCTGATGATGCCGATCATGACCTTTATCGGCAACCTGGGCTATGTCGCTGTTGCCATTCTGGGCGGTTATCTCGCCATTCGGGGTACCATCACCGTGGGCGATATCCAGGCCTTCATCCAGTATGTGCGCTCCTTCACCCAGCCGATCACCCAGCTGGCGAACATTTCTAATGTCCTGCAACAGACTGCCGCGGCGGCGGAGCGTGTGTTCGAGTTCCTGAACGAGGCGGAAGAAATCTCCGAAACGGCGACCCCGATCAAGGTGGATGAGGTCGAAGGGCACGTCGAATTTCAGGATGTGCACTTCGGCTACCGCGAAGACAAAATCATCATCAACGATTTCTCCGCAGAAGCCGAACCCGGCCACAAAATCGCCATCGTCGGCCCGACCGGGGCGGGCAAGACCACCATGGTCAAGCTGCTGATGCGCTTCTACGATGTCAACAGTGGCAAAATCCTGATCGACGGCCACGAAATCCGCGATTTTACCCGTTTTGACCTGCGCAAGCTGTTCGGGATGGTCTTGCAGGATACCTGGCTGTACAACGGCTCCATTATGGAAAACATCCGCTACGGGCGGCCGACCGCCACCGACGAGGAAGTTTACGCCGCTGCCAGGATGGCGCACGTCGACCACTTTGTCCACACCCTGCCGGATGGCTACAACATGGTGCTGAACGAGGAAACCACCAACATCTCGCAAGGCCAGATGCAGCTGCTGACCATCGCCCGCGCCTTCCTGGCCGACCCGAAGATTCTGATCCTTGACGAGGCCACCAGCTCGGTCGACACCCGCACCGAAATCCTGATCCAGCGCGCCATGGACAACCTGATGAAGAATCGCACCAGCTTCGTTATTGCCCACCGCCTGAGCACCATCCGCGACGCCGACCTGATCCTGGTGATGAACCACGGCGACATCGTCGAGCAGGGCACGCACGAAGAACTGCTGGCCAAAGGCGGCTTCTACGCGGAGCTGCATAACAGCCAGTTTGAAGTGGCAGCAGGTTAAAAAACCAAACGTTGCGAAGGTTCGAAACCTTCGCAACGTTTTTTGATGGTAGTTGGTGATAAGTTATGCCATCCCGCTGGGTTTGAGCTGGCGGGATGGTTTTTATTGGCGGACAGGCGGGATTTATTGTTGAAAAGCGTCAGTTTTGGTTGTATAGTGTTTGTAGGGATGGAAATGGTTCCTGCACACGGATTGCAGAAATAAAATCAAGGGTTCTCCCTTTTTCAACAAGAAAGGAGAAAAGTATGAAACTCAGTTCCCTGATGGCCCTCAAAACGGTTGTTGTTGCCGTTTTTGGCATCAGTTTTCTGTTTGTTCCAACAACTGTCATGTCATTCTTTGGCGTCACGCTGGATCCAGGCGGCAGATTCATGGCACAACTTTTTGGAGCCTCATTCATCCTCCTGGGGATGATCCTGTGGTTCGCCAAAAATGCGCCCAGGTCCGAGGTGGCCTTACGTGCCATCGTGCTGGCTGTCTTCGTCGGTGATGTGATTGGATTCGTCGTTTCCCTTCTGACTCAGCTGGCTGGTTTAACCAATGCGCTGGGTTGGAGCGTTGTTGCGCTTTATCTACTGCTGGCATTGGGATTCGGATACTTCCAGTTTTTCAAGCCAGCCAGTTCCTGAGCTGGCTCCAGGTTTCGCCTTCCGTCGCAAAGCAGGTCCATCCCGCAAATTTCAGGCCTGCGGGAGCCCGATTTTCCCGCAGGCCGATTGCGCTCTGAAAAAAACCGCGCATGGAGTTGGGTGATGGATTTTGGAAAGACTGGCAAATTTCCCACCAAGAGCGCATTGCACGAACACGTGCGCCAGATGGTCCTGTTGGAGCGCCTGTGCGCCCGCTTTCCGCTGGTTGTGCGTGCGCTGCAGGCGCAGCGCGAACCTTTCCGCGTGGCCGACGAGGCCGATCTGGGCGCGTTGCTCGGCGCGCTGTTGACGCTCGACCACGACGAAATCCGCCCTCTCAGCGCGGCGCCGGGCATTGGCGGCATGCCCCGTACCGGTTTTTTTCTCCCCTTTGAGAAGATCGTCGTTGTGGCGCACCTGGCGGGCGCAGGCTTCACGCCTGCTGACTTGCAGGCGCAGCTCAACGCTGCTCTGCAGATATACAAACAGCGCCCGGAATGCCGGACGCTGGTATTTTTTGTCTATGACCCTGACGGCTGTCTGCCACAGCCGCGCACACTTGAAGCGGACTTGAGCCGCGATACGGATGCGCTGACCGTGCGCGTTTACATTACTCCCAGGCACTGATCAGCCGCCGAGGCCTCAGGCTGCGTCCTCGTTTTTTTCCAGCAACCCTGGCAGAGTGGAGGGGTAAAGCGGAACTCCATCCGGGCTGGGGTTTTTCCAATCCACCCAGACTGCCCGCAGCGGCGCAGATTGCTCAACGCCCTGGATGATTTCCTTGTTGTAGAGGTTCTCTTCCACAAAACGGGCATCATAAACCTGGACGATCTCGTGGCCCTTCTGGCCTTCATAAACGAAAATATTTTCCAGCGTGCCCAGGTAGCGCAGCTTGGTGATTTCTGCGTCAATTTCTTCCCGCATTTCGCGGATCACGGAAGCCTCCGAACGCTCGCCGAACTCCACCGTTCCGCCCAGCGGGCGCCGGAAAAGTTTTTGGGTGACCGCGTCATAATACTCAGCCGCCAGGATACGGTTGCCGTTGCGAAACACGCAAATGGCGATCACGCGAATTCGATCAGGTTTCATAATCTCTCCAGTTAAAAAGAAAGCAGCGCAGCCTGGCGCTGAAGGGTGGCCTGCATACTCCAGGGGCCGGTCCAGGTGATGGTGGCGGGCAGGATTTTGCCCCGCAGGTCAGAGTCACTCTCGACAAAGACCAGCTTGTTCGTCGGCGTGCGCCCCTTCCAACGCCCCTTCACCTTTTCTTCGAACAAAACGGGCACACTCTCGCCGAGATATTTCCCGTTAATCTCCGCGACCACGTTCTCCTGCAACTCTTCCAGCAGTCTGAACCGGCGCATTTTTTCCTCGTCTGAGACATCATCCACCATGCGGCGCGTTGCCACTGTTCCGGCGCGCATCGAATAGCGCGCCAGGTGCGCCACGTCCAGCTTCAAATCGGCCAGCACCTGGAAGGTCTGCATGAACTGCGCCTCCGTCTCACCCGGGAACCCGACGATGATATCCGTCGCAATCGAACAATCCGGGATCCGGGCGCGAATTTTTTCCACCAGGCGGCGATAATCCTGCTGGGTGTAACCGCGGCGCATATTTTCCAGCACCGTGTCATCCCCGGCCTGAATCGGGATCTCAAAATGGGGCATGACCTTCGGCAGTTCCGCAACCGCCTCCAGCAAATCCTCGCCAAAATAGTTCGGATGCGAGGTCAAGAAGCGCAGGCGCTCAATTCCATCCACCTCATGGGCCAGGCGCAGCAGCCCGGCCAGGTTGGGGCCATCGGCAATATCCTTGCCGTACCGGTCCACGATCTGCCCGAGCAGGGTGATTTCTTTAACACCCTGGGCCGCCAGCGAGCGGATCTCGGCGATGATATCGCCCACCGGGCGCGAGCGTTCGATGCCGCGCTGGTAGGGGATGATGCAGTATGTGCAGGCGTGCGAGCAGCCATAAACGACCGGCACGTGCGCCGAAACCAGTTGGCCGCGCTCACTGACCGGAAGGATCAACTCTTCATCCATGGTGAGGAAGCGGCGGGTCGTTTCAGCATTTTCCATGGAGCGGATCTCGCCCTGGGTGAGATGCGCAATCAACGGCCCCGGGTCCGAAGGCGGGGAGAAGACATCCACATAAGGGAAACGCGCTTTGAGCTTCTCATGACCTTTGACGCCCACCAGGCAGCCCATCAGGTTGATGACCAGGCCGGGGTTTTGCTGTTTAAGCGGCCGGAACGAGCTCAGGCGTCCGTAGGCTTTATCCTCGGCCGACTGGCGCACCACGCAGGTATTCAAGACGATGACATCGGCCTCGGCGGGGATTTCAGTCTGGCTGTAGCCCAAATGCTCGAGCGCCGACCCCACCCGCTGTGAGTCGGCGACGTTCATCTGACAGCCTTCAGTCCAAATATGATATTTCATGCTTCATCCTTACGGTTAAAAACGTCAGGCGCGAATTATACCAAGCCTGTCAGGTTTTCGGCCGCCGGCTTTTCAGCCCGGTGAAATGCCCAAGTTATGGTAAAATCGCATGCGCTCGGAGGGATGGCCGAGCGGCTTAAGGCGCATGTCTTGAAAACATGTTAGGGTAACACCTACGTGGGTTCGAATCCCACTCCCTCCGCCATAGCCATCCGGACCAGCAACCTGCACCTGGGGAGGTGCCAGAGAGGCCGATTGGGCTCGCCTGCTAAGTGAGTACGGGGGCTAAAACCTCCGTCGCGGGTTCGAATCCCGCCCTCCCCGCTGTTACATGCCCCTTTTTCAGGGGCAACCATGCAAAGCCTTCTCAAAGGCTGAAACGCAAAAATCAGCTCTATAGCGACGGTTGCGTTTGCTTGATACAGGCTTTTTCGACCCAAGTCGAAGGAGCCTGTTGTGTTTAATGGGTTGTGTGGGCGCTCACATAAGATAAGGCCACTGCATCTGCCTCTGGGCGTGGGGTTGCTTGCCAGGCGTAGAATCTCAACAGGCTCTTTCGAGGTCACTCGAAAGAGCCTGTTGGATGGATGCGGTCTGGAGATTTCAGGCGTTTTCAGCCGGGGCGGATGCAGCAGCCAGGGTCAGGGCGCGTGTCCCGAAGCGTGTCAGGAAGACTGCGCCCAGTGAGGCCAGCCCGAGCAGCAGCGGCACTACCCAGCCTACGCAGGGGATGAAGCCGATTCCGTTGGCCACAAAGTTGAGCAGGAAGGTGCCCACTGCCGCCGAGAAGGGCAGCGGAAAGTCGGTTTTCAGTGCGGAGGCCAGGCGCAGGCCAATTTCGGTGCCAAGGCCGATCCAGCCAAAGACTCCGGCCGCCGAGAAGGCCACGGCCAGCAGGATGATCAGCGGGATGGTCAGGATCAGGGTGATGATCAGGATGCTGAACAAGGCCAGGGCAACGATAGCGGTAATGAAAATCAACACACCGAGTAGCCCGGTTGCGCCAGTGGATCCTGGCTGGGCCGGGATGGCTTCGCCGACCCGGCGGATTTGTTGGGGCAGGAACAAGACCAGCAGCGCGGCCAGCAGCCCCAGTCCCAGGGATTGGGCGAACAGGCTGAGGCCGCGATTGAGCATATTGAGGAGCGGGTTGGTGCTGACAGTGGGTGTGGTCTCCACGCCCGGCAGGGTGGGCGGGTTGATGGCTGGCTGGGTGGGATTTTTGAGCACTTCGCCATCCACGCGTGCGCCTTCGGCGCGATTAACTGGCGCGCCGAGCGTGACCAGGTTGCCGTAAATGTGCGCAGTTTCACCCAGGCTGACTGCGCCGCCAATGACAACGACATCTTTCTGGCCTTCGCCGGCCATAATCAGGCTGCCGCCGATCAGTACAATTGAGCCGGTGACGGTGGCATTCTGTTCGATCGTGATCGAACCGCCCAGGACGACCAGGTCTTCGTTGAGGGTTTCTCCACTTTTGAGAGTGTAGTTGCTGCCAAAAATGGGCCCGGCCAGGTTGTCCAGCGCGTAGACGCTGCGCAGCGGGATAAAGATCAAGGCTGCGACCAGGGTTAAGATGGAAAGTCTGCTTGCAAGTTTCATTGTGTCCTCCTTCAGCCTAGATGGCTGTTTGCGAAAATTGTTCGTTCCGGCGTACCGAGAAGTTGAGCAGGACCCCCAATCCTGCCAGGAGCGTGAGGAACGATATCAGGGCATAGGCGGGAACCAGTGCGCCAGCCACATGGATCAAGGTTAAAGCGATGCTTCCAGCCGTGCGGAACAAAAGCACCAGGTAGATGGCGTGATTAAACCAAAGCGTGAATAGGGTTTCCGGCGGCAAAGCCAGGTAGCCGAGGTAGGGGTGCAGCAGCCAGGCCAGCAGGCTGGCGCCAGCCAGGGCCAGAAGCAGGCTGCCGATTTGCGCGCGGCGGTGCTGAAGCTGGCGCTCGGCGGCCAGGCGGGTCTGGAAGCGCTGAGAAAAGCCCTTGGTGGGGGCGGCCACCGGCGCGGCGCGCAGGGCCAGGTTGGCATGTGCCAGCGCGGCGCAATCTGGACAGGTGCGCAGGTGATTCTGCAGATCCTGCTCCTGGGCCGGGGTCAGACGTTGATCGTCTAGCAGGTAATCTTCATAGGGCCGGTGATCCATAAGGCATCCTTTCCAGGCGGGTTTCAGGGGCATTTTCTGTCAGCTGGCGGGCGATGGCCTTGCGTGCCCGGTGCAGGCGGCTTTTGATGGCGCTGACGGTTAAATTCAGGCTTTCGGCGATCTCCACTTCTGAGAAGTCATACCAGTAGCGGAGGACGATTGCGGCGCGATCGGTCGGTTCCAGGCTTTTGAGAGCTGCCTGCAGGCGGGCCTGTTCCTCGTGGCGGATGGTTTCCTGCTCGGGGTTGGGTGCGTCGTGATCGGGTAGTTCGGTGGGCCGGTCATCGTCCTCCCGTTCGGCGTCGAGCGAGAAGAGGGTGAAGCGGCGCCGGCGCAGACGGTCGATGCTGTAATGTGCAGCGATGGAGAGCAGCCAGGTTGCAAAGGGGCGCTGACGGTCGTAGCGGGAGATGTTCTGGTAGGCGCGCAGGAAGCTTTCCTGGGTGGCGTCTTCGGCTGCTTCGGGTTCGCCGAGCATGCGGTAGCAGAGATTAAAGACCGGGGTCTGGTATTTTTCCACCAGCCGGGTAAATGCCTCGTCATCGCCTTGTTGGGCCTGGAGAATCCAGGCCAGTTCTTCGTTCACAAATTCTCCTGTCCGTCGTTCTGCACAATCTACGCAGGGCGGCGGGGAAGGTTGCACGCCGCGGAGTTAGATTGCCTGGGAAAATTTTAATGCCATTTGGCCCGCCAGGGCGGGTAGATTGGGGGGGAAATGGAGGGCACGGGGGTGTAGTACAATCGCAATATGGAAACCACTCGCCGTCCCGCCGGTTTTGCGGCTTTTATGGTCATTTGGGTCACCCAGATTGTTTCGGTGCTGGCTTCGGGGATGACCGGTTTTGCCATGACGATCTGGATGTATCAGAAAACCCAGAGCGCCACGGCCATGGGGTTGATGCAGGTCTTTTATATTACTCCATTTTTGCTCATGTCGCCGCTGGCCGGGGTGCTGGTGGATCGCTACAGCCGCAAGCGGATGATGATGGTCAGCGATATCACCGGTGGGTTGGGGACGCTTTTTGTCCTGCTCATGTATTCCACCGGGCGGTTGGAGTTCTGGCACCTGTACCTGGCAGCCATCCTGAACGGGATTGGCAATACCTTTCAGTGGCCGGCGTATTCGGCGGCGATCAGTACGATGATCCCCAAGGAGCAGCTTGGCCGGGTCAACGGCCTGATGTCGCTGATGGAGGCCGGGCCGGGTGTTCTGGCGCCAATTTTGGCCGGGGCGTTGCTGCCGCTGATCAAGTTGCAGGGTATTATGTTGTTTGATGCGGTCACTTTTTTGGTGGCCATCAGCGGATTGATGTTTGTGGTCATCCCGCAGCCGCGCCAGACTGCGGAAGGGCAGGCGGCCCAGGAGGGGGGGCTCTGGGGGCAGGCCACGTTCGGGTTCAAATATATTTTTGCCCGCCCCAGCCTGCTGGGCTTGCAGCTGGTTTTTTTTGCTGGGAATCTTTTTTCGGGGGTGAGTTTTACCGTTTTGGCGCCCATGGTGCTGGCGCGCACCGGCCAGAATAGCGTCATTTTTGGCACGGTGGAGTCGATGTTTGCTGTGGGCGGCATTTTGGGAGGGGTGCTGATGAGTGCCTGGGGCGGCTTTAAACGGCGCGTGCACGGGGTTTTGCTGGGCTGGATCCTTTCCGGGTTGGGGGTGGCGGCGCTGGGGCTGGGGCAGAATCTCTCCGGCTGGATTCCGGCGGCGGTGTTTTCGATGCTGGTCACCCCGCTGGTCAATGGTTCGAACCAGGCCATCTGGCAGGCGAAGGTCGCCCCGGATTTGCAAGGCCGCGTTTTTTCAGCGCGCCGCCTGATTGCCTGGTTCACCAACCCAATCACGCCCATCATTGGCGGTACGCTGGCCGATTATGTGCTCGAACCGGCCATGCGCGCGCCAGGCGCGCTGACAGATGCCTTCAGCTGGCTGGTGGGATCCGGGCCGGGAGCGGGGATGGGTTTGTTGATGTTTTTGTGCGGGTTGGGTGCGATGCTGGTTGGCGTGGCGGGATATTTTGTTCCGGCGGTGCGCCGGGCGGAAGATCTGTTGCCCGATCACGATCAGCTGGCCCCGGCGCAGGTCTGAGGCTGGCTGCTCTTTCTGTAACATTACTTCAGTATGAAAAAAATTCTTCCAATTCTTGTTTTTTTTCTCGCCAGTGGCCTGATCGTGCTCAGCTTTGGCGAGCTGAAAAATACCTGGATTACTCTGCAGCACAGTGATTTTCGCTACATGGGGCTGGCAATTTTATTAATTGCCTTGTGGATCTTAAGCGAAGCCTGGGGCTATGCCTATCTCTATCACCTGATGGATGTGGAAGAAAGTCTGTGGCGGCTGGTGCTGCTCTCCTCGGCGGCGAATTTTATTAACGTGGTGGCCCCCAGCGGTGGTTTTGGCGGGTTGGCGGTCTTTATTGAAGATGCCGGGCGGCGCAGATATCCGCGCGGGCTGGCTGCTGCGGCTGGCGCGTTGCACCTGTTTCTGGAATATGCCGCTTTCATGGTCATTCTTGGGATGGGGTGGGTGGTGCTTATCCGCCGAGATGACCTTAACCCCGGGGAATTTATGGCCTCGATGATCCTGTTTGGCATTGTCGTTGCGCTGGGAATTTTGATCTGGATTGGGTCGCGATCCGGCGAACAGCTGGGGCGGGTGCTGGCCTGGATCGCGCGGCAGACCAACCGGGTGGCGTGGCCGTTGATCCGTAAGGAATATTTCCGCGAGGTGGCGGCCCGGGAATTCGGTGTTGAAGTGGCTGAGGGGCTGTCTATCTTACGCGTCAAGCATCGCGGGGCGGTGGTGCCTTTTCTTTTTGCGGTAAGCAGCAAGATCTTGCAGACGGCCATCCTGGCGACGACGTTTCTGGCGTTCGATGTCGGCTTTTCGTTTGGAACGGTGGTGGCGGGTTTTGCCTCGTGCTATCTGTTTTTGATCGTTTCCCCCACGCCTTCGGGGATTGGGGTGGTTGAAACGCTGCTGCCACTGACACTGAGTTCGTTAAACATCCCATGGGAACAGGCTGTGGTGGTCACGCTGACGTATCGCGGGTTGACCTTCTGGTTGCCGCTGCTGGTTGGTGGGCTGGCTTTCAGGGTTTTACAGCGCGAGTAGCCGCACGGCTCCTACTACTTCAGCACTACTGCCGCGCCATACCCGACAACGTTTTCAAAATCTCCGGTCACCTGGCCGGAAGTGGCATGTTGCAGGACCTGGACGGTTTGCCCCCCGAGCGCCCTGGCCGCCCACAGGACTGCAGCGATGGCGCCCAATCCACAGGCTTCGCCTTTTCCCTGTTTTTCAAGTTCATATAGTTGTTCAGGATCAAAAGAAGCCACTGCTTTCAGCATGGCGGCATCCATCCGGTTGGCGGTTTTTTCGTCGTGGAAATGTGACAGGTCGGTGGAGGCGACCAGCAGGGCGTTCTCTCTGGCAAGCGTTTCGGCCAGGGCCTCGCCCAGGGCGCGCGCGGTGCGTATGGTCTGGCTGCGGAGCATGACCGGCAGCAGGGAGAATGTGGTTTTAACGGCGCGCTGTAAAAAGGGGAGTTCGATTTCGAGGGAATGTTCGGGGTCGTTGGCGACCGGGGTCAACCCAAAGCCCAGGCGCTGGATCAAGTTTTGGTCCAGCTGATGGAGCAGGTTGCGTTCGACCGGGATTGTCCCGAGCGGCGTGCCATAAGCAGCGTGTGCCGTTGTGAGCAGCGGGGCGGCGTAGCCGTGGTGCATGGGCGAAATAATGGCAATGACCGCTGGCTCGAGCAGGCGTACCGCGGCGAAGGCGTAGCCCGCCACCGGGCCGGAATAGCGGTGCCCGGCGTGTGGCGCAATGATGGCCACTGGCTGGCCGGGCAGGTCGGGCAGGATGGCCTTTTGCAGGCAGGCATCTACCTGGCTGGCCAGCCGCTTGGGGTTGGCTTCATACCAGGTGCCGGCAATGGGAGAAGGGCGGATTTCAGCAAAGGCGGACATGGGCACCTCTGCAATGATTGTAGCACGTCTACCGGGAGATCAGAAGTTCTTTGGTGGATTGGAACGCCAGCCCGGGCAGGCTGCCGCGCTCGAACCAGGCGGCTGCCTCGGCGTCATCTCCCGCCTGGAGTTCTCCGCCGGTTACCTGGCCGCGGTAAAAGATGACAAAATCGGCGCCGCGCGGGTGTTCGCGCCCGTGGCGGATGGCGATAATGGCGTTGATGGCCACTTCCAGGCCGGTTTCTTCGCGGCATTCGCGCACGGCTGCCCGGGCCGGGTCTTCGTCGGCGTCTACAAAACCGGCTGGCAGGGTCCACAGCCCGCGGAAGGGTTCGTTGGCGCGCCGGACGAGCAGAATGCGCTCTCCGGCTTCGACCAGCACTGCCGCGGCCACTTTTGGGTCGGCAAAGTGAATCCAGCGGCAGGCCGGGCAGACTGGTCGTTCGCGGCCAAAGCTGATGCGGTGCACCACTGCTGTACCGCAGCGCGGGCAGTATTTGATTTCGTGCGGGTTCATTGCGGGTTTTTGCGCGTAAAATCGGCGCTGGCTTTCTGGTGCAGCAGCCAGCCGGCCAGGGCGGTCAGGATGGCGCCTGCCAGCAGGCCGAGCTGTACCCAGGCAGGAATGAAGCCTGTGAAGCGCGGCGATTCATTCTGGGGGGCCAGTTTGTCGGCAGGTGCGGGATCCATCCGCAGCAGTTCGGGAGTGGTGGTTGGCGCGGCGGATGCTTCTGGCAGGGCTGGGGCGGCCAGCATGGGGGCGGCGGAGGCTTCGGGCGGCTGGGACTGCTCGAGCGGGGCTTCCATCCCTGCGGCATTGTAGGCTGTGACGGATGCGGCAGCCATGCTGGGGACGGAGAGTGCGCTCAGGTTGTTGGCGGCGAAGGTCAGCAGGAGCAGCAGGCTGGCGAGCAGCGAGGCAAAGCGGAAGACGGGCACTGCGCGCGGGGTGGGGGCTTTCAGTCCGGCCATTTTTGGGGTCAGGGTGAAGTTGCGCGGGGCGCGGCGCGCCGGGAGCTGGCGCAGCAGGTGGCGGGCCTGGCGCAGTTGTTCGTAGACGGCACCCAGCTGCGGGTCAGAGTCGAGTCTTTGTTGCAGGCGCGTGGCGATCCCCCGGGGTAGTTGTTCATCCAGGTAGGCAGACAGGTTCTCGGCGTCGCGGAAGGTGGGTGCGGTCATGCGCGGGATCTCTCAACAGAAGCGATCTCTGTGTCACTATCGAGACGGAAGGGGGCGGGTAAAAGTTCCCCGAAATCTTGCAAGCAGGCGCGCAGGCGCAGGCGGGCGCGGGCCAGGCGGCTTTTGATGGTGCCGAGCGGGGTGTGCACGGCGGCGGCGATTTCGGCGTAGTCGAGGCCTTGCAGGTCGGCCAGCACAACGACGGTGCGGAAATCGGCTGGCAGGGCGTTGAGACAGTGCTGGATGGCGTGTTCCAATTCGGCGGCGGCAAATTGTTCTTCCGGGCCCATGGAGCTGTCGGCCAGCCAGCGCGGGGATTCGAGCGTTTCTTCGTCGTCGTTTTCGGGTTCGAGCGGGGTGGTGGGGCGGCGTTTCTGGCGGCGCAGTTCGTCGTAGCAGGCATTGGTGACGGTGCGCATCAGCCAGGCTTTGAAGGATCCGCCGCGGTAGCTGTTCAGGCTGCGAAAGGCGGAGAGGAAGGCTTCCTGTGTGGCGTCGGCGGCGCGGTCTTCGTCGCCCAGGATGCGCAGTGCGGTGTTGTAAATTGCATCCTGGTAGTGCAATACGAGCCGGTTGAAGGCCTCCAGGTCTCCGCGCTGTGCGTCCTGGATCAGGGCGGTTTCGTTCATAAAGTTTATTGTAGCACAACCCCGTCTGCGACGACTAGCCGAGCGGTTTGCGGCGCGTCTTCTTTTGGGCGGCTTTCTGGCGGGCTTCTTCCACGCGGAAGGCGACAATTTTGCGGATCAGGTCGAAGGGCAGCGGCTGGTCGAGTGGAAAGCGCACGGCGCCTTTGCTGGTGGTATAGGCGGCCAATTCCTGCTGGAAGGCCTGCGTGCCCGAGGCGGTGGGATACAGTCCGATGTGAGTTTTCCAGGCGGCAAAGTGCACCAGGTTGCCGTGCAGGGCAAAGGTGGGCATCTGGTAGCTGATTTTTTCCTGGGCTTCAGGCGCGGCGGCGCGGATGACGGCGCGCAGTTCCTGTAGAATGGCCTGTGTTTCTGGCGGGAAGCCGGCGATGTATTCGTCTATGGTGGTGAAGGGGGCCGGTTTGGGTTCCATGCGGGTCAGGGCCTGGGGGTTTTTCTGGCCTGCGCGATTCTCCACAGGGCGCGCCAGAGCGCCAGCCCGAGGCCGGATGTGCCGCTTAAGACGATGACGAAGCTGGGAATCACCGGTGTCTGGAGCAGTTGCGCGCGCAGCAGCACGGCCAGCGGCCCGGCCGCCAGCATGGCGACCACAGGCCGCCATGCCTGGCGTGGGTTGGAAATGACTTCAGGGTTGAACAGGCCGCACAATGGCGCAATGCAGCTCCAGCCGAGCGCCAGCGGGCCGAGGCTGGCCAGCAAGCGCGGCAGCAGCGCCAGTCCATTCTCGCCGTGTGTGGCGAAGCCGATCAGCGTGACGAGCGCCAGGGCCAGAAAATCACCGAGCAGCAGGGGCAGCCATTTCATATGTTGTTTGCAGGCAGGCGCACAGGCCGGCCGGTTTGGGCCGCTTCGAGCAGGGCCACGATGGCGGCCACGTTGGCGCGGCTGTCAGCCAGGGTCATGCGCGGGGTCTTGCCGGTCAGAATGCAGTCGGCCAGGTCTTCCACTTCGCCAATGTACAGTTCCCGGGCCGGGACACTGATTCGTTCCATTTTTTCTTCGCGAACCAGGGTGATGACTTCCTCCAGCCCCGGTTTGAAAGGCGCGGGAATGGTCAGCGTGCCTTCGGAGCCGACAATTTCGAGGTGGGTGCGGAATGGGGTGCGGAATCCGCTGTCGAACTGGGCGTAGATTCCGCCGGGGAATTTCATCTGCCCGAAGAACGAATCGTCAATGCCAGACTCGCCCGTCAGCTGCCAGCCAAATACCTCCAGCGGTTCCGCGCCGATCAGGTGGCGGGCGTAGCTGATCGGGTAACAGCCTACATCCCAAAGGCTGCCGCCGCCCATCTCCGGGTTGAGACGGATGTTCGTGTCAGTTTTCATGCTAAAGGTAAACGATCCGCGCACCAGTTGGAGCCGGCCAATGGCGCCCTGCTCAACCAGGTCGCGGGCCAAAAGCGTTTGCGGATGGTGGCGGTACATAAAAGCCTCGGCCAGCACTTTGCCGTACCGCTGCGCCGCGGCGGCCATTTCATCCACCTCGCCGGGCGTCAGGGCGATCGGTTTTTCGCACAGGACGTGCTTCCCGGCGGCCAGCGCCCGGATCGTCCATTCTTTATGCAGGTGATTGGGCAGCGGGTTGTAGATCACGTCAATTTCCGGGTCGGCCAGCAGGGCTTCATACGAGCCGTGCGCCTTTGGAATGCTCCACTCGCGCGCGTACGCTTCGGCACCGGCCTGCGAGCGGCTTGCCACGGCAGCCAAATGGTTGCGGGCCGAGGCGCGCAGCGGGGTGATCAGTGCGCGGTTGATCCGGGCAGTGGAGAGCAGGCCCCAATTTAACGGTTTGATGGTCATTATCAGCCTTCCTTGAATTAAAGTGAATGTGTTCGGCCTACATCCAGCCGCGCGGATAGTGATTTTTCAGCGTGCCTTGCACACCCTTGCCCCAGCCCAGCGGCCAGCCGTCCGCGCAGACCAGCGTCCAGCCGCGCGCCGGGCTTTCCAGGCTCTCTCCGCGCAGGTAGGCCGCCAGTTCGCGACTTTCGGCGGGAAAATTGACGCAGTTTTTCGCCTGTCCCGGTTTTAGGAAGAGCGCCAGCGGATGCGCGGGCTCGAACCGTTCCTTTTTGAAGGAACCGAGCCAGATTCCGGGGTGGATGATGCGCAGCCGCCCGAAATCGGGCGATTGTTCGGGGAGATAATACAACCGTTCTCCGGCCACCCGCAGCCGTTCTTCTGCCAAGTTGACATGCAGCGCCTGTGCGGCAAATTCCTGCCACAGGCGCAGATCGGGTTTTTCGGTTTTGCGTCGCGAGGACTGTCCGCGCCCACTGGCCGCCGGGCGGCGCTCCCGCGCAGAAAATTCTCCGCGCTGCAGCAGGCAGACAAAATGCCCCTCGCCTGGCAGCCGGTGCGGGAACAGTCGCGCCGCCCCGGCCAGGCTTTTTGGCGTGCCTGGCAGCCATTCCGGCTTGCCGCGCACAAAACCCGGCGCGAGTGGCAATTCCACCACCGAATATTCAGGAAATTCTTCCATCAACTGCGCCAGGACGCCCTCGTCTTCCTCCGGGGCAAACGTGCAGGTGGAATAGAGCAGGTATCCGCCGGGCCGCACCAATTGCGCCGCCACGCGCAGGATATTGCCCTGACGCACCGCACAGCCTGCCACCATTTCTTCCGACCAATCGGCGCGCGCGCCCAGGTCTTTGCGAAACATGCCCTCGCCCGAGCAGGGCGCGTCCACCAGCACACGGTCGAAGGTCGGCCCAAAATGATCGGCCAGCCGCTCCGGCGATTCGTTCGTGACGACCACGTTTCCCGCGCCCCAGCGTTCCACGTTTTGCGCCAGGTGTCCCACACGCTTGTTCTTGATCTCGTTGGCCACCAGCAGGCCCCGCCCGCCCATCAGCGCCGCCAGGTGTGTGGTCTTGCCGCCCGGCGCCGCCGAAAGATCGAGGATTTGCTCGCCCTCCCGGAAGGGGTCGGTGAACAATAACTCCGCTGGCGCCATGGCCGAGGGATCCTGCAAATAATACAGCCCGGCGAGATGATAAGGATGCGTACCGGGTTTGAAATCGGAAGCCGGCAGCAGGCAGGCCGCAGGGCACCACGGCACCGGATCGCCCAATTCGAGCGGAGTCAGCTCCTGAAATTCCGGCCTGGAAAGTTTCAACGTGTTCACCCGCAGCCCCGAGCGCGGTTCAGCTTGCAGCGCCGTGGCGAAGGCGGGATACTCCTCGCCCAGGAAACGTTCCATGCGCTCAAGAAACAGGGGGGGCAAGGGCATGGCGGCAGAAGGCATGGCGGTATTATAAGGTGTAAAATACCCGCAACCGATTCTCAATTTTCGAGGAACCCGCTGATGCGTCTTGAACAACTTAACTGGATGGATGTCGAATCCTACCTTGCGCACGATGACCGGCTGATCCTGGTCACCGGCGCCACCGAACAGCATGCCCACCTCTCGCTGCTGACCGATATCAAGATTCCGTTGGCCCTGGCCGATGCCGCCAGCCAAAAAACTGACGTACTCGTCGCGCCGCCGCTCAACTTCGGCTGTTCGCCGTACTTCCTGGCTTACCCCGGCACGCTCAGCCTGCGCGCCTCCACGCTGATGGACGTGGTCGAAGACCTGGTGCGTTCCGCCGTCCAGACCGGTTTTCGCCGACTGCTGGTGCTCAACGGCCATGGCGGCAACACCCCGGCTCGCGTCCGCCTGCGCGAGGTGATTAACACGCTGCCCGGCGTGCGGCTGAGCTGGTACGACTGGTGGACTTCGCACTCGGTTGAAGCCATCGCCCAGAAACATGCTCTCAAACCGGCTCACGCCAACTGGCTGGAAGCCTTCCCCTTCACCCTCGTCAGCGACCTGCCCGGGCGAGATAAAATCCCGCCCAAAGCGCCCGACCTGCTCGATGCCGCCGCCACCCGCCAGCTCTACGGCGACGGCTCCTTCGGCGGCCCCTACCAGGCCAGCGACCAGGTCATGAACGAGATGTTCGCCGCCTGCCTCGAAGATATTTTGCAGCTGTTGAAGTTTGAATAGCGATTGGCAACGATTGTCGAGTAGGTAGCGCGGCTTCGACACCTGCACCGCACTGCGTTTGGTACAGTGCAGGTGTACGCACAGAACGCTACTCAACCGCCGCCGTATCGAGACCCCGCCTTCTCGACCATCACTTTGCTGTATAATCCCTCAGTTATCACATTTTCGGAGGCAATCATGCCGCTTCAAATCATCGTTGGCGCCCAATGGGGCGACGAAGGCAAAGGCCGCATCGTAGATTGGTTCGCCGCCCAGGCCGACGTAGTGGCCCGCTACAACGGCGGCGACAACGCCGGCCATTCCGTCACCGTTGGGACGCAGCTCTTCAAACTGCACCTCGTCCCCTCTGGCATTATCCACTCCAGGCCGGTTGCAGTTTTGGGGAATGGAATGGTGATCAACCCTGAATCCTTGCTCAAGGAAATGGACATGCTCCAGGCCCTGGGCGTGGAAATTTCTCCCCGCCGCATCCGCCTCTCGCACGCCGCGCATTTAATCACCCCCGCGCACCGCGCCCTGGATGCCGCCCTGGAAGCCCGGCGCGGCAAAGGCAACATCGGCACCACCGGGCGCGGCATCGGCCCGGCCTACACCGATAAAGCCGCCCGCACCAACCTGCGCATCGCCGACCTGCTCGCCCCCGACTTTGCCGGGCGTCTCGCCAGTCACATCGCAGCCGCCAACAACACCCTGCAATCGCTCGATGCCCCCGCGCTCGAAATCCAGCCGGTTCTCGACCAATTCGCCGAATACGTCCGCCGCCTGACGCCCTTCATCGCCGATACCTCCGCCGAAACCTGTGAAGTGCTCGCCCGCGGCGGCTACGTCCTGGCCGAAGGCGCCCAGGGCACCCTGCTCGATCTTGACCACGGCACCTATCCCTTCGTCACCTCCTCGGCGACGATCGCCGCTGGCGTCTTCAGCGGCCTGGGGATCGGCATCACCGCCGCCCGCGACGCGGTCGTCACCGGCGTCTGCAAATCCTTCCAGACCCGCGTCGGCAGCGGCCCCTTCCCAACCGAAGTGTTCGATGACCTGGCCCTGCGTCTGCGCGGCACCGGCGCCAACCCCTGGGACGAGTACGGCACCACCACCGGGCGCGCGCGCCGCGTCGGCTGGTTGGATGGCGTCCTGCTGCGCTACGCCACGCGCATCAACGGTTTCACCGAACTGGTCATCACCAAAATGGACATTCTCTCCGGTTTCGAGACGCTCAAGCTGTGCGTTGCCTACACCAAAGACGGACAGACAACCCCCGACCTGCCCTTCGGCCCGACTGAACTCGAAGGCTACGAGCCGGTCTACGAGACGTTTCCCGGCTGGAGCGAAGATGTCAGCAACCTGCGCAACTGGGACGATCTGCCCCTTGCCGCCCGCGATTATCTGGCTGCCATCAGCCGGCTGGCCGGAGTTCCGGTGCGGCTCGTCAGCGTCGGCCCAGAGCGCGAACAGATTGTGCCGCGTTAACCAAGGGTTTCATAAAAAGGAGTTTGTGATGCTTACTGTTGAAATCAAATCAGAAGGTAATATCGTTGGCAGTTTAATGGCCGAAGAAAAGGTCTTCAAAACCGGGTCGCGAGGTTTCTTTGGGATGGGCAAAATTACCATCCAGGAGAAACGCTACCAGGTGCAGGTGCAGCTGGTCGAGATTGGGTCCAAACCGGCGGCCGAAACCAAAGCCTGAACGGGTGGGTTGAGTTCGCATCCAGAAACAAGTCCCATGCAAGTTTGAGCGGTCAGTCATGACAGGCCGCCGCATTTGTAAAGCGCCCGGAAAAGCTGATCGCGCGGGCCGCCGGTTTTTTGCTGTGTGGTGGAAACCGTTCCCGGCACCTCCACCACCTGGCAGTTAGCCTCAACCCAGGCGGCGATTTCCGGTTTCCTGCTCAAATTGTTGTTGTCGAGCACATAACGCAGCGTGCCAGCTTCCACCAGCGTTTGCAGCCCGTCGGCATCGATCACACTATCGCTGCCGACGTAGCCGCCAAAGGTGAAGACCGGGCGGCCCGTCGCCAGGATGGAGGCGGATGCGCCGTGCGAATCCAGCGTGGCGAACAGGTACGAACCCGGCTCGGTGTTGGCGAGCACGTAAGCGAGGATTTTCTGCTGGTTGGCGCTCAGCGTGGAATCACCCGCCGGCCCGGCATCCGGCCCGGCGCGGGGCAGGTCAACATCGGGCTGGGGGTTGAAGGCGGTCAATCCAGACCAGAGCAGCGGCCCAATCAGCAGGCTCAAAAGCACCAGTCCCGGCACCCAGGCAGCAGGGCGGAGTTTTAGCAGCGCAATCCCCACCAGCCACGTAAAAATCATCAAAATGGATGTCGCGGCGAGGTAGGTGGGATGCGCCATCAGGATGAAAATCTCAAACCCGAGCGTGATCCCGCTTAACAAGGCGATCAAACCCCACCCGAAGCTGCCTTGCCGATCCATCAACTGCTCAAACGCCCAGACTGTCGCCCCAACGAGCGCCGCCAGCGCCGGCCCAAGCATGATCAGGTAATAGGCGTGCCACAAGCCGCTGGTGAAGGTGAAGTAAAACGCGATCGGTAACAGCCAGCCAGCCCAAAGTAACAGCGCCAGGTGTTTGTCGGTCAGTTTTTTGCTTCCAAGCAGCGCCAGGGCGAGCGCGCCGCCCATCAGCGCCAGCGGCAGTAACCAGGAGGCCTGCGCCGCCAGCGGGTCGGTGAACAGGCGCAAAATGCCCGCATTGCCCACTTCCTGCGTCAGGTTGCTGCTGCTTCCGTTGCCGTTGAGCAGGCTGCTGCCCGCCAGCGTGGAGGCACCCAACAGCCGCCGGATGCCGTTGTGCCCGATGATCAGCTCGGTGACGGTGTTGTCGGTGCTGGAGCCGATGAACGGGCGGGCGGCGGCAGGCGTGGCATCCACGATCAACGCCCAGGAGAGTGAAACGGCCAAAAGCAGGGCGGTGGCGAGCGCCAGGTGAGTGATGCGTTTGCCCCAGCTGTGTTTTGCACCGAAGAAGTACAGAGCATACAGCGCGGGCAGGATCATGTAGGCTTGCAGCATCTTGATGTTGAACCCCAGCCCCACGATGAACGCGCCCAGCAGCAAATAGCGGAACTGGCCGCTTTCCACCGACTTCCAGACCGCCCAGGCCGCCAGTAGCAGCGCAAAGACCAGCATCCCGTCCATGGTGTTGTTGCGTTCCGCCGCAATGGTGATCGGGGTAACGGCCAGCGCCAGCGCCGCCGACAGCCCGGCCAACGTCCCGAACTGTTTCCTGACCATTGAGTACAGCAGCGGGATGGAGAGCACACCCGCCAGCGCATTCGGGAAGGCCAGCGCGAATCCGTTCAACCCGAACAGCGCCGCGGAGGCCGCTTCCAGCCACAATCCCAGCGGCGGTTTATCCACCGAAATGGAGCCGCCCGGCTCGTAAGCCACAAAAAAGAAGTTGTGCCACGAGGTCAGCATGGATTTGACGGCAGCGGCGTAGTATTCGTTGCCCACGCCGGTCGCGCCGAGGTTGTAGAAGCGCAAAAAGGCCGCCAGCAAAATAATTGCCGTCAAGCTGAGCGCGGTGAGAGCTTTGGTTCGGGAAAAAGCCTGGATTTTTTGTGTAAACATTTGCCATCTCCGTTTGGAATGCTCACAGGATAGCAAAAAGATGTTCAGGAGTTATTTAGAATTGCCGATGGTCTTGTTAGGCACCTATCCCAATTTTCGTGGCGAAATGCGCGCATTGCGAGAAAATCAGGAACCATTCCGGGCCAGCCATCGTCCTGATAAAGGTGAACAAACACCCATTATCGCTGCCCCATGAAGACAGCAGAAAGCGATCACACAAGTGAAAATCAGAATTTTGACGTTTTGTATGCTCCTTCTGGCGCTGAGCGCTTGCGGGACAGCAACCGTTTTGCCTGCACCTGCCACCGCCCTGCCAGTTGCTCCTGTTTCCCCAACAGAAGCTCCCACGCTGGCGCTTTTCTCCGACCCGTATGCCTATTGCGCCGCCGTCGGCCAGATCGACGTCCCCGACGCGCGCTACACCGGCCCCAAAATGGACGATGCCCTGTTCAAGGATTACCTGGCCGCGGCCAAACTGGATGTTAACGGCGATTTCCCCGATACCTTCAAGCAAATGACCGTCTGGCGCTGCATGGAGAGCAAGGTTTATGCCTGTAATTTTGGCGCCAACATCCCGTGCGACTCCAAAGCCAACACCGACAAGATGCCCACCCAGGAGATGAAAGATTTCTGCGCGCAAAACCAGAGCGCCGATTTTATCCCCATGGCAGTTACCGGCCACAATGTCATTTACAGCTGGCATTGCGTCAACGGCACGCCCGAAATTCTGCAACAAATTGACACGGTCGATGCCGCCGGGTACCAGTCCAGCTTTTGGGTGGCGCTGACGCCTTCTGGAGGGCAGAGCGCGCCAGCAACAGGCGGCCAGGAGCAGATTGTGTTCTACTCCAACCGCGATGGCGGTGTCAACCACATCTATCTTTTGGATGGAACCCAATCCACGCTGACGCCGCTCACCCTGGGGGACGAGAGCGCCTTCTCCGGGCCATTTTCCCCCGATTCTACCCGTATCCTGTTTACCGGCTTCGGGCTGACTCATAGCTACGTCGGCAGGATGAATGCCGATGGCAGCAATCCAGTCAACCTGACCAACCAGCCAAACTCTGACGATGGCTTCCCAGCCTGGTCGCCGGATGGCCGCCAGGTGGCCTTCACCTCCCGCCGCGATGGCAACAACGAAATTTATATAGTGAATGCGGATGGCTCCAACCCCAAACGCCTGACCAACAACCCCAGCGACGATTTCGCTCCCGCCTGGTCGCCGGATGGCCGCCAACTGGCCTTTGTCTCCGACCGGGACAACGCCACCGGCATCTACTCGATTTACCTGATGAACGCCGACGGTTCCAGCGCCAAACGGCTGACCAACGACCCGGGCAGCGACTACACCCCGGCATGGTCGCCGGATGGCCGCCAGATTGCCTTCCGTTCGGCGCAAAACGGCCAATCTGACATCTATCTCGTCAACGCGGATGGCAGCGGACTGGTCAACCTGACGAACACCCCGGCGGAGGATTGGTCCCCGGCCTGGTCACCCGATGGAACCCAAATCGCCTTCCAGACCAACCGCGACGGCAACTGGGAGATTTACACCATGCAGGCCGATGGCAGCAACCCCGTCAACCTGACCAACAACCCGGCGGATGACCAGCTCCCCTTCTGGGCCCCGGCGGCGCAACCCATCATCGGCATGGCCAACCCGGCATCGGTCAACTGCACTGAAAAGGGCGGCACGCTGAACATCGAACAGCGCGGCGATCTGGGCCAAATCGGCGTGTGCTACTTCGAGGACAACCGCCAGTGCGAGGAATGGGCGCTCTTTAACGGAGCCTGCCCGGTCGGCGGGCTGAAAGTTACGGGCTACACCACCGAAGCGGCGCGTTTCTGCGCGATTACCGGCGGCCAGTATGCCATTACCGGCAACAGCGGCGCAGCGGATGAGCAGGGAACCTGCACTTTCTCCGCCGGCAAAAACTGCAATGTCTGGGATTATTACAACGGGACTTGTGTGCCCAGCCAATAACCCACACAGTATCAATTACGGTAGCTCTCGCTTCAAGCGAGAGCTACCGTTTTTATTTGATGGTGTAACTAAAATCCACCTGCCCGCCCCCCGAGCGGACATAATCCACCTTCACCGCATCCGGCCCGACGATAACGCGGATATGGCCGGGGCCGCCGAGAATGTCGTCAGTGGCGTCGGACTGGGTTAGGGATTCAGCATCCAGACGTGCAGACTCTTCGGGCCGTGCACGCCGAGCGTGACGGTCAGTTCAATGTCCGCGGTGCGGCTGGGGCCGGTGATGAAGACCAGGTAGTTTCTATCTTTGGCTTCGGCAAAGACCTGGTGCAAATCCGGGCGCAGCATCTCAGGGCGGACGATGGCCAGATGAATGCGCGGCAGGAGCGAGACGGCGCGCGGTTTTTCGGCGGAGGATGTCAGAACCAGCGTGCCGGTTTCGGGGAGAAGATAATCGGCTTCGGTGATGCCCAGGTCGCAGAGCGCCATCTCGTGCTTATCGGCGGTCGGGGAAACCAGCTCAACGCCCAAAGAAGCGAGTAAATTGGTAATTTGTAATTGACGAAGGGTTGGGGTATTCCAGACGGTGGCTTTGCGGATGTTTTGTTCGGCGACGAGAGACTTCAGGGCATCTGAAACTGAATCCGGGCTGAGTTGTTGGGCCACACCGGAGAGTTTACGGACTTCTTCGAGGAAGTGCCCGGTTTCAGAATCCACCGATTCAGCGAGGCGGGATGCATAGATGGCGGGACGCGGGCTGAGGGGAGTCTCTGCGGTGCGCCCGAGGGAACGGCGAATGTTATCTATAACGGGATTAGTCATCGAAGATTATCCTTCCCTTTGGCGGTGCGCACATTCCACCAACTTCTGAAACTGGCGGTGAAAGGCGGTAGGGGGCGCGCGGTTGTCCAGCGGCTGAGCGGATAAGGAGCCCACGGAATCCAGCCGTCGCGTTTGAAAATGCTCATAAAGAACGGCAGCAGACGCGTGCCGAAGCGATAAATCCAGTTTTGGGCGAGGGCCAGCGAGGCCAGACCGGCCATCGCACCCATTGGCGCAGGCATGGTCGTAGCGGCGAAATCGTCGCCCTGGGCCACGCGGCGGCGCAGATGGCGCAGAATGGTCGGGATGGGAATTTTGACCGGACAGACGTCGGCGCAGGCTCCGCACAGCGTGGAGGCGTAGGGCAGTTCGCGGGCGGTCGGCGTGCCGAGCATCTGCGGGGCGAAAATGGCGCCGATCGGGCCGGAGATAAACCAGCCGTAGGCGAAACCGCCGACGTTTTTATAGACCGGGCAGACGTTGGCGCAAGCGCCGCAGCGGATGCACTTGAAGACTTCGCGTCCGATCGGGTCGTTGAGAATGTCCGAGCGGCCGTTATCGAGCAGGACGAGGTGGAATTCCTTGGGGCCGAACTCGCCTTCTTCGCGGCGCGGGCCGGTAATGAACTGGGTGTAGGTGGACAGTTTTTGCCCGGTGGCGGAGCGCGCCAGCAGTTTCAGGAAAACCGTCAGCGACTCCCAATCGGGGATAACCTTGTCGATGCCGACCACGGCGACATGCAGGTCGGGCATGGTGGTGCACATGCGCCCGTTGCCTTCGTTGGTGACCATGACCAGCGTGCCGGTTTCAGCGACCAGGAAATTCGCACCGGAGACGCCCATTTGAGCGTTGAGAAACTTCTCGCGCAGGATTTCGCGGGCGATGCGGGTCAGTTCGATCGGGTCGGCGGGCGCGTCCATGTGGAGTTTTTCGCTGAACAACGCGGCGATTTCCTCCTTTTTGAGATGCACCGCCGGGACGATGATGTGCGAGGGGCCGGTTCCGGCCAGCTGGATGATGTACTCGCCCAGGTCGGTCTCCAGCGCTTCGATCCCCGCCGCTTCGAGGGCATGATTCAGCCCGATTTCTTCGGTCGCCATCGACTTGGCTTTGACCACCAGTTTGACATCATGCTCCCTGGCGATTTGCAGCACGATCTGACGCGCATCTTCAGCAGTCCTGGCCCAGTGAACGTGACCACCGGCGGCGGTGACCTTTTCTTCCAGGCGCGTGAGGTAGACATCCATGTTCTCAATGGTGTGCAGGCGGATATCCGAGGCGATCTGTCGCAGCTGCTCGAAATGCGGCAGTTCCGCCACGCGCGTGGCGCGCAGCCCGGCGAATTTCCCGGTGGCTTGCTGCACGGCGGAGGGAATGCTGGGCGGGATGTGCTCGGTATAGGCTTCGAAGCCGATGTAGGAAGGGGTTTCACTCATGGGAAATCCTGTTAACCACAAAGTCACCAAGAAAGACAAAAGATGAAAGAAAACTTTGTGGCTTTGTGCCTTCGTGGTAATCATTTTGATGCCAATAAATCGATGATGTGCATGGCTTTGATGTTCGAACCGGCCTTGTGCAAGCCGCCCGCCACGTTCATCAGGCAGCCGGGTTCGCACATCACCACCGTGTCGGCGCCGCTGGCGAGGATGTTTTTGACCTTGTTTTCCATCATCGAACGGCTGACTTCGGGATAGGTGACGGTGAACGCGCCGCCAAAGCCGCAGCAGGTCTCCTCCTCGTTGAGCGGGATGAATTCCAGGCCTTTGACCGCATTCAACAGGGTTTTGGCTTCAGTTTTCAATCCCATCTCGCGCAGATAATGGCAGGAGGCGTGATACGTGACCTTATGCGGATACACCGCCCCGACATCCGTCACTTTGAGCTCGTTGACCAGATATTCGGTGAACTCAAAGGTGCGGGAGGAAATCTCCGCCGCGAGATCGTGTTCGGGCGTCCCGATAGGAAAGAGGCCCGGGTAGTGGTGCTTGACCATGCTGACGCACGAACCGGACGGACCGATGATCGGCGCGTCGCTGCGGCCAAAGGCGTGGAGGAAGTTCCGGGCCACTTCCCGCGCCTGGGATTCGAATCCGTTGTTGAAGTGCGGCTGTCCGCAGCAGGTTTGCTCGGGCGGGAAACTCAGTTCCACGCCCAGGTGCTCCAGCAGTTGAGTCATGTTCTGGAGCGTTTGGGTATAGAACTGGTCGCCAAGACAGGTGATAAATAATTGGGCTTTTGGCATGGGAAAATACCAGATGTCAGGTGCGGGCTGTCAGATGAGAAATTGCAGACTTCCGTTTTTCGTAATTCTTCACCACGCCTGGGCCTGGTCGTAGGCAGGTTGGATTTGGGTTTCACAGTGGGCACCAGGGCTCCTGTTTCCCTCACCGCCAACCCCTCGCCCGGTGGGGGAAGGGCCGGGAATGAGGGCTAAAAAATATCCTGCTTGATATCGAAGGTCTTGCAAATGGCGCGGATTTCATCCGTGCTCAAGCCGGCGCCAATTTCACCAATGGACAGGTTGAGATATTCGTATTTTGCGGCAGTTTCGGCATATTCCACCCGATCGGCGGCGCGTTTGATGGAAATATCGGAGCGTGCCATGACGCCGTGTTTGGCCCAGATGACGATGCGATGCTTGTGCAAAGCCGCGACATTGCCCGCCATCAATTCTGGCGAGCTGGGCACGGCAAACGGAATAAAGCCGATCCCTTCCGGCAGATTGATGATGGTCTCCGGCTGCCAGCGCAGCAGGTGCGTGTTGAGATACTGCACATCCTGGTAGCGCGGGATGTGGCTCAGGTAGGTAATGTGCAGCGGCTGACCATGAATCACGGCATGGAAATTGGTGCCGCTGGACAGAATCTGGTCATAGTGGACGGCCAGATGCGAGTTGAATTCGCTGGTGACACGTTCGAAACGGCGATGATACGAGGTGTAGAGTTGGCCGGTGCGCCCGCCTTCGTTGACCACGATACAGGCGATATTGGCGGTCGGATCGTCGATAATTTCGCGCAAGCGGCGTCCGGAACCGCTGACCAGGAAGGTCGCGCCCGCCAGTTCGGGGACGGGCTGGGGCAGTTCGATCTCTTCCAGCAATGGAAAGCGGGAACGCGGCTCGATCGGCCAGCGGATGCAAACAGAAATATTTCCTGCCGCGCCTTCGCTGGCTTCAATATCGGCAAGATGTTTGCCTGCTTCGCCCATCATGTGGAGCAAATCATCAAGTTCGGGATACGGAGGGTTTACCATGCTTTATCCTTTTGCCATTTCTACAAATTTTGCATAGGCTGCATCCCAGCCAGCCGGGCGGCCGGGATGGTAACTTTCAACTTCAAACGAGTTGCGCACCACGGCGCGGGCGGCGCTGAGATCCTCCAGTTGCCCGAGCGCAATGGCTTGCATCAGCACATTTCCAATCGCGGTAGCCTCAATCGGACCGGTCACCACCCTCCGCCCGCTGCAATCAGCGCTAAACTGATTTAGCAAGCGATTCCTGCTCCCGCCGCCGATAATGTGGATCGGGTCAAGGCGTTTGCCGGTCAGTTCTTCCAGCCGCTCGAGCGTCAGACGATATTTTAAGGCCAGGCTTTCCAGTGCAACGCGCACAATTTCACCTTTGGTTTGCGGCACACGCTGCTGCGTCTTTGTGCAGAATTCGCAGATGCGGGCAGGCATATCGCCGGGGTGGAAAAACAGTTCATCGTCCGGGTCAATCACCGCCAGGAAAGGCTGCGCTTCGGCGGCGAGACGTGTAATTTCATCATAGCTCAAATCCGCACCTTGCGCCTGCCAGGTGCGGCGACATTCCTGCACCAGCCACAACCCCGTAATATTCTTGGATAAGCGCCAGGTGCCAAACACACCCCCTTCGTTGGTGAAATTGTAGGTCAGGGCTTTTTCACCCACAACCGGGTGGATGACCTCCGCTCCCATGATTGACCACGTTCCGGAGCTGATCCAGGCGAAATCCTGATTCTGCGCCGGAACAGCGACCACCGCCGAACCCGTATCATGGCAGGCCGGGATAACGACTTTGGCCTCCCCGGCGCCAGTTTCCTCGGCGATAGCCGGCAGCAAAGGCCCGAGCACGGTGCCCGGCTGAGAAACGGGTCCGAACAATCGGGATGGGATTCCCAGGGTGTCGAGCAGGCTCCTGGCCCAGTCACCAGTTTGCGGGTTGTAGCATTGCGTCGTGGTGCAGTTGGTAAACTCGTTGGTGATCTTCCCGCTTAACCAGTAATTGAACAAATCTGGCAGGGTGACGAAGGTTTGGGCCACATCAAACAACGGGGATTTTGCCAGGGACATGGAATACAGCTGATAGAGGGTGTTCAATTGCATGAACTGGACGCCGGTCTGCGAGAAAATTTTGGCGCGCGAGACACGCTTAAAGGCTTCTTCCACCACGCCGTCGGTGCGGGCGTCGCGATAGTGGTAGGGGTTTCCGAGCAGGGCGCCGTTTTGATCCAGCAGGGCAAAATCCACGCCCCAGGTGTCGAGGCCAATTCCAGCGGGGTTGGCTCCGCTTTTGATGGCGGAGGTGATGCCAGCTTTGATTTCGCTCCATAAGCGGAGTACGTCCCAGTGCAGGCCGTCTGGCAGGCGCACCGGGCCGTTGCCAAAACGGTGGACTTCGCGGAGGGCCAGGTGTTTGTCTTTCAGCGTGGCGTGGATGGTGCGCCCACTTTCAGCGCCGAGGTCGATGGCAAGGTAGTCGGTCATAAGATTACTCGCAGCACACTGTAAACGGTATGTTGGCCCAATTCAGGCGGGCTTGCCATTCCTCGGTAATGCCAGAATCAGTGAATAAGTGCGTAATTTGCAGCGGCCGCGCAAAAGGCGTCAGGTCTTCGTGGCCCATTTTGCTTGAATCGACCAGCGCAAAGACTTGTTTTGCCGCTTCGATGGCCTTGCGCTTCAACTGCGCCTCATCCAGGTGGACTTCTGTTAAACCGCTTTCAACGCTGAAACCGCTGCAGGAAACAAACGCTTTCTGGATGTGCAACTCGGCGATGATCTGCTCACTCAACAGCCCGGTCACGGAGGAGCCATCGGGGTTGACCACGCCGCCGATCAGGATGACCGTGTTCGAGGGATTTTGCGCCAGCAGCCGGGCAACTTCAATGCCATTGGTGACCACGCGCAGGCGATTCCGTTCCTTCAGGTTCAACGCCAGGTAATAGACCGTGCTGCTGGCATCCAACAAAATCGAATCCCCGTCGTTTACCAGCGTTGCCGCTCCTGCCCCAATGAAATTTTTCTCGCGGGTATGTTCCAGATGCCGCACGCCAAACGCGGCATTGACCATCTGCGCTGTCGTGTTTATAACCGCGCCGCCATGCACGCGAGTCAGGTGGCCCTCGTTTTCCAGCGCATTCAGGTCGTTCCGAACCGTGCCTTCGGAAATATCCAGAACCTGCGCAATTTCAGGCACTCGCAACCCGGGCTGCTTGCGTAACAATTCCAGTAAAGATTGGCGGCGCTCGTAAGTGGTCAAATCAGACCATCCTTATCCAATGTTGTTGACTTTTGATGATATCAGCAAGAATATAATACGTCGCTTGTTGTTATTTGTCAATAATATTTAGTTGTTGACAAATAACAACAATTCCCCCGGAGAGTGGGGGCATTCGAAGATGTAAATTGATGTGAATAACAGCCTGACCAGACACCCGGCCAGCGGTCCGGGTAGTCTCGTCGGTGCGGAACGCAAGAAGCGCACCGCCAGCATCCAGCGACTACTTTCCCAGCACCAGCCCGGTGGGGTCGATCTCGCGTAAAATCCGCTGCTCGGTGATTGACGGGGGCTCAGTCACCGGAATTTCATCCGGAATCAGGATTTCGAAATCGCTGTTGGCCTGTACCTCGTCCACCGTGACGCCCGGATGCAGGCTGAGCAGCGTCAGTCGTTTGGTTTGCTCGTCGAAGCCATACACGCCCAATTGGGTGATGACGCGATACGGGCCGCACCCGGCGGGAAGTCCAGCGGCTTCGCGCGCGCCGTTACCGGTCAGCCAGCCGGGGGTGGTCAGGAATTCCAGCTTTTTCATGAAGGTGCGCTGGCTCTGGTTGCGCATGATATACAGCGTGCGCCAGCAAAGCGACCCGAGATCATTGGCGCCGCCCGAGCCGGGCAGGCGCACTTTGGGCTGCTCCCAATCGCCGATGACGGTCGTGTTCAGGTTGCCGTAGGTATCCATGGCGGCCGCGCCCAGGAAGGCGTAATCGACAAATCCGGCCTGCGCGGCTGACATGACATCGTGCATCGATGAAGCCGCCATGGCGCGGTAGAAGGTGCGCGAGTCGCCCACCGAGATGGGCAGCACCGGCACCTGCGGGCCGATGCCCCCGGCCTCGAAAATGATCAAAATATTGGGCGCGTGGGTGCGCTGGGCCAGCATGGTGGAAATCATCGGCAGGCCGGTGCCCACAAAGACCGCCTTGTTATCCTCCAACAAGCGCGAAGCCACGCACGCCAGGAGTTCCGATAAACTGTAATTGCTCGATAGAGATTGGCTCATGGGGAAAACTCCGATCACGATTCTGAGTCTGGCAGGGGGGCGCGCAAATTTTCCACTTGCTTGAGCTGAGACATGGTTCTCAAGCCGCCAACTTTCTCGAGATATTCTTCAAAATCGGCCACGCCGAAGACATATTTCTCGAAATATTGCTGCGCTCCCTCGACAGTCTTGGCAAGAGTCAGCCACTCGCGGATGTGCTTTTCGTCAAAATAGTATTGATACGGCATCAAGCTGGGATGCGCGCCATACGGCACCTCGCAGACAGCGTCCACCACATAAAACGGGATGGCGGTCCGGTCCGGTTCGCGGCGGATTTCGTCGTTGTCGACGATTTCCTCGGTCGTGATAATCACCCGGCGGGCGGCGCGGGCCAATTCAAAATCCTCCACCAGGATGCCGTCAATTTGAGCGTTGCCGTACTGATCACAGCGCGGCACATGGAAGAGCGCCACATCTGGATAAGCCGCCGGGACCAGCGTGACGGGTTTGCCGCTCCAGGGATCGCGGATCTGCTTGGCGGAGCTTTTCTCAAAAGTATCCGTCCCGGCCAGGTTGCGGGTCGGGATGAAAGGAATGCCCATCATCCCGGCCAGAAAACGCCACTGGTAGCCGCCATTGGAAATTTCAGCCGCCACCTTGACCTGTCCGCTTTCGACGGCGCGCCGCCCGGCCGGGGATAGCCCGCGCAGTTCGTGCCCGAAGGAGTAGGCGCATTCGACCTTGCTGACGCAGCCTGCCCCAATCAGCAAGTCGATATCATGGACGGCGGTTTTTCCCGCCATGACCAGATCGCGACGTTGCTGCCGGATGATTTCATAGACAATCGACATTGGCACGCGCACATGTCCAAAGCCGCCGATCGCCATGTAATCTCCATCGCGCACAAAGCGCTTGACGGCTTGCTGGACACTCATGCGCTTGTCGATCAGGCCGCGCGACTTATGCTCGCGCACCCAGGCGCGGTTATCGTCCGGGTCGTGCCAGCCGATCAGTTCGCCTTTTCCTTCTGCCAGTATTTCAATCGTCTTTGCCATTTTGTTCCTTATTACCGTTTTCTCAATCCCATGATTTCGCGCGCCTCGTCGGGCGTGGCCGGTTCGCGGCCGTTGATCTGCGCCACGCGCACCGCCCACTCCACCAGCTCGGCGTTACTGCGCGCCAACTCGCCGTTGGGGATGCGAGCGTTATCCTCCAGCCCGACGCGCATGTGTCCGCCCATCAGGCAGGACTGCATAATGGACGAGAATTCGTCGCGCCCGACGCCGCAGGTGGTGAAATTGGCTTTCGGCGGCAGGGCATGCACCAGCGCGACAAAGGCCTCGGGCCGGAAGCGCTGTCCGCCTGCCACGCTCCAGACAAAATTGAAATTCATCGGCTCAGAGAAAATGCCCTGTTTCATCAGCAACAGGATATTATCCAGCCCGCCGAAATCGTAGACTTCGATCTCGGGCTTGACGCCGTTGCTTTCCATCGCAATCGCAAAGTCGCGGATCATGGTGAAGCTGTTGTCAAAGATATAGTCGACGATGATTTTACCGGTTTTGCGATCCGCCGCGGCGAAGTTCATGGAATTGGTGTTGAGCGAGGCCATTTCGGGCTTGATCGCCACAATCTGGGCGATGCGCTGCTCGGGCGTTTTCCCCATCCCCACCGCGGAAGTCAGGTTGATAAGCACCTGTGGGCATTTCTGTTGGATGGCGTCGTAGGTGGCGCGGATGCGCTCGATTTCGTGCGTGGGCGTGCCGTCGTCCAGCCGGGCGTGGATATGCACCATCGCGGCCCCGGCCTGATAGGCCTGCAGCGCTTCTTCTGCAAACTCGGCCGGGGTGTAGGGCACTGCCGGGTTATGCTGGCGGTAGGTTCCCGAGCCGGATAACGCCGCTGTGATGATGACCTTGTCATTCGCCATGTTTCACCTCAATGATCTCAAAATGACGGATATCCTGAATGTTCCCTTGCATCTCTGCCGCGGGTTTGAAGACCGCCCGCACGCGCATGCCAACCTTGATGCGGGTTTCGTCCGTTTCGTTGATGATGTGGGAGAAAATATTATCCGCGCCATCCAGCTGGATGTAGCCATAGGTGTATGGAACCGGGCGCTCGAGGCCGGTGGCCGGGTCAATGAACGGGTAGTTGACAATCGTAAAGGCGATGATCGTGCCGGTCGGCGGGAGCGGCACCAGTTCGTCCAGCTCGCGGAAGCAGGTTCCGCAGACACGCCGCGGCGGGACGCGCACCTTGCCGCACTGCGGACAGCGAATCCCGACGAAGCGCTGGTGGGCGCGGATTTCCTGAAAGAACTTGCTGCCATAAATCCCAATTGACCATTCGTAGGGCATGCCCACGTCAGGAGAAGTCATCGTCAAAAGTTCGGGGGCGCTCATGCAGGTTTCTCCTTCCCCAAAATAACCACGTCC
Organism: uncultured Anaerolineae bacterium; assembly: GCA_903875215.1. Taxonomy (GTDB): domain Bacteria; phylum Chloroflexota; class Anaerolineae; order Anaerolineales; family Villigracilaceae; genus UBA5195. The sequence goes on from CAIQVH010000019.1 coordinate 108,042, forward strand.
GACCACCAGCAGCCGCCAAAGCCGGTCGCCAGCGCGGTTTTGACATCCGGCACCTGGCGCGCGCCGCCCTTGCCCATCACCTGGATGGCGGCCTCCGCCACGCGCAGCAAGGCCGTCGCGCCGATGCAGTTGGTGGACATCACTCCGCCCGATGGGTTGACCGGGATTTTCCCGCCCATGTCGGTGTGACCGTCCCAGATAAACTGCGGGCCCTGGCCGGGGCCGCAAAAACCCAGGGATTCGATCCACTTCAGCCCGGCGTAGGAATAGGGCAGGTACAACTCGGCCACGTCGAAATCCTCGGCGGGATTCTTGATTCCGGCGGCGGCGTAGGCTTCCCGCGCGGCGCGCTCAAGTGACTCCAGCCCGGTGCGCTGGTCGACATCCCCAAACCAGGAGTAGGTGTGCCGCACGGCGGTCGCTTTGATCCAGGCCGGGCGCGGTGCGAGTTTTTCGGCCACGTCCTCGGCGGCGAAGACAACCGCCGCAGCGCCATCGGTGCGCGGGCAGATGTCGCCCAGTTTGATGGGATACGCCAGCATGGGCGAATCCAGTATCTCGTCCAGGGTGAGCGGTCGGCCGTGCATGTGGGCGTAGGGATTGTTCTGGGCGTGGGTGCGTTCGCGCAGCGCCACGCGGGCGGCGTCCCTTTGGGTGGCGCCGTATTTTTCCATGTAGGCCGAGGCCTCGGTCGCCAGGCTGGGGATCGCCCCGGAGTAGGAGTAGCGGTCCCAGATCGGGTCGCTGCAGGTCACGATCGCGCCGGTGGTGTCGCTTTCCGAGTTCTTTTCCCAGCCGATCGCCAGCACTTTGTCAAACATGCCCGAAGCGACGTGATAATAGGCGGCGATGGCCACCGACGTGCCGGTCGTGCCGCCGGTGGTGACCTTCATGATCGGCTTCATCACGCCGCCCGAGCCTTCCACGCTCCAGGTGTCAACCGAGTTGATCGCTTCAAAGTGATCCATGTTGCCGATCACGACTGCGTCAATGTCGCGCATGGTCAACTCGCAATCGGCCAGGGCGCGCTGCACGGCTTCATGGATCATTTCGCGGCCGTTGACATCGCGCCGCTGGCTGCGGTGGTGGGTTTGGCCGGTTCCGATAATTGCAACTCGTCTCGCCATGATTAACTTTCTCCCAAAATCCAGATGCAGTGACTTTGTCCGCAGGGACCGTGGGTGCCATGCGCCAGCGCGGTTTTCACGCCAGGGATTTGATGCGCCCCCGCTTCACCCCGGATCTGTAAACTGGCCTCGATTAAGCGGGCCAACCCGGCCACCAGCAGCGCGTGCGCGGATAAAACTCCGCCGGATGGATTGACCGGCAAAGCGCCGTTCATGGCGGTCAAGCCTGATTCCGTTAATTGCCCACCCTGACCGGGATCGCACAGCCCCAGGCCTTCCAGCCAGAGCGGCTCCATGTAACTGAAGGCGTCATACACTTCCGCCACGTCGATTTCGCGGCGTGGATCGCGGATACCCGCCATCTGGTAGGCCCGTTTCGCCGCATCGCGCAAGGCTTTGGGGTTTGCCAAATCCCTGTCGCCGAGAAAATATTCTTCGGCGCAGTGCGCCACGCCCTTGACCCAGGCAGGCTTCGTCTTTGCCTTGCGCGCAATCTCTTCATTGCCAATGATGAGCGCCGCCGCGCCGTCGCTGACCGGGCTGCAATCCAGCAGCTTGAGCGGGTCGGCAACTTTGGGCGAGCGCAGTACCTCCTCCACGGAAATTTCCAGCGGCTGGTGGGCCAGGGGATTGTGGCGGGCGTTGCCGTGGTTCTTGACCGCAACCTGCGCGCACTGTTCCTCGGTAATGCCATAGCGCGTCAGATACGCATTGGCCTGCAGTGCGGCGGCGCTGGTGGTGTCCAATCCGAGCGGGCGGTGGTAGATCGGGTCGAACATGGCGTTGGAGATGAACTGCGGGTTGCCTTCGCTGCCCTTCGAGTGCGCCACGACCAGCGTGCTGCGAAATCCGCCCAGCACGCGCATGGCGCCATAAAATGCGCCGAAGGTGCCGTCGCCTTCCACGGTCGAGATGTTCTTGTCGTGCGCCCCGGCGGCCTCGCCGACCGCCATGCTGGAAATCGTTCGCCCATCCAGAAAATCGTTCGAGACGGTGATGATGTTGTCAATATCCGCCAGAGTCAGACCGGCATCCTCCAGCGCGGCAGTGGTCACGTCGAACACCATGTCGTAGAAGGTTTGATCTGCCTTCCGGCTCTCGTATTTTGTTTGTGCTGCGCCAACGATGGCTATTTTTTCCATAAACTATTCCTAAACCTGTTGTAAACACAAAGTTCACCAAGTAAGCTAAAGGTTTTCCTTTGTGCCCCTTTGCGACCTTCGTGTTTAATGGGTTTGACTTTCAAGTCAGGATTTCAAACCCATCAATATCCAAAATCCGTCCATTGCGCTCAATACCAAATTTAGCCCGCACGCGCACACCATTTTTCAACCGATCCCATCCGTCTTTCAGGATGTGGACGAAACCCACATCCGCGCCATCCAGTTGGATGATGGCATAGGCAAAAGGGGTCGCAAGCGGCTGCAAAGGGTGGGCCTGATGGATGATAGTGAACGCTGTTACCACGCCTTCCGGGCCGACCTCCAGCCAATCATCCGTGCCGATATCGGCAAAACACGTCCCGCAGTTTTTGCGCGGCGGAACGTAGACCGTGCCACAGAGCGGACAGCGGTTCGCCAGGATTTTCTGCTCATCGCGCAGCGCCACCAAAAAGCGGCTGCCCGTCTCGCCGACTGACCAGGTATAGGGCATTTTGATCTGCCCTTTGAGCGTTAGCGCTTCGACTTCATCTCTCCAATCACTCATCGTTTCACCTTTTCAAACACAAAGGGCACGAAGTACACAAAGGTAAGTAAAAAGGCGATTTTCCTTCGTGACCTTTGTGTACTGCGTGTTTAGTCTCTTTCCACTTTCACCAAAATCGCTTCACCCTGCGAGAGACCGCCGCAAATGGCGGCCACGCCGGTTCCGCCGCCGCGCCGCATCAACTCGTACATCAGGGTCATGGTGATGCGCGCGCCGCTGGCGCCGACCGGGTGCCCGATGGCGATCGCGCCGCCGTTGACGTTGGTTTTGGCCTGCAAAGCCTGGAATTTTTCCGGGTCGTTTTCAGCCAGCAGCTTGAGCGAGACCAGAGTCACAGCGGCGAAAGCTTCGTTGATCTCGATCAAGTCCACGTCGGCGAGTGAGCGCTGATTCTTTTCCAGCAGAGTCTGGATGGTGCGGGCTGGAATTTCCGCCATATATTTGGGCACCCCGGCGGCGGCCTGACAGGCCTCGATCGTGGCGAGGGGCTTCAGGCCCAGGCTTTCGGCCCGGTCGCGCCGCATGATGACCATGGCCGACGCGCCGGAATTCAGGCCGGGCGCGTTGCCCGCCGTCACGGTGGGACTGCCGTAGATTGGGCGCAGCTTCGCCATTTTCTCCAGCGAGAGATTATCCCGCGGCGGTTCGTCTTTTTCCAGCACGAGCGGCTCGCCTTTGCGTTGGGGAACCTCGACCGCCATCAACTCCTCGCCGATTTTGAATTTCCCCGCCTGATAAGCCTCGAACCAGCGCGCGTGACTGTTCAGCGCCCACGCATCCTGCATTTCACGCGTGACGCCATGCTCCACCGCCACTTCGCCGGATTCGGTGGCTACGGGCGCAAACCCTTTGCGCCCGTAGCCCAATTCAAACAGGACATCTTCCAATTCGATGTGTCCCAGGCGGTTGCCCCAGCGGACTTTTTCGGCGCTGGCGATGAGCGGCGTGTTGCCCATGCTTTCCGCGCCCGCTGCGATGACCACGTCCGCGTCACCGGCTTTGATGGCGCGGAAGCCCTGTCGCAGGGCGGTCATCGATGAGCAGCAGGCACGGTCAATCGTCAGCGAGATGGTCTCGGGCGGGAATCCCGCCAGCAGGGTGATCTGTCGCGCCGGGACGTTGGTGTAGAGGGCGTATTCAGCCGGGATGCAGGTGCCGTAATAGACTTCGTCCACAGCTCCCGGTTCCAGGTTGATGCGGCGGATAACTTCCTTCAGCGCCAACACGCCCAGGTCGATGCTGGATGTGGTTTTCAGCGCCCCGTCAAAATTGCCAAACGGCGTACGCACCGCGCTGACGATGACAACATCGTCCCGTGCAGAAACCGGGATTACCTCGTGTGAGTCCATGGTTACTCCTGATACAGAGCCTCTACCTGCGCTCCATATTTTTTGTAGACTTCCTTACGTTTGACTTTTGCCGTCGGCGTGAGTTCTCCGGCTTCGATGGAAAAATCATGATCGAGAATGATGAATTTCTTAATGGTTTCGTAACTCGCCAGTTCCTGATTTTTCAACCTGACGATGTCTTCAACTTCCGCCCGGATCTGGGACTCGGCCGCCAGTTGCTGATAACTGCCCGCCAGCCCAAGCTTTTCCGCCCGCGCTTTGAGTTCGTCTGCGTCGAGCGTGATGATCGCTGTCAGGTATTTTTTGCGGTCCCCGTAGACGACCACCTGGCTGATGAGCGGATCTTCCTTTAGCAGGCCTTCAATGTGGATGGGCGCCACGTTCTTGCCACCGGCTGTAATCAGGATATCCTTCATGCGGTCGGTGATGGTGATGTAGCCGTCCTCGTCAAGTCGGGCCACATCCCCCGAATGCAGCCAGCCGTCGCGGATGGCCTCGGCGGTTTCCTCGGGCTTGTTGTGATAGCGCAGCATCACATTCGGCCCCTTGACCAAAATCTCGCCTTCGGGTGAGAGATCAAACTGGCATTGGTCGCCGGGCCAATCGTAATTCGGCCAGGGCTGTCCGACCGTTCCGATGCGGGTGTGACCGGGCAGGTTGGTCGTTGCGCCGCCTGCCTCGGTCATGCCGTATAGTTCGTAGACCGGCAGGCCAAGTTTCCAGAAGAATTCGTTAATCTCCTTCGAGAGCGGCGCGCCGCCGGTCACCATGAATTGCAGATGTCCGCCAAAGACTAGCTTCTTGAGATGCTCAAAATTGTTCTCTTCCAGTTCGTGCAATTGACGGCGATCATTCTCGGTGACGGCTTGCCCGGCGATGTCGCCCGCCACCCGTACCCTGCCACCAATTTCCAGCGCTTTGTGCATGCCATCAGGGGTCAGGTGCGCCAGGATATCGGACTTGCTCCAGATGGTGGAGTAGACTTTTTCGAGCAGGCGCGGCACGACGCGGATGAAGCTCGGTTTGATAAAGCCGAAATCCTTGGAGACTTTATCCAAACTGCGGGCAAAAGCAACGGTCACATCGCCGCGGTAGATGTCCAGCAGCGCACCGGCGAACTGCTCGAAGATGTGCGCCATCGGCAGAAAGGCCAGGTCAATCGAGCCGGGCTCGATCGGCAGCCATTTTGCGCCGGTGTATATGGTGTAGGTCATTGCCAGATGGTTATGAACCGCGCCTTTGGGGATGCCGGTTGTGCCGGAAGTGTAGATGTACGAGGCGATGTCGCTCAACTGCCCGGCGGCGACGGCGTCTTCAAAAGTGGCGGTCACCTGGCTGTTTTGAGCCGCGCCGAGCGCGATCAGGTCATCGAATGACATGCAGAGCGGGTCCTCCCCCGGCTCGCATCCAATCGTGATGATCTTTTCCAGCTGCGGGCTGCTTTCTTTGCGCTTCAGGAACGCGTTGCGCTGCCAGGTTTCTTCCACGAACACGAAGCGGGAGTTCAGGTCATTCAGGATGTATTGCGCCTGTGACGCCACGTTGTTGGGGTAGATGCTGCCGGTGGCCGCGCCAATGGAGAGCAGTCCCAGGTCTGCCAGGGCCCATTCCATGCGGGTGGCGGACATGATCGAGATGGGTTCCCCTTTTTTTGCGCCCAGCGCCAGCAGCCCCTGACCGATGTTTTTGACCACTTCCCCGGCGCGGTTCCAACTCATCGTGCGGAATTTCCCTTTGCGGGTAAAGGGTGGAAAATCCCCTGGTTCATGATAGATGAACAGGGGTTTGTCGCCTTTTTGTTCCACGCGCTCCCAAAAGATTTGCGCGATGGTTTTCTCCGTATCCTTCATAGGCTCTCCTTGCCCGCGCCACCCGGGCGGAGGACGCAGTCAACGCCTCCGCCCGGATATATTGATCGTTCAGGCAGTTTTGTTGCCATCCGCATCGGTGGCGGTGAAGTTGTAGTCGCATTCCACCAGGGCGTTGGTGTTGTTCCAGGATGTGATGCCCTGCATCATCTTGAAGACCAGCACCTTTTTGCCTTCGAGCTTGTAATCGGGCGAGGAGAGCGCTTTTAACGGGCTGATTTCGCCGCGATTGAGCGCCGCCATCATGTTGAAGGGGCTGGAGAAGCGGCCGATGCCATCGTCGGGCACGGCCATTTCGCGCAGTTCCTTCCAGGGAGCGGGGCGGGCTTCGAACTCGACGCTGGTGCAGGAGCCGTCCTGAAAGGTCCAGATACCCGAGCGGTCTTTGCCATCCGGGCCGTCAAAAAGGCGGAATAACCACTTCCCGTTCAGCTGGCGGGCTTTTTTGAGATGATCCTGCGAAGTGTTCATTTTGTCCTTGCAGGCTTCCATCCAGGCCTTGCTGTAGTACGTAATCATTGCTCTCTCCTTTGGTGGGTAAATCAGGGTTGATACGAATTAACCGCCTGCCGCCAGTGGAAGTATTCTGACGTTATCGCCAGCCTCCAATACGGTTTCCAGCGTGGCCAGCTGGCGGTTGATGACCAAAATATGGGCGCGTTCATAGGTGATGCCGTAATAATCCAACAGGTCGGCGACTTTCGAGCCGGTCGCAAGCTCGACCTGCTCCATGCGGGCCGAGGGCGTGGTCTTGTAGGCGTTGCGCAGCAGGCCGGATAACCTGACCGTGACCGTGATCATGCCAGTCCCAGTTCCTTGAGCTTTTCGGGGGTGGGAATGCCGTCCGCGCTCCAGCCGCGCAGGGCGTAGTATTCATCCAGCATGAGTTGCAAGGGCACCACGTTGCCTTCCCCATGACCTTCCGGGTGGGGTTCCTCCGTCAGGCGTGGCGGCAGGTAATCGTCTTTGCGGGAAAATCCCAGCCGGGCGTTGAACATGCGCTCCAGGTTGAAAATCCGCTCGCCCATGCGGTAGGTCTCTTCGAGCGTGTATTTTTCTCCAATCACGGCGTTGTAGAAATCGGTGAAGACTTCCAGCCCGTTTTCGAGGAACATGTAGGGGAAAACGCACAGTCCCAAGGATTCGATGAAGGCGGTCTCATCCTGATTTTTCTTGACCAGAGCGGGTTTGCCCTCGGGCGTGAGCGGATCCATCGGTTCGGGGATGCCGTTGATTTCGCGCTGGATGGTGTTGCCGGTGGTGTGGTTGCCGCCTTCCGGCGAGGTGGCGAACAGCAGTCCCTGCCCGACCATGGCGCGCGGATGGTAGGCGGAGAAGCCCTGGCCCTTGGAACCCATGAAAACCTGCGGCGCGCCGTATTTTTCGGCCAGATAGCGGCCGCCGCGGCCGGCCTCCTTGCCGAATCCCTCTGCGTGGGCGATCATTTCGAGCAGGCGGATGCTGGCGTCAGCGTCGCGCCACTCCAGCGGGAAGCCAATTTCCTTTTCGGTGATCAGTCCCATCTCGTACAGTTCCATCAACGCGCTGAGAGTCACGCCCGCGTCGATGGTGTCCATGCCCATTTCGTTGCAGATGTAGTTCATCTTGGTGACGGCGTCGATATCGTTGATGAGCAGGTTCGAGCCGAAAGAGTACAGCGACTCGTATTCGGGCCCGTCGCCGTGCCCCTTATATTTCGAGTCGGAGGGCAGGCGCGTGTTGCGGGCGCAGTTCAGGGCGCAAGCCACGCAGCCTTTTTTGCGAATGATGGTGCGGTCATACATGGCCGCGCCGCTGATCAAGTCACCGTCTTCAAAAAAACCAGCCCTGAAATTCTGGGTGGGCATGGCGTTGACCGCGCCGAGCACGTCCACAAAGAGCGGGGTGCCAAATTCTTCGAAGACGAGCCCCAGGTCCATCGTTTTGATGTGATCCGCGATGACGTTGGAGCGTAGAACTTCTTCCGGCTCGGCAATCTTGATGCCCTGCGTGCCGCGCATAACGATGGCCTTGAGATTCTTGGAGCCCATCACCGCGCCGACGCCCGAGCGGGCGGCGAGACGATGCCCGTCGTTGGCAATCCCGGCAAAACGGACCAGGTTTTCTCCCGCCGGGCCGATGCAACTGGTTTTGGTTTCCGAACGCTGCCGCGGATTGACGGTCTGCTTGAGGGCGTGATCGGTTTCGACGCAGCTCAATCCCCAGTAGGGGGTGGCATCTTTCAGCTGGACTTTATCATCGTTGATTGACAGGTAGACTGGCGAAGCGGCTTTTCCGGTGAAGATGATAGCATCGTACCCGGCGGTTTTGAATGCCGCCGGGAAGTAGCCACCGGCATTCGAGGAGCAGACTGTGCCCGTCAGCGGGCTCTTGGTGATGACCGTGTTGCGGCCTGAGCTCAGTCCAAGCGTCATCGAGAGCGGGCCGTTGATGAAGATCAGCATGTTTTCCGGGCTGAGCGGGTCGCAGTGGATGTCCAGCTCGTCGTAGAGAATTTTGGTGCCAAGTCCGCGCGCGCCAATGTACATGCGCGCCAGCTCCGGGTTAAGCGCTTCGCGTTTGATCTCGCCAGTGGTGAGATTGACACGCAGGATGGTGCCCATCCAACCGTACACTGCTGAGCTTGTCGAAGGAGCCAGCCCTGAGCTTGTCGAAGGGTTCATAGCCGCACCTCTTTGTAGAGTTGAGCGATTTTTTCAAGATATTCTTCATCGGCTTCCGCCAGCGTCAGGGCCTGCGCTGCGCAGGCCTTGACGCACAGCGGATCTTCGCAGACTTCGCACTTGACCGCTTTTCCATCCACCAGGAAAACGGCCTGGTATTCGCAGGCCCGCACGCACTTGCCGCAGCCAATGCAGGTTTCTTCGTTGATTTCAACGATATTCGTCTGCGGGTTGCGGGAGATGCAGCTTTCCACGGGGCAGGCGACCATGCAGGACGCCGCTTGACATTGGAAGCAGACATGTGCGGCATACAGGGTATCGTCTTCGTTTTGCGCTACGCGGATGCGGGCAATCGATGGGCGCGCTTCCACCACGCCGCCTTTGCTAAAGGTCAGCGAGCAGTAGAGAGTGCAAAGATGGCAAAACGTGCAACGCTCTTGTTCGAAAACGATGATACGACTCAAGGTTCACACTCCCACGCAGTTTTTGATCAGGCGTTCAAATTCGGGTGTGCGGCTGACGGAAACGGGATTGAAGACCATCGTGCCATCTTCCATGCTTTGTTCAGTGAGTTGGTCGATGGTGGCGTCGTCGGTGGGGAAGCCATATTCCTTATAGGTATGCTTCACGCTGACTTTGGTATAGAGTTCCCTGAGCGCTTCGATGGCGCGGCGCCCCATCACTTCATCGGATGCGCCGTCATCCTTGACGCCCAACGCGCGCGCCACACTGGCATAGAGATGCGGAACTGCCTGCATGTTGTATTCCATCACATAGAGATTGGCGATGGCGACTGCCACACCGTGGTGGATGTGATGCAGAGCGCCCGCCGTGTGACCGATGCCATGATCGGCGCCGGGCAGCGCAGTTTGGAAAGCAATGCCGCCCATGTTGGCCGCGATCAGCAGCTTGGAACGCGCTTCGAGTTCGTTGGAATTATCGTGATAAGCGGCTTCGATGTTGTCTGCCACCATTTCAATCGCCCGCAGCGAAATCGCGCCTGAGATATCCTGCCGCTGGTCGGAGACGAAACTCCCGATGCAGTGCGTCATCGCATCCAGCGCGGTGCCCGCCACGATGTGCGCTGGCAGCGTGCGCGTACATTCAGGGTCAAGCACCGCCACGCGCGGGATAAATTTATAGTCGCCGCAGATGATTTTCTTTTTCTTCACCCGATCCATGATGACCGCGCCCCACGTCACTTCGGAGCCTGTGCCGCAAGTGGTGGGAATGCAGATGATGGGCTTGGTTTCCTTCTGCACCATGTAGAAACCTTCGTAGTCCTCGACCTGTCCGCCCTCAGATTCGATGACCGCTGCCATCTTCGTCACGTCAATGACCGAGCCGCCGCCCAGCGCGATCCAAAAATCAATTTTGGCCTCGCTGGCGATTTTGGCAATCTCGTAAACCTGCTCCTTGTCCGATTCGGGCAGGACGCTATCGAAGACCGCCACCACTTCACGCGACGAACCTTTGAGCGCGTCGAGCAGATAATCCAGCACGCCCGCGCTTTTGACGCCCGCGTCAGTGATGACCATGACTCTATCCTTGCCCTCGAACTTCCAGTCCAGGTCCAGGTCATCAGGCAGATCCTTGACCTTCCCATTTCCGAATACGATGCGTGTTGGATTCCACCACTGGAATTCAGCACTGTGCACGGGCACATTACGATTGATCAGACCCATCCTCCGCCTCCTTTTGAAATCCTTTGGAAAAAAAATTTGTTTGATGCCGGTCATCCCAAAAATTTTGTATCCAGTTCAACCGTCAAACTGGATGTGTCCATCAAGATACTTGTCAACCCCAGGGTCTTGGGCAACTCATAGCGGAAAAAATATCTCAGTGTGTGAAGTTTTCCCTGGTAGAACTCCGCTTCCGCCGGGGATTTTTCCAGCGCACCGTGAGCGCTGAGGCCCTGAATCAGCCACTGCCAGGCCATCGTGATGACGCCAAACAGCTCCAGATAAAGCGTGGCATCGGCGAGGAAATGTTCCGTCCCGGCGGATTGCGACAGGCCGATTAGATGGGTGGTGACCTGCTCCAGGCTGGTCAGCGCCGCTTCGAGCTGGTTGGCCAGCGGCTGGAAGGTCGAAATCTCCCGGGCGTGCTCCAGCGTCTGACGGATTTCTGCCAGGTAAAGCTGGAAGGCCGCCCCGTTTTTGATGGTCACTTTGCGGCCCAATAAATCCATGCCATGAATGCCGGTCGTGCCTTCGTGGATGGGATGGATGCGCGCGTCGCGGTAATACTGCTCGATGGGGAAATCATCGCAGTAGCCGTATCCGCCCAGGCATTGCAGACTCTGGCTGACGGATTGAATGCCCATCTCGGACGGGTATGTCTTGGCAATCGGAGTCAGCAGGTCGAGCAGGAGTTCGTAGCGGCGCTTTTCGTCGCCATCCGGCAGCACCTTGACCAGGTCGGCGTAGTATGAGCACTGCATCAACAAGGAGAGCGAACCTTCGACAACGGCTTTCTGGAACAACAGCATGCGCTTGACATCGGCGTGTTCGATGATGGGCGTCTGCGGCCTGGACGGGTCTTTTTCGGTCGGTTTGCGGCCTTGCAGACGCTGGCGGGTGTAATCCAGCGCGGTGTAATAGGCCGCGGAGGCAATCGCCGCCGCGCCCATGCCGACTCCCAGGCGGGCTTCGTTCATCATCTGGAACATGTAACGCAGTCCCTGGTGTGCTTCGCCGACCAGGTAGCCGCGGCAGTCGTTGTTCTCGCCGATGCTCAGCCCCAGGATGGGCGCGCCGCGATAGCCCATCTTGTGATAAACCTCGCTGGCGGCAACATCGTTTGAGACGAGTTTGCCGTTTTCGATGCGTTTCTTCGGCACCACAAACAGCGAAATGCCTTTCACGCCGGGCGGCCCGCCGGGGATTTTGGCCAGCATCAGGTGGATGATGTTATCCACACCGTCATGCTCTCCGGCGGAAGTGAAAATCTTGCGACCACGCATTTTGTAGTAGCCGTCGGCGGTCGGTTCGGCGGTCGTTGTCAGGTCGGTCAGGGAGCTGCCCGCCTGCGGTTCCGTCAGGGCCATGGTGCCCTGCCATTCGCCGCTCAGCAGTTTGGGCACGTAGGCCTCGATCAATTCCTGTGAGCCGAAGTTGATAATCAGGCCCGCCGCGCCTTTGGAAAGTCCCGGATAGACAATCGCGGAGTAATTTGCGGCGGAAAAGACAAAGCTGCAGGCGTTATCCAGCATCAACGGAAGCTGGAAGCCGCCGACAGATTCGGGGTGAATCGACCCAATCCAGCCGCCTTCGCCAAAGTCGCGCAGAATCTTGCGTACCGCGGGATGTACTTTGACGGTACTCCCGGCCAGTTCCGGCGGCTGACGATCCATCTCCGCCAGGATGGGCAGGAAGGTTTCCTCGGCCATTTTCAGGCTGGTCTCCAGCACCATCGTGAACATCTGCCGGTCATGTTCGCGGTAATAGGCGTGTTTCGTCAGGGAGAGCAGATCGAACACTTCGTAGAGCAGAAATTCCAGGTTGCGTTTGCTGACAAATCTGGCGGTCATGCTTGGGGCTCCTGAGTGGGTCTTCTTCCAGCCAGCGCGCGGGCGGTAAAAACGACAACGTCTTCGTTCCTTTGATTTTGAATCTTGTAGACAGCGGAAATCACGCCGCGCGCCTCATCTTTGATATCCAGCGCGGAGATTTCCATTGCACAGTGGATGGTATCGCCGATTTTGACGGGGTTGTAAAAGCGGACGCTGTCCATGCCGTAAAAGGCGATGAAGGATTTCGGCAGGTGGACGTGTTCTCCGAGCCGAAAAAGCAGCGCCGTGCCGATGGCGAGAGTCAACATGCCGTGCGCGATGCGCTCGCCAAACGGCGTGGATTTGGCGTACTCAACGTCGGTGTGCAGCGGATGCCAGTCGCCCGTCAGCGACGCGAAGTTGACAATATCCGCTTCGGTGATGGTGCGGGCCGGGGAGACAAAGCGCTCGCCCAGGGTGTAATCCTCGAAATAGAGTTTTTCCACGCCGCTCACTCCTCCGCTGGTTTGAAATATCGAATCGCCAGGATATTCGCTGCGGGCGCTTCGGCAAAGACGGGCTGCATACGCATGCCGATTTTCAAATTTTCAAAATCGACCTCGCCAAGCAGGTGCGCCATGCCTGTGTCCGCGCCGTCGAGCTTGATGATGCCGTAGAGCACCGGCGCGGCCGGAACCGGTTGGGGCGGGGTGTAGTTCGGGCGGGTGAAGGTTTCCAGCGTGCCGAGCGGCCCGATTTCCAGCAGGTCACTCTCCGAAAGCTGGGAAAAACAGCGTCCGCAGGTGTTGCGCGGCGGCCAGTAGGTCAGGTTGCATTTCGGGCAGTGACTGCCCAGGATTTTTTGCTCGTCGCGCAGGGCAATGAAAAAGCGGCTGCCAACTCTCCCGGCGTAGTAGCGGCTGGAAGCGGTGATGTGCTGATCCACTTCGAAGTAGTCCCGGTTCTCGGACGGGGCGAAAATGTCGGTCATGCTTCACCTATCGGCGCGAAGTGCAGGATGTCGTTCAGATCGCCGGTGCGTTCTTCCCGTGGACGCAGGATGGCGCGCACGCGCATGCCCACCCGCACCTTTTGAATGTCGGGTTCGACATCAATAAAATGTTCGATGGTCGAGTAGGCGCCGTCGAGCCGTACGATGCCGTAGGTGTAGGGCGTTTTGTGCGGCAGGCCCGTGGTCGGGTCGGTCAGCGGCAGGTGGACGATGCTGAAACCCATCAGCGTGCCTGTGGGGCTGAGTTCAATCCACTCGCCATTTTTGATATGGCAGGCGGCGCAGACGATGCGCGGCGGCATTTGCACGCGTCCGCAACTGGGACATTGGATGCCGAAGAATTTTCCGTTATCGCGCAGTTCGATCAGGAAGCGCGCCATGTAACTGCCCGCTGCAAAGCGATAGGGCACATCCACCACCATGGGAATGTTGACAAATTCTATTTCCATCAGCTGTCCTCCCACTTTTTCGAAAGCGCCGTCATGACGGTCCAATTGGTGCCGCCATAGGCCGTGGTCAGCGCCCAGTTGATATCCTTCGGAACCTGGTGCTCGCCCGCGTCGTTGCGGATTTGCAGGGCCGCTTCCCAGATGCGCAGCATGGCCGAGGCGCCGATGCAGTTGGTCGAAAGCACGCCGCCCGAAGGGTTGACCGGGATCGGTCCGTTGATTTCGGTCTGGCCTTCTTCGATCAGGTGGAAACCTTCGCCGCGTTTGCACAAGCCCAAATCCTCGTACCAGACCAGTTCCGCCCAGGTGGCGGGTTCGTAGACTTCAAAGACATCGAAAAATGTGGCGGGATTTTCCACGCCCAATTTTTTGTAGAGTTTTTCGGCGCAGACCCGCGAGAAAATCGGCCGGGTGTTGGTCACATCGCGCCAGTTGAGTTCGAACTGTTCGTTGTGCGCCGTCTCCGTCGCTCGGATCCAGACGGGCTTTTCGCAGCGTTCGCGGGCGGTTTTCTCGTCGGCCAGGATCATGGCGCAGGCGCCGTTGGAAGTCGGGCACATATCCAGCAGGCGGATGGGATAGGCCAGCATCTTTGAGTCGAACACGTCCTGGATGGTGATATCCAGCTTCAGGTGGGCGTACGGATTTTTGCGCGCATTCTGCCGCGCCTTGACCGCCACCATGGCCGAATGTTCTTCGCGCGCGCCGAAGGCCTGCATGTACGAGGCGCCCATCATGGCGAAATAGCCCACCGCCGCGCCCGCCAGCGAGCGCCCGTACAGCGGATGCGCCACGCCGCTCAGGATGGCGCTGCTGTCGCCTTCTTCCTGTTTTTCAAAACCGATGCACAGCACCCGGTCGAACAGACCACTGGCGATGTGATGCGCGCCCGCCACAATCGTGGTCGCGCCGACCGTGCCGCCGGTGGTGATTTTCAGGCCGGGTTTGCCATACGCGCCGGTCGCATCCGCCAGCCAGCAGTCGGTCAGGTGACAGCCTTCGAAAAATTCCATGTTGCCCAACAGCACCGCGTCGATGTCATCCATCGTCATACGCCCATCCGCCAGCGCGGCCCGCACCGCTTCGTTGACCATCTCGCCCTGGTTGACGTCATGCCGGCGCGAGGCGTGAACGGTCTGCCCGCCGCCGATGATTGCCACTTTTCTTTTCATCTTGACCTTCCCGCGCTTGCGCTGAGACTGCGCGGTTCGCGTCCCAACACGATGACGCATTGATGCTGGCCGCAAAATCCGCTGTGACCTTGCGCCACGGCGATCTCCACATCTTTGATTTGAACTTCCCCGGCCCGCCCCATGACCTGGTTGGCGGCTTCCGCCACCCGGTTCAGCCCCGCCACGTTGGCCGGGACTCCGCCCAGCAAGCCCCCCGAAGGATTGACCGGCAGTTCACCGGAACGGGCGGTCAATCCTTCGGCAGTGATGCAGCCTGCTTCCCCGCGTTTGCACAGGCCCAAACCTTCCAGCCAGAGCAGTTCCTGGTAGGAGAATTCATCCCCCAGTTCCACCAAATCCACCTGGCGGCGCGGATCGTTGATTCCGGCCATGCGGTAGGCCATTGCGGCGGCTTTTTCCAGCGCCATGCAATCCGCCAAATCCCTGTCGCCGAGATAGTGCGCGTCGTAACAGGAGCCGATGCCCAAAATCCAGGCGGGGTGGTCGGTGATTTGTTTGGCGCGTTCTTCGGATGCCATAATCAGGGCCACAGCGCCATCGCTATCGGGAGCAAGATCCAGCGCGCGCAGTGGGTCGGCGATCAGCGGCGCCGCCAGGATTTCATCGAGCGACAAATCCCTGCCGTTGTGCATGACCGGGTTGAGTCGCGCGTTGGAGAGATTTTTCAGCACCACGCGCGCCACCTGTTCTTCAGTAATTCCATACACTGACATGTAGCGCCGCGCCTGCAGCGCTGCCGCCGTGGTGAAATCAAATCCCAACATGCGCGTGTAGATCGGGTCGAAGGCGGTGTTGTTGACGATGTTGCGATCCGTTTGTGACATCTTGGTGTGCGCCAGCAGCAGCGTGCAATCGAACTCGCCCGATAGAATGCCGATGGTCGCGTAATAGGCGGCGGTTGAGCCGTCCATCGCCATTTTTTCTTCGTTGCGCAAATGCCCGCCGATCACGTCGGTGATGCCGATGTCGGAGATGGTTTGCCCGTCCCAGATGTCGTGCGAACAACTGATGCTGTTATCGATGTCGCGCCCGATTTCAAGTCCCGTTTGCTGCAGGACTTGTTCGATGGCTTCATACGCCAGTTCGCCAACATTGACGTCGGCGCGCTTCGGGCTGAAACGAGTCTGGGCCACACCTACAATCGCCACACGGTCTGTCATCTAGTCTCCAGTTTGTAGTTCGATTCTTTCACCGCAAAGGCACAAAGTCTCAAAGAAAAAACTTTGTGGCCTTGGTGTCTTTGTGGTTTGTTTGTTGATTACATTCTTTCAAAAATCGTCGCAATGCCCTGACCGCCGCCGATGCACAGGGTCGCAAGCCCATAGCGTCCGCCAGTTCGTTTCAGTTGATGCATGACCGCCAGCGCCAGCCGTCCGCCCGTCATGCCGTTGGGATGACCGAAGGCAATCGCGCCGCCGTTGGGATTCCACTTTTCCGGGTCAACAGCGTGACCATCATTCGCCAAAATTTTCATCACTGCCAGAGTCTGCGAAGCAAACGCTTCGTTGCATTCGACGACATCCATCTCCGCCAGCGTCAATCCTGTTTTCGCCAGAACCGCCTTGACCGCGTCCACCGGCGCGATGCCCATGTATTTCGGCTCGCGCGCCGTCACGGCGCAGCCGACAAAGCGTGCCAGCGGCTGATAGCCCAATTCGTCCGCTTTTTCTTTCGATATCAGCAAAACCGCCACGCCGCCATCGTTGAGTCCGGAGGACGAACCCGCCGTCACGGTGCCGTCTTTTTTGAAGGATGGACGCAGGCTGGCCAGTTTTTCGAGACTGGTGGCGCGTGGATGTTCATCCCGCGCGAAGATGAGCGCTTCGCCCTTCGGCTGCGGCACCGTTACTGGAACAATTTCCTCGCTGAAAAATCCCGCTTCGATGGCGGCGATGGCGCGTTCCTGGCTGCGCAGGCTGAACCGGTCCTGCTCTTCGCGCGTGATGTGGAACTCCTCCGCCAGCCCTTCGGCGATGGTCCCCATCGGGACGTCGGTATCCGCATCCGGGCCGACTTCGCGCGTGATCCAGGCATTCGGAGTCAGCGAGAAGGGCGTTTTCTGGCGCTGCATCAGGTGCGGTTGAGTGCTCCAGCTTTCGCAGCCGCCTGCAATGTAGATATCCCCAAAATCGGCGCGGATGAAGGCTGCCGCGGTGTTGATGGTCTGCAGCGCGGAGCCGCACTGCCGCTCGACAGTCTGCGCGGGCACCGAGAGCGGAAATCCGGCCTTGAGCGCCGCCCAGCGCCCGATGTTGACCGCCGCGTTATTGGTGCAGGCGTGACCGATCAGAATGTCGTTCACCATCTCAGGGTTGAGTCTGGTTTTATCGAGCAAACCTTTCAGGGCAAAGGCCGCCAACTCCTCCGGGCGGAAGGACGATAAGGAGCCGCCCATCCGTCCAATGGCTGTCCGTGCGCCGTCAATGATGACCACTTCTTTCATGGCAACTCCGTTTATTTTCCTTTGAAGTCTGGCTTCCGTTTTTCCAGAAACGCGTTCATGCCTTCGACGCGATCCTGGGTGCCAAAACAGAGTGAAAAGCAGCGTGCTTCGATCTCGAGCGCCGTCCGCAGGTCGGCCTGCGCGCCGTTATTGAGCGCAACTTTGGCCATGTGCAGCGCCACCGGGCCTCGGGCGGCAATCTTCTGACAGATTTTTTCGACGGCGGCATCCAGCTGCTCGGGCGCTACCACCTGGTTGACCAGCCCGATATTCAGCGCTTCCTGCGCGGAGATGGGATCGCCGGTGAAAATCAGTTCCTTGGCTTTGCCCATCCCAACCAAACGCGGCAGGCGCTGAGTCCCGCCGTAGCCGGGGATAATTCCCAGCTTGATTTCGGGCAGCCCCAAAATGGCGGTTTCCGCCGCGATGCGGATGTCGCAGCTCAGGGCTATTTCCGTCCCGCCACCCAGCGCAATCCCGTTAATGCGGGCGATGACCGGCTTGGGAAAATTCTCAATCTCGGAACAAATCGCCTGGCCCTTGGGGACTTCCGTCAACGTCTCGATGTAGCCCTGCCCGCGCGCCATGATGGAGATGTCGCCGCCGGAGATGAAGGCTTTCTCGCCCGCGCCGGTCAAGACCACCACCCGGATGCTTTCATCCGTTTCGATATCTCTCAACGCCTGTTGAATTTCCAACATCGTCTGAAAGCGGATTGCGTTCAGCACCTGGGGCCGGTCAATGGTGATGGTGGCCACGCTGCCCGATTTTTCGAGCCGAATATCTTCGTAACTCATCGCGGGCCTCTTTAAAAGATCTTGAAAGGCGTCTTGCTGCCATCTGGCTGATAATCGTAAAAACCCTTGCCGTTCTTGCGACCGAGTCGTCCGGCTTCCAGCATCTTGCGATACATAATGGAGAGCCGGTCACTTTCCAATCCCGTGTAGTCGTGGATGGCGTCCTGCGCCATCTGAATCACATCGAAGCCGCCGAAATCTGCCAGCTCGCAGGGTCCCATCGGGTAGCCTGCGCCCAGTTTCATGGCCGTGTCAATCTCTTCGGGTGTTGCGACGCCATCCAGCACCATCTGGGCCGCTTCCTGGTACAGGCGTCCCAGCAGCCGGTTAACAATAAAGCCGGGCAGGTCTTTGCATTTGATCGGCGTTTTGCCCAGTTGCTGGCAGACGGCCAGGGTTGTTGCCACGGTTTCTTCAGATACGCCCAGCGGCAGTACCACTTCCACCAGTTTCATCACCGCGGCGGGATTAAAGAAATGTGTGCCGATGCATTTGTCCGGGCGTTTCGTTGCCCCAGCGATGGCGGTCACCGGCAAAACGGAAGTATTCGTCGCGAAGATGGTGTTCGCCGGGCAAAATCGGTCCAGGTCCGCAAACGTTTTTTGTTTGAGCTCCAGATTCTCCGGGATGGCTTCGATCACAAAATCCGCATCTTTCACGGCGCTTTCCAGATCTGTGCTGACGCGCAAACGGGCCAGCGCAGCTTGCCCGTCTTCCGCGGAAATTTTCCCCTTCGCCACCAGGAATTTTTCCACGTTGCCTGTGATTTTTGCCAGCGCCTTGTCCAAAAACTCCTGGCTGACATCGTACAGGCTCACGTCAAAGCCACTTGTGGCGGCCATCTGGGCGATGCTGTGTCCCATGGTGCCAGCTCCCAGCACGGCAATGCGATTAATTGACATGACACTCTCCTTTGTTTTGGGATGAGAAAACGCCTCGCAAGCAGCGAGGCGCAAGAAATCAATTAATTAATGAACACCGTAATCCTGGCCGGTAATTTCAGAAGCGCAGATCAACCCGGCGGCGCAGGCGCAGTCCATCGCCACGCCATAACCTTTGACCGTGTCGCCGGTAAAGAATAGCCCGTCGATACTTGGAGCGCGCACCGGCGTCTTCAGCGTGCCCGCCTGGTTGACGTCCTTGGCCACGCCCTCCAGCCGCCAGCTGACCGGGAACAGCGCCCATTCGATGCTTTCTTTGAAGCCTGGATAGCGGCCTTCGAGATAGTCCACGATCTGCTTGCAGGCCCAGAACATCAATTCCTTATCGCGGGCTTCGTCTTCCGTCACCGGGGCGTAGGCTGTCAGCAGGTGTTTCCCCTCCGGCGCGCAGAGCGGATCAGTTTGCGATTGAATGTTCCAGCACATGTAAATGTCGTGCGAGAAGCGATTCCCTTTAGGGATGACCAGTGTGTCCTTCATCCCCAGCTTCCACTGCTCGGGCGGCAGCACCAGCGATTTCAGGCCAAAATAGGGCGCGATCGAGCCGTAACTCTTCAATTTTTCGGTGCGGTTGACATATTCCGCTGGAAAAAGCGCCCGGTCGATATACCGGAAGGTTTCCTGGGTGGGGATATTACTGACTACGATCGGAGCCTCGACCTCGATCGTGCTCCCGTTGTTCTGGCGGATTTTTACGCCTCGAACTTTGCCCTCCGCAACCAGGATCTCCTGCACCGTTGTTTCGAGCCACAACTCCCCGCCAAAATGCAGGAAACGGTCGCGCACCGAATCCATCCACTGCTGGATGCCGCCCACGGCAAAGCCGGAAGGCCAGCGCGCCACGCCCGTCTTGAATCGCGGATTGATGACTTCGCCAAAATAGCGAAAAATATCGCCAACCGAGATTTCATCGGGGTCGTTGATGGTGGTGATCAGCGTCCCGACCGCATGCAGCATTTCGTACAACACATGCTGACGGTCGATGCCGCGCTCGCGGCACCACTGCGCCAGCGAGACAGATTCAAACCTGCGGAAATCTGCCTCGCCCATCTTCATCGCCGAAAAATAAAAATCCAAAAACGACGATTCGTTTTCTTCCACGATCGCATTGATGCGTGGATCCAGTTTCCCGGCGTGGAAATCCAGGTACCAGTCCTGGTCAATGTAGGTGGCGTTGACATTTCCCGCAAACCGCACGCCCGCCTGTTCTCCCGAGCCGATGATTTGATCAAGGTCATAAAAATAGCCGCGCCCGTTGAGCGAGACGCCGTGGTAGCCCAAATCCAGCCGGTAGCCGTCCAGCAATTGTTTCTGTTGAATTTCAGGGAAAGCGGGGATGGTTTTCGCCAGCCAGCAATACTGCTGGCCCAGCATGTCGCGATACCAGGTTTCGCCGTGCTCGAGAATTTCGCGTCCAGCGAGTGTCTTGGCCCGCCCGCCAACGCGGTTTGACTTTTCAACCAGCAAGACTTTACGACCCTGGTGGGCTAACAGCGCAGCAACCGTCAATCCGCCCACACCTGCTCCAATTACGATGGCGTCGTAAAGATTGGTTTTCATTCGGGTCACTCCAGGAGCATGAATTCGTGCAAAGTCTCGCCTGCAACCTCGTGTTTTTGACCGTCGATTTCTATGCTGGCCTGATAGGTCGCCAGGAATCTGTAATAATGGTAGAAATGCTCGTCGCCGCGGGGCATTCTCAGTGTTTCGACGATTCTTTCGGTGGTCAGCACGCCGTCAACGTGGATGCCTTCTCCGTGACAGATCAGGCGCAGCCGCTGTGGAATTTCCCAGCCGAACTGTTCATCCCGGCGGCTTTCTTCAATCGTGACCGTGATCTGGTCGGTGCCGAGAATAATTTTCCCATCCTTGCCGAGCAGGAATGGCGAAACGATCGGCGCGCCGGTCTCTTTGGGGATCACCCAGCCATAGATCAGCGTGAAATTTGGATCGAAAATGCGGCCCCAGTACCAGCCCCAGAAATGTTCTTCCAGTTCGAAATTGCCCCAGTTGTGATCGTGATACGCCGTCCCGCTGACCGGGTGGGGGAGACCCTCCAGCGTCAGAGTCCCTGATACCGTTCCGCGCGGAACCGGCACCACCCAGCCTGTCTGATTGATACCATCTGTCCATAATAGACCGCTGCCAGCCTTCCAGCCGGGCAGGTCGTTTTTTACCGTCAAAACCAGGCCCAAATTCCCCATGTCCATCACAAGATGGTAGCCCTCGTCAGTTTCTTCCGCCAGCAAATCGCCCATGCGGACGCGGCAACGATCTCGCGAGGCTGAATTTTCCTGCCCGGGCCGCACCGCCCACATTTTTACGATCGGCGGCGCCTTGGGCGGGTAGATGAACAGTTGCATGGTCGGCACGTGCGGCAGCAGGAACATGTTGTGATAATGGAAGGTCACCACCGCTTTATAGCCATTGTCGAAGGAAAAATCAAAATACCACCACTCCCACTGCTCGTTGGAGTCTTGAATGTGGGCGCCATCGTCGGCGGGGGCATAATCGCCTGGATTGCGATCCCAGCCGCGTTTTCCAGCATATAAGGAAAGATAGTTCCCGAAGTCGCCCATGAATTTATCTCCGTTTATTCTCTGGGGAGATTGGTCCATCAATCCAGATCTTCGAGCGGACATCGTCCAACGCCACCTGCACATCGCCGCGCAGTTTCACCAGTTGCGCCATCTGATAATCGATCTGCGCCATCTTGCGCTCCATCATTTCGCACAGGCGCCTGAACTGTTGTTGCTCGCCCAACTTATCTGGATGCTCATCATAAATCTGGAACAATTCCTTGATTTCGTCCAGCGTAAACGCTTCCTTGGCCCTGAAAATCAACTTCAGCCGACCACGTTCCCGACGTGTGTACCGCCGCTGATTGCCATCCGTCCGCTGCGGCGAGATGAGTCCGCACTCCTCGTAGTAGCGAATCGTGCGCGTCGTCGTTCCCAACTCGCGGGCCAGGTCGCCAATGGTAAAAAGGCTTTCTTCTTGATCAATTGTTGCGGCAGTTTCTGGTGTCATAAATTTTCCTTCTCAATAGAATACATTACGTTAACGTTAAAGTCAAGTATCGAAATCGCAAAGAAAGGCCGAAATTTCAGAGATTATCGGCCCGAATCAGCCCGGTAGATCCGGTAAATGCAGAAGCGGTCAGGGTAGGCGTCTGGCTTGACTTGAAAAAGGGCAGAAAAAAAGGCGTTTCCTGGAGGGAGAACGCCCTGTTTGTATTTAAATATTCACCAGCGAAGCGCCCCGGTCGGCTTCTTGATGCCCAATAGCCGCCATTACTCTTTGGCGAGAATTCATAGCCCTCCAATGATCCATTGGATTCGCGCTCCCGATTACAAATCGGGAGCTATGCCACAGTCTGAGCAAATTCCTGGCAGAGCTTTCGCACAGACTCTGCTTTTTCGAGCCTTAGTGCCTGTTCGGCCAGGGAATAACAGTCAGCCGTTCGGCATTGGCGCAACGCTTGTTTCAATGCCGGCAAAAGTGATGCTGATGCGCTGAATTCGTCCAATCCAAGGCCCAAAAGCAGTGGAGCAGCCAGAGGATCGCCAGCAAATTCACCGCACATGCCAACCCACTTTCCTCCATCATGCCCAGCCTGAATCGTTTGATTAATGAGATGCAAAACTGCCGGGTGGTATGGCGATGCCAGCGACGCCACCCGCTCGTTGCCCCGGTCTACTGCCAGCGTGTACTGGGTCAGGTCATTGGTGCCGATGCTGAAGAAATCCACCAGCCTGGCGGCATGCCTGGCGATCAGGGCAATCGAGGGTACTTCGATCATAATTCCGAACTGAACTTTCGCAGCGGCCGGTTTCCCTTCATCATCCAGGTCGCGACGAACCTTTTCCAGCAGTTGACGGGCCTGCTCAATTTCACCTATATTTGAAACCATCGGAAACATGATGCGCAGATCGACTTCGGTGCCTGCCTGTAACAGAGCCCGCAATTGGCTTTCAATGATATCGGGGCGCTCAGAGATCATGCGGATGCCACGCCAACCCAGGAATGGATTGGCCTCGCGAACCAATCCCAGATATGGGATTTCTTTATCACCGCCAATATCCACTGTGCGAACGGTAACCGGACGATGATCCATAATGGCAAACAACTGGCGATAAATTTGGATCTGCGCATCTTCTGTTGGAAGCTCGGCACAATCCATGTACATAAATTCTGTCCGAAACAAGCCAACCCCTTCTGCACCTGCTTCGAGTGCCAGCCTGGCATCTGCAGCCGAACCAATATTTGCACAAACTTCCACCCGTTTTCCATCCAGGGTCACAGCTGGCTGATGACTCTGGTTCAGGGAGGACTCAGCCTTGTTTAGGAAAACCTGACGGGCTTGCTGGGCTTCTACCAGCACAGCTGGATCCGGATTGATGAGCAATGAACCTGCTGCGCCATCCAAAATGGCACTCATGCCATTCTTCAGTTCCGCCATGGGAAATGGCACACTAACGGCTGCTGGTATGCCAAGGCTTCGCGCCAAAATAACGGTATGGGAAGTTGGCCCACCACGCCGGGTGGCCAACCCCAATAACCGGGATTTATCAAATTGAATCGTATCTGATGGGCTCAAATCTTCAGAAATAACGATTGCTGGCTGAACGGGTCCCTTTCCACTTGCCTCCACGCCCATCAGGCTGGCAATTAACTGTCCCGCGACATCACGAATATCCTGGGCCCGCTCACGGAAGTAAGGATCATCCAACGCCAGTAACAGCTTCTCAAAATTACCGGCCGCGTCATCAACGGCCGCTTCAGCGTTTAAGCTGCTCTGAAAAATGCCCTGGTTGATACTTTCAAGAAACGCAGGATCTTTCAAGAACATAATATGAGCGTCAAAAATTGCGGCTTCTTGCTCTCCAATTTTCTGGAGGGCTTGCATTTTTAAAACCGCTATCTTCTCGATGGTGGAGGTGATGGCCAATTGCAGCCGTGCCCATTCCTCAGAATGGTCGCTGATTTCTTTACGGACAACCACAATTTTGACCGGGCTGTAGATCCACACTGGCCCGATCACGATACCGGACGAAGCAGCAATCCCTGTCCACTGTTTCATACTTTTCTCCGCTATTTTTTAAGAACTATGACTTGGGCATTTACGCAGCTGGTAATAATGGGGTAGATACTTGATTACAGCTGATTTTTTGTAGAAGCTGCTGGCGTTGTTCATCGGTAATTTCCAAAAACAGGCCGACATTACGGCGACGGACCAGGCCAGCACCTTGCTGATGTAACCACAACTCCACGATCGGCAGGTTGTAGCGCACGACGCGTGAAGATACTGCCATTTGCGCAGCAAGGCTCCCAGCCGAAATTGGCTTTTCGGCCTTAAGGAGATTGTTCACGATGCTGCACTTCAGCGAATCAAGCGGGAACATCTTGTTCCTCTGTGAAAGCACGATTGAGAATGTTAAGTACGGGGCATTAGGAATAGAATACCAAAAATAAAAATAAAATACAATCACCAGCAGCTGAATAGGTTAGCCAGTCCTGTAAGTGAATAATGACAAATATACGTGATTGATCCAAACAGTGGATTTAATGGGTGGATAGCCCGGAATACACACTGACCGCTGACCTTTTTCCTATTCCGCTTTTGCTTGACGCGCCTCTTCTTCTGCTATATGATGTAGGGATGGAATCTGGCTTGTTGCCAGTCAAACGCATATTTTTGAGCTACGAGGTGGAAAATGTTCAAAAACTTCTCAGATTCGAACCCGCCCGATGTACTTGAATATCTGATTTTAACCGCCCACCTGGCCGAATACGCCGAATGGGATAACCGGCCACACCTGGAACGCATGCGACGCTATACCTACGTTATCGCAACCGCGTTGGAACTCAGCCATGAACAATCCAATCTGATCTCACTGGCTGCCATTCTGCACGACGTTGGGAAAATCGCCATTCCCGTTGCGATCCTTAAGAAAACCGCCAATCTCGATCCTGCCGAGTATGAAATCACCGAGCGGCATACCCTCGAAGGCGCCCGCCTGCTGCGGCGTTCCAATGCGGCGGTGCTGCAAACCGCAACAATGATTGCCCAGACGCATCATGAGCGCTGGGATGGATCCGGCTACCCTGAAGGGTTACGCGGCGAACAAATCCCGCTCAGCGGACGGATTGTTGCGCTGGCGGATGTCTTTGATGCGTTGACAACCCGGCGCTCATATAAAAAAGAAATGCCCCCGGTCGAAGCACTGGAGCTGATTAAACGATCTTCGGGTATTCTGTTTGACCCCCGGCTGGTCGGCATTTTCACCGCCCGGTTCGAAGAGCTGCAGGCAATTTTACAATCCACCAACTGATATTTTTTTCAACCAGATTGACCCTCTACGGAGTTTCGGCAGTGAAATTGTAATACTTCTGCGTAATGTTTTCCACATAATCTACCCCGGCTTCGCAGGCACGTGTTGATGCGTGGTCGGCAATCACGTTCCAGTCCAGTTTTTTGGAGGTCTTGCCATCAAAACTGGCCTGGATCGCGTTATATACGCAGTTGGGCCCCGCGTTATAGTTCATCAGAGTCAATTTCCAAATAGTGGCATAGTCGACTGAGATGTTGGAGTAGGTTGCAGTGGCGTTATACACAATTTGAGAGGTTTGTTTGCAATAACCGAGCAAAATCTGGGCAATATAGGCAATGCTCTGTTCCGCTTTTTGAACATCTATTTTGTACTGGCAGGTAGGGCAGTTGGTGTCCATCACATTGAGCAATTGCCAGGCCAGTAAATTGTTCATCTCGCGTGAGCTCTGAAAATAGGGGGTGCTGCAGGGACTGTGATTGACTGCCCGGCACAGGCTGTCATAAAGCTCCGGGCTCCACATCAAGGCATTTTCAGCGCCCAATTTGGTGACATGCCCCATGCCGTAATGAATCAAATCTACGCGATTTGGCCAGAACTGGCTTTCGAAGCGCAGAAGCTGCTTGAGCATCACGGGCGGAACACCATATTGGGTGCCCGCGGCTAAAATTTCATCATCAAAAACATTTTGGAGATAAAGGGTGGCTTCGTGCGCTTTCTCCAGCCCGCAGGAATTGGCGTATCCGTTCGACCACAGGCCGTTTAAAGGGCATTCTGATGCATCCACCACGCCGGCCTTGATCAGCTGGCCAGAGAGAAACCCATAATATTCATCGGTGGCCAGCTCGGCGGGCGAGTTGGGCAGATGCAGCCAGTGATATTCTTCCGCTGGAATCGTATCACGCTCCAGGCAGACCGGTGTGCGGGTGATCAACGCCAATACGGGACGAGTATTCTTGAAGAGCAGTTCTTCCAAACTGGATGGAACGCTGCCGGGAGATTGCGTCAATAAAAATAGGAGCGTGAAAAACGCTGGTAATAGTAGCCACGCAGGCTTGTTCATAACTTTTCCCCTTGTTTTGTTGCAGGATGAGGGCAAACATGAGCACGAAACATACCCGGATTCAACTTTCTCCCCCTGAAAAAATCTCTGTCGGCCCGCGCCTGAATTCCTGGCTGCTAAAATTTCTCTACAGATCAACCCTGCGCGGAGCCCCGCCACCATCAAACCTGATTTGAAATCCCGGCGAGATTATACAACCAATCTGGCGCGTTCCAGCCGATCCCCTACCAGCGAACTATCCCTGAACCGGCTGGAAACGCTGGCGCCGTGTTGGGTGAAGAATGAATTGTGTTATAATTTTTTTTAGTTGTAACCAGATTACACCGGGTGGGCGAAAAATTCAGGGGCATTGTGGCGAATTTGAAGTTGGCGAATACGAAAAATAAACTTGATCGACCGGTTTCTTCGCGGACCGGTGATTGTGTTTTGCGCGGGGTCAGGACAGAGCCGCCGGGCACGTATCAGTCTGAGAGCAAATAACGGGGAAGGTTCATCAAGAGCGGGTTGCACTCCCACGGGTCGTTGCCGCGGAAAAACAGGGTTGAACGGATCGTCGCGGCCTGTTCGTAAGAAAAAATTCAACAGTTTTTTGTCAGGGGTATTCAGGATGTTCAGGTTGGGTGGAGGTCGTCCAATGCATAATCTACACAAAAACTCTGCACAGGGTTTGGTCGAATTTGCGCTGACTCTCCCGGTTCTGTTGCTGCTGGTCTTTGGGGCCATGGATTTTGGGCGCGCTTTTTATTTAAAAGTGGCGCTGGAAAATTCAGCGCGCGAAGGTGCCATGTTCATGGTCTACAATCCGTCGGCAGGGATTGCCAATGGATATGAGTTAACCAAAGCGGCCGTCCAGGTGGAAGGGCAAAATTCCGGCTTAAGTATCGCGCCTGCCAATGTCAGCGTCGTCTGCCGCTCAAGCGGCATGGTTAAAACCGCCTGCCCGAAAGGTTCGACGGTGGAAGTCAGGGCTCATCACGAACTGAAAATGCTGGTGCTTGGAATTTTTTACGGGCCGCTGGATCTGGTGGGCGAGGCAAGGATGTTGATCCCATGAAAAACAGCGCTCACAACCCTGGACAATCGCTGGTCGAGTTTTCCCTGACGATCTCCCTGTTTCTGCTGATCGTGCTTGTTTTTATCGATCTGGGTCGGGCAATTTATTATTACTCAGCTCTCAATAATGCCATCCGCGAAGGAGCCCGGCAGGCCACGGTGAGCCGCTATACCAATGCCAGCCTGCGCCAGACCAAAATTCGGGAAACTGTCTTGGCCTATGCCATTTCAGTTCCCCTTGCGGCAAATGATATTTCTGTTTATTGTGATCAAAACCCCTCCAACCTGGATAATCCCTGCACCAATTATGTAACCGTCGCCGCCCAGGTCAGGTTTGCCCCGGTAACTTTTTTCCTGGCCCAGATTGTAGGGTCCGGGAATATGCTCAGTCTCAACGCCGAATCCACCATGCAGATGACTCCCTATGGAAAGTATGAATAAGGAGGTTGCGATGAGAAAAATAACGTTCCCGCGCGGACAAAGCCTTGTCCTGGTCGCCCTGCTGATGGCAGGTTTGGTGGCCGTAGCCGCCCTCCTGATCGATGGCGGGAATATTTATCTGAACCGGCGGCAGGCCCAAACTGCCGCAGATGCAGCCGCCATGGCTGGAGCGCATGAAATGTGTGTCCAGAAAGGGGATCTGGCCGCCATTACCAGTGTCGCGAACCAATATGCAACAGTTGAAAATCAGGCCTCCTCTCTCGATAGTGTCAAAATTGAAGATGGGGCAGTGGTAGTTTCTGTCACAAAATCGACTCGCTCTTACTTTGCGCCCATTTTCGGGCAAGATTCAAATATCGCCCGGGCGCGGGCTTCGGCCGGTTGTTTCCCGCCGGCGACATTTACCCGGGTTTTGCCCATCGCCTGGACTTGCCGCCAACCAGTGGGTGGTTCTTCTTCGACCTGCAGCATTCACTCCATTCCCTGGCCGATTTTCCAAACCTTGTTGGGGATTGTGGACTTTAACAACACGGTGCTGACGGAAGGGGATGAAATCCATTACACCACTTATACTGATAACCCTCCCGGTGAAGGCAAGCTGGTCTACCTGGTGATGGATAGTGATAAATTTGACCCCAGCGTGGATTGCCAGGAACTGAACCCTGCCGGGCAAATTAACTGTGATTTTAACGACGATGGCATCCTCGATGTCGAAGGCGGAGCCAACCGGGGCTGGCTCTTGCTGGATGGCGGCACCGGCGCCCATGATTTATCGGAAGTGATGCTCAATGGGTATCCAGATCCAATTACCATCCCGCACTGGTTTGCAGGGAAAAATGGCGTCTCCAACTCGGTCTTCATCAATGCACATCAAATCCGGTTTATGATCTCCCTGCTCCCGGTCTTTAATGCCGTTTGCACAGATACAACCTCCACCGATCTGCCCAGTGAGTGCTCTACCGAATATAAAGCCGGCGACCTGATCACCGGTTCGAGTGGCAATGGCACCTACTACCGGGTGGCAGCTTTTGCCCCATTCGTGGTGACGTGCGTCTCGAAGGGGGCTTCTGAGAAATGCCCGGGCAAGAAATTATCCAATATCGATAAAAATACATCCACTATTGAAGGCTATTTTGTGAGTGGGTATGTCGCTGGAACTGATATCAGCCCGAGCGGGTTTGATTTGGGGGTTTACATCATCTCGTTGACCCAATAGCACATCGTCACTGGCTCGGTTTTTACGCCTTTAATTTCTGCACACACTTTTCAAGGAGGGTTAACTTGAACTCACGTCTCGCGACTGGAATCGTGATTGCCATCTTCGGAATTCTGCTCGTTGGTGCGGGCAGCCTGATGGCCATGCGCCTGTTCGATATCCGCCTGAGCACGCCCGAAACATCCATCACTCCCGAACCGGAAAAAACGGTTCAGGTGGCAGTGGTCAGCGGTGACGTAGCCGCCGGTCAGGTGCTGAGTGCCGATCAGGTGGTGATGAATGCCATCCCCGCCCAGTATGTGCCCCGGGATGCCATCGAAAACCTGGAGAATGTCATTGGAAAAATCACCAAGGTGGACTTGTTTCAAGGTGAAATGATCCTGGATCACAACCTGGCCAATCCTACCAGCCAGGTTTACGACGTAGCTTATCTGTTGGATGAGACTCACGTGTTAATGGCGCTGCCCGCCACTGATTTAATGAGCCGCGAAGCCCTGATCAAGCGCGGAGACCTGATTGATATCCTGGTTTCCTCGCTGGAGACACTTCAGCAGGTGGGGGAGACTGCCGCAGCCGGGCAGGAGAATTCTCCCCAGCTGGTCACCTTTTCTGCGCTGCAGAAGGTCAATATTACAGCGCTGGTGGTGGATATCGTTCGTAGCGACAACGAGAATAACCCCGAACCCGTCAATACCATTCCCAGGCGTGAAGAAGTGGTGGTGCAGACCTATCTGGTGGCGCTGGATCCACAGGATGCGCTGATTCTTAAATACCTGAAAGATTCGGGGGCGGTTTTCGATTACGTCCTGCGCGCGCCTACGTCCACGGGTAAATTTGACCTGGTGCCGGTCACATCCGAATATATCAAAGAGCTTTATGGGTTGGATCTCCTGCCTTAAAGCGGCTCAGAAAAGGGAAAAAGTCAATGTCAAACTCGCAAGCTCCCCTACGTATCCTGACCATTTCGGCCAATGAATTGATACTGGAATTAATTCAAACCGCATTGGAAAGGGATGAGCATTACTTCGGGCTCGATGGTGTGGCGCATCAGGATGACCTGCTCGAGACGATTGCCAGATCTGCGCCAGATTTTGTGTTGTTGGATTTTTTGGCGCCCAATCTCCAGCTGGTGGAAATGCTCGATAAAATCTCCCTCCAGTTTCCGGAGGTGGTGACGATCGTCATTCTGCCCGAAGACCAGGTTGCAGAAGTGCATCGCGTCCTCATGGCCGGGGCGCGGGCTTTTATCATTCAGCCGTTCAATCAGAACCAGTTTTTAACAGTTTTGGAGCGGCTGGCAGAACTGCATCAGCGCAACCTGAAATCCAAATCGGATGCAGCGCTGCAGGTGGAGTATGCTGCGGCGCATCGCGGGACAATTGTGGTTTTTAGCCCGAAAGGCGGGGTGGGTTGCTCCTCTGTGGCTATCAACCTGGCGGCGGCGTTGATGAATGAGTTGAAGCAGGAAGTGCTTTTGTTGGATGGAAAACTGCTCTTCGGGGATCTGGATATCATGCTGAATCTGAAGACGCAAAATTCGATTGCTGATTTGATTCCGCATGTTGGGGCGTTGGATGAAGGCTTGATCCGGGATGTGGTTTCAGTCCATGTTTCCGGGCTGAAGGTTCTCCCGGCCCCCGCCAATCCTTCGGCCGCGCACGGGATCCGCCCTGAAGATTTGCACCGGGCCTTGATCGGTCTGCAAACAGTTTTTCCTTACGTGGTGATTGATAGCGGCAATTTTTTGAGTGACAATGCCGTCACATTCATGGATGCCTGTCACAAAATCATTCTGGTTGTCAACCCCGATATTGCCTGTTTGCGGGATGCCAGCCGTTTTTTTGAAATTTGCCGGACCACGTTGTCTTTCCCGAAGGATAAAGTGCTGGTTGTGGTTAACCAGCATGATCAGCGCGACGGGCTAAGCTTGAAAGATATTGAGCGTGCTTTGCAGGTCAAGGTTTTTGCCACCTTCCCTTGGGATCGCCGAACCAGCCTGCAGAGTATTAATCGCGGTGTTCCAGTCATGCTGCAGGCGCAAAACTCGCCCTTGCGCAAGGCTTCGATGAATTTTGCCACAAATCTGATCGCAGCGCTTGGCCATGTGCCAAACGAGGCGGCCAAAACAAGAAAAGTTCTTTCGGATGTTCTCTCCAAGTCATCCCGCCTGGGCTAACCCAGGCGTTGGCCAAACAAGAGGTATTTTTTGGAAACCACGACATTAAACCTGTCTTTTGTCCTGCTAATGCTGGGAGTTGGTGTCAGCGTCCTGTTGTCTGGCATCTTTCTTGCTTCGCGCGGACAGCGGGAAGTGCAGGACCGGCTTAAGAAATATGTGGAAACGAACACGATCAGTGCGTTGGAGACGCCCGACAGCACCGAAGGCGTTTTTCTCGATCGGTTTCGCTCACAATTTAACGTCATGTTTGGGGTCTTAAGATCCGAACAGATGCAACTCAAACTGGTGGCGGCAAACTGGCAGATCACCGCGAGCGAATATTTTATTATCCGGGTTGGTGTGATTTTGTTGGCTTTTCTACTCGGGCTGTTTTTCTTCAGAGATGTTTTGCCAGGCATCGGTCTGGGGGTGATTGCCTCCATCGTGCCTGGCTTTTTGCTGTTCCGCAGTATCGAAAAAAGGCAAAAGCAATTCCAACTACAGCTGGTGGATTCGCTCTCGCTGATCCGTGGCGCGGTGGAAGCTGGATATTCATTTTTGCAGTCGCTCGGGGTGGTCATCCAGGAAATGGGTTCACCCACCTCGGATGAATTTCGCCAGGTGCGCCGCGAAGTGGAACTGGGTTTGCCGCTCAGCCGGGCGCTGATCAACATGGCCAACCGCATGGAAAGCGACGATTTCTACATGGTTGTGACCGCCATCAATATCAATATGCAAGTTGGCGGCAGTCTCTCCACCATCCTGAACGTGGTCATCCAGACCATTCGGGAACGCATGGCCTTGCTGGGCGAATTACGCTCGATCACCTCGTATGCGCGCTACGCCAGCTATCTTCTGACCCTGTTGCCCTTTATCACCCTGGCAGTGATTGCGCTGATCAGCCCGGGCTATGTTCAAACCATGTTTGCGCCAGGTCTTGCGCGCTTCATTTTGATCTATGCCCTCGGCAGCCTGCTGGTTGGCAACCTGGTTCTGCGGCAACTGGCAAAGCTGAACATTTAACGGACAGGGGTGGCATGATGAATTTCAACTGGGTTGAATTGGGGCTGATGGTGTTCCTCGTGACGGCCGGATTGGGACTGGTGGGCTGGGGGTTGAAATATTTTGACACCAGTGAAGTCAACAAGCGGATTCAGACCTTCA
Organism: uncultured Anaerolineae bacterium; assembly: GCA_903875215.1. Classification (GTDB taxonomy): domain Bacteria; phylum Chloroflexota; class Anaerolineae; order Anaerolineales; family Villigracilaceae; genus UBA5195. Next base: position 140,511 of record CAIQVH010000019.1, read on the forward strand.
TTCTTGCTCCACACCTGGCCAGCCTGTCGGCCAACTTATCCGAGCTGCGGGGAGAAAATTATTCGGAGAGCTTCCTGCAACGGACATTGGTCGCCTGGTTGAATGCGCTGATGTCCAACCTGGGACGTTTGACCCCGGCTCAATCGGTTCAGGAATTGAATCGGCGCTTATTGGTGGCCGGCAACCCTTATAACTTGCGCGCCCAGCAATTTTACGGTCTGCGCCTGTTGTTTATGCTGGTTGGATTGGCGCTCGGGTTTTTCATTTACCAGCTTAATCCCCGCTCCAGTACCAACCTGCTGTTGGGGCTGGCGGTTTTTCTGATCTCGGCGGTGGCACCCGGCCTGTGGTTGGGTGTGCGGATTCGCAACCGGCAGGATGCCATCCGTCGCAATTTGCCGGATGCCCTGGACATGCTTTCGGTCTGTGCGGCGGCGGGTTTGAGTTTTGATCAGTCCCTGCTGCGGGTCGGACAAACTTTCAAGACCACCATCGGTCAGGAGTTTGCGCGGGTGGTGGCTGAAATGGAGGTTGGCGTTTCGCGCCAACAAGCCCTGCGAAATTTACAGGTGCGGGTCGATCTTGCCGAGCTGTCCAGTTTTGTGGCGATGATTGTGCAATCGGAAGTGCTCGGCATGAGCATTTCGGATGTTTTACATGCGCAGGCAGAACAGATGCGCATTCAACGGCAACACCGTGCCAAAGAGGCCGCCCAGCGTCTGCCAGCCAAAATGATGATCCCGCTGGTATTCTTTATCTTTCCAGCCTTGCTGGCAGTCTTGCTCGGGCCTTCCATTCCAGAAATTATGGGGCTGCTCCGGTAAGAGCTTACGTCCCAAGGGATTTCACACACCTGGCAGGTAAAAATGGGTAAAGTACCCCGCGTTGAAAAAAAACCAACCATGGACCAGGACTTTGGCGTAGACGGGCTGGAAAATAGCCAGCCCACGCCAGTCCCGGCAGAATGGCCGAGTCAGGCCGGACCGCAGGCAGATTACAAGGAGAATCCCGGATTTCAGCGTTTGATGGCCGCTTTTCAAAGCGCCGATTGGCAGGCCTGTCGTCTGGAATTGGAAAGTCTCCTGGCCGCCAGCCCGGAGGATGGATATTTGCTGGCTTTTAAGGATGATGTTGAAGTCCGCCTCGCCCTGCAGGAAAACGAGCAAACAAGACGGACGCAGGAGAAGCGCTCGGCGAACTATCGCACCGCTCTCCGCCTGGCGATGTTCGCCGCCTGGGGTATCCTGGTCGGGATTGGGTTTGTATGGGCGCTTAATGCTTATACCGCCCATATCACCCGTACCAGCCTGGAACGCGAAGCCACTTTGCTCGAACAGACACTGGCTGACAAATACCTGAGCGCAGAAAGCTTCTATCGATTGGGGAAACTCCCAGAGGCGCTGGTCATTTACCAGGAAATTGCCGAAATTCGACCGGATGATCTGCAGACCCGGGCAAAAATTCAAGATATTCAGGAAAATCTGGCCGTCAGGGATCTTTACCGGCAAGGGCTGGAATCGCTCAAATCCGGTGACCGGGCAAAGGCCTTGCAGATTATGCTGGAGGTTGAAGCACGGCAGCCGGGTTATGAAAACGCCGCAGAAGTGGCAGGCCAAATCCAAAAAGAGAATCAATTGGCGCAACTGGCGCAGACAGCCCAGACTGCCTACCAATCGCAAGACTGGCCTGCAGTAATCCAGGCCGCAGAGGCGATGCAGGTCCTTGACCCTTTTGCGAAATTCCCAGAAATGGAGAGCATCCTTTTTACCAGCTACCGCAATATTATTATTGACATTGCCAGCCGGCCAGATGCCTCCGCCGCCGAGATTGAGCTGGCTGAAAAATATTACCGGGCGGCCCTGGCGCTTGCGCCACAAGATAAGAAATTTGCCGCCGAGCGCGAAGAACTGAACAAAATCGCTCTGCGCTTGCAGGCCAGTAAATATTACTGGCATGGGATGGAATTGCTGGAAAGCTCTCATTATTCACTGACCGGGGTTGAACAGGCTTTGCAACTGTTAAACCAGGCGTCCAGTCTCGGTTCCGATTCGGCAGTGTTTCGGGCCGGCCAGGAAAAGACGCAATTATTTTATGAAGCGTATACGGCTTTTTTGCAGCGCCGTTGGACGGCTTCTCTGGCCGGTTTTGAGCAGCTGCACCGCCAGGAAGCCCGGTATGCCAATGGGTTTTTGGAATATCTGCTTTTTGAAGCCAGCCTGGCGCATGGCGACAACCTGCTGATTTATGCCGATTATTCCGGGGCGTTAAATGATTACCAGGAAGCCGAAAAATATCTCTGGGAGGCCGGGAAAAATGCACCTTTGCGGCGTTTTCAGAACGAAACACGGATTGCGCGGGCGTTGGGAAAATTGTGGCGCAGCCAGGAAGCCGCGGAATATTATCACTTTGCCTTTGAAGAACTCCAGGCAAAATACGTGCTCAGCGCGCCCGGCCAGAAGAGCTTGCTGGCAGCCATTGATAATGCCAATCAGGCGCTTGATTCCGGCGACGTGCTGGAAGCCGTCCAGCGGTACGAGCTGGCACTCGAAATGGTAACCACTGCTTATCCGCTTCAGCAATTACAGGTCAGACGCGGCGAAACGCTGGCCTATGTCGCATTCAAATATGGGACCACCATCGAAGCCTTGCGCCAAATCAATCATCTGGATGAAAACCTGGTTTTTACAGCCGACCAGCAAATTCTGGTGCCGGTATCGGCCACAGAGCAATAAAGACACCACGAAGAGGCCAAAATGTTCACCAATCGCCCTGCGCTCAACCTGAAAAATCAACAGAAACAGACCGAAACCTTCAACCCCGAAGATTTTGAAGCCATGAAAGAGACTTTGTTCAGCGTGCGTGATGCAGTCCAAAAACGCGTGCTCTCAGATTTTGAAGGCGAAGTCACCCTGGAAAATATTCCACGCCTGCGCAAGATGATCGAGGTTTTCTTCAATCAGTTTCTGGCCGAAGAAAACATGATTCTGACCCGCGCCAATAAACAGCACCTGTTTGAATGGGTCTTTGCAGACATCGTTGGGTATGGACCGCTGGAGCCTTTGCTGAACGATCCCGAAATCACGGAAATCATGGTCAATGGTCCGGGGAAAATCTTCGTTGAGCGCTTTGGGAAAATTGAGGAAACCAAGACCACCTTTGAAGATGAAACCCACCTGCGGCGCATTATTGACCGTATCGTGGCTCCACTCGGCCGCCGGGTGGATGAATCTTCTCCCATGGTGGATGCCCGCCTGCCGAGCGGATTCCGCATTAACGCCACCATTCCGCCACTCTCACTCAATGGCTCGCTCCTGACCATCCGAAAATTCTCCACCACACCGTTTACCGCGCAGGACTTAATCGCCAACGGTACCCTGACCCCGTCCGCCGTCGCCTTTCTGAAGGCTTGCGTCGAAGCGCGCATCAATATTGTCATTTCCGGCGGCACCGGCAGCGGCAAGACAACCATCCTGAATGTCATCTCATCGTTTATCCCCGTCAATGAACGCGTCATTACCATTGAAGATGTGGCTGAACTCCAATTGCACCAAAAGCATGTTTTACGGCTGGAAAAACGCCCGCCCAACATTGAAGGCAAGGGTGAAATTCCAATCCGCCAGTTAGTGATCAATGCCTTACGCATGCGCCCCGACCGGATCGTAGTGGGCGAATCACGCGGCGGCGAAGCCCTGGATATGCTGCAAGCCATGAATACCGGCCACGATGGCTCCATGACCACCATTCACTCCAACAGCCCGCGCGATTCACTGCGGAGAATTGAAACGATGGTGATGATGGCTGGCATGGATCTGCCTCTACGCGCCATCCGCGAACAGGTGGCTTCTTCGATCGAATTGATCGTCCATCTGGAACGCATGCGCGATGGGACGCGCAAAATCGTCTACATCACCGAAGTGCAAGGGATGGAAACCGATACGATTGTGCTGCAGGATCTCTACCGTTTCATGCAAACCGATTTCAAGAACGGACGCGTGATCGGGAAGCTGAAAGCCACCGGCCTGCGGCCCAGTTTCATGGAGAAATTCCGCGCCTATGGCATTCCGCTCGGCGAGACGGTTTTTGAAAGTGAGCATTAGGCGCTGCATCATCCGTTGAAAGAGGCGTCTGATTGGGGGGATTCGCGCCGGGCGCCCCGGCTGCCCGTAACCTGGAAAGGGCTTGCTTGAACTGGAGCAAGGTCAAAAGGGGTAAAATAAAGGGCAAAGAAAAATTTCCCAATCAGGAGGGATCTGGTGTATCAGGAATATATCGAGATCCGCGGCGCACGCGAAAACAATTTGAAGAATGTATCTCTCCGCATTCCGAAACGCAAAATTACCCTCTTTACCGGTGTATCTGGATCTGGCAAATCATCCATCGTATTCGATACGCTTGCTTCCGAAGCCCGACGCCAACTCAATGAAACCTTCAGCACCTTCGTGCGGAACTTTCTGCCGCGTTATGCCCAGCCTGACGCCGACGCCATCGAAAACCTGAGCATGGCGATTGTGGTGGACCAGAAACACCTGGGCGGCGGGTCACACTCCACGGTCGGGACGGTTACTGACATTTACAGCCTGCTTCGACTGCTGTTCTCGCGCGTTGGCCGGCCCGCTGTGGGCAATCGCCTTGTTTTTTCGTTTAATGACCCGCAGGGAATGTGTCCCGAGTGCAACGGAAGGGGTCGCAAGATCGGGGTGGATCTGTCCGTTTTTCTGGATACATCCAAATCGCTCAACGAAGGCGCAATCCTGTTTCCGGAGTATGCCGTCGAAAGCTGGAGCTGGAATATCTTACCCCAGTCGGGGCTGTTCGATATGGACAAGAAACTGGCTGATTATACAGAGGTGGAACTGGAACTGCTCTTGCACGGCAAACCACAAAAGGTCAAAACCCAGTTTGGGGGCAAATCGGTCAACATTACTTTTGAAGGCATCATTGACAAGTTCAGCCGAAAGTACATCACGGGAGATGTCAAAGCCTACTCGGAGCGCACCCAGAAAGAAGTGGCGCCGTACATGACCTTTGGCCCGTGTGCGCTCTGTAAAGGCGCCCGGCTTAACCAGCTGGCGCTAAGTTCCCGGATTAATGGATATAACATAGCCGAACTGGCAGCCATGGAGGTAGACGATTTGATCGAGATCATCCGGGCCATCAAAGACCCGGTCGCGGCGCCCATGGTCAATTCCCTGGTCGAGCGCTTGCAAGACGTGATTAATATTGGTCTGGAATATCTGAGCCTTAATCGTGAAACCGATACCTTATCAGGCGGAGAATCACAGCGCATCAAGATGGTCAAACATCTGAGCAGCAGCCTGGTGGATATGATGTACATCTTTGATGAACCCAGCATCGGGCTGCATCCACGCGATGTCCACCGCCTTAACGAACTGCTTCAAAAGCTTCGCGACAAGGGCAACACCGTGATTGTGGTGGAACATGACCGTGATGTGATCAAAATTGCGGATCATGTTATCGATGTCGGGCCGCGCGCGGGCAGCCAAGGCGGCAGTATTGTTTATGAAGGCACATATGCCAATCTGTTGTATGCCAATACCCTGACGGGTTTTCATATCAAAGAATCCCTCCCAATCAAGGAGCATTTTCGCCAGGCCAAAGGCAAGCTCAGTATCGTCAATGCCACATTGCATAACCTGCAAAATGTCAGTGTCGATATCCCAACCGGCGTCTTGACGGTTGTGACAGGTGTAGCGGGTTCCGGTAAAAGCTCACTGATCAACCAGACTTTTCTCCACCAACATGCTGAAGCGATTGTGATTGATCAAGCTGCGGTAGGCACGTCCAGCCGATCCAACCCCGCCACCTACACGGGCATCCTGGATGAGATTCGCAAAGCCTTCGCAACCACCAATAAAGTTGATGCCGGCCTGTTCAGTTTCAACTCCAAGGGCGCTTGCGAAACCTGCCAGGGGTTGGGCGTAATTTACACCGATGTGGCCTTTTTGGATGAAGTCAAAACACCGTGCGAAACCTGCGGCGGGAAACGATTCAAGGAAGAAGTGCTGACCTACAAGTTCAATGGAAAATCAATCAGCGAAGTGCTGGGCATGTCCATCCGGGAAGCGCTCGAATTCTTCACCATTAAGGAAGTTGTGCGCAAATTGCAAGCCTTGAGCGATGTCGGTCTGGATTATCTCAGCCTGGGGCAGCCGCTCAGCACACTCTCCGGTGGTGAGTGCCAGCGGGTTAAACTTGCCAGCGAATTGCAGAAAAAAGGCAGTGTTTACGTCATGGATGAGCCGACCACGGGTCTGCATATGTCCGATATCAATAATTTTCTCGCCATCATCAATCGTCTGGTCGATTCTGGCAATACGGTCATCATCATTGAACACAATCAGGATGTCATCAAAAATGCCGACTGGATCATCGATATGGGCCCCGAAGGTGGCAACAAGGGCGGTAAAGTGATGTTTGAGGGGACGCCCAGGCAGCTTCTCGACGCCAGGCAATCCCTCACCAGCGCTTATTTGGCACGGAATTTATCCTGATTGCCAGAACACATGGTTCGGCCCGGCAGGCTTTTCTCGCCCCACGCCTGGCCCCTAAAAGAAAGTGGCTCTTTAAAAGATTCCATGTTCACTTTGACGACAGAACGATTATTCATACGAACTTTCCACATTTTAGACATTGAGCCGCTGTATCGTATTTTTTGTGACGAAGAGGTCATGCGTTACAGTGACGGTGTACATACCAAGGAATGGGTACAGGACTGGTTGCATACCTGTCTCAAACAAGACTATCAAACCCGGGGGTTCGGCCCCTACGCAATAACAGAGCAGGTTAGTCGAACCGTGATTGGCTATTGCGGTTTATTCTCCTTCCCCAATGTGAATGGGCAACCAGAAATTGAGATTGGATATCGTTTGGTGAAATCGGCCTGGGGCCAGGGCTATGCTACCGAAGCTGCCGGGGCTGTGCGCAATCATGCATTTTCCATGCTCGGGATCAAACGTCTGATCGCGATGATAGACCCGGCCAATGTTGCATCCATTCGCGTCGCTGAGAAAATCGGTATGCACTATGAACAGAGCATCCTGTTCCCAGGGTACTCTCACCCTGATTTAGTATATGCAACAAGCTTCGATGACGATGGCCAATCTATTCACAATGGCAGTTGACTTTTCTCGGGCTGAGTTTTTTCAAAAACATCCCCGCCTGCTCTTCTACTGGCTGGTGAACTGCTTGGAGGCCTGGCATTCTTTGTGTTCCAACCTGGGTGGTGTATACTAGCCAAAACTGAATGACTCTCCGAAGCCTGCCAGCCTAAACGCCCCGCGCATGGTTGGCAGGCCGATCACTTCCTGTGTGATCCCGGTTGGTGGCGGAAACTCCCCAGCCCCCCGCTCGTCCCCTTTATTGGGGATTTTGGAAAGGAGACCCGCAACCTTCTACAAGGCTGTCTCTTTTCCATGAGACAGCCTTGTTGTATCGTACCTATCAATTTCCGAAAGGAAAATCGAATGGACCTTCAACCTTTGCTCGAAAAATCATCCTGCGACCATGCACATCTCTGCCCGCGCCAGATCCTGGGCGTGCGCATGGGCCTGGCGGGACTCGAAACCCTGGGCTTTGCTGCAGCGTCAGAGAAAAAACGGCTGCTGGTTATTGTGGAAACCGATGGCTGTTTTGTCGATGGACTGATTGCCGCCACCGGCTGCACTGTCGGGCACCGCACCTTGCGGGTCGAGGATTACGGCAAAACAGCCGCATCTTTCGTGGATACTGCCACCGGTCAGGCTGTTCGTCTGGCCCCGGCACCCGGCATTCGGGAAAAAGCTTTTATCTACACTCCCAACGAACCGCGCCATTATTTCGCGCAGATGCAGGCGTACCAGGTCATGCCCATGGCTGAGATGTTCACCTTCAGCCCGGTTACCTTGACTCAATCTCTCGCCGCCCTCCTTTCCCGGCCCGGAATACGAACCAATTGCGACCTTTGCGGCGAGGAAATCATGAATGAACGTGAAATCAGGCGCGATGGCATTACCCTTTGCCTGCCCTGCGCTCGCGGTGGTTACTGCCAATTCCAGGAACAAAACGTGCTTTTCTCCTATAGCCTTACCGAGTAAGTCCAGTCGTTTTCTTTGCTGATTCGCCCCGCCCGGGCGCCGACCTCCTCGGCCCGATTTCAACCGCGAGGCTGGACGATCGTTTTGCGCACAAGCAACCTCCCGTTATCCTTCAATTCAACCGGCCAAACATCCAAGTCCTCCACAGCTGGTCCCGAAAGCAGCCTGCCTTCTTTGGAGTAGGTAGAACCATGACAGGGGCAGGAAAAACCGGAATCTTTCGTTTCAACCGTACAACCTAAGTGGGTACACACCAGGCTTATGGCAGAGAATCCGCTCTCAGTGTGGATCAGCACCGCCGGGATGTTTGGGTGAATCGTCCGCGAGCCGATCGGGTAATTCGCCGCAGGGCCCAGGTCAAATTCGATGGCTGGAGCCTGCTCCGACTGGTAGGCTATAAAACGCAGCAGCCCGCCAAGTCCTACTGCTCCACTGGCTGTCAGCAGACTGGTAGCTGCAATTTTCAAGAAGTTGCGCCGGCTGATCGGGGTCATATTATCTTTTAACAGCGTGGCATTGATGGCAATAGGCAGAGGCTTGATTGGCACCGGTTTGGGTACATGCGCTTCCCTTGACCGGACGGAAGGTGAAAACCTGCTTGGTGACTTTGCCAATCATCTGGTAAGTGCCGTCCTTTAAGACGCGCGTATTCCAAAGCGGTTCGCCCTGTTCGGTAACCAGAATGACCTCGCCGGCTTTCAAGACAAGAATCGGGTTAAGGAACGCCTGCCGAAAGGCAATATCATCCAGCTCGCTCAATGTTTTGGTCAATGGCAGTTCGGTCGGTGTGCCATGACAGGTTTTGCATTGGATATACTGGATTTCTTTCTTGTTACTGTGCAGATCTCCATCTCCCATCGTTTCAATGCGGGTGTGGCAATCCACGCAATCGAGGCTGTATTCGCAGCGGGTAAATTGTGCAATAGGCTGGTAATAATTGTGCAAGCGATCGGCTGGCTGATCGCTTCTTTCCACAAAAGTCATTGTCCGCAGATCATAGTTGCCGCGATTGTGGCAGGTGTTGCATTGGGAATACGGAATGGCCGTAGAAAGAGTGTGAATTGGCGTTTGTTGGCTGTTCCATGCGCCAGCCGGGGCAAACGCGTGGCAAGACGCACAGCCGGTATAGCGCGCATACGTCTGTCCCTCGCGCGGGGCGGCATTCAAATGGCAGGCCAGGCAATTCTGGGAAAATTTTTGAATGGAAGGATTGTCCTCTGTTGACGTGTCAAACACTGCCAGGGCAGAAAGGCCGGTTTCCGTTTCAATCCGGTCATCCGCAACGGCGGCAATTGCCAGCCGGGCAGTCAGATCAGGTTGCGCGCCAAAAGTAAATCGGATTGTGGCGATTGCCCCGGCGTAGGTGGATTGCAGACTGGTTTGCACTCTCTGAATATGATCCCGGCCAGCGGCAGCTGCCCCGCTGTGACATTTTTCTCCGCCGCACGATTGGCTAACCACCGTTAAATCAGATGGATTCGCACCCCCACGTATGCTGCTGTGGGCCATGTCTGCATCAAGAGCCAGCCGCTCCCCGCCGTGACAGGTGACGCATCCAAAAACCTGGACCGGGTGCGCAGGGCTGATTTCGGGCAAATCGGCATGGCAGGTCAGGCAATATTCCGGCTGCCCGGTCAGGCTGGGGGTCAGCGAGAGAGGTTTCGGGGTGCGGGAATTCACCCACCCGGAAAACGCAAGGGAGAAGAGTAAAAGTCCCGCGGCAACGAAAAGTCGAAAGTCGAAGGTGTTGTCCTGAGCGTGTCGCAGGGCCGAAGGTTGGTTAGCGGGCATTGGCGAGGAGGGTCAATACGATAACGGCCAGCGCGATTACACCCAGGGTGATTTGCGCCAGGCGGTTGGATTGGGGGCACCAGCGCCCAAGTTCGGAGGGGTCGGGTTGGGGAAAACCGTAAGGGATAATTGCCAAAAGCGCCAGAAAAATGAGCGGAACCAAAACGCCCCACAAAAATGGGTCGCCCCATTTGAGCATTTGCTGCACCCACAGGAAGAACCACGGGGCGCTGACCTCGCCCGAAATGGCGGAAATTTCAGTAATCGGTGGGGCGATGGGGGCGGGGGCCAGGCTGGAGAGTAGGATCAGCGCTGAAGCGGTAAAAATCATCGCCAGGGTTTCGCGGCGCACCAGCTCAAAGCGAGAGATACGGTCGGAAACGGTACGCAGGCCGGGGGGCGGAACGGCAATGCCCCCGTCGCGGCGCACGCGGAAGGCATGCCAGATCATCAAAATCATGGCGATTAGAGTCAATCCAAAAATATGCCAGGCGTAAAAACGGATGAGGGTGGCCGGGCCGGGTTCAACGCTGCCGGTAAGTGCTGTGTAGAGTGTCGCGCCGACCAGCGGGATGGTTTTGACGAGATTGGTGCCCACCACCAGCGCCCACTGGATGCCCGTATCCCAACGGAGAATATAACCGGTGAAATCGAGCAGGATGGCGAGCAGGAAGAGCGCCAGCCCGAGCAGGTAGTTGAAGCGGCGCGGCGGGGTGTATGCTCCGGTGAAAACGATGCGAACAAGATGAACAGCCGAGACAACCAGCAAAAGCTGCGCCGACCAGTAGTGCAGGTTGCGTACCAACCCGCCAAACGGGACGAGATAGGTAATGGTCTGTACCGATCGCGCTGCGTTTTCTGGAGTGGGAATGTAGTAAAACATTTCCAGCGCGCCGGTGAGGATGAGCATCAGCATCAGGAAGATGGCGGTGCCGCCCGCGCCCAGCGTGTAGCGCCAGCGAGATTGTTCGGCTGGAACGGTTGGCGGGTGCAGGTGGTGGAAAAAGTTGGGGCGCATGTTGGTAATTGGTGATTGGTGCTTGGGTGATTATAAAAGAAAAGACCGTTGACCGTAGACCGGGGATGGCAGTCTATGGTCAGCGGTCTATGGTCTACTGTCAAAAAGACTAATCCCCGGTTGCAGGGGCGTGCTCCTCGGCCTCGAACAGCGGCAGGTATTTGGCCGCCAGCCCAAAGGCCAGGATACCCGCCGAGAAAATCGCCACGGAGATGGACATTTCTACCAGGCTGGGGGCGTAGCCGGGGTCGTTCAGGCGCGCGATGCCAAACCAGCTGACATTGAAACGGTTCAGGATCATGCCCAGCAGCGTGATGACGGCTCCGGCCAGCAATCCGTTCGGGCTCTGGCGCACTTTTTTGATGGAGAACATTATGATCGGGGTGATGCAGCCAATCAGGATTTCAGCCCAAAAGAGCAGGCTCATCTTGCCGCTGGTGAAAAGCAGGCCCAGTTCTCCAGTGAAGGCCAGGTCAGCCAGTTTCAGGAGCAGGTACGTCCCGGCAGTGTAGGGGATGGCGCGGGCCAGTTTTTCGAGCAGATGCGTTTCCAGGCCGCGCTGAAAGTAGCGCGCGCTGAGACTTGACTCAAGGATAATCATGCTCAGGCCGATGGAAAGCGCCGAGGTGAAAAACATGACCGGCAGGATCGGTGTCCACCAGAGCGGGTGGAGTTTGGTTGACTCGATCAGCAGCAGCGAGCCAAGCGAGGATTGGTGCAGGGTGGAGAGCACCACGCCCAAAATCACAAACGGCATGATGAACTTGTGGATGAGATGGGCGGGTTTCTCCCATTTCAGGCCTTCAAAGACCACCGGCGCGAATTCAATCGCCAGCACGGTCAGGTACGACATGACGCAGATGCCGATTTCGAGCAGCACCGAGGTGTGGTTCCAGTACACCATCATGTACCAGATGCGCTCCGGGTGGCCGAGGTCAACCAGCAGGGCGATGGCGACCATCAGGTAGCCGAGGAAAGCTGTCAGCACGGAGGGGCGCAGCAGGGGCTTGAATTCCTTGATTTGCAGGATGTAAACCAGCCCGGCCATGATAAATCCGCCGCTGCTGATGGCTACACCGGTGAACAGGTCGAAGCTGATCCAGAAACCCCAGCCATAAGTATTGTTCAGGTTGCTGATCGGGCCGATGCCGAGGGCAAAACGCACCATCGCGACGGTGAAGCCAATCGCCATCAGGGGGATGAGCACCCAGGTAATGGGAGGCAGCCGTAGGGCGGGATGCAGGTTGATGCGCAGTTTCATTTCGTCGCCTCCGTGCCATTCTCCCTCACCCCTGACCCCTCTACCGGGGGGAGAGGGGGATTGCTCCCTTCCCCCCTCGGGGGAAGGGCCGGGGATGAGGGCGTCTTTTTCTTATTCATCTGATTGATCCCAATCGCCACGCCGCTCAGAACCGTGCCCCAGGCCAGCGCAAACGGGATGGTGCCTTCCATGACCGCCTCGCTGACCGCGTTGACGGGCGTTTCGGGCATCTCGGGCAGCCCCAGTTCGGTGAATGGGACATGCGACAGGATGAGATAGGAGGTCCCGCCGTTTTCAAATTCGCCATAGACATGGTTGATGTAGCGGTCGGGGTGCGCGGCGATACGGGCGTGCGCCTCGGCAATCAGGTCGGCGCGTTCGCCAAAGACCAGCGCGTTGGTCGGGCAGGTGTGGACGCAGGCCGGGACCTGTCCCACTTCCAGCCGCTGGGTGCACATCGTACACTTACGGATGAAAGCGCCTTCGATGATGCCTTTGTTCCAGTCGAAGTGCGGAACCTGGAAGGGGCAGGCGTTCATGCAGTAGCGGCAGCCGATGCACTTGCTGGCGTCGTAGACCACCGGGCCATCCTCGCGTTTGTGCCAGGCGCCTACCGGGCAGGCCGATTCACAGTCCGGCTCGAGGCAGTGCATACAGTGATAAGGCATCGAGGCCCGTTTCAGGTCGGGATATTCGCCCATCACGCCCGCGCCCGAGAGCCAGATGTAGGATTCGCCCATTTCCACGTTGTTTTCGACCGAGCAGGCAATCATACAGGCGCGGCAGTCGATACAGCGGGTGGCGTCAAAGAGATATGCATGTTGTTTTGTCATGGTTACGCCTTCCTGACCGTGACAAACGTCTGGCTGAGCGCCTGTCCGCCGCTGATTGGGTCGGTATAGCTGATGTGCAAATCCGAGTCGCTCGCGCCGAGGCCGTAAGCGGTGGTCAGACCCATCGACAGGTGGCCAAAGCCGGGGGTCATGTAAACACAGTCGGGGCGGATGGCCTGGGTCACTTCCAAATGCACCTTGATTTTGCCCACTTCGCTGGTCACTTCCACCAGGTCATCATCCACCAGGCCGTTTTCGGAGGCAGTTTTGGCGTTCATCCAGATGCGCGGTTCGTCATCATATTTTTTGAGCAGCAGGTTGTTGTGCGTGGCGAACTGCGTCTGGCGCGCGTCCTTGCCGGTTAGCAGGTAAAACTCGCCGGATTTGGGCGCGGGCGGCTCTTCCCAGGTGGGGATGGCTGCGAAACCGGCTTTTTCCAGCGTGCTGGATTTGATTTCGATCTTCCCGGAGGGCGTGTTCCATTTGTAGACTTCTGCCTCGCCCTCGGGCAGTTCCGCGTAGCCCTTCGCCCGGACTTCTTCCAGCGAAACCCCGGTGGGTGCCAGCTGCTGATTCAGGTAATCTTCCTCGTCCGCGTACTGGAAATAATCGCCCAGCCCGAGCCGCTCGCCGAGCTGCTTGAAAATCCACAGCGCCGATTTGGCCTGTCCCTGTGGCTCGATCACCGGCTGGCGGATAAAGGCCTTCGCGCCCATCGGCATCAACGGGTCGTAACGTTCGAGATAGGATGCTTCGGGCAGAACGACATCCGAGAACCAGGATGTGTCGTTCATGATGACATCCACCGTGGCGATGAAGTCCATCTTGGCGAAGGCTTGCAGGGTCTTGCGCCGGTCGGGGATGGATTGCGCCGGGTTCTGGCGCGAAATAAACCAGCCGTGCGCCTGGTAGGGGTCATCCTTCAGGATGTTGTCGCGCAATTCCTGGAACACGCCCAGTTTGAGCGGCACGAACGGATACTTCCACGGCACGCCGTCCAGCCGCAGCGCCGAAATGCGCGGATAGCCCGGCTGGGGCGGTTTGCCCAGCGCGCCGCTTTCCTCGCCGCCCGCCGGCAGGTGCGTCACACCCCAATTGCCGACCAGCGCGTTCAAAATCGTGATGGCGCGCTCAGTCTGGAACGAGTTGACAAAGTTCGATGTGCGCCAGCCGTTGTGCGCCAGCGCATTGGGTGCGGCATCGCTGAATTCCTGCGCAATCCGCCGGATGGTTTCCGCCGGGATACCGGTTTTTTCGGCTGCCCATTCGGGAGTGTACTGGCCGATACTGGCCGCCAGCTCGTCAAAGCCGGTGGTGTACTGCGCCACGAACTCGGCGTTGTAGCGTTTCTCCGAAATAATCACATTGATAAAGGCCAGATGCAGCGCCAAATCCGTCCCCGGTCTAATCGGCAGCCATTCGGCGGCCTTCCCGGCGGTTTTGGTAAAGCGCGGGTCGATGTAGACCAGCTTCGCGCCCCGGTCAATCGCGTCAATCAGCGTGCCCGTCTCCGAGTTGGAAATCGCCTCGGCCAGGTTGCGCCCGGTCAGGATGATGTATTTCACGCCCTCGTAACTGCGTCCCGGCTCTTCCATGCCGTAGGTCATCAGGTTCGCCACAATCATGGCGTTGAAACACAGGCTGCGCTGCGTGCCGTAATTCGGCGAGCCGTAGGCCTGCAAAAGGTTCTCAAACTGCACCTGCGACAAATTATGCGTGGACGAAAAGACCATCGCCTCGGGGCCATACTTTTTCTTGATTTCGAGCATGTTCCAGGCCACGATATCGAGCGCTTCTTCCCAACTGGCCTCGCGGAACTTGCCCTCGCCGCGCTTCCCAACCCGCACCAGCGGCGAAAGCACCCGGTCGGGGTCGTAGGTCGTCGCCAGGCCAGCCTGTCCGCGCGGGCAGAGTTTGCCATTGGAGTGCGGATGGTCGGGGTTGCCGTCCAGTTTGACGACCTTCCCGCCGCGCACCTTGGCCAGCACGCCGCAGCGCCAGACGCACATCTCGCACATCGTGGCGATTTCGCCGTCGCCCTGGGCATTGACCTGTCCAGTCGCCAGCGCCGCTTGCGCCACCGACGGAGGGACGAACTGCCCCACCGCCAGCGCCGCCGCTGCCGCGCCGCCCATCTTCAAAAAGTCACGTCTCGAAAGGGTCGTCATAGATTAAGCCTTTTTGGATGAATCCGTTATCGGGGCTTGTTCGGCCTTTTCAAAGGATACCGTTACCCAGCCCATTCTCGTCCCCAGCACAACCGCCCCGACTACGACCACCGCGACGATCAGCGTCACCAACCCGATGGTTCCCCAGTTCACTGTCCGCACGCCGAGCACGTTCTCGTTGTAGCGCGCCACATAATCGACCGTGTACGCTGGTTTGGCAATCACGACCGATTTATCCGCCGGGACACTGTTCGCCGGTTCCGGCATCATCGTCGGCTCGGGCGAGGGGCAGACCGCCGCCGGCAGGGCGGTCGGCTCCGCAGCCGCGCCGGTTCCCAACACATCGGTATAAACCTTTGCCCGAGCATCCAAATCCTTGGGGTGACACTGCTGGCAGGAGGCCTTCACATCCGCCATCGGGTTGACCATGCCGGTATGCGCCGCAGCCTTATCGGTAGATTGGGTATTCCCGCCGTGGCAGATATAGCAGAAATCGCCAAAAGCGTGCGATTGGTGCCAGCCGGTGCCATCCGCATTAACGGATAACTGTCCCTGCACCTCGTGGCAATCCTTGCAGGACGAGGCCTGCGAACCGCACTGCGCGCTGGCCGGGGTGGCCGTTGCCAGCCAAAATCCGGCAACCAGCACCAGCAGCAGGCCGGTGGTGAGAAAAGCGATGAAAGTTTTTTTGTTGTGCATAGGTTCCTCCACGGTGTTATCCCTCGCTCTCCGCCCTCCCCCAAAGGGGGAGGGGACTAAGCCCATCTCCCGCCGGGAGAGGGGTTGGAGTGAGGGAAATCTCATTCAACAAATCCAGCGCCTGCAAAATGCGCGGGTCAGACAAAGCATAGGTAACGGAAACCCCGTGACGGGTGGATTGAACCAGTCCCCGCTCCCGTAAAATTTTCAGGTGGCGCGAAGTCATCGGCTGCGGAATCCCCAGTTCCAGCGTCAATTCATTCACGTTGTAGGGATGCTTTTCGAGCGTATGGATAATGTCAATTCGCTTGGGGTCAGCCAGGGCAAAACACAGGTCAGCTTCGTGCCGGGAATATGCGCTCAGGGTCATCGTTCGCCTCGTTTATGCAGGAAAGTGCATGAATATCCTATCATTGTGACGGTTATCACAATAGTGCCTGGTGTCACCTTTTGCCATAGTTTTTCTTTATGCAATTCGATAAATATTTGCGATAGCTGATTGTGATATTTGTCACTTATATTCTATCATCTTGTCACATAAACTTGTACTGACGTGTAAATCCATTGGGTTCTTCCCATTTTGAACAATCAGGAGAATAGTATGAATAAGAAACTGAACCTGTCCTTGATCCTGCTGGTCATCTTCAGCATGATCCTGGCTGCCTGTGCTCCGGCAGTCACCCCCACTGAAGAAGTGGTCGTTGTGCCAACCGCTGTTCCTGCGACGGAGGTTCCCCCCACCGAAGTGCCCGCCCCCGATTTTGCTGTGCTTTATGCCCAGATGATCGGCTCGCTGCCCCAGGGGTACGCCGGGATGAAGCCCGCCGATATGAACACGGCCCTGGCTGAAGCCACCCCGCCCTTCCTGCTGGATGTGCGCGATGCGGCTGAGCTGGAAAAAGATGGCTACATCAAAGGCGCAGTGAATATCCCCGTTCGCGAAGCACTCAAGAACCTGGATAAACTCCCCGCTCCCACTGAAAAAATCTTCATCTACTGCGGTTCTGGCCAGCGCGGCGGGATGCTGACGGGTGTCTTGCGCATTTTGGGCTACACCGAAGTCTACAATATGTACGGCGGTTTGACCGCCTGGAAGAAAGCCGGCCTGGCTGTTGAAACCGGCTCGATGCCCGCTGCCGCGGCTGCCATCAGCACCCCCATCATCGCTGACGAGGCGCTCTTCAAGGCTCTCGACGAAAGCATGTCCGCCCTGCCCGATGGCTTCCTCGGCACCAAGGCCGATAAAGTCAAAGAAGCCCTGGCCAGCGCCACCCCGCCGACCGTTATCGACCTGCGCACTGCTGCTGAACGCGAATCGGGCGGCTATATCGCCGGTTCGGTCAACATTCCGGTGGAAGAACTCTTCACCAGCCTGGATAAACTGCCCGCTAAAGATGCCGCCATCGTGCTGTACTGCGGCTCCGGTCAGCGCGGCTCGCTTGCCATCGAAGGCCTGCGCCTGCAGGGCTACACCAATGTCCTGAATATGAGTGGCGGCTTCGGCGCCTGGAAGGCCGCTGGCTTTGCCTATGAAGGCAAAATTAACTGGACAAATGTCTGGACTGACTTCCTGACCAACCTGCCCGCTGACTATTACACCGTCAAGGCGGATGTTCTCAAAGCCCAGATCGATACCGGCGCTGCGCCCTTCCTGCTGGATGTGCGCGAACCCGCCGAACTCGAATCGGCTGGCTACATCAAGGGCGCGGTCAATATCTCCGTCCGCAATGTGCTCAAGAATCTGGATAAACTGCCCGCCCAGAACCAGCCCATCGTCATTTACTGCGGATCCGGTCACCGCGGGGCAATGGTCATGGCGTCCATGCGCATGCTGGGCTATACCGATGTCCGCAACCTGGGTGGCGGCCTGGGCGCGTGGTTAAAAGCCGAATTCCCCGTGGAAAAAGGCACCGCTCCGGCTGAACCTGTTGCTGGAACTGCCCCGGCTGTCGATTTCCTGCGCTTCAATGACCTCGATGCTTTCCTCTCGACTCTGCCCGATGGTTTCTACAGCATGAAAGCTGCTGACGTGCAAACCGCTGTGACCTCGGCCACCCCGCCCGTCGTCTTCGACGTGCGCACCGCCGATGAGTTTGCGACCGGTTACATCAAGGGCTCCGTCAACCTCCCGATCAACGAGTTCATGAAAGACCTGACCAAGCTGCCTGCTGACAAGGCTGCGGCTGTCATCACCGTGTGCCAGTCTGGTCATCGCGGCGCGCTCGCCATGATGGCCATGCGCATGATGGGTTACACCAACGTCACCAGCCTTTCCAAAGGGATGAACGGCTGGCTTGCCGAAAACCTTCCGGTAGAAAAGTAAGCTATTCCCGCATCACAAAGCTTGCCCGTGAGCAATCGTCACGGGCAAGCTTTTTATTTGTTACATTTATCACTTTTAGATTCCGTCCAAAATATAGTACAGTAAAGGCATACAGGCGTTTTAATGCATACATACGAAGGAATTTCCATGCTCAACCTGGATGCTCTAAAAATTTTCCTGGCCGTTGCTGAACATGGCAGTTTCAGTGAAGCCGGACGACATCTCCACCTTTCCCAGCCGGCAGTCAGCCAGATCATGCAGGGGCTGGAACGCCAACTGGGAGCGCAACTCTTTATCCGTCAGGGGCGCGCGGTCCAGATTACCGATGGTGGACAAATGTTGGTTCCCATGGCGCGCGAACTGCTTAACTCGGCGCAGCGTGTGAAACAGACCATGCTCTCCATCCAGGAAGAAGTCGTTGGCGAAATAACAATCGGGTGTTCAACCGCTTCGGGGAAATATTTGCTTCCGGGGATGTTCGCGCGCTTCCGGCAGCAGTTTTCGCAGGTCAGGTTAAATGTGCTTGTCTCCAGTCGCGAGTCAATCATCCACAAGCTTGTCATCGGCGATATACCCTTTGGAGTCTCGAGCAAACAAGTTGAACAAGTGGAGCTCGAGTACCAGGATTTTTACACGGATACCGTGATTCTAATTGTGCCTGCGAGGCACCCTTGGGCAAAATTCCGCAAGGTTTATCCCGATGATTTATTGGATGAACCCATCATCCTGCGGGAGGAACTGGCTGGAACTCGTGAAGTCCTGGAAGAAGGGCTTCAAAAGCATGATATTTCTCCAGAGATGCTGAATATCTCGATGGTGCTGGGGAATGCCGAAGCCATCGAGATGGCAGTGGAAGAGGGGCTGGGGATTGCCTTTGTCTCCCGCCTGGCAGCCTCGCACGGCCTGGAATTGGGACGGGTTGTGGAAGTTGAAGTGAGCGGAATGCCACTCACCCGAAAAATATACCTTGTCAGAAATCGAAAACAGCTGCTAACACGCGCGCAAACGGAGTTTTGGAAATTTGTTTGCAGTGACAAATATGATTTTGACAAACTCAACCTTGATTCCAGCGCAATGGCTATTCACGGAATGGCGTAATGACAAACTGAAGACCTGGTTTTTCGGAGCGCGGCGCTGCCATGGGGTTTTGTCAGCCATTCTGCCAAAGCCTGTTTTTATATTGTTGCTGCCTTAAATCGCGTTTGCTGCTGCCAGAAGCGCATTTAGCAGGCTCATCTTTTTTACCGAAAGTCCAATCTCGCGTTGCGCTGTAATAATAGTACCTCCAATTTTCGGGAGGTACTATTATTATTCAACGAGCCTTGGAGATTTCGTCTATAATGGCGCGACGAAATTTTCGGGCCGACAGCCCTGTTTTTCGTGGTGTGAAGAATTTTGATTGTAAGGTGAGGTTCCAATTGAGCATGTCGTCGTTTGAAGACCGGCGTGATCCGTACCAGGCGCTGCGTTACCAGGATTTTCGCCTGCTGTTTGCGGGCCGTTTCATCACATCCCTGGGCAACCAGATGTTATCCGTTGCCATTGGCTGGGAGTTGTGGCTGCGCACACACAGTGCTTTTGCGCTCGGGATGGTGGGTTTGGTGCAGGTGATTCCGGTTATTTTGCTTTCGCTGCCTGCCGGGCATGTCGCCGATCAGTATAACCGTAAACGGATTGTCCTTTTCACCCAGTTATTGCTGGCCTTGTGTTCGCTTGGGCTGGCGGTGCTTTCATACACTCAAGGTCCGCTGATCTTGATTTACCTGTGTCTGTTGGGTATCGGGATTGCGCGCGCTTTCAACGACCCGGCCTCTTCCACGCTTTTGCCGCAAACCATTCCACCTGAAGTATTCACCAGCGCCGCCACCTGGAGCAGCAGCTCATGGCAGCTGGCTTCCATCGTTGGCCCGGCTGTGGCGGGCCTGGTGGCGGCCTGGCTGGGCAGCGTGACGGTTATTTATGTCTTTGACGTCTTCGCCGCACTCACTTTCCTGGTGCTGGTCAGCCTGATTAAGGGACGACCGCTGGCGCTTTCACGCAAATCCGCCACGCTGGAATCGCTGGCGGAAGGGATTCGCTTTATCCGCGACACCAAGGTGATTCTGGCGGCGATCACGCTGGATATGTTTGCCGTCCTGTTGGGCGGCGCCGTCACGCTGCTGCCGGTCTACGCCACCGACATTCTCAAGGTCGGGCCGACCGGGCTGGGGCTGATGCGCGCCGCTCCGTCAGTGGGCGCGCTGCTGATGGCGTTGGCGCTGGCGCACCTACCGGCATTCAAACAGGCCGGGAAGACTTTGCTGTGGGCGGTGGCCGGGTTTGGCGTGGCCACCATTGTGTTCGGCCTGTCGACCTACTTTTGGCTGTCGATGCTGATGCTGGTGGTGCTGGGTGGGCTGGATAATATCAGCGTAGTCATCCGCAGCACGTTGATGTTGACGCGCAGCCCGGACGAAATGCGCGGACGTATCTCGTCTGTCAATAGTATTTTTATCGGCGCGTCGAACGAGCTGGGCGGATTTGAATCGGGGCTGGCGGCGGCGCTGTTTGGCCCGATCATTTCCGTCGTTGGCGGCGGAATCGGCACCATTCTGGTTGTTCTGGCGATTGCCAAAACCTGGCCGGAAATGCGCGAGATGAAAACGCTGGATGTGCCGGAAGCGTGAAAGAGGACGGATTTATTTGACGGCATCACGCACAGATGGCAGTATGCTCAACACCAATATGGGCGTTGAAGCCACGAGACTCAAAATATTGAGCGAGGTCCGCAGCCAGTTGATGTTGCGGCCTCCCAGCGCAAACAATGTCGGGAGTGCGCCCAGCAGGAAAATCAGCGCGATGACCATTCCCAGGTTCAAGCCCCATTCCTTTTGCTTCCAGACTCCGAAGGCGCTCAACAGGGCCAGGATAATCCCAATCCCCGTGAATCCGATACTGACGTAGCCAATGATCTGGCCGTTAATGGGCTGGGACTTTCGATTGCCAAAGCGCTGATCGAAGGGCAGGGCGGCGAAATCAGCATGGAAAGCGTCCCCGGCCACGGCAGCACCCTGATCCTGCGCCTACCGTGATCTGCCCCTTCGGCATCGCGTTTCATATTCGCACTGGCAAGAACCGTAAGCAGGACACCATCCCGGCGTTGGATGTGATATTTCAGTGCGTTGACCTGTCCCGCGGCCAGATAAGCGCCGATCAATTCAGGCGCTGTCAGCCCGGGCACTTCCTCCGGGGAAATCAAATCCGTGTACAGGCTTCCGAGCAGTTCCTCGAGATCGGTCTTTCCTTGTCTTGTGAGATTTGCGGCACAGGAATTTGAAATTTAAAGTCTGCATTTTCCCAGAAAAATATCGAAGGGCGTTTTGCCTGGAAATCGGAGGAATATTACTTCCCAGCGGGGGACAAAGTCGCTTCAAGGATGCGATTCTGGTACACCCACAGGCGTTGATACAGACCGCCTTTTTGTATTAACTCGGCGTGCGCGCCGCGCTCCATGATTTGACCCTGATCCATCACCAATATCTCATCCAGATTCTCCATCCCCACCAGCCGGTGCGTTATGAGCAGGCTGGTTTTATTTTTCATCAGCGCGAACAGGGTTTCCAGTACCCGCGCTTCGGTCAGCGGGTCAAGATTGGCCGTGGGCTCATCCAAAATCAAAATAGGCGCATCCTTAATGAGCGCGCGCGCAATTGCCAGCCGCTGGCGTTCGCCGCCTGAAAGCCGCAATCCCTGTTCGCCGATCAGCGTGTCGTAGCCTTTGGGCAGCCCCAAAATAAAGTCGTGGATTTGCGCTGCCTGGGCCGCCGCTTCCACTTCCTCCCGCGTGACCCGGCGGCGGGCAAAACGCAGGTTTTCGTAGATGGATGTGTTGAAAAAATAGGTGTTTTGGGAGATGAGCGCGATTCTTTCGCGCACCTGGTCTGGATTCAGCGCTTTGAGAGATTCGCCGCTGAAAAATATCTGCCCCGACTGGTAATCCCAAAATCTCAGCAGGAGATTTGCCAGGGTGGATTTCCCGGCTCCGCTTGGCCCCACAATGGCGATGGATTTTCCCTGTTCAATGGTGAAGGTTATATCCTGCACAGCGGGGGCGGATTGGCCGGGGTAGGTGAAAGAGAGCTTGGAGAACTCAAGTCTGGAATTCCAGTTGTCATCCAATGAACGCGCGGGAGCGTCTTTCACCGCAGGTTGCGTATCCACCACCTCGAATAACCGGCTGGCGGCGGCGCGGGAGGCATTCCACAGTTGGGCCGCCAGCGGGAGCGGAATCACGGCCTCGAAGGCGGCCAGGGTGAGCAGACTGAGTGCTGCCAGCATCGGCCCGGCCAGGCGGCCAGATGTCACCTGCGGAATGGACAGGAACAGCACCGTCCACATGCCGAGCTGGGTGAGCAGCGTGGCAAGACCAGCGTGGAAACCCGTCACAGCGGCCATGCGGCGCTGGGCATGGCCATAGTCAAGCCCGCTGGCTGCGACCTGGGCGAGGCGCGCCTCCGCGTGGCCGTAAGCCAGCAAATCTGCCAGGCCCTGGATGCCATCCACCAGTTGGGTGGATAAATCGGCGCGCAGGCTGACGGTTTGTTCGGCGGGTTTGGCGCTGAGCCGTTGCGCCAGGATGGGCAGGAGCAGCCCCAGGCTGAGAAAAAATACCAGGAAAGCCGGAGCCAGCGGCGGGTAGAAAGAAGCCAGGAAAAGGGCAGTAAAAATCCCGATGGTGGCGGCGGTCAAAGGCGGGGAAATAATCCGAACGTAGAAATTTTCCAGCGTTTCCACATCGCCGATGATGCGGGCCAGCAAATCCCCGGCGCGGAATTCCATCAGCCGGGCGGGGGCCAGCGGTTCGAGTTTTTCATAGAACCAGGTGCGCAGGCGCGCCAGCAAACGGAAGGTGACATCGTGCGAGGCGAGGCGCTCCAGGTAGCGAAAAACGCCGCGCGTGATGCCAAACAGGCGTGTGGCTACCACCGAGACGCCCAGGTCGGCAACGGAGGTCGAGATGGCGGCGGTGGAGATGAGCCAGGCGGAAGTGCCCATCAGCGCAATGCTGGAGCCGATGGTGATGGAACCAAGCAGTACGGATAGCGCCACGCGCTGCCAGTTCCCTTGCAGGAAGGAGAGCAGGCGGGGCAGAACCGCGAGGGGGGCTGCGGGGATTTCAGGTGAATGGTTGCCGGAGGAGGCCGGTTGCGGGGCAGGCGGGTGGGCTGGAGGCGTTGGGAGCTGCGGTTTTTGCGTCTCGTTTTGAGCGTACGTTTTCACCATGCCTGCGTACAGGCCGTTTTGGTGAAGCAGTTGGCTGTGGGTGCCCTGCTCGACGATGCGGCCTGCATCCAGGACGATGATCTGGTCAGACTGGAAAATGGTGTTGAGACGGTGGGCGATGGTGATGGAGGTGCGTCCCTGTATGAGCGCGCGCGTGGATTCTTCCAGGAGCGCTTCGGTTTCAGGGTCGAGGCTGGAGGTGGGTTCGTCCAGGATCAGGATGGGGGCGTTCTTGAGGAAAGCCCGCGCCAGGGCGAGGCGCTGGGCCTGGCCGCTGGAGAGGCGGGCTCCGCCTTCGCCGATGACGGTTTCATATTTTTGCGGAAGCGCTTCGATGAAATCGTGCAGGTGCGCGGCCTGCGCGGCAGCGCTAATCTCGGATTGCACCGCGTCTGCCTTGCCGATGCGGATGTTGGTGGCGAGGGTGTCGTGGAAAAGGTACTGGCGCTGCGGAATCCACGCGATGGCTTGTCGCAGGCTGCGGGGGGAAGGGTGAATCTCCCCGCTGGTGGGTTGGATAAACCCGAGCAGGAGTTGCGCCAGGGTGGATTTCCCCGCGCCGGTCTTCCCGACCAGGGCGAGGTGCTGACCCTGGGGTATTTTCAGGCTGATATTTTGTAGCGCCGGGGCGGTTTCACCGGGATAGGTATATGAAACATTTTTGAAGTCAACTGAACTGATTTCACCAGTCCGTTCACCAGGCACAGACTCCTGCGCGGGCATATCCAAAATTTCATAAATCCGCCGGGCGGCGGTTGTGCCAGACATGCCAGCATGGAAGCGCGCGCCCAGGGCGCGCAGTGGCAGGTAAAATTCCGGGGCCAGCACCAGCAAAAAGAGCGCGGGCTGGTAATCCATGTGACCATAGAGCAGGCGAAAGCCGATTTCCACAGCGATGATGGCCGTGCTGAGGGTGGCGAGCAATTCAAGCGCCAGGGCAGAGAGAAAGGTGATGCGCAGCACTCCCAGCGTGGTATCGCGGAATTTTTCGCTGACCTGGGCGATGGTGCGCGCCTGCGCTTTGGACTGTCCGAAGAGTTTCAGGGTGGTCAGGCCTTGCAGGCTGTCGAGAAAATGGGCGCTGAGCAGCCGCAGGGTTTCATACTGGCGTTTGGTGACGATTTCTGCGCCCTTGCCAATCAGGATCATGAAGAAGGGAATCAGTGGCGCGGTGACGAGAAGAATAAAGCCTGAGAGCAGGTCAATGGGGAAAACGAAGACCAGGATGGAGATGGGAACGAGCGTGGTGATGACCAGTTGCGGCAGGTACTGGCTGAAGTACGCGTCGAGGGCTTCCACCCCTTCGATTGCGGCGGCGGTGAGTTCACCGGTGCGTTGTCCGCGCGCGTAGGCGGGGCCGAGTTTGAGTATGTGGGCAAAAAGGCGGTTGCGCAGATCGGTCTTGATTTTGATGGCGACCGCGCTGGCGGAAATTTCAGTCAGCCAGGCCAGGAGGGCGCGTCCGCTGATGGTGAGGAGAATCAGGCCGAGGGGAGACATCACCTGCGCGAGCGTTTGCTTCCCAAGGAAGATGGCGTTGATCACGCTGCTAAAGAGCCAGGCCTGCCCAATGGTCAGCAAACCAGCTAGAAGTCCAGAGAGCACGGTCAGCAGGAGTGCGGGGCGGGTGTCGCGGGTGAGAGTCAGCAGTCTACGGTGCATGAGTCAGCCTGGAAGTTGTACCGTTAAAAAAATTGGAAGGTTGAAGATGTTCTCGTCAACCTTCCAATTATACGGAGCATTTTGGGTTAGTACACCAGTGTCTTTTTGTCGGTGCTGATGCGTTTGCGGAACGTGTAGTACGTCCAGCCCTGGTAAGCGAGGATGAGCGGGAGGAAGATCAGCGCAGAGATGGATGTTACGCCGAGTGCGTATTGCGAGGCCGAGGCGTTGTAGATGGTGAGCGAATAGGCAGGGTCGGTGGTGGAAAGCATCAGGTTGGGGAAGGTCATGGAGAAAAAGGTGACCTGCGTCAACACAATGTTGGCCGCAACCATGATGAAGGCCCAACCTTCCATCTTTTGGTTGATGAAATAACCGGCCACAAGCAAGGCCGCCACTGCCGCAATCGGGATAACGCCGGGGTCGATGATGCCGCGCGCCCAAAACCCGGAAGCATAGGTGAACACACCGAGGACGAGATAAAGGACGCTGGCGCCGATCCACAGTTTTTTTGCGAAGAGATTGACGCGTTCGCGCAGCTCGCCTTCCAGCTTGAGGGCGAGGAAATTTGCGCCGTGCAGCAGGAAGACTGCCGTGGTGGTGAGACCGCCGAGCAAGCCATAGGGGTTGAGCAGGGTGAAGAGATTGCCGGTGAACATCATTTTTTCGTCAATCGGCACGCCACGCGCCAGATTTGCGAAAACGGTGCCCAGCAGCAGTGCGGACATGAAGGAACCAATGGCGATCATCCAGTCGAAGCGCTTGCGCCAGGCCGGGGCGGCGTCTTTTGAGCGATATTCAAATGAAATCCCGCGCAATATCAGCCCAACCAGCAGCAGGAACATTGCCAGGTAGAAGCCGCTGAACATGGAGGCGTACCAGTGCGGGAAAGCCGCGAAAGTCGCGCCGCCAGCCGTCAGCAGCCAGACTTCGTTCCCATCCCAGACCGGGCCGATGGTGTTGATGATGGCGCGGCGTTCCTCGTCCTTTTTGCTCAGGAAGGGCAGGAGCATTCCCACGCCGAAATCGAAACCTTCAAGAAAGTAGAAGCCGATCCACAGGACGGCGATGAGAACAAACCACAGGATTTGTAAAGATTCGTATGACATGTTGTTTTCTCCGCGATTAATCTTGTGAGCCAACCATGGCAGGGGCCACATCCACCGATTCGTGCATGGCGGCATCCGGGCCGGCGGTGGCGTATTTCTTCATCAGGTAAATCATGGAGACAGCCAGCGCAAGGTAGATGGCGGCGAACCCGATCAGCGAGATGAGCAGGTCGGTGGGGGTGAGATTGGGCGAAACGGCATCTTCCACCCGGAGCAGGCCGTAGATGATCCAGGGTTGGCGGCCCATTTCGGTCAGGATCCAGCCGCTGGCGTTGGCAAGGTAGGGGAGAATCAACAGCCAGGGAACCCACTTCATCCAGCGGGTCTTGGTGATATCTCCGCGCAAATTGGCCCAGACGAAAAAAGCCGTGATCAGGATCATCACCATGCCGAAAGCCATCATGATGCGGAAAGTCCAGTAGGTAACAACCATCAGCGGGATGTAATCACCCGGCCCGAATTGCTGTTCATAGTTGGCCTGAAGTTCTTTCACTCCTTTGACTTCACACGTGAAGTTGTTGCAGGCCAGGAAACTCATGGCGTAGGGAATGCGGAATGACCAGACTTCCTGCTTGCCGCTTAAATCGCCGATGGTGAGCAGGGAGAAGGAGGCGGGTTGTTCCGTTTCCCAAATGGCTTCGATGGCAGCCAATTTCATGGGCTGAACCTCGGCCATGTACTGGCCCATGGTGTGCCCGCCCAGGAAGATCATTACGCCAGCAACCAGTCCACTGACAGCGGCGACGTTGAAGGAGTGTTTGAAAAACTCCAGGTTTTGTTTGCGGGCGATGTGGTAGGCGCTGACTGCCAAAATCAGGAAGGCGGCCATCGCCACGCCATCCGAAATGGTGTGCCAGAAGAGAATCCAGCCTTTGAGATTCCAGATCAGTGCAAAAAAGTTTACCAGTTCGAGGCGGCCATTGACCGGGTTGAATATGAAAGAATTGGCTGGCGGGGCTTGCATAAAGCCATTGGCAAGCAAAATCCACAGGGCAGAAAGCGTCGAACCAATCGCTGCCAGCCAGATGGAAGCAAGGTGAACCTTTTCGGATACCCGGCCCTCGCCGAATATCCAGATGCCCAGGAAGGTGGATTCCAGGAAAAATGCCATCAGCGCTTCTATGGCTAATGGAGCGCCGATAATATCGCCAACATAGCGGGAATATTCCGACCAGTTCATGCCGAACTGGAATTCCTGGATGATGCCCGTCACAACACCGATGGCGAAGTTGATCAGGAACAGCTTGCCCCAAAACTTTGTCATCTTGTGCCAGGTTTCATCTTTGGTCTGGTAATAACGGGTCTGGAAAAACGCCACGTACCATACCATGCCGAGGGTAAGCGGAACAAACAGCCAGTGATAGAGGGTTGTGAAACCAAATTGCAGCCTTGAGAGAAGAATCGGATTCATAGAATCTCCTTTGAAAATTTACAATGGGCAGCGAATTCAACCGGGTCGTTACCTGTTTTTATTTGGAGTGATTGACTGATCCCCTGGATATGGCACTTTATCCCTTCGCGATCTTAATTGAAAAAAGGGCGCATAAAATTATAAAGACAAATCGCCGCAATATAAGTGACAAATTGCGCTCTTCTGACGGAAATTGTCACTTATATTGTATAGAGCGCCTTTCGTACGCTCATCAATATCCACCCGTCCATCAGGAGCTTCATTTGTTACAGGCAGGGGAAAGCCTGTCCGGATAATTCCTCGCCGAATGCGGATTGAAGCCTGGTTGGGCAGCCTAGCTGCTGGCTCCGCTGTAGCGCTTGACTCCCGCCCTCCAGACCCGGGAGGCCAGCCAGAAACCAATTACGCCAACCCCGGCGAAGAGCAGTACCTGCGGCCCGGCCAATTCACCGCGCAGGGCCTGCACCGGGATGGTGGTGGCCACCCCGATCGGGATGATAAAGGTGACGATAATGCGCAGCCAGACCGGGTAGACCGAGATCGGGTAGCGCCCGGCATCCATCAGCGCTTGCAGGATGGTGACGTTGTTGTCGAACTTGGTGAACCAGAAGGTCAGGGCGATCAACACAATCCACAGGCTGTAGATGATCAGCATCCCGGAGATGACCAGCAGCAGGAAACCCAGGAACCCGGGCAGGCTGATCAAGTCCCTGGAAATGCTGATGCCGGAGACCAGCAGGCCGATGGCCAGCAGCATCTCCCAGGCGCGCCAGACGGTGATGCGCGAGAAGGTCACCAGGAACATGCTGTCGACGGGCATGAGCAGGTTGTAATCAAAGGAGCCGTCGCGCACACTGGCGTTGAATTTTTCGGTGTTGGGCCAGATGAAGGCCGACATGAGCGTATTCACCATCCGAAAGACGCCCAGCAGGGTGATCAACTCTCCCGGCCCCCAGCCGCCGAGGGTGTTGGTGTTGGCGAAGATGATGCTCAGGCTGAGCAGTTCCCAGCCCAGCCACATCAGGTTGAGCAGCATGTTCACCACCGTGTCGGCCCGGTAGGCCAGCGACATCTGGATGTTGACTTGCAGGAAGGTTTTGAGCAGTTTGAAGATGTGCATTTCTACGCCCCCACCGCGGAATAACGCTTGACGCCTTCGCGCCAGACCCAGCGAAACAGCAACCAGGCCACCGCCAGCCAGATCACGCCGGAGAGAAAGCCCTGAGCGATTTGCGCTGTTGATAATTTCCCCAGGATGATCTGGATGGGGAAATACAGGAACAGCTGGAAGGGTAGGAATTGTGCCGCAGTCTGGATGAACTGGGGCATCAATTGCAGCGGCACGAACTGTCCGGAGAATAACAGGCTGATGGCGAAATAGAACTCATGCACCGAGTAGACGCGCGTCGTCCAGAAGGCCAGGCTGGTGATGGCTGCCGATAGCAGGAAACTCACCAGGAATCCCAGTAGCATGGCCAGGGCGGCGATCAGCAGATTGAGAGCGGTGACGGCGCTGAAATCCGGCTGGTACAGCAGCCAGAGCACTCCCCAGACCGGGATAAAGACCAGCAGGTTGAGCGCCTTCGAGGCCAGGTTGTTCATAAAGGTGTTGGTCAGCATCGGGTGTGCCGGGCGGATCAATTCTGACGAGAGCGAGCCATCCTGCACCTTGTAGGCAAAGATGTGGATGATGATATTGCTGGTTAGTTGATCCACCACCAGCAGCGTCATGTAGTAGGCGATGAAATCATTGGCGGTCAGGCCGTTGACGCTGCCTTTGGCATTGGCGATGCTGGTCCAGACCGCCAGGTAGACAATCGGAGAGATCAGCCAGTAAAGCAGGTACATCAGCATGTTGGCGCGATACTGCCAGTACTCGGCCCAGTTGACCTGCCACAGGCGTTGGTAGATTTTCAGCATGGGTCACTCATTGAAGGCGCGTTCGATCACGGTTTCGATCGGCGGATCGGCGATGGTAATATCGTGGATGGGCAGTTCGGCCAGCATCCGGGCGGTAATGCCGGCCACATCTCCGGCTGGAACCTGGATGTAGTGTTTGTCGGCGTCTTCCTCGTTCTCCACCGGGGTGCCGTAATGGGCCAGGCTGTAGGCGGCGGGTTCTGCCAGCAGCACACCGATCAGCTTGAAGGGCGCAATCCGGCGCGAGAGGTTGGCCAGGCCGCCATCATATTTCAACTGCCCGTGATGAATGATAATGATCCGCTCGCACAGGGCGGTCACATCGGCCATGTAGTGGCTGGTGAGCAGGATCGTCGCGCCGGTGCGGTGGTTGTATTCGCGCAGGAACTCGCGGATGCGCGCCTGGCCGGTGATATCCAGCCCGATGGTGGGTTCATCCAGGAACAGCACTTTGGGGCGGTGCAGCAGCCCGGCAGCGATCTCGCACTTCATGCGCTCGCCCAGCGACAGGTTGCGCACCGGCTTTTTGAGCAGCGGCCCCAGTTCGAGCAGGTCATCCAGCTCTTTCAGCGTGGTTTTGTATTCATCGTCCGGGATGCGGTAGATGGCCTGGTTGAGCAGGAATGAATCCGCCGCCGGGATATCCCAGGACAGGCGGTTGCGCTGGCCCATCACCAGCGTCATGCTGCGCAGGTAGGCTGGTTTGAGTTCCCAGGGGGTGAAACCGAGCACATGCGCGCGGCCCTCGGTCGGGTTGAGCAGGCCGGAGAGCATTTTCAGCGTGGTGGTTTTCCCGGCCCCGTTTGGCCCCAGGAACCCGACAATTTCTCCGGGCTGGATGTTAAAACTCACCCGTTTGACGGCTTCCACATCCTTGAATTTGCGTCTGAAAAAGCTGCGCATTGCCGCCCCGAAGCCGGCTTCACGTTCTGAAACTTTGTAGGTCTTACTGAGCGACTCTACCTGGATCACGTCATCGGACATTGAGATTTTTCTCCTGTAGGAACGATTGTATCATCCCGGTCTGGTCACTATACTTCTTTACCATTCAGAACACCCGGCCGAGCAAGCCAGCCTCATCGGCTGCCGAAAATTCCTTCAGCCGCCCGTTTGGCTCGCCTGGCGGGTGGTGTTAACCAGCTGCAGCGCAACGGTTTTTTCGGCAACGCCCCGGCCACATTGTCAGCAAGCGTTAATCCTACTCTGACAAAATCGTGATATAAACGGGATTGCGCACCGAAAATTTAAGGCAATTTGCCCTCCCAGGGTACACTTCGGCCTTATGTCCCGGCATGGATCACCAAGAAACAGGCAGGTACGCAACCATGATCTACTCTTTTCTCCCTTAACCCCGCCCGGCGCTGAGCAGATGGGAATAATCATCAGCGCCATCGACACTGAACCAAACCCCGCTTTGTTTCAGCCCTTGTTTGGGGTTCTCCCCTCCTCAAGTACCTCAAAGGCCCAGGCCAGCAGCGGGTACCCAAAACTGGAAAACCGATTATGAGTCAACAACGCCGTATAACCGATGACCTCGACGCCCTGCTGGGCGTTTTACCCAAAAGCATCGTCACAGCCGTTCACGAAACCAATCACTACGACCAACTGCTCGAAATCATCCTCGATCTGGGCCGCCAGCCTACGGCGCGCTTTGTCGACCAGGAAATCCCGCTGCGCGAGACGGAAATCACCCGCGAAGAGATTGACTACGTTGATCAGCACGTCGGCGAATTTGACGCCGACAACCGCGCCGGCCTCGAACGCACCCTGCACCGCATCTCTGCCATTCGCAACCGGCGCGGCGCAGTCGTCGGGCTGACGCTGCGCGTCGGGCGCGCCGTCTACGGCACCATCGACATCATCCAGGACATCATCGAAAACGGCCAGAGCATCCTGATCCTGGGCCGTCCGGGCGTCGGAAAGACGACGCTTCTGCGCGAGGCCGCCCGCATCCTGGCCGAAAAGCGCCGCGTGATCATCGTCGACACTTCCAACGAAATCGGCGGTGATGGCGATGTGCCGCATCCGGCTGTGGGCCGCGCGCGCCGCATGCAGGTGCGCGAGCCCATGCTTCAGCACGAGGTGATGATCGAAGCGGTTGAGAATCACAACCCTGAAGTCATCGTCATTGACGAAATTGGGCGCGAACTGGAAGCCCTGGCCGCCCGCACCATTGCCGAACGCGGCGTCCAACTGATTGGGACAGCGCACGGCAACGCTCTTGAAAACCTGCTCCAAAACCCGACTCTCTCCGACCTGGTTGGCGGCATCGAAGCCGTCACCCTCTCTGACGAGGAAGCCCGCCGCCGCGGCACCCAAAAAACCGTGCTGGAACGCCGCGCCCCGCCCACCTTCGACGTGCTGATCGAAATCCAGAGCCGCGACCAGTTCGCCATCCACATGGATGTGACCGCCGCCGTCGATGCCTTCTTGCGCGGGTACCCGCTGCCAGCCGAGCTGCGCACCCGCGACGCGGAAGGCAAGATCCGGGTGGAAAAAGCGCCCACCAGCCTCGATATCCGCAACTCGAAGGGCGATCCCCGCAATTCAAGAAGCGACCCTCGCGCCGAACCCGGAGCGCCGAATCCCGAGCTCCGAATCTCGAATCAAGACTCTCGAACCACGAATGGCGAAGTCCCCCGCACCCCACTCCAGCCGGTCAAGATTTACCCCTACGGGGTGGCCCGCAACCGGCTGATGCAAAGCGCCAAACGCCTGGGCGTGCCGGCCCTGGTCGTGCGCAGCCTGGACGAAGCCGATGCGCTGATCACGCTGCGTTCCTACTACCGCGACCACCAGGCCACCATCACCGAGGCCGAACAGCGTGGCATGCCCATCTACGTCCTGCGCGCCAACACGGTCAGCCAGATTGAGCAATTTCTGGCCGGGTTGTTCAGCTTGCCCGGTGAGCCCGGCCTGCCCCCCGGCAGCGGCGAAGAAGTCCGCGATGAAACCCAGGCCGCCATCTCGGCCGTCCTTAACGGCGAACGTTACGTGGATATGCCCCCGGCCGGCGCAGCCATCCGCCGCATCCAGCACGAAATGGCGCGCGCCGCCGAGCTGGTCAGCCATTCGTATGGCAAAGAGCCGCGCCGCCACGTACGCATCTTCCGCGATTAAGCTTCACCCTTTCCAAAACAACGGCCCAACCCCATGTTCATCACCCTCGAAGGCCCCGAAGGCTCCGGAAAAACCTCGCACATCCCCCCGCTGGTCGCGTTCTTACGCGAACAGGGGCGCACCGTCTTCCCGACCCGCGAACCGGGCGGTACCTCGATTGGGGAACAAATCCGCGAGGTGTTGCATAACCTGAAAAACGCCGAAATGCACCCCCGCACCGAAACCCTGCTCTACCAGGCCGCCCGCGCCCAGATTGTTGAGCAGGTGATTAAACCCCGCCTCGCCGCCGGAGAGATCGTGCTCTCCGACCGTTATTTCGACTCGACGATTGCTTATCAGGGCTACGGACACGGCCAGGACATCAGCCAGATTCGACAGCTGGTGCACTACGCCACCGGCGGCCTGCTCCCCACCCTGACCATTTTGCTCGATCTCGACGTGGAAACCGGCCTGCGGCGCAAATCCAAACAACAGGAATGGAACCGGCTGGATGCCTATACCGTCGACTTCCACAAACGGGTGCGGGCCGGCTACCTGGAGCTGGCGGCGCAGGAACCTCAGCGCTGGCAGGTGGTGGATGCCGGCCAAAGCTGGGAGGCCGTGCAGGCCGAACTGCGGCAAGTGCTGGCTGCCGGGCTGGTAAAACCTTAATTTCGGTCGGGCTCAGTCCGCGTCCGGGAGCGCCTCGCCGCCCGCATCGGGCAGGGCCGATTCGATTTCTTCGGCGCTCTGGCCGGCCTCCAGCCGGTCAACAATTTCGTTGAACTGCGGGGGCATCTCCTCGCCCAGCGCGCCGCCCATCTCACGGAACAGTTTCCCCATCGTGCGCGGGTCATCTTCGAGACCGGCGAATTTGGACGGGTCGGAGAAGGCTTGCAGGCGGGCTTCATCGCCTTTCAGCACGCGCACGCGCGGCGCTCTGCGGCGGATGTGGCTGCTTCCACAATGGGGGCAGGTGACGGGTTTGACTCCATATTCCTGGTAGGTCAGAAATATATCGAAACGTTTGCGGCAGTCGTGACAGAGGTAATCGTAGGTGGGCATGCTTCCAATTTTAACGAACTTTAGTGAAGTAAAATAGGGCCATGACTGAAACCAATTTCAAATTGATCGAACATCAAGCCCTGCTGATTGTGATCTCCGGGCCTTCGGGCGCCGGGAAGGATACGGTCATGCAGAGCATGCAGCAGCGTGGTATGCCGTTCCATTTTGTGGTAACGGCGACCACGCGCCCGCGCCGCCCCAACGAGGTGCATGGCAAGGATTATTTCTTTGTCAGCAAGGATGAGTTTGCGCGCATGATCGAAGCTGACGAATTGATCGAATATGCCGTGGTGTATGGCGATTATAAGGGCATACCCAAACAACAGGTGCGCGAGGCATTGGCCAGCGGCAAGGATGTCGTCATGCGCATTGATGTGCAGGGCGCCGAAACGGTGCGCAAACTGGCGCCCAATGCCATCATGATCTTCATGACGGTGGATAATGAACACGAACTGGAGCGCCGCTTGCGCGAACGCAAGACTGAAAATGCCGCAGAATTGGCCCTGCGCATCGCCACCGCCCGCAAGGAACTCCAGCGGATTGAGGCCTTCGATTATGTGGTCGTCAATGCCGATGACCACCTCGAACAGGCCGTCGAGACCATTGGGGCCATCATCACGGCTGAACATCAGCGTGTGAAACAAAAGGCGGTGACATTATGATCTCACCCCGCCAGCCAGACTCGGTGGAGCGCGCCGCGCTCCCATCGCCGGTGGTGCACGATCCCCTGGTGCGCCCGGTTGTCGCCTATTCCTTGCTGGGATTAAGTATTTTTTGCTACCTGCTGCAGAGTGGGTCGCAACTCCTGATTCAGTTTGACCTGCCTGCCCTGTTGGGGAGTAAGATCAATGACCTGATCCTGCAAGGCCAGGTTTGGCGCTTTTTCACGCCGATGCTGCTGCACGGTTCGCTCCTGCACCTCGGCTTTAATATGTATGCCCTGCACATCATCGGTGCGCCGCTCGAGCGCCGCTTTGGACATGGCCGCTTTCTGTTGCTGTACCTGGCCGGGGCCTTTGCCGGGAACGTCTTCTCCTTCCTGTTCACCGCCGCAACCTCGCTGGGAGCTTCAACCGCCATCTTTGGCCTGCTTGGCGCCCAGGCGGTCTTCCTGTACCGCCATCGCGAATTGTTCGGCAAACAAGCGCGCGCAGCCCTGCAAAACATCCTGCAAGTGGCGGCCATCAACTTCCTGATCGGGCTGACGCCCGGCATAGACAACTGGGCCCATCTGGGCGGTCTGCTCGGCGGCCTGCTCTTCACCTGGATCAGCGGCCCCGTGCTGATCTTGAAGGGCGCTTTTCCGGTTTTTGAAATCGAAGATCAGCGCAATGCCAGCCTCAGCCTGGTGGCGCTGATGACAGTGCTGCTGGTCTTCGGCGCTCTCGCGGCGACCAAATTCTTCGCGCAGTAACCCGCTGGAGCCGGATCAGTCATCTTGTGATAAATTTCACTATCGAGTAACAAATCTTTTCTTTTCTGGTATAGTTAATCAATTCTCAAAATCAAACCATCAAACGAGGACGATTATGAAACAAATCTGCGTCATAGGCGTTGGGTATGTCGGACTGGTTACCGGCGCCTGCTTCTCCGATCTGGGCAACAAAGTGATTGCCCTGGATGTCAACGAACAACGCGTCGCAAATCTCAAAAAAGGGATCATGCCGATTTACGAGCCGGGCCTCGAAGAATTGGTGCGACGCAATGTCAAAGCCGGCCGCCTGAGCTTCACCACCGACTATGCCGAAGCGCTCAAAGGCACCGAATTTGCCTTTATCGCGGTCGGCACGCCCTCGGGCGTAAACGGTGAAGCCGATTTGCAGTACGTGGCCTCCGCCGCCGAATCCATCGCCCGCAACATGACCGCCCCCCTGATCATTATCAACAAATCCACCGTGCCGATCGGCACCGGCGACTGGGTGGCCGATATTGTCAAGCGCGCCCAACCCAGCCCGATGGAATTCGCGGTCGTCTCGTGCCCTGAATTTCTGCGCGAAGGCTCGGCCATTGGCGATTTCAGCCAGCCGCACCGCACCGTCATCGGCTCCTTTGACCGGGAAGCCGCCAACAAGGTGGCCCAGCTGCACCTGCCGCTGCGCGCGCCCATTGTGATCACCGACCTGCGCACCGCGGAAATGATCAAATACGCCTCCAACGCCTTTCTGGCGACGAAAATCTCATTCATTAACGAAATTGCCGAAATCTGTGAAGCCTTCGGCGCGGATGTCAAGGAAGTCGCCGCCGGCATGGGTTACGACGCCCGCATCGGACGCCACTTTTTGGATGCCGGCCTGGGTTGGGGTGGCTCCTGCTTCCCCAAAGACGTCAAAGCCCTGGCCTACATGGCCGAAGAAAAAGGCCTCGACCCGCGCATTCTCAATACCGTCATGGATGTCAACTATGACCGCCGCAAGGACGTTGTCAAGTGGACGGAAGGCATGGTCGGCTCGTTCAAAGGCAAAACCATCGGCCTGCTTGGGCTGGCCTTCAAACCCAACACCGATGATATGCGCGACGCCCCCGCCATTGACATTGCCCAGGAACTGACCGCCGCCGGGGCAGCCGTACGCGGCTACGACCCGGTCGCCATGCAGGTGGCGCGCGGCATCCTGCCCGCCGTCCAAATGTTTGAAGACCCCTACGAAATGGCGCGCGGCTGTGACGCGCTGATTGTCGTCACCGAATGGAACGAATTTAAACAACTCGACCTGGAGAAGCTGAAAAGCCTGCTCGCCCACCCCGTGATCATGGATTCCCGCAACATCTACGACCCCGCCACCCTCAAAGGCATGGGATTCACCTATCGCGCCATCGGCCGCTAGAGCCAAAACCACCCTCAAAAAACGTCACCGGTCTGGGTTTTTTAGACGGTGACGTTTTTTGAGGGTACAATCAGCCACTATGACCACCACCCCACCCGTCTGCGATTACGAAGGCTCCGACTACCAGACCTCCTTCTGGGAACAGGGCGGCCGCGCCTATGAAGACCGGGCTGAAGAAATCGCCCTGCGCCGGCTGGTCCCCACCCAGGGCACTCTGCTCCTGGAGCTGGGCGCCGGCGCTGGACGAAATACGCCTCGCTATCCCGGCTACGAACGCATCGTCCTGCTCGATTACTCGCGCACCCAGCTACAGCAAGCGCGCGCCAAACTGGGCGATTCGCCTCGCTACATCTATATCGCCGCCGATATCTACCGCCTGCCCTTTCGCGCGGCCCTGTTCGACGGCGCGACCATGATCCGTACCCTGCACCACATGGCCGACGCACCCGCCGCGCTGGCCCAGGTGCGCCGCGTGCTGGCACCGGGCGCCACCTTCATCCTGGAATATGCCAACAAGCTCAACGTCAAAGCCATCCTGCGCTACTGGCTGGGACGCCAAAACTGGAGCCCATTTAGCCCCGAGCCGGTTGAATTCGTTAAACTAAACTTCGACTTCCACCCCGCCGCCATCCGCCGTTGGCTGGCCGAACTGGGCTTCATCCCCCAAAAAACCCTGACGGTCTCACACTTCCGCCTTGGCTTGCTCAAACGCTGGCTGCCAGCCGGGTTCCTGGC
Source organism: uncultured Anaerolineae bacterium (assembly GCA_903875215.1). Lineage (GTDB taxonomy): Bacteria > Chloroflexota > Anaerolineae > Anaerolineales > Villigracilaceae > UBA5195. Next base: position 177,782 of record CAIQVH010000019.1, read on the forward strand.
CGCTCTCGATGGCCTGGCCCAATTGACCGGCGACTGGTGGCAGATTACCCCCAGCGTCTTTATCAAATCCACCTTGCCGGCTGCCGCCGCGGGAGAGCCCCGGCCCGCCAGCGTGCTGGACTGGTTCCAATGCCCTGCCTGCGGCCAGACGCCGCTCCACAGCCAGGACGACGCCCTGCACTGCTCTGGCTGCGGCCAAAACTGGGCCTATCGCGACGGTATCTACGACTTCCGCGACCCGCTCTCCGCATAAACCCTGCCCCACAGTTTAAACCCGGGAATTTTGGGGATGAGAAGCGCTCGCCAGAATCAAATTGGAGTATAATTATCTTATTCCATTTCTGGAAATTGCTGGATTTTGCAGCCCCAACCCCGGTTTTTACAAATAAGGAGAGCGTATTATGGAAATTGATGTGCAGTTCCGACCATCGTATTCACTGGCCGTCGTCAAGCTGACGCCCAACGAGCGTATTCGCGCCGATTCCGGCGCAATGGTCAGTTTTTCGGCCAGCGTCGAGGTTGAGACCAAGGCTGAAGGTGGTCTGCTCAAGTCTCTTGGCCGGGCCGTGTTGGGCGGCGAGTCGTTTTTTCAGAATTTTTGGAAGGCCGGCCCGGAAGGTGGTGAAGTGACTCTGGCGCCGGATCTGCCGGGAGATATTGTCCAGATCAACCTGGATGGTGCGCCGCTGATGGTGCAATCGGGTTCGTACCTGGCTTCGGAGGCCGGGGTTGATCTTTCGACCAAATTCAGCAGCAAGGCGTTCAAGGCTGGCGAAGGGATTTCGATGCTGGAAGCCACCGGGACGGGTAAACTGCTGGTCTCGTCTTATGGCGCGATCTACGAAAAAACGCTTGGTGCGGGTGAGAAGTATATTGTTGATTCTACCCACCTGGTGGCGTTCAATTCGAGCATGGATGTGCGCACCCGCACGGTGGGCGGCATGAAATCGACGTTTCTTTCGGGCGAGGGGTTGGTGGTGGAAATGACCGGACCGGGCCGGGTCTTTATCCAGACCCGCTCGCCGCAGGCGCTGATCAACTGGATCATTCCGCAGGTGCCGCAAAAGAGCAGTTCGTAAGTTTGATGGATGGGAAAGCCCCGGGCGATGAGCCCGGGGCTTTTGATTTAATCAATGAGCTGGTAGGCGCGCAGGATACCGGTCAGCGCCTGGCGGGCATCGGCCAGGGCTTTTTGGCGCCAGCGCAGTTCTGTGGGGAAAAATAATTCGCCAAATTCAGCGCGGATGGCGGCGGCGATGGCTTCGGTTTTGGCGCCGTAGTGGCGCAGCTGGTTTTCCAGGATGGTGGCGCGCAGGCTGCGAATCAGGGCGGGGAGCGAATCGCCGAAGGTGCCGAACTCGAATCCGCCGGCAAGCAGGTTTTTGCCGGGGAATTCGGCGTCGCGCAGGCGGACGAAAGTTTCGCACATATCGCCGCTGATGGCGTAGAATTCGCTGGCATCCACTTTTTGGACGCGGGGATAGTTGAAGCGCGCGGCGGCTGCGGCGGAGGAGATCGTTGGGTCGTTGGAGGGCAGCAGGGCGGTCATTTGGTAGCGCGGGCCGTAGCCGGTGTGTAGATCGATTTGGAGTATGTTTTGGCAGGCGGCCAGCGCACGGCGGAAGAGGCCGAGCAGTACGGCGGTTTCTTCCTGGCATTCCTGGCCGCCGAAGTAGACTCCGGCCGGGTGGCGGTGCTGTCCGAGCAGGGTGGCGGCCTGGATGCGGGCCTGGCCGGGGGAGATCAGCCCGCGAATGACTTTGCCGAGGAATCCGAGTGTTGCGAGGGTGAGGTTTCCGACCGGGTGGGCGGGGTTCAGCAGGGGTAACAGTTCATCGTAGGCGGGGTTGAGGGCGGGGTCGTAGTTGGCGTCGAGAACGAAGTTGCGGTTCAGGTCTACGTTGTTGGGGTTGACGCGGCAGCGGTTTGCCATGCCCCACGGGTTGATGGTGTGAATCAGGAGCAGGCCGGTGGTTGCGGGGTTGAGGCGCGGGGCGAGTTCCTCCATGAACAGCTTGAGGATGGCGGAGCCGACGTAGCCTTCGATGCCGTGTTCGGCGGTGGAAATCAGTACGAGGGTTTCGGGGCGGGTGGGCGGGGCCCAGAACCAGTCCAGGCTCAGGCCGGGGTGGTTTTTTAACGGGTGGGTTTCGAGTTGTGAATCCGGCCATTTTGACTGGAGCAGGCGGGTGTCGCGCAGGAATCTCGCGCGGGATTCTGCGTAAGAGGCGGGAAAATAATCGTGCGTGTTCATTCTAAAAAGGCCCGTAATTGGTGGCGACGGCGATGCCGAGGAAGGCGATCGTGGCGAGGATGACCCAGAACCACAATTTGGCGGTCCAGCGCAGCCATTTGGGGTAGCTGACGACGGTCAGGCCGAGGCAGATGAGCAGCATGGGGTTGGTGGGGTAGGCCAGGTTGGAGAAGCCGTCGCCGAAGATGTAGGCCAGGACGGCGGTCTGGCGGGTGACGTGGATGATGTCGGCCAGGGGCAGGATGATGGGCATCATCAGGAAGGCTTTGGCTGAGCCGGAGGCGATGAAGAATTCGATGCCGAGCGCCAGGGCGTAGACGACCAGCGTGGCGGGGAAGGCGCCGAGTTTGGTGAGTGGTTCGGCGGCGGCGTGCAGGATGGTGTCGGTGATGCCGCCGGTGTCGATGATGTAGCGGATGCTGGCAGCCATCAGGATGAGGGGAACGGAGGGGGCCAGGCCGCCCCAGCCTTCGAGCAGGCCTTTCCAGACGGTTTTGGCGCCCGCGCCGGAGAGCAGGCCGGCGCCCAGGCCGCCGATGAGGAACAGGATGCCGACGATGGGCAGGGCGTAATCGGAGATGGCGGGGACGAAGGGCCCGGCCAGCATGGCGGCCAGGATGAGAACCAGGAACAGGCCGAAGAAGCGGATGGCGCGGATTTGCTGGGGGTTGTTTTCGGTCAGGGAGACGTCCTGGCCTTTGTATTTTTCGCGTTCGGCCTGGTCTTCTTTGTGGATGAGCGAGGCGGATGGGTCACGGTCAATTTTACGGGCGTAGCTGGTGATGAAGATGGCGAAAATGATGTAAATGGTGATGAAAACGGCGATGTGCAGTCCCACGCCAGAGAAGAGCGGCAGCCCGGCCAGCTGCTGCGAGACGCCGAGGGTGTAGGGGTTGGAGATGGCGGCCGAGAAGCCCATGTTGGTGGCCAGGATGGACATGCCCAGGCCGACGAGCGCATCCCAGCCCAGGGAGTAGGAGAGCGCGATCATGACCGGGACGAGCAGAACGACTTCCTCCAGTGTGCCAAGCGTGGCGCCGAGGAACATGAAGGCCAGCGAGACCATCAGGAGCAGCAGGTATTTGCGGGCGCGGAAGCGCCGCACGATGCCGCCGATGAAGGCGCGGATGGTGCCGGTTTTATCGAGCACGGCGAAGGAGCCGCCGGCGAAAAATAAAACAAGGATGATGACGATGACGATCAGGCCGCTGGAGCTGCCCAGCACTTCGATGGGGGCAACGAACCAGCGCCAGACAGGGTAATCGGGGCGCGGAATGTATTGAAAGGAGGCCGGGTCAATCGTCTGGCGGCCGTCAATTTCGAGGTGGGTGTACTGTCCGGCGGGGACGACCAGCGTCAGTATTCCGGCGACCATCATCAGGGTGAAGAGAATGGCGATGGACTGGATGAAAGCGCGCACGCCAATTTGGGCACCAGCTTTTTGTTCCATGGGGGGCTCCTGTCAGTGAGTGGGCGAATGGGGAGTAGATTGTGATCTTGCCAGGTGGAGATGATGAATTATAGTCCCAATCGGTGGCGGCAAAGGGCAACCGCTCAAGTATAAATCGCTGTGCTGGGAGAAATAAAACCCCCGCCCTGAGCGGGGCGGGGGCAAAACGGGCCAGACTGACAGCGGAGTCGTTATAACTGCGCCTGGATTTTTGCTGCGGTCTCTTTGTACGCTGCCAGTTTCTCGCGCTCTTTGGCAATCACCGCTGCCGGGGCTTTGTTGGCAAAATCGGAGCCGAGCAGCTTCTCCAGCCGGGCGATCTGCGATTCAGCTTCGGCCAGTTCCTTTGAAAGGCGGGCGCGTTCCTCGGCCGGGTCGGTCAGCTCGGCCAGCGGCAGGTAGATTTCGATGGCACCCACCACCAGGGCGATGTGGCCTTCGGGTTTCGTCTCCAGCGCGGGCAGAATCGTCAGGCGTGATTCATCCAGATTGGAAAGGGCCGCGATCACTTTGGCTTGCTGCTGCACCAGGCCGCTGGCATCCACCACCGTGGCGGCCAGTTTCAGGCCGGGCTTGACGTTCTTTTCGGCGCGCAGGTTGCGGATGGCGCGCACCATGTCCTGAATCTGCTCAAAGCTGGCGATTTTCCCGGCTTCCCAGCCTTCGGATTCGCGCGGTTCGGGCCAGCGGGCGGTCATCAGCACTTCCGGCCAATCTTTGATCAGTTCTGCCAGCGACGACTGGCTGGCGGCGCTGCGCAGGTGCCCCCAGATTTCTTCGGTGACGAAAGGTGTAAAGGGGTGCAGCAGGCGCAGGGATAGGTCAAAGACTTTTAGCAGGGTTTCGGCGGTGGAGACGGCCCGCGCGCCACCCGCGGCCAGTTGCTGCTTGGCGATTTCGAGATACCAGTCGGCAAAGTCGCTCCACAAAAAGTCATAAATCATTTGGCCGGCCTGACCATACTGAAAGATCTGGAACAGACGCTCCACGTCGCGGATCAGTTGCTGGGCGCGGGCCCAGATCCACGAGTCGGCCAGGGTGTAATCTGGTAAATTGGTAGTTGGTAAATTGGTAGTTGGTAAATTGGTAGTTGGATTGCCGCTGAGTTGACCCGTTCCCAATGTACCAAACGCCGAAATCACAAAGCGGCCTGCATTCCACAGTTTGTTGGCAAAATTGCGGTTGGCCTCCACTTTTTTCAGGCTCAGGTTGGAATCTTTGCCAGGGGTGGAACCCACCAGCAGGGTGAAGCGCAGCGCGTCGGTGCCCAGTTCGTTCATCACGATCAGCGGGTCGATCACGTTGCCCTTGGTCTTGGACATTTTCTGGCCGTGCTCATCGCGGATCAGGCCGTGCAGGTAGACGGTGTGGAACGGGGCTTCCTCGGTGAACTCCAGGCCGCTCATGATCATGCGCGCCACCCAAAAAAACAGGATGTCGTAACCGGTTTCCATGTAGCTGGTGGGGTAGAAGTAGCCCAGGTCGGGGGTCTGCTCCGGCCAGCCGAGCGTGGAGAAGGGCCACAGGCCGCTGGAGAACCAGGTATCGAGCACATCCGGGTCCTGTTCAATCTTCGTCGAGCCGCAGTGGGCGCAGGCGGTCGGGTCTTCGCGGGCGCAGGTCTGTTTGCCGCATTCGGCGCAGTACCAGACCGGGATGCGGTGTCCCCACCACAGCTGGCGGCTGATGCACCAATCCTGGATGTTTTCCAGCCAGTTGTAGTAGACCTTCTCGAAATGTTCCGGCACGATCTTAATGTCGCCATTTTTCACGGCTGCCAGGCCTTTTTCGGCCTGTGACTGGATTTTGACGAACCACTGCTCCGAGATCATCGGCTCGACGATCTCGCCGCCGCGCTGTGAACGCGGCACGTTGAGCGTGTACGGCTCTTCTTTGATGACCAGCCCGGCGGATTTCATATCGGCCCATAGTTTTTTGCGCGCCTCAAAGCGATCCAACCCGGCATAGGGGCCGCCATTCTCATTCACCCGTGCGCTTTTATCCAGCATGGAGATAATCGCCAACCCGTGACGGTGCCCAATCTCGTAGTCGTTGGGATCGTGGCCGGGGGTGATTTTCAGCGCGCCGGTGCCGAAATCGCGCGCCACATATTCATCCGCAATCACCGGGATTTCGCGCCCGAGCATGGGCACCACCACCATTTTGCCGATAAATTTCTGGTAGCGCTCATCTTCCGGGTGCACAGCCACGGCCGTATCGCCGAGAATCGTCTCGGGGCGGGTGGTGGCCACGGGGATGTATTCGCCCTCACCCCTGCCCCCCTCTCCCCCCGGGAGAGGGGATGGGGATGAGGAAGCCAGCATATATTTGAAATAATACAGCGTGCCGGGTTCCTCGGAATATTCCACTTCCAGGTCAGACACCGCCGTTTTCAAGCCGGGACTCCAGTTGATCAGGCGCGGGCCGCGATAGATCATGCCCTTCTCGTACAGGCGCACAAACGCCTCGCGCACAGCCTTCGAGAGACCGGCGTCCATGGTGAAGCGTTCGCGCGTCCAGTCACAGGAGGCGCCCAGGCGGCGGATTTGTTTGGTGATCATGCCGCCTTTTTCTTCCTTCCAGGCCCAGGTGCGGCGCAGGAATTCCTCGCGGCCCACCGTTTCGCGGCTGGTGCCTTCCTTGATGAGCTGGCGCTCCACCATCAGCTGTGTGGCGATCCCGGCGTGGTCGGTGCCGGGCACCCACAGCGTGGAATAACCCTTCATGCGGTGGTAGCGGATCATCAGGTCTTCCATGCTGACGAACATGGCGTGTCCCAGGTGCAGTTCGCCGGTCACGTTGGGGGGCGGGATCGAGATGACAAACGGTTTCACGTTCGGGTCGAAATCCGGTTTGTTGGGGTCGTTGTGCGGCTGGAAGTATCCGCCGTTTTCCCACATGGCGTAAATCCGCTCTTCTGTGGCTTTGAAATCATAGGCTTTGGGAAGTTCGTAAGTGCTCATTCATTCTCCGTAGGATTTTATGGGTTGGGGGCTTTGCCCACCCAGTCGAGTTTGATATTTTGCTGATCCAGGCGCTCGTACAATTCGCCGGTGTGCTGCTGGATATGGCGGATGTTGTAAAACTGGAGTTCCAGTTTGCCAAACGGCAGCCAATCGAAGCCGGATTCAGCCTCCAGATCGGTGGCCGGAACCCGCGCTTTCACCTGTTGCTGGACAAAAGCCAGGTACTCCAGCACTTCTTCGCGGCTGAAAGGTTCTCCCGTATCCGGGTCGTGGTGCTTCTCCCAGGGCCGGAAGTGCCCTTCGCTCTCCTGCAAGTATAGGTGTACGAAAAACAGCGCGTGATAGGCTTTATTCCAGAACTTGTCCTTATCACCCGGCGCATCCCAGGATGCCGCCGGGCACAGAACAATGACCTGTTTGAGCATCTCCAGCGCGGCCAGGTATTGCGATTGAATGGCCTGTTTGGCGTTCATACTTGTCTCCAAAAATAAAAACACGCCTCGTCCACCGGAGGACGAAAGCGTGTGCTTCCGCGGTACCACCTCGATTCGCCCTGAAAAGGGCGCACTTGGGGCTGGCCATCACCAGCCTGCGCGCTAACGGGCGCTCCCGTGCCGGTCTACTCGTCTGAGACTTTCTTCGGCAATCGTTCCGGGCGACATTCGGCGCGGGGGGTGCTGTGGCGGCTTCCAGCCTGGGTTTCGACTTGCTCAACCCTTGGCCGCCTTCTCTGTCATACCCGTTTTTGGGGTACATCAGCATTCCACACGCTTACTCCTCCCGGAGTAGACTCATTATACCGAAAGCGGGGAGGCTCCGCAAGGCTCAACGCTCCCGCCATAGCGCGGCGATGACCAGCAGGGTGGAAAGCGCCAGCAGCGGGTTACCGGCGCGCCCCAGCAACAGCCCGACCCAGGGCAACAGGTAGGCCGTCAGGGTCAGCAGGCCTGCCGCGCCTGCGCCCCAGCCGACCGTCAGCGGCACCAGCAGCAGGACATAATCATAATTAAGCAGGTACGGGTCAACCAGCAGGGTGAACACAGCGGATAGCGCCATCCACAGAGTCGGATTGCCCAGCCGGGAGCGGAATCGCCAATAGAACAGGACGCCCAGCCCCAGCCCCAACCCCACGCTGACGGCTGCCGCCTGGCCGATATTTGCCTGGCCGCTGACCAACCCAACCAGCCCCACCGAAAGACTGGCACACAACCCGCATGACTGCACCCCCGGCAGGTCGCGGTAGCGCGCCAGCGACTGGAGATAAGCCAGCGGCCAAAGCTGCCCGGGCGGGTGGCGCCAGACAGCCGGGTCGGCCAGCTGACCAAACAGCGCCAACGCCAACGCCAGCAGGCCGGTGTAGAGTAATGCGCGGCGCGCAAAAAGCGTCCCGCGCCGTTGGAACAGCCAGAAAAAAGCCGCCAGGCCTAAAAACAGCCCGAGATGTGGCTTGAACGTCATCAATCCCAGGCCCAGGGCCGCCCCCGGCGCCGATTCGGCCCGCGCCGCCCAGATGAAGAGTGCCACCCCCAGCAAGACCGGAAGCGAATACTGTCCAACCACCAGCAGCCCAAAGGCCGGAATGAACAGGATCGCGCCGGGCAGGGCCAGCAGGCGCGTCAAAGGCCGCCAGCCCGGGGTCAGCAACCAGGTTGCCGCGCCCAGTAGCAGGAGGTTGACCAGGAACCACAAGCGCGCGGCGGCCTGGATCGGCAGCAGGGCCAGCGGCAGGGCCGCCAGCGCATACCAGGGGGGATAAGGATAGGGGTGAAAGGTGAAGTCGGGGCTGGTCTGCGAGAGCACCCAGGGGAGTTGGGCCGGGTAGTCGTAGAGGGCGATGCCGCGCAGCAGGGCGCGATCGGCAAAATAGAGTACGGAAAAATCCTGCTGGTACGGAACAGGCAGCGGCACATAAATGGCCAGCAGTGGCAGCACAATCGCACATCCCAGGCAGGCCAGGAGCAGGCGTTTGCTCATCTTTCAGGGAAGTGGGCCTTGAACAGGCGCCAGGCCAGGCGTCGCAGGAGAAAATGGCCGAATAGCGCGCCGGGCAGCCCGTCGGGTTGAAGAAAAAGCGTTTGCTCGAGGCGCGGCTGGCCTGCCTGGGTGGTCAGTTTCCACTCCAGCCAGCTGTGGCCCCACGGGTTGGGTTCGGCTTTCAGGCGCAGTTGTTCGGGCGTTTGCCAGTCGACCTGGTTGTAGCGCAGGCCAAAATCGGCGCGCGCGGATAGTTCCGGCGTCGGCAGGCTCTGCCCGCCGGGCGCGCGCAAATGGTGGACGAACATGCCTTCGTGCATCAGCTGGGTCTCGTCGTGGTCGAGGTCGAGCCAGATGCGTTCCATTTGGGCCGGGTGGGTATCGGCCAGGGCGCGGTGAACGGCGGCGGCGTAATCCAATGGCTGGATGGCGGGAAACAGGCTGAGGGGCGCGCGATTGAGTACCAGGCTGTCGTTCTGAAGTCCTTCGACCAGCGGCAGGGCGTACGAGTAGGCCACCGGGGTCAATTTGTCAATAAAAAAGGCCATAACGGCGGGCGGGATGAGCGGCAGGAGCAGGGCGGTGCGCGACAGGCCGCGCAGGCGGGCGTATTCGGCCATGACTTCGATGTAGGTGCGCGGGGTCTGGCAGCCGAGTTCGATGATCTGGCCGCGGCAGGCCGGGGTTTCGAGCGCGGCGACCAGGTACGCGAGGATATCGGGGGTGGCGATGGGCTGGGAACGATGGCGCAGCCAGCGCGGGCCGACCATGAGCGGGAATTGTTCGGCGATGAAGCGAATCATTTCGAAGGAGACCGAGCCGGGGCCGACGATGACTCCGGCGCGAAATTCGGTGACGGGCAGGCCGGCTTCGCGCAGGGCGTCGCCGCTTTCGAGGCGCGATTTCAGGTGCAGGGCCAGCCGCGGGTCGGCGGGGTCGGCCAGCCCGCCCACGTAGATGATGTGTTCGAGACCGGCGGCGTGGGCGGCCCGGGCAAAATTGCGGGCCGAATCCAGGTCGAGGCGGTCATAGCCGTGCCCGGCGGACATGCTGTGGATTAAGTAGTAGGCGGCGCGCGCGCCCTGCATGGCGGCGGGCAGGGTTTCGGGGCGGGTGACATCCCCGCAGACGATTTCAACGCTCGAGGACCAGTCGCGGCCGCGCAGCCGGGCGGGGGTGCGTGCCAGGCAGCGCACCGGGTAGCCAGATTCGAGCAGGCGCGGAATCAGGCGGCTGGCGATGTAGCCGGTGGCGCCGGTGACCAGGATTGGGCGGGGGTCGCGGACAGGGTTCACGCTGGTTCCTGGTTGTGGAGCAGGCGGGCGCGGCGGGCGAGCTGGTCGGTCAGACCGTCAAAAATGAATTTGTGGACCGGCCACATGGCATACCAGTAGAGAAACCCGAACAGGCCGTGCGCGTCAAAGTAGGCGGTGGTCACCAACAGGGTGCGGCCGTCTTCCTGCGGCAGGCTTTCAAATTCCAGCCAGGCTTTGCCGGGGACTTTCATCTCGGCGCGCAGGCGCATCAGGCCTTTTTCGTGCGGCGCGCGCGGGGTGATCAGGGCATCGACGCGCCAAAAATCGAGTGATTCGCCGACCCAGATTTCATCGGGGTGGCGCCGCCCGCGCCGCAGACCCACCCCGCCGACGATTTTGTCGATCCAGCCGCGGATGCTCCAGGCCCAATCCATGTAGAGCCAGCCGCGCTGGCCGCCCAGGCCGGTGTAGGCGCGGAAGACGGCTGTGGCGGGCAGGTCAACCAGGCGCTGGCGTCTTTCGAGGTACATGCCTTCGACGGTGGCAAAGCGATAGGGCTGCAGGTCGCCGGCGCTGGTGACGAGCGCGTCGCTCCACGAGGATTCGATCTCGCCCGCTTCGATCTTGATCAGCGCGTAGCGCACGGCGGTTTCAAAGTCGAGCAGGTGAATGGCCGGGAAGAGCTGGCGGGCCAGGTCGTCCTGCGCCAGGGCGTCTGCGTGCAGGCCTTCGATCAGCGGCAGGACGGCGTGATAGGTGACCGGGGTAACCAGGTGCACCCAGTAGGCCGAAAGATGTGGAGCATAAACCGGCGTGGGCAACAGCCAGCGTTTCAGTCCGCGTATGCGGGCATAGCCGAGCAGCATTTCGGCGTAGGTCAGGCGTGTTGCGCCGCCGATTTCGATCAGCTTGCCCAGGCTCTCGGGTTGTTCCAGCGCCCCGGCGAGATAGTCGAGCACGTTGCGGATGGCGATGGGCTGGGCCTTGGAAAAAAACCAGCGCGGGCAGACCAGCAGGGGTTCGCGCTCGGCCAGGTAGCGCACCATCTCGAACAGGGCGGAACCGGAGCCGATGATCATGCCGGCGCGGAATTCGGTCACGGGCACGCGGCCCTGCCGCAGGATGTAGCCGGTCTCATGGCGGGAGCGCAGATACGGGGAAAGGCGCGCTGTCGGGTCCACCAGTTCACCCAGGTAAATGATGCGCCCAATGCCGGCCTGTTCGGCGGCGCTGGAAAAATTGCGCGCCGCTAGCATGTCGCGCCCGGCATTGACCTGCCCGCCCTGCCGCCCGTGGATCAGGTAATAGGCGGCGGCTACCCCTTCCAACGCCGGGAGCAGGGTTGCGGGCCGGGTGGCATCCCCCTGGAAGACCTGCACCTGCCCCAGCCAGGGGCGTCCTTCCAGCCGGGCCGGGTCGCGCACCAGGACGCGCACCTGCCAGCCGGCTTCGAGCAGGCGTGGAATCAGGCGGCTGCCCACATACCCGGTTGCGCCGGTTACGAGAATTAGTTTGTTTTCGGTCATGGCGAAACTATAACTTAAGTTGGCTCCTGGCGCAACCCGGCTGAATTTGGGCGGGGCTCCAAGACCTTTCCAGTGCAGGGGGCGGTTTTGTTGTAAAATGACGCTGTGAAACCTGCACTGACCGAACAACTCCTTGCCGCGCCGCTCTTCTGGTTGGGCGGTGCTTTCCTGGGCGGATTGTGGCTTTCCAGCTGGCAGCCGCTGGCCTGGTGGATCTGGTTGAGCCTGGCGGCTGGCCTGATTGTGCTGGCGCTGCTTGCCAGACGCCTGCGCCCGCAACTCCTGTTGACTTTTGCACTCCTGCCGGGCATGCTCTGCCTCGGAGCGGCGCGCCACGCCTGGGCGCAAACCGCCCCCGCCGCAGACGACCTGATCCATTACAACGACCTGGGCCGCAAGGTGTACGTCACCGGCACGCTGGCCGAGCCGCCCGACCAGCGCGACATATATATGAACCTGCGCCTGAACGTCAGCGCCATTGACAGCGGCAAAGGCGATCAGCCTGCCAGCGGCCAGCTGCTCGTCAAACTGAGCAACGACTACAGCCTGGGTTACGGCCAGGCCGTGCGGGTGCGCGGCGAGTTGGAAACCCCGCCTGTCAGCGAAGATTTTTCCTATCGCGACTACCTGGCCATGCAGGGCATCCACTCCCTGCTCAAGACCTCCACTCTCACCCTGCTGCCCTTTGGCAGCCAGCAAAAACCCTTCTGGGCGTTGATCTACCGGCTCAAGTTCAGCCTGTACAAAGAGATCAACCAGCTCTTTCCCCAGCCGGAAGCCGCGCTGATGAACGGCATCCTGCTCGGCCTGGAAAACGACATCCCCGCCAGCCTGCAGCAAGCCTTCAAAGACACCGGCACCGCCCACATCATCGCCATCTCAGGTTTCAACATCGCCATCATTGCGGGCCTGTTCGTCCTGTTGTTCAGCAGCCTGTTTGGAAAACGCGCCGGCGCCCTGCTCGCCATCCTTGGTATTGCCGGATACACCCTGCTGGTCGGCGCCAGCGCCTCGGTCATCCGCGCCGCCATCATGGGCACCCTCACCATCCTGGCCGGGCAGACCGGGCGCCGCAACCTGGGCCTCAACACCCTGGCCGCCGTCGCCGCCCTGATGGGCCTGCTCAACGCCTACATCCTGTGGGATATTGGCTTTCAACTCTCCTTCATGGCCACCCTCGGCCTGATGCTCTACGCCGAACCCATGCAGAACAGCGTGCGCACCCTGCTCGGACGCTTCCTGCGGCCCTCCCTCGTGGAAGCCATCCTTGGCCCCTTCTCCGATTATTTCCTGCTGACCTTCGCCGCCCAGCTGACCACCCTGCCCGTCACCATCTACCACTTTGGGCGTCTCTCACTCAGCTCCTTCATCACCAACCCCTTTGTGTTACCGGCCCAGCCGCCCGTCATGATCCTCGGCGGGCTGGCCGCCCTGGCCGGGAAACTCTTCCACCCGCTCGGGCAGCTGCTGGCCTGGCTGACCTGGCCTTTCCCCGCTTACACCATCCGCACTGTCGAATTCTTCGCCCGCATCAAAACCGGAGTCATCCCGCTCGGCAGCTTCAGCCTGCTGACCACGATCCTGATCTACGCCGCGCTCTTCCTCCTGACCCTCTTCTGGCCCCGCCTGGCGGCCTGGCGTTACGAAATCGGCCTGACCTTCGTGCTGGTCGTGCTCGGCGTGCTCACCATCAACGTCTGGCGCAGCGCCGCCAGCGGCCCGGATGGCCGCCTGCACGTCACCGTGCTGGAGGTCGGCTCAGCCGAAGCCGTGCTGATCAAAACCCCCGACGGGCGCTTCCTGCTCATCAACGGCGGCGCCAGCCCTTCCAAACTGGCCGACCAGCTGGGACGGCGCCTGCCGCCCTTCCAGCGTCACCTGGATGAGCTCATCATCGCCGCCCCGCAGGAAACTCAGGTCGCCGCCTTACCGCGCCTGCTCGACCAGTTCCCCCCGCAAAGCGTGCTGTGGGCGGGCAACCGCCAGGCCTCCTACTCCGCCGGGCTGATCGTGGAATGGCTCAACCGCCGCGCCCTGCCCGCCACAACCGCCAAACCCGGCGACAGCCTCGACCTGGGCCAGGGCGCCGCCTTGCATGTGCTGGCCGTTTCAGCGCGCGGCGCCGTCCTCAGCGTGGAATGGGGCCGCTTCAAAATCATCCTGCCCCTCGGCGTGGATTATGACACCTTCGCCAACCTGGATGACGGCGCCGGACTCGGCCCCGCCACCGCGCTCCTGCTCAGCGAAAGCGGCTACAGCCCCTCCAATCCCCCACTCTGGCTGCGTTCCGTCAACCCCGAAGTTTACCTGCTCAGCGTCGAAGCCGGAGATTACCAGGGCCGCCCCAGCCCCGACCTGCTCGAAAGCCTCAAAGACGCCAACCTGCTGCGCACCGACCTCTCCGGCTGGATCGACCTCGCCACCGACAGCGACCAGGTCTGGATCACCGTCGAGCGTAAATAACCCGACCGGGCGGCAAATCACCACAATCCATACTGGAAGTTGACCCGTCAGCGGGTTATAATCGGCCCGCCGAAATCATTTCACGAGGAGACCATACCCATGGCTTATGTAAACGTAACAGTCCCCGCAAACGGGGCCAAGATCAGCATTAAAGACGGGGTTTTGCAGGTTCCCAGCAACCCCATCATCCCCTTCGTCGAAGGCGACGGTACGGGCCGCGACATCTGGCGCGCTTCGGTGCGCGTTTTTGATGCGGCGGTGGCGAAGGCCTACGGCGGCCAGCGCAAAATCCACTGGATGGAAGTGTACGCCGGTGAAAAATCGTTCAAACTCTTCCAGAGCTGGCTGCCCGAAGAAACCAACGAAGCCTTCCGCGAATTCCTGGTCGGCATCAAAGGCCCGCTGACCACCCCCATCGGCGGCGGCATCCGCTCGTTAAACGTGGCCCTGCGTAAGAACCTCGACCTGTACGTCTGTCAGCGCCCGGTGCGCTGGTATAAGGGCGTCCCCTCCCCGGTGAAGCATCCCGAATACGTGGACATGGTTATCTTCCGCGAGAACACCGAAGATATCTACACCGGCATCGAGTTCCAGCACGGCACCGAAGATAATAAGAAATTCAAGCAGATCTTCAAAGAAGCCTTCCCCAAGGAATACGCCAAGATGCGCTTCCCCGAAACCGCCGGGATCGGCATCAAGCCCGTCTCGGTGGAAGGCACCGAGCGCCTGGTGCGCGCCGCCATCAAGTGGGCCCTGGAAAACAAGCGCAAGAGCGTCAACTTTGTCCACAAGGGCAACATCATGAAGTTCACCGAAGGCGCCTTCAAAGATTGGGGCTACGCCCTGGCCGCGCGCGAATTCCGCGCCGAAATCGTCACCGAGCGCGAAAGCTGGATTTTAGGCAACAAGGAAGCCAACCCCGGCCTGAGCGTGGAAGACAACGCCAGAATGATTGACCCCGGCTTCGAGATGATGTCCCCCGCCCAGCAAGGCGATATCAAGGCCGAAGTGGAAGCCGCGCTGAAGCTGTGGGAGACGCACGGAAATGGCCAGTGGAAGAAAAAATTGCTGATCAAAGACTCCATCGCCGATGTCAGCCTGCAATTCACCATTATCCGCCCGCGCGACTACGATGTCATCGCCACCCTGAACCTGAACGGCGACTATCTCTCGGATGCGCTGGCGGCCCAGGTGGGCGGCATTGGCATTGCCCCCGGCGCCAACATCAACTACGTCACCGGCCACGCCATCTTTGAAGCCACCCACGGCACCGCCCCCAAGTATGCCGACCTGGACAAGGTCAACCCTGGCTCGGTCATCCTCTCTGGCGAGATGATGCTGCGCTACATGGGCTGGAGCGAAGCCGCCGACCTGATCGTGAAGGGCATGGAAGCCGCCATCGCTGCCAAAATCGTCACTTATGACTTTGCCCGTCTAATGGAAGGAGCGACCGAAGTGAAATGCTCCGAATTCGGAGACGCGATCATCAAACATATGTAATCAAAAAGGACGAGTGTTGAGCTCGTCCTTTTTATTTCGCCACCCGCTACCCTTTTCACCAAGAGACCTGTTATGTTGACTTCGTTTAGCTTTGACACACTGACAATCCCCATCGCCTCATCGATGGTCGGTTTGATCCCGGTGCTGATCAACCTGACCTTCACCTGGCTCGAACGACTCAGCCAGAACGCCCGCCTGAATCTGGTCATCCAACAATCCAACCAGCGGATCACTTTTTTGTCGAACTGGTTGGCCTTGCAGGAGAAAACTGCCCGGGCCGAGCAATTGCCGGCGATCAAGGGCATGGTTTCAGAAGAACTGAACGAAGTCTACGAGGCTTTCCTTGAAGCCGTGCTCGAACCTGATAAGGAAACCATACGCCGTAAGAACATGATGGCCAAAGCCCGCTCAATCAATCCCTTCCGGCGCTTTTTCTTGATCTACCTGCCCCCTACAACGTCAGCGGCTGGATCTTCCATACCTTGTACTACATGACCGGGCTGGATATGCTGGCAGCGGTCGCCTTCGTGATCTATTCCTTCATCCAGCCCCGGGTTTGGTTCAAGGATGTGCCGCCTGAATACATTTACCTGGGGATTGGCGGATTCATCTTTGCCGGGTTCTTCCGCTGGCTGGGGCGCGTCGCCGCCGGTGAGATCGAAGAGAAATTGCGCCGGCTCGACCAGAAAACCTCGCTTTTGCGCGCTTCGGGGCTGTCTTCATAAACCTGCTTAAACAAAAAAGACCGCCGGGGGGCAGTTCAGGACGAGCCGACCGCTCGTCCTTTTTTTGCTTTCTTTGCGCTCCATAGGGCTGCCCGCTTCCGAAAGTGGATCATTTCCACCCGTCCGGGTCGGATGACCCATTCCTGGGCGGCGGTCATCGCGCCCGCCATGACATATTCCTTGTGAATGTCCAGCGCGAGGTAGCGCTGAATCTTTCTTGCTTCTGCTTGTGAGTTCATGCTACACTCTTAAATGAACCTGATTGGCGCGCTTTAGTAGCCCCCAGGGCGGCAGATTTGCTCGTCGAGATCCCGTTTTGTGCCCCAGGCGGGCGGGTTGAGCAGTTCCCTGGCCGATTAGCCCTCGGCAAAAGGTTTTTTCGACAGTCTCGTTGGGCGCTATCTTGCGCAATTTGGACTTGAAAACATTATCGCTTGGTGATATTATCATCTTGTGATTGAATCCTTCGCATCCGACGAAACAAAGAAAATATTTTTTGGCGAAACTTCCACAAAGTTGTCGAAAGATATTCAGCGCACTGCTCGCCGCAAATTACTTTATTTGGATGACGCAGATGATTTACAAGATTTACTTGCGCCGCCCGGTAACAGGCTTGAGAAACTTAAAGGTGATAGAGCCGGGCAGCATAGTATCCGAATTAACGACCAATGGCGAATTTGTTTCGATTGGGTTGGCAATAAAGCCAAAAATGTTGAAATCGTGGATTATCACGGATGAGAGTAAATATGATGGATGACACTTTATCCCCCATTCACCCAGGTGAAGTCTTGCTCGAGGATTTCATGAAACCGCTTGGCTTAAGCCAGTATCGCTTGGCGCATGATATTGGGGTTACGCCTATTCGTATCAGCCAAATCGTAAATGGTCAGCGGGCAATTACGGTTGATACTGCTATGCGTCTTGCGCGTTATTTTGGCACGAGTGCGGCTGTTTGGCTTCGTTTACAGGTTCGCTACGAACTCGAAGTTGCAGAAAAAGAATTAAGTGAGCGTATCAACCGTGAAGTAAAGGTACTTCACCAACCAGTAGTACACGCTTAACCCGGCAAGCAGGCCAACATCGCGTGCAGGCAGACAAGGGCGGGCTTTGCCCTCCCTTCATGAGATTCAGCGCCTTTGGCGGATTCTACCTTTGAGTTTTTCCAGCCAAGTCCCACTCTTGCCGCTACCGATTACTTGTAGCGTCAAGGGCTGAGAAAAATTAGTTGGACAGGCTGTTTTTCGGGGTGCTTTTACTGGTGACAAGTCTCTTTTCTTCTCGGCAGATTCGCCTGTCGAGACCCCGTTTTGTGCCCCAGGCGCGCGAGTTGAGCGGTTTTCTGGCCGATTAGCCCTCGGCAAAAGAGTTTTTCGACAGTCTCGTTAGCACGCCCGTGCAAAATCTTGGAACTTGAAATAGCATGATATTCATGCTATCATAGCGACAAGATAAAGTCGTTCAAAGATACAGGGGTGGAAGATATTTTCAACGGCGAAAATACCAAAGCGGCAAGAAAATTATGCCCTTCTTCTATTTGGAAAGTTGCGGCTAGAAAATTAGACCAATTAGATGCTGTTACCGCCTTGAACGAGTTGAGAATTCCACCAAACAATAAACTTGAAGCCTTATCGAGTGATAGAAAAGGTCAATATAGTATCCGTATCAACGACCAGTATCGTATTTGTTTTATGTGGACTAATTTGGGTCCCGACCAAGTTGAAATCGCAGATTATCACTAGCCAGAAAAGCAGGAGTTAATATTATGGTTCGCGTTCCTACCAATCGCATACCTACTCATCCTGGCAAAATGCTTTTGGAAGAGTTTTTAGACCCAATGGGAATCAGTCAGAGAGATTTGGCGGATAATATTCATGTTCCTTATCAGCGTATTAATGAAATTGTGAATGGTCGTAGAGGCATTACTCCAAGCACGGCTTTGCGTTTGGCGAAATTCTTTGATATGTCGCCTGATTTTTGGATGAATTTACAGTTACGCTGGGATTTATACTGTTGCTCAACAGGATGAAAACGCTGTACTAGAAAAAATTCATCCATATTCGGCACTTGTGTAAATCAACAAGAGAGTCTTAAGGTCAAAAGCGTGCCAATAAAGCGTGCAGCAGACGGGTGGTGGGCGTCGGCGTTTTCGAGCAGTTTTCTGGCTTCGGGCTTTTCCTACATCTCAAGCATTGTCCACGCCCACCCACACGCGGGTAACGCAAACCGTTAAGCATTATCGCTCGCAGCACCCTTGCGTGTTCATGGCGCGAAATTTACTTAATATTAGTTGTACTTTTAAGCATTATTCGAGGTGGTTATGATAATCCAAGCTGCATCGGCCCAATTTCTTGCTCCTGGTTTTACACGCCAATTACCAACGCGGCAAAGCTTGGCCACGTCTTCGGCAAATGTTGCCGACACCGTGAGCATTTCCAAGGCATCGAGAGAAGCACTCTTTGCATCAAAGGTATCTTCTGCGTCATCTTCCGTCGATGCATCCGCAAAAGAAATTATGTCCAGGTACAACGTCAGAAATATCTCATACACCGATCTTGTGAAGATGGCTGGGGAACTCCGTGAATCGGGATCTTTGCCGGAAAATGACTATTTGGACTTTATTGGCCCATCACCAGAGTTTGCTTCCATCACCGGGGATCGCAATCCTTACTGGAATGCCCCGCAAGACTATATTGCAAAACATGAGCAGCACGTTGCATTCATGCAAGCAACAGGCTCAGAGCAAAGATTTATTGACTTTGAAAAGCACGTGTTATCACTCTTCAACATGTTTTACTCCCTTCAGGAGTCAAAATAAATTTGCCTAACATGGCGCTCAAGCGGGACGCCAAAAATGCTGCGCATTTTTTCCGCCCCTTAGCATTACGTTGGTCGGCTTCGCCGAATACATACTACACAGGATATAGATGAAAGATAAAATCGTACTAATCACAGGTGCAACTGGCGGCATTGGCAAACAGACCGCATTGACTCTTGCTAAAGTGGGCGCACAGGTAATTATCACTGGGCGCAATGAAAATAACGGCGTAGAAGCCGTTGAAGAAATCAAACGGTTTAGCGGAAATTCCAAAGTTAATTTGCTTCTGGCTGATGTCTCAAAGCAAGCAGATATTAAAGCCTTAGCCAATCAAGTCAAAGAAAAATATGAGCGGCTTGACATTCTGATTAACAACGCTGGTTTAGCCGCCGCCAAACGGCAATTAACCGATGATGGTATCGAATCAAATTTTGCAGTAAATGTTGTTGCGCCTTTTCTACTCACCCATCTGTTATTAGATTCGCTAAAAAACAGTCAGTCTGCACGAGTTATTACTCTGATGGGTGGCGATGTTCCCGCCAAATTAGAAATTGATAATTTACAAGGCGAGCGCAATTTTGATGGACTAAATTCCTATTCTCAATCTAAACTCGCAATGATGATTGTGATGTACGAGTTTTCGCAACAAATACAAGGCTCAAAAATTACAATGAATTGCTGTTATCCTGGACAAGCCAGTACGAATATGACCCGTGGCGTAACGCCTGAAATGCTTCCAAAAGCAATGCGCTGGATGTTCCCAATATTTAAATTAATGACCCGCCCCGATAATGGAAAATCAGCGGCGAAAGCATCACAATCCTCAATATACTTGGCTTCTTCTATGGAAGTTGAAGGTGTCACAGGACAATATTTCAATCCAAAATGCAAAGAAACCGAAATGCCTAAAATCGTTTTTGATTCAGAAGTGCGCCATAATTTATGGGCAATGGTTCGTCAAATTGCAGGTGTTCCTGCATAACCGCCGCCCACCGATTACAGCAGTGTCAAGGGATCAAGAAACAACCAGGCCTGGCAATCTCTGAAGAGAGAAAAGCGGCCTGGTTTTTTATTTTAAGGAAGGTTTTGAATTGCCTGCTGTTCAGATTTCCCAGCCAGAGACAGCCCTTCCATTCCCCCACCCGCCCGTTTTGCGCCGGGGTTTGCCGGTTCGGTTCCGCCGCGCCGTTGCCTGGCTGATCGGCGCGCGGCAAAAGGGTTTTTCGGCAGTCTCGTTGGGCGTGTGTCGTGCGAAATGTAGTGTTTTTAAAGGTCAAAAGGCAAAGCCCCTTGAATTCAGTATCATATTCTGATATTATCATATTGTGGAAAGCAAACATCAAAAAACGTTGGAAGCCATTTTCGAAAAGCCAGAGCGAGCCAATATTTTCTGGCGCGATATTGAAGCCCTGTTTATCGCTTTGGGCGCGGAAATCACCGATGGAAATGGCTCACGACGTCGCGTAGCGTTGAAAGGTGTTCGGGCTGTGTTTCATCGCCCACATCCGCGCAAAGAAACCGATAAAGGTGCAGTGAAGTCAGTTCGCCGGTTCCTTGAATCGGCAGGAGTAAAACCATGATGGAATATAAAGGCTATATCGGTAAAGTTGAAATTGATGATGAAGCAGGTATTTTGCATGGGGAAGTAATCAATATCCGCGATGTGATTACTTTTGAAGGCACAAGTGTTGATGAAATTCATCAGGCATTTCGAGAGTCAGTGGATGATTATCTCGATTTTTGCGCGCAACGGGGTGAATCACCAGAAAAGCCGTTTTCGGGTAAATTTGTCGTGCGTTTGCCAGCCGATTTGCATCGAAAAGCATATATACAGGCAAAATTAGCGGATAAAAGTCTTAATGGTTGGGTAACTGACGTTCTACAAACCGTACTTCAAGAACGGTAGCACTTTTCAAAGGCTGGGTGTTTGGCGTTCATAAAAGCGGGCCACCGATTAGCAGCACTTTCAAGGGAAGAGCGGAAAAGTGAATGAAACAGACCCTGTGCCTTGAAAAAGTGCGCAGGGTCTTCTCTTTTAGGGAAGGGTTTGAAACGTCTGCGATCAGATTCCCTGGCCAGAGAAAATCCTCCGCGGCCCCGCCCGCCCGTTTTGCGCCGGGGTTTGCCGGTTCGGTTCCGCCGCGCAGTCGCCTGGCTGATCGGCGCGCGGCAAAAGGTTTTCCGACAGTCTCGCCAGGCGGCTAAAGTAAAAGCGGCATACGCAATTTTGGATAACATGGAAAAGATGTTCATATGACCCATCGCCCTCCATCCGTTTCCGCAGCTTTGTTTTTCATCTTACTGAATGCCCTCATTTGGCTCACACTTGGCATAATCATCGCCTTCAATGCGCATCCTGCACTCCCGGATGCGCCTCTCCTCAAGGGAATTATGGCTTTTCTGTCACTTCTGACCGCTGGTATCTTGCTAAGCCTGTCTGTCTTCCTTGGTCAGCGCAGTCGGATGGCTTATTTTCTTACGGCAGGTCTATTAATTGCCATCTCTTTCTTGACGGTTTTCGACCAATTTGGGTTGGTCGATCTTGT
Source organism: uncultured Anaerolineae bacterium (assembly GCA_903875215.1). Lineage (GTDB taxonomy): Bacteria > Chloroflexota > Anaerolineae > Anaerolineales > Villigracilaceae > UBA5195. The sequence continues at coordinate 199,257 of CAIQVH010000019.1, forward strand.
TGTCCTCGCCATCAACATTGTCCCCATCATTTTGCTCATAAAGGATAGAGCCTGGTATCTTCCGGCCCAGGCCGGGGACAATTGAAAGTCAATAAGCCGCCGGGCAGGGTCGGCGGATCAGCTTTGCTGGCAGGCAGGCGGAAATCCACGCTGCGCTTTCGGCCGTCGAATCAAAAAAGCCGCCCGGTCGGGCGGCCTTCTTGATTCGACGCAGGGTTACGGCTTGGGTGTGGCGGCAGGCGTCGGCCAGGTCAGCCCGGCGGCGTCTTCGGCTGTTTCGGGCATGCCCATCAAGATCCAGCGGCGGAAGGCTTCGATCGCATCCGGCTTGAGATGACCCTTGGGTGGCATCACACCGATCAGGTCTTTGCCAGGGTTGACCGTATCGGGGATGGGGGTGCCCTGAATGACTTGCAGCAGGAAGCTGTTTTCGTCTCCGGCGATCACGTTGCTATCCGAGTCATCGCCCGACTTCAAGATGTTTTCGTAGGTATCCATGAAGTAGTTGTAGCTGTCTTTGCCGGGCCGGTGGCAGGAGATGCAGTAGCGTTTGACGATGGGCTGGATGTGCACTGCGTAAGACGGCACCTCGCCTTCAGCCAGCGGCGGGAAGAGTGGCTTGATTTGTGGTTTCTCAAAGCGGTCATCCCACGAGTAGCGCATGAAGGTGACAATGTAATCAATTTCACTGCGCGTCAGGCCTTCGGGATTGTAGGCTTTGCCAAACGGGTTCATGCCCGCGTCCGGGCGGCCATAGGCAATCACTTCGGACAGCGAGGCATCGTTGAGCGTGTAAAGGATATCTTTGCCGTTGATGGGCGGGATTTCCTTGCCTTCGAGACCTTTCACGCCTTCGATGGTGGTCACTGCCCCATCCTCCCCGTGACATTCGACACAGTGGATCGAGTAGAGATCCTGCCCGGCCACAATCCGGTCGACCAGGCTGGCAGGTACTTCGGCAGCTTCGGCGGCGGCGGGCTGATGCAGGGCCAGCGTGGCGACCGTGCAGCCGATCATCAGCACCCCGGCCAGCAGGCTGGTCCAGCTGATCAGGCGGACGGCGTTTTCGCGGGCGCGATAGGCGAACATGATAAAGGCCAGATAGGCCAGGCTGGGAATGACCAACCCCGCCAGCGTTTGCAGAGTGCCCAACAGGCTGGAGCCATCTGCCGCAACGGTGGGGACATCCGCCAGGAAGGTGAGTAGAACGATGCCCAACACCAGGATGGCCATGATGGCGAGCGGCAGGGCGCGCCTGGCGTAGTAGCGGTGCGGGGTTTTGTCGATGAAGGGCAGCAGGGTCAGCAGGGCAATGGCCAGGCCGGGGATGACGACCGTGGCAACCCATTCAATTTTTCCGAGCACGGGAATCTGGCCGTAGAGGGCCAGGAATTTGAACAGGAACAGGAAATACCATTCCGGGCGGGGGATGTAGCTGGTATCGCTGGGGTCAGCCTTGGGCGCATCATGCACGCCGACGAAGGTGGCCAGCAGGAGCAGGACGAGAAATATCCCCAGCGAGACGATTACATCCTTGAAGATGCTGTCGGGCCAGAAGAATTCGCCGCGCTGAAGTTCGCGTTCGTATTTTGCGTTGATCTTTTGTTTGGTTTCCGGGTTCATGCGGCGCTCCTTAGTCTTCCGGGTCGGGGAAGTGCGATTCGCCGTGCTTGATGATCAGGTACAGGTGGGCCCCAATCAGGGCGACCAGCGCAGCGGGCAGGATCCAGATGTGGGCGGCGAAGAAGCGCTGCAGGGTCAGGGCGCTTAGATCGGGGCCGCCGCGCAGGGTTTTTAGGACAAAATCGCCAAGGAAGGGCAGGCTGCCGGCGATCTGCGTGCCGACGGTGGTGGCCCAGTAGGCCATCTGGTGCCAGGGCAGCAGGTAGCCGGTGAAGCCCATGCCGAGGGTCATCAGCAGCAGGCCGATGCCTACCAGCCAGGTCAGTTCGCGCGGGTATTTGTAGGAGGCGGTGACGAAGACGCGCAGCATGTGGATGAAGACCACCAGCACCATCAGCGAGGCGCCCCAGTGATGGATGCCGCGGATCAGCCAGCCGAAGGCGACGTCGTTCATGATGTACTGGATCGAGTCGTAGGCGTGATCGGGCGAGGGGGTGTAGTAGACGGTCAGGAAGATGCCGGTGGCGCCCTGCAGGAGGAACAGGAACAGGCTGGCAGATCCGAGGGTGTTCCACCAGTTGCCGAGCGGCTCTGGGCGGTCGAGCAGGTTTGTGTACAGGTCGTTCAGACCGAGGCGTTCATCCAGCCAGTTGTAAAGGGTGTTCCACATGGTCAGCCTTCCTTCAGTTCAACAGGCGTGATGGTGATGGCGCCGTCGGCGCCGACTTCGTAGGCAAAGCGGCGGAGCGGTTCGGGGGGCGGGCCGTCTAGCACCTGGCCTTCCGGGCTGAATTTGGCATCGTGACAGGGGCAGAGAAAAGCTCCGGCGTCTTCGTTCCAATTGACGCGGCAGGAGAGGTGGGTGCAGCGGCTGGAAAGGATGATGATATCCTTGGGGTCTTCTGTTTTGCGCAGGATGAAGCCGCCGAAGGTGCTGGCGGTGCGTTCCCATCCGTTGACCTTGGTGAGGGTGAATGAGAAGTGATAGGGTGTGCCGACAGGGATATCGGCGAGGTTGCCGACCATGACCGGTTTGCCGGCTTTATTCTCGCGCAGGGCCGGATCAATCAAATAGCCGAGCGCGGGAATTCCCATGACGAGGGTGATCAGTCCTCCAACTGCTCCCGTGGTCACCTTGATGAAATCTCTCCGCGTGACGCGGTTTGAACCTGACATGCGCACCTCCTTTGGCGTTGGCGTGCGTGGTGGAGTGGCCGCGATAACGATGTAATCTTTCTTTTGATGGATGCAGATGGAAAAGAATCGATTAGAATCGCCAATGCGACTTGATATTAAGTATTCGGATTATAAGGGTCTTTCTCGCCTTTTTTACAGGATAACTGGAATGAAATAACTAGGATGATTGTCACTTTCTTTGGTAATTTGAGCATGTGATAATCACCTTGGTTTGTCAGGCTGGTTTTTGTAAATAATCCTGAGCAGGTTCGCTAAAATCGTTTCAAGGAGGATTCGATGGGCATGACCAGAAACGTCAGCCTGTCCACGGCATTGCGGTATAAAGGAAAAGGGCCTTTCCTGACTTTCATCCTGCACCGCATTGGGGGGCTGGGCATGGCGATTTTTATTACCACGCATATGCTGTCTTCTTTTTTGGGAGGCAGCGCCGGAAATTTTTTGAATGGCGTCTATGAAAGCTGGCAGTTCCAGGTTGTGATTTTCTTCTGTGTGCTGTTCCATGCCATCAACGGTTTGCGCATCACGATCCTGGATCTGTGGCCGGCGCTGATTGAGTATCAGCGGGAGGCGATCTGGGTTGAGTGGGCGGTGTTTATTCCCGTGTATGGTTTTTCGGTTTTCGTCATCGTCAGCACCGCGCTGGGAGGCGGGTAATATAATGAAAAGGACTCTTCCTCTCTCCAGGCGCGGCCTGAGTTTTGAAACCCTGATGTGGTTTTTTACGCGTCTTTCGGCGCTGGCCATGTACGCACTGATCTTGTTTGGGTTGTTCGGCGCGCTGTGGATGGGCGCCCGTTACCAGATGAACTTTGCCGACGTGATGCGCTGGGCTTTCATGCCCAACGTGACGCATGTGCAGGGCACCAACGTGCCCGATATTGCGCCCTGGGCCGGGCTGTTCTGGAAGCTGGTCGCCATGGCTCTGCTGCTGGTTGCCACCGCGCACGGCGTTCATGGGTTGGTGGTCATTGCAGACGATTACATCGTCTCGGCGCGCGGGCGACAGATTGTGCGCCTGCTCAGCATTTTGATGATGGCCTCGATGAGCCTGATCGGCCTGTACATCATCTGGATTTCATAGGAGAGATGCATGGCTAATCTACATCAATTCGACGTGGTTGTGGTTGGCGCGGGCGGCGCAGGGCTGATGGCCGGGCTGTACGCTTCGCGCGGCGCCAAAACCGCCGTAATCAGCAAACTCTATCCAACCCGCTCGCACACCGGGGCCGCGCAGGGCGGTATCAGCGCCGCGCTTGGAAATCTCGAAGAAGACAGCGTTGAGTGGCACACGTACGATTCCGTCAAAGGCTCCGATTACCTCGGCGACCAGGATGCAATTGAATTCATGTGCCAGGAAGCTCCCCAGGCCATCCTGGAGCTCGAACACATGGGCCTGCCTTTCGACCGCACCCCGGAAGGCAAGATTTCGCAGCGCCCGTTTGGCGGCCACACCAACAATGTGACCGGCAAACCTGTCCGCCGCGCCTGCCACGCCGCCGACCGCACCGGCCACATGATTCTGCAGACCCTGTATCAGCAGTGCCTGAAGAACAAGGTTAACTTTTTTGATGAGTACCAGGTGCTCGACCTGTTGATCGTGGAGGGGAAAGCGGCCGGGGTGGTGGCTGTGGAGCTTGCCACCGGCGAACTGCACACCTTCCATGCCAAGGCTGTCATCTTCGCCACGGGCGGACATGGCCGCATCTTTGAAGTCACCTCCAACGCCTATGCCTACACCGGCGACGGCGCGGCCATCTGCCTGCGCCACGGTCTGCCACTGCAGGATATGGAATTCTTCCAGTTCCACCCGACTGGCATCTACAAGCTCGGTATTCTGATTACCGAGGGGGTGCGCGGCGAAGGCGGCGTGCTGATCAACGGGCAGGGTGAACGCTTCATGCCCAAGTACGCGCCGACGGTCAAAGACCTGGCCTCGCGTGATGTGGTTTCGCGTGCCATCTATACCGAGATCAGCGAGGGGCGCGGTATTAACGGGAAAAACTACGTTTATCTCGACATCCGCCCCGAATCGGTCAAGAAATATGCTGCGCTGGATGGTCGCACCAATCCCGATGGTACGCCCTATACCCTGAGCGGCGAAGATATTCTTAAGAAAATCCCCGACATTATCGATTTCTGCCGCGTCTACCTGGGCGTGGATCCAATCACTCAGATGATGCCGATCCAGCCGACGGCGCACTATACCATGGGCGGCATCCCTACCAACAAGTATGGCGAAGTGGTGCTGGATGATCAAAACACCCTCCTGCCCGGCTTGTTCGCGGCTGGTGAATGTGCCTGCGTTTCGATTCACGGCGCCAACCGGTTGGGCACCAATTCGCTGCTGGATCTGGTGGTGTTTGGCAAATATGCCGGGCTGCGCGCTGCTGAATATGCCCAAAATGCCGGGTTTGCGGCACTGCCCGTCGAGCCGGAAACCGCCTCGCGAGCGCAGTTCGAAGCGCTGCGCAATGGCTCGGGCCGCGAAAATGCTTTCGATATCGCCACCGAGATGAAGAAGGTGATGTTCGATCTCGTCGGCATTTACCGCAGTGAGGCGGGCATGCAGCAGGCGGTGGAAAAAGTCCGCGCGTTGAAGGCTCGTTATCAGCAGGTGCGCGTGGCCGATAGCGGAAAAATCTTCAATACCGAACTGCTCAACGCCTGGGAACTGGGCAACATGCTGGAAGTGGCCGAAGTGGTGGCCGAATGCGCGCTCAATCGCAAGGAATCGCGCGGCGGACATTCGCGCGAGGATTATCCCAACCGTGACGACCAGGAATGGTTGAAGCACACCCTGGCGCGCCGGCAGGATGGCAAACTGGTGATTGAGTACAAACCGGTGACGATCACCCGCTATCAGCCCAAAGCGCGCGTTTATTAGTTGGAAAGAGGCGATGATGAAGGTAACCCTGAAAATCTTCCGCTTTAACCCCGAGGTGGATCAGAAATTCCACTACGAGACCTATGTTGTTGAAGGCGAACCCACCGATCGCGTGCTCGACCTGCTGGAACAGGTCAAAGGCTACCAGGATGGTACACTCTCCTTCCGGCGTTCGTGTGCGCATGGCGTATGCGGCTCGGATGCCATCCGCATTAACGGTCGCAATCACCTGGCCTGCAAGACCCTGGTGCGCGATGTGGGCGACAAAATCACGGTGGAGCCGGTCCTGGGTCTGAAGGTGATCAAAGATCTGATCGTGGACATGGAACCGTTTTTCGACAACTACAAAAAGGTGCTGCCGTTCTTTGTCAACGAAAGCCCGCTGCCCGCCGACGGCAAGGAACGCCACCAGACTCCCGAACAGCGCGAACGCTTCGATGACACCACCAAGTGCATCCTGTGCGCCTGCTGCACCACCTCCTGCCCCTCCTTCTGGGCCAGTGATGATTACCTTGGCCCGGCGGCGCTCGTCACGGCGCACCGCTTTATCTTTGACAGCCGCGATGAAGCCGCCTCCGAGCGCCTGCACACCCTGGCCGAGACGAGCGGCACGGCGCGTTGCCATACCGCCTACAACTGCACCCTGGCCTGCCCGCGCGAAATCCAGGTGACCAAGGCTATCGGCGAGCTGAAGATGGCCATGGTCACTGGCAGACTCGATTAACCGGCAAGCCCCTCCGAACTGATCAGACAGGCCGCGCGCTTGCGCGGCCCGTCTGCATTCTCCATCCATTTATTAATTCCTCCTGGAGCACCCCATGACGCAATTTTTCAATCACCCGCTCTTTCAAACGCTGCGCGAACTGCGCGGCAACCCGCGCGCCACGGTGCTGACGGAAATCATGTTTGGCATTCCCTATAATCTGTTTGCGCCGTTTTTCTCGGTCTACATGTTGGCCCTGGGCGTGACCGACCAGCAAATCGGCAGCATCGCCAGCCTGGGGTTGATCATCCAGGTTTTCTCGGCCCTGCTGAGCGGCGCGCTGGTGGACAAATTCGGACGCCGCACCACGTTGCTCATCAATGACCTGCTCTCGTGGAGCGTGCCCTGCCTGATCTGGGCTGTTGCCCAGGACCTGCGTTATTTCATCGCCGCGGCAGTCATGAACAGCCTGTGGCGCATCTCGCACACAGCCTGGACCTGCTTCATGGTCGAAGACGCCGAGGAGCGCCACCTCGTCCACATTTGGACCTGGATCATGATCTTCGCCGTCTGCTCGGCCTTCTTTGCGCCACTCGGCGGCTGGTTTGTGGCCCGCTTTGGGTTGATTCCGGCCGTGCGCGGGTTATTCATCTTTGGCTTTTTCATGCTGACGGCCAAATTTGTCGTCCTGTATATCTTTTCCCATGAAACCGCGCGCGGTCTCCAGCGCCGGGAGGAAACCCGAGGACGATCCCTGCTCAGCCTGTTGGGAGAATATCGCAGCGTGGTGGGCCAGATCCTGCATTCCAGGCCCCTGCTGGCAGCCCTGGCGCTGATGGTGATCACCAACATCTACACCACCGTCAGCGGTAGTTTTTGGGGCGTGCTGTTCACCACCAAGCTGGGCTTCGCAGATGCCGAAATCTCGACCTATGTGGCCGCGCGCTCAATCGTGATGACACTCTGCTTCTTTTTAATCGGCCCGCGCCTGACCAACCCGCGCCGCTTCCGCCTGCCATTATGGACGGGCTTCAGCGCTTTCTTCATCAGCCAGTTGCTGCTGGTGGTCATGCCGCCCCGCGCCATTTTCCTGCTGATCATCAGCCTGATCCTGGAAGCGATCGCCTCGGCGCTGGTCAACCCGATGACCGAATCACTGCTGGCGCTCTCGCTCGAATCAGCCGAGCGCGCCCGCGTCAGCGCCATGGTCTACGTGGCCCTGATCGTGCTGATCTCGCCCTTCGGCTGGATTGCCGGCCAGCTCTCAGCCATTGACCGCGCCCTGCCCTTCGCCCTCAATATGGGCCTGTTTGCCCTGGGCATCCTGCTGGTCTGGCTGATCGGCCGACCAGGCGGCGGAGCGCTTGCCGCGCCCAGCCAGGCGCAATCTTAATCCTTCCGCCGGGGCCGGCCAACCCCCGAATCTCCAAAACTGTGATTAAATTCAGGGCATGGACGCCAAGACTCTCTCTGTTTTAGAATACCCCAAAGTCCTCGAACGCCTGGCCGCGCACTGCGATTTTTCCGCCTCCAAGGAACTGGCCCGCGCCCTCACGCCGGTCACCTCCTACGACCTGGCCCGGCTGCGCCAGCAGGAAACGACCGAGGCGCGGCACCTGCTCAGCATGCACGATGCCAGCATCGGCGCGGCGCATGATATCCGCGCGCAGGTGGAACTGGCCCGGCGCGGCGGCGTGCTCGAGCCGGTCAACCTGCTCGATATCAAATCCACACTGATCGCCTGTCGCCAGTTGAAAAAAACGCTCGAAAAAACGGGCAGTCAGGGCGGCGCTTACCAATACCCGCGCCTGGCCGAGCTGGCGCTGGCGCTGCCCGCCACGCTCGGAATTGTGGACGCCATCACGCGCACGCTCAGCGATAAAGGCGAAGTGCTGGACTCCGCCTCGCCCAGGCTCGCCACGCTCCGCAAGGAACTGCGCATCACGCACGAGCGGCTGATGAGCCGCCTGCAACGCTACCTGACCGACAGCACCACCGTCCAGATGCTGCAGGAGGCGCTCATCACCCAGCGCGAGGGGCGCTACGTCATCCCGCTGCGGGCCGAATTCAAGGGGCAGATTAAATCCATCGTCCACGACCAAAGCTCCAGCGGGGCAACCCTGTTTGTCGAGCCGCTGGCAGTCGTCGAGCTGAACAACGAATACCGCGAAAAGCAAATGTCCGAGCGCAACGAAGTGCTGCGCGTGCTGGCGGAAGTCTCCGCGCAGGTCGGCAAATCCGCCGGAGAAATCCTGCCGGGCGTGGCCGCGCTGGCCGAAATTGACCTGGCCTTTGCCAGGGCCAAGTATGCCGAGGAACTGCGCGCCGCCGAACCTATCCTGCATCCCATGCCAAAAGAGCGCGGCCCGCACCCGGCACCGCTCATCCTGCGGCTCTACAAAGCCCGCCACCCCCTGCTCGACCCGGCGGCGGTGGTCTCCAACGACATTGACCTGGCGCCCGGCACGCGCGCCGTCATCATCACCGGCCCCAATACCGGCGGAAAGACCGTCTCGCTCAAAACCGTCGGCCTGCTGGTGCTGATGGCGCAGAGCGGCCTGCACATCCCGGCCCAAAGCGGCTCGGAGCTGAGCCTGTTTTTCGATGTATTCGCCGACATCGGCGACGAACAATCCATCGAACAATCTCTCAGCACCTTCAGCGGGCACATCACCAACATCATCCGCATCCTCAAACAGCTGGATGCGCGCGCCCTGGCCATTTTCGACGAACTCGGCGCCGGCACCGACCCGCAGGAAGGCGCGGCGTTGGCGCGCGCCATCCTCCAACACCTGCTGGAAACCGGCTGCACCACCTTTGTGGCCACCCACTACCCCGAACTGAAGAGCTTCGCGCACAGCACCAGCGGAGTCGTCAACGCCTCGCTGGAATTTGATGTGGCGACTCTGCGCCCCACCTACCGGCTGACTCTCGGACTGCCAGGCCGCTCCAACGCCCTGGCCATTGCCGCGCGGCTCGGACTTCCCGAAGCCATTGTGACCGCGGCAAGAAACAGCGTCAACCCTGACGAACTACGCACCGATAAACTGCTCGACGACCTGCGCCGCGAACGCAACCGTTCTAGCCGCGAGCGCGAAAAAGCAGAAAAAACCCGCACCCGCCTCGAAGATTTGGAAAAGGAACTGGAACTGCGCCTGGAAAAGATCGAAGACGAACGCCGCGAAGTGCTCGCCAGGGCCAAAGCCGAAGCCGAGCTGGAAGTGGAAGTGCTCAAACGCAACCTTGGCCGGCTCAAAGCCGACCTGAAAAAGCTGCGCCAGCCGGTGGAGGCGTTGCAAAAACTGGAAGAGAAGGTGGAAGCGGTTGAAGAGAAAGTCAGCGCACCGGTCGAGCGTAAAAAGTCCAGGGTCGAGAGTCAACCGGCTGGCATGCCTGCCCCGCTGAAGCTGGGTGAGAGAGTCATCCTGCGCACGCTCGGTTCCGAAGGCATCCTCACCACCCTGGGCGAAGCCGAGGCCGAAGTCCAGGTCGGCTCCCTGCGCATTCGCGCCAAACTGGGCGAAATTCTGCGCAAGTCCGAAGCGCCAGAGCCAGGCCCCGCAAGCGAAGGAAAAATAACCAAAAAACGGGCGACCGGGCAGAACGAACCCCCGTCAACCCGTTCCACTTCTCCAATGGCGGCCTCGCCCGGCATGGAACTTGACCTGCGCGGTCAGCGCGCTGAAGATGCGCTGATCCTGCTGGAAAACTACCTGGAAAAAGCCTACATGGCCGGCCTGCCATTTGTGCGCATCATTCACGGCAAAGGGACGGGCATCCTGCGCCAGGAAGTGCGCGCCGCGCTCAAGGGCCATGCGTATGTCGCGGGGTTCGAGGAGGGTCACCCCAACGAAGGCGGCGACGGCGTGACCGTGGCGAAAATCACCAGAGAGTAGATTCCATCCAAAACCCGGCTCAAGCGTCAGGCCGGGAGGATTTTGGTCGCCAGTTCTGCAGGATGGCTTCCACGTACAGGGCCTGCATGGCCTGCACCTGGCCTTCTATGGAGAATTTCTGGCTGATCTCCAGTGAGCGCTGGCCGTATTGCGCCAGTTTGTGCGGGTCCGAAAACAATTCCAGCACCGCATTGTTAAAGGCTTCCACATTTAACGCCGTCTGGTGGCCGTTTTCCCCCTCCAACAACATACCTTCAAAAGCCTGATCCTGCACGGCCACCACCGGCAGCCCGGATGCGATTGCCTCGATCATCGAGAGCGGGTGCACTTCGGTGGTGGAGGCCGAAACGAACAGGGTGGCTTCATGCAGCAGGCCGGGCAATTCGGCCCGCTCCAGCATACCGAGGAAGTGAATGCGGGTTCGGGCCGGGCTGGCTGCGGCGCGCGCTTCCAGGTCTTTGCGCGCGCTGCCGTCCCCGGCAAAGATCAGGTGCGGGGCTGGGGAACGTTCGGGCAGGCGCGTAAAGGCCTCGATCAGGAATTCCAGGCGCTTTTCCGGGTCCACGCGGCCCACCGAGAGCAAAATCGGCGCATCCGGCTCGATCCCCAGCCGGGCTCGAAATACTCCCGCCGGGCGGACTTCCTTGAAGCGGCTCAGGTCAATCCCGTTCGGGATGACGTGGATCGGTTTGCGCACTTTCTGGTCGAGCAACAGGCGTTTGAATTTGGATGACGGCACCACCACCTGGTGGCCGAGGTTGGTGGTGGTCGTGCTGAACCAGCGCGCCGCGCGGCGGATGATGCTCGTATCGCCGATGTATTTGATGTAGTGGGTGTAATCCGTGATCGAGGTGTGGTAGGTATAGATCAGCGGAAGGTTCTTTGTCGAAGCGGTGACATAGGCCAGCAGGCCGATTGTCAGCGGGCTGTGGGCGTGCAGCACGTCAAATTGCCGGCGGCTGAGCGACCACGAGAAGCGCGGCGTGCCAGGCACGGCGACGTAAATGGGCGGTTCGTTCAGGTAGCGCAGCGAAGGCGCACGGAAAACGCTGTCGCCATCATCTTCGTAGCCCGGAAAACGCGGCGCAAAAATGGTTACTTCGTGTCCGGCGGCGCGCAGTCCCTCGGAAAGCAGCTGCAACGAGATGGAAACGCCGTTAACCTGCGGGGCGTAGGTGTCGGTAAACAGGCCAATGCGCAGTGAACCTGTCCTGCGAACTGTTTCGGTGGTTTGCGTGCTATCCTGCATGGTATCCCTTTCCCTTTTTCCGATCAGGCGCCGCGCCGGAAGCGGTTTGCCGGTCATAATCTGAATTCTCCCGGCAGCCCGCTCGCACTATCCGGCGCGATCCAGACCTGGAATTGGCCCGGCTCCACTCCGCGGGTGCCATCGGCGCGGGTGAATGCCAGCTGTTCTTCGTTTATTTTGAATCGCACCCGGCGGGTTTCACCGGGATCCAGCGTGACATACTGATAATCCTTCAGCTCGCGCACCGGGCGCGTCAGCGAACCAACCAGGTCGCGGATGTACAACTGGGCCAGTTCGCGGCCCGGGCGCGTGCCCGTGTTGGTCAGGTCGGCGCTGATTTCGAGCTGGCCGCGCAGGGTTTCAGCGCTCAAGCGCAAATGATCATAGCGGAAGCGGGTATACGTCAGCCCGTAGCCAAAGGGAAACAGCGGCGCTGTCGGCAGGTCAACATAACGGGTGCGGAATTCTCCATCCACGCTGAGCGGCCGCCCGGAATTTTTCTGGTTGTAATAGACTGGCACCTGCCCCGTGGCGCGTGGAAAAGTGATCGGCAGGCGGCCGGAAGGCGCCTCCAGCCCGAACAGGATCTCACCGAGCGCAGCGGCACCTTCAATGCCGGGGTGCCAGGCATACAGCACCGCATCGGCCTGGGCCACCTGGCGGGGAATGGCGAGCGGGCGGCCGGCAAAAACCACCAGCACCAACGGCTTACCCAGCGCAGCCATGGCCGCCACCAATTCGGCCTGCCCGGGCGGCAGGCCCAGGTCGCTGACGTTGGCATTTTCACCCGAGCGCAGCGGATGCTCGCCCAATACCAGCACCACCGCATCGGCATACTGGGCAAACGAGAGCGCCAGGTCGGGCGATTCGGCGAAGCGCAGCCGCACATCCGGCGGCGCGACCTGCCGCAGGGCCTCGTCGAGCGGCGTGACATCCTCCGGGCGGCCATCCGCCGTCCAGGTGCCATACAGTTCCGCGCCGGCGTGGACAAAATTCCCGGCGATGAGGACGGTACCGAATCCGCTCAACGGCAGCAGGTCCGAGTCGTTCTTGAGCAGCACCATGCTTTCGCGGGCAAATTTTCGGGCCAGCTGGCGCGATTCTGGCGTCAGCTGTTCGCGCGCCGCCCGGGTGATATCGGTAAACGGCCGCTCAAACAACCCGGCCCGCAGCTTGATGCGCAGGATGCGGCGCACCGCTTCGTCAATCTCCTCCAGCGAGATTTTCCCGTCTCGCAAGCTGCCAGCCAGGGTTTTGAGATACACCCCGCTGACCATGTCCATCTCGACCCCGGCACGCAGGGCCAGTAGTGAGGCGTGCGCCTCATCCTCGGCAATGCCATGATTGACCAATTCCTTGACTGAATCCCAATCTGAGACGACAAACCCATCAAAGCCATACTCGCCCCGCAGCACATCCGTCAGCAAATGGCGGTTGGCCGTCGCCGGGATACCGTTCAGGTCAATGAAAGCCGCCATCAGCGTGCCCACGCCAGCCTGCACCGCGGCCTGGTAGGGCGGCAGATACACATCGCGCAGCGTCGGCTCAGAGATTTCGCCCTGATCGTAATCACGCCCGCCTTCCGAAGCGCCATAGCCGACAAAATGCTTGGCGCAGGCAACGAGTTTATCCTGCGCCGACAACTCCTCACCCTGGAACCCGCGCACCAGCGCCGCAGCCATTTGCGCGCCCAGGAAGGGGTCTTCGCCGCTGCCTTCGGCCACCCGGCCCCAGCGTGGATCGCGCGCGATGTCAATCATCGGCGCAAAAGTCCATTTGATCCCATCTGCGCTGGCCTCGCGCGCCGCAACTGCCGCCGCCTGCCCGGCCAATTCCGGGTTGAACGCCGCCGCCTGTCCGAGCGGAATGGGAAACACCGTCCGATAGCCGTGGATCACATCGCGGCCAAAAATCAGCGGAATTTTGAGCCGCGCTTCGAGCGCCAGCTGCTGCAGGTGATTGCAGCCCTCGGCATTTCCCGAACCGGAATAGCCCTGCCCGCTCAACGCCCCGGAAGCATTAATCACCGACCCGGCCAGCCCCTGGCGCAGCAGACCGGCATTCAAAGATTTGCGGGGAAAATACTGGTTCAACTGGCCAATCTTTTCATCCACGGTCATTTGTCCAAGCAAGTGGTTGATCCGGGCTTCATTTTCCTGATTCATGCGGCAACCTCTATCCTGCGGGCATATCAATAACAGGGTGATTTTTACCACAGCTTTTGCCTGGCATGGCAATTTCACCACACAATTGACAATTTTTTCCACCTCTTCTACACTACCAACATGCTCTCACGCATCTTTTCCTGCGCTGTCCTCGGCCTGGACGGGGTCATCGTCGAAGTTGAAGTGGATTACACCAACGGCCAGCCCGGCGTCACCATCGTCGGCCTGCCCGATGCCGCCGTGCAGGAAAGCCGCGAGCGCGTGCAGACCGCCATCAAGAACGCCGGGCTGCACTTTCCACGCCACCGCATCGTCGTCAACCTGGCCCCGGCCACCGTCCGCAAAGAAGGCCCGGCCTACGACCTGCCCATCGCCCTCGGCGTGATCGGCCTGGGCGGCCAGCTGCCCGAACAAATCTTGCAGGAAACCCTGGTCGTCGGCGAACTCTCGCTCGACGGCCTGGTACGCCACGCGCGCGGCGTTCTGCCAATGGCCGCCGCGGCCCGCGCCCAGGGCTATAAGCGGATGATCGTCCCCGAAGAAGACGCCGCTGAAGCCGCCCTGATGCCCGACCTGGAAATCATCCCCGTTAAAAACCTGGCCGACCTGTACCTGCACCTGACAGGCCGCCGTTTCATTGAGCCCTTCCAACCCTCCACAGAAGCCCCCGCGCCGCTCTTCACCCCCACCGACTTCGCCGAAGTCAAAGGACAGGAACACGTCAAACGCGCGTTGGAAGTGGCCGCCGCGGGTGGACATAATGTCATGATGGTGGGCAGCCCCGGCGCAGGGAAAACCCTGCTGGCGCGCGCCCTGCCCGGCATTTTGCCCGAAATGAACATCGAAGAAGCCCTGGAAGTCACCAAAATCTACTCGGTGGCAGATGCGCTTCCGCCCGGCACCCCGCTCATTCGCCAGCGGCCCTTTCGGTCGCCGCACCACACAATCAGCCACGCCGGGCTGGTCGGCGGCGGGAACATTCCCCACCCCGGAGAAATCTCCCTGGCGCATCGCGGCATCCTGTTCCTGGATGAATTGCCCGAATTCAACAGCCGCGCCATCGAAGTCATGCGCCAGCCGATGGAAGATAAAGTCGTCACCATCAGCCGCGCCCAGGGCTCGCTGACTTTCTCGGCCAATTTTCAGCTGATTGCCGCCATGAACCCCTGTCCTTGCGGCTACTTCGGCGACCAGCAAAAACCCTGCACCTGCGCCCCATCGACCGTCACCAAATACCAGAAACGCATCTCCGGCCCCATGCTCGATCGCATCGACATCCATATTGATGTGCCGCGGGTCAATTATGACAAATTGAGCAGCGACCGGCTCGGCGAACCGTCGTCCGCCATTCGCGAACGAGTGCAAAAAGCGCGGCAAAAGCAATTGGAGCGGTTTTCGCAGATCAAAAACGCGCAAATCGTCTGCAACGCCGATATGCGCGTGGCTGAAGTGCGCCAGTTCTGCAAATTGGATGATTCAGGGGACAATCTTATCCGCGCAGCCATGAGCCAGCTCAATCTTTCAGCGCGCGCCTATCACCGTATACTGAAACTGGCGCGGACCATTGCCGATTTGGCGGGGAGTGAACAAATCCAGGTGGCGCACCTGGCCGAGGCGCTACAATACCGGCCAAAGGGAACGAATTTTTAGTGCGAAAGCTCCACAGTTTGGGCGGGAAAGTCCCGTGATTTAGGCGGGATTGCGGGTATCCCTGATCCTTGCGGATATTACAGCGATAACGAAAAGCGCTGCACCTGTTTTCTCCCAACCATTACCAAGTTTCAGAAATGTATCTCCGGTCAGCGGCTTGGGTGAATTCTTTCAGGTACGGGTTTTAGAAACGCGGTTGATTAGCCGCGTTTTGTATTTAAATCTGATTTTGTTCGACTATTGTTTTTTGCAGTGAAGCGGGTTCGAACCCTGCCAGGGTCGCAGAGTGTAATTTGGGTAAGACAAAGTTTTTGAAAAGCTTGTTGCTTCTCAGAAGCTTTGTCTGTTGTGAAAATTTCAAGTGGGCGGTAGTAAGCAGGCGGTTTTTATTTTCGCTAATTTCGAGATTTCGTTCAGTTATAGAGACGGCTCCACTAAGTTTTCACTCTTGACCAGTTCCATAGGGCCTGTTATTATTGGTATACACCATTACATACAGGTGCTCATGGACACGCTCAGCAAAAACACGCCCGTTCCGCTCTACCTGCAAGTAAAAAATGTTATCGAGACCGAAATCAGGGATGGAAAGTTTGGCCAGGATGGCCGCCTGCCCTCCGAACGCGAATTGTGCGAGCGTTTTGGCGTCAGCCGGATGACGGCGCGCCAGGCGCTCAAAGAATTGGAGCGCGATGGGCTGGTTTTTTCACGGGTGGGTAAAGGTACGTTTGTCAACGAGCCAAAAATTGAGCAGCAACTGCGCAACCTGACCGGTTTCAGCCAGGATATTAGCACGCGTGGCGCGCGGCCTTCCAGCATCGTGCTTTCGGCGCAGATTGTCCCGGCCAGCGCGCACATCGCCACCGTGCTCAAACTTGTGCAGGGCGCGGAAGTAGTTGAACTCTCCCGCCTGCGCCTGTCCAACGACCTGCCGCTCTGTATCGAAATTGCCCACATTCCCCACTTTCTTTGCCCCAACATCCTGAAAAATGATTTTGCCCGCGAGTCGCTCTACAACGTTTTCCAGCGCGATTACGGCCACCGTTTGGCCCGCGCCGAGCAAATTATGGAAGCCAGCCTGGCCTCCGCTCGCGAGTTGGAAGTGCTGCAAATGACCGCGCCCGCCTCGGTTTTGCGCATCGAGCGCCTGACCTATAACCAAAACGACATCCTGCTTGAATATGTCGTTTCGGCCTATCGCGGTGATCGGTACAAGTTCCAGTTGACGCTTCAGTAGCGCAAGTTGCCAACTTGCGCCACGAGTGCTTATGACAGTACACACCGGTCTTCAACAGTGGATTGACTCTCCCGCTCCCTCGCTGCGGACTCTGCGGCTGGGGCTGGTTTCGCACCCCGCGGCGGTTCTCCCGAACCTGACCGGGGCGGTGGATGCGCTGCGAGGGGCCGGGTTCCAGTTGATGGCGCTGTTCGGCCCCGAACACGGATTCGGCGGCGCGGCGCTGGATGGCGCGAAAGTCGGTGACACCACCGACCCGCGCACCGGCCTGCCCGTTTTCAGCCTGTACGGCCAGCACTACGAACCGACCGATGACATGCTCGCCCACATTGATGCTTTTGTTTTTGACATGCAGGATGTGGGCGTGCGTTTTTATACCTACCTGAGCACGCTCTTTTACATCCTGAAAGCCGCCGGGAAGGCCGGAAAACCCGTCTACCTGCTCGACCGGCCCAACCCGCTTGGCGGAAAGATCGTCGAAGGCGGCGAAATCGAGCCGGGGTTCGAGTCGTTTGTCGGGATTGTCAACATCCCGATTCGGCACGGGATGACGCTCGGAGAGATGGCAAACTATCTCAACGCGGAACACGCCCTCGGGGCCGAACTGCACATCGTCACGATGACAAACTGGCAGCGTGGGATGTGGTTCGACCAAACCGGCCTGCCCTGGGTGCCGACTTCCCCGGCCATGCCCAACCTGACGACGGCCACGCTCTACCCCGGCATGTGCCTGTTGGAAGGAACCAATTTCTCGCTCGGGCGCGGAACATCCCTGCCCTTTGAACTGTGCGGCGCGCCCTGGCTCGATGGCTACGCTCTGGCCGATGCGCTGAATGCGCTCAACCTGCCGGGGGTGCGCTTCCGCCCAACAGTGTTCACTCCTTCGGCATCGAACCACGCCGGGAGTGAATGCCGGGGCGTGCAGGTGCACGTGCTCGACCGAGAGATTTTCCGCCCGGTGGAGATGGCGCTGCATCTCATCGCCATCGCGCGCGGGATGTCGGGAGAAAATTTCAGCTGGAACCGGCATTTCGAGCTGCTGACCGGCGGCAGGGCGGTACGGTCCGCTTTTGAAGCTGGTGAAGGCCCGGGCGAGGTGATTTCCCGGTGGGCAGAGGCAAGCTCCAGGTTTGGAAATTTAAGAGAAAAATATTTGTTGTATGCGTAGTGCGAAATTAATTTCGCACTACAACGAGGTGAGCATGCTCCAGAAAATCGCGTCAAATTATGTGGTCAAGACCATCGTACGGCGTCTGTTCACCGTTTTGATTGTGGTGACGCTGACGTTTTTCATCATCCGCGCGCTGCCGGGCAACCCGATTGATGTGTTTGTCTACCGCCTGATGGACGGCGGCATGTCAGAAGAAGAAGCGCGCCAGCGCGCCACGGTGCTGTTTCGCATTGACCTGAACGCGCCGCTGGGTGTGCAGTATGTGGAATACATGGGCAACCTGCTCAAGGGCGACCTGGGCGACTCGTATGTGGTGGCTCAGGGCGAGCCGGTGATGAAGCTGGTGATGGCCAACATGCCCTGGACGTTGTTTAGCGTGGGCACGGCGCTGATTTTGAGTTTCATCATTGGCATGTTCCTGGGGATGCTGGCCGCGTACCGGCGCAATACCTGGATTGACCACCTGATTACCAACCTGGGCGCGGCGATTGATTCCATCCCAAACACGCTGACGGCGATTATCCTGATTTTGCTGGTGGGCGTCATCTGGAAGCTGGTGCCGGTGGCGCAGATGCGCGGGGCGTTTTCGCCGGGGATGAAGCCGGGTTTCACGCTGGAATTTATCTGGGATGTGCTCAAGCATTGGGCCTGGCCCGGCTCGATTTACGTGCTGACGGCGGTCGGCGGCTGGATGCTGGCGATGCGCTCCAGCACCTTGAGCGCGCTCGGCGACGATTACGTGACCGTGGCGCGGGCGCGCGGCCTGCCAGATATGCGCATTTTGACCGCCTACGTGGGCCGCAACGCCAGCCTGCCGCTGGTGACCAGCCTGGCGATTTCGCTCGGGTTCGTGGTGGGCGGCTCGGTGCTGATTGAGGGCATTTTCCAGTATCGCGGGGTGGGCATTTTGCTGGGCAAGGCCATCGGCAGCCGTGATTACCCGGTGATGCAAGGCATTTTGCTGGTGACGACCATCACGGTCATTATTTCCACTGCGCTGGCGGATGTGCTCTACGGCTGGCTTGACCCGCGTGTGCGGGTGAGCGGGAACCAGGAGGATTGACATGCGCGACACCCTTTCGAACATGACGCGGAACAAAGCCGGGCTGCTGGGGCTGATTCTCATCGTCGCCCTGACTCTGACCACCTTTGTCGGGCCGTTTTTTGTCGCCCCGGAAGTTTCCTCGCACACCGACCGCATCAACAAGCCGCCCTCAGCCGATAACCCGCTCGGGACAGATTTCATGGGCCGCCAGAACTGGATTATGTTTGTCCACGGCGGGCGCGAGGTGCTGACGGTGGCTTTCCTGGCCGGGATTTTTACGACCATCATCGCGGTGGTGGTCGGAGCGGTGAGCGCCTTCTTTGGCGGCAGTGTGGACAGCTTCATGATGACGGTCACCGACATCTGGCTGACGCTGCCGCGCTTCCTGCTGCTGGTGGTCATCGCCACGGTGGTACAGCTCAAGGAAGTCACGACGCTGGCCTTTTTCCTGGCAATCATCGGCTGGCCGGGGCTGGCGCGCCAGGTGCGGGCGCAGTTCCTGTCGCTCAAGCGACGGGATTACATTGAAGCCGCCCGCTTGCTCGACTTGGGCGCGCCGCACATCATTTTCCGCGAGATGCTGCCGGGGATGATGAGTTACATCGTCATTGCGATGATTAATGCCATGGCGGGCGCGATTTACTCCCAGACTGGCCTGGTGTTCCTCGGCCTGGTGCCGTTTGGCAACAACTGGGGCGTGATGTTCAGCCTGGCCTATGCCAAAAATGCCATCTACAACCCCAACGCCATGTTCAGCCTGCTCGTGCCGATGGGCGGCATCATCCTGTTCCAGTTGGGGCTGGTGCTGTTCTCGCGCATGTTGGAAGAAATTTTCAATCCGCGTTTGCGGCAGGGTGTTTAGGAGCCGATATGGAAACCACCACCAAAACTCCCGGCGTCCCAACGCTGTCCATCCAAAACCTGACGGTTTCATACCAGGCCAAGCGCGGCGCAGTCCAGGCCGTGCGGAACATCACCCTCGACATCCAGCGCGGCGAAGCGCTGGCGCTGATTGGCGAAAGCGGCTCGGGCAAAACCACGATGGGACTCTCGCTAGTGCGCCTGTTGCCGTCGAATGCCAGTATCAGCCAGGGCAGGCTGATTTACCGGCGCGTCGATGCCGGTAAACCCGTCAGGGAAATCGATGTGCTGGCCCTGAAAACCGATGAACTGCGCCAGTATCGCTGGAAAGAGTGCGCGATGGTGTTCCAGGCTGCGCTGAACGCCTTCAACCCGGTGCTCAAAATCTCGGAGCAGTTCGCCGACACATCCAAAGCGCACGGCTACATCCAGGGCAAAGCCCTCGAAGAGCGCGCCTTTCACCTGCTCAAGCTGGTGCGGCTGGAACCGTCGCGGGTCTGGAACGGTTACGCTCACGAACTCTCCGGCGGGATGCGCCAGCGTGTGCTGATTGCCCTGAGCCTGCTGCTCGAGCCGCAGCTCATCATCCTGGATGAACCCACCACCGCGCTCGACATCCTGACCCAGCGCAACATCATGAACGTGCTCAAGGATTTGCGCACCCAGCTCGATTTTTCGCTGATTTTCATCTCGCACGACCTGTCGCTGGCCGCCGAACTGGCCGACCGTGTGGCGACCATGTACGCTGGTGAAATTGTGGAATTGAGCGATGTGTACACCACTTTCAAGAATCCGCTGCACCCGTACACCATCGGGCTGATTCATGCCGTCCCGACCCTGGCCGCCCACCGCGATAACGTCACATCCATCCCCGGCTCGCCGCCCGACCTGATTAACATGCCAACCGGCTGCAAATTCCATCCGCGCTGCCCGCTGGCCGATGAACGCTGCAAACGCGACGACCCCACGCTCGAGACGGTGGAAACGGTCAACGGCGCAGAGCATAAAGTGGCCTGCTGGCACTGGAAAAGCGCCCGCGCCAAACTTACCAGCGAGAGATGAGCCATGAAAACACCCATCATCGAACTCCAGCATGTCACGCGCACCTTCCAGTTGAAGCGCAACCAGGTCATTACCGCGGTCAATGATGTCTCGTTGAGCGTGGCCGAAGGCGAAATCGTCTGCCTGGTGGGCGAATCGGGCTGCGGCAAAACCACTACCGGCAAAATGATTGTGGATTTGCTCAAACCGAGCCAGGGCCACATCTTTTACAAGGGACAGGATATCGCCACACTGAAAGGCGAGGCCCGCAAACAGTACCGGCTCGGCGTCCAGCTGGTTCACCAGGACCCGTACGCTTCGCTCAACCCGATGCGCACCATCTACCAGACGCTGGCGGCCCCGCTCCAGCATCATGGCTTGACCCAGGGCGAAGCGGCCACCAAAAATCGGGTGAAGGAACTGCTCGAAATGGTGGACCTGACCCCGGTCAACGACTTCCTCGACAAGTTCCCCCACCAGCTAAGCGGTGGACAGCGCCAGCGCGTTTCGATTGCCCGCTCGCTGACGGTGAATCCATCCTTCATCGTGGCGGATGAAGCCGTCTCGATGGTGGATGTCTCCATCCGCATCAGTCTGCTCAATACCCTGCTCAAGCTCAAGGAAAAGATGGGGCTGGCGGTGCTGTTCATCACCCACGACCTGGCGCTGGCAAAATATTTTGCCTGGGAAGGGCGCATCGGCGTGATGTACCTGGGGCGGTTGATTGAGCTTTCTCCGGCCCGGCAGCTGGTTGAAAAACCCCAGCATCCGTACACCCGCGTGCTGCTCTCCTCCATCCCCGAAGCTGACCCGGATGTGACCCGCCAAAAGAAGCAAATCGAACTCCGCAGCATGGATGTGCCCAGCCTGCTGCACCTTCCCACCGGATGCAGCTTCCATCCGCGCTGCCCGTTCTGGGAAGGTGAACAATGCGAAAAGGTAGTGCCGGAAATGGTCTCGTTCAGCGACGGCACATCGGCCGCCTGTCACCCCGTCCAGCGCGAGCGCGCGGCGGAGATGGTTCAAGCCTGAAATCCACAGATTACGCAGATTTCACAGATAAAAATCAAAACTCTGCGTAATCTGTGAAATCTGTGGATAAACCACTATGCCGCCTGAGTACACCCAATTCTGGTTCCGCATCGCCTTCACCATCATCTTGCTGGGACTGGCCTCGCTCCCCTTCCAGGAGCCCGGCAGCAGCGGGTTTGTGGCGGGCGTGCTGGCTGTCATCATCGGCGCAGTGTTCATGGCCATCATCGTTTGGATTGTTAAAAAGTCACAATAAAACCTAACCCCCGCCCTTCGGGCACCCCCTTCCCTTGCAGGGAAGGGGGCCGGGGGGATAGGTTCAAAAGGAGGTGATTTCCCCTCAGCACATCGCTTCACCCGCCCCACCCTCACCCAAAAACTGCCCCGCCCGTGTGCGGGTAGTTCAAAACCAAACCAACCTTAAAAAGGAGAAGTAGAAATGCGTACACTCAAGTTCCTGAGCGTTTTCCTGCTCATCGCAGTGCTCCTGGCCGCTTGCGGCCCGGCCGCCACCGAAGCCCCCGCTGCGACTGAAGTCCCCGCGACCGAAGCACCCACGGTTGCCCCCACCGAAGCTCCAACCCTGCCGCCCCCTACGGCCATCCCCACATCCGCGGCTGCCCTGCCCGAAGGCGTCAGCAACGTTCTGACCGTCAAACTCAAGCCCGGTCTCAAGTGGAGCGATGGCTCTGCCATGACCGCCAAAGATATCGTTGGTTCCTATGACATCATGTGGGCCCAGGGATATAGCGTTTGGTCTTACATTAACGATGTCAAAGCAGTCGATGATGTAACCATTGACTTCTACATCACCACCGCTTCCCCGCGCGCCCTGCGCCTGATTCTGCGCTCCAACCAGCCAGTCGCTTACTCCGAATACGGCAAATGGATGGACCAGTTCGCCCAGTTCCGCAAGGATGGCAAAGCCACCGACAGTGACGAAGTCAAAAAAGCCGTCGATGACCTGCTGGCCTACAAACCCACTACCGCTCCAGTTGTTTATGGCCCATACAACATCGACCCCGCTTCCGTCACCGAAGCCCAGATGACCCTGGTCAAGAATCCCACCGGCTACAACGCCGACAAAATTGACTTCAGCAGCGTCCTGATTTACTTTGGTGAAACTGCTGCATCCCTCCCGCTCGTGCTCTCCAATGAAGTGGACTACAGCACCCACGGCTACACCGCATCCGATGTCGAGCAAATCTCCGCCATGCCTGACATGAAAGTCCTCAGCGGCCCCACCGGAACCGGCCCCGGCCTGTGGTTCAACGAAGCCGTCGCCCCGCTGGATAAGAAAGAAGTCCGCCAGGCCTTCGCTTACATCATCGACCGCGAAGAAAATGCCAAAGTGGCCATGGGCCCCGCTGGCAAGGCCATCGAATACGAAGCCGGTTTCACCGACCTCGGTGTCAAAGGCTGGCTCACCGCCGATACCATCGCCAAGCTCAACCCCTACAAAAAGGATTGGGCCAAGGCTGAAGAACTCCTGACCTCGGTTGGCTTCAAGAAGGGCTCCGATGGCAAGTGGCTCGATGACCAGGGCAAACCGGTCGCCTTCGAGCTTTCCGTCCCCGCCGATTTCGCCGACTGGCTCGGCGCCGCTGAAAACGCCTCGCAGCAGCTCAACGCCTTCGGCTTCGATACCAAAGTCCGCGGCTACCCCTCCGCCGACCGCGCCACCACCCAGAAGGAAGGCAAGTATCAAATCCTGGTCGACCTGGCGATTTACTACAACCCGCCCCACCCCCAGACTTCCTTCAACTACTACCTCAACACCCCCCGCAACAACCCCGAAGCCACCGACGGCCTCTACGGTTTCAAATTCCCGTGGAAACAAACCCTCGCCGACGGCACCGAAGTCAACATCCCCGACCTGCTCAAGGCTGCTGCCGATGGTTTCGATTTCGAAGCCCAAAAACCTGCCATCCAGACGCTTTCTCTGCTCGTCAACGACCAACTGCCCGTTCTCGCCCTGTTCGAACGCTACGCCACCGACCCGATTAACTTCGGCACCCGTGTAGATGGCTGGCTGCCCTTCGACAACCCCATGTACCAGAACGGCCAGGGCTCCGACAACTACATCGCCATCCAGTTCCTTGAAGGCGACCTCAAGAAATCCGCCACTGGCGACGGCTCTTTCCACACCGTATACCCCTACATCCAGCCGCCGACATACGACCTGAACTACTTCACCGACAACAGCCTTCAGAACTCGCTCGGCACCCCGTCCTACAGCCTGATGTACCCGCCGCTCTTCTGGTACATGTGGGCTACCGGCGAATACGTTCCCGTTATCGCTGAAAGCTACAGCCTGCGCTAAAAATCGTTCTTGAATAACGTAGTGGCGACTTTAGTCGCTCAACGGCTAAAGCCGCCACTACCCTTTTTATGATGAATCGAATCGTTTTCTCCCTTCTGCTCTTATCCCTTATTTTGACATCCTGCCAGCCCCAACCTGCTCCACCCGATTCATCCCGCCCTGCCTCCGCCTCGCCGATAAACCAACCTGCCGCCACGCTGGAACTTTCGTCCCCCGCCCCAACCCAACCCGTTATGTCCACCACCCCTGACCCCGAAAACATTCTCGCCGCCATGAGCCTGGAACAAAAAATCGGCCAGTTGCTCATCGTCGGCTTCGACGGCCCCACCGCCGACCCCGCCCTGCTCGAAATGGTGCGTGATTACCACGTCGGCGGCGTGATTTTATTCGCCCGCAACGTGCAATCGCCCCAACAGGTTGCCGAACTGACCAACCAGCTCCAACAGACCGCCCTCGATGCGGGCAACCCCGGACTGTTCATCGCCATCGACCAGGAAGGTGGGCGCGTCGCCCGTCTGACCGAGGATGTTGGCTTCACCGAATTCCCCTCCGCCATGGCCATCGGCGCCACCGGCGACCCCGAAAACGCCCGCAAAATGGCCGCCGCCATGGCCGCCGAGATGCGCGCCGTCGGTCTCAACGTCGATTTTGCCCCCGACCTCGACGTGAACAACAATCCCGCCAACCCGGTCATCGGCACCCGCTCTTTCGGTTCCAACCCGCAAAAAGTGGCCGAATTTGGCTCGGCCTTTATCGATGGCCTGCAATCCAACGGAGTCCTGGCCTTTGGCAAACACTTCCCCGGCCACGGTGACACCGGCGTCGATTCGCACGTTGACATGCCCATCGTCCCGCACGACCGCGCCCGGCTCGAAGCGGTGGAGTTCGTACCCTTCAAGGCCGCCATGCAGGCCAACGTCGCCGGGATTATGTCCGCGCATGTCACCTTCCCGGCCATCGACCCGACCCCCGGCATGCCCGCCACGCTCTCGAAGCCGGTTTTGACCGATTTGCTGCGCACCGAAATGGGCTACGATGGCCTGGTTGTGACCGACTCGCTTGAAATGGGCGCGCTTGCAGCCAACGGTTACCCCGTCCCGGTGGCCGCAGTCAAAGCCTTCGAAGCCGGGGCCGATTTGCTCTTATTCAACCGCGACCACGCCGAGCACAAAGCCGCCTTCGCCGCCCTGCTCGCCAAAGCCCAATCCGGCCAAATCCCCGCCGACCGGCTGGATGCCTCCGTCCGCCGTATTCTCGCCGCCAAAGCAAAATTTGGGATTTTGAACCCGGCCCTGGTGGCGGAACCCGCCAAAGCAGGGGATTTCACCGCCACCGCCGAACACCACGCCCTGGCGCTGGAACTCGCCCAAAAAGCCATCACCCTGCTGAAAGATGATGCCGCCCTCCTGCCGCTCCAGCCCGGCGAAAAGTTACTCGTCATCGAGACCGCCGCCGCTGAAGGCCTGGGAACGCTGCTCGGCGCATCCACACTCGAAATCAAAAATGACCCGGACGCCAGCGCCATTGCTGCCGCCGTGGGGATGGCGCGCGATGGCCGCAAAGTCATCGTCACCACCACCGACGCCGATTTTTACGCCGGGCAGGTTAAACTGGTGAACGAACTGCTGACCGTCAACCCCAACATCATCATCGTCTCCGTCCGCACGCCCTACGACCTGACTGTCCTGCCCGCCGTCCCCACCGCCCTGGCCGCCTACGGAGCCAATCCCCCCACCCTGCAAGCCATCGCCGCTGCGCTGCTGGGGAAGTTTACGCCGACAGGTATTTTGCCGGTTACCCTGCCCTAACCCCCTCCCAGCCTCCCCCAAATTCCAAAGTTCGGAATTTGGGGGAGGGGATAATGCGAATGAATCAACAAATCATATTTAAATCACTCACTCGCTCCTTCCCCCATTTTCGGTTTTTGAAAATGGGGGAAGGCCGGGAAGGGGGTTGATATGCTCATTCCCCTCACCCCCTCCCACCACCCCGCCATCCTCCGCATCTGGAATGCCGCCAGCCACCCCGACTACCCCATCAATGAGCGGCTGCTGCCCTACAACGTCATCCCCACCACCGGGGAAGTGGTCGAAGGGCGAGTGGCCATCCATAACGGCGAACCTGCCGGGTTTGTGCTGGCCCATGCCGTAGAAAATGGCACGCTCGGCTGGGTCAGCGCAATCGCGGTGCACCCTTCCGCGCAGCGACAGGGCCTCGGTTCGGAATTGCTCACCTGGGCCGAGGGTTGGCTCAAGGAAAAAGGCTGCAAACGCATCCGCATCGGCGGGAATTTGCGCCCATTTTTGCCGGGTCTGCCCTATGTTATGCGCGAAAACGCGGCTTTCTTTCAAAAACATGGCTACCAGTTCTCCCATGACCAGCCCTACGAATACGATATTGCCCGCAGCCTGAAAGATTACCAGCCCGTGTATCAAAAACCTGCCCATGCGGAGCTGGCCCCCATGCAAATTGGCGAGGAACCCCGGCTACTGGACTTTCTCCATCGCGAATATCCCGGCCGTTGGGAGTTCGAAGCCTGGGAATTTGTCCGCAACAATGGGCGGCCATCCGATTTCCTGCTGCTGCGCGTGGATGGGGTTGTCCACGGCTTTTGCCGCATCACGCTCCCAGACTCGGAACGCCCCATCGAGCGCTTCTACCCGCAGCGTTTGCCCCAACCCTGGGGACAGTTCGGCCCGCTCGGGCTGTCCAAAGCCGTCCGCGGGCAGGGATTGGGCGGCTACCTGATTGACGCCGCCGCGCTCCACCTGCAATCGCTTGGCGTGGACGGCTGTGTCATCGACTGGACGGCGCTGGTGGAGCTGTATGGCAAGTTTGGGTTTAAGGCTTATAACCAGTACATCAGTCTTTTTAAGGTAATTGGTGAATAGTGAATGGAGAATAGTCAATCCATCGCCATTCACTATCAACCATTCACAATTATGAATTTTTCCAAAGCCACTTCCATTCTTTCCCAGGCCATTCCTGCCATCACCCCGGCGGCGCAGATGGTGATTCGGCATCGCGGCGTTGTCGTTCATGATGTGGCGCTGGGCTTCCTTGACCCGGAGACCCAGACCCGTCCGGCGGATGCCGAGACGCTCTTTGACCTGGCATCCGTCACCAAATTGTTCACCACGGCGGCGTTTATGACGCTCGTCGAGCAGGGAAAAGTCTCCGTCGATGACCCGGTGCGGAGCGTGCTGCCCGAATTCAGCGGCGTGCGCCCCATCCAGCCGTATGAAAACCCGCTCGACTGGGGAAAAACTGTCAGCGTGACAGACCAGCCCGGAATTGTCGATGCCGATAAGGTCACCTTCCGCAACCTGCTGGCACACAACTCCGGGCTGCCCGCCTGGCGCGCCTTCAAAGACCAGCCGGACACCGAATCCGCCATCAGGCTGGCGCTCGGCACGTTTTTCTCGTATCCCACCGGGGAGCGGGTGGTGTATAGCGATGTCGGGTTGATCCTGCTCGGTTTGGCGGTAGGCAGGCTCGGGGGCGGTCCGCTCGACGAGGTTATTTACCAGCGTGTCACCCAACCCCTGGGGCTGGCGTGCCACTTCCAGCCGCCGAACCCGCCCCAATTTCCCCAAAATATTGCTCCCACCGAGTTCTGCAAGTGGCGCGGGCGGCGCATCGTCGGCGAAGTCCACGATGAGAGCGCCTGGCGGCTGGGCGGGGTGGCCGGGCATGCCGGGATGTTCGCCCACGCGCGCGATGTGGCGGCTTTTGGGCAGAGTTTTCTCGATGCATCTCTGCTGCGGCGCGAGACGATTGCCGAGATGACGCGCGTGCAGGCCGAGTTCAACGGCACGCGGCGCGGGCTGGGGTTCGCGCTGTGGAGCCCTGACCCCGAAGCCAGCAGCAACCCGTTCAGCCCTGAGACGTTTGGGCACACCGGTTTCACCGGCACCTGCCTGTGGATTGACCCGCAGCGCAGCCTGGTGGTAGCGCTGCTGACCGACGATGTTTACGGCGGGCGCGAAGGGCGCGGTATCGCCGATTTGCGCGTGCAAATCCATAAGGCGATTGTGGAAAGTGTGGAGTCCGACATCTCCTGATGTCGGATTTCCAAAGTCTGGAGACTTTGGAGTCCTGCGATGATAGTTATCGGCCTGATGTCTGGCACTTCGGTGGATGGGATTGAAGCGGCGGTGGTGCGCCTTAGCGGGACTCCGCCCACCCTAGCCTGGGAGGTGCTCGGACATTCCCATCGTTCGTTCGCCCCGGAGCTGCGTTCCGAGATATTTGCCTGTTTCCGCCCTGAGACGGGTTCTGTTGACCGCCTGTGCCGCCTGAATTTCGCGCTCGGGCGGGCGTTTGGCGCTGCGGCGCTGGATGCGGCGCGCGAAGCCGGGCTGGCGATGAGTCAGATTGACCTGATTGGCTCACACGGGCAGACGCTCTGGCACGAGCCGCCCGTGAATGGGATGGGTTCGACGCTGCAACTGGGCGAGCCTGCTGTCATCGCTGAAATGACCGGTGTGCCGGTGGTGAGCAACTTCCGCACGCGCGATATGGCGGCTGGCGGGCAGGGCGCGCCGCTCGTCCCGCTGGCCGACTGGCTGTTGCTCTCACACCCGACCAAAATCCGTGCTGCGCAAAACATTGGCGGGATTGCTAATGTCACTTACCTGCCGCCCGTTTCTGCCACAGAGTCACAGAGAAAAACCTTGGGACACGGAAAACACGGATTGCACGGAATTCCACGGAAAAATTCTGAAGAAAATCCGCGTTCATCCGTGCAATCCGTGTCCAAAAATAGTTTTGAAACGGCGTTGGGTGTTTTTGCTTTCGACACCGGCCCCGGCAACATGCTGATTGACGAAGCCGCGCGGCAGGCCACCGATGGCCGCTGGGATTATGACCGCGATGGCGGGCTGGCGCGCAACGGGCAGGTGGATGAGTCCCTGCTGGCGGAGTGGCTTTCAGAGCCGTATTACCAGCAAAAGCCGCCACGCACCACCGGGCGCGAACTGTTTGGCAGGCAGCGCGCCATCGAATATTGGAGTCAGGCCACCCGGCGCGGACTCAATCCCGAAGATATTGTCGCTACACTGACCGCGCTGACCGTCCGCTCGATTGAACACGCCTACCGCGCCTTCCTGCCCGCCCTGCCCGACGAAATCATCGTCAGCGGCGGTGGAGCGCGCAATCAAACCCTGATGGCGATGCTAGCAGAACGGCTCTCCCCAGCGCGCGTGACCACATCCGCTGAGTTTGGGCTGGGCATCGAAGCCAAGGAAGCGGTTGCTTTTGCGGTGCTGGCCTACGAGACCTGGCACAAACGCCCCGGCAACATCCCCGCGGCCACGGGGGCCGAGCGGGCGGTGGTGTTGGGGAGCATCACGTATTAAAAATTATCCACAGATTTCACAGATTGAACAGATTTTAAGAAATTAATAAATCAGTGAAATCTGCGCAATCTGTGGATGTTCTGGAGCTTTTATGGAATTGACCTTAACCGAAGAACGCAACCCACTCACCACGGACATCGACACCCTGCCGACGCTCGATATGCTGGCGCTGATTAACGCGGAAGACCAGAAGGTGGCGCTGGCGGTGCGGGATGAGCTTCCGCACATTGCTGCGGCGGTGGAGGCCATCACGGCGCGGATGCAGCGCGGGGGTCGGCTCATCTACATCGGTGCAGGGACTTCGGGGCGGCTGGGGGTGCTGGATGCTTCGGAGTGTCCGCCTACCTTTGGGACGTTGCCCGAGCTGGTAGTGGGATTGATCGCTGGCGGGCCAGCCGCTTTAACGGAAGCCATCGAAGGCGCGGAAGATGACCGGGATGGCGGCGCGGCGGAGATCGCGGAACTGGATGTCAATGAAAATGATTGCGTGGTCAGTATTGCGGCCAGCGGACGCACGCCGTACGCCATCGGCGGGCTGGAAGAAGCCAAAAAACGTGGCGCGCTGACGGTCAGCATCGCCTGCAACCGCCCGTCGCCGCTGGAAGAACTGGCCGAGATTGGCATCGCGCTCATCGTCGGGCCGGAAGTGGTCAGCGGTTCGACCCGGCTGAAGGCGGGCACATCCCAAAAGATGGTGCTGAATATGATTTCCACGGCGGTGATGATCAAACTGGGCAAAACCTATTCCAACCTGATGGTGGATGTCCAGCCGACGAATGTCAAACTCCGCCAGCGGGCGCGGCGGATTGTGGCCGAAGCCACCGGGCTGGGGCTGGAGGCCGCGGGGAGACTGCTGCAAGCCTGCGATGGCGAAGTCAAAACCGCGATTGTGGCCGAACTGGCGGGGATTTCTCCGGATGTGGCGCGGGAAAGGTTGAGCAGGTCGGGCGGGTATGTAAGACAAGCGGTTTATCGATAATACGAGATACGCAATACGAAATATTCCGTATTGCGTATCTCGTATTGCGTATTGCGTATTGCGTATTGCGTATTGCGTATTGCGTATTGCAAAACAGGAGCATTCCCATGACAAACTACATCATCGGTGTGGATGGCGGCGGGACGAAAACGCTGGCGCTGCTGGCAGATTTGGATGGAAATATCCTGGCGCGAGGCGCGGGCGGGCCATCGAATGCCAATGCGATTGGGTTCGAGGCGGCCTGCGCGGCTATCGAAACGGCCATCGCTGCGGCGCGACAGGCTCATTCAGGAGAAATTGCGGCGTTGTGTTTGGGGTTGGCCGGGGCGGGACGCAAAGAAGATGTTGAACGTTTCCAAAATTGGTCAACAGAGAAATTCCCCCAAACGAAGGTGAAAGTGGTCAGCGATGCCGAGATTTTGCTCGCCGCGGGTTCGCCCAGCGGCCCGGCGTTAGCGCTAATCTGCGGGACGGGGTCGATTGCCTACGGGCGGACGGCGGCTGGAGAGTTGATCCGCGCCGGGGGTTGGGGCTACCTGTTCGGCGACGAGGGCAGCGGGTTTGCCATCGGCGCGGCGGCGCTGCGGGCGGTGATGCAGGCTTACGATGGGCGCGGCCAGCCGACCCTGCTGACGGAGCTAGTTTTGGAGCGGCGCGGGCTGAAAACACCGCCCGAATTGATGCGCAATATCTATGGGGCCGAGTCGCCACGCTCGGAAGTAGCATCGCTGTCCGATCTGGTGGAGCAGGCGGCAGGGCAGGATGACCCTGTAGCACTGGTTATCCTCGAGACATCTGCCCGTGAACTGGCGGAGACAGTTCGGACCGTTTATCGCCAGCTTGGCAGCATCCCCATCCCCTTGGCGTTGACTGGCGGCGTTGTCCTACACGGCACGCACTTCGTTAACCAATTTCGCCTGGCTAGCCAGCACCTTGGCCTGAAATTTTCGGCCATCCACGAAATCCATGAATCCGCTCTCGGAGCTGTTTACTTGGCACGTAAATTAAAAGTAAACCCTATTAGTAAATTACCTCCAATGCCGTAAAATGAGCTTAATAGATTTAGAACGTTCTTTACAAGAATGATTGATTCCCAGGTATTTCTGTTTCCCTGAAATTACTCGAGTATGTGCCTGTACCCACAAGCCCAGATACATGTCAAAGTATTATCATAATCATCCCAGCGCGGTACATGATATATCGGTACAAGTTCAGGCCGGCTGTTGTAGCGGTGTAGGTTTTTGGGGAAATCAAAAGAGCGCCATCCAAATGGAAGGCGCTCTTTTGATTTATTGCCATGCAGCTCTAATTACACTTTACTACATCAGACCCGCCATTTCGATGGGCAACCATTTGCTGATCAGAGATTTGAGCAATCGCTTGGGTTGAATTGGCGAACGAGAAACAAACTATGGTGTCATCTTGGTCAATTGTTCGCTGACCTGCCACAACCGCGTTTGTACCGCCGGATCGTAAGTTTGGGCGTGTGATTTGATCGGTTTCTTGTTTTGGTAATACATGCCCGTTACGCCTTCAACCTCAGGAGAAGACGCCAGATAGATAATCGTCTGCGCGCCTTGTTCCGGTGACAGTTCCAAAGGCCGGGCCAATTTAGACCAAACCATACCGAACAGGCCGCCTGTTTGCGATCCGAAATTGGTACGAACGACCCCTGGATGCAGGCAGTTGGCCGTGACCCCGGTGCCGGCCAGCCGTTTGGCGAGTTCATAGCTGAAGGCGATGTTGGCGCGCTTTGATTGACCATAGGCCTTGTTCACGCCATATTTTTTTTCCAACATCAAATCGTCGAAGTCCAGCGCTGCAAACTGCTCATATTCGGATGCGACGCTTACGATCCGTGATGGGGCGCTGGCCTTGAGTACATCAAGCAGCAGGTCGGTCAATAAAAAGTAGGCAAGATGATTCACGGCAAAA
>CAIQVH010000020.1 GCA_903875215.1 uncultured Anaerolineae bacterium
AGTCTCAGCTGTCTTGAGCGAGATCAGCGAAGAGTGGCTCACCGGTAGAACATATTTGAATTTTCAAGGTTCTGATTAGCACTGTTATTTTTCTTAATGAAGCACTTGATCTTGATCTTACAGAAAAACCCTTGCACAATCCGCCTTTGCCGCGATAAGAACCAACATACGTGAGCGTGGCGTATTCTCCAGCGGGGAGAAAGTCCGTCAGCACGCCGTCGCCGCCAGCGAGAGCCTGGTCGAGCACAAATCCCACCTCAATATCCAGTTTGGTAGACATATCGGTGGTCAGGTAACGGATGATAGCCGGGCCGTGCGAAATCCCTTGCCGGGCAAGCCATTTGTTGACCTTTTCCCAGGCGCTGGACAGGGATTTCCCCAACGGAAACGGGACTTGCAGCCGCACAGCGGCATAGGGGTGAGCTTCGCGGTGTTCGATTTTGGGCTGGGTGTTCATTTGTGATTTCCTTTCAGTTTGCAAAACGACGCGCGCTGCGGGCTTTTGCCTTTTCGGCTTCCTGCTCGCGGTTTTTGGGCGTTGCAGATGTTTCAAGTTCCCTGAGCAGATTGCCAGAGATGGCCGCGACCGCATCCACGGCGGCCTGGAATGCCGCTTCGTTCGCTTTGGATGGCCTGGCAAATCCGCTGATCTTGCGCACATATTGCAGCGCCGCCGCGCGGATTTCATCCTCCGTGGCGGGCGGCTCAAAGTTGTGGAGGGGTTTGATGTTGCGGCACATGGCTAATCGCGCCTGGGTTCGTAATGGAGCACGATCATTCCGCAGTCAAAAGCTGTTGATTTGACCAATCTCAGGCGTTGCGGGCTGGTCAGAGCGGTGACATATTGGATGATCCCGGCATCCCAGTTCCGTGCCAGGAAATCCATCTCGCCGCTGGGGCCGCCAACGATCCCGTCAACGCTCATTTGCACCTGTAGTTTTAGTTTTCTCATGAGCCCTTCCCTGCCGTCAGCTTCTCGACGATGGCCGCAATCCGCCGGGTGCGGGTTTCGGCGGCTTTGGCAGATTCAACCTGCCGGACATATTCCTTGCGCATCGAAGGCGCGGAGGCCTCGAAAGCGGCCCGCGCTCCGAGCTTGGCCTCCAGCGCCACAGCCAGATCATCCGGCACATCCACTGTGCGCGGGGCCAGATCCAATTCCAGCGTGATCTCCACGCGATCCCCACCCTTGACGCCCGCAGCTTCGCGGTTGGCCTTGCTGAGCGGGATCATAAACACCCCGCCCATCACCGCCACGGTGCTGCGGTAACTGTAACCGGCCAATGAGACCACCACCGGCGGCCTTTTCGAACTACCCAGGGAGGCGATTACCTCCGCAGGGACTTCCAGCCCGGTATTGTTGCCATCCACCCAAACATTGGTTGCGTAGGTTGCTTTCACTCTGTATTCTCTTTCTTGAAGGATAGACCCCGGGCAGCCAGCGCTTCCTGGAGTTTTTTCAACGCGTTGGGCCCGATCCCGTGCAACTGGCGGATTTCTTTCGCCCTGTAGCCGGTAAACTGTTCCAGGAAGTGGATTCCAGCCCCGGCCAGGGCGCGCATGGCAGGCTGGGCCAGCCGGGGAGTTCGATTTCTTTATTTTCCATCATCAGCCAGTTGATTAAACATTTCGGACATAAACAGGTTGATTTTACCAGAATATTTGTTCTGAATCAGATTGTTGTGAAAGACTGAAACAGAAAGCAACAAAAGTCATAACGCGCCGCGCACGCGATGCAAATTAACTGTAAAAAGGCCCTGAAACAGACCCCCAAAACCCTTGACCTGGAGTCACCTCCAGGTGATACACTGTTTTCACGAGGTGAAACGATGAAAATTGCCGAAGTCAGCGAACGCTATCACATTTCGATCGATACCCTGCGTTACTACGAGCGGATTGGCCTGCTCCCGCACGTCAACCGGGGCGAGAACGGCATCCGCGATTACAACGAACTCGACATCCGACGGGTGGACTTTATCAAGTGTATGCGCGGCGCCGGATTGTCGCTCGAAGTCCTGATTGAGTATATGGGATTGGTTCAGCAGGGCGATGCCACCATCGAAACGCGCAAAGAAATCCTGATGGAACAGCGCAACCTGGTGGCGGAGCGGCTCAAGGAAATGCAAAAGACGCTGGATTTGCTCGATCACAAAATCCAGGTGTATGAAAACGCAATTTTGACCAAAGAAAAACTAATGGCCCAAACGAAAGAATAAAGGAGCTTGAAATGGAAAAACGTAAACTTGGAAACAGCGGACTGGAAGTCTCGGCGCTCGGCCTGGGCTGCATGCGCATGAGTTTTGGCGACACGCCCACCGATAAACAGGAAATGCTCACGTTTATGCATAAAGCGGTGGAACGCGGCGTCACCTTCTTTGATACGGCCGAAGTCTACGGGCCGTTCACCAACGAGGAATTGGTTGGCGAAGCGCTGGAGCCTTTCAAGGGCAAGGTGGTGATTGCCACCAAATTTGGCTGGAAACACGGGGAAAAGGGGCCGCATCCCAGCGTTGGACAGGACAGCCGCCCCGAGCAGATCAAGCGGGTGGCGGAGGCTTCACTGAAACGCCTGCGCGTCGAAGTCATTGACCTGTTCTACCAGCACCGGCCTGATCCTGCTGTCCCGATGGAAGATGTGGCCGGGGCGGTGAAAGATCTGATCGCGGCAGGCAAGGTCAGGCATTTTGGGCTGTCCGAAGCCAGCGCCGAACAAATCCGCCGCGCCCATACTGCCCAGCCGGTGACAGCCCTGCAAAGCGAGTATTCGATTTGGTGGAGAAACATCGAGGCCGAAATCCTGCCCACTTGCGAGGAACTCGGCATCGGCGTGGTGCCGTACAGCCCGCTGGGGCGCGGCTACCTGACCGGGAAAATCGACGAAAACACCAGCTACGACAGCACCGACATCCGCAGCCGTAACCCGCGCTTCCAACCGGATGCGATCAAAGCCAACCGGGTGGTGATCGACCTGCTGGAGAGATTCGGCGCGGAAAAGGGCGCTACCCCGGCGCAGATCGCCCTGGCCTGGCTGTTGGCCCAAAAACCCTGGATCGTACCCATCCCCGGTTCGCGCAAGTTGGAGCGGCTGGATGAAAACCTGGGGGCGGTAAAAATTGAATTGACCCCAACCGACCTGGACGAAATCGCCGCTGCGATGGCTCAGATCAAAGTGGTTGGCGACCGGTATTAGAGGAAACATGAAAAACGATCACCTGGAACAAGAAGTAATCGCTCTCTCAAAAGAGAAATGGGATTGGATGTCAGAGCGCAATGTTGAGACCCTGGACGCGCTTTTCCATGAAAAATCTGTCTTTGTCCACATGGGTGGATCGTGGGGCAAAGAGCGCGAAATGGAAATCATCAAGAGCGGCGGGATTCACTACAAAAAAGCGGATATTCATGAAGTGTCGGTGAATATTATCGATCAGACCGCCATCCTGTTGAACCGGATCACATTGCTGGCGGTGGTCGGCGGCAACGAGGTGGTTAATCCGTTTATGGTGACAGAAGTTTATGTGCAGCAGGAGAACGGATGGAAGTTGGCCTCGCTCGCGTTCACAAAACTACTTACCCCCTCGTAGGTCACGTTTATAACGTGACTGTCACGCTCAAAGCGCGACCTGCTAAATTAAGGAGAAAATCATGCAAACGATAAAATTAAACAACGGTGTCGAAGTTCCCATTCTCGGTTTCGGCGTTTTCCAGATCGCTGACCCGGCTGAATGTGAAAGAAGCGTGGTGGATGCCATTCAAACCGGATATACCCACATCGACACGGCGCAATCCTATAAGAACGAGGAAGCTGTGGGCCGGGGCATCCGGCAAAGCGGTGTCGCCCGGGAGAAATTGTTTATCACGACCAAACTGTGGATCCAGAACAATGGCTATGAAGGCACACGCAAAGCCTTCGAAAATTCCCTGAAACGCTTGCAGTTGGATTACGTTGACCTGTATCTCATCCACCAACCCTACGGCGACGTGTACGGTGAATGGCGCGCGATGGAAGAACTGTATGAACAGGGCAAAATCCGGGCGATTGGGGTTTCCAACTTCCAGCCGGACCGTATCATGGATTTGATGATTCACAACAAAATCACGCCTGCGGTCAACCAGATCGAAGTCAACCCGTTCCAGCAGCAAATCGATAACCAAAAGTTTTTGCAGGATAACGGCGTGATGGTGGAAGCCTGGGCGCCGTTTGCCGAGGGCAAGAACAATATTTTCCAAAACGAAATCCTGCTCTCCATCGCCGCGAGATACAACAAAAGCGTGGCGCAGGTCATTTTGCGCTGGGTTGTACAGCGAGGCATCATCGCCCTGGCAAAATCCACCCGCAAAGAGCGGATGCTGGAAAACATCAATGTGCTCGATTTCGAATTAAGCGCGGAAGATATGGCGGCGATTGCAACTTTGGACACGAAAACCAGCGCCTTCTTTGACCATCGTAACCCCGAGATGGTCAAATGGCTGGGCAACCGCAAACTGGATGATTAGTCAATAATTTCGCCCGGTCAAGTCGTTGTTGGATACTTCTTCGTTACGGATAACACCTGCGAGATTTGCAAGTCTGGCTATCATTTATCCGATGTTAATCGACAGCCCTGTGCACCGATAGGCGCAGGGCTGTCGCCCGCAGGTTCATCGCGCCCCGCGGCCAGGCGCAGGCAGACGTGAAAGCGGGAGGCGTTGGATTATTTGTCAGGTGTCAGGGAGAACTGCGTTTTTAATTTACCCATCTACGGGGTTCGCAGGAACTCTTTCGTGTTTTACCTTAGGGCTCCAATAGTTTCGAATATCGACTGGAAAGCTGACCCATCTCGATGGAAGACTGGCGGCTGCCCAAGCGGACACTCAACCACGTACGAACCAGCCGGGAACCTGTTCCCGCTAAACAGGTGAATCCACTCGCCCTCGGGAATGTCCACTTTCAGACGGGTGAGACCGGGTTTCAGCACCGGGAAAACCAGCAGATCATCCCCCAGATACCAGGCATCTTTTTTATTGCGCCAGCGTGGTTCGGAGTTGGTCAGGCAGAAGGGACGCATCATGGCCAGCCCCGTGCGCTGGGCTTCGGTGGATACATGTTTCAAGTAGGGGGCCAGGGCGGCGTGCATCTTTGTTGCGCGCACAAAGGCGCGGATGGTTTCGGCATTCGTCCAGGGTTGGGCGTTGTTCCAGGGCTGGTTGCCCTCGTGGGTGCGTAGGATCGGTGAAAAGGCGTTGGCTTCGCTCCAGCGGGCGAGAAGTTCCGGCGAGCGTTTGTACCAGCCAAGCGTAGTATATCCGCCTGCGTCCGAGTGATAATACTGGATGCCCGACAGGCAGGCGCTCAAGCTGCCCGTCACCGCTGAGGGAAAGCCATCGTGCTCGTCCCAACCGACAAGTTGGTCGCCGCCCCACTGGTTGTTATACCAGCGGTTCTGACCGGTATAACCCGAACGATGGAAAACCAGTGTCTCATTTTGCAACCCGGCGGTTTCGACAGCCTCGCGGTTGATCTGCGCCCACAAACGTGGATAAATATTGTGTAAGTCTTGGCCCATCCGCCCATCGGCGAAACGATGGGATTCAATCACATCCTCGCCGTAATCGGCCATCCAGCCACGCAGACCCAAATCGAGCAGGTTTTTCTGGATGATTTCCCTGTACCAGGCACAGGCCTCCGGGTTGGTCGGGTCGAGCATGCCGACGGTGAATTCGGAGATCAGCCTGAATGTGACTCCCCCAGACTGGTCCTTCACCAGGTAGCCGCGCTCTTTGGCGGTCTTGAATTGTTCCCCCTCTGTATTGAAATAAGGGTTGAGATACCCCAGCCAGCGGATGTTTTGTTGTTCGCGCTGCTCGATTTCCTCGGCCAGTTTGGGATATAAGTTTTCATCCACCTGCCAGTTCCAGAACAGACGTTTGCCGGTCGGCGTCATGCGGATGCCCTGCCAATCCTGCGTCCAGACGCCGGTCAGCGCGGCCCCGGCTTCGAGCAGTTTATCAAGGGTTTCACTGACGAAAGGCAGCCCACCCTGGATGCCGAGAATACCACCTTCAAAGGCCCAATCGGGTGGGGCGGGTTGGATGCCGCTGTGCTGAACCTGCCGTTTAAGCAGTTCCACCAGGCTGGAAGCGGCGAAACAATGCAGGCGGGCGTTCCCTAAAAACTCGAGAAGATGCTCGTCTTTGGCGTGGAAATCCAGCAGGGAGTAGTTGCCGCTTTCGAGCAGATAGCCCGCGCCGCGAGTGGTGAGAAACGTCGGCTGCGGATTGTAGGTCGTCCAGTAATCGCCACCCGCCCCGGCGATTAAATCTGCCAGAATGGTGGCGAGGTGGCGTTTGTTGCGGCCTATCCCGGCTTCGCACGTCCAGATCGGAAAGCGCCGTCCGCGCAGGTTCAGGTGCGAGAATTGCATCCCGCCGCCGTAGACGGCTTCATCAGGTGCGGCGGGCAGGCTCAGGCGGGCGAAGTTGAAACCGTCGGGAAGAGTCAGGTCCAGGGTCACGCCGTCCGCTTGCGGGTCGAGCTTAAGCGTCAGGGACAAGTCTCCGTTGAAGAAACGGATAGCGTTTTCGCTCAGTTCAAAGCCGGGGAGCGGCGTCCAATCCAAAACTTTGTTGTTAACCGGGTGTTGGCCAGTGCGCGAGGTGTAATGGAAATCGGCCCTCGCCAGAGTCAACATGGGATGCTCGGAAGTATGGCGCAGAAGTTCGCTTGCGCCGCTTCGCAGGCTGAAACCGTTGGCGAGTAGTTCGATTTTCATTTTTGGTTGGGGCGCACAAAGACCGCGGCGATTGAGGAGAGCAGGAACATGACGCCAAACATTGACATCAACAATACGTAGCCGGACGAATCGGCGATCGCGCCGCCGATGTACGCACCGATGGCCCCCGCACCGGCTCCCGCGATGTTCTGCAGTCCCAGGAATTCCCCCGAGCGTTCCTTGGGGATGATGTCGGTGCTCAGCGCCCACGAAGCCACGCTGAAAATGGCATAGGCCATGCCGATAAAGATGGCGGCCACGTACATCAGCGTTTGTGTTGGGCCGAGCACCAAGACAGCGACGCCCAGCGCGCCAATAAAACCACTCGAAACGGTCAGCAGGCGGCGGTCGACGCGGTCACACAGCCAGCCCGCCAGGATGCCAAAAAAGATCACGCACACGCCCAGCACCAGCGGCAGAGTCCCGGCCAGACCGGCGGCTTGTTTGCCGGGCAGGTTGAATTTTTCCTGGACGAAATACAGCAAAAAGACGCCGACGTTGTTGATGGCGACCAGTGCTGCCAACCGGTTGATGACCAGCCAGGTGAAGGGCCGGTTCTGGCTGGCGGAAGCGCCCAGGTGGATATACAAGCTGGTAAAGACGCCCGCCACGACGGCTACGGCCATGGCTGCGACGCCCAAAATGCCAAAGCTGAGACGGTTATCCGTTGGCAGGAGCGGGATGGTGGCTTTGACGAGTTGTCCCAGCCCCAGGATGATGCCGGTGAAAGCGCCGGTCATCACCAGCAGGCTGACAAAGGGTTTCCAGTTCAGGGTGGGGGCCGTCTTGTCCCCGTTGGGGGATTCGAGTGGTTTTTCCTTCACTAACATCGCCAGCCCCATGCAGACCAACATGGCGGCGCAGGTAATCAGCAGCCCGGCCAGGATGTTGCCTTTTTGGACGATGGGCGCAATCACCAGCCCAAAGATGACCAGCGGCAAGGGCACCTCCAGCAGGGTTTTGACACCTGAAGCGATGCCGCGCTTTTCCTGTGGAATCAAGTCGGGGATAAAGCCCTGCGTGGCGGCCTGTGACATGTTGGTGGAGGCCATCGAAAGCAGGTAAATGGTGAAGAGAACGTAATAACCCGTCATGCCCTGCAAACCGGCCACCCAGGCCAGGCTCAGAATCAGCACCACTTCCAAAAAGGTTCCAATCAGGATGAATGGGCGGCGGCGTCCCCAGCGCAGGCGGGAATGGTCCGACAGGATGCCGAACAGCGCCTGGAGCAACACCGCTGCCATCAGGCCCCACAGGCGGATGAAGCCAAAATAGGTTCCCTTCTGCGCTTCACCCACAAAGCCTTGCACGAGCAGCGGAATGAGCAATCCGGCCAACACCTGCGAGCGCAAGGTTAATGCAAACCAGGTCGTGTTAATGAAAAGATAGGTGTACCAGCGAACGGAAGGTGGGTTGGGTTGGGTGATCATGATTTCTCCTTCGGGAAGGGATTTTAGGCGTGAGGACGGTGAAAGCCTGACCAGATTGGCGGGGCGCTTTCTGACAAGATTGGCAGCATAATTGGGGCAATTTATCAAGACGCAATAATAATTGCGATAATTATATGGCGTGACCGGGTCTTTGTACAGTCATCGTTTTACGCCGGGGTGATGTTGAACCCTTATTTTTGCTCAGTAACCGCCATTTAACATAATTTTCGGGCAATCTCTGCGCAGTTTCAGGGAAAATGGTGTATGGTATTATTCATATTCGCACTGCGGTGCCCATTATTTGAAGTTGATGCAAAGCGCTCTGGGAAGTGCGTTGACATTTGTTTTGCTCGACTGTATACTTATTTGCTAAAGATGAAAAAGTAATTGTGTTGGAGATTGGACATGCCGAAGCTAAGTTTTCAGGGTAGCAACATCAACCTGGTGAAATTGCACAATTTGCAGGTCGTCCTGCTCAGTCTTTTGCATGAGTCACATTTATCGCGCGTTCAGCTGGCTCAAAAAACCAACCTTTCTAGCACCACCATTACTAATTTAATCGCGGAATTAATCGACCAGGGCATCGTTTCTGAACTCGAAGAAACAACGCTGGAACCTGGCGAGCTGCGCCCGGTGGGGCGTCCGCGTACCAGTATCCAGCTTGAACCAAACGCCAGGTTTGTTGTTGGGGTGCATATTGGTGTTGGGCTCTTTCGCGTGGGCATTTCCAATATTTATAATGAAATGCTGAATAACCAGGTGGTCGATTTTGCCGTGGGGCTGCCCGCCGAACAGGTTTTGGCGCAAATTGTAACTACGATTGAAACCATCATCCTGGCCAGCGGGGTAGAGCGCAGCAAAATCCTGGGGGTTGGCGTGGGAGCCTCGGGTCTGGTCGATTTTCACAGCGGCGTAAATTTACTGGCCCCCAATCTGAATTGGCGAGATGTTCCATTGCGCGATGATTTACAGCAGGCTCTCAATCTATCGGTTGTAGTTGATAACAACGTGCGCACGATGGCCCTTGGTGAAACTTATTTTGGGGCCGGCCGCGGCGTTGATTCACTGGCTTTTGTCTATGGGCGGACCGGCGTGGGCGCCGGTTTGATTTTTAAGGGGCAGGTTTTTCGTGGCAGCACCACAGGCGCAGGCGAAATTGGGCATACAACCATCCTGCTGCGCGGTGGCGAGCTTTGCCGGTGCGGGAATCGCGGTTGCCTGGAGACCTTGATTTCCGAAGAAGCCATTTTGCGCCAGGCTGACCAGATTGCCCGGCTGTATCCACAGGGGATTCTGGCCCAAACTTTATCCGAGAAAGATGATATTTCCCCCATCGAGCGAGTATTCCGGGCGGGACGTGCTGGGGATGAGACCGTCCGCGCCATGTTAGAAGACCGCGCTTTTTATCTTGGAGTGGCCCTGACAGGTCTCGTCAACCTGTTCAATCCCGAACTGATTCTTTTGGGGGGCATTTTTTCGCGCGGGCAGGATTTTTTCCTGGAGCCGGTCATTCAAGCGGTCAGCCAGATGTCCTTTGGCGGGATGGGTAAGCGTGTTCGGATTGAAGCAACCAGCTTTGGCTGGAAAGCTGGGGTTCTGGGCGCGTCTGCCCTGGCATTGATGCATTTTTTCTATCAACCGGAATCTCCCAATCTTTAAAGAGGCACACGTGGAAGCTCTACGAATTGCATTTTTCCCTTTGATCCGGACTACTTTTGATGTTTCGCTCGCTGAAACGATGATTGCTGAGGCGCGCCAGTCCCTTTTGGCAGCTGGATTTCAGTTGGTTGGCCCCGCTCAGGGCCTGACCGATGTAGCCGCCGCTCAAGCCGCTGCCGCGGAACTCGCTTCCACTCCCGTTGATCTGATCCTGATTTTTCAGGCCACTTTCGCTGACAGTACCATGACAGTAGCCCTGACCGAAAACGCCGATGCCCCGATCTTTTTGTGGGCTGTCCCCGAACCCTGGACGGGTGGCCGTTTACGTCTAAACTCCCTTTGCGGTATCAACCTGGCTGGTCATGCTCTCACCCTGCGCCTGCAAAAATACGATTATGCCTACGCCGCGCCCACCGATACCGCCGTGATCCAGCAAATCCGCATGCTGGCCTCAGCCGCCCGCCTGCGCCATCGCCTGAAAACTGCACATTTGGGCGTGGTGGGCGAACATCCGGTCGGGATGGATTCCTGTCATCTGGATGAAATCAAACTGCACGAGCTTTTCGGGATAAATGTACTGCGGATTGAACTGACCGAAGTCTTTACCCGCGCCCGCGCCATCTCTGCGGCGACGATAACCCAAACCCGCGCCCGGCTCGACCTCCGTTTGGATAACCTCGCCACGCTGGAACAGGCTCCGCTAAACGGCACCCTGAGCGTGTACAACGCCCTGAAAGAAATCGCCGCAGAAAACAAACTGGACGGTCTGGCTGTGCGCTGTTGGCCGGAATTTTTCACTGAAATGGGCTGCGCGGCCTGCGGGGCCATGTCGATGCTCAGTGACGGCTTTGGCGATTCCGCGCCGCTGCCATGCAGTTGCGAAGCCGATATTAATGGCACTGTCACGCAGTTGATGCTGCAAACCCTGGCCGACGCCCCGGCCTTTGGCACAGACATGGTGGCTGTCGATTTTGAAAAAGATACCATGGCGCTCTGGCACTGTGGGCTGGCGCCTTTCTCCATGGCTGATCCGGCCGTCCAGGCGCATGGAGGGATTCATTCCAATCGCCGTGTTCCATTGGTCATGGAATTTCCGCTAAAACCCGGGCTTGTCACCGTTGTCCGTCTTAGCCAGGCTACAGGTGAGTTAAGGCTGGTGCTGGCCCAGGGTGAAATGCTTTCATCGCCCAAGCCTTTTAGCGGCACATCTGGCACTCTGCGGCTCTCCGGCCCGGTGCGTAACTTCCTGGACATCCTGATGAAGGAGGGCCTGGAACATCACGTTTCTCTGGTTTATGGCGATTACATTAAAGAATTACAGGCTTTTGCCCGTCTGGTGGGCCTGCCTGTCTTGAATTGCTGACCGAAGGCAGCCGTCCGGTACACGAGTCAACCCAAAGCGGGCCTCGACCAGGAGCAGGTTGGGGCCTCTGGGTCGCTTCGAAACGGGATGCAGTTGCCGGGTCTGGATTTTAGGTTTTACTTCTCAGGAAAATTGGAAAAGGTTCCGTTGTGAGAATCCAAGTCTAATCAAAGGAGATTGTTATGCAGTTTTTTCTGGATAGCGCCATCACAAGTGAAATTGAATATGCCCTCGAGACGATCAACATCGACGGGATTACCACGAACCCGCGGCATGTGCAGGTTTCGGGCAAGCCCTTCCTGACGGTTATCCGCGAGATTGCCAGGCTGGTCGAAGGGACGGAGAAGACTGTTTCGGTGGAAGTCAACCCGCATTTTATGACGTATGCCGAGATGATGCCCGAAGCTGAAAAGTTGGCGGCGATTTCTCCCAATTTCGTGATCAAGTTGCAGTGTGTCGAGCCGTCTTTCAAGGTGATCGAGGCGCTGGCCAGGAAAGATATTCGCACGAATTGCACGCTGATTTTTTCGCCGAT
Source organism: uncultured Anaerolineae bacterium (assembly GCA_903875215.1). Lineage (GTDB taxonomy): Bacteria > Chloroflexota > Anaerolineae > Anaerolineales > Villigracilaceae > UBA5195. Next base: position 11,737 of record CAIQVH010000020.1, read on the forward strand.
GCAGGCGTTACAGGCCATGCGCTCGGGCGCGTATTTCATTTCCCCGTTTATTGGCTGGAAGGAAAGCAACGGCGAAGATGTGCGGGGTTTTATCGACGATATTGTGACGATGCGCGACAACTATGGTTTTGACTCTGAAATCATCGTTGCCGCAGTGCGCAATGCCCGCCAGATTGTGGACATGGCCGTGCTGGGCGCGGATATTGTCACCGCCGGGCTGTCGGTTTATCAGGAAGGTGTGCAGCATCCGTATACGCAGGAAGGGATTCAAAAATTTACCCAGTTCTGGGATAAGACACCCTATGATGAAGCCTGAGGTGGTGGGAGTGCGCAATGAATGAGGTTGTAAGCGCCGGTTTCATCGCCGCGGTAATTTTCTTTGCCGTCATTACACAGGGAATCAGTGGTTTTGGCATGGCGCTGGTCACGATGGCGATTTTGCCCAGCATCCTGGGCTTGCGCGTGGCTGCCCCTCTGGTTGCGCTGATTGCGATTTGCATTGAAGCGGTCATTCTATTCCGAAATTGGCGGTCGCTCACCTTTCGGGATATTTGGCTGGCAATTGCCGCTTCGTTCATCAGCATTCCAATTGGCGTTCAGTTTCTGAAGGGGTTGGATAATGTCTGGGGCTTGCGCATCTTAGGAATCATCATTGCGCTTTATGCGCTTTACGCGCTTTCTGGTTTCCACCTCCCCAAAATGACTCATCCGTTTTGGCAGGCCCTGGCCGGGCTGATCAGCGGCTTGATGGGAGGCGCTTTTAATACTCCCGGGCCGGCCATGATTATTTATGCCGATACCCAAAAATGGGAACCCGCTCGTTTTCGTGGCAATTTGCAGGGTTATTTCATCATCAGCAGCGTGCAGGTGATTTTTAATCATGCCGTTTCTGGTAACTTCAGCCCGGTTGTTTTGGGCTGGTTTGGGAAAATAGCCCTGCCCGCCCTGATTGCTGGATTGATCGCGGGATCCTTGCTTGAACGGCGCCTGCCAGCGCAAGGCTTTAGAAAATTCGTCTTAATTTTATTGCTGGTCACCAGCTTTAGAATGGCATTTGTATGAACACTGAATTTCTGATCAAGCGAAAAAAATTTTTGGAACTGTTGGACAAGCATGGAGCGCAGGCTCTACTCTTGCGCCGTGTGAGCAGTTTTGCCTGGGCCACCTGCGGCGCGCCCTCCTACGTCAATACCGCCATCACTGAAGGCGCAGCCTCGCTGCTGGTGACGCGCGACCGCTGCTTTCTGGCGACCAATAACATCGAAGCTCCGCGCCTCGAGCAGGAATGTGGTTTGGCGGAACAGGGCTGGGAATTCCGCATTTCGCACTGGACCAGTCCGATGGACGAGCTGAATAAACTCACCGCCGGGCTGAACCTGATCTCAGATGTCCCCTTTGGCAGCGCGAAGGATGTCAGCGCGGAGATATCCCGGCTGCGGGCAGGGCTGACGCCCGCTGAAGGCAAACGCCTCCGGCAGCTTGGGCGGTTGTGCGCTCAGGCCATGGATGCCTCCGCCCGGGCTGTCCGCCCGCAAATGACGGAGTACGAAATCGCCGCTTTGCTGGGAGGAGAAGCCCAACAGCGCGGCGTCCAGCCGATTGTCAACCTGATTGCCACCGACGAGCGCATCTACCGCTTCCGCCACCCGCTGCCGACTGAGAAAAAACTGGAAAAGTATGCCCTGTTGGTGCTGACCGGCCGCCGCTGGGGGCTGGTTTGCTCCATTTCGCGCCTCGTCCACTTTGGGCCGATCCCCGCGGACGTGCAGAAACGCATCGATGCCACCGCGCGAGTCAATGCCATGCTGATTGCCCACACTCGCCCTGGCCGCTCGCTCGATGATGTTTTCCAGCTCGGACTGCATGAATATGCTGCCACCGGTTTCCCCGACGAGTGGCGCTTCCACCACCAGGGCGGCGCCATCGGCTACGAGCCGCGTGAGTTCCTGGGTTTGCCTGGTTCCGCGGATGTGGTTTCAGTGGGTCAGGCTTACGCCTGGAATCCAACCATCGCTGGGGCTAAAATGGAAGACACTATCCTGGTTGGTGAAAAGTCCAATGAAATTTTGACCGCCATTCCCCATTGGCCGGTCATTTCGATTATCATCGCTGAACAGGATGTCGAAATCAGCTGCCCGATGGCGCTTGAAATCAATTAACAATTCAGCCATGTCCTTGCGAATGAGCTTACACCTGTGTGCAGCAAACTCCCATTAAAAGGGGAAACTTGGCTGAAAAGCCATCACCGTTTTAGCGGAGGTTGCTTATGGATAGAATAAATGGAGACCCCCCATGACATTCGGCAGTACTGCTAAAATTTTACGGGTTAATCTCTCCACCAGCGTGCTGGAAGTGGAAACCCTGAGCGAGGACTTTTACCGACTCTACCCCGGCGGCAAGGCATTGGCAGGCTACATTCTGCTGAATGAACTTCCCGCGCACACCGAACCCTTTGCGCCTGAAAATGTGCTCGTAATCGCCAACGGCCTGCTGACCGGCGCGCCGGTCTCCACCGCCACACGTTACGTTGTCTCGGCGCGCTCCCCGCTGACAGGCGGCTACGGTGAATCGGAAGCGGGCGGCTTTTGGGGGCCGGAACTGAAAATGGCTGGGTTCGAAGCCATCATCATCAAAGGGCGCGCGCCGCAGCCGGTGTATCTCTGGATTCAGGATGGAGTCGCCGAAATCCGCCCGGCGGAGCACTTATGGGGGCGCACCACCGCCGAAGCGCAGCAAGCCATCCGCGCCGATTTGGGTGATGAAAAAATCCGCGTATTGCAAATTGGCATTGCCGGTGAAAACCTGGTGCGCTATGCCGGTCTGACCAACGATCTGCGCCATTTTAATGGCCGCACAGGCATGGGCGCGGTCATGGGTTCCAAAAACCTGCGCGCCATTGCGGTGCGCGGCAGCCAGCGTTACCAGTCGCTGGCGCATGACCCTGAAACGCTGCTGACCCTGGGCCGTAAACTGTCCAAAAGTATGCGCGAACACCCCGCCAGTTGGGATTTGCAGGTGCGCGGCACGCCCGGTTTGGTGGAGCCGCTCAATGCGGGTGGCATCCTGCCCACCCGAAACTTCCGCCAGGGCGCGTTTGAAGGCGTGGATGAGGTCAAGTGGGAAGCCTACGAGCAGCAATTGCTTACTGCGCGGCGCAGTTGTTACGCCTGCGCCATCCGTTGCAAGCGCGAAGTCAATGTCAACGGCCAGCCTTCGCCTTACGGTGGCCCGGAATACGAAACCCTCGGCGCGTTTGGCCCCAACTGCGGCATCAGCGATTTGCAGGCTATCGCCAAAGCCAACGAGCTCTGCAACGCCTATGTGCTCGATAGCATTTCTGCCGGGGTGACAATTGCCTTTGCAATGGAATGTTTTGAACATGGCCTGATTGGCCTGAACGACACCGGCGGCATCGACCTGCGCTTTGGCAACGCTGAAGCCATGCTCACCATCCTGGAGCAAATTGCCCGCCGCGAAGGCCTCGGCGACCTGTTGGCCGAGGGCAGCAAACGCGCCGCAGAGAAAATCGGCGGCGACGCGCACTTCTTTGCCATCCAGGTCAAGGGGCAGGAACTCGCCATGCACGAACCGCGCGGCAAGTACAATGTCGGTATGGGCTACGCCATCTCCGAAATTGGCGCCGACCATCTGGTGGTGGCGCACGACCCGGCTTTTGCCAACCCGGAAGCCATCCAGTTCAAAAGCGCCGCTCCCCTGGGAATTACCGTGGCCCAACCGCCCCGGCTGCTGAACGCCGAAAAAATGAAGCATTTCTACATTTTGGAAAGATGGGGCAGCATGGAAAAAACGACGGGTTACTGCTTCTTTGGCCCCGCGCCGCGCTCCTTCATCCACCCCGACGACGTACTCCTGTCTTTGAATGCGGCTACCGGCTGGAACCTGACCCTCGACGACCTGCTCCAAATTGGCGAACGTGGCACGAACCTGGCTCGAATTTTCAATCTGCGCGAGGGCTTTACTCGCCAGGATGACACTCTGCCCGAACGCATTTTTCAGGGCCTGGAAAACGGCCCCTTGCAGGGGCTGGGTCTGCCGCGCGAGGAATTTGAACAAGCCCTGACGCTTTTATACACTCTGAAGGGCTGGGACCCCCAAACCGGGGTTCCTGGCCGCGAGCGGCTTGAGTCGCTTTCACTTGGCTGGGCTGCCGACATGCTCCCTGTTCAAACCCGCAATTAGCAGCGGGTTTACAACCTCATGAAATCCAGATGCTTTTCGCCCTGGTGGCCTTCGGGCATAAACCCTACCCGCCAGAGAGGATAAAGTTATGAAACTCTACGCAGGCGGTCAGCTCGATTTTTACTTACTGCAGCACCGTAGCTGGGTGGAACTTGAACTAAAAGAACCAACCCGGCTCAGCGCACTGCTGGTCGAGTTGGGGATTCCGCTGGCGGAAGTCCATCTGGTTGTGCTTAATGGTCAGTTGGTGGATTTGCAGGAGGTCTTTGTCTGCGGGCAGGATGAAGTCAAATTGTATCCGGCGGTCAATGGAGGCTAGCTCTGCGACCAATGGATTATTCAACCGCGCTTCCCGACTTGATGACTTGCAGGAATGCTCTGGCAGCAGGGCATTAAGACTCAAGAACTTTGACCCCGACCTTCTGCCGGCGAATCTCATTTCAAAACTCAGCACTCGAGTAGCTTGATTTCGCCATGGAATTGGGGAGATCTACAAACAGGGTGATTCGAATGCGCTTTCCATTGACCGTCAGGGTCAAAATCGTCTGGTCTTTCATCGAAAACACGCCAGCTTCGATAGCCTTTTTCAGGTCTGCCAGGTTGGCCCGCGCTTATTCTTTCAGCGCAAACTCGCAGGCGGGATGATTCTCGACGCAGGCGGCCAATTCCACAGCGCTGACACCCGGCTGCATCCCGGCGATCAGTTTTGCGCCGGGTTCCGCTTCCAGCACCTGCCAGGCCTCCGTTTTGCCGAAAAAGCCCGGCCCTTCCAGCGCCGCGGCCTGTTCGTCATTCGGGTGGACTTGCAGCGAAAGCCATTGGGCACAATCCAACAGCTTGACCAGTACCGGGAAGCGCGTCCCGGTCTGTGCAACGGCGCGCCGCCCCAGAAACGCCGCGCCACTTTCGGCGGCGATATCTGCCAGCGTGCGGCCCGCATAAGGTCCGGAGGCGATGCGATTGCCTTGATACACAATCCAGGCCTCAGCCGTGGGGACAATCTCAGGGCACAGGCGCGCGCCGCCCCAGACATATTCGCGGTATTCCGGGATCAGGGAAACTGGTTGTTTGATCATTTTTTCATCTCCATTTTTATCACCTGGCGGCGCGGATTGACGTGCGCTCGAAGCCTGCAGTTTGGCTGGACGAGGCGGAAGGATACTCGATGCGAGACGGCGTGTCATCGGGTGGTTTCCCGGCTGTCGGCACTTGTTGCGGCTTAAATGATACTTTTTTGATACTTTTTTGGGCGAAAATGGCGATCTAAACGCGGTCATCTGACATATAATATTTTTCGTTTCCGGGTTTTACCGGCGGCAAGACCGGTCTGAAGCGCATCTTATTACCGTTGAAAAAGATCATAAAAACATGAAGCAATTCTTCCGCAGTTGGCTTATTTTGAGTATCCTGGCAACCCTGGTGATCAGCCTGCCGCAAGCCGCGCAGGCCCAGTCCCTGTCCACGCCGCCGCAGATCAATGGCTTCTTCACCCCGGATAGCATTTACCCCTCGCAGGTTTCGCGCCTAACGATCAATGTTTTCAATCCCGACAGCAGCAATCTGACCGACACGAAGTGGACCGTCCATCTGCCGGATGACCTGGTGGTGGTCAACCCGAAAAATCTGCTGGTATCGGGCTGCGGCAGCGGCTATAGCATCACGGCTGTCCCCGGCGCGAATAGCATTTCCCTCAGCGGCGCCACGGTGGCCGGGACGAGCAACCCGGTCAACCCAGGCACCTGCTCGGTGACGGTCAGCGTAACTTCCTTTGCAGTGGGCAATCACACCAATACCATCGACCATAAATCTGCCGAGAACTCGGCCAGTTTAAATGGCAGCCCGGTCTCCTATCAATACGACGCCCAGATCACGCTGCTCGTCCTGCCGATGAGCAAACCGTCCGTCACCAAAAGCTTTACGCCCGCCATTGTCCAGGCCGGGGAAACCAGCCTGATGGAAATTGACATCATAAACAACGATGCCAACGTGGCGCTGACGCAGGTGGCGCTGACCGACAATCCGCTGCCCACGCCGCTCGTGGTAGCTGCGACGCCCGGTGTTGCGCTGACCAATTGCGGCGCGGGCGCGCTCTCCGGCTCGACGGACGCTGGCGTGAACTGGCATACCGTCGCGGCGGGAGATACTTCGCTGCAACTAACCGGCGCCAGCGTGGCGGTCGGGAAAACCTGTCAGATCAAGGTCAATATCAGCTCGGCCTCCACCGGCGCCTATACCAATACCATTCAGCCGAGCGACCTGAGCACCTATCAAAAGGTGACCATCCCCTCAAATGTCAGCGCCAAGCTGACGGTCAAAAATGTGGCCATCAGCAAGTCCTTCAGCCCGGTCAATGTTCAGGCCGGGGGCACCAGCCTGGCAACGATCACCCTGACCAACCCGGATGCGACGTATGATCTGACCAACGCCCACTTCACGGATACGCTGCCCACCAACCTGACGGTGGTGTCCGGCTCCGGCAATCTCAGCGGGACCGGTTGCCTGGGGGCGGTGGATACTTCCGTTGCGGGAGCCATCACGTTCAACGGCGGCACCATACCCGCCGGGGGGACCTGTACCATCACCGCCACTGTCACCTCCGCAACGCCTGCCACTTACACCAACACACTCAGCTGCACTGCCGGAGACCTGAGTTTTGACAAAAATGGCACACCTGCCACACCAGGCTGCGCCGATGCCAGCGCCACGCTGACGGTCTATCCCACCGCCGAGGGCGTCTACGCCGTGAAAAGCTTCAGCCCGGTGGATATTGCCCCCGGCGCAACCACCACCCTGACGATTAAAGTGACCGCCCCGGCGGATACAGATCTGCTCAATTTCACCGTCACCGACAACCTGCCCGCCAATGTGACGGTCTACTCCACCCCGGCCGCCACGCAGAATCAATGCGGCCCGGGCACTTTTGCCCCGGCGGCGAACGCTACCACGATTTCCTTGACCGGCGGCACTCTGCTGGCAACGAAAACCTGTACGCTGACGGTGCAGGTCACTTCAAGCACTTATGGCGACCACACCAACACCATCCTTAAGACAGACATTACCAATACCCAAAACCGCTCCATCCCAAGCGCCATCTCCGCCGTGTTCAACGTGCGCGACATTTCAGTCAGCAAAAGCTTTGCCAGCAGCTCGGTCGGCAAAAACGGCATCACGCGCCTGACGCTGACGCTGACCAACTCCAATTCCGTGCCGCTGACGGACCTGACCTTTACCGATACTTTGCCCGGCACCATTACCGATGGCTTGATCCTGGCCACGCCCGTCAGCCTGGCCAATACCTGCGGCGGAACGGTCACGGCGGATGCTGGAACGCAAGCCATCAGCCTGAGCGGCGGCTCGTTGAGCAAGAACAGCAGCTGCGCCATCAGCGTCGATGTGCAGGGCACCAGTTCTTCCAACCCGGTCGTCATCAAGACATACACCAACACCATCCCGATTGGCGCAGTGACCGGAAAGGCGAATGGCACCACCGACACCCAGAACTGGCACGCCGCCAGCGCCGCCCTGAGCGTGACCACGCCGGAATTCCGCATCAACAAGAAATTCGACCCGATCCTGGTGACAGGGGATACCGCCTCGACCATGATCATCACCCTGGTCAACCCGGGCAGCAGCCCGCTGACTGAAATCAGCTTTACCGATACCTTTCCGGCGAACATGCTGCTGGCCAGCCCGCCCAATCCAACCGTCGGCAGCTGCGGCGGAGCGATCACGGCCACCGCCGGTGACAGCACCTTCACCTTCAGCGGCGGAGCGCTGGCTGGCGGCGCCAGCTGCACCCTGACCATCCAGGCCAAATTGGATGTGACCGGCAACCGCATCAACACCATCGCCGCTGGCGCCGTCTCCACGCGGCAGGGCGCCACCAATTCCCAACCCACCAGCGCCACGCTGACCAATCTTTCCAGTATCGACCTGACGAAAAAATTCAGCCCCAACCCGGTCTCGCCGGGGGATGTCTCGCAGCTGACCCTGACCTTCAAGAAGGTCGGCATCGGAATCGGGCTGAGCGGGCTGGGCGTATCTGACACCCTGAGCGGCGGCCTGACGATTGCCAGCTCCCCGGCGCCGGTCAACACCTGCGGCGGGACGCTCTCCGCGCCCGCCGGGGGCACCCTGATCCAGCTCAGCGGCGGCGTGATGGGCATCAGCACCACCACCTGCAGCATTACCGTCAGCGTGGCGGTTGGCCTGACGGGGCTGCACAGCTATCCAAACTGCATCGCCCCTGGCTCGGTCAGCACGAGCGAAGGCTACACCAACGTCATGGAAGCCTGCGATACGCTTGGCACCATCTTTGACCCGCCATCCGGCATCAAAACCTTCAACGCCGCCGGTTTGCCGGAACTGGAATGGACGATGGTCTGGATCAACAGCAGCAATTCCGCCGCCATCAACGCCCAGATCACCGATCCGATCCCGGCGGGTACGACCTACGTCGCTGGCAGCATCACCTGCGAGGCGCGCGGCAGCTCTACAACCACCACCTGCGCCATGACCGGCGGAAACGTCTTCTGGCAGGGCACAATCGGCCCGGATTACGGCGCCGCGGATGAAGCCGGAGCCGCCAATGAAGTCGTCATCGTGTTCCACGTCTCAGTGCCGGAGAGCATCAATCAGATCAATAACCAGGCCACCTCGCTGACCGATACCGACGGCGACGACGACTTCACGGATGAGACCTCCCCGGTCGCGGCAGGGCTCTCCAATGCGGCGCTGTGGGATCGCTTCGATCCGAATTCCATTTCATCCGATAGCACCGATGGCGCAACAAAAGTAAAGATATTGCCCAAAACAGGTTTTGCGCCCAACGTTGTGACGCCACTTGCCGAACAACCGGCGGATTATCGCTACGTTTCTCTAGGTGACCTGTGGCTGGAAATCCCGGCCCTCGACGTCACCATGAACATTGTCGGGGTGCCGCAAATCGGGGACAGTTGGGATGTCAGCTGGCTGTGGGATCAAGCCGGCTGGCTGCAGGGTACCGCTTTCCCGAGCTGGCAGGGCAACAGCGTCCTGACAGGTCATGTCAGCCTGTCGAGCGGACTGCCCGGGCCTTTTGTCGACTTGCAAAAACTAAAATGGGGTGACCAGATCATCATCCATGCTTATGGACAGCAATATCGCTACGAGGTGCGTTCGGTGAAATTTGTCAGCCCCTACGCCACCTCGGTGCTGGCGCATAAATCCCAACCCTGGATTACGCTGCTGACCTGTAAAGAATTCGATCCGGCCTCCGGCGCGTACAGGTTGAGAACAGCCGTTCAGGCGGTATTTATCAGCGCCAGCTCTGATTAGCGCCCCTGGTTTGCCTCACTAATCAGAGCAGCCCATCGTCAGCGACAAGCGTAACCATCGATGTGCAAGGTATTGGCTTACGGTTTACTTACAGAACGATCTTGAAATGTTGACCTTGGTATAGCTGTGCTACACTGCTTACAACAAATATTACTCGTCGATGCAAAGCCGTCCAGGTTTCGGCGCTCGGTGATAAGACGTAATACTTTTTACTGCTGGCGGGGAGATGTTAAATCGGATTCTCCCCGCTTTTTCTTTATATCATGCCCCGGCACAGACGAATTGAATTTATATTACGCTTCTGCCCTGTTTTTTTCTACATTTCTTTCAGTGACGGTTGCGTTCACAGCCTGGCGTCGTCGCCTGGCGCCAGGGGCAACCGGGCTGGCTTTGTTCGCGCTCTCGAATGCCGTCTGGGCGTTTGCCTATGCCATCCATTGGTGTGCTGCCGAGCCCACCGCCCAACGTTTCTGGTTGGATGCAACCTATCTGGGGGTGATTGCCGGGCCTTTCTCCATCATTGTTTTTACCCTCCAATTTACGCGCCGCTTGCGCCGTCACCTGTGCCGTCGGATGCGCTACCTCCTAAAACTATAGCGGTAGAGGTTGAAAATTCATATGGGCAACAATTACCATCCCTGTTGCATACATAATATCCCGCGCCACATTGCTGATCACCACAACCTAAAGGGTAGGTTGAGTCAAAGCTCCTACAATCATGGCCGCAGGCGTTGATATAGGGTGGATTGTTACAAAAGTAGTTGTAACAATCCCAATTTGAACACTGGCAGACTTGAGCCTTTGAAATAGTAGTTCCGACAGTGAACACGAACACTACCCCGATTACTATGGAAGTTACAAATTTAACGGCAGATACAATACGCATTTAGTTTGTAATAAACAAGATGTACTTATTTGTACCATTCAAAAGAAGCGGGTGCAACTATCCTTACCCTTTTTGTTTAACTCCCCTTGCCACATATGCGGTTGCGGCATGTAGGCATTATGGCGTAACAATTATCCGGGTCATTTTGGTCTCCCGTCACACCCAGTTAGATATCTTTGGAATGGCCATGTTTCTTTATGGTTCGGATCAAAATTGGGGAGTGTTAAAGGTTGGTAGTCCGGTGGAACTACTATAGCATATGCTACACAATCTCCGGGATTATGAAATGGCTTTCTAAGAATTTTATCCGGATCAAAAGGTGTGGTAAGGTTTTTTTTGAGTGCATTGTAGTAGGTTGTGTCGAATAATGCTTCTTCAGGAATATAGTATTCTTTATTCAGGAAAGTTTCCGGAGTACATAAGTTAACTTTTATCTCCGGAGTAGGAGTGGGAGTTTCTGTGGGTGTTTGTGTTGGTGTAGGACTCGGTGTGGGAGTGCCGGTTGGCCTGGGTTTATCGGTAGGTTTTGGTGTGGGAGTGCTGTCCCGATTGTCAACTTTGCCCCCGGGTGTTCCTGGAGCCACACCTACGCAAGCTTCAAGAAATGTATCTGCTGCCAACGACGCCCCAACCAATGTAGCAAATTTCAAAAAATCTCTTCTCCTTATTTGGTGCTCGCTCGCGTGTTCATCACTCATAATGTATATTATGGGATGTTGTACACCTCTTGTTAAGTTGTATCAGTCTGCATATTTTTACCAAATACGTAAAAAAACAATCAATGCCCGCCGTGTCCTGACAATGTTTGTCTGGGCGAGGGCATTAAGACCGCCTACCCCCATCGCGCCGAAAGGCCATCCGGTGAAAAGCGGTATACGACAAAAGTCGTATCAAAGAAACAAGCCAGCCCTTACACTTGTACAGGCTGGCTTGTTTCTTTTTTCACAATCAAACCGCGTCTGGCGCGGATAAAAAAAGGAGAATGAACATGAAAAACAATACCAAACTTGGGGTGGTGCTGGCAATCCTCGGCCTCCTGGCAGGGCTGCTGACCTTCTACCTGCTGGCCTGGCAATACAACCTGGTGATTGATGTCAAAACTGCCGCGGGGCGCACCGATGAAGCCACCTCGGTAACCATTGTCTATGCCGTGCTGGGCTGGCTGGGCATCGCCGCCGGCGGGATTTGGGCGGCTGTGCTGTATGGGTTTGTCCGCAAGGAAAGCTGGGCCTGGTTCTGGGGCGCCGTGGCCGCATCCATTCAACTGCTGGTGGGTTTCTTCCCGGCCGTCCCGGCCATGGATAGTCACCTGCCTGGGCCGACGTTGATTGTTTTTGGGGTCGCCGCTGTGCTGTGGTTTGGCATGCTCATGATCGGCGGGGTGGCGGGCAAAGTCATCACCCTGACCTTCTTTGCCGGGATTGCCTACGTCCTGACTTTCATGGATGGCGTTGCGCCGATATCCAAGTACACCACCTCGCACGATAATCCCTTCTGGAATGGCATGTACGTCATGTCGCAGCAGGTCAGCTGGTGGGGCGCGTGGGCCTGGGCGGTTTACATCTTCGCCACCTTCAAGAAGAAGAGTTGGGCCATCCCGGTGGGCATTTTCGGCGCGGCCATGTCGATGATGGCGGGTTACCCGCTCGGGCTGCACAATGCCATCTATGAAGTTCACCGCTTCTCGATGTTCCTGCCTGCCCCGCTGCTGAGCACCATCCTGCTGGTGGTCATCCTGCTGCCCTCCACCCAGAAAATGCTCACAGACTGGAACAACTCCAAATAATCCCTGCGCAGCCCAGTCATGCCCGTTGACCAGGACAGTTTCACCGATCCGTAACTCAGGATGAAACGGTTCTTCAAATCATCGCGCATGACTGGGCTTTTTCGGGCAGTCCCTCCGCCCTGGCCCGGATGTTTTGCGATGGACGATTTAAGATTTTTCACCCCCGAGGAGCCGATCATGACTTTCCAAACCACTATCAAAAATCTAAAATCGAAAATTCGCATGTATTGGACACTGACGAAAAGCCTCCAAACCGGGCTGCTGCTCGCCACCGGGCTGGCCGGTTACATGAGCGCCCGTTGTCCGGTGTTCAACATCGCCACACTGGCGGGAGTGACGCTCAGCCTGTTCCTGGCAATTGCCGGCAGCACCGTCCTGAATATGTGGTGGGATCGCGACATCGACACCCGCATGCTCCGCACGCAAAAACGTCCGCTCTGCACCGGCGAACTTTCTCCCAACGAGGCGCTGCGCCTGGGACTGGTTCTCGCGCTGGCCGGGGTGAGCCTGGCCGTGGCGCTGGACGCCCTGTACGGGTTGATTGTTTTCGCTGGCCTGTTTTTCGATTTTGCGATCTATACGATCTGGCTCAAACGCCGCACCTGCTGGGGCATCCTGTGGGGTGGGATTTCAGGCGGCATGCCCATCCTGGCCGGGCGGGCGCTGGGCATTGGTTCGATTGACGGAATTGGGATTTTGCTCTGTCTCGGGATTTTATTCTGGATCCCCACCCACATCCTGACCTACAGCATGAAATACTTCGACGATTACCGCGCCGCCGGCATCCCAACTTTTTCATCAACCTATGGTTTTAACGCCACGCGGGTTACAATTGCCGTATCCAATGTGTTTTCCTCGCTGGCGATGGGCCTGGCAGCCTGGAAACTCGGCGTGACCGTGCTGCATCTTGGCGGGCTGGCGCTGCTTTCGCTGATCCTGATGACGCTGGCCGTGATCAGCGTTTTCAAACCCACCGAAAAGATGAATTTTGGCCTGTTCAAATATGCCTCGATCTACATGCTTCTTGCGATGGCCCTGATGGTATTCTGATGAATGAACTATTGCATAAACTGTTGAACCAATTCCCCTTCCTGCCCGCCGATAAATCGATCCCCAGCCTGCTGGCCTGGGGGCGTGGCGAAATGAAAAAAAGCCGCTTCAAGATTTGGCTGCGCACATTTCTTTTCATCCAGTTTTCGGCCATCTTTAGCGTCTACTTCTTCCGCGACATCGCTGCCGGGCATTTCCACTGGGAATGGGTTGGGCTGATTTACCTGCTGTGTTTCCCCGTTGGCATGTTGATGAGCCGCATCGTCCCCATGCGGGCGGATGCGGAAACCCGCGCCGTGCTCCTGTCTATGGACTTTGTTTACCTCATCCTGATCTGGGTGCTCGTGATCGCCAAGCTGATCGCCTCGCTGTACCCGGCCTGGGTTTTCCTGGCGGATATTTGCATGGCCGTCATCCTGGGCATCATGTCCGGGCGGCTGGGCGGGATTTGCCTGCGGGTGCGCAGCCTGAAACTTGCGGCGGGGTTTCTCAGCCAGTAAGGTTCAAGCTTTCCCGCGCTCGACCAATTTTTGCGGGTTGAGAATGATGATCTGGCTGCGTTCCATTTTCAGGATGCCCTCGGCCTCGAGCGCGTTCAAACTGCGACTTAAAACATCCCGCACCGTTCCCAGGCGGACAGCCATTTCATCGAGGGTTGTCCACGGGCGGCGCGGGATGATTAATTGTCCATCCTTCAGTTCGGTGTGTTCCAGCAGTGTGTGCGCAATCCGCGCCTGGACGTTGCGCAGGCCGAGGTCTTCCACCAACTGGATGTAATACACAGCCCTGCTGCTCAAGTGATCCAGGCAGGCCAGCGATAGCGCAGGGTGGCGTTTCACCAGATCGATCAGTGCCTGACCTGAAACGGCCCAGGTATTGACTTTTTCAAGGGCAATCACTGTTACCGGGTAATTTGCCCCGCTGAAAACAGCCTCCGCGCCGACGGTTTCGCCATCTTTCAGGAACAGGGCGGCCTGTTCACGCCCGTCGCTGGCAGTGCGGACGCCTTTCACCCAGCCTTTTTCCACAAACCAGACATATTCACCGAGTTCGCCTTCCAGGCAGATGACCTGCCCGGCAGTATAACTGCGCGGAATCATTTGGCGCGCCAGGGCGTCGGCGGTATCGGCTGGCAGGGAGGCAAAATGCCGCGAAACGGCGAGAACCTGCCGGGCGAGAGAGAAATCGGAAGTGGTAGTTGAGGCAGGCATCAATTTTCTTCCAGCAGCTTGAAGGCCACCCGGCGGTTCCGGCCCTGCCCGAAAACGAGCGCGAACCAGGCGCGGGTCAGGCCATCTACTGCGAGGCTGGTTTCAAGGCCGCCAAGATAGATGGGGCGCAGGCCAATTTCGGAGATAAGGCGGTCGGCTGCGGGGCGGGAGGGGGCGTGTCCGCAGTAGAACAGGTCGATTTGCTGGCCGTTAATTTGCGGGTTGGCAAAATTCTCCCATCCAAGGGTGCTGAAAGCCCGCACAAGGTGAGCCTGCGGGGCTTGCGCAGCCAGGATTTCGAGATTGTTCATTACCGGGCTGCGAGGATTGTTGGTGGCATCGATGACGATTTTACCGGCCAGGCTGCTGCCATGCTGGGCCGCAAAATCAGCCACGCCGGAGCCGGGCAGGGATAACAGCACGACATCGGCGTCAGCGATGGATTCTGCAACGGATGTGAGCCTGCCCAGGCTGGAAAGCCCGGCATGTTTGGGGTCAACGGGGTTGCGCACACCAAACGTGATGCGATGACCGGCCTCCGCCCATTTCTTGCCGAGTGTGCCGCCGATATTGCCTGCGCCGATGATAGAAATGTTCATGTTTCGCTCCCTTTTATTTGCTTGTGTATAGCGCCACCAGGCGCGACATAACGATGGTGATAAACAGCACCCCGGCAATCATCTCTAGGTTGGCAATGGAGCGCCCCCACCAGGAGATGGGCAAAATGTCCCCGTAGCCGGAGGAGGTCAGGGTGGTGTATGAAAAATAAACCAGTTGCTGCCACTGCGCCGGGGCATCGGGAAAACTCCCGTCGCGGAAAGAGCCGGGAATCATGACATCCAAAAGCCCATAAACCGGGACAAAGAGCGCCCCGAGGAGCAGGTACAGCGCCACAGCCGCGTAAAGTACATCGCGGGTGATGGTTTTGGCGACCACCAGGAATCGCCCCAAAATCCAGACCAACATGCCGAGGTAGGGGATGAGCGCAAGGTAGGTGATAACCGCCGTCCAGGTGGCGGTGGGGTTGGCGGCATAGGCCAGGCTGGCAGCCAGGTAAATTGCGCCCGTGACAGCCATGAAAATGGTGTGGAAACGGGAATCGCGCCCCAGCAGGACGCCCACAACAAGCATCGAGACATACAGGATTTCATACAAAACGAGCGCGAGTGTGCCATAGGCCGTGACGGGGTAGGCAAACTGCACCAGCACAACCAGCGCCAGCAGGTAGATGACTTTTCCTTCAACAGAATGTTCGAGGGCAAGGTCTTGTTTTTGGGTCATACGCCAAAGATTTTACCCCGAACTTGCGAAAACGAAAGCTGATAAATACGACATTAGTCGTACAGAAATACTCCGCCCGGTTTTATCCTTACCAGCGCGGGAACCTCCCGCGATTTTTTTTGTCCAATGGAGTAGCTAATGAATTCCCGTCTCCTCTCGATCATCCGCAAAGAGTTTATCCAGATCTGGCGCGACCCGCGCACCCTGATGATTGTGCTGGTCATCCCCATCCTGCAATTGTTCCTGCTGGGGTATGCCGCCACCAACGATGTGCGCAACATCCCGCTGGCCGTCTACGACCAGTCCTCCGGCCCCGAATCGCGCGCTCTGCTCGAAGCCTACCGCGCCGCCGATTATTTCAAAGTGGCGTTTGCGGTCAGTTCGGAAGCCGAAATGCGTCAGATTGTTGAAAGCGGCCAGGCCAAAGCGGGATTGATCATCCCGCCCGACTATGCCCGGCAACTGAAAAAGGGTACCGCGCAGGTGGCCTTTGTCCTCGACGGCTCCGACCCGACGGTGGCTTCCACCTCCCTCTCCGCTGCCCAGCTGATTGGTCAGCGCCACGCCACCAATATCCTTTCTGAAAAACTGGCCCGCTCCGGGCAGGGCTTCTCCGTTCACATACCGGTGGAAATCCGCACCACGGTCTGGTTCAACCCCGACCTGGCGAGTTCCTACTTCATGATCCCCGGCGTGATTGGCATGGTGCTTTCGGCCCTGACCGCCATGCTGACCGCCACCGCCGTGGTGCGCGAGCGCGAGCGCGGCACCATCGAGCAGCTGATTGTCACGCCCATCCGCTCGTGGGAGCTGATTGTCGGCAAACTCGTCCCCTACACCATCCTGTCACTCTTCAACATGCTCGAAGTGCTGGCGCTCGGCCATTGGTGGTTTGGCGTGCCGATTCAGGGCAGCCTGGTGCAGGTCATCGTCATCTCGGCGCTTTTCCTGATTTCCGGCCTGGGCATTGGCCTGTTCGCCTCGACCATCGCCAACACCCAGCAGGAAGCCATGCTGACAGTCTGGATGACGCTGCTGCCGAGCATCTTTCTCTCGGGCTTTTTCTTCCCGATCAGCGCCATGCCCGCCGCCCTGCAAGCCATCTCCTACGCCATCCCGCTGCGCTACTACCTGGTGCTGATCCGCGCCCTGATGATCAAAGGCGTCGGCCCCAGCGTGCTATGGAGCGAAGTCCTTTCGCTGATCGCCTTTGCCGTCGTCATCATGAGCGCCGCCACCCTGCGCTTCAAGAAACGCCTTGATTAACCCAATTACCAATCACCATTTACCAAAGGAACAATCCCATGCAAACCAAACGCCCTCAAATCCTGGTCGTCATCCTGCTCCTCGCCGCCCTGGCCGCGGCTGGCTACTACGCCTATAACACCTATTTCGTCGCCTCCGCTGCCAGTGGCGCGCTAAGCGCCTCCGGCACGGTCGAAGCCGCGGAAGTATTGATCGCCCCGGAACTCTCGGGCCGGGTGACCGAAGTGCGGGTCAGCGAAGGCGACCAGGTCAACGCCGGGGATGTGCTCTTCCGCCTCGACGATACCCTGCTTCAGGCCCAGCGCAAAGTCGCTGCCGCCGCGCTGGATACCGCCAAAGCAGCCGCCTCCACCGCTGAATCCGCTGCCGCGACTGCCCAATCCCAATATGATCTGACCCTGACCGCCGCCCTGGCTGAACAAAAAGCCACCCGCGCCGCCGACTGGACGGCGCCCGCCCCGACCGAATTCGTCCAACCCGGCTGGTATTTTGAAAAACCCGAGCAGCTGGCTTCCGCCCAGAACGAAGTGACCGCCGCCAGTTCCGCGCTGGATGCAATGCGCGCCAGGCTGGCCGTGGTGGAAGAAAAAGCCACCAGCGGTGATTTCATCGCCGCCGAAAAGCGCCTGATGGATGCCCGTTCCGCCTTCGAAGTGGCCCAAACCGTGCTCGCCGCCAGTGCCTCGGCTGACCAGTCCCTGAAAGATTCGGCCCAGGCCAGCTACGACGATGCCCTGACCGAACTGAACGATGCCCAAAAAGCCTACGATGACGCCTCCACCACCAGCGGCGCCGCTGATGTCCTGACCGCCCGCGCCGATCTGCGCGTGGCCCAGGAACGTTTCGATACCGCCCAGGACAAAGTCCGTGCGCTGGAAACCGGCAGCCAATCGCCCAAAGTCACCGCCGCTCAAAAGGTTCTCAACCAGTCCCAGGCTGCTGCCGTGCAGGCCAAAGCCGCCGTCGCCCAGGCCGAAGCCAGCCTGGCCCTGATCGACACCCAGATCGGCAAACTGACCATCACCGCCCCGGCGGATGGCTTTATCCTGACTCGTGCCATTGAGCCCGGCGAAGTGGTCATGCCCGGCTCCAGCCTGCTGACCCTGGCCCGCCTGAGCGACCTGACCATCACCGTCTACATCCCCGAAGACCGCTACGGCGAACTGTCCCTCGGACAGGCTGCTGATGTGACGGTAGATTCCTTCCCCGGCGCAACCTTCAGCGGCACTGTCAGCTATATCTCTGCCCAGGCCGAATTCACCCCGCGCAACGTCCAGACCAGCGCCGGACGCAAAACCACTGTCTTCGCCATCAAACTCTCCCTTGGCGATGCCGGCGGCAAGCTCAAACCCGGCATGCCGGCGGACGTTTTATTCAAGTAAAAAGCGGCCCCCTCCCGGCCTCCCCCAAATATCCGGGGTTTGGATATTTGGGGGAGGGAAACCCACTTTCCCGCAACGTTTTGCTCCTTCCCCATTTTTGCTCTTAAAAATGGGGGAAGGCGGGGAAGGGGGCGGTGAGTAAGCCTGAAATCACTGAAATCTACCCACAATGGACCTTCAACATGAACCCTGAAACTCCCCTGGTTGTCGCCAGCAACCTGCACAAATCTTTTGGCGAAGTCAACGCCGTCAACGGCGTGAACCTGAACATCGCCGCCGGTGAAATTTACGGGCTGGTCGGCTCGGATGGGGCGGGCAAAACCACCACCATGCGGATGCTGGTTGGGGCGCTGCTGCCCACCAGCGGCGAGGCCAGCATCTGCGGTGACAGCGTCAAAACCCAGGTGGAGCGCGCCCGCTCCCACATGGGCTACCTTTCACAGCGCTTTTCGCTCTACGAAGACCTGACCGTGCTCGAAAATATCCGCTTTTTCGCCGAAATGCGCGGACTCAAGCCTGATGAGTGGCTGCCGCGTTCGCTGGAAATCCTCGAATTTGTCGGGCTGGCGAAATTCAAAGACCGCCGCGCCGGGCAACTTTCGGGCGGGATGAAGCAAAAACTCGGGCTGGCCTCGGCCCTCGTCAGCCGCCCGCGCGTGCTGCTGCTCGACGAACCCACCACCGGCGTCGACCCGGTCACCCGGCAGGATTTCTGGCAGTTGATCATTAAACTCGTTTCCCTCACCCCCGGCCCCTCCCCCGTGGGGGAAGGGGAGCAATCCCCCTCTCCCACCGGGAGAGGGGTTAGGGGTGAGGGCGTCTCCGTCATCATCTCCACCCCCTACATGGATGAAGCCGCCCGCTGTCACCGCATCGGCTTCATGCAAAAGGGCGAAATTATCATGGAAGGCACGCCCGGTCAGCTGCGGCACCTGCTCAACCAGCGTATTCTCGAACTGCGCGGCAGTCCGCTGCCCCTGCTCAAAAGCCTGAGCGCCCAGACGGAAAATGTGGAAGATGTGCGCGCCTTTGGCGACCGCCTGCACCTGCGCGTCCGGGAGGGACAATCTGAATCGGTCATCCATGACCTGGAGCGGGTCATCCCGGCGGGCGGCGGCAATTTCCTCGGCGCGCGCGCCATTCCCTCCTCGCTGGAGGATGTCTTTATCTACTTATCGGAGCGCGAACATGAACCCGCCTGAACCCGTCATTTTGGTTGACCAGCTTACCCGCCGCTTTGGCGATTTCGTGGCCGTCAACGCCGTTTCGTTTGCAGTCCAACCCGGTGAAATCATCGGCTACCTGGGGCCAAACGGTTCCGGCAAGACCACCACGTTCCGCATGTTGCTGGGGCTGTTGACCCCCTCGCAGGGGCGCGCCTCGGTGCTGGGCTACGATGTTTATCGCCAGGCCGAGCAGGTGCGCGCGCGCGTCGGCTATATGTCGCAAAAGTTCGCCATCTATGATGATTTGACCGTCTGGGAGAATCTCCAGTTTTACGGCGGCATCTATGGGATTACGGACAAGGCCCGCATCACCGAAACCGCCGCGCTGGTTGGGCTGGATGACCAGAAAAATGTTCTCACCCGTGATCTATCCGTGGGCTGGCGGCAGCGCCTGGCGCTGGGGATTGCCCTCGTTCACAACCCCCGCCTGTTATTTTTGGATGAACCCACCAGCGGAGTCGACCCGACTGCGCGCCGCGCCTTTTGGGACTTGATCTACGGCCTGGCCGAAAGCGGCGTGACGATTTTGGTCACCACGCACTACATGGACGAGGCCGAATACTGTCACCGCGTGGGCATGATGCGCGATGGCAACCTGCTGGCCCTCGATACCCCGCTGGCGCTGAAAGAGCAGTTCGTGCCGGGCAAGGTCTGGGAGTTTTATGCCGAACCGCTGCTGGATGGCCTGCACGCGCTGGCCGATCTTCCGGGGGTGCACCGCGCCGGTTTATCGGGTGACCACCTGCGGGTGATTGCTGAATCCAGCCTGGGGGAGGATGAATTCCGCAGAACGCTGGATCAGGCCGGGGTGCAGTTAAGTTCCATCCAAATGGGTGAACCAACGCTGGAGGATGTTTTTCTTAATCTGGCCAGGAATTGAGCCAGATGGTCTTGCTCGAGTTACCAGCGGAAGGGAAGATCCTCCACAGGTTGTGAGTAACTGCTCAGCTTCAACGAGCGGAAAACGCGCCCGACTGGGCAGTTACTTTTTTGTATCGATCGGTCAGCAGGGATGCGGTGATGTTTTCAGCCGCGAAGAGACCAACCAGTTGCCAGGTTGGGTGACTGGCAAGAGCGGCATGCCTTTTTTCTGAAGGTGGATTTACGTGCTTTCAAGGGGTCGAAAAGGGGCAATGCCATCATAAAACCATTCACCATTTATCAAATAACCTTCCCCGCATCAAATGTCAAAAACGGGCTTTACAAAATCTTTATCTCATCTTATAACAAGGTGTACAAATAAAAATTACAATCCGATCGTATCCAATCAATCTATTTCACGGAGAGCCCGCATGATCAAACTGTTTGGCAAACAAATTCGTATTTTCCGCCCCAGGAGCATCTGGATCCGCAAAGTTGTCCAGTGGTTCTTCTTTGCCTTCATCGCCCTGATCTCCATCAACCATACCCTGGTTGAAAGTGGGAGCGGTATTCCCTTCCTGGCGAGCGCCTCGCTTCATGCTTTGTGTCCCTTTGGCGGCGTGGAGACGTTGTACACCTTCATCGCCAGCGGCGTGCTGGTCAAGAAGGTGCATGATGCCTCGCTGGTATTGATGGGCATTGGCATTTTCCTGGCCGTACTCTTTGGCCCCGCTTTTTGCGGCTGGATTTGCCCGCTGGGCACCATCCAGGAATTTGTCTCTGGTTTTGGCAGGAAGATTTTTCGCCGCCGCTTCAACCAATTTGTGCCCTTCAAACTGGATCAGGTTTTGCGCTATGCCCGCTACGCGGTGCTGGCCTGGGTGATCTATGTCACTGCCACCAGCAGCACGCTCATTTTTGAAGCCTACGACCCCTATTTTGCCCTGTTCAATTTCTGGAGCGCGGAAGTTGCCCCCACCGCACTCGCCATTCTCGGCATTACCCTGGTGCTATCGTTCTTTGTCGAACGCCCCTGGTGCAAATATGCCTGCCCGTATGGCGCTTTCCTGGGCGTCTTCAACCTGTTCCGCATCTTCAGCATCAAACGCGCCGAATCCACCTGCAAAGCTGATGGCGCTTGCTCCATCATGTGCCCGATGAATATCCAGGTCGACACCAAAACCGTTGTGCGCGATCACCAGTGCATCTCCTGCCTCGAATGCACCTCCGAAGCGATCTGCCCCGTTGCCAAAACCGTTATCTTCACCAGTGGAAGTGTGAAATGACCCTCAACTCCAAAACCCTTGCTGCCCTGCTGGTTGTCATCCTGTTTGGCGGGATCATGGCCTCCTCCGCCCTGGGCTGGTGGACAACCGAATCGACCAAAGAACCTGTCAAATTCACCGAAGGTGAGTATGCCGGGCAGGCCAACCCCGCAGACATTCGCGGTTCCTACACCTTTGGTGATGTCGCCAACTCCTTCGATATAACCCCCGCTGTCCTGGCGCAAGCCTTTGGCATCACCGAAGGCGACCCGGCGGCATTCTCCCTCAAAGAATTGGAGACCATCTACGCCGACAGCCCGCTCGAGATCGGCACCGGTTCTGTGCGCCTCTTTGTAGCCTTCTACACCGGCCTGCCCTATGACCTGGCCGCTGCCGAAGAAACCTACCTGCCCCAGGCCGCCGCGGATGTCCTGCTCGAAAAAGGCAGCCTCGACGCTGAACGTCTCGCCTTTTTGGAGACACACACCGTCACCCCGGGCATGGAAGTCACCACGCCTGAAGCGCCCTCCACACCCGAAGCCGCTACCACTCCCGCAGCTGATGCCACCGAGCACACCACCGCCACGGTCGCACCATACATCATCAAGGGCAAAACCACCTTTGCCGACCTGCTCAGTTGGGGCGTGCCACAAGCAGAGATTGAAAAGCTGATTGGCGCAGCGCTCCCTGACCCTGCCATGCTGATTAAAGATTACGCAACCGCAAAAAGCCTCGATTTTGAAGTGCTCAAACCCGCTCTGCAGGCCGAGGTAGATAAAGTTAAGAAGTAAACACAAAATATTCCCACACTCAACAGGGAGAATCTGCCCGGTTTTCTTGTGAGCCGACTCCCTGTTGAGTGCTTTTACTTTCCTCTTCGGCTGACGCACAACCAGGCCTCGATCAGCTCTACTGCCTGGAAACTCCATAAGAAAGACAGCAATAATCAGGAATCATGTCACATTTGTCCAGGCCACAGGGGGATGAAAAAATATATTCATGAACACGAATATGAGCGTGAGGATCTCTGAAATTTCAGACCCAATCTCGAGCCTGTTGCAGGTGCTTGGTTCCCCGGCGCGAATTGCCATCCTGATAGCCATTGGGCGTGGCGCAGCCTGTGTCTGTCACCTGGAAGCCATCCTGGGTTGGCGGCAAGCTTACATTTCCCAGCACCTCATGGTGCTGCGCAAGGCTGAAATTCTGCAAGACAGTCGCGAGGGGCGTTATGTCTTTTACCGTCTGAAGGATGAAGCCATGCTGACCCTGGTGCGTGCTGCGGCTCGTGTGAGTGGTCTCGACCCGGCAGCCGTGGACCGTCTGGCAAATCCAGACCCGGGTCCTAATTGCGCATGTCCGCACTGTGCAGCGCCTGTGATTCTCATGGAAAGTCTGAAAAACCTATGACAACCCGACCTTTTGCTTCATTCTTTCGACACCCCGTCGTCAACGTGGGGTTGGCAACCGCATTCTGGCTGGTTGCCTACCAATCTATCCAATCGCTGGCTGACTGGATTTCTTACGAACTGCTGGGACTGGCTCGTGATTCGCGCCTGGGCGAGTCGTTGGCTTTTTTCCTCTACGACGTGCCCAAAATCCTCCTGCTGCTCTCTGCGATGATCTTCCTGATTTCCATTTTACGCACATTCTTTAGCCCTGAACAAACCCGTGCCTGGTTGGGAGGCAAACGCGAGGGGTTGGGAAATATCTTGGCAGCCTTGCTGGGGATCGTGACCCCGTTTTGCTCCTGTTCGGCGGTGCCGTTGTTTATCGGGTTTGTCGAGTCTGGCATCCCACTGGGCGTAACCTTTTCTTTTCTGATCGCTGCGCCGACGATTAACGAAGTTGCGGTAGTGATGTTATTCGGCTTGTTTGGCTGGAAAATTGCCGGGATCTACATTCTCTCCGGGCTGGTGATTGCAATTGTGACCGGGATGATTATTGGAAGACTCAAGATGGAGCGCTATGTCGAGGATTTTGTCTGGCAAATTCATGGCGCAGGTGCAGGTGTTATTGAGAAATTAACCTGGTCTGACCGCCTCGGACGTGCCTGGGCAGCGGTCCAGGATATTTTGAGCAAGGTCTGGTTGTACGTCATGGCGGGTATTGCCGTTGGTGCCGGGATTCATGGCTATGTTCCAGAGAGCGCCCTGGCTGGCATTCTGGGCAAGCAAGCCTGGTGGTCGGTGCCAGCGGCGGTATTGCTCGGCATTCCTCTGTACTCCAACGCTGCGGGAATTATCCCCATTGTGAGTGCGTTGATGGAAAAAGGCGCGGCTCTTGGCACGGTATTGGCCTTTATGATGTCCGTGGTCGGACTGAGCCTGCCCGAAATGATTATCCTGCGCCGGGTGCTGAAACCACAGTTGATCGGGGTTTTCATCGGCGTGATCGCCATAGCCATTATTCTTACCGGCTATTTGTTCAATATCATCATGTAACCCAAGGAGATAAACATGCTTAGCGTCAAAGTTCTCGGTTCTGGTTGCGCCAATTGCAAACGGCTTGAGCAAATTGCCCGCAAGGTGGTTGCCGACATGGCCCTTGAAGCCGAAATCCTTAAAGTCACCGAATATCCCGAAATCATGAAATACAACATCCTCTCTACGCCCGGATTGGTTGTCAATGAAAAGCTGGTCAGCGCGGGGCGGATTCCGAGCGAAGCGGAGGTCACCACCTGGCTTACGAATGCCC
Organism: uncultured Anaerolineae bacterium; assembly: GCA_903875215.1. Lineage (GTDB taxonomy): Bacteria > Chloroflexota > Anaerolineae > Anaerolineales > Villigracilaceae > UBA5195. The sequence goes on from CAIQVH010000020.1 coordinate 36,161, forward strand.
TGGAAGCAGTTTGATATTATCAGGCTGCAAGCCTTTCTTGCACTCTCCCGTATCCGGCTCAGCCAGGCATCCATTGCATGACGAGCCCGGTGGCAGAGATTGGGTAACCGTAGAATTGAAAAAATCACTCTGTCAAATGCGCTGAATTGCGGTAAGATAGACAGCGTAGTTTGTGACCTTGATAACTAAATATGTCAGCCGGGGTATCTACTACCCCCGGATGGGAAGTTTAAAGGCGAAGCCGGTAGCTTGAAAGAGCGCAGTCCGGCACTGTCGCGCAACTGTAGGGTCACATTTGTGACCGAGTCAGGTCGCCCGCCCCGGCTGCTTTTCCACATATCCTCGCAGAAAGGAGGTGGGAACCCGGCTGATTATTTTTCACCCGTTTCCCCTCCCCTGTCCGCGTGACAGGGGTTTTTGATTCTCGCCCCAACGCCAAATTACCCTAAATAAGGATACCCATTCATGCGTCTGAAAATTTTTCTCGCCTTGAGCCTTTTCGCCCTGCTGGTTTCTGCCTGTGCCCCGGCAGCCCCCGCCCCGCAGCCTTTTTCCGTAACTGATATGCGCGGCACCGCTTTTGACTTTTCCCAGCCCGTCCAGAAAATCATCTCGCTGGCCCCGGCCAACACCGAAATCCTGTTCGCCATCGGCGCCGGGAAGCAGATGGTGGGCCGTGACAGTCTCTCTGACTATCCCGAAGAAGCTAAAACCGTAGCCGACATCGGTGGCGGGTTTGGCGCGCTGAACACTGAACTGATCGTGGCTGCCCAGCCCGACCTGATCGTGGCGGGCGACCTGACTCCCGCTGAACAGATCAAAACCCTGGAAGACCTGGGCCTAAAGGTTTTTGTGCTGCGCAACCCGGCCAACCTGACCGAAATGTACGAAAACCTGACCATGATGGCAAAAATCACCGGCCACGAGCAGGAAACCGCCACCCTGGTAGCCTCGCTCCAGGCGCGCGAAAAAGCCGTCAATGACAAGCTGGCGGGCCTCACAGAGCGTCCGCAGGTGCTTTACGAGCTAGATGGCACCGACCCCAACGCTCCCTGGGTTCCCGGCCCCGGCACATTTGTCGATACAATCATCAAGCAGGCCGGTGGCGACAGCATCAGCGCCAGCCTGGATGGCGCCTGGGTGCAGATGTCCATCGAAGCGATCATCCAGAAAGACCCCGCCATGATCATCCTGGGAGATTTCACCTGGGGTGGCGTGACGCCTGAGATGGTGGCCCAGCGCACCGGTTGGGACGCGCTGAGCGCCGTCAAAAATAATCAGGTTTACACCTTCGATGACAACCTGATCAGCCGCCCCGGCCCGCGCATGGTCGATGGCCTGGAAGCCATGGCGAAACTCCTGCACCCCGAATTGTTCAAATAAACAACCAGACGAGAGTGTGTCGCACTCCCGATATGGAACGTATGAAACCATCCCCGCGCGTTTACTGGATCATCTTCCTGCTGCTGGCAGCCACTTTCGTGTTGAGCATCACTGTCGGGGCGGTGAATATCCCGCTGGAGCGGCTGGCCGCCATTTTAACGGGACGCGCCGGGGACGCCGAAAATGCCACTTTCGCGGCCATCCTGCTGAAGATCCGCCTGCCCCATGCGGTTTTAATCCTGCTGACGGGCGCGGCTCTCTCTGGCAGCGGCGCGGCTTATCAGGGGCTTTTCCGCAACCCGCTGGCCGACCCGTACCTGATTGGCGTGGCCTCCGGCGCGGCGCTGGGCGCGGTTTTTGCGATGTCGATCCAGTGGCCGGATTCGTTGCTGGGATATTACGCCATCCCAATCGCGGCCTTCCTGGGCTCCGCCCTGACCGTTTTTACCGTTTACGAGCTGGCGCGCGTCGGGAAGGTGGTTCCGGCCACGACCATGATCCTGGCGGGGGTGGCGGTCAGCTCTTTTGCTTCGGCGCTGACCTCGTTCATGATGCTGCGCTCCACCGCCGAACTGCACCGCGCGCTCTCCTGGCTGATGGGCGGCGGCACGCTGGGCGGCTGGCCGCCGGTTCTGGCCAGCCTGCCATACATCGCGCTCGGCCTGGGCGTGCTGCTGACTTCGGGACACGTGCTCAATGTGCTGCAATTTGGCGACGAGCAGGCCCACAGCCTGGGGCTGAACGTGGAAAGGGTGAAACTCTGGCTGATCCTGGCCGCTTCGCTGGCGACTGCTGCGGCGGTCTCGTTTTCGGGCGTGATCGGCTTTCTCGGGCTGATCGTGCCGCATGTTGTCCGCATCCTGTGGGGCGCGGATTACCGTCACACCCTGCCGCTGTCGGTTTTGGGCGGCGCGAGTGTGCTGCTGGCCGCTGATACGCTGGCGCGGGTGGTGCTCGCGCCGCAGGTGCTGCCGGTGGGCATCATCACCACACTGGCGGGTGCGCCGTTCTTCCTGTGGCTGCTCAGGAGTACCCGCAACCAGCTATTTGGATAAGTCCCTCACCCCTACCCCCTCTCCCAGGGGGAGAGGGGAACGCCCCATACTCTATCTCCCAAAGGGAGATGGAGAGCTCCCTTCCCCCGCCGGGGGAAGGGCCGGGGATGAGGGCAAACAGGAGATTGCCATGCTAGAGATCCAATCGCTTTCCGTTGCTTATCGTGAGCGCCTGGCGCTGCGCGAGATTACACTGTCGGTGCGCGCCGGGGAAGTGCTGGCGCTGATCGGCCCAAACGGGGCCGGGAAATCGACGCTGATCCGCGTGGCCAGCGGGATGATTCCGCTGAAAGCCGGGCAGATCCGCCTGAACCAGCGCGAAATCTCCGGCCTGACCGCGGCGGAACGCGCCCGGATGCTGGCCGTTGTGCCACAGACGCACAACCTGCCGCCCACTTTCAGCGTGTACCAGACTGTTTTATTGGGACGCACGCCCTATCTCGGCTGGCTGGGTCAGGCCGGGAGCAGCGATCATGCTCTCGTAGCCGAAGCGCTCGAACAGGCGGGCATCTCCGAACTATCCGCCCGATTAATCGGCGAACTTTCCGGCGGTGAACAGCAAAAAGTCCTGCTGGCGCGCGCGCTGGCCCAATCCACGCCCATCCTGCTGCTGGATGAGCCCACCAACCATCTCGACCTGCGTCACCAGACCAATTTCCTGAGCCTGGTGCGCAAACTGGCTGTGGAAAAGGGCCTGGCGGTGCTGGTGGCGCTGCACGACCTGAACCTGGCCTCGCTCTTCGCCGACCGGGTGGCGCTGCTCTCGAATGGGCGCTTGCAGGCGCTCGGCTCCCCCGAACAGGTTTTCAGCCCCGAAATCCTTTCCCCGGTCTATGGCGTTGGGCTGCGGGTGATCTCGCATCCCGAATATGGCACGCCGCTGGTGCTGCCCGATGGCCCCGCCGCTGATTTTGCCCCGCAGGGGCGCGGCTACATGCTGTCTGCCGAGCCGATGGTGCGCCTGCATGTCTGAGCGCAAGGGGCTGATCATCGTCCACACCGGCGATGGCAAGGGCAAAACCACCGCCGCGCTGGGCATGTTGCTGCGCGCCTGGGGACGTGGCATGGCGCTGTGCGTCATCCAGTTTATGAAGGCCGAAACCGGGCAGTGGGGCGAGGTCAAAGCCGCCAAAAAGCTCGGCATCGAGTGGCACAGCCTGGGCGACGGCTTTACCTGGATATCCAAAGACCTGGACGAAAGCGCCGAAAAATCGCGCCAGGCCTGGGCGCTGGCCCAACAAAAAATCTCCAGCGATGCTTACGATTTGATCCTGCTGGATGAATTCACCTACCCCCTGCAATTCGGCTGGATCGACACCCTGGAAATGCTCTCCTGGCTGGAAATGAACAAACCGCCCCGGCTGCACCTCGTCATCACCGGGCGTGGCGCCCCGCCCGAACTGCTCGAAAAAGCCGATCTCGTCACCGAAATGCGCCTCGTCCGCCACCCCTACGACCAGGGCATCCTGGCCCAGCCGGGGATTGAGTTTTAATTCGCCGCCCCCTCCCAACCTCCCCCAAAATCCCCGGTGTTGGGGGAGGAGCATCCCTCACCCCAACCCTCTCCCGCAGGGAGAGGGGCTATAAGTTCCCTTTCCCCACTGGGGGAAGGGTTAGGGATGAGGGAGATTCTCTTTTAGGATTTCTCCATGTCTCTCACTCATCTTCTCGCCCGAATCCAGCCCCTCGACGCTGAATCTATGTCCGTCGCCCGTGCCCGCCAGGATGTGTTGACCAAACCCCAGGGCAGCCTCGGACGCCTGGAAGCGCTCTCCATCCAGGTAGCGGGCATCACCCGCCAGCCGCGGCCCAAAATCCAGCACAAAGTTGTCACCGTCATGGCCGGGGATCACGGCGTGGTCGCCGAGGGCGTCAGCGCCTACCCACAGGAAGTCACCCCGCAGATGGTGTTGAACTTCCTCATTGGCGGCGCGGCCATCAATGTGCTGACTCGTCTTGTTGGCGCGCGTGTCATCATCGTGGATATGGGCGTGGCCGTGACGATGGACCCGCACCCGCAGCTGATCGTCCGCAAAATTGCGCCCGGCACCGCCAATATCGCCACCGGCCCGGCCATGACGCGCCAACAAGCTGAAGCCTGCCTCCTGGCTGGCGCGGAAATCGTCGAAGCTGAAATTGCAAATGGACTCGACCTGCTCGCCACCGGCGATATGGGCATCGGTAATACCACACCGTCCGCTGCCATCGCAGCTGCCGTTACCGGTAAATCCGTCCGCGAAATTGCCGGGCGCGGCACCGGTGTGGATGACGAAGGCCTGAAACGCAAAATCTCTGCCATCGAACGCGCCTTGCAAGTCAATCAGCCCAACCCGGCCGATGGGCTGGACCTGCTCGCCAAAGTGGGCGGATTCGAGATTGGCGGGCTGGCCGGGGCCATCCTGGCGGCGGCTGCCAATCACCGCCCGGTCGTCATTGACGGATTCATCTCCACCGCCGCCGCCATCATCGCCGTGACGCTCAACCCGCAGGTCAAAGATTACCTGATCGCCGCGCACACCTCGCAGGAACTTGGCCACCGTCTGATGACCGAATGGCTGGGCCTGACCCCGCTGCTCGACCTGCAAATGCGCCTGGGCGAAGGCACCGGAGCGGCCCTGGCCATGTCTATCATCGAAGCCTCCTGCAAGGTGCTGGATGAAATGGCCACCTTTGGCGAAGCTGGCGTCAGCGAAAAAGAATGAAAGCGCCCCTCACCCCGGCCCTCCCCCGAAGGGGGAGGGGGAACTTCAAGCTCCCTTCCCCCGCCGGGGGGAAGGGCTGGGGATGAGGGAGAGAATAACCAACCATGAAATTCCTCCGCGTCGCCTTCACCCTGCTCACCACCATCCCCGTCCCCGCCGAATGGCAGCCCGGCGATAGCGGCCGCGCCGCGGGCTGGTATCCGCTCGTTGGGCTGGTGATCGGCCTGCTGGTGGCCGCCACGCACGCCCTGGCGGGCACAATCTTCCCGCCGCTGGTCACAGCCGCGCTGGCGCTCTTCGCCTGGGTGGCGCTGACCGGCGGCCTGCACCTCGATGGCCTGTCTGACTGCTGCGACGGCCTGCTGCACGCCTCCAACCCCGAAAAACGCCTGCAAATCATGAAAGACTCGCACATTGGCGCTTTCGGCGCGATCGGCCTGGGGCTGGCGCTGCTGCTCAAATTCGTTGCGCTGGCCTCGCTCGCCCCCGAGCGCGCCGCGCCCGCCATATTGCTGGCGGCCAGCCTGGGACGCTGGGCCATCCTGCCAGCCGGGTTCCAGCCCCTCGCGCGTCCCGGCGGCCTCGGAGCCGATTTTGCCTCCGGGCTGGCGAAAAGCTCCCTCATAACGGGAGCCATCCTCCCCCTGGCGCTGGCCGCACTCCTCGGGCTGAACGGCCTCCTCGCCCTCGTCATCCCCCTGATCGGCGTTTTCGGCCTGCTGCGCTTCGCCCGCGCCCGCATCGGCGGCGTCACCGGCGATGTCTTCGGCCTGCTGGTTGAAACCACCGAAATCCTGACCCTGCTTACCCTGACCGCATGAAAAATCTCCCCTTCCGCCTCGGCACCTCCTCCTACATCATCCCCGATGACATCCTGCCCAACGCCCGCTACCTGGCGGGCAAAGTCCGCGACATCGAACTCGTCCTGTTTGAAGTCGATGACGGCCCCAACAACCTGCCTTCTCAAGAAATTTTGGATGAATTGGGAAAACTGGCCTCAGTCTTTGATCTGACCTTTACCGTTCACCTGCCCCTCGACCTGAAACTGGCTGAAGATGGCTCCACCCGTGACGCCTCGCTGGTCAAGGCAAAACGAGTGATTGATACCACCCGACAGTTAAACCCCTGGGCCTACGTCCTGCACCTGGATGGCCGCGAAGTGCGCCACTCCACCGACCCCGACATGCTGCGCCGCTGGCAGGATCAGGCCGTGCGCGCGCTGGAAGTGGTGGCCGAATGGGCCGGCGGCCCCGAAAAACTGGCCGTCGAAAACCTGGAAGGCTACCCGCCCGACTTCAACCAGCCTGTGCTCGATCGGATTCCGGTCAGCCGCTGTGTGGATGTCGGCCACCTGTGGCTGGATGGCGTGCCCGTGCTGCCCTATCTCGAAAAAGCCCTGCCACGCACACGTGTCATCCACATGCACGGCATCGCCGAGCGCGACCACGCTTCCCTCAGCCACGTCCCGCCCGCCGAGCTGGATGCCGTGTTCCGCAAGTTGCTTCCCGATTATCGCGGCGTGCTCACACTGGAAATTTTCTCTGAACCCGATTTTCTCTCCTCGCTCGAAGCCCTCCAGGCCAGCCTGGCGCGGATTTCTGTCCCCCAATCTCCCCTGACCTTTCTCCTGGGCGGCGCGCGCAGCGGGAAAAGTTCCTACGCCCAGGAATTGGCGTCCAAAAACGGCGGCAGCGTGCTCTACGTCGCCACCGCCACCGCCGGGGATGACGAGATGAAGGCGCGTATCGATGCCCATCGCGCCGAACGCCCCTCCGGGTGGCGCACGCTCGAAGTGCCGTTAAATGTCGGGGAGGCCATCCAAAAATCCCTGGAAGAATCTCCCGCCGATGTGATTCTGCTCGATTGCATGACCCTGCTGGCCACCAACGTCATCCTGCAACTGCCCGAAACCGCCACGGAGCGCCAAGCCTCGGCTGCGCTGCTGGCCGAAGTGGATGCGCTGCTGGCCTGCCGCGCCGCCTCCAACGCGCATTGGATCATCGTCTCCAACGAAGTTGGGCTGGGGCTTGTGCCGCCCTACCCGCTGGGGCGCACCTACCGCGACGCGCTGGGCCGCGCCAACCAAAAGCTGGCCGCCGCCGCCACTGAAACGCTTTTCCTGGTGGCCGGGCGGCCGCTGGCGTTGCCGCATTGAACGGTTCTTCGCCGGGAATTAATCCCTCTCGCCCAGCGCCGCCAGATGTTTGGGCGCCAGTATCCATTCGAGCGTGGCGCGCCGTTCGTGTGTCAGGTTCTCTGCGCTCAAATGGCAGACCCCACCCTTTTTCATATTAATCAAGAGCCCGGCGTCTCCGGCGACCAGCAGGCTGATCAGCGCGCTCAGGTTGGGCTCATGCCCCACCACGGCCAGGCTGTCCAGGCTGGGAAAATGCTCATTAATCTCTCCAATCAGCGCATCCGGCGCGCCCATCGGCGTCAGGTTTTCGCTGATCGTGGCCTGGCCGCGACTGGGCTTTAGCACTTTCGCCAGGATTTGCCCGGTTTCAACGGCGCGCACATACGGGCTGGTGATGATCAAATCCAGGCGCACTTCAAGTTCTTTCAAGCCGCGCGCAATCTTGAGCATTTTTTCGCGCCCCTTTTCTGTTAAAGGTCGCAAACTGTCGTCTTCGTAACCGGGGGTGCCGGGTTCCACGGCAATGGCATGGCGGATGATGTAGATTTCCATGTTTTAAGCTCCTGTTCTCGTTCTTAAGTGTAACCGAAAAAAAAGGTCGCTGGTCATGTTACGACTTGTGGGTTAACATTGTTGGAAAGGTTTGTTAACATTTGGAAAACGTTAGTCAGCGTCTGGCTGGATTGATATCCAGCGCAGTTGAGCGGGGTCTGGCCGGGTTGGAACCTGCCCGCGCTGCATGGGTTTTTCCTTGCTCAAATTCACACAACTTGATACACTCATCCAATGAGTAAGACTGAACCAGTGAGTGAAAAAATGGCAGAACATAAAGCACATCATATTGGTACGCTTTCGCCCGAAATGGCGCTGCTGGGTTTGCTCTTTGGCGAGCCGGGGCACGGCTACGACCTGCACCGCAAGGTGGTCAGTGACCTGGGGCAGGTCTGGCATCTCAGCCAGAGTCAGGCCTATTCGATTTTGAAGCGGCTCGAAGCGCAGGGCGATATTTCAGTGGAGGAAATTCTTCAGGAAAAGCTGCCAGCGCGCCAGCTGCTGAGTCTGACTGCCCAGGGGCGTCAACGCTTTTTGGATTGGCTCTCAGCTCCCAGCGGCGGCAGCACCCGCGCCATCCGCATGGAATTTGTCACACGCCTGTACTTTCTGAGCCAGTATCAGCCTGAAAAATTGACGGAGGCCTTTCAACTGCAAAAGGCCGAGGCGCTGAGTCATATTGAACGGCTGGAAATTGCGCGCAGCGAACTGCCCGATGAGCAAATCTACAACCGCATGAGCCTGGATTTGCGTCTGAAACAGTTAACTACCGTGCTGGAATGGCTGGACGAGTGCCAGAAGAATTTTTAGCCGCCACAGGAGACGCCACAATGGAATTTATCATGAAACCAATCGGGGTGATCCATACGCCCTTCAAAGAAGCAGCCGGGATGCCGATCCAGTCTGCACGTTCCAGCGCGGTGGGGGAGATCGAGGTTTTCCCGGAATATGTCGCCGGGTTGGAAAGCATTGATGAACTGTCTGACCTGATCCTGATCTACGTTTTCCATGAAGCCCTCAACAGCCCAGACTTGATGGTCAAACCGTTCCTGGATGACCGGGAACATGGAATTTTCGCCACCCGCTATTTCAAACGCCCCAATCCAATCGGGATTTCGATCGTTCGTTTGCTCGAGAGAAGCGGATCGCGGCTGAAAATCCAGCAGGTCGATATGCTGGATGGCACGCCGCTGCTGGATATCAAACCGTATGTGCCCGAATTTGATGTCCGCACGGTGGAAAAGCTCGGCTGGTACGGCACGCGCGCGCATCCATAAAACCGGATAGAGCACCGCTCAATCAACAACTTCCCCATATTTTTCAAAAAAAGGTTTTTCCTGTCAGGATAGCTCATTGCTATCTTGCTTTAAATTGTGCATCTTGATATACTTACTCAAAGAGTATTACTCATCGAGTGAGTAATTGTTGACCGATTTTTTGGAAATGAAGGATCTGAAACAGAAAAGGAGAAAAATCATGAAATCCAAAATCTTTGCATTGTTAATGTTGATCGTCCTGCTGACCAGTGCGGCCTGTACGCCACAGGCCACTCCCACTGCCGAGCCACCGGCTCCCAAAACATTGACCGTTTTGGCCGCCGCTTCCCTGACAGAATCTTTTACTGAGTTGGGAAAAGCGTTTGAAGCCCAGAATCCCGGCGTGACGGTTGTGTTCAGCTTTGCCGGTTCCCAACAGCTGGCCCAGCAGCTCGATCAGGGCGCGGAAGCCGATGTTTTCGCCAGCGCCAGCAAAAAATACATGGACGCGGCGGTGACCTCCAAACGCGTCAGTGCTGACTCTGCCCAACCTTTCGTTAAGAATCGACTGGTTGTCATCTTCCCCAAGGATAATCCGGCGGGCATTAAGGAACTCAAGGATTTATCCAAGGCCGGTCTCAAGCTGGATTTGGGCGATAAAGCTGTCCCCTGCGGCCAGTATGCGCTGGATTTTCTGGATAAAGCCATCAAAGACTCGGGGTTTGATGCAACGTACAAAGACAGCGTCATCAAGAATGTCGTCTCGTATGAAGACAATGTCAAAGCGATCATCACCAAGGTCAGCATGGGTGAAGCGGATGCCGGGATCGTTTACGTCACGGATGTCACCGCAGCCGTGGCCGATAAACTTGGAACGTTGGACATCCCCGATGCGCTCAACACCATTGCCTCGTATCCGATTGCGCCTGTCGCGGATAGCAAGAACGCCGACCTGGCCAAAGCCTTCGTCGCTTTTATCTTGTCTGCGGATGGGCAGGCTGTTCTGGCAAAATATGGCTTTTTGCCAGTAAAATAGCTGCATGCGTTTGCGCCGCTCCTCCATTCACCGCATTGTTACGCCAAACAGCCAGTCAGACTGGCTGTTTGTTCTCCCTGGACTGCTGCTTGTCCTTTTGCTGGGATTACCGCTGCTGGCGCTTTTTCTGCGTGCGGCAAACCCGGATTTTCTGAACTATGCCACTTCGGAAACTGCGCTGGCGGCGCTTAAGCTCAGCCTGGTGACCAGCCTGATCAGCCTGGCCATTTCCCTGCTGATTGGTACGCCGCTGGCCTACATCCTGGCGCGTTGGGAATTTTCGGGCCGCGCGGCACTGGAATTGCTGATCGACCTGCCGGTCGTCCTACCGCCCTCGGTGGCTGGCCTGGCGCTGCTGATCGCCTTCGGGCGACGGGGTTTGTTCGGCAGCTGGCTGTCCGCCCTGGGGATTCAGCTGCCCTTTACCACGGCGGCAGTCGTCATCGCCCAGACGTTTGTCTCCGCGCCGCTCTTTGTCCGCTCGGCCCGGATTGGCTTTGCCGCCATCGATCCACAGTTGGAGGAAGCCGCGCACGTCGAAGGCGCCACCCAGGTGCAGATGTTCACCCAGGTCATGTTTCCGCTGGCCGGGCGGGCGCTAATCAGCGGCGCGATTTTGGCCTGGACGCGCGCCTTGGGCGAATTCGGCGCGACGATTCTGTTTGCTGGCAACCTGGAAGGGGTGACTCAGACCATGCCGCTGGCAATTTACCTTGGCTTTGAGCGCAACCTGGATGTGGCGGTCGTGCTTTCAGTCGTACTGGTTCTGGTTTCGCTGATTCTGCTGGGGGTAATGAGAAAACTTGACGAGAGTCAGCCCCGGTAGAACGGGCCTCATCCAAGAAACATCCAATGGGGGATGAAACGCCTGAAGTTGCCCATTTGCGCATTCTGACTTGAGAACTCCCTGTAAAATGTATCAAATGTAGCGTTACAATTGTGTAAACTTGACTCGATTCATAATCTGTTCAACAAAGGAGAAAAACGATGGAACACAAGCTGTGGATCAATGGTCAGTGGGTGGACAGCAGGGGCGGAGGCACCATGTCTGTCGAAAATCCGGCTACCGGGAAAAAGATTGCCGAAGTGGTCGATGCCAGCGCCGAAGATGTCAACCTGGCGGTGGCGGCGGCCAAAACGGCCTTCTACGATGGGCGCTGGTCGCGATTGGTACCTTCGGAACGCTCCAAGGTGCTCTGGAAACTGGCAGATTTGCTCGAACAGCGCCAGGAGGAGTTTGCCCGGCTGGAATCGGAGAATACCGGCAAGCCATATAAGTACGTCAGCCTGGGCGCTGATTTGATGTTTTCGATCGACAACTTGCGTTTCTTTGCCGGGGCGGCGCGCGATACGCACGGCAACCATGCCGGGGAATATTTCCCGGGCTACACCTCGCTTTATCGGCGCGACCCGGTCGGTGTGGTTGGGCAGATTGCGCCCTGGAACTATCCGCTGATGATGGGCATCTGGAAAATTGGCCCGGCGCTGGCGGCGGGCTGCACGACTGTGTTCAAACCGGCTTCCATCACGCCGCTCACCAGCCTGCTGCTGGCGGATATCATCAAGGAAGCGGGTGTTCCGGATGGCGTGGTCAACATTATCACCGGGCGCAGCGCCGGTCGACTGCTGGTGGAGCATCCCGATATCCGCATGATCAGCGTGACCGGTTCGACGGAAGTCGGCCAATCCATCATGCGGACGGCGGCCAATACCATCAAGCGCGTTCACCTGGAACTGGGCGGCAAGGCCCCGGTACTGGTCTTTGACGATGCGGATGTGGAACTGGTGGCCGCCAAAGTGGCGTTGGCTGGCACGATCAACACCGGACAGGATTGCACCGCCGCGACACGCGTCTATGTGGCGGAAGGATTGCGCAAAAAGGTCGAGGAAGCGCTGGTTGCAGCCGTGCGCGGCACCAAGATTGGCGATCCGTTTGACGACGATACGCAGATCGGGCCGATGATTTCGAGCGGACAGCGTGAATCGGTCAGCGGTTTCGTGGAACGTGCCCGTGCGACGGGAGCCAAAATCCTGACCGGCGGCGGTGTCCCGAAGGGTTTCGATCAGGGTTATTACTACGAGCCAACCATCATTGCCGATGCCGACCAGAAATCAGAAATCATTCAGCAGGAAGTTTTTGGTCCGGTCATCACGATCAACTCCTTCAAGGAAGAGGAAGAAGCCATCAACCTGGGCAACGATGTTGTCTTTGGGTTGGCATCGTCGGTGTTTACCAAGGACGTGGCGCGCGCGATGCGCGTCTCGGCCCGGCTGGAATTTGGCACCGTTTGGGTCAATGATCATATTCCGCTGGCTTCCGAAGCGCCGCATGGCGGCTTCAAGCAGTCCGGCTTTGGCAAGGATTTATCGGCTGAGGCGGTGGGCGATTATCTCGTTACCAAGCACGTTATGATCGGTCTGGCTTAAATTCAAAGGCCGGGGACTGCACAAGTCCCCGGCCTTTTTTTCAAGATTATAAATTTTCCTGATAGGAATCCAGCCAGGCGAGGGTGGCCTCGATTTGGCCGATGCGATACTGGCGAATCAAGCTGCGATAAGAGCCCGGTGCGACGTTTTCCGCGGAAAACGTATCCAACCATTCCTGACAGGTGTTGCGCTGCAAGGTCAGTAAAGCGCGGGCTTTTTCCGGGTCATCCTGGCGTGCAAAATACAACTTGGCCATAAATTCCTGGCGCATCAGCCGCGGCATATTGACGGGGGAAAGCAGCCATTTCTGAAAAGCGGTTTGCCCCTCATGAGTGAGATGAAATACCCGGCGGGGTGGGCGGGCGGCTTCCTGCGGTTGCAACACGCCCCAAATGCAACCATCATCTTCCAGTTTGGCGAGCAGCGCGTATAACTGGCTCTGCTTCAGATGCCAGATTGGCCCCAAACCTTCAGGGTTCGAGAGCATCAGATGAATCTGATATCCATGCTGAGGCCCCTGCCGTAAAAAACCCAGCAGCGCCAGTTCAATTCCGGGGGGACGTCTTACCATTGGGCACATGTCAGATCGAATTCTCCTTGCTCAATAAATGAGTATACACAAAATGACGTCACGATTCAATGTGACGTTTGTAATGAAACAATTGAAACAACAAATAGGCTGTGCTAATATTCTTCTTGTGGAGAATTCACAGGATTTGCTCGAAAATTCTCCATGCCAGCCATTGTCCATCAAAAGCACCACTCAAACTCGGAAAGGATATTCGGAGGAACTATGTTGAAGAAATCGCTCGTCATAAATGGGGTTAACAAATCACTGATTATTGACCCCGAAGCCAGCCTGGCTGATGTATTGCGCAAGCAACTGCTCCTGACCGGCACGAAAGTTTCGTGCAATGATGGACATTGTGGCGCCTGCTCGGTCGTCGTGGATGGCAAACTCACCCTGGCCTGTGTGACCAAGATGAGCAAGGTTGCGGATGGCGCGGCCGTCATCACCGTGGAAGGCATCGGCACCCCGGAAAAGATGCACCCAATCCAGGTGGCCTTTGCCGTCTATGGAGCTGCACAGTGCGGTTTCTGCACCCCCGGCATGGTTGTTTCGGCCTATGCCCTGTTGACCAGTAACCCCAATCCAACCCGTGAACAGGTTCGCGACTGGCTGACCAAGCACCACAACGCCTGCCGCTGCACCGGTTACAAACCGATCGTGGATGGCATCATGGAAGCCGGTAAAGTCATGCGCGGCGAGATGAAGCTCGAGGATTTGGAATACAAACTCCCCGCCGATGGCAAAATCTGGGGCGGCAAATATCCGCGCCCAACCGCGACTGCCAAAGTCACCGGCACGCTCGATTTCGGTCAGGATCTGGGCCTGAAAATGCCCGCCGACACCCTGCAGCTGGCACTGGTGCAGGCCAAGGTTTCGCACGCCAATATTCTCTCGATTGACACATCCGAAGCCGAGAAAATGCCCGGCGTCTTCAAAGTCGTCACTCACAAGGATGTCAAAGGCAAGAATCGCATCACTGGTCTGATCACCTTCCCGACCAACAAGGGAGATGGCTGGGATCGCCCGATTCTGTGCGACACCAAGGTCTTCCAGTATGGCGACGCGATTGCCATTGTCTGCGCTGATACCATTGAGCAGGCCAAAGCCGCCGCTGAAAAAGTCAAAGTGGAATTGGAAGAACTGCCCGCCTATATGAGCGCCCCGGCTGCCATGGCCGACGACGCCATCGAAATCCACCCCGGCACCCCCAACGTTTATTTCGAACAGAAAATCGCCAAGGGTCCCGACACCAAAGACATCATGGAATCGGCGCCCTATGTCGTCAGCGACAGTTTCTACCTCCAGCGCCAGCCCCATCTGACGATTGAATCGGACATGGGCTTTGCCTATTACGATGAACAGGGCCGCCTGACCATTCACTCCAAATCGATCGGCCTGTACCTGCACCTGTACATGATTGCCCCAGGCCTGGGCGTTGAACCCGATAAACTGCGCCTGGTGCAGAACCCGGCCGGCGGCACCTTCGGCTACAAGTTCAGCCCGACCATGGAAGCCCTGCTCGGCGCGGCCTGCATCGCCACCGGACACCCGGTTTACCTGGAATACGATTATCAGCAGTACATGCAGTACACCGGCAAACGCTCGCCGTTCTGGCTGGATATCAAGATGGCCGCCGACAAAGATGGCAAGATCATCGCCATGGAACACGATTACATCGTCGATCACGGCCCCTACTCCGAATTTGGCGATCTTCTGACCCTGCGCGGCGCGCAGTACATCGGCGCGGGCTACAACATCCCCAGCATTCGGGGCCGCGGCCGCACTGTCGCCACCAACCATGTTTGGGGCTCGGCCTTCCGTGCTTATGGTTCCCCGCAGTCCTTCCTGGCTTCTGAAAGCCTGGTGGATGAACTTGCTGAGAAAATGGGCATGGATCCGCTCGAATTCCGCTATATCAACGCTTATCGCCCCGGTTCCACCACCCCCACCGGACAGGATCCCGAAGTTTATTCCCTGCCCGAAATGCTGGAAAAACTGCGCCCGATCTACAAGGAAGCCAAAGAAAAAGCCGCCCGTGAATCGACTCCCGAAAACAAGAAGGGTGTCGGCGTCACGATCGGTATCTACGGCTGCGGTCTGGACGGTGTGGACGGCGCTGAAGCTGACGTTGAATTGACCAAAGACGGCGTGACCGTTTACAACACCTGGCAGGATCACGGCCAGGGCGCGGATATGGGTACCTTGGGCACCGCCCACGAAGCCCTGCGCCCGCTCGGCATCGCCCCCAGCCAGATCAAACTGGTGATGAACGATACCGGCCTGGTCCCCAACAGCGGTCCCTCGGGCGGCAGTCGCAGCCAGGTTGTGACCGGCAATGCCATCAAGAACGGCTGCGAACAACTGATCGCCGCCATGACCAAACCGGATGGCAGCTTCCGCACTTACGATGAAATGGTCGCCGCTGGCGCCCAACTGCGCTACACCGGCAAATGGGCTGCTTCGATGAACTCCAACTGCGATGCGAACGGTCAGGGTAACCCCTTTGCCGTCTACATGTACGGCGCCTTCCTGGCCGAAGTCAACGTCAACACCAAGAGCGGCAAGACTACGGTCGAAGGCATGACGGTCATGGCCGACATCGGCAAGATTAACAACAAGCTGGTTGTTGATGGTCAAATTTACGGTGGTGTGGCCCAGGGTATCGGCCTGGCGCTCTCCGAGGACTTCGAGGACATCGACAAGCACAGCACCATGCTGGGCGCCGGTATCCCGTATGCCAAGGATATCCCCGACAAGTTCGACATCCACTACTTTGAGAATGCCCGCGAACACGGCCCGTTTGGCGCTGCTGGCGTCGGCGAACTGCCGCTGACCTCGCCGCATGTGGCGGTGATTAACGCCATCTACAACGCGACCGGTGTGCGCATCCGCCATCTGCCCGCCCGCCCCGACAAGGTGTTGGCTGGCCTGAAGGCCCTGCAGCCCGCGTAACCTTTTCTACCAAGGGGAGCGTTCGTCAAGGGCGCTCCCCTTTTTTATCCACTTGTACGCTTGAAGTCAGACCTTTTTTGTACACGGATTACGCGGATAACACGGAATCTCACGGATTTTTTAAGAATAATCCGCGTAAATCCGTTCAATTCGTGAAATCCGTGTACGATTTTAGGTTTTGAAATCATACGCACATTGACCGACTTTGATGGATAATTAATCCATGGATCAAAAACAACTGCGCGAACAGGAAAATCGTTGTATCCAGGAACAGGCTCCAGCCTGCACTGCCGCTTGCCCGGCGCATGTGGATGTGCGTGGACTGGCAGCGGAAATCGCCAAAGGGGATTTCGCCGCCGCGTATAATTTGTACCGCAAGGCGGTGCCGTTCCCGGGGATTATCAGCCGGATCTGTCCACAGCCGTGCCAGAGCACTTGCTTACGGAAGGATTTAGGCGGCTCGATCGAAATCGCCGCGCTGGAACGGGCCGCGCTAGAATTTGGTTCCGCGGAGGCGGAAGCCATCAAGGCGCTGCCTAAAAAATCGAAAACGGTGGCCGTTATCGGCGCGGGCATTAGCGGATTAACCGTCGCGCACGATTTGGCGCGCAAAGGCTGGGGCGTGGTAATCTACGAGGCCAGCGACCGGCTAGGCGGCGGATTGTGGCAGAGTCCGCCTGATTTGCTGCCGCGCGATGTTCTTGTCAACGACCTGAAGGTGATCGAGACATTGGCTATCGAAGTCCGCCTGAATTCAAGTGTGGGACACACTGGCGGCAACGGGCACAGCACCTTCCTGGCGCGGCTGTGCGAAGAATATGATGCCGTCTTTCTCGGGATTGGCGCTCATTCCACGGACATACCCGATCTACAGCTGAATGCCAACGGCCAGGTGCAGGTCGATCCGCTCACCTTTCAAACCAGCCTCGAAAAAGTCTTTGCCGGAGGCGATGTATTAAGAGTATCCGTTCAGGCTCCCGAGCGGGAAATCAGGCGTTCAGCGGTTTTATCCATTTCGGATGGACGCCGCGCCGCCACTTCGATCGACCGCTTCCTGCAAAAAGTCTCGCTGACGGCCTCGCGCAGCAACGAAGGATCCTACGAAACCCGTCTGTACACCAACACGAGCGAAATCCAGCCGCAAACAGCGCTGCTTGAAACCGACCTTTCCACGCGCTATGCTCGCGAAGTGGCCGAAACCGAGGCGGCGCGCTGTATCCAGTGCGAGTGCCTGGAGTGTGTCAAAAACTGTGAATATCTCAGCCATTACAAGGGCTATCCCAAGAAATACATCCGTGAGGCATACAACAATCTTTCGATTGTGATGGGCACGCGCCATTCGAATCAGTTTATCAATTCCTGCGCGCTGTGCGGATTGTGCGCCGAAATCTGTCCGACGGATGTGGATATGGGCGCGGTCTGCCACGAAGCGCGTGTGACGATGGTGGAGCAGAAGCGCATGCCCGCCTCGGCGCATGATTTCGCGCTGCGGGATATGGCTTTTTCCAACGGAGAGAAGTTTGCGCTGGCCAGGAACGCCCCCGTCACCGGTGTGTCGGAATACGTGTTTTTCCCCGGCTGCCAATTGAGCGGTTCGTCGCCAGAGCATGTCGAAAAAGCCTACGCTTTCCTGCGCGAGAATCTCCCCAACGTGGGGCTGATGCTGCGCTGCTGCGGCGCTCCCGCCGATTGGGCCGGTCGCCAGGAAGTTTTTGCCAATTCACAGGCGGAATTCCGCGCGGAGTATGAGAAACTGGGCAAGCCGAAGGTGGTGCTGGCCTGTTCGAGCTGCTATCAGGTGTTCCAGAAACACTACCCGGATGTGGAGATTGTCTCGCTCTGGGAGTTGTATGACCAACATGGCCTGGGGCAGGCTTCAGGGCGGGTTTTTCCAGATAAAATAACGGTACATGACCCGTGCTCGACTCGCTACGAAAACGGAATCCAGGATTCAGTGCGGAACATCCTAAAAAAATTGGGCTGTGAAGTGGAAGAATTGGTCAACAGTCGCGAAAAAACCGAGTGCTGTTCGTATGGCGGCGTGATGTGGCTGGCGAATAAACCGGTGGCTGAAAAAATGGTGCAGCGCCGCATTAACGAAAGCCCGCTCGATTATGTGACGTACTGCGCCATGTGCCGCGACTTTTTTGCGCGGCGCGGCAAACGCACGCTGCACCTGCTGGATTTGATGTACGGTGTTTCGACAGGCTCAACACAGGCTCCCCCTGTCGGCTTTTCTCAGCGCCACGAGAACCGCGCGCGGTTGAAAGAAAAACTTTTGCGAGAATTATGGAGTGAAACCATGCCCGAAGGCGCCGCTTTTGAGTCGATCCGATTGATTTTGCCTGATGACGTGCAAAAAATGGTTGAAGACCGCCTGATTCTGGTCGAAGACATTCAAAAAGTGCTTGAATATGCCGAACGCACCGGCAAGCGCATGTTCAACGCCGCCAGCGGGCATTACCTGGCCTACTACAAGCCCACCAGCGTCACCTATTGGGTCGAGTACACGCCGATGGATGGCGCGTTTTTGGTGCACCGCGCCTACAGTCACCGCATGGAAATCGGCATGGGAGCGCAAAAATGAGCCAATACGTTGATCTTTCCGCTTATCAGGGCTGGGCTTGCGCCGATTGTGGCCAGCCGCTCGTGCCCGGCAGTGTGGATGTTTCCTACCTGGGCAACTCCTTCCCGGTGGAACTGCTCAAATGTCCCGGCTGCGGCCTGGTTTTCGTTCCCGAAGAGCTGGCGCTCGGCAAAATGGTCGAAGTGGAAAAGGCCCTGGAGGATAAGTAGTGGCGGTTCCGCTGTACGAGCATCCGGTTTGGGAAAGCCTGCCGGATCAAGTCATGCGTCCCGGCGGCCTGATTCTCACGGAACGGGCTTTTTCATTCGCTGAATTGGCTTCCGGCTCCCGGGTGCTGGATTTGGGCTGCGGGCTGGGTGCCACACTGCGGCATCTCTCCGCGGATTACGGGCTGGCCGCTTTCGGGGTGGACGTTTCATCCCCGTTGCTGGGGCGGGCTGACCGCGATGATAAGGTGGCGTTCGTCCAGGCGCGGAGCGAGCAATTGCCGCTGGCAAGTGAAAGCATAGGTGCGGTCATTTCGGAGTGTACGCTCTCGTTGTTTGAGATGGAGTCGGCGCTGCGGGAAGTTGTTCGGGTGTTGAAACCGGGCGGCTGGTTCATCGTCAGTGATTTATACGTCCGCAATGTGGATGGAATCGCGGCGCTGCGGCAACTCCCGGCGGGGACGAGCATCGGCGCGGCGATGGCACAGGAAGAAATCGAGGCCAAAATTGCGGCCTGCGGGCTGGACATCGTGACCTGGCAGGATTGCTCGGAGCATTTGAAGGCTTTCCCGTTTTGTAGGCTGTCCACGGCGGCGGAGGTCAATCCGTTTGACCTGGTCATCGCGGCGGGGAAGGCGAAGTTGGGTTATTACGTGATGGTGGCGAGAAAATCTTAAACACGAAGGACACGAAGTACACAAAGGGAAAATAAATATAACCGGTTTTCCTTCGTGACCTTGGTGCCCTTTGTGTTTAGAAAGGTTTTTTTATGGATAACGAACTCGAACAATTAATGGTGTTACGCCGCCAGGGATTTTATTGCAGCCAGATCCTGATGCTGCAAGGCCTGGAACAGATGGGCAAAAGCAACCCGGAGCTGATTCGCGCGATGCATGGGCTGGCGGGCGGGTTGGGTTTTTCAGGCGAGTTGTGCGGCGCGCTGACGGGCGGCGCATCCCTGTTGGGGCTGTATGCTGGAAAAGGCGAAGCCGATCAGCCCGAAGACCCGCGTCTCGATTTCATGATCATGGATCTGGTCAAATGGTTCAAGACGGAATATGCTGAACAGTTTGGCGGTATTCGCTGCGAGGAAATTTTGGCCGGAAACAGCCAGAACCAGGTCACACGCTGTCCAATCCTGGTGACGGGCGTGCTCCAGAAGGTCAAGGAATTATTAGTGGAAAACGGCTATGACCTTTCGGGGCTGGAAAATGAGTGAAACTTTATCAATAACAGAAAGTGTCTGCCCTGAGTGTTTGAATCGCATCCCTGCTGCGCGGGTGCAATATGGCGAGGATATCTATCTCGAAAAGGAATGCCCCGCACACGGGCAGTTCAAAACCATCATCTGGCGCGGAAGCCCGGCTTTTAGCGGCTGGGTGCGGCCAAAAACCCCTTCTTTCCCTAAAAATCCGTTCACTGAAGTGCGGCAGGGCTGTCCGTTTGACTGCGGATTGTGCCCCGAGCATGAGCAGCAATCCTGTTGCGTGCTGCTCGAAGTGACCCAGCGCTGCGATTTGCATTGCCCGGTCTGCTTTGCGGATGCGGCTCATTGTCCTCCTCCTGACCTGACGCACGTTGAAATCCGTGCCTGGTACCAGCGTTTGCTGGAGGCGGGCGGACCCTTCAACATCCAGCTTTCGGGCGGCGAACCGTGCGTCCGTGACGATTTGGCGGAAATCATCCGCATTGGGCGTTCGTATGGCTTTACCTTCTTCCAGTTAAACACCAACGGCTTGCGGATTGCCCGCGATTTGGCCTATCTTTCCGAACTCAAGGAAGCCGGGCTTTCGACGGTGTTCCTGCAATTTGACGGCACGCGCGATGAGATTTTTCGCACCATCCGTGGGCGGGAACTGCTCGAAAAGAAAATGGCAGTCATCGAAAACTGCGCCCGGCTTGACATCGGCGTGGTGCTGGTGCCGACGTTGGTGCCGGGCGTCAACACCGACAATATTGGCGATATTCTGAAACTGGCGCTGGCTCACATGCCGACGGTGCGCGGTGTGCACTTCCAGCCGGTTAGCTATTTTGGCCGCTACCCGGAGACTCCCACCGATGAAATGCGGATCACCATCCCGGAAGTGATTTGCGCCATTGCAACCCAGACCGGCGGCCTGATTCCCGCTTCGACGCTGTGTCCGCCCGGTGGGGAGAATGCGCTGTGCTCCTTCCACGGAAACTACGTGCTGATGCCGGATGGCGCGCTCAAGCCGCTCACCCGCCACAAAGGTGAATCCTGCTGCCAGCCGGTTCCGGCAGCGGAGGGCGCCCTCCGCTCGCGGGAGTTCGTCGCGGAGCATTGGTCAACGCCAGCGACGAGCCTTTCCGTACTCAGTGGGCCGAGCTTTGGCGAGTGGGATGTCTTTCTCGAACGCAAGCGCACCCACACCTTTTGCGTCTCCGGGATGGCCTTTCAGGACGCCTGGACCCTCGACCTTGAGCGCCTGCGTGACTGCTACATCCACACCGCCAGCCCGGATGGGCGGCTGGTGCCGTTCTGCGCGTACAACCTGACGAACCGGAACGGGAAGGCGCTTTACCGTCAAACGAATGTCGTTGCGAATGCGTAGGATTGGGGACACGGATTTGACGGATTACACGGAAAAACACGGATTTTTTAAGCTTTAATGCTCTATCCGTGTTCATCCGTAAATCCGTGTAATCCGTGTCCAAAAATTCTTTGCCTGACAATATCCAAATCATCGACAATGAAACTTACCCCCCTTGACCCCTGGATTAAGCAAAAAACATCTGCCAGCGAGTTGGCTGATTGGCAATTGTTGAAATTGAATGAAACCCTGGCCCTGGCGCGAGGCAAAAGCCCTTTTTACCGGAAACTTCTGGCAGGAATGCCGGAGAAACTCACCAGCCTGGATGATTTTTCCCGTTTTCCGTTTACCACGCCGGAGGATGTGCGCGCGAATCCGCTGCGGTTGGTGTGCGTCTCGCAAGATGAGATTCAACGCGTGGTGACGCTGCAAAGTTCGGGGACGACGGGCGAGCCGAAGCGGATTTATTTCACGGCGGAGGATCAGGAACTGACGATCGACTTTTTCGGGGTGGGTATGTCCACGCTGACGGAGCCGGGGGAGCGGGTGCTGATTTTTCTGCCCGGGGAGACGCCCGGCAGTGTGGGCGATTTGCTGCGGCTGGGATTGGCGCGGCAGGGACGGATTCCGCTGCCGTATGGGCCGGTGCGTGACCCGCATCATGCGCTCGAAACGATAGAAAGCCAGCAGGTGGATTGCCTGGTTGGGTCGCCGACGCAGATTTTGGGGCTGGCGCGGCGCTGGAATCCGTGCGGCAAGGCGCCGCGCACTGTGCTGCTCTCGACGGATTACGTCCCGGCGGCGATTGTGCGCGAATTGGAGCGGATTTGGGGCTGCCAGGTGTTCAATCACTACGGCGCCACCGAGATGGGCTTGGGCGGCGGCGTGGAGTGTGAAGCGCATCTCGGTTATCACCTGCGCGAAGCGGATTTGTACTTTGAGATTGTCCACCCTGAAAGCGGGGAACCGCTGCCGGAGGGCGAATATGGCGAGGTGGTCTTTACCACGCTGACGCGGCGCGGAATGCCGCTCATCCGCTACCGCATGGGCGACCGGAGCCGGTTTTTGCCGGGAAAATGTCCGTGTGAAAGCAGTCTTCGGACGCTGGAAAAAGTCCGGGGGCGGTTTAGTGGGTTTGTGTCAGCGGGCGGTGAAACTCTGAAGCTGCCGGATTTTGACGAGGCGTTGTTTCCCATTCCGGGGCTGCTCAATTTTTCAGTAACGGTAACAGGCGACGGGGCGGAAGCGTCCCTGCTCGTCGAAACGCAGATGCTGACCAGCGAGGATTCCACCAGTTTGGTGGAGCAGGCGCTGCGGGGCGTTTCATCCATAAAAACAACGGTGAAGTGTCACCATAATCCAAACGAAGTTGGGAATTTACTCAAAAGAGTGCTCAAGCGAGGTCAAGATGCGTGAAGTTTTTGCGGAAGTTGAAGCCTGGCGCGCCGCCGGGAAGCCGGTGGCAATTGCCACGAATGTCAAGCGTGAAGGCTCGTCGCTGCGCCCGCTGGGCGCCAAGATGGCGATGACGAAATCGCAGGAGATTGCCGGGTCGGTGACGGGCGGCTGTATCGAGGGCGTGGTGTACGAGGAAGCGCAGGGCGTGATGAAAAGCGGTACGCCGAAACTGCTGCATTATGGCGTGGTGGGTGACGAAAATCCGTGGGAAGTGGGGCTGAGCTGCGGCGGCTCGCTGGATGTGTTTGTCGAAACGCTGGATGCGCCGGGCTGGCGCGAGATTTATCCGGCGCTGAAAACCTGCCTGGAGCAGGGACAGCTGGCGGCGGTGGCGACGGTCATCGCCGGGCCGGGCCTGGGAAACAAGTTGATGCTCTGGCCGGACGGGCGCACGCTCGGCAGCCTGGGCAGCGCGGCGCTGGATGGGCAGGCTGCCGAGTGGATGCAGGCGCAGATCGCCGTGCAGGAAACCACCTGGAAGGCGTTTACGCTGGCGGGCGAAACGGTGGATGTGTTTGTGGACGTGTTCGCGCCGGTCTCGCGCATGGTGGTGATTGGCGCGGTGCATATTGCCATCCCGCTGGTGACGCTGGCCCATGCGCTTGGCTATCGCACGATTGTGATTGACCCGCGCGAGGCCTTTGCCACCCGTGAGCGCTTCCCGCACGTCGACGAGTTGCTGACCGATTGGCCGTCTGTGGCGCTGGAAGCCCTACGCCCGGATGAAGGCACGTATATCGCTGTCATCAGCCATGATGAAAAACTGGATAATCCGGCGCTGGCGGTGGCGCTGAAAAGCCCGGCGCGCTACGTCGGCGTGCTGGGGACGCGCAAAAAAATCCCGCTGCGGTTTGCAGCGCTGCGGGAACTGGGCGTGACGGATGAGCAGTTGGGGCGCCTGCGCGCGCCCATCGGGATGAATATCGGCGCGGTGCTGCCGGATGAGATTGCGCTGTCGATTCTGGCCGAGATGGTTTCGGCTAAACACGGGAAATTGGGGATTGGTAATTCGTAATTGGGAGTTCAGGAAACCCAAGAAATCATGCCGGTTTGGGTGGTATCGTAGCCGCCCAGGTTGTGGATGGCGGCTTTGGCTTGGGGTGAGTCCAGCCAGCCTTTGAGCGCCTGTACGGTGTCCATCTCCCATGTTTCTGCGGGGATGACCAGATCGTAGCGCTCAGTTGTCAGCAGTTTGAAATCCAGTCCGAATGAGAGCGCCGCCGTTTCCACGCCCAGGCCCACATCCGCCTGGCCCTTGCTGATGGCGCGCGCCACTTCGGAATGAGTCATTTTTTCGTCGGAATAGCCGGAGATGGCGGATGGGTCGAGGCCAGCGCGCTGCAGCTGGGCATCCAGCCAGACGCGCGTCCCGGAGCCTGGCTGCCGATTAACGAAACGGATTCCAGCCCGGGCCAGATCCGTCAAATCACTCACCCCGAGCGGATTTCCCGGCGCGAGAATCAAGCCTACCCGGCGCTGCGCCAGCGTCAACAGCGCCACCTTTTGCCCCGGTAATAATTTCTGCACAAAGGGTTCGTTGTACGTATCGGTATTCTCATCCCACAGGTGACAGCCTGCCAGGTCGGCTTTTTTCTCAGCCAGGGCAATCAGCCCGCCCAGGCTGCCGGTGAAAGAGAGTTGCAGGGTAAAGCCCTCGGTCACTTCGTGGTAATGGGCGGCGATCAACGCCATAGCCGGGTCGTGACTGCCGACAAAGCGTAAAACATCGGGCGCGGGCTGCTCCGGTTCGCTGGAGAAAGTCCGCCAGCGGTCGAGCGCAACGCGGATGGATTGCTCCACTTCATCGGGAGTGTACCCAGCTGTCATGATTTCCAGTAAAAAAGCCTCGGTGCGATTGAAGAGCGTCGCCCGTCGCAGCGGAGTTTGATTCTGCTCCGGCAGCGTATCCACCACCTTGGTGCCCTGGCCAACGTGGCTGACCACCAATCCCTGGCGGGCCAGTTCCTGATAAGCGCGCATGATCGTGCCGGTGGTGCAATCCCACTGCTCGGTCAGTTTGCGCATGGCGGGCAGGGGATCGCCCGGTTTGAGCATCCCCGAGAGAATCTCAGCGCGTATTGATTCGACGATTTGTTGGTAGAGATGGGCCTGGTCCATGCTTTGAGTATAGTGCGATGAAGCATAAATGGCAAGCACTGCTGCTGGGGCTGGTCCCGGCAGTGTGAGAGACCGTCTTTATTTTTCCGGTAAAACTTCGCGTAGTATTACGGCACTCGCAGTCGGATCCGGCCCAGGCGAGATTGGCGTACGTCACAGCGGGAGTTAAATGTTCTCGTTGGGGATTTTTCCGGCGGTACCTTATAATTGTAAGGAAAATTGCATTCAACGGAGGCGCGTATGAATACTTTGCTTGATAAACTGAAAATCCAGCCGGTCAATGCTGGTGCCTGCATCGGCCCGACTGGTTGGTTGATGGATCCGCTGGGCCGCGAGCTGATTTCGTACAACCCGGCCACCGGCGAGGCTCTCGCCAGCGTCATCCAGGCCAGCGCGGAGACTTACCAGACCGTGGCGGCAGCGGCGCAGGAGACGTTTCTTCAATGGCGCACCGTCCCGGCGCCGAAACGCGGGGATGTGGTGCGAGATCTGGCCAATGCGTTGCGCGAAATGCAGGAACCGCTCGGTGACCTGGTCACTGTCGAAATGGGGAAAATCCGGGCGGAGGGACATGGCGAGGTGCAGGAAATGATTGATATCTGTGATTTCGCCGTCGGCCAGTCGCGCATGCTTTACGGGTTGAGTATGCACTCCGAGCGGCCGTCGCATCGCATGTATGAGCAGTGGCATCCGTTGGGCATCCTGGGGCTGGTGACGGCTTTCAATTTCCCGGTGGCGGTCTGGTCGTGGAATGCAGCGCTGGCGGCCATTTGCGGCGATACGGTCATCTGGAAACCCTCTTCTTATACCCCGCTGACGGCGATTGCTGTGACCCATATTACCAATGCCGTGCTTGCGGATCACGGATTGAGCGGCATTTTCAACCTGGTGATTGGTTCGGGGCGCGATGTGGGTGAATTGCTGCTGAATGATAAACGCGTCCCGCTGGTTTCGTTTACCGGCTCGACGCAGATCGGCACCCATGTTGCCGAAGCCGTTTCACGCCGCTTCGGACGCACGATCCTGGAATTGGGCGGTAACAACGGCATCATCGTCTCTGAGAAGGCCGATCTTGAGATGGCCACTCGCGCTATCTTGTTTGGCGCGGTGGGCACGGCCGGGCAGCGCTGCACCTCCACGCGTCGTATTATCATGCATAAGTCCATTGCCGCAGAGTTGACCCGGCGCCTGGTAAGCGCCTACCGTCAGGTGCGCATTGGTGATCCGATTGAATCACAGACGCTGATGGGGCCGCTGGTGGTCAATACATCGCTGGAAGAAATGTTCGCAGCCATAGACCGGGCGGTGGCTGATGGGGGCGAAGTGGTGACGGGCGGGCATCCGCTGCCCGAGCTGGGGCCGAATTTTGTTGAACCGACCATCATTAAAATGCCTGCTCAGACCGAAATTGTGAAAACTGAAACTTTTGCACCCATTTTGTACCTGTTGGAATACGAATCGATGGAAGAAGCTCTCCGCCTGCACAATGAAGTGCCGCAGGGTCTTTCGAGTGCCCTGTTTACCGATTCGCTGCGCGAGGCTGAGATGTTCCTTTCGGCGGTTGGCTCGGATTGTGGGATTGCCAATATTAACATCGGTACATCCGGCGCGGAAATCGGCGGTGCGTTTGGTGGCGAGAAGGAGACCGGCGGCGGGCGCGAATCGGGCTCGGATGCCTGGAAAACCTACATGCGGCGGCAGACCAACACCATCAACTGGTCCAAGGACCTGCCGCTGGCGCAGGGTATCAAGTTTGGCGAATAATCGCCTGCGCAGACCGGCCCAATCAGTCTGCCGGGTTGGTCATCAACCTGAAAGAAGAAGGACTCTATGCAACTGAACCCGCATAGCAAATTGCTTTTTATTGGCGATTCGATCACGGATTGTGACCGTGAGCGTCCGGTCGGCGAAGGGAATGGGTTGGGCAGAGGGTATGTCAGCCTGGTGAATGCCTGGCTGGCAGCTGCTGATCCGGCCCGGCCGATTCGCGTCCTGAATGTCGGCACCAGCGGAAACACTGTCCGTGATCTGGAAGCCCGCTGGCAGACGGATGTTCTCGATCTGCATCCTCACTGGCTTTCCGTGATGATCGGCATTAACGATGTCTGGCGGCAGTTTGATTCGCCGCTGCAAACCGAGTCGCATGTTGGGTTGGAGGAATATAGCGCCACGCTGGAACGTCTCATCCGGGCCACCCGGCCCCGGCTGCAGGGTCTTGTACTCATGACCCCGTATTTCATTGAGACCAATCTGGCGGATGCCATGCGCGCCCGTATGGATGCCTATGGGGCCGTTGTGGGCCAGCTGGCGGAGAAATACCAGGCCGTGATTGTCGATACGCAGGCCGCGTTTGATGGTGCCCTGCAATCGATGCATCCCATGTCACTGGCCTGGGATCGCATCCACCCCAATTTGACCGGACACATGCTCCTGGCGCGGGCTTTCCTGGCGGCGCTCGAGGCGGCCTGAAGAGCTGAAAAACCTCCTTTGGAACAACCCCGGCTGGAGCGGGGCACACTCTGCCGGGAGATTTCTTTTTCCCGGCAGAGTGTGCATGTCCCATACGGTGCTTTGCAATTATCTTGATAGATTCATGCAGGCCATGGGGTTATAAAATCGGCCCATGAAAATTACCTTTCTGGGCACCCACGGACAATTCAATATCGGCGACGAACTGTTGCTCGAAACTTTCCTCGCGCAGTTGGGCAAAGAGCACCACTATGCAGTCAACTCCTATGACCCGGATTTCACCCGCCAGGCGCTGCAACCACAATTCTCAGTGGAGACCTTTCACACCACTGGCGAACTGCGCCGCTTTCTTCACCATCTGTTGACCAGTGACCTGCTCGTTTTCGGCGGGGGGAGCATTATCAAGGAATTGTATGCCAGTGTCGGGCGCAACCCCTATTCCACCCTGGCCATGATCCTGGCCACGGTGACTTTCACCAAGCTGTTGGCGCGAAAAAAAGTCATAATGAGCAATATCGGCGTGGGCCCGCTGATGACGCCTTTTGGCCATTTTCTGGCCCGAGTAATCTTAAACCAGGTGGATTTTCTCTCTGTCCGCGATGACCAATCTCTGGATACCTGCCTGCGCATCGGGCTGAATCCGGCCCGGGTGCGGCGCGTGCCCGATGCGGTGTTTGCCAATGCACCGCAGGTCTTTATCTCCGAGGCGCTGACCATTCATCCACACGGAAAATTGCACGTCGCCCTGAACTTGAACTATGACATCGAGAACCGCGCCGCCTGGGAAGGTTTTCTTGAAAACCTGGCCGAAGCCCTGCGCAGTTGGAACCAGCAGCAGGGTCTGGTACTGCACGCCTTGCCGATGCAGAGCAAATTCAAGAAAAACGATGACCTGACGGTGCTCAAAGACTTTTTGCGCCGCCTGCCCGAGATTGACCAGATCATCCATGACCCGCAGACTGCCCAGGAAGCCGCCGGTATCCTGGCTGGTTGTGACCTTGTGCTGGCCGAACGCCTGCACACCCTGGTAATTGCTTCGATCCTTGGAAAGCCTTTCTTCGGGTTGGTCTATGATGTCAAAGTCCGCGAACTGGTTGAATACCTGGGTATGACCGACTACTCCCTCGACATCAATCAACCTTTCAGTGCGGAGACACTCCATGCTGGCCTGGTTCGTATGGAACAGAATCGCACTCCGGTGCAAATCCACCTGCTCGCGCGCAGCCGGGCGCTGCGTGCCGAGCTTTCGGCCTATTTTGCCGAACTGCGCGCCAAATTCATATCCGCCTGACCCGCAGCCAGTCTTCCCGAAGCCTCCATCCACAGGTTGAAAACGCGGTGGCCGGTGCCCCGCGGTATCAATCAAAGCATCTGTGTACGCTGGAGTGTTTCACGGGGGATTGGCAACCCCGTCTGTGAGCCCAATGCCTGCAACTCGAAAAATCGCCATTATCGTTGGCCTGCTTTATATGCTGCTCTCTGTGATCATGTTCCGGGGAGTGATTGCCAGCATCCCCAGCATCCTGCGCGGGGAGGCTGTCATCAATGGCGACGAACTGGTCCCGTTCTTCAACCCCAACAGCCAGCTGATCGACCAGGCCGCCGGGAAATTCAACCAGCTTACCAACGGCTATGAATTCCGCGTGCGCTACTCATTCCACACCACCTGGATGCGTTATTACAAGGTTCTGCCCTTCGCGCTGGTGCTGGTCATCCCACAGATCTGGTATTGGAGTTACCTGGCCTCGGCCTGGTTCCTATCCAAAATCATGCCGCAATACCGGGCCGAGACGATCTACATCCTGGCTGTCCCGCCCAACCTGGCCATCTTCTTGATCATGACCTACGCCAAGGTGACGCACTTTTACACGCTCATCCTGGGCTTTTCGTGGTACGTTGTGGCCGTCATCCTGATGACCTATGGGTTGATCTTCCCTCAAAAACAGCCCTACAAACCGATCGTCGCTGCCTGCCTGATCACGTTGATCAATCCGGCCGTGCATTACCTGGTGCTATTTGCTTTGTACATGTCTCTCACCGTGGCAACCCTGGTGCTGTTGGATGTGATCAATGTCTTGCGGGATGGCTCCTGGCGCAGCATTACTCGTTTCTCGGCCTGGCGCGCGGGCTGGAACACCGTCCGGCATGACTGGCGCCGCCTGGCGGTGGAAAACCGATTCTGGCGCAGCATCGGCGCTTTCATGGTGCTGGCCGTTTTCACGCTGGCACCCTACGGAGCCTTCGTCAAGTTTTATGCCTTACGCGGAGTGGCGAATCTCTCCGAAACCGTCCCCGCGGATTATTATTTCATCGTGGATGCATCCATCGCGCCGGGACATCTGCTCGCATTTGACATGGCCGGCATCATGGATAAATTCACCAGCGGCGACTACCTCTCTCCTACGCCGCGCTGGTCCAACCTCTTTTATACCGGCCTGATGCTTTTTCCGCTCTTCATTCCGCGCATGCGCCGCGCCCTGTTCCACGATGAACCGCTGCGCATCTTCCTGATTGTGGCGTATACGGCCACCTTTTTTTCGATGTGGGCCACGCTTGGGTACACCGACCCGCCCTGGCTGCCGACTTTCCACCGCACCATTGCGCTGCTCAGCAACATCGGTGACAGTATGCAGTCCACGGTCGGCGACCTGGTGGTCAAGCTGTTTGGAACCGTGGTGCAGGTGCTGCGCTTTCCGCACCGTTTTGAGTTCATCATGTTTGCCACTGGCTGCATGTTGATGCCCATGTCGCTGGTCTGGGCGGAGGATGAGATTGCGCGTGCTTTCTTCGGGCGGGGGAAAGACCCGGTCAGCGCTGACCCGGCGTCGGCCCGGTTTCGCCCGGGGTTGAAACTGCCGGTCGTGGTGACGCTGCTCGCGTTGGTCCCCATGTTTTCCAACATGGCTTATACGCGCGTCTTTTTCTCGGGCAATTTCAGCAATTTTTTTGCGCCATATCCGGTCGGGCCGCTTAAAGAAGTCAAGACCATGTTGTTGCGCCTGCCGCCCGGCAAAGTGGTGGTACTGCCGCCGACTGAGACTGCCAAAGCGGTAGTGGATATTAACGGGGTTGAGCATAAATTTATCGATAAGTTCCACCTGTATTATCTCGACCTGCCGAGCTATTACTATGGCCTGACCGGCGACTCAGACAACAAGCACGAATTTTTCCTGCTTTTGCGCGCGCTGTATTACCAGCAGCCCTGGTGGATTAACATCGCCCGTGACCTGAACCTGCGCTATATCGTCGTCAACAAGGAAATGAAGGCCAGCACCGTCGGCGGGCAGGAATATCTGCGCGAAGTGGAGCGCATCCTGATTCCCGAATTTGACCTGCGCAGTGCTTATGTGCGCAAATTGATGGAAAACCAAAGCTACGTGCTGTACGAATTCACCGATTTGCCCAGGGCTGAACGGGTGCCGCTCTATATTGACACCGATTGGGCGACCTTCATCAAAATTCTGACCAAGAACCTGGAGCTGACCCGTTACTACGATTTGCGTTATTCCAATGTGACCGGCGACCTGGAGAATTTCGACCGCCTGTCGCTCGTTACCGATAACGAGCGCGATGCCGCGCTGGATTTCTATATCAAAGCGCAATCGAAGCAATATTTTCGACCAAGCAGCACGATCATGCCTTTCAACCCCAACCTGATTTCGAGCGCTTACTACCTTTCGCCCATGTTCCGTTTGTTCCAGTTTTTCTCAGACAGCAAGTGGAACCGGCTGAATATGATGACGCCCGGGTTGTGGGGCACCATTCAGGGCGGTTTTATCGGTGTGCCGCGCCCCACCCAGTTCCGCATCGACATCACCCTGCCGGATGATGGCGAATATCATCTGATGCTGCGTGGGGCGGCCGCTTCTAACAACGTAATAATGACCTCCCGGCTGCTCAGTGAACCACGTTACCTGACCCTTCATTCTGACCCATCAAACCTTTCCTTCTATGACAAGGCACAGGTCTTTGCCACCAGGCGCCAGCCGCTAGATATCAGCCAGTTTACCCAGCCTGAGCTAGACCGGCTGATTCCGGCCAGTATCGTCATAATCAATTCGCAATACCAGTATTTTGATTTGGGGACCGTGACCGGGAAAAAAGGCACCTATACCCTGTATTTTAACAAGACCGATAACACCCCGCTGTTGGTGGAAGGTATTGTCATCCTGCCGGAAGACGAATTCGATACGCTCAGTCTGCCGGAAAATGTTCAACTGCTTGAACCCGACGCGCTGTGCTGCGGCCCGCTCATCCACCAATCACCGCAGGTGCCGTGACCGTTACGCAGCCTGCCCGACAACTTATCTTACACGAACAATGCTTTTGATATGTTTCAAAAGCGAGTTTACATTAAGATAGCCGCTGTGAAACTCAAATATTTTGGCTCGCTTAACCGCATCATTCACTTTTACCGCCAGCATGAACACTGGCTTTTACGGTTTAAATTCCTGATTTCGTTAGGCGGGCTGGGCATCGTCGCCATAGTTCTGTACATGACTTTGCAAATCCTGCTCGCCCCTAAAAACCCCGTTACCACCTACTCCCTGCCTTATACCCAGACCTTTGATGATGTCAACCTGCGCAACTGGTTCAGCAAAAGCGGCGTATGGACTCTGCGCTCCGGCTCACTCTCCCAGACCATTGGCGGCGAAGAACCCAACTTTCTGCACATCCCGCTCAAATTGCCCGAAGATACACCCTACCATGCCAGTGTCTTCATCACCCTGAAAAAAGACACCACTGCCGCCGGGTTGACCTTCAACGCCCAATACCCAAAATTGACCGAACAGCAGCATCGCGTTTACATTTTCCGTCCCACTAAAACCACCCTGCAGCTCGTCGCCGGGTATATGGATGCAACCGGCAGCTTCGTCCCGCAAGCCCAGATCCCGCTCGATATCAACACCACCGAATTCCGCCTTGACCTGTACGTCTACTCCGACACCTACCTCATCCAGCTCAACGGTCAGCGCCTGATCGAAAATCGCCCGCTCTTTTACCATAACGGCATGCTGGGCTTCTACACCATCGCCAGCGCCGTCTTCGACAACCTGCAAATCACCGCCGCCGACAACCCCAACCCCGGCGACCAGGTTTACACCAGCGATTTTGACCAGGATCCCGGCGGCGCGGGCTGGGTGCCCTTTAAAGGCGACTGGCGCATTATTAACGGGCAGATGACTCAAAATGACCCCACCGCCATCGATGCGGGCAGCGGCTACGAATCCAGCACTTTCCAAAACTATGTCCTGCGCACAAATTTTTCCTTGATCCAGGGCTCTGGGGCTGGCCTGCTCTTCAACATGCCATCCCCGTATCAGCTCAACGGTGCGCACATGGTCCGTTTCTCTGATGAAGCCGATGTGTTGCTGTGGGGTTACTATGACGCCAAGGGCCTTTTCATACGCCAGGGCTATCTCAATATTGACTCTCCTGGAACCGGCGAACACTCTTTGAAAATTTTCTCCGGCCAAAATAGCTACGACATCTTCCTCGATGAAACTCTGGTGGCCCGCGATATCCCGTTACAGGAAACCCGGGGTAGCGTGGGATTGGTCACCTCGCGTGCCTCGGCTGGGTTCTCATTCGTGGAAGTATTCCCACTCTTCGGGGCGGATAATGTCACCCCCCAGGTGCTGACTCCCGTTATATCGGCAACACCCTCCCCCAAACAGACCGCCCTGCCGGCAGCTCCCACATCCCAGGCATCTGCTGCCCCATCAAAAGCCTCCGCCACGGCTCAAAAACCGGAAACTACTGCGCAAAAACCGGAAACTACTGCGCAAAAACCGGAAGCCACGGCTCAAAAAACGGAAGCCAGCGCAACAACTTCCAGCGCTGCTCCGTCCTCATCCGCCACCGATGGGAATGCCGTCGTCACAGGCGAATCTACATCCTACAAAGGCGATTTTACCGGCGATTTCAAAACCTCCGGCTGGAAAGTCATCCGCGGCGACTGGGCTTTTTCGGGCGGCAACCTGGTACAAACCGACGCGCAGGCCACCGATCTGAGTATCGTCTACACCCCGGTGGATTACACCAACTTCAGCGTCACCATCGGTCTGACGCACCAGGATGGCTTTGGTGGCGGCCTACTCTTCAATATGCCCTACACAGACCGGTTAAACGGCGCACACCTCGTGCGCTATTCAGACCGGCGGCCAGGCGCCATCTTCTGGGGCTATTTTGATGATTCCGGCAAATTCGTCGGCGAAGGGTATGCTGACGTTCCCGAAGCCAGCACCGATCATCACCTGTTCCGTGTTGTCAGCAAAAAATCAACCTACGATATCTATCTCGATAATAACCTGATCGTCAAAGATCTGCCTTTCAAACAAAATTACGGGCATATTGGCCTGCTCACTTCACGCACATCGGTATCCTACGACCAGGTAGAAATCACCGGCAGCACTGCCAAACCGCCCGAAAGCACCACCAACGCGGTCGACCCGCTCAGCGACCTGAAAATCTTAAGTGGCAAATGGGACACCCAGAACAACGTCATCACCCAACAGGTCACCGAAATTGGCGAATACATCCTCAACTCCGGCACCTACGCCACCGAATACACCATCGAAGCCGAGATCAGCCTGCCCAACGGCGGGCAGACCGGCGGCGGATTCATCTTCCACATGCCAGACCGGGGCACCCGCAAAGGCGCTTACCTCGTGCGCCTGGTCAACGGTGGAGAGAGCATCTTCTGGGGCTACTTCGACGAAAACAGCAAATTCAAGGGCATAGGCTCGGCCAAGTTGACCAAAGCCGCCAGCTACGTACTCAAACTGGCCGTGCGTGGCAACCTCATGAATGTATATGTCAATGACCAGATGATTCTCCAGGATATGAAGCTGACCAGCACCGAGGGCTGGCTGGGCCTGCTGGCGCATGGGGGTGTGGTTCAATTCAAAAACGTCAAAGCCACCATCACCACCCTGCCCGGCAAAACCCCATGAGCAAATACCGCTGGCTGTATTACCCGCTGCTGATTTTCACCATCTCACGCCTGTTCATCTTCGGGGCCGGAATCGTCGGCGACCTGATGATGCCCACCGAAGAAAAACACTGGGTGGCCGACCCTGACAGCCCTTTCCTGAGCCAGTGGGCCAAATGGGACAGCCAGTATTACTTCGACATCGCCACCAACGGCTACTGGTTCCGCCCGGAACAACAAAGCAATGTAGCCTTCTTCCCGCTTTACCCCATGCTGATGATGGTCTTGGGCAAGTTCCTGGATAACAACGTCATCCTGTCTGGATTTTTGGTCAGCAACGCGGCATTTTTCGGCGTCCTGGTTTTTCTCTACCTGTTGACCGAACTGGAAGTGGATTCCGCTGCCGCCGGGCGGGCAGTGCTCTACCTGGCAGTTTTCCCCACCTCGTTTTTTTTCAGCTCCGTTTACACCGAAAGCCTGTTCCTGATGCTTTCACTGGCCTCCATGTACTTTGCGCGCCGCCACCTGTGGTTTCCCGCCGCTCTGCTTGGAATGTTGTGCGCCGCCACCCGCAACATCGGCGTGCTGATGTGGGCGCTGGTGATGTGGGAATGGCTGCGGGTGCAGGGCTGGAACCTGTGGAAACTCCACAAAAAAGAGATGTGGGCCAGCCTGTGGGGCGGCATCGGCCAGCATTGGGCCGATATGTTCATTATTGCCATCATACCGTTGGGCCTGTTGGCCTACATGTTTTTCCTGAAACAGAATTTTGACCGCCCGCTGGCTTTTATCGAAACCCAGGCCGCCTGGGGGCGCGAAAACATCGGCCCTGTAGAGGTTATCAAGAAAAATATCAGCTACATCCTGGCCGGAGAACTCAACAAGGGCCGCATCACCAGCATCTGGAATCTCACCGCCCTGCTGGGTTTCCTGGCCCTGACCCCTTTCATCTGGTGGAAGCTGGGAGAGGGCTACGCCATCTACGTGCTGATCCAGATGCTGGTGCCCTCGGCCAGCGCCACCGGCAGCATCATCCGCTACGTGTTGACCAGTTTCCCTGCCTTCATCCTGCTCGGTGATTGGGGTCGCCGCGATTGGGTGGATCGCACAATCCTGTCTTTGTTCGTCATCTTCCTGGGTGTTTTTGTCACCATCTTTGTCAACTGGATTTTTGTCGCATAGGAGGACTGCATGCCTTACGAGAACTACGAAAAGTGGAAAACTGTTCCACTTGAACAAACCCCACACCTGTCGATTGTTATCCCGGCTTATAACGAGCAGGAGCGCATCGTCGCCACCATCGGCGCAATTGCTTCGCATGTCTCCGACTTGGGCTTCCCGTGGGAGCTGCTGATTGCCGATGATGGCTCGAAGGATGCCACCGTCCAAACGGTGGAAGAGCTGGGATTGGCAAACCTGAAGGTGTTGAAAACGCCCAAAAACGGCGGTAAAGGCCGCGCCGTCCAGCGCGGGATGTTGGCCGCCGAGGGCGATTACATCCTGTTCGCCGATGCCGATAATTCCACACCCATTGAGGAAGTCTCTAAGCTGCTGGCAAAGCTGGAAACCGATGGATTCGATGTGGCGGTAGGCTCACGGGCAGCCGAAGGCGCGGAGGAAGGCAAAAAGTCGTTGCTGCGGCACATCCTGAGCGGCGGGCTGCGAATGATCGTCAAATATGGGCTGCGCATCGGCGTCAGGGATACGCAATGCGGGTTTAAGATGTACACACGTGATGTGGCAAAAAAACTGCACTCCAAACAGACCATCATGGGCTTTTCGTTTGACCTGGAAATTCTGTTCCTGGCTTCCAAGTTCGGCTACAAAGTGGCCGAAGTGCCGGTGGCCTGGGTGGATGCGCCCGGCTCGAAAGTGGACACCCGCAAGGAAGTGCAACGTTTTTTGCGTGATCTGTGGAAAATTCAGATGAATAATCTTTCCGGGGTGTATCGTTAGGAGGCTGCATGAAAATTGCCATCGTCACCACCCACCCACCCGGAAAAGGCTCGCTCAACGAGTATGCCTTTCACTTTGTCCGCTTTCTGCGCACAAAATTCGAAAACGTGAGTGAGATTGTGCTTTTGGTGGATGAACTGCCCGAGGGGGAGAAATATTCCTTCGGACAGGAGACCGGATTGATACCGGTCACTGTCAGGGTGTGCTGGAAGTTTGGGGCGTGGGACAATGCCCTGCGCATCCGAAAAGCGGTGCGGGAGTCCAATCCAGATATTGTTTTGTTCAACATTCAGTTTGCCTCGTTCGCCGGCGGAAAGGTTGCCGCGGCGTTGGGGCTTCTGGCCCCCTGGATGATGCGTCAGGCAGGCTTCAAGACGGTGGTTTTGCTGCACAACATTATGGAGACGGTCAACTTGAAGCAGGCTGGTTTTGGCGGCAATCCGCTGATGGAAAATGCTGTGCGCCAGTTTGGCAATATGGTGACGCGCTTTATCTTGCACGCTGACCTGGTGGCGGTGACCATCCCCAGGTATGTGGAGATTTTGGAGAGTAAATACGGCGCGAATAACGTGCTGCTGGCTCCGCACGGTTCGTTCGAGGAGCCCAGCGGTGAGATGCCCGAAGCCGTGCCCGCCGGGCCGCCGAATATTATGACCTTCGGCAAGTTCGGCACTTACAAGAAGGTGGAAGTGCTGGTGGAGGCTTTTGAGCGCCTGCTGCCGGCCCACCCACAGGCCAAACTGGTCGTTGCCGGGACGGATAACCCGAATGTGAAGGGCTACCTGGAGGGTGTGCGCCAGAAGTATGCGCACGTGCCGAACATGCATTTTACCGGTTATGTCAGCGAGGAAGATGTGCCGCGCATTTTTGGTGAGTCGTGGGTGGTGATCTTTCCGTATACCAGCACCACTGGCAGTTCGGGTGTGCTGCACCAGGCTGGGGCTTTTGGCAAGGCGGTGGTGCTGCCCAAATTGGGCGACTTGGAGCAGCTGGTGGTGGAGGAAGGCTACGATGGAGAATTTTTCGAGCCGGAAAACCCCCAGAGCCTGGCGGATGCCATCTGCCGCGTGATTGACCATCCCGAGCGTATGCTGGAGATCGGCTCGAAGAATTACCTGGCCGCCAACGGCCTGCCCATCACCGAAGTTGTGGACTGGTATCTGATCCACTTTGAGCAGTTGCTCAAAAAATAGATTTTCCGTCAATGGATTGTCCCCAATCAATCACCGAACGAGGTTAATTTATGGAAATGCTCAAAACTTCATCAGGTAACATTGCCGTTTTGCAATTGAAAGGCCGTTTTGACGCGCACGAAGTGGTCCCGGTCGGGGCCTGGCTTCAGGAGCAGGTGGACGCCGGGCGCGTACAGATCATCATCAACCTGGAAGCGGTCAATTTTATCGATTCAACCGCCCTTTCCAGCCTGGTGCGTGGATTAAAACACTGCCGAGAAAAAGGCGGTGAATTGCGCCTGTGCTGTTTGCAGCAACCGGTGCGCGTTATCTTCGAATTGACCCGCCTCGATAAGGCTTTTACCATTCACGCCACCCAGCCTGAGGCAGTTGACGCCCTGCAATGATCTTTGCTGATTTGCTCCCCCTTCATCGACAGGAATTTGAAGCTCTCGCAACCGCCTGGTTACGTTCAGGGGCTGTGGGAGTACGCCTGTTGGAAAAAGGACAGGTCA
Source organism: uncultured Anaerolineae bacterium (assembly GCA_903875215.1). Classification (GTDB taxonomy): domain Bacteria; phylum Chloroflexota; class Anaerolineae; order Anaerolineales; family Villigracilaceae; genus UBA5195. The sequence continues at coordinate 74,199 of CAIQVH010000020.1, forward strand.
TCGGCGCGTATCCGGACGGGTACATGGCTGTCTCCCCGGCTTTGGTCGTGAGTGACCCGGATTCCGGTCTCGAACTTCACCTGCATGGGCTAAACAGCGCTGCTTTGCATCCTGGCGCCGACCTGCAATTGCGGCTCTTCGGACGCATGCTGCGCGCCGAGCACGAAATGGAAACCATCACCGCCTCACTCGTCGAAACCCAGGACCGCTTGGTGGCTCTCTATGATCTGGCCCGAGCCACCCGCCGTATCTTCGAGTTCAACGACCTGCTCGACTTGCTGACTGCCGAATCCAGCCGTCTTTTGGAAGCCAACGGCGCTTTTGCTGTTGTCTATTTGCCGGGGCAGGCACCCATCGTCCGTCAACATACGCAAAACCCCCTGCCCGAATCGCATCTGCTGGCAGCCGCTACGCTCTACCGGCAAGATCCGGGCCGTCACACCTTCAAAGATAGCGAAACTCTGCCCGCCGGTCTGCGCAATGTAGTCATGTCTCTGTTGCCGGTGCGCGACCAGGTATTTGCCTGCCTGGGTGTTTTCAATAAAGCCGGGCAATTCTCAGCCCCCGATAGCAAACTGCTTAAGGCCATCACTGACCAGGCCGGCGCCAAACTCGATAATGCCCTGCTCTACCAGGAAGTCATCCTGCGCGCCCGGCTGGATGCGGAAATGAACCTGGCCCGCCAGGTTCAAACAGCCCTGCTGCCCCAATCGCTGCCCACCTTTGAAGGCGCAGATGTGCATGGTGTTTCCATCCCGGCCTTGCAGGTGGGGGGGGACTTTTTCGATGTGGCCGCCATGCCCGGGCGTGGGCTTCTGTTCCTGGTGGGCGATGTCACTGGCAAGGGTCTGCCTGCCGCCATGCTGATGAGCATGACCCACACCGTCGCTCGTTCAGCAGTGCGATACATGCCTTTCGACGGGCCACACCAGGTGCTGGAACGTTTGAATAAGGATTTGCTCGATGACTACTCTGCGGTGGGGATGTTCACCACAGCCTTTGTGGGCATGCTCGACCCCACTGCCCGGAAGCTGTCCTTTGCCAACGCCGGGCAGAGTCCGGTCCTGTACGCTTCCCCCGCCCATGAACCAATCCTGCTCGAAGCGCAGGATATCCCAGTCGGAATTTTTGACCAATATGCCTACAGCTCGCAAACCCTTGCCATGGCTCCCGGCGACGTGCTGGTCGTCATGACGGATGGATTCAACGAAGCACGCGCCGAAAACGAGGATATGTTTGGCATTGAACGGTTGAAAAAAACCTTGAAAGATCATATGCACCTCAGCGCGCAGGAAATTACTGCGGGGTTTTTCAAGGCCATCAGCGATTTTTCCGGAAATCACCCTCAAGATGATGACCGGACGCTGGTCGTGCTCAAAATCACCTGAAAGTGGAAAAATGGTATGCAAATTGACCTGACCATCGATGCAGATTACGAACAACTCCGCATCCCTGCTGAGGCGTTGCGAAATGCTGCAGCACGGGCCGGGGTGCCCGAAGTCACTGTTGGCCTGTGTGAACTGGCTTTACAGGAATTGTTAACCAACCTGGTGGACCATGCCTACGGTGGCAATTCCTCCAACCAGATTGGGTTCCACGCTCAAGTGGGGCCTGCCAAAATCCAGATGATGACTGAAGACAGCGGCCAGGCGGTCAATCTGGATCTGGAGGCTGTATCCATGCCTGATCCATTTGCCCTGCAGGAGGGCGGTTATGGTATGGCGATCATTAAAAGCCTGATGGATGAAGTTACCTGCCATCGTCAAAACGGAAAGAATATCTGGGTGCTGGTTAAGCACTATTAAGGAGTACACACATGTCTGTTGAAATTGTAACCACCGAATATGTTCTCAGAATCGTCACCATAGCACTTGCCGGGAGGCTTGACGCCTTTGAAGCCCCTGCCTTGCGTAAAAAATGTGATGACTATTTGGCCTCCGGAGTGACCCATTTTGTCTTCGATTTGAGTAAAATCAGTATGCTCGACTCTGCCGGTCTGGCGGTGCTGGTCAGTGTTCTCAAGCGCGCCCGCCTGGCCGAGGGAGATGTTCGGTTGGTCTGGCCGCGCGAAGAGGCCGCCTCGCGCATTCTGAAATTGACCAAATTCGATCAGGTGTTTGTCTCAATTGAATCCTCGCAAATCATTCCCAAAGGCTTTTAGAGATGGCCTCGATTCTTGTTGTCGATGACGACCCAAACAATCAGCGCATGTTGAGCTATACTCTGCGCAAAGCTGGCTACCAGGTGCGTGTGGCTTCCAATGGCCAGCTCGCCTTGGATGCCCTGCGCCAGGAGCGCGCCGATTTTGCCATCATCGATCTGGCCATGCCGGTCATGGATGGACTGACCTTCCTGCGCCAGGTTCGCGCCGATGAAGACATGCATACCCTTCCGGTTATCATCCTGACCGCCAGCGGTGATGATGAAGAAAACCACCTTGCCATGCAGGCCGGCGCAAACGGCTTTCTTACCAAACCAATCAGTTCCAGCACCATTCTCGACATGGTCCAAAAAATGATCCAGGGTTAATGTTTAGCAAAATTCGTCAAAAGTTGGGTTCGTTTGCATCCGCCAGCCTGCTGTTAATGGTCAGTATGACCATTGTCAACGCAGGCAATTACGTTTATAACCTGATTATGGGCCGCTGGTTGGGCCCCGCCCTGTTTGCCGATGTTTCCCTCATCATCACTCTGTTATTGATGATCACTTTTATCACGGTGCCCCTGCAATTGACCGCTGCGCGTTACTCCGCCATTCACAGCGCCGACGGCGATACCGCCAGCATGGCCTCGATTCGGCGCTGGTTGACCTGGCTTGCGCTGCTGCTTGGGGCTGGCTGCGCGGCTTTGTTTTCCTTCGGCGCGCCACTCTGGGCCCGCATTTTTCAGACTTCCTCGCCCCAGCCGTTCATCCTGTTCGGATTGGCATTGCCCTTCGCGTTTGCGCAGGGCGTCAATCGCGGCATCTTGCAAGGGCAGATGCGCTTCACCACCCTGACGATCACCTACCAGGTGGAAATGTGGTCACGCCTGGTGATGGGGATTTTCCTCGTCTGGTTGGGATTCTCGGTCAATGGCGCGGTCCTCGGGATCAGCTTTTCCTTTGTAGCCACCTGGCTGGCCACTCTTCCAGCCCGCAACGGGCTTCCGGCTGCGGCGCAACTTCCGCTCGACATGCGTAAGGCTGTTGCCGGGTTTGCTCTGCCGGTCATGGCTGCCCAAATTGGGCAAATCCTGATCAACAATAGCGACATCTTGCTCGTGCGCCGCTATTATCCGCCGGCCGCCGCCGGCCAATATGCCGCTCTGGCGTTGATTGGCCGTATCGTTTTCTTCGCCACCTGGTCAGTGGTCACCACCATGTTTCCAATCGTGGCCCAGAAACACAAAAAAGGCGAGCCCTATCAACACTTGTTCTGGGTATCGCTTGCAATTGTGGCGGTGATTGCCGTTCCGGTCACGCTCCTGGCCCTGTTTTTCCCTGAAGCCATCGTCCGTCCGTTATTTGGAGAGCAATATCTGGGGATTTCTCCCCTGTTATGGTTGTACGCCCTGGCGACCACCCTGTATGCGCTGGCCAACCTGGTGATTAATTTCCGCCTGTCGTTGGGCCAGGGCCGCGAGACGGGGTTTGCCATTACCGCCGGAATTGCGCAGGTGGCGGGCATCATCCTGTTTCACCAGACGCTGGCACAGGTCGTCTGGGTGCAGGTTGTTGTGATGGGCGCGTTATTCATCGTGTTGTTTGGACAATACCTGAGGCGCCAAGATGTTTGATGTAATTCTGTCACTTACCACCGATGCGATCCTGTTACTGGACAAAACCGGCCAGATCCAGCAGGCCAACCCGGCCGCGTTGAGCATTTTCGGTTACACCGCTGAAGAATTGGTCGGCCAGCCGCTGGATATTTTGCTGCCCGATTCGTTACGCAGCCGGCATCACGAACTGGTCGCCCGCTTCGTCCGCGAAGGTGGCGAGGGCGGTGATTCAACTCAGCGGCCCATGAACAATTTCCGCGACGTAATGGCGCGGCACAAGAATGGGCACGAATTTCCCATCAGCGCTGCCATCGGTAAAGGCGAGCTAAACGGCCACATCCTATTGACTGCGGTTCTGCATGATTTGACGCTGGAGCGCAAATCGGATGAGGAGATCCGTCTCTTGTCCACCTTCCCGCAGGAAAGCCCCAATCCGGTCTTGCGGGTGCGTACTGATGGAAAGGTGCTGTTTGCCAATCTGCCGGCGCTGAAGTTGTTGGAGACAATCGGGCAGGAATCAATCGATGTCCTTCCAGCCGACTGGCTGCCGGGCATTGCCGCTGTTTATGAAAGTGGCCAGCAAAAAGAAGAAATCGTCCGGTTTGACCAGCAGATTTATTCGCTGGTCTTAACGCCGGTTGCGCACATGGGCTATGTCAACATTTATGGCATGGATGTGACTGATCGTGAAAATGCCCGCACCAGGCTGGAGCTTTCAGATGGGATCCTTAGTTCAGTCCGGAATCTGGTTTTAGTGGCCAACAGCCAGGGTCAGGTTACCTATGTCAGCCCTTCTGTAACCCAATTGCTGGGGTATTTGCCAGAAGAATTGCTAGGGCAGGGCTGGTGGAATATTGAGCGCATCACCGGCGGGGATTTGCAGGATGAGAAACAATACGTCAGCAACGCAGCAGAAGGAAAATCACCGGTGGATGGTCGGCCATACGAACATCGCGTGCGACACAAGAATGGTTCCTGGCGTACGCTGATCTTTTCGGATGCCAAAGGTCCGCGGGACCTGTTGATTGGTATTGGCGCGGATATTACCCAGCTGAAATACTCGCAGGAATCGCTCAAGGAAAGCGAGGCGCGCTACCGCCTGGCAATCAGCGAAGCAGATGCCGTGCCGTATGATTTGAATTACGAACTCAATGAATATACCTTTATTGGTGAGGAAATCGAACGCATCACAGGCTATGACCGCACCGAATTGACACCGGATTTATTTGCCAGCCTGATTCAGGAAACAACCATGCGCGGCAGGTTCGAGGGCCTGACCACCCTCTCCGCCACGGAACGCGTCCGCAGCGGCGATGCGGATGGTGTCTGGCGCAGTGATTTCCGCATTCTGACCAAATCAGGCGAGTCGCGCTGGCTTTCAGATACCGCGGTGCAGGTGAAAGATGCTGCAGGACGACTGGTAGGTTCAACAGGCATTTTGCAGGATGTAACCTCGCGCAAGCTGGTTGAAATGCAACTCCAGACCGAGCGCGACCTGTCCTTGCAGGTGATGAATAACATGGGCCAGGGCCTGACGATGACCAATCCCGAAGGCCGTTTCATCTTTGTCAACCCGGCTTATGCCCACATGCTTGGCCTGGAGCCTGAAAACCTGATCGGAAAGATGCCCAGCGATGTGACCATTCCAGATGATCATGCTGTTCTGGATGAAGCCCAACAAACGCGCATACGCGGGCTGGTCTCCACATATGAAAGTCGTTTGCGGCATGTGGATGGCAGCGAAGTATTTGTCCTGATCACCGGGGTTCCCCGTTACATTAATGGCGCATACGCCGGCTCCATCACCACCATCACTGACCTGAGTGAGCGTCATCGCATTGAAAAAGAACTGCGCCAGGCATACAGCGAAGCCCTGAGTGCCTCACAGCTAAAAACCGCCTTCCTGGCCACCATGAGCCATGAGATCCGCACTCCCATGAATGCCATCATCGGGATGAACGAAATCTTGCTTGATTCCCAACTTAGCCCGGAACAACGCGAAATTGCCACCGTAGTCGGGAATTCAGCCCAAAACCTGCTCACCCTGCTGAATGATATTCTGGATCTCTCCCGCATTGAAGCCGGAAAATTCATCTTAAAACCCCGGCCATTCGACCTGCGACAGTTGATTTCGGATGTGGTTCAACTGCTGGCCCCCAAAGCCGCTGAAAAAGGTCTCGAACTGGTGGAGAAATACGACCCACGCCTTCCCGAAAAGCTCATCGGTGATGCCGACCGTCTGCGCCAGGTGCTGCTGAACATGCTCGGCAATGCCGTCAAATTTACGGATAGCGGAATCGTCATCCTGCACGTGCTGGCTTCCTCGGCAGATACCCTGCCTGATTCGGATGAAGCCGTCATGGTGCATTTTTCCATCTCCGACACCGGCATTGGCATCCCTGAAACGGCGCGCACGCACCTGTTTGAGCCTTTCACCCAAGCCGATAGCAGTACCACCCGCCGCTACGGCGGCAGCGGGCTAGGCCTGGCGATTTCACGACGACTGGTCGAATTGATGAATGGGCAGATAGGTTTTGACTCGGTTGAAGGAGTCGGATCCACCTTCTGGTTCATCCTGCCGTTTAACCGGGCGACTCCGGTCCCCACCGGCACGCTGACTGCCCCCTCCGGTCGTGAGTCTGCTCTGCCACATTTCGAGAACGAAAAACCGGTCCTGGTGGTGGAAGACAACGAGATTAATCAAAAGCTGGTCGTCTTGCAATTGCAGCAACTCGGGCTGACCGCTCATTCCGTTTCGACAGGTTCGGATGCGCTCGAGCAGCTCACCACGCAAGGCGCGAAATACTGCCTGGCGCTGATGGATATGCAAATCCCCGAGATGGATGGTCTGGAGACCACCCGCCAGGTGCGCGGCTACGAGCTCGAAAACATAAACAAGCACCAGCATGCCATCATCATAGCCTTTACTGCCAACGCATTAAGCGGCGATCGCGATGCCTGCCTCGCGGCCGGGATGGATGATTACATCAGCAAACCTGTCAGTCTGGAGACGCTTGGGAAGCTGCTCAGCAAGTGGTTATAGCCGGGCGCGATGTTCCAAGGCCAAGGGCTTAAAATTCACCCGTGCGAAAGCACGGGTGTTTGATTTTTGGAAGGGGTTGAAGCGGATTATTGCAGGAAGGCATCCAGCTGGGCGAGCGCGGCGGGCATATTTTGACGCGCAAAGCCAACCCGAAAGTGATTGCCTGGGTGCCCATACAGGCTGCCAGGCAGGAGCAGGACGCCGCTGCGCTTTACCAGCTCATCACAAAAGGAATCCACCTCGCCCTGCAAGAGTTGGGGGAAGGCGATGGGGCCGGCGCTGGGGCGCTGCCAGGCGAACAAGCCGGCGCGGCGGCTGAAAAATTCGTCGAGCAGGGTCAGGTTGGTTTGGATGATGCCCAGGTTGCGGGCGGCCAGTTTTTGGCGGTGCTGCAGGCCAAGTTCGGCGAGGAATTCACTCGGGGCGCTGTTGCAGATGGTGGTGTAGTCTTTCAGGGCGGCCATTTTCTCGTAAATGGCGGAGTTTTGGGTGGCGATCCAGCCGATGCGCAGGCCGGCCAGCCCGTAGGTCTTGGACATCACTCCAAGCGAGAGGGCGTTGGGGTTGATGTCGCAGGCGGCGGGCAGGCGGTCGGAAGGAATGTATTCCAGTTCGCGGTAGACTTCGTCGCAGAAGAGGAAAATGTTGGCTTCGCGGCAAAAGGCATTCAGCGTTTCAAAATCGGGGCGGGGCATTAACCAGCCGGTGGGGTTGTGCGGGGTGTTGATCACGATCAGGCGGGTTTCTGGTCGCGTGAGCTGTTTGAGTTCGTCAAGATCGAGCGCCCAGCCGTTTTCCGGGCGGGCTTCCCAGTAGGAGATTTCGGCGCCGAGGCTGCGGGCGGTTTCGTGCAGCGATTGGTAGCAGGGCCAGTGGACGATGATGTGGTCGCCGGGCTGGAGGCAGGCTTGCATGAAGAGGGTGATGGCTTCCTGGGCGCCGCTGTGGACGAGGATTTGATCGGGGCGGATGTGGTTGTAGAGGCGGGCGATTTCCTGGCGTAGTGTTTGTGCGCCGAGTGATTCGGTGTAGCCGAGCCAGTGGCGCTTGAAGGCTTCTTCAGCGCCGGGTTCGAGCGCGAGCAGGTCGGCGATGGTGAGGGATTCACAATCCGAGGTGCAGAGCAGGTGGCGGGCGGTGAATTCATATTTGGCGAAGTAGCGTTCGAGTAGGAAGGGGGCTGGGTTCATGGCGATTGGTGTCTGGGGATTGGCGATCAGGATTTGTGGGTGGCAGCGAGTTTGAAAACATCATCGAAGTGCAGCTGGTCGTGGTAGAGGCCGATGCGCAGCATGATGATGAGGTTGCACCATCCGAAAACCGGGTCGTACAGATAGAGGTTGCCGAGGATGGTTTCATCTTTGCCGGTGTAAAAAGTGCGGACTTTGGCGTGTAGGACGCGATTTTCGGCTTTGAGCGTTTCGAGCGGGATAGGTTTGCGCGGGCTGTGGCGCGGCGTCCACAGGAAGCCGACCCACATGGGGAAGCTGGCGCGGCGGTATACGTCGTCGATGGTGATGGGGTAGGGGCGGTTTTTGCGCAGGCTGGCGTACCAGCCGAGCAGATTCCAGGCCCAGACAGCAATTGGGTAGCTGCTGGCGATGAGCAGATAGTTGTGGTCGATGATTTCGCCGATGCTCCACTCGCCGGGGGCCGGGCGCTGCCAGATCTGGGCATCGCTCTGCCCGTCGAGGGCGGCGAAGGCGGCTTCGCGCTGCTGGTCAAGCTGGTTGAGGTAGGCGGGGACGGTGTTCATACCGGGTTGCTTTCAGCGTGTGGGGGGGGCAGTCGCAGTATGCGCAGGGTGTCGTGGATCAGCCAGGCGGGCAGGCTGGCGGTCAGGAGGGTGAGCAGGCCGAAGTAGAGGGTCCAGTTGGCGGTTTCATCGATCCAGAAGGCGAGCTGGTAATAAATGGAGGCGGTTGGGAACCAGTGGCGCAGGAAGGTGTGCCAACAGCTGAGCAACAGGCTGATAAGGATGACTCGGATTAGCTGGGGGAAGCCGGAGTTGGGGTTTTGCAGCCAGCCTGCCAGGGCGGGGATGGTGAGGAGCAGGAAGATCAGCCGGTAATCCCAACTGTTGCCAAGCAGGAAGGTGCCGACGTAGATGGCGGCGCCGGCCCAGAAGGCGCGCAGGTGGTGCAGGTCGGTAGCGGCTGTTTCGAGACGGGTTTTCCAGCCGGTGATCAGGGCGGCCAGGCTGACGAGGAGGACCAGTCCGAGGAAGAATTGATCCATGTGTGGAAAGTTGATGCCGTTTTCGAGGCGCAGATGCAGCGGGGCGACGCTGAATCCGTAGGAGATGTTTTTCCCTTTCTGGGTGATGTTGAAGATGGTGAGCATGTCTTTCCAGGTGACGAGAAAATAGATCGCGGTGGCGCCGAGGGAGGCGGGCAGGTATAGCCAGGTGCGGTTTTTCTGTTTATCGAGGAACATTCCGGCCGCAAAAACCGGGAAGATCTTAAAGAGTATGCTGACGAGCAGGATGAAAAAGGAGCCGAGGGCATTTCTTTCGAGCAGCAGGAGGGCGGTGGTGACGGATACGAAAAACCAGATGTCGACGTTGCAGCGTTCGTATTCGAGCATGGCGGCGCTGGAGAAGGTCACCAGCCAGAGCAGGGCGATGGTGAGCCAGTCTTTGGGGCGAGGAAAGATGGCCAGGATGGTGAAGTACAGCGCCAGTGAGGCGATAGCCATGGGGATGGTGGCGCGCTGACCGATACCGAGGCGCAGGAAGGGGTACCACAGTTTGGGGTAGTTGAAAAATCGCTGGGTGGGGTCGTTGGGGTTTTCCAGCGCGGGGTCGAAGTTGTGTTCCATGCTTTCGGCGCTGCCGGTGATGAGGCGCAGATCGAGGAAGGGGGGCATGGCGACGGGAATGCCCCATGCCCTCCAGGTTTGTTCGTACCCGTAAAATCGGAGCAGCAGCCCCAAAATGACCAGGCTGACGAGGAGGAGCAGGCTCCAGGCGGCTTTTGGGGGTGCAGGAAGAGGCGGGGTCATGGGTGGGTTTTATCCAAGGGTGCGGATTTCGCGCGGCATGTCGCTGAGCGATTCGGCGCCGTTGGCGGTGATGACGAGATTGTCTTCGATGCGTACGCCGCCTTCGCCGAGCAGGTAAATGCCTGGTTCAACGGTGTAGCACATGCCGGGCTCCAGAATCTGCTGATTGTCTCCGCGCATGTAAGGTTCCTCGTGGCCTTCCATGCCGATGCCGTGTCCGGTGCGGTGGCGGAAGAGCGGGCCGTACCCGGCGTTTTCGATCACGCCGCGGGCGGCCTGATCTACCGCGGCGCAGGGCGCACCGGGTTTTCCGGCAGCGCGGCCGGCGCGATTGGCGGCCTGCACAATTTGGTGGATGTTCAGGAATTTTTCATCCACGTCGCCGACGGCAAAGGTGCGTGTCAGGTCTGAGATGTAGCCTTCGTAGGCAGCGCCCCAGTCGACGAGGAACAGGTCGCCGGGCTGGACTTTGCGGTGGGTGGGGGAGGCGTGCGGGTTGGCGCTGTTGGGGCCGCCGGAAACGATCGGTGCGAAGGGCATTTCAGGTTGGGAACCCTGTCGCAGCAGCTGGACGACCAGTTCGTTGGAAAATTCCTGTTCGGTCATGCCCACCTTGAATAGTTTTAACGTTGCTTCGAGGCCGTCCTGGGCGATTTTTACAGCCTGGCGCATCTTGGCGATTTCGTCGGCATCTTTGCGCAGCCGCAGTTCGGCCAGTGGCAGGGAGGCATCGGGGAAGCTGGATTGGGGGGCGGCCTGTTCGAGATAGCGATATTCCAGAAGGCGCAGGGCGCGTGGTTCGATGCCGATGGGGGTGCCGTTCAGTTTGAGGGTGTCTACGCCTTTTTGGAAGGCTTTGACCCATTCGACGGGGTTTTCGGGGTAGGTGATGACCGTCATTGCGTAGGGCAGGCCGATAGTTTTGGCTGATTCCAACTCGGGCAGGATGATGACGGGATCCTGCCCGGGGGTGTAGAGTACCACGGTGGGACGTTCCATCAGGTGGAAGTGCAGGCCGGTCAGGTAGGTCAGCGTGGGGCCAGGGTTGATGACGACGGCTTGCAGGTTGCTGGCGGCCAGGGCGCGTGATAATTTCTCAAAACGAGGGTTGGACATGGGGTCTCCGGTTTACTTTCGGGTTTTGTTGACAAAAAACTGGGTCACGAGCCAATCAACCAGCCCGGGCAAGCGGTCATCGGCCCAGATGGCGGGGCGGAACCACCAGGGGAGAATCAGCCGGCGGCGCGGGTGTTTGGCAATCTGTACTACGGAGCGGGCCACTGCCTCAGAGCTCAAATAGACCCAATTGGGCGCTTTGAAGCTTTGCAAGGCGCTTTGGCCGGTGTGCTGGCCAAATTCGGTGTGAGCCGGGCCGGGGTAAATTCCGCTGACGTGAATACCGCGCGGGGCGACCTCGCGGCGCAGGGCGTCGGTGAAGCCGCGCACACCAAATTTGGTGGCGGCGTACACGCTGTACATCGGCGCGGCCAGCCAGCCGGCCACCGAAGACATGTTGATGATGTGCCCGGAGCCTTGCGCCAGCATGCCGGGCAGGACGGCGCGCGTGACTTCAATCAGCCCGGAAAGGTTGACGGCGATCTGGGTTTCAATATCGCGTTCGGGCGCCAGGTTTTCAAGCCAGTCCAGCCGGCCAAACCCGGCATTGTTGAACAGGATGTCCACCCGCCCGTAGTTTTCAAGCACACTTTTGAGCATGTTTTCAATGTCGGCCCGGTTGGTGATATCCACCGGGGTGGCCATGGCGGCTCCGCCCCGGGCCTGGATGCGCGCCACCTCGGCCTGCATCCGGTCAATGCGCCGGGCAGCCAGCACCACCGCCGCGCCTTCGGCGGCAAACAGCCGGGCGGCGTCCTCGCCAAAACCCGAGGATGCGCCGGTGATCAGAACCACTTTCCCATTCAGATTGATAGCCATTGTCGCTCCAGGAAAAAACTTTTCGCTTATTGTACATGAAGAAACTTAGAAATCAGGCCCCCCGGCAGAGTCAGAACACAAAAACCCATCCGGGGCTGGATGGGTTTCCTGGAAGGCGGTTTGATTAGAGCGTCTTGAGCAGCGCCTGACGGCTGTTGCGCAGGCGGTCTGAGACGATTTCGGCAATGCGTTGCATGATCTTGAACCCATCGGCCGGGTTTTCGGAGATGATTTCCATGAACTCTTTGCCGCGTACGCTCAGGATGCGGGTTTCCTCATCACAGTAGGCGGTGGCGGTGTAATGGTAGGGCGGCACAATCCCCGACCAGCCAAAGCATTCATTCGATTTGGCCACATACGACACCGTGACGCTATCGGGTTTGGACATGATATTGACCCGCAAGGCGATGCTGCCCTTGAGCAGGAAATCCATTTTATCGGCGACCTGCCCCTCGCGGAAGACGGTTTCGCCTTCCTTCAGCGATATTTCTTCACTGATCCGGGCAATCTTTTCCAGGATGGCGGGAGATACATCTTGAAACAGCGGGAATTTGGCGAGCAAAGCAGATTCGACCACAGCAACCTCCGGGGTAAGTTATTGCAAGAAGTATAGCATGTTTGTCAAGCGCCTTGGAGGATAAAAATCAATTCGTTTTTCTACTGGATATTCACTTGCAGAGTGTAGGTGTTGATGGGCGCGACATCCGGCTCAAAGGAGCGCCAATATCCCAGCGTGAGAATGGTTTGCCCGGTACCTACAGCTTTGAAGCGATAGGTTTCCGTTCCACCCGCGCCGACCAGAGTCTCCTGGCTGGGTGTTTGTTGATATTCGGGTTCGCCCTGCTGCGCCAGGATGGCCGGATCGACATGGATTACTGTCCAGGAATACCCGGTGGTGGGGTTTGAATCCAGGCTGATGACCAGTACCTGGCCGGTTTGCAGCTCGATGGTGTCGCCGTTTTCAGTCAGCCCGGCCTTGATTTCGCCGGCCTGGCAGCCGGCCAGCAGCAGCCCGGTCAGCAGGCTGAAGAGGAAAAGTGGAAGCAGAGTCTTTTTTGGCATGTTTTTTCCCTTTCGTCCAGTCAAGTTTTTTCAGGATGCGCGCAAGCCTTCGACGGTTCGCGGCGGCGCAGGCAGGTTACCATAAAATGCCCGCCCGCGGTAGAATGCATTCATTACAAATGGAGCCCTTATGCTGAATCTAACTCTACGGCCCTCTCAAATTGAAATCATGCGCTATCGCGGCGGGAAGATGGGAATCTCTGCCGTACCGGGTTCGGGCAAAACCTTCACGCTCAGCGCCCTGGCGGCGCAAATCATTACCAGCGGCGTCCTGGCCCCAGATCAGGAAGTGCTGATCGTCACCCTGGTCAACTCGGCAGTGGATAATTTCTCCAGCCGCATCGGGAAATTGGTCGAACAGCGTGGGCTGATTCCGCACCTGGGCTACCGCGTCCGCACCCTGCACGGGCTGGCGCATGATATCGTACGCGAGAAACCCTCCCTGGCCGGGCTGGAAGCGCGCTTCCAGATCATTGACGAGCGCGAAGCGGAATTTATCCGCAAGGAAGCCGCCCATACCTGGCTGGCCAGTCATCCAAACGCACTCGACGAGTATCTCAACCCGATGCTGGATGAACAAAAACTTAGCTGGGTGCGCCGTGATGAGCTGCCTGCCCTGGCGCACAACCTGGCACTGGCCTTCATCCGCTCGGCCAAAGACCGCCGCCTGACACCGGAAGCCCTGCGCCAAAAACTGGCATCTGCTCCCGCTTTGCCCCTGGCCGAAATGGGCTGCGCCATCTACGCCGATTACCAGCGCGCCCTGGCCTATCGCGGCGCGGTTGATTTTGACGACCTGATCCGGCTGGCTGCGCAAATCCTGGCCGCTGACGCCGACTACCTGGCCCGCCTGCAACACCATTTCCCCTACATTCTTGAAGACGAAGCCCAGGATTCATCACGCATCCAGGAAGAAATTTTACGTCAGCTGGCTGGCAGCCCGGCCCCCGGCTCGGGACGCGGCTGGGTACGGGTGGGCGATCCCAACCAGGCCATCTTCGAGACTTTTACCACGGCAGATCCGCAGCTGTTGAAAGACTTCATCGCCAGCGAAGCCGATTACCGCATGGAATTGCCTGTTTCCGGGCGTTCCCAACCCTGCATCATTGACCTGGCCAACCAGTTGATCGACTGGGTCAACCAGTCTCACCCCGCCGAAACCTGCCGCGACGCCCTGACCATTCCCTACATCCAGGCCACCCAACCCGAAGACCCGCAGCCCAACCCGCCCGCCAACCAGGCCGGGATCCGCCTGATTGGGCAGAAATACGCCCCCGAAGCCGAAGTGCAGGCCGTCGCCCGGTCGCTGGAAGCCTGGCTGCCGACCCATGCCGATTGGACGGTGGCCGTGCTTGTGCCGCGCAACACCCGCGGCACCGAAGTCATCGAAGCGTTGAAGCAGCGTAAAATCCCACATGTCGAATTCTTAAGCAGCACATCCAGCACGCGCGCCACGGCCGCCGCTCTCGGAGATGTGGCCAGCTACCTGGCTGACCCCGGTTCTGCGGGGAAGCTGGCGCGGGCCTACCAGGCCTGGCGGCGGGCCTGGCGCGAAGAACCTGGCCAGCACGGGCTGTATGCCCGGGCGACTGATCATCTGCGCAAATTGCCCCAGGTTGAAGCCTATTTGTATCCGGCTGGCAGCTTCTCAGCCGAATTCCCCGCTGCCGAAGCGGAGAGTGCGGTTGCGCTGCTCGAACTCTTCCGGCTCTCCGCAGCCGAAGCCGACCAGGGTCTGGCCGTTGAACTGCTCGGTTTTCGCACACTCGTTCGTCGCTGGCTCGCAGCGGCGCTGCTGCCCATCGACCAGTTGATCCTGACGCTGGCCCAGGAATTGTTTACCGAGCCGGCTGATCTTGCGCTGGGGCATAAGCTGGCCCTGGTGCTGCGCCAGGCTGCCGAGGATCATCCGGCCTGGCGCCTGCCTGAGCTGACGGCTGAACTGGGGGTGATCGCCAGGAACGAGCGTAAATTTATCGGTTTTTCGAAGGATGACGGCGGCTTTGACCCGCAACGCTATCGCGGCCAGGTGGTGGTGACGACCATGCACAAGGCCAAAGGCCTGGAATGGGATCGCGTCTACCTGATGTCGGTCAATAATTACGATTTCCCCTCGCTGCAGCAGTATGACACCTATATTTCGGAAAAGTGGTTTATCCGCGATCAGCTCAACCTGGAAGCCGAGGCGCTTGGCCAGTTGAAAGCGCTGGAAGCGACCGGCGAGTATGACTGGTATGAGGCAGGCGCCGAAACGTTGAAGGCGCGCAGCGACTATGTTCGCGAACGGCTGCGGCTGCTCTACGTGGCCCTGACGCGCGCCCGGCGCGAGCTGGTCCTGACCTGGAACACAGGCCGTAAGGGCGAGTTGCAGCGCTGTCTGCCGGTGGAAGCGCTGGCAGGCTGGTTGGAAGGGCAAAATCCCCCGGATTAAAAAACAAAATCCCCGGGTGGGTGGGGAAGTCGTGAGGCCCGGTTCAGGGCCGAAAAAGCGATCGAAGCGCAGGCAGGCTGTAGCGCGTTTAGTGCGCCATCGGGACACGCTGGTCGTGGAGCAATTCATCCACATCCGCAGAGCGCGGCACAAAGGTCTCGTGCAGGAATTGACCGGTCGGGTCGGCAAAAGTCAGCAGATAGCCGCCGTTTTCGTTATTGGCGCCATGCGCCAGCAGGGTGACGGCTTCGTTGATAACCCAGCCTTGATGCAGGTAAGTTTGTATTGCGTTCATGGTTTCTCCTTTCTTTAATAATTTCAATAAGCATACCAGATTTATCGGAAATGTCCATTAATAACATGTAAATGTTTTGTAAATGCTTGGGCGGCATTTTACATAAAAACGGCTATAATTCGCGCATCCACGCCAAGGAAAGCCAATTCATAGGAGGAGTGATGTCGAAAGTATTACGCCGTTTGCTGACGGTGGTGGTCAGCCTGATTGTCCTGGTAGCCCTGCTGGTGGGTTACCTGAATTTCATCTGGGTCCCGCAAACCGCCCAGAAATCTTTTCCCCAGACGACCGGAGAATTAAAACTGAGCGGACTGGAAGGCCCGGTGGATGTCTATCGCGATGCGCTGGGCATTCCCCAAATATATGCCACCACACCGCATGACCTGTTCATGGCGCAAGGCTACATCCATGCCCAGGACCGCTTCTGGCAGATGGATTTCTGGAGGCACATTGGCTCCGGACGCCTGGCGGAAATGTTTGGCAAGAGCCAGGTCAGCACCGATTCCTTTTTACGCACCCTGGGCTGGCGCCAGCTGGCCGAGCAGGAATATGCCATGCTCAGCCCCGAATCGAAAACCATGCTCGATGCCTACGCCGCGGGCGTCAACGCCTACCTGGCTGGCCGCCAGCCGGTGGAAGTCAGCCTCGAATATTCCATTCTGACCGGCGTGCTCAACCGCGGCTACAAAATCGAACCCTGGACGCCCGTCCACTCGCTGACCTGGGCCAAAGCCATGGCATGGGACCTGCGCGGCAATATGGGCGCAGAAATTGAACGCGCCATCCTGCTCAAGAATTTCTCTGTTGAACAGGTGGATGAACTCTTCCCGGCCTATCCGGCGGATCATCCGCGCATCGTGCCAGAAATTGGCGATTTCAGCGCCGCCGCATCTGCCACCGGCTCCCGTTTCGAAACCTCGTCTGCCGCCGGGCTTCCCTCCGTAGATTATTCCAGCGTTGCTGGCAGGTTGGCCTCGCTCGACGCCGTGCTCGGCCCCTCGGGCGCGGGCATCGGCTCGAACAGTTGGGCCGTTTCGGGTAAATTGACCGCCAGCGGCACCCCGCTGCTGGCCAATGACCCGCACCTCGGCATTCAAATGCCCTCCATCTGGTACCAGATTGGCCTGCACTGCCGCGCAAAAACGGAAACCTGCCCCTTTGAAGTGGCCGGGTTCTCCTTCGCCGGCGTGCCGGGCGTGGTCATTGGTCATAACGACCGCATTGCCTGGGCCTTCACCAACACCGGCCCGGATGTCATGGATCTTTACGTCCTTAAAGTCAACCCCGAAAACCTCGACCAGTACGAATTCAACGGCCAATGGGTCGATTTTGAAACCCGCACAGAAACCATCCAGATAGCCGGCGGAACCACCCAGGATGTGCATGTGCGGGTCTCGCGCTTCGGACCGGTCATTTCCGATACCTACGGTGCACTGAAAGATAATGTTACCCCCACCGCCCTGCCCTTCAAGGACAAGGCCGGCATTGACCTGCCCGAGACCTACGCCATCGCCCTGCGCTGGACGGCGCTCGAACCTGGCTCTGTCTTCGAGGCCATTTGGGGGTTCAACAAAGCGCAAAACTGGCAGGAATTCCGCCAGGCGGGCAGCCACTTCATCGTCCCGGCCCAAAACCTGCTCTACGCCGACGTGGATGGCAACATCGGCTACCAGATGCCGGGCAATGTCCCCATCCGCAAAAAAGGCGATGGCCGCCTGCCCGTACCTGGCTGGACGGATGAATATGACTGGACGGGCTACATCCCCTTCGCGGAACTGCCCTACGTCTTCAACCCACCCAGCGGCTACATCGTCACGGCCAACAACCAGGTCCCGCCTGATGACTACAAATACCTTGTCACCACCGACTGGGACTACGGCTTTCGCGCCCAACGCATCGTCGACATGATCACCGGCGCGCCCGGAAAAATCGACAGCGCCTACATCCAAAAAATGCAGGGCGACAGCCAGAACCTCAACGCCGCCACCCTCGTCCCGCTTCTGCTCAACCAGCAGGCCCAATTCACCAGCCCCGAACAGAGCGCCGCGCTCAACCTGCTCCAGCAATGGGATCAGAGCAACAGCATGGATTCGCAGGCCGCCGCACTCTTCGAACGCTTCTGGTGGAACCTCTCCACCTTGACCTTCAACGACGAAGCCATCCCCGCCGATTACTACCCGGCTGGCGGCTCCCGCTTCTACGAAGTCATGCGCAACCTGGTCACCCAGCCCAATTCCACCTGGTGGGATGACAAAAACACCCCCGACAAAACCGAAACCCGCGACGACATCTTCGCCGCCGCCTTTACCCAGGCGGTTGCCGAAACCGTCAAAGCCTCCGGATCCGACCCGGCCAAGTGGACGCAGTGGGGCGACCTGCACACCTCCACCTTCCGCAATGGCACGCTCGGCAACTCCGGCATCGCCCCCATCGAAAACCTGTTCAACCGCGGGCCCTTCCGCACCGGCGGCGGCGACGGCATCGTCAACGCCACCGGCTGGGACATCGGCGTCTCCTACGAAGTCAACTGGCTGCCCTCCATGCGCATGATCGTCGACCTGGGCAACCTCAACAACTCCATCACCGTACACACCACCGGCGAATCGGGTCACGCCTACCACCCGCACTACATTGACATGGCCGACCTGTGGCGCAACATACAATATTACCCCATGCTCTGGGACGAGCAAACCATCGTCTCCGGCGCCGCAGACCACCTGCAACTCGTGCCATAAGCCCCCATCCCGGCCCCGGATTTGAAGCGCAGATCCGGGGCCGGGAGCAAGCCTTGATTTAACCTCTGGACCTGAACCGTCTCCCGTCTTTTTAGACGACTACCCGCCCGCGCCTGCCCCGTTTAACCGTATGGAACCCTCCCCCCGTCTGCCCTTTTCCGTTTGGATGCAAGCTGCCCGCCCGAAAACGCTTCCCGCTGCCGCGGCGCCCGTGCTCATCGCCCTCGCCCTGGCCTGGCGCGACGAGGTCTTCAACCTTCCGGCTGCCATCGCCTGTCTGCTCATCTCCCTGCTCATGCAAATAGGCGCTAATTTTGCCAACGACCTCTTCGACCACCAGCGCGGCGCCGACACTCCCGAACGGCTCGGCCCCACGCGCGTAACCGCCTCCGGGCTGATTTCACCTTCCACCATGCTGCGCGGCGTGATTTTCATCTTTGGGCTGGCCGCCCTGCTCGGGTTATATCTCATCTATCTGCGCGGGTGGCCGGTTCTGGCGCTGGGGCTTGCCATCCTGCTGGCCGCGTTGGCTTACACAGGCGGCCCGTTCCCCTACGGCTACTATGCGCTGGGAGACGTGTTCGTCTTTCTCGCGTTTGGGATCGCGGCAGTCTGCGGCAGCTACTATGCCCAATCCGGCCTGCTGACTCCGGTCGTCTGGTGGGCCGCCGTGCCCCCTGGCCTGTTGATCATCAATATTCTAGTCGTCAACAACACCCGCGATATCCCCACCGATCGCAAAAGCAAAAAAAACACCCTGGCCGTCCTGCTGGGTC
The DNA here is from genome assembly GCA_903875215.1 of uncultured Anaerolineae bacterium. Lineage (GTDB taxonomy): Bacteria > Chloroflexota > Anaerolineae > Anaerolineales > Villigracilaceae > UBA5195. Next base: position 93,237 of record CAIQVH010000020.1, read on the forward strand.
GGCGTGCCATGCAGATCGAGTACCTGCTGTGCCTGCTGGGCGCTTATCTCGTCCCGCTTGGGTTGTGGCTGGCCGGCCTGACCTCCTGGGGCGGCCTGCTAACCTGGCTCTCCATCCCCCAGGCGCTGGCGCTTTACCGTGAATTCTCGCGTAACGAAGGCCGCGCCCTGAATCACACCCTGGGCGGCACAGCCCGGCTGGCGTTGGTACACGCGCTGTTATTTGCACTTGGCTTGCTCGGGTGGTTCTAACCAGCTGACTGCCAGCGGCAGAGCTTTTTCTCCAGCCAATCTACCGAAAAATACAAACCCAACCCCAAAAAACTCATCGCCAGCACCCCGGCATACATGGCGGGATAATCCATCAGGGTGCTGCCCTCGAAGTAGATGTAATATCCCAGCCCGCGCGTGGTGGCGAATAACTCGGCAATGTACAACACTGCGACAGCCGTCCCCACGCTCTGGCGTAGGGCCGTTAAAATGGCCGGCAGGCTGGCTGGCAGGTACACATAGCGGAATAAAGCCCGCCGGCCGGCCCCCAGGCTGCGCACCGACTGGATCAACTCTGGGCGCAGGCTGGCGGCCTGGTCGCGTACCAGTACCAGCACCTGGAAGAACAAGATCAAAAAGATGATCATTATTTTGGCCGCGTCGCCTATGCCGAAAAACAGCAGGATGACCGGAACAAACACCACCTTGGGGATGGGATACAGCAGGTAGATAAGCGGCGAAAAAATGCGATTCAGGCGTTGCGATTGTCCCAGCGCCAGGCCGGCGGGTGCGGCTGTCAGCACGGCCAGCAAGGTTCCGGCCAGGACGCGCCACAGGCTGACGAGGAAATGCTCCAGCAGGGCGCCGTTCCGCAGGTCGCGCCAAAAGACGACCAGCACTTGCCAGGGCGGGGGCAGGATGGGGCGTTGGATCAGCGTGGCGGCCAGCTGCCAGAGGCAGAGCAGGATCAGGCAGGCCAGGAACAGGTCACGGCGGCGGGTTTTCAGCATGGCGGGTTTTTTTTCTCCGGGTCAGAAGGTGGCTGTGACCCGGTCTTTATCCATTTTTTCGCGTAATATTCGGCAGAGGGCCTGGTAGGCGGGGCTTTCCCGGTGGCCGGGCAGCGCGGCGCCAGGGTTGGGCAGGATACTGGCTGTGCGGTTGGGTGGTTCGTTGAGCAACAGGATTTTACTGCCGAGCAGGGCGGCTTCTTCGATGGCGTGGGTGACGAGGATCAGCGTCAGGCCTTGTTCGGCGGCGAGTTCGAGGGTGAGGGTTTGCAGGCTGGCGCGGGTGGGCGCATCCAGCGACGAGAAGGGTTCGTCCATCAGCAGCAGGTCGGGTTGCAGGACGAGGGTGCGGGCGATGGCGGTGCGCTGGCGTTGTCCGCCGGAGAGTTGGGCGGGGTAGTGGTGTGCGAGGGAGGTCAGGCCGAGCCGTTCTAGCCAGGAATCGGTTTCTTTAACGGCAATCACGCTGCGCGGGGCGTGGATTCCGTCGGCGCCGTAGAAGGAGCGCAGTTTGAGTCCCAGTTCCACGTTTTCGTGCACGGTGGCCCAGGGCAGCAGTCCATAATCTTGCAGGATCAGCCCGGTTTGTGGGCGCGGGCGGGTCAGGCGTTGGCCGTTGATCTGGATGGCGCCGCCTGTGGGGAGTTTGAGACCAGCCAGCAAGGCCAGCAGGGTGCTTTTGCCGCAGCCGGATGGGCCGAGGATGGCCCAGGTTTCGCCTGTTTCGATTTGCAGATCGAAATTTTCGAATATGGGGCGTTGATAGTGGAAGGTGAGTGCCTGAATGGAGATCATGGGAGTCAATTAATAAGGAAGGTTGCAGGTCTATTTTACCTGCAACCTTCCAATCAGGTGTGTGGCTTGTGGCTCAGGGCAGGAAGGCGGGGTTGACGGAGTCTTTGTAGGCCAGGTCGGCGCTGAGCAGGCCTTTCTCTTTGGCCCAGGTTAGCACGTCGGCCCATTCGGCTTCGGAGGGCAGGCCCCTGGTGGGGAACTTGGGGGTGATGTAGCTGCCGGCCAGCGGTGGGGGAACGATTTTTTTCTCGGCCAGCAGGCTGCTGTATTGGGCCGGGTTGGTGTTGATGAGCGTGACGGCTTCTTCGATGGCAGCCAGGAAAGCCTGGATGGCGGCGGGGTGCTGGTCGAGCACTTCTTTGCGGAAGGAGATGACGCTGGCGCCCAGGAGGGGGTTGGAGGTGTCATCGAGGATGATTTTTGCGCCTTGCTGGGTGGCCAACGCGCCGAGTGGGTCGGGCATGACGGCGGCTTTCAGTTCGCCGGAGGCGAGCAGGGCCATGCGGTCGGGGATTTTGGGGACGGCCAGGGTTTTGATCTCGGTGGTGGTCAGGCCCTGGGCTGCGAGCAGGCGGTCGGTGACGTATTCGATGATTGTGCCTTGCGAGATGCCAATTTCGACGCCTTTCAGGCCGTTGACGTCGTTGATGCCGCTCTGTCCTGAGGCCAGGATGAAGAAATGTCCCTGGCCGGGGGAGGCCATGTGGCCGTAGCGCACGGCTTGCAGTTGGACTTTTTCTTTGTTAAAGAACATGACGGAGAGTAATTCGTTCAGGGTGCCATCGGCCTGACCGGCTTGCAGGAGTTGGTCGCGCTCGGGGGCGGAGGCGACCGGGATGAATTCCACGGTGACGCCGTGTTTTTGATAGAGGCCTTCGGCCTGGGCGACGAACATTGGCAGGGTGTCTATGACCGGGATGACAGCCAGCCGCAGGGTGGTGGGTTGTTCGGCGGGGGCGGCCTGGCCGCAGGCGCTGAGTAGCAGTCCGAGCAGGCAGATTAGGATGGCGATGCGTTTCATTAAATGGGTTGCTCCTTGGAGGTGGTTTTATTTTCTGTGCTCCCGATGGAGCGCAGCAGGAAGGTTCTGATTTCCGGCAGGGCGGTTTCGAGGTCGGGGGTGCCGGTGTAAATCCAGTGGATGACGATCTCGTTCAGGGCGCCTACCCAGGCGCGGGCCGCGATGGTGGAGTTTTGGGCGGGCAGGCTGCCATCCTGGATGCCTTTTTCAATACGGGTCTGAATCAGGTTGGCGAAGCGGTCGTTGATGGCGCGGCGGCGTTCTTCGAAAACGGCGCCCAGCCCGACGGCCTGGACGAGGACGATTTTGGCCAGGGTGCGGTACTGGCTGAAGAGGCGCAGGCTGGCTGCCAGGGCGGATTCTACCTGGGCGCGGCCGCGCTGTTCGGCGGCGAGGGAGTCTTTCAGTCGGGTTTCCAGCAGGCCAGTGAAGGTTTCGATCAGGCCGAGAAAGATCTCCTGTTTTCCGGGGAAGTAGAAGTAGATCGAGCCTTTGGAGGTATTCGAGGCGCTGACAATGTCATCCATGCGCGTCTCGTGGTAGCCTTTTTCGGCGAAGACGCGCACGGCGGCTTCAAGGATGCGGGTGCGGGTGTCGGTGGTTTCGGTGGTCATGGCAGTAGACTGACTGGTCGGTTTATTGGTATGATACCAGCCTCCGGGGGTTTTGGGGATATGACAATTGACCGGAGTGGGGAGGATTTTTGGCATAAAAAAAGCCCCGCTTGGGGCGGGGCGCTCTGGGTGGGGTGAGATTAATCGGCTGGGGAGACCTGTTTTTGTCTGCTTTCCTGGCGGGCTTTGAGCCATTCCACCAGCATGGGGACGACCGAGATCAGGATAATGGCGATGATGACCAGCTCAAAATTTTTCTGGACGAAGGGGATGGTTCCGAAGAAATATCCCAGGCTCAGGAATAAGGTGACCCAGCTGATGCCGCCGATGACGTTGAATTTGAAGAAATATCCATAGGACATTTGCCCAACGCCTGCGACGAAGGGGGCAAAGGTGCGCACGATGGGGACAAAGCGCGCCAGGAAGATGGTCTTGCCGCCGTGTTTTTCAAAGAAGGCGTGGGTGCGGTCGATGTATTCTTTTTTGATCAGTTTGATTTCGCCGGTGTAGGCGCGCGGACCGATTTTGTGACCGATCCAATAGTTGACAGCGTCGCCTCCAACGGAGGCGATGACCAGCAGGATCCATAAGACTCCTGGATTAAGTTTGCCCATGGCTGCGAAGGCTCCCGCGGCAAAGATGAGCGAATCGCCGGGCAGGAAGGGCGTTACGACCAGGCCGGTTTCACAGAAAATGACCACGAACAAAATGGCATAGGTCAGGGGGCCATAGTGATCGATGATGCCACCCAGGAATTTGTCCAGGTGCAGAAATAATTCAACCAGCGTTTTTAATAGATCCATTGTGTTCTCCTGAAGATTGTGAAGGCAGGGCCGGATTATACTCCACCTTTCGGGCTTGTTCCCTTGCAACCTGTTTACGCATTTGCGCATTGGCAGTGCCCAGGCCGATCAGCAGTCCGAGCGCCAGGATGCCCCAGCCCAGGCTGGCGGGCAGGGGTGAAGCGACCAGTGGGGAGACATTGGCGACGAATGCTTGCAGGGAGCTGAGCGCCAGGGCGAGGCTGAGCGCGTTCCAACTGCCGTGGATTAGGATGACTGCCAGATAGGTCAGACCTAGGCGCAGGTTTTTTTTCTCCTGCCAGGCAGAGACCAGTGCCCAGCCCATTAATCCACTGTTGAACAGGTGTGGCAGGGCGGCCGTGGCGCGCGAGGTGACGCTGGAGAACCAATCGGCTGAACCGGCGCTGGAAAAACCGGTGCTTTCTGCCAGGGCGAAGGCGGCGCCGCACAGGATGCCCAGCACGAAGCCTTCTACCGGGCTGCGCAGGCGGCTGGCGTAGAACCAGAGCAGGACGATTTTCAGCCCCTCCTCGATGATGGGCACGGCCAGCGAGAATAAGCCTAACAAGGTCAGGGTTGCGCCGGGAGTAAACAGCAGGCTGGCGGCTGCGGGGAGGGAGATTTCTGGGGAGACTGCCCCACTGCGCAGGTTTTCGGCCAGGGTGAGCAGGGTGCTGGTCAGCCCGGGAGTGAGGCTGGCATAGATGGCAAACAAAACCAGGAAGGCGGCAAAGGCCAGTAGCTCTAAAAACATGGCCAGGAGCGGGCTGATGATCAGGCTGGCGCCGAAAACGCTCCAGGCGCGGCGCGCGCCCGGGAGGGGCAGGCCTTTCAGGGCCAGGATCAGGAAAATCCCAACCGGCAGAATCACGGCCAGCACATTGAGGAGCGGCAGCATCAGGACGGCTGGATTGTCGCTGGCCTGTATCCCGCTGCCGGTGAAGATGGTGATGATCCACAGTAGGCTGAGTGTGGTGATGGCCGTGGCTGGTGGCAGGTTGGGCAGGCGCAGGGTGGGTTGGGGCAGGTTGAAGAATTGACAGGCGTTCAGGTAAGCGCCTGGCGCCAGCAGCAGGCCCAGGGTCAGAACTCCGGCGGAGAGCATCAGCAGGCTGAGGCCTTGTTCGCTGTTTGCCTGCCATGTATTGACCAGCCCGAGCATGGCCAGGACGGGCGCCAGGAAGAGCAGGCTGACGGCACCCAGCAAGAGGAACGCTCCGAGCAGCAGGGCGGGCCAGTGCGCTTTGGGCGCAGGGATGGGAGAGGGGGGCAGGGTTGCGCTCACTTTTCCTCTATGCTGACACTGATCAACATCTCTGGCGCGGCCAGTGTTCCTCCGGCGGCCGGGTCGCGCGCGGCCAGGCTGGTCATCACATCCAGGCCGCGGATGACTTCTCCGAAAATGGTGTATCCATTTTGCAGCGCGGGCGCCGGGCCGAGCGTGATGAAGAACTGGCTGCCGTTTGTATCTGGCCCTACATTGAACATTGCCAGCATTCCGGCGCGGTCAAATTGCAGGGTTGGGTCGGGTTCATCGGGGATGAAGTAGCCCGGATTGCCCAGCCCGGTGCCGGTTGGGTCGCCGGTTTGGGCGAGCAGCCCCGGGATGACCTTATGGAAGGGAACCTTCTCATACCAGCCCTGGCGGGCCAGGAAGATGAAATTGTTGACGGTGTTGGGCGCCCGCTCCGCAAACAGCCGGATCACCACTTCGCCGCGGCTGGTTTCCAGCGTGGCGGTATAGGTTTTGGCCGGGTTGATGGTGAAGTTGGGGCAGGTGCTGAACTGGCGCGCCGGCAGGGCGTACAGGCGCACCAGGCTGTCTAGGTTGACAAGAATGTAGGGGTTCTTGACAATCTCTCCGTTGATCAGCAGCAACGGCAGGGGCACCTGGCTGACTTGCTGGCTGGCCAGCGCCGCGGCGCTGACCGCCTGCTGAACATCGGCGCTTTTCAGGTCGGCGGCATACACGGCTGGGTCAAGCCCCAGCCCGGCCAGTTGAGTTTCCATCCAGGCCGAGAAATTCTCCGGGGGCAGGGCGGCCCATTCGGCCTGGCTGGAAAAGAGCAGGTCATGCAGTTCCCAGAATTTGCCCTGTTTAGCGGCGGCTTCGGCAGCCTGCGCGGTGAGCAGGGATTTGTCGTAGCTGGCGGGCTGCAGGGCGTGACGGTATACGATGCGCAGTGTCTCGGGCTGATTTTGTCGCACCGCTTCGAGCGCAGCCGCGATTTTGGCGCAGTCGGTGCATTGGAAATTGGCGTACATCAGCACCGTGACTGGCGCGGGGTTGGGGGCTTGGGCGGCGCTGCGCACATGTTCTGCCGCTGAAACCGGTGGGAACAGTGACTTTTCTCCGGGGTTGGGGGTGGGCAGACGCACATCCACGCAGCGGTTGGGTGTGGGGAGTGGCGCGGCGGCGGGCAGGGTGGGCGGCGCAAGGGTGGGGCTGGGCGTGTTCGGCGCGCCGCAGGCGGCCAGGGCCAGGGTCAGCAGGGCAAACGGCAGGAAAAAACCTCGGGAGGTCATTTTATTGAACAGCTTTCTGCAAGGCGGCGAAGGAATCGAGCCGGGATATGCGTTCGAGAAAATCTTTCAGCGAGGCGCTCTGGTCGCGCAGCTGGCGGACGGCCGGCCCGACCGGGTCTTCGCCGGCTGCGCCGCCGGGCGTATCGGCGTAAGCGCCATAGAAGGCGAAATAAGCCTGGTTGATCTTGCGGATGGCGTAGCCGTTCTCCCAGAAGACCTGGCGGCGCTGTTCCATGTAGGCTTCGGCGGCCTCGATTTGCCCGGCAGCGAGCAGCTCGTCGGCCCGCACGCGGGTGCGGTGCATTTCGGCGCGGAAATTAAAGGCCGGGCGCAATTGGGGGGGCGGCACGGGGCCGGCCCCGGCTGCGGCGGTCTGGTATTCGAGCGGGTAGCGGGCGGCGAGTTCGGGGTAATAGCGTTCCAGCACGATGCGGCCGATTTCGTTCCCGGCAATGGAGGCTGTGGTTTCGTTCATCGAGCGCAGTTCGGGGGTTTTGTCGTAGTTCATGCCCAGCGGTCGCTGGCCGAGGTACAGGTGAATCCATTCGTGGGCGATCGTGGAGGTCAGCCAGTCGAGTGCGGTGGTGCGCATGATCATCGTCGGGTAGGCGGCCAGCCCGCCGACATCCACCACCACAGCCGAGACATTTAATTGCCGGCTGACCCGCTCTTCGAGCGCGATGGCCTGTTCCAGGCTCAAATCGGGCTGGAGCAGGGCGCTGGTTTCCTGCTGGATGATGGTGCGGGGTGAGATGACCAGGTTTTGGGGCAGGGGCGCGGTATGATAAAGTACCCAGGGGATGGGCTGTCCACCGCTGGTCAGGCCCTGTTCGTGCAGGATTTGGGTGACTTGCATTTCGAGCACCGCTTCGGCCAACGGGGCGAGCCCGTCCTGGCGCTGCTGAAGGGCGGAGAGCTGCTGCCGCAGTGTGGCGGAGGTCACGGCGGGGTCTTTCTGTTGCGGGTCGGTGTAGATCAGGTTGATTTCGCGTTCGGTCTTTTCCTGGCTGCGCACCAGTTCCAGGTATTCGCTGACCAGCTGGTGCTGGGTGCCGGGTGTAAAGTAACGCGGTGTGGCCAGGACGCTCTGGCTGATCTTGAGCCAGGCACCCGAGACGGTCCAACTGCCGAAGTTAAAGGCCTGGTCGACGGCCAAAAAATAAACCCGGTCGGCCACTTTTCCCAGTTGGACATCACTGGTGGAGATGCTCAGAGTCAGGAAGATTATCAGAATCAGGTATTTGTTGAAACGGATCAGCCAGCGCATGGGTTGATTATACCCAAGGAAACTGGTGGGCTGTTAAACGCGCGCGCCTCCTTCGGGGGGAAGGAGGCGCGCGGATGGGGCGGGGGAGTTTAGCGGCTGCGCAGGTATTGATCGATGGCTTCGCCGGCTTTGCGCCCGGCGACCATGGCGGTGACGACCAGGTCGGGGCCGGTCACGCCGTCGCCGCCGGCGAAGACGCCGGGCCGGCTGGTGGCGCCGGTTTTCTTGTCGGTCAGGGTGATTAAGCCCCAGTCGTGGGTTTCCAGGTTGGGCGTGGTCTTGCTGATGATTGGGTCGGGCCAGTAGCCGAGGGCTTTGATAGCAGTGTCAATGGCAATGGAGAAGTTGGAGCCTTCCACCGGGACGGGTTTACGGCGGCCCTTGGCGTCGGGTTCGCCGAGTTTCATTTCAATGCACTCGACGGCGGCCAGGCGGCCATCCGGGCCGGCGATGAACTTGACCGGCTGGGTCAGGAAGCGGTATTGTGCACCTTCGTCTTTGGCCATCTGGCGGTCTTTTTTGCCGCCGGGCATTTCTTTTTCGGTGCGGCGGTAGAGACAGATGACTTCTTCGGCGCCAATGCGCAGGGCGGTGCGCAGGCAGTCGGAGGCGGTATCGCCGCCGCCGATGACGGCCACACGTTTGCCGAGTTGGGGGCGTTCTTTTTTATCGGCAGGCAGGCATTGATCTTCGACATTGCCGCGGATTAAAAAGTCGGTCGCTTCGTAGACCCCCGGCAGATCTTCGCCGGGGACTTCCATTTTGGCGTCGATACCGGTGCCGACGCCGACGAAGATGGCTTCGAAGCCTTCGGCAAAGAGCTGGTCAATGGTTTTGTCTTTGCCGATATAGGTATTGCCGACGAATTTTGCGCCGGCTGCTTCCAGGTCGCTCCATTTGGCAAAGACATCTTCTTTGGGGAGTTTGAAGTTGGGGATTCCATACACCATCAATCCGCCTGGCGCTGGCTTGGCGTCAAAGACGGTGACCTGGTGTCCGCGTTGCAGGACAATGTGCGCGCAGGCCAGGCCAGCCGGCCCGGCGCCCACCACGGCCACTTTCTTTCCGCTGGGGGCGGCTTGTTTAACGGTGTATGGCTGGTGGGTGCGTTCCCAATCGAGGGCGAAGACTTCCAGCTGACCGGTCAGCACGGGTTGGTGGTGTTTGTTCAGGACGCAGGATCCCTGGCAGAGCTGTTCGTGCGGGCAGACGCGCCCACAGATTTCGGGCAGGGAGGAGGTCTTGTGGTAGATTTCTGCGGCGTCTTTGTAGCGCCCCTGTTCGATCAGCCACATGGCCGAGGGAATGTCGTTGTGGGTCGGGCAGGCGACCATGCAGGGGGCCGGGTCGGGGCAGTGGATGCAGCGTGAGGCTTCCACCCTCGCGCGCTGTTCGTCAAAGCTGATGACGACATCGTCAAAATCACAAATCCGTTCTTCAACCGCTCTGAGACTTAAATCACGAAACGGCATGTTTGCCCGCTCTTTGCGATCTATCGTTAAAAATTCGCTGGGGACAGCCTGCATGGTGTCTTCCTCCTGGATTTTTGGCGAAAATTACTGATATTATGATACTCAATGGCCGGACTTTGACACACCCATGAATGTCACCAAACCAGACGACATTCATCACCAATCAGGGGTGCACGATTTCCAGCCGGCGGAGGGTGGGGACTGCCTTTTGGTGGCCGGGTGGGTTACAATTCAGCTGGAACCGGGCAGATTTATTGGGAGCTGAGATGACTTTTTTACAGGCTTTTTTTGAGGCGCTGGAGAGCTTGAACGCCAACAAGCTGCGTTCCGGACTGACGATTTTGGGTATTGTGATTGGCGTGGCGGCGGTGATTGCCATGCTGGCGATTGGGCGCGGTGCGCAAAATTCCATCACCGGCGCGATCAGTGGCATTGGCACTAACCTGCTGTTTGTTTTTTCAGGCAATTCGCAGGCTAAACCGCGCGTTGTGCGGCCATTGACAATGCAGGATGCCGAGGCCATGGCTGATCCGTTCCAGGCTCCGCATGTGGCGGATGTGGCGCCCTTCATCCAGGGCAATGGGATCGAGGTGGCCGCAGGCGGCAACGTGGCCACTACCACGTTGGGCGGTATCACGCCTTCCTATTTCTCGGTGCGCAATTTTTACGTGGCTGAGGGCGAACAAATCACCCAGGAAAACCTGCTGGGGCGGGCCTCGGTCGTTTTGCTGGGGGTGGATGTGGCCGACAAGCTCTTTGGCCGGCACGAAGGTCTGGTCGGCGAGACGGTACGTATCCAGGGCCAGCCTTTTCGCGTCATCGGCGTGATGGAGAAGAAGGGTGGATCCTCCTTTGGATCAGAAGATGACGTAGTTTTTATTCCGATGACCACGGCGCGCACGCGCATCGTGCGTCGCTCGAATGTGAACCGCGTCGACCTGATCATGGCCCAGGCCACCTCGGCGGAGGATGTGCCCCTGGCCACCGAAGAGATCTCCAATCTGCTGCGCGCCCGTCATCGCACCGCCATCGGCGCCGATGATTTCACCCTGTTTTCACAGCAGGATTTCCTGCAAACCGTCCAGACCGTGCTGGGGGTCTTTACCACTTTTTTGGGCGGCATTGCTGCCATTTCCCTGCTGGTTGGTGGGATTGGCATCATGAATATCATGCTGGTCTCTGTCTCGGAGCGCACGCGCGAAATTGGTCTGCGCAAGGCTCTTGGCGCCCGCAAACGCGATATCCTGACCCAATTCCTGACCGAATCGTCCCTGCTGAGCCTGATCGGCGGCCTGATCGGGATTTTCCTCGGCTGGTTGATTGCCTTCGTCGTTGGGCAGGTGGCTGCCGCCACCGGCAATGCCTTCACCCCGGCCGTTGGCCTGGACGGGATTTTGCTGGCGACGATCACCTCCACTTGTATTGGCCTGTTCTTTGGCATTTACCCGGCCAACCGCGCCGCCAACCTGCAACCGGTCGAAGCCCTGCGCTCCGATTGATCGCCACTTGCAGCCAGGCACGACCGTCCTTTAGTACCGCCCAGACTTTTCTGGGGTAAAATCCTGCCAAGCCATGTATCCAACGGGAGAATATTCGAATGAACGAAAAATACAACCAACTTAAAGCCATCCTCGCTGAAATTGCCGACTTGAACCACGCCGCCGCCCTGATTGGCTGGGATCAGCAGGTTTACATGCCCGAAGGCGCTGCCGAAGAACACGGCAACATGCTCGGCACCCTGGGCAAGATCGCCCATGAGAAGTTTGTTTCTGAGGAAGTCGGGCGGCTGCTCGAAGATCTCAAGCGCGAACTCCCCAGCCTCGACCCGCAATCCGATGAATACCGCCTGATCCGCAGCGCCGCCAGGGATTACGACAAGGAAACCCGCGTACCGTCCGAATTCATCGTGGAGCATGCCCAGGTGACGGCCATGGCGCACCAGGCCTGGGCGGAAGCCCGCGCCCGCAGCAACTTCGCCCACTTTCAGCCGCATCTGGAAAAAGTCGTTGAGCTGAGCCAGCGTTACGTCGCCTTCTTCCCTCCCGCCGACCACCCCTACGATACTCTGCTCGACCTGTTTGAGCCGGGCATGAAAACCGCCGAAGTCCGGGCCATTTTCGATGCCGTGCGCCCCCAGCAGGTGGAATTAATCCGCGCCATTGGGCAGCGCCCGCAGGTGGAGGATGCCTTCATGCATCTGGCTTACGACGAACAGCGCATGTGGGATTTCAGCCGCGACATTGCCGGCGCCTTTGGCTATGACTGGAAACGCGGCCGCCAGGACCCGACCGTGCATCCCTTCTGCCAGAGCATCGGCATTGACGATGTACGCATCACCTCACGCTGGGTGGCAGACCTGCCTTTTGCCCTGCTCTTTGGAACCATGCACGAGACCGGGCACGCCCTGTACGAGCAGGGCATCGGCCGCCAGTGGAGTCGCACCAATCTCTCGGACGGGGCCTCGCTCGGCGTGCACGAATCGCAGAGCCGCATGTGGGAGAACATCATCGGACGCTCGCACGCCTTCTGGGAATTCTTCTATCCCCAATTGCAGGCGCGCTTCCCCGCACAGCTGGCCGGAGTGGGCCTCGATCAGTTCTACCAGGGCATCAACAAAGTCCAGCCCTCGTTGATCCGCGTGGAAGCCGACGAAGCTACCTACAACCTGCACATCATGCTGCGCCTGGAGCTGGAAATTGCCATGCTCGAAGGCCAGGTTGCCATCCGCGACCTGCCCGAACTCTGGAACAGTAAGATGAAAGAATACCTGGGCGTCGTCCCGCCGGATGATGCGCTGGGCGTTTTACAGGATGTACACTGGTCGGGCGGCATGTTGGGGTACTTCTCCACGTATGCGCTCGGCAACCTGATCTCGGCCCAGTTGTGGGAGAAATTCACCGCCCAGACCCCGGCCTTCGAAGCGCAGATCCGCCAGGGTGATTTTTCCAGCCTGTTGACCTGGCTGCGAGAGAATATCCACCAGCATGGCCGCAAGTACGAGCCCCAGGAACTTGTTCAGCGCGTGACCGGCTCAAAGATAGATCCAGCCCCCTACGTTCGCTACCTGCGCCAGAAATATGGCGCCATCTACGGCCTGTAACCCGCCGCCTCCCGCAGCCGGATGCCCGCTGCGGGAGGTATTTTCCCATGAGTAAAATCACCTCTCTCCTGCTCTGTCTCCTGCTGGCTGGATGCCTGCGCCTGAACCTGCCTCCCTTGCCGGAGCTGTTCCCTGGCCGGGGCGCAACCAGCCCCACACCGGCTCCCACCGCCGCGCAGACTGCTGCCCTGCCGCAGGCCGCCCCGGTGGTAGCCGCAACTTCGGCCGCGCCCAGCCTGACCCCGCCGGCCAGCCCCACCGCGCTGTTGTCCCCCACTTCGACCGCGCCCCTGCCCGAAACGCCCACCCTGGAGCCTTCTCCCACTATCGACCGGGACCAACGCATTGAACTGCGCATTGTCCAGCCGGGACCGATGTCGCGGGTGGTTTCGCCGATCCAGTTGATTGCGCACATTGACCCGGCTTTCACCGGCCTGACACGCCTGGAGTTGATTGGCGAGGATGGGCGCGAGCTGTATCGCAAGGTCTTCATCACCTATTCCAACATCGGCTATTACACACGCGTGGAGGAGAAGATCAGCTTTGAGTTCAAAGGCGCGGCCCAGATGGCGCGCTTGCAGATCAGCACCTATGACAAGGCTGGCAACCTGCTGGCGCTCAATTCGGTGCGCTTGATGCTCTTCTCGGTGGGAGAAAATCAGTTAGGTCAGCCTTACCCGGCCCAGGAGCGGGTTGTCTTGCGCGCGCCGGCCAGCGAGGCCGAGATCAGCGGCGGGGTTTTGCTGGTGCAAGGCGAGGTGGATTTAATGAACGATACGCCCTTGATCCTGGAATTGTTCGATACCGAAGGCCGGATCGTTGGTTCGCGCCTGGTACAGTTGCCTGCTGGAGGTGGAAAGTACCAGCCTTTCAGCGCCGACCTGCCGTACCAGGTGAGCGGGCGGCTGGCAGCGCGGCTGAACATCCGCCAGCTGGATGATCGCATCAGTGGGTTGGCGTATCTATACAGCCGGCCACTTTATCTTAATCCTTGACGCGCCGCTCTGGATGTAGTAAACTTCGCGGGCTAGTCAACCGGCGCGGGGTAGAGCAGTGGCAGCTCGTCGGGCTCATAACCCGGAGGTCGGGAGTTCGAGTCTCCCCCCCGCAACC
>CAIQVH010000021.1 GCA_903875215.1 uncultured Anaerolineae bacterium
TGCTTGAAGGTCTCCACCTTGCGCGGGTCCGGGTCAATGCCGAGAACGTTGAAGCCCTTCTCGGCGAAAACCACCGCCAGCGGCATGCCCACATAGCCCATGCCGAGAATGCCGATTCGGGCAGTTTTGTCTTGCAGTTTTTTAATCAGGGTATCTTTGATGTTCATGGCAGCCTTTTCTGAATCTCTCTAATTTTTTGTATTCAGGCCTTGGGGGAACCTGACTTGCGTCCTGATTATATTCCATAAGCCGGCAAAACCCAGGCGCGCCATTCTACCTAAAAAAGCGGCTATAATATGTTTTCAATTTACCCAAACATCCCCACCAGCAGTGAGAAAAAATGTACTCTGCATTTAGTTTTTTGGCAAATTTTCAGGCTTTCATTGAGTTATCCAATGTTTTTCGCACGCGCGGTCGCTTGATCTATGAATTAACCAGGCGCGAGGTATTTGACCGCTATGCCGGCCAGGTCTTTGGCGCATTCTGGCCGCTTGTCCATCCGCTGATGATCACGTTGATCTATGTGTTCATTTTTGGCTTCGTGTTCAAAGCGCGCGTTGGCGGGACCCTGGACATGCCGTTGAATTACACATCCTATATGCTGGCTGGAATCATCCCGTGGCTGGTGTTTCAGGAGGTGTTGAGCAAATCCAGCACGGTCATCATCAGCAATGCCAACGTCGTCAAGCAGGTGATTTTTCCGATTGAAGTCCTGCCGATCAAGAACGTCCTGGCTTCGCTGGTGACCGAGTTCGTGTTTTTGTGTTTACTGACTGTCTATACCCTCAGTACCAGTCATGGCTTGCTGTGGACGTACTTTCTGATTCCGGTTCTGATTCTTTTCCAGAGTCTGACCATGGTTGGGGTCAGTTTTCTTTTTTCTGCCATAGGGGTCTTTTTTCGGGATTTGAAAGAATTTGTGCAGGTCTTTCTCTCCGTGGCATTTTTCATCCTGCCAATTTTATACCTGCCCGAGTCCATCCCGTCTGCCATCCGCCCCATGTTATATCTCAACCCGATCAGTTATATGATCTGGTGCTACCAGGATGTTTTATATTTTGGCGCCATCGCGCACCCCTGGGCCTGGGTGGTATTCAGCCTGGGAAGCCTTCTTCTCTTCATCTTCGGGTATCGCATTTTTCGGAAATTAAAGGGAATGTTTGGGAACGTGTTATGAGCAACTCTTCTGAAGCGGCTATCCATGTGGCCAATCTTTCCAAGGAATTTAAGATCTATTCGCACCCTGCGGATCTGTTCATTGAAGTCTTGCGAGGCAAACCGCGCCACAGATCGTTCTGGGCCTTGCAGGATATTTCCTTTGATGTGCCGCGCGGGAAGGTGGTGGGGCTGCTGGGCCGCAATGGGGCTGGGAAAAGCACCCTGCTGCGAATCATTTCTGGCACACTGGATAAGACCTCCGGCGAAGTGGTGACGCGCGGCAGAATCTCTTCCATCCTGGAGCTGGGCACCGGTTTTAGCGGTGAATATACCGGGCGCGAGAATATCTACCTGGGCGGGTTGATGGTGGGCCTTTCGCGCGAGGAAGTGAAGGCCAAGGAGGACTGGATCATCGAGTTCAGCGAACTCAAGGATTTCATTGACCAGCCCTTCAAGACCTATTCCTCCGGCATGCAGGCCCGCCTGACCTTCTCTACTGCGGTGTGCATTGACCCGGATATCCTGATCGTGGATGAAGCTTTATCCGTAGGCGATGCGCGCTTCCAAAAAAAATCCTTTGGCAAGATCAAGGAATTTCGAGAAGCTGGAAATACCATCCTGTTTGTTTCCCACGATACCAACGCAGTCATGGATCTTTGTGACACGGCCATATTGCTGGAAAATGGCAGGATCCTGGATAATGGCGACCCCAAAGCGGTTGCAAAGCGCTACTGGAAAATGGTATATGTTGATAACCCGACGGAGGCTTCCGGATCAACTCGGAAAACCGAGGCAGAGGCGCCTGCCAAAGTGGACGCGGACGCATCAGCCATACAAAAAAATGACGAGGCGCATACCGATTCGAAAATAAGCAAACAGGATTTTTCCGGATTACTGCGGGCGGGCGAGCGCATCGAAGCGGAAATCATTGAAATTGGAATTTATGACTCGCATGACCACAAGGTAGTTGTGCTGGAATCAGGGCAAAAATATTCGTTAGTTGCCCGAGCTCTATTTCATGAAGATTGCGATACGATCGGATTTGGTTTTCATATCACCAATAATAAAGGCGTCATCATGTATGGAATTGCAACCACTGATGCGGGCGTGAAGTTCCCCCCCGTGAAAAAGGGGCAAATCCTGGAAGCCCGATTAAATGTGTCCATGTGGTTAACCAACGGAGACTATTTTCTCAGCGCGGGGGTTGGGAATGGGCAAAAGGTTATTGATTTCCTGTATGATGCCATGGTCTTTACGATCCCAAGATTGCCGTGGATTCAACATGCTTCCGTCGTTAATCTGGAACCTCACTTTGAGGGGAAAGTATTGGAAGCGGAATCTAAACAAACATAAACATTGCTGGGAGTATTATGTCTGCGACCGATCTAAATGATGGAATTTTCTTAACCGAATTAACAAAAGAACTTGTTAAAAACCTACCCAACTGGTACGGTTCAGACAATTGGGATTCTGATGTATTGCCCTATCGAGAAACGTCAGGTGATTGGTTTTTTGCCAATATTCGAAAAATTTTTAAATTTATTTTTAAGGATAGTGTTCTAATAAAGAATTCTGATTTTGAAACATTAGTTGTCAGCCTATCCAAATCCGAAAATTCTCTTCTTGAACTATCCAGATTATATGATCTACTTCAGGATAGCCATTCACGCTCTATATTGGTGTCTCTTATCGCATATCGGCTGATGGGATATAGGAAAGTGAAACTTCCCATTAACACAGCATCCTATTGGGAAATCCGAAAAACTGCACAATCTTCTATAAAAAAATTAGAACGCACGCTCAAGATAGGGTTTCGTGATTGGTCGCTAAATCACATGGATCTCACTAATTTGGGCTATCCAATCGAAAGTTATCTCATGCCAGTATGGGCAGTCGCAACATTTGGACTCAAACAATACGAATATTGCAGGGAAAATATCGCTATCAAGGCACAGTTAGGAGACTATGTTATTGATGCCGGAGGAGGCTGGGGTGATACTGCCCTTTATTTTTCTCACAATGTTGGCGCACAAGGGAGGGTCTACACCTTTGAGTTCTCGCCGGACAATCTAGAAGTCTTTCATCAAAATTTGGAACTTAACCCTGGGCTGGCAACAAACATACAAATAATCCAAAACGCTTTATGGGATAAATCGCATGAGCTGTTGGAGTTTTCCAGTAATGGGCCCGCCACATCACTGAAGAACAACCAGAACCACCAAGGATCTTATTTCCATGTAACAACACTATCCTTGGATGACTTTGTCAGAGACACTGGAATCACAAGGGTTGATTTTATTAAAATGGATGTCGAAGGGGCAGAATTAAAGGCGTTGATCGGCGCGGAAAAAACAATTCGGAGATTCAAACCCAAATTAGCAATTTCTGTATATCATAACCCAGACGATTTTGTTGATATTTCAAACTATCTGGACGGACTGAAGGTAGGGTATGAATTTTTCCTGGATCATTTTACGATCTATCGCGCTGAAACTATTCTTTTTGCCTGCGCCAAAACAAAATAGTTAAGCAAATAGGGAAAGAATTTATGGAACCAATTGACCTTTATCTAGGTAGTGACCTTGGACTATGGGCATTGAAGCAAACCCCACCAGATTGTATTAAACAAGTTATTACAGAAGATGACGAAATTTCCAGTGAAGCGCAAGCAAGAAATATTAATGTCGTTCCTGGCAATCCAAACAATGTGAACTTTGAATTTGCATCAAGTGGACTTTCAGTTCATTACCCAAAAATATTGGGGCAATCCTTAATATCACGTTATTCTAAAATATATAATATCCATCCCGGTTTTTTACCATGGGGAAGGGGTTTTTACCCGGTTTTTTGGGCAATGTGGGAGGAAACACCCGCTGGTGCAACCATACATGAAATTGTTGCAAAAGTTGACCAGGGTCCCATAGTCGATCAAATCCCGGTGGAATATTATCCACACGATACTGGTTACACTTTGTTTAGTAGGGTGAGATATGCAGAAAAACAATTATTTTCACAATATAGTATGGCAATAATTGAATGTGAGAATCTGCCCACGACACCACAACCGAGTGGTGGAACTTACCATACAAAAGCCGAGTTTTTTAATATAAAAAGCCTTGAGAATTGGCATTCCATAAAAACACTGGAATTGGTTAAGTTAATTCGCTGTCTCTCTTTTCCGGGGTATTCAGGGTTGGAGATTTCCCTGGAAGGACAGAAATTTAGCGTTAGCATGGAAGCGCTCCCCAAAAACCAAAACTCCCAGATCGGTTAACGAAAAAATGTCGACCATATAATCGTTTCTAATTTACAATGGATGCTCAATGCGCCAGTTATTTTTTCAGACATCAAGTAGTACAAGCAGGTCTACATGATAAAATTAAGAACCAATGATCTGGCTTTGCTGGATGGCAAACCGGTCTTTTTAGAAAAACTGCATGTTGGCCGCCCCAATATCGGCAACCGCGAAAAATTTAGCGAGCGCGTGAACGATATTCTGGATCGCCGCTGGCTTTCCAATAGCGGGCGCTACATGCAGGAGTTTGAGAAAGCCATCGCCAGTTATGTTGGTGTAAAGCATTGCATCGTGGTCACCAATGCCACCATAGCGCTGGAGATCGCCATCCGCGCCCTGGGGCTGCAGGGCGAAGTGATCATCCCGTCCTTTACCTTCGTCGCCACTGCCCATGCCCTGCAGTGGTTGGGAGTCACACCTGTCTTTTGCGATATTGACCCGCAGACTTACAACATTGACCCCGCCAGAATCGAGGCATTGATCACCCCGCGTACCAGCGCCATCCTGGGCGTGCACGTCTATGGCCGGCCCTGCGACTGTGACGCGCTGGAGCAAATCGCCCGCCGGCACGGCCTGAAACTGTTCTATGATGCTGCCCATGCCTTTGGCTGTTCCTACCAGGGCCAAATGGTTGGCAACTTCGGCGACCTGGAAGTCTTTAGTTTTCACGCCACCAAGTTCCTCAACTCGCTGGAAGGCGGCGCCATTGCCACTAATAATGAAGAACTGGCAAACCGTGCGCGCAAGATGACAAATTTCGGCTTTACTGGTTATGACCAAGTAGACGGTGTTGGCACCAACGGCAAAATGAACGAAGTCTCCGCCGCCATGGGGCTGACCAATCTCGAAACCATCCAGGAACTGATCGCCGTCAATCAGCGCAATTATCGGCAATACCAACAGGAACTGGAAGGCGTACCGGGAGTGCGCGTGGTGGCCTTCGATGAAGCCGAAAGGAATAATTATCAATACCTGGTGCTGGAGGTTGACGAAGAAACCGCAGGCCTCAGCCGCGACCAGCTGACCCAACTCCTGCACGCCGAAAACGTGCTGGCGCGGCGCTATTTCTACCCCGGCTGTCACCGCATGGAACCCTACGCCACACTCTTCCCGGAAGCCGCTGCGCGCCTGCCAGAGACGGAACGCGTCACGGCACGCATGCTTTGCCTGCCGACCGGCACCGGAATTCAAAGCGCAGAGATTATCCAGGTCTGTGAATTGATCCGCTATATGCTCGTTCATGGCATGGAGATATCTCAAAAAATGAGTCGTATTTCCAAGGGGCCGGCCCAATGAAAATCGGTTTTTTGGGCAACACCAACAATTATCCTTTTATCCTGGCCATGTTGTTCCGTGAAATGGGACATTCGGTTTTTTTTGTGGTCACCGAAAAAAGCCCGCTCCATCGCCCCGAAAGCCGGTATCCCGAATTTAAGGCGGGCTATCCCGATTGGATCACCGACCTCTCCGACCTGGCCGAATGGGAATTCTTCACCCTGAGCCCCCGGCTGGCGGGCATCCTGGGCCAGCTATCGCAATGCGATGCGCTGGTGCTCAATTCGTTCGGCCTATCCTGCCTGCCATTTTTGAACCTGCCTGCCATTGCCTTGCTGACCGGTTCGGATCTCACGGATTATGCCAATCTCCTGTCGGTTGAGACGCGCACCGCGAACTATGATCCTGCCTACAAAGAAACCCCTGCAGGGAAAAGCGACCTTGCGATGTTAAAGGATTTTATCAACCGGCAGCGGCTGGGGATCCAAAACTCCGCCCTGGTGCGCTGGTTTCCACACGGCCTTGTGCCGGAAGGCGACCGCCTGCTGGACGAGCTGGGCATTCCCGCCTCCAAGCGGCACTTCTTTGCCATGGCCAATCCGGATATTTTGGAGTTCTCGCCAGCGCCGCATAATCAGACCGCGCGGGTTTTTTGCGGCGCACGCCTGACCTGGAAACTGCCGGTTGAACCCGGGCGCGCGCTGTTGGACTACAAAGGCGGCGACGTTATGATTCGCGGACTGGGGCAGTTTTATCGCGAAACCGGCACCCGGCTCGAGATTCGCCTGGTGCGCAAGGGGCTGCATCTCAAAGAAACGGAAGACCTGATCGCGGAAGAAGGCATTGCAGACCAGGTGATCTGGCTGGAGGAAATGTCGTTGGTGGATTACTGGCAGGAGATCGAGCGCGCGGATATTATCTTCGACCAGCTGGCGAAATCCCTGCCTTTCGGCCCGGTTTACGATGCCATGGCAGTTGGCCGGCCCGCCATTGCCAATGCCCGCCCGGAAATTTCCAGTCCTCTGCCCCTGGCCCCCATCTGCCAGGCAGAAACACCGCAGGAGGTCTGCCGGCAACTCAAACGGCTGGTCTTTAACCCGCAGGAACGGGAGCAAGTGGGCCGGCTGGGCCGCGCGTACGTGGAACAGTACCTGGACCCGCGCAAATCGGCCATCCAGATCGAACAGATTTTGGCGGAGGCCAGCCATGCCCGCAGGCAAGAACAGCCGTACAATTACATGCTTCAAACCCTGGTCTTAAGATGGGAGTTGCAACAAGAGCTTGCAGAAACCAGGCAGGAGCTTGATAATATTTTCAATGCTCTCAGTCGTCTCAAGCCTTTCTTGAGAGTTTTCAATAAGCTGCCAATTTTAAGAAAATATATCCCTGCTATTCTTCTGAAATAGCCGTTCAACAATTATTTTTTCAAACAGGAAAAATTATGTGCGGTATCTGTGGACTTGTTTACCATGACTCGGCTCGCCAGGTCTCTGAACCCCAGGTGCAGCGGATGAGCAACATCATCCGTCACCGCGGGCCGGATGACAGTGGCGTGTGGGTCAAGGGGCATGTGGGCCTGGGGCAGGCGCGCCTCTCGATCATTGATCTCAGTCCTCTCGGGCATCAACCCATGTGCAACGAGGATGGTACCATCTGGATTACCTTTAATGGGGAGATCTACAACTTCCTCGAGTTAAAAGATGAACTGGTGCGCAAGGGCCACCGCTTCTGCTCCAATACTGATACCGAAACCATCCTGCATCTGTGGGAAGAGCTGGGTCCGGCATGCGTGGAACGTCTGCGCGGCATGTTTGCCATTGCACTCTGGGATGAACGCCAGCAAAGCCTGTTCCTGGCGCGCGACCGGGTTGGCAAAAAGCCCTTATTCTATGCCGCTCTGCCAGACCGCTTCCTCTTCGGCTCCGAGATCAAAGCCATCCTGCAGGATGAAGAGTTTCAGGTTTCGCCGGACCTGGAAGCCATCCATTACTACTTGACCTACCAATCTGTACCGGCGCCCTATTCCGCCTTCAAGGGGATCAAAAAATTGCCCCCGGCGCATACCCTGCTGGTCAAAGACGGGCAGGTCACCCTCCAGCGTTACTGGGATTTATCCTATAAGAACAAGCTGCGTGTGGTAGGCGCAGCTGCCGAGCGGGAACTGCAGGAAGAGATCATTGAGCGCCTGCGCGAGGCCGTGCGCATCCGCCTGATGAGCGACGTGCCATTGGGCGCTTTTCTCTCCGGGGGGGTTGATTCTTCGATCGTTGTGGCCCTGATGGCCGGTCTGATGGATCAACCGGTCAAGACCTTCTCGATCGGGTTTGCCGAGGATGAATATAACGAGCTCCCTTATGCGCGCATGGTGGCGGAACGTTACCATACCGATCATCATGAGTTCATTGTCAAGCCAGATGCCCAGGCCATCTTTCCGGAACTGGTCTGGCATTACAACGAGCCCTTTGCAGATTCGTCTGCCATCCCCACTTACTACGTTTCCAAGCTGGCCCGCGAATATGTCACTGTGGTGCTGACCGGCGACGGCGGCGATGAAAACTTTGCCGGGTATCCGCGCTACCAGAATCTTGATCCCGCGGCCGATGGCAATTTTGCCACCCGGTTGAAAGATCGACTTAAGAATCCGTACCTCTTTCAACGAGGTTTTCCGCGTCACCTCCAGGACCTGCGGCGCCTGGTTGATTTAACCCCGGAACGTCTGCGCTACTATCAACGCATCACGCATTTTTGGGAATACTACCAACGCCAGCTCTACGCCCCGGCTTTTTGGGATCAACTGGATGGCAGGTTCGGGGTGGATATCATGCTTGAAAAATACCGCCAATCGGACGCGAAGAATTTCCTGGATGCCACCCTGTACCTGGACTTCAACCTTTACCTGCCCGACACGCTGATGACCAAAACGGATATTGCCGGCATGACGCATTCGCTGGAAGCGCGTATGCCCATTTTGGATCATCCTTTCATGGAATTCGTGGCCAGCATCCCGCCCGAATTAAAGCTGAAAGACGGGAACATCAGTAAATACATCTTCAAGAAAGCGGTGGAACCCTATCTGCCACACGAAGTCATCTACCGCAAGAAAATGGGCTTTGGCGTGCCAACCGACCATTGGTTCAGGCACGACCTGAAAGAAATGCTGTATGACACCCTGTTGAGCCAGAAAGCCCTCCAGCGCGGATACTTTCAGGCAAGCTATATCAGGGGGATGATTGACCGCCATCAAAACGGCGAGAACTGGCAGTACCTGTTATGGAATTTACTGATGCTTGAAATGTGGCATTTAATGTTCGTGGATCGAACCCTTTCCCGCCCAGCGGTATCTGGATAGCCGCTGATTCCCTTCCAGCAAAGGCAATTGGCCCCACATGTCGCACATCTCGCCTGAACAATAAGAAATAATCCATACCATGCCCGGTTGGCATATGTACCTAGACCAACCGGGCATGGTAGTTTTTTCTGTAGAGGAAACCCGCGAATGAATAATCCCCCTTCATCTGGATTAGAGATGAAACCTCGTATCTGTTTTTACAGCTTATATTGTTACCCGCTATTTAATTCGGAATGTCAGGCCCCTTTTGGCGGCTGGGAGACCAGAATCTCGCTCATTGCGAAAGAATTGGCGCGGCGAGGCAATTTTGATGTAACCGTGATCGTGGGGGATTATGGCCAGGCGCCAGTTGAATACCGGCAGGGGGTCAGGCTGTTGGTCTGGGTGGGCAGGAAGATGATTCCCGTGTCCGAAATAGACCCTCCTGCCCCGGGCGCCTGGTCGACAGCCGGTCTTGGCCGGCTTCAATCCGTTCGTTTTAATACAGGTGTTTTGGCACTAGCCAAACGGTTGCTGAGGAAAATTCTGCACCCAGTCAAAGAACTGTTAATAGCCATTAAAAAAAATCGCGACACATATGCCGTTTTGGATCGATCGGGGCAGCATATTGTTTGGCGGGATGAGATCAAGATTTTGGATCTTGCGGACGCTGATCTTTATGTCGTGCCGGGCAATCATCATATGTCGGCGGTGATGGCCTTTTACTGCCGGGTACGGAAGAAAAAGTATGTCTTTCTCTCCGGCTCTGATTATGATTATTCACCAGATTATAAATTAAGCCCCAACGCCATTGATATCTACGGAGAGGCTTATTATGAAAAGGTCTTTGCCATTGAGGGCTCAGATTTGCATATTGTTCAAAGTCCGCAGCAAGCCAAGCTGCTCGAAGCCGGGTACGGTCGCAGCGGGGTTGTGATTCGCAACCCCATTGATCTCTCCAGCTCCCGGCCGCGCTCATCCAACCCGGATACTATTTTATGGGTGGGAAAAACAGATGAGCGGGTCAAAAGGCCCTCCTGGTTTTTTAGCCTGGCGCGCCGGCTGCCCGAACAAAAGTTTGTCGCGATCATGAACAAATATGATGAGGAGAGTTTTGCTGCCTGCCTGGAAACAGCCCGCTCTTTACCAAATTTGACCCTGATCGAAAAAGTGCCTTTTGAAGAGGTGGAAAAATATTTTGCAGAGGCGCGTTTATTTGTGAATACCTCGGTGTTTGAGGGGTTTCCCAACACCTTTTTACAGGCCGCCAAATACGGCGTGCCCATTATTGCCTCAGACGTGGATCCGGCCGGGATGCTTTCACAGCATGGGTGCGGGGTTACATGCGGCGGTGATTTCGAGATTTTGGTTCAAAGTGTCCAGCGCATCCTGGCGGATGAACGTCTTTACAGCGCAACCTGCCAGGCCGTCCTCGTTTATGTAAAAACCCAGCACGATAAAGAGCTTGTTATATCGCAATATGAAAGAGCGTTCAGGAACCTGCTGGATACGTCAGCCGGGAAAACCGAGGAGTAAGCAGTAGCGAGCAGTTTATTTGTGAATAAGGCCGGCCAAATTGTCCGCTTGAGCGCCATTCACCGGGTTATTTACCCGCTCTCCGGCCAGGAATTTGATATGGGGTTGGGTAGGATCTGTTATTAGGAGGAAGGCATTGATGATTACAAACTCGGAAACAGGCAAAGAGTATGCGGGGATCCGCAGCAGGCATTGGGATGAAGTCGCGCGGCGCTATCAAGTTCGACGCAATCTGGGCGGTGGATATCATCGGCGTTTGAAATAGGTTTATGGCAATTTGATCCCACCCAATTCAAGCGTGCTGGAGATTGGCTGCGGGACCGGTGATTTATTGGCTTCCCTGCAACCCTCGCGGGCAGTCGGGGTTGATTTTTCTGCGAACATGCTGGAACAAGCCCGAGAGAAATATCCCAGGTGTGAATTTGTTCTGGCGGATGCTCATGAACTCTGCCTGAATGAGACTTTTGATTTTGTGATTCTTTCCGACCTTATCAACGACCTTTGGGATGTGCAGATAGTTTTTGAAGTTGCCCATCGTCATTGTCATGCCAATACGCGTTTGTTAATAAACTCATTCAGTCATCTTTGGCAGATACCTCTTTCAATAGCATCTGCCTTGGGTTTGGCAAAACCCAATTTGGAGCAAAACTGGCTGGACGTGGAGGAGATTTATAATCTGCTTTACCAGGCTGATTTTGATGTATTGCGTACATTTCCAGAGTTTTTCTGGCCACTTAATATCCCCTTTATAGAACCGCTATTCAATCGTGTCCTGGTAAGATTCTGGCCATTGACCTGGATGGCGCTGACCAATTTTTTTGTTGCCCGACCGCATCTGAACTCTTCTGAAAACAACCCGGCTCCCATTGTTTCCGTCCTGGTTCCGGCCCGCAATGAAGAAGGGAATATTCCGGAGATCTTCAAGCGGGTCCCCCGGATGGGTTCTCAGACTGAATTGGTATTTGTGGAAGGACACTCGCGCGACAATACTTACCAGGTAATTTGGGATACCGTTGCCGCTCATCCGGAGGTCAACTGTGTTGTGCTCAAGCAAACGGGGGAAGGAAAAGGGGATGCCGTGCGCACCGGGTTTGCCGCCGCAAGCGGAGACATCCTGATGATCCTGGATGCAGACCTGACCGTTCCCCCGGAAGATCTGCCGCGGTTTTACCGAGCCCTGGTCAGCGGCAAAGGTGAGTTTATCAATGGGGTACGGTTGGTCTACCCGATGGAAAAACAAGCCATGCGTTTCATGAATTTGTTGGGGAATAAGTTTTTCAGCCTGGCATTCTCCTGGTTGCTTGGACAGCCGATCGCGGATACCTTATGCGGCACAAAAGTCTTATGGCGAAGCGACTATGAGCGCATTGCGGCGAACCGTTCCTACTTTGGCGATTTTGACCCATTTGGCGATTATGACCTGCTCTTTGGCGCAGCCCGTCTAAACCTGAAGATCGTAGACCTGCCCATTCGCTACCGGGAACGCAAATATGGCTCCACCAACATTCAACGCTGGAAACATGGCTGGCTATTAATTAAAATGGTTGCATTTGCAGCCCGCCAAATTAAGTTTGTCTAATTGCAAGAAAAAGGTATGTATTATGTCTTTGTCACAGCGAGCTCGGAATGAAATTGAACATAGCAAGGGGCTTGCTGCTTTGGATACTGAATCAGTCTGGGGCTGGGGAATACCAGCTGGTCGTTTACGTGCTGAAAAACGATCTGCACTTATTATTGAAGGGGCCAATTTGATGGCGGGGCAACGGGTACTTGAGATTGGCTGTGGTACTGGGAATTTTACAGAAATATTTGCCCGTACTGGCGCACAAATTGTCGCTGTGGACATCTCGCCAGACTTGTTGGAAAAAGCGCTGGCACGGGGTTTGCCTGCCGGGCAAGTTCAATTCATCCAACAGCGCTTTGAAGATTGTGATGCAAATGGATCGTTTGATGCAGTGATTGGCTCGTCAATATTACATCATTTGGACATTCAACTCGCTTTTTCCAAAATATTTGATTTATTAAAACCGGGAGGCAGGTTGAGTTTTGGGGAACCCAACATGCTTAATCCCCAAGTTTTTCTGGAAAGAAGATTTTATTTTATTAAACCCCTGTTCGGGTATGTATCTCCAGATGAAACTGCATTCTTAAGATGGTCACTTCGAACCCAAATGATGGATTTTGGATTTGAAAATGTGGAAATTAAGCCCTTGGATTGGCTCCATCCATTAGTGCCATCCGCGTTGATTGGTCTTGTAACCGGAGTAGAAAAACAACTTGAAAAAACACCTATTTTTCGTGAATTCGCGGGATCTCTTTACATACGTGCTCGCCGTCCGCTTTGATGTTAAATTTTATCAGGTCAGGTATTAATGTTAAAAAAATGGCTTGCACATCCACTCACGCGTAATCTTGATCTAGATGATCCTCGTGTGACAAAATTGAGGCAACAAGTGATTCGGCAGGATGCTTTTCTGTCTCAAATCTATGTGTCCTGGTATACCCTGCTTGGCAATTCGATCCCTCCCGGAGTTGGTCAGATTGTTGAACTCGGATCCGGAGCCGGGTTTTTATCTGAACATGTACCGGGGCTGATCACATCCGAGATTTTTTTTCTACATGGCATGAGCCTCATCCTGGATGGACAAAAAATGCCGTTTGCAAAGGAGTCGCTTAAGGCAATTGCCATGACCAACGTTTTGCACCATATTCCAGCGCCGCGGCAATTTTTTTCTGAAGCCACTCGCGTCATACGGCCCGGGGGAGTGATCAGCATGATCGAGCCATGGGCTTCACCCTGGTCAAAGCTGATTTACACCTCGCTTCACCATGAGCCTTTCGACCCTCAATCCGATACCTGGGAATTCCCATCGAGTGGTCCGCTTTCTGGGGCCAACATGGCGCTGCCATGGATCATGTTCCATCGCGATCGCGGTCTTTTCCAACAGGAGTTTCCAGGCTGGCGGGTTGAGCGCATCACGCCGCTGATGCCAATCGCCTACCTGCTATCCGGCGGGGTTTCTTTGCGCCAGCTGATGCCCGGGTGGAGTTTTCGCGCCGTAGAGCGGTTGGAAGCTTTGTTCACCCCGCTCCTGCCGCACCGCCCGGCCATGTTCGCGCATATTTTGCTGGTCAAGAGCCCGGAGCCCTAGGCCCATTATTTTACTCATCCTGCACCGAGAGCGTCGGCTCTTGGCGCCAGGAGCGATTTTTATCTGGTCCTGCGGTTCAGATTGAATCCATTCCCAACCCATGACGAGGCTAATATGTCAATACCGGATTTAAAAGTTCTGCGCAACCCCTGGATCAGGTCGCTCGGCCTGCTGGCATTGGCAATGATTTCGTACACGGTCTTCCTGGTCATTCCCCCGCCGCTCAGCACCACACGAATATTTCCTTACTTTTCTATTCCAATCGCCATCCTGCTGGTCATCTTTTTTGGAGCGCTCTGGCAACAAAAGGGATATTTCTGGGAATGTATCGGTATCGTGGCGGTGATGGCATTATTTTCGTTTTCGTTGTCCTTCAAATGGCAGACATCTTTGTACGATGGCAACTTGATCGGTGGCTTGTTACCATGGTCGGACGCTTCCGGATATTTTAGTTGCGCGAATCAACTTCTTTACAGTGGAGAAATCAATATCTGGTGCGCCCGCCGCCCTCTTTTCTCTCTCCTGATGGCGGTGTTATTCCGTCTCACCAATATCAATTTGCAGGTTTCCCTGGCAATCCTGGTGGCCATAAACGCCCTGGCTGTCTTCCTCGCCGCCCAGGAGATACGGCGCGCTGTTCAGCCTCTCTCTGCGGCAGTTTTTGTGATATTGGGCTTTTATTTTTACAGCACATATGCTGGCAAAGTTCTTACTGAAAACCTGGGCTTTGCCCTGGGCGCCCTTGCGATGGCTTTCCTGGTGCGAGGCATCCGCCTGACCTCCGAAAAACTGGTATTGGGCGGGGTGTTCCTGCTAGCCCTGGCGCTGAATGCCCGGGCGGGTGCTATGTTCATCCTGCCGTGCCTGGTGCTCTGGTTCACCCTGCATTTCCGCCACAAAAGACCTGTCTGGCTTCTATCCGTAGCCGGGTTGGGTGTCGTGGGGGTTGCCTTTGCCTTGAACCTGATGATGGTCAAGTCTTTTTCACAGGCAGGAGGCGTGCCTTTTTCAAATTATGCACACACCTTTTACGGCCTTGCTGCTGGCAACCGAGGCTGGACCCAGATCATGGCAGATCATCCTGCCGCCCCCGAAGCGGATTACCCGCGCCTTGCGCTCGAAAAATTCCGTGAAAACCCTGCCATGTTGCTCAAGGGCATTGCAGGGGCTTATCAAGACTATTTTCGGCCATCGTTTGGCGCGTTCAGTTTCTTAATTTCCACTTCAGCGAAGAATATGTTTTTCTGGCTGGTGACTGGGCTGGCCCTTCTAATGGCGTTCGTCAGACGCGGGAACGGCTTGTACGGTCTGGCACTGGCAGGATTTGCCGGGATATTATTTTCTGTTGGGTTGGTGCCCCCTATTGATGCAGGAATGCGCGCCTACACTGCCACCATTCCGATGAGCAATTATGTGACCGCGCTGGGGGTTGCTGGGCTTTTCAGCTTCTGGCGCAAAACCACGCCAGACGAAACAGAACAGAAGCTAAATGAGGCCTCCCTCCTCACGCCGTTTGCCGTCCTTTTATGCTTTTCCCTGCTGGCAGGCCCCTTCCTGGTGCAGTCATCCCTTGCGCCGCTGAAACCTGCAACGCTGGCGGCTGGCTGTGCAGCCGGTCAATCTAAACTTTCCTTGTTAACAGGCAAGAACTCGACCATCTATGTCGGTAATTTTTCACAGACCTATACTCCCATGGTCAACGCTGCCGATTTTGCTGATGCCATTAAGGGCAATCCGGGGGAATACCCAAGGCTGGATGCGCTGCTTGGGAAGCTGGAAACCGGGGATCAGTTATCCGTTGGCTACGACCCCAACAAGGTATCGACCGCATTTTTAGTTTCCACAAAACAACCTGTGACAGATGGGATGGCCATTTATTGCGTCAGCCCCGCCCAGGATGAATGGTTGTTTAAAAATTATTTTTTCTATGTCAACAAAAGTGCCGAAAATAAGGATCATTACATCCAAAGTGACATTGCGTTTACATGGATACAAAACCACCCATCCGTGGTTAAGCTAAAGTATGTGTATCTTGTTGCTTTTGTCTTCGTGCTCGTCGTCCTGACAGTGAAATTAATCGGAGTAAAACAACCGTCTTTGATAACTTATCTCTCTATCATTGCAGCCATACTTCTCCTCGTACAAGGTGTATTCATGAATTTGTACACAACAGGGAAATTGTTTGCCCCATTTGGCAGGCAAAGAATTCTCCTGGATGCCAGGCAGGCCGTACCCGAACATGGCAACCCGTTTTTGCTTGATCTGGGAACCACATGGATGAATCAATCTGAGCTGGGCGCATCACCAGCAGTGGTTTTAGAAAACGGCAGCCCGTTGTCCTTACCTGATGTCGAGCGCCAAAAAATCAGGGACAAGGGTTATGGCCGCTACTTAGTTTGGAATGGAACCCTGTATTTCTCATCTTCTGATAATACAGATCCGCGGACGAATGGTCGCGATTATGAGATCGAATGGCCGCGGCCCATTCCCCTGGTTTGGCAGTGGGTTAGTTATGTGTTGGCTGTGGCGGGGGGCAGTGAGCTCATTGTCATCCGCCTTTATGGGTCGGGAATTGTGTCACAGGTCCGGCCAGTATCCACCAAAATAGCGGGTATTTTTAAAGGTAAAATGGCTTGATTACAAAAGATATCAGCAGTTGTCAACGCAAACTCAATTTTCAAGCCGGATACAACTACCCTTGAAGTAGCCTGATTTCTTATCGCATCATTTATCAATGAGGATGCCAGCCACGATACTTCTTTTTGCCGGGTGAAAGAGGCTCAATACTAAACCTACCCCATATACGGATCTTGGAAAACCAGCGCGCGAAAGGATCATGACTGGTTTTTAAATATTCACCCACATTCAGCAGTGGCAACTTGAAAATCCTGAATATGGCTAAATATAGAGAGACTGCACACAAGGATGTGGAATGGGAGATCTTTCATAAATTATTTCCCCTGGTCGGTTGTTGAGCCGTTTTATTGCTGAGGACACATGTGTGGAATTTGTGGAATATGGAATCAACCTGATCAGGTTGCCGTGGGAAAAATGGTGGCCGCCATGAAACATCGCGGCCCAGATGACCATGGGGTCTTTACCGATGAATGTGTTAGTCTGGGAATGGCCCGTCTGGCCATTATTGATTTAAACCCAACCGGCCACCAGCCAATGTCCAACCCTGAAAAGACCATTTGGATTGTTTATAACGGGGAAGTTTACAATTTTCAAAGCGAACGCAAGCTGCTGGAAAAATTGGGGTACCAGTTTATTTCCAATTCCGATACAGAGGTCATCCTTCGGCTTTACCAGCATTATGGCGATGATTTCCTGGTGCGTTTGCGCGGGATGTTTGCCCTGGCGATTTATGATCGCCGAGCAGGGGATGGGAAAGAAAGATTGCTGCTCGCACGCGATCAAATGGGAATTAAGCCCCTGCTTTATTCGATGAATGAGAATACGTTGATTTTTGCATCCGAAATCAAGGCGCTGCTCGCCAGTGGCTTGCTGCAGAAGGCAGTCGATCCGGAGGCTCTGCGCCTATTGCTGACCTTCGGATCGATTTATCAACCTTATACGATGATCAAAAATATAAAAATGCTCCTGCCAGGCCATCGCTTAATCATCGCAAATGGAACTATGCGTTTGGAGAGATATTGGTCTCTCCAAACCAACCGGAGACCTGAGATCGCGGCGTTGTCATATCGAGAACAAGT
Organism: uncultured Anaerolineae bacterium; assembly: GCA_903875215.1. Taxonomy (GTDB): domain Bacteria; phylum Chloroflexota; class Anaerolineae; order Anaerolineales; family Villigracilaceae; genus UBA5195. The sequence goes on from CAIQVH010000021.1 coordinate 17,461, forward strand.
CGAAGCCGTGGCGGAAGCGTTAAAAGAATCGGTGCAACTACAAATGATAAGCGACGTACCCTTGGGCGCATTCCTGAGTGGCGGAGTTGATTCATCCATCCTGGTAGCCATGATGGCGCGTCAGTCCACTCAAAAAATAAAAACTTTTTCGGTGGGTTTTGAAGGCGAGGGCGCGGCAATTGATGAGAGTAACGATGCGCGCCGCACAGCTGAATTCCTGGGTACGGAACATCATCATGTGCTCGTGCGTGGTACAGATGTGCGCGAGCGCATCTTCCATATCGCCTCCGCGCTCGACCAGCCATCGGTGGATGGAGTCAATGCTTATTTTGTATCCTGGGCGGCGCGGCAGGGCATGACGGTGGCCATCTCTGGCACAGGGGGTGATGAATGGTTTGCCGGGTATCCCTGGTTTCTCAATATGGCGGCTGGATCTACCCAGCTGGATTGGAAAAGATATCTTTCTGCTTTTGCCCGGCTGCCTATCTTCAACGGATTGTCATTTACTCCCTTAAGGAACAAACTTCATCGGGCCAGGGCGATGACCAATTTTCTCGACCAATATGCCCAGCAGTACCAGATTTTTGGTTCACCGGGGGCTGAGGCTTTGCTTGAACATAAAATCCATCACGGCCGCATGGAAAGTTTGGATATACAGGCTAACGATGAACTCCACGACGGATCGGTTCTTGAACGGGTGACGGCCTTATGTTTACGAGGCTACACCACCAACCAGCTCTTGCGCGATATTGATGCAGTTTCCATGTCACACTCTCTGGAAGTGCGCGTGCCTTATCTCGACACTGAAATTGCCAATCTGGCGCTTTCCCTGCCCGATCAGACCAAATTGCATCCATCCGCATCCTCGGGGCTGCAGAATACTTATCGGTCAACAGGCGCAAAACGTATTTTGATTGATGCCGGGCGCGATTTGCTGCCCAAGGATTTCGATATCCAACCCAAGCGTGGCTTTGCCATGCCTTTTGAGCGCTGGCTTGCCGGACCGCTCAAGGATGTTTTCGAGTATGCCCTTGCAGACGATACCGTAAAACGGCGTGGCTGGTTCAACAGCCGTGAAACGGGCTTAATCCGGCAACGATTTTGCTCAGGGGCACTGCATTGGTCTCAGCCCTGGCTGTTGATGATGACAGAACTCTGGGCTCAGCAGGTTTTGGATGGGTAGACTCTATGAAAAACTGGTTTGGTTATGACTCTTTTCCCAATCAGCCTAAGATCCTTTTCATTGGGCTGGCGCAAAGCAGCCACACGCATGCCTGGATAGATTTGCTTGCAGACGCCCCGCTCAATGTGCGGTTGTTTGCCATGCCAACCGGCGCGCCTCCTGAAACCTGGCCTGTTAAGACGTATGTGAGTTGTACAGTCTCCGGCAATAATTCAAAGACCCGGCAGTTTCTTTATCGTGGCTTTTTGGGGAAACCAATCTCACTGATTGATAAAATTGCATCCCGGCTCAAAATTCCACGGATCCAAAACCCTGAATGCTGGCTTGCTGCGCTGATTCGCCAGTGGCGCCCCGATATTATCCACACCCTGGGAATGTTCGATGAACAAGGTGGATTGTTCTACTTCCAGGTGCGGGAAAAATATGGGTTGCAAAACATAGGCAAGTGGATTCTGCAAACGCGGGGAGGCTCAGATCTGGCTCTGCGCCGTCACAACCCGGAAATGACCGCCATGATCCAGCAGATGTTTTCATCTTGCGATGAAATCATCAGCGACAATACCGCCAATATTCTTTATGCCCGGGCATATGGGGTTCATGCTGATAAATTTGCCACCCTTGTCCCGATTCCAGGGACGGGCGGCATGGATATTAACCAGTTGTCAGAAGGTACCGTTTTTCCTTCGCAACGTGAGCGCATCATCTTGTGGCCGAAAGCTTATGAAAGTCAATGGTCAAAGGCTTTACCGGTTTTGGAAGCCATAAAGATGGCATGGAATAAAATCCAACCCTGTGAGATTTATTTCCTGGCAATGACGCCTGATGTAAAAGAGTGGTTTCTTACCTTGCCGGATCCCATTCGGCAGCATTGCCACACCGCCGAACGGATTGCCCGCTCAGAAGTATTATCGCTTATGAAGCGTTCCCGCGTGCTATTGATCCCATCGCTGATCGATGGGGTTCCCAACAGTCTCTATGAAGCCATGGCGAGTGGAACTTTCCCAATCGTCTCCCCGCTGGACACCATCCTGCCGGTTGTCAGCGAGGAGCTTAATGTTCTCTTTGCCCGAAATTTATACCCTGACGAAATCTGCGCTGCGTTAATTCGCGCGATGAATGATGATAAACTGGTTGACCAGGCAGCGGAAAATAACCTGGTTTTGGTTAAAAAAATCGCCGATAGGGCCACGATTAAAGAAAAAGTGGTGAAATATTATTTGGAATTATCGAGATGATGAAATTTGCTCTGCTTTCTCATGTTCTTCCACCCTCTCCATCAGGCCAGGCAGTCATGTTGCACCGAATCCTCACGGGTATTGACCCTGTCAGTTATTACCTGATTGCCAGCCAATCCCAATCTATCGCAGCAGATTTGTTTGCTCTGAAAAGCCCGGTGGTCACGCTGCCCTCTGAACCGGCGTTGGGTTTCAGGCCTCGGCGGGTTCGAGCCCTTATCAATCTGCTGCCGGGCGTGATTGTGCGCGCAATCAACATTTTAGCGCTGCTGCGCCAGGAACCAGTACAAGTTCTTGTGGCATACACCGGCAATATCCTGGATATTCCTGCAGCTTTTCTGGCCAGCCGACAGGCCCGTATCTCGTTCTTTGCTTATATCTTCGATGATTATGCTTATCCATGGCTCGAACAAGGTATGATTAAGCAAAAAGTAGTCAGCATGTATCAGGAAATACTGGCGAAGTAACAAGAGGAGCTATCATGCGCGTTCTTATCCTTGGCGGCAATGGCATGTTGGGGCATCAGCTTTGCCATGTACTCTCTGACCGGCTGGAATTGTGGGCCACATTCCGCAATGCCCCGGCCAAATTTGATTTTTTGCCTGCTGAACGGCGCATCATGCCTGTTGCGGTCGAAGATACCGCCCGCCTGCGTGAAGTGCTCGACTCGGTCAAGCCCGATGCGGTTATCAACGCCGTCGGCATTGTCAAACAGCGCGACGAGGCCAAACAGGCTGTGCCCTCCGTGCAGATCAACGCTCTTTTCCCGCACCAGCTGGCGGATGCCTGCCTGGAGCGCGGCATTCGCGTCATCCAGGTTTCCACCGATTGCGTTTTTTCGGGCTTCCGCGGCAGCTATACCGAGCTGGACAACCCCGACCCGGTGGATTTATATGGCCGCTCCAAGCTGTTGGGCGAGTTGAATCGCCCCGGCGCCCTGACCCTGCGGACTTCGATCATCGGCTGGCAGCTGAACACTTTCTCCAGCCTGTTGAGCTGGTTCGCTCTCCAGCGCGGCAAACGCGTCAAGGGTTATCGCAAAGCCATTTACAGCGGATTTTCCACCGCCGTGCTGTCCCAACTGATCGGAGATATCCTGCTCACCCGCCCCGATCTGACCGGCCTCTACCAGGTGGCCAGTGAGCCCATCTCTAAGTTTGATCTGCTGGTGCAGCTGCGGGAATTTCTCGGCTGGAATGACATCGTCATTGACCCCGACGATCATTTCTTCTGCGATCGCAGTCTTTCTGGCGCACGGTTCAGCCAGGCCACCGGCTGGCGCGCTCCCACTTGGCAGGCCATGCTGAAAGGTCTCGCCGCCGAATGGCCGCAATACCAGCCCTATTACCCCACTCAAAATTGACGCCCATGAAAATCCTCACCGTCCTTGGCACCCGCCCCGAAATCATCCGCCTGAGCCGGATCATCGAAAAATTGGATCAGGCCTGTGAACACCTGCTCGTCCACACCGGCCAGAATTATGACCCCAACCTGAACGAAATCTTTTTCCAGCAGTTGGGCGTGCGCGCGCCGGATGCTTACCTGGATGCCAAAGGCCCCTTTGGAGAACAGGTCGGCATTATCCTGGGAAAAATTGAAGCGCTGATGCTCCAGCACAAACCCGATAAATTTTTGGTGCTCGGAGATACCAACAGCGCGCTGGCCGCCATCGTCGCCAAACGCCTGGGAATTCCCGTCTACCACATGGAAGCCGGCAACCGCTGTTACGATGACCGCGTGCCCGAAGAAGTCAACCGCCGCATCATCGACCATTCCAGCGATATCCTGCTGCCCTACACCGAGCGCAGCCGCCAGAACCTGCTCCGCGAAGGCATTGCGGGCCAGCGCATTTATGTCACGGGTAATCCCATCAAAGAAGTTATTGACCATTTTGAGCCGCAAATCGCCGCTGCGACGATCTTTGAAAAGCTGGCGATCCAGCGCGGAGAATATTTCCTGATCACCCTGCATCGCGCCGAAAACGTGGACGGGGAAGCCCGGCTGAGGGGTTTCGCCAGCGCCTTCGACCGGCTGCAAACCACCTACGGCCTGCCGCTGATCGTCAGCACCCACCCGCGCACACGCAGCCGCCTGCAAAGTTTTGGCGTGGAGGTTTCCAATCCACACATCCGCTTTTTGGAGCCGTTCGGGTTTTTCGACTTTGTTGCGTTGGAGAAAAACGCCCGCTGTGTCCTGTCGGATAGCGGCACAGTGCAGGAAGAATGTGCGATTTTCAAGGTTCCCAATGTGACCCTGCGCGACGTCACCGAACGCCCCGAAACGCTGGAGTGCGGCAGCAACATTCTCAGCGGCGGCGACCCTGATTCGATCCTGCGCTGCGCGGCCTCCGTCCTGGCAACTGCCCCGGCCTGGAATCCGCCGCCCGAATACCTGGCGGAAAATGTCAGCCAGGGGGTGCTAAAAATCCTGTTGGGGTATCGCCACGCATGAGCGGGCCGCTGGTCAGCATCATCACCCCGGTTTACAACGGCGCAAAATACCTGCCGCCGTTGATTGAAAGCGTCCGCAACCAGGATTACCCCAATATTGAGCATGTCATGATTGATGATGGTTCCACCGACGGCGGCGCGACGGTGGAAGTGTTGAAATCCTACCCGCACCTGCGCTGCTGGAGCCGCGAAAATCGCGGCCAGTATGTGACCATGAACGAGGGCCTGGAAGCGGCGCAGGGCGAGATCGTCTGTTTTATCAGCGCCGATGATGTGATGGCGGCGGGAGCGGTTTCGAGCGCGGTGCAGTTCCTGGTCACGCATCCACAGGCGGATGGGGTGTACGGGACTTATACGATGATTGATGAGCAGGGCTCTGTCTATTGGTATCAGCCGCTGGTGCGCCGCGCCCCGCTCAGCTGGTACCGGTATCTACCCTTTATTGGGCACTGCTCGTTCTATCTGCGCAAGGAGGCGCTGATCAGGCACGGGTTAATCTTTGACGCAACCCTGCGCTATACTGGCGACTATGATTGGATGGTTCGCATTGCGCAAGCCCGGCTGCGGATTGGTGCTTTATCGCAGACGCTCTCGCAGGTGCGCTGGCACCCGGAACAAACCACCAACACCAGGGTGGCGCTGATTAAATCGGAACGGGATGTCGTTTGGGGGAAATACCGGGTGAACTCTTTTCTCTTCAAGGTCATCAATGTCGGAATTGACCGCTGTCTGATCGCCTGGAATATCCTGTTCAACCGCCAGAAGCGCCAGGAAATACGCGCCTGGCTGGCGCTTCGCAAAAAGGCCTGAATTCGCATGCGTATGCTCATTACCAGGCAGTTTCCGCTGGATTATCCCGGCGGTGAAACCAGCCACCTTTTTGGTGTGGCGCATGAAATGCGGAAAATCGGGCACGAGATTTATCTCATGCCGGTGACCGATCATCCCAGCCCGGCTTCGCTTTGGCCCCCGGCTTTTACCCGCGATGTGCCGCCTTTTGGCCTGCACCATCTCTTCGATAGTTTCGCCATCTCGCGAGCCGCCGCGGATTTTTTGCGCACCACCCCGGTCGATGTCATCCTGAGCTGGCAGTATGAAACCGCCTACCTGGGCGCTTTCACCCGCGCGCGAAATTTCATCCACGGGATGGTGACCGGTACTCCTTTTGGGCTGCTCAAACGCATGGCCCGGCGCAATCCGGCGCGCGCCCTGGCCTACCACTTTTTCCATTTTCGGCAGCTGCGCCAGGCGCAGGTGATTTTCTGCCCGTCGCACTACGCCAAATCCGAGCTGGTGCAGATGCTCGGGCTGGACCCGCAAAAAATCGTGGTTACGCATCTCAGCGCCGATGCGGTTTTTCAGCCAGCGGCGCAGCCTGCCAGCGGCCCGCTGAAGAATTTTATCTTTGCCGGTTCCTTCGAGCCGATCAAGGGCCTTTTCGATGCCATCGCCGCGTTGGGCCTGGTGGCCGGGCAGGGCTGCCGCGATTGGACATTAAAAATAGCGGGCTGGGGGGATACGGACGCCGTGCTGACAGCGGCGCGCGCCGCAGGCATCGCCGCGCACCTGCAATTTTTAGGGCGTCTCGACCGCCCGGCCCTGGCCGAAGAACTGGCCCACGCCGATCTGGCCATCCTGCCCTCGCACACCGAAACCTTTGGCCTGTCCATCGCCGAAGCCCAGGCCTGCGGAGTGCCGGTCGTCTCTTACGCGATCGGCGGAATCCCCGAAGTGGTCAGCCCGGCTGAAACCGGCCTGCTGGTTCCGGGCTTTGATCAGGCTGCCCTGGCCCAAGCCATCCTGAGCCTGATCCAGAACCCGGAACGGGCGCGTCAGATGGGCTGGCGCGGCGCGCAAACCATGCGCGAGAAATTCTCGTGGGCTGCCGCCGCTCAACAGATGATCGCCACCCTGGAAGAGCTGCAGGCTCAACCCCGCTGACCCCAGTTATTGAGTGAGAAAAGAGCCAGACCAGATGCACGTCATTGTCGTCAACGATTTTGCCCATGTCAATGGTGGGGCGGCCAAGATTGCCATCCTGGCGAGCCTTGGGCTGGCCCAATCCTCGCTTTCCCGCCTCGCTCGCGACAAGAACGGGGTCCAGGTCACCTTTTTTTCGGCAGTCGCTCCGCAAATGCCGGAGCTGGAGGCAGCCGGCATCCGGGTCATTTGCCTGGGCCAGCAGGAAATCTTGCAGGATCCCGACCGGGTGCGGGCGGCGCGGCAGGGCTTGTGGAATGCGCGCGCGGCGCGCGCCATGGCGGAACTGCTCTCCAGCTGCGATCCGCGCGAGACGGTGGTTCATGTGCACGGCTGGGTCAAGGCTCTTTCTTCCAGCCCGATCCGGGTGGCGGTGCAGCGCGGCTTCAAGGTGGTGGTCACGCTGCATGATTATTTCATCGCCTGCCCGAATGGCGGCTTCTACAACTATCAAACCCGCGAAATCTGCACGCTCCAGCCGCTTTCAGCCGCCTGCCTGCTGGAACATTGCGATTCCCGCAGCTACGCTCACAAAATCTGGCGGGTGGTGCGCCAGGGTGTTCAGCAGAGGCTGGGCGGCCTGCCCGGCGGAGTGCAGAATTACATCACCTATTCCCCGCTCAGCCGCCAGGTGCTGGAACCTTATCTGCCGGCCGGCGCGCGCCTGTTTCATGTCGATAACCCTGTCGAAATGCCCTCCGGCCAGCCAGCCGATCCCGGCGCCAGCCAGGCCTTTGTCTTTGTGGGGCGCATGAGCCCCGAAAAAGGCGCCGTGTTACTGGCGCAGGCCGCCGCGCAATGCGGCGCGGCGCTCACCTTTGTGGGAGATGGCGCCTGCCGCGCGGAAGCCCTGGCTGCCTGCCCCGGCGCCACGGTCACCGGCTGGCTGCCCGCCAGCGCCGTGCGCGGCCACCTTCAGCAGGCGCGCGCGCTGGTTCTGCCTTCGCTCTGGTACGAGACTTTTGCGCTGGTGGTGCAGGAAGCGCTCGCCCTGGGCCTGCCCGTTCTGGTTCCCGAGACCTGCGCCGCCCGCGAATATGTCCGCGACGGGCAGACCGGCTTCTGGTTCAGGCGCGGCGATGTTGAGGACCTGGCTCAAAAAATGCGCCGGCTGATGGATCCCACCCTGGCCCGCCAGCTGGGTCGCGCCGCTTACGAACAATACTGGTCGCACCCGCTGACGCTGCAAAACCATTTGGAACAACTCCTCGCCTGTTACACGGCCATCCTGGCCTCCGATTGATGCGCCCGAATTCGGCGGGGTTGAGCCGGCGCCCGCCGTGCTATACTTGAGTTGCCGCCCCGCCCCAATATGGCGGGGGTTGCCGGGCCAGGAGCCAGCCGCATGAGCGAGACAACCTTCCCCTATCTGACAGACCCATCCGGGCAGGAACATGCCCTGGAAAAGGAACTCACCCGCCTGGGCCGCGCGGTGGAAAATGAGATTGTCATCACCAACCGGCTCGCCTCGCGCGAGCACGCTCACCTGCGCCGCGTCGGGCGGCAGACCTTTCTCGAAGATCAGCACAGCACCAATGGCAGTTTTCTTAATGGCGAGCGCCTGCAGGGCGCAGCCCGCCTGCGAGACGGGGACCAGTTGACGATTGGCGGGGTTGATTTTCTCTTCCACGACCCGGAAATGACCCAGTGCGAGACTCCTTTCCCCCAGCTGGAAGTCAATCTGCCGGCTGGAGAAGTACGACTGAACCGCAGCGTGGTGCCGCTCTCGCCCAAGGAATTTGCCCTGCTGGCATTTCTCTACACCCGGCGTGGAACCGTCTGCTCGAAGGATGAAATTGGGCGCGCCGTGTGGGCCGAATACCAGGCGGGAGTGTTCGACTACCAGATTGAGAACCTCGTCCGCCGCCTGCGCACCCGCATCGAAACCGATCCCAACGCCCCGCAGCTGCTGCTCACCCTGCGCGGGCTGGGCTACAAACTGGTCGGGCTGGACTAGGCCAGGGGGGAGCATGGCAGAAACACCCACAGCTCAGACACCCGGAACTCCCGCCGAATTGGGACGAGAAACTCCCGCCGAATTGGGACGGGGAAGCCCCGCCGAATTGGGACGGGGAAGCCCCGCCGAATTGGGACGGGGAAGCCCCGCCGAATTAGGGCGGGGAAAATATCGCCTGCTCACCGCGCTGGGACAGGGCGGCATGGCGCAGGTCTACCGCGCCTACCAGCCCCAGCTCGACCGCTACGTGGCGATCAAGATCCTGCGCACCGACCTGGATGAACAGGCGGAATTTCTCGGGCGCTTTCGCCGTGAAGCGCAAGCCGTCTCCAGCCTGCGCCACCCCAACATCATCCAGATTTTCGATTTCGACGTGCAGGACGAGCGCCCCTACATGGTGATGGAATTGCTGGAAGGCGATACCCTGCGCGCCCGCCTGAACCAGTGCCGCCTGCAAGGGGAGCGGATGCCGCTGGCTGAGAGTGTGCGCATCCTGCAAGAAGTGCTGGCCGGGCTGGCTTACGCCCACGCCGCCGGCATCATCCACCGCGATATCAAACCCGCCAACATCCTGCTCACCCGGCGCGGCCAGGCCGTCCTGACCGATTTCGGCATCGCCCAGATCGTCGGCGCCACGCGGCATACCGTCTCCGGCGCGCTGCTGGGCACCCTCAGCTACATGGCCCCCGAACAGGGTCTGAGCGGTGAGTGTGACCCGCGCAGCGACCTGTATTCGCTCGGCATCGTGTTTTATGAAATGCTGACCGGTTCCCCACCCTTTGAAGCGGCCACGCCGCTGGCAATTCTGCTCCAGCACCTGAATGACTCCCCGCCGCCGCCCTGCCAGCTCGACCCGGACCTGCCGCCCGCCCTCGAACAGATCACGCTCAAAGCGCTCGCCAAGCAGCCCGCTGATCGTTACCAGAGCGCCGCGGAAATGCTCTCCGCCCTCGACCAGGCCCTGGGCGCCGGGCTGCCCGCCACCGCGCGGCGCGCCCTGGCAGCCGACCGGCATGCTTCAGCCGGAGCGGCGCCCGGCGTTTATTCCGGCGCAGCCCGCCAGCAGCTGCTCGGCCAGCCCATTACCACAGCTGAAACCGCTGCCGCCGCCCGCATCCCGGCCCTTGCCCGGCTGGAGACCCTCATCCGCCCGATCAGTCCGGTCAGCAGCCTGCTGCTCAGCCTGACGGTCTTCAGCCTGGTCAACCTGGCCGCCGCCAGCCTGGGCGCCCTGACGGGACGCAACCTGCTGCAAACCAGCTGGCCGTTTGAAATCTTCCTGGTTGCCGCCCTGCTGGCATTTCTCGGATGGGGGACGCAAACCCCCTGGCTGCTGCTGCCGGTCATCCTGCTCGGTGCCAACGCCGCCTTGCTCGGCTACGCCGCCCTGACCGGCCGCTGGACCGACTGGAGCTTCCTGTGGATGGTTGAACCGCTGGTGGTTGGCGTGTCCATCTACCTGCCCGCCCGCCTGGCGGAACGTTCCGCCGCCGAAGCGCGCTTCTGGGCGCGCCTGGCCGGGCTGACGCTCGGAATCCTGTGCATCCTGCTGGCTGTCCTGCTGGGCTGGCTGGCCCTGCCAATTTCCCATCTCCCCACCGGCGGGTAAGCCCCGCCTCCCTTGTAAAAGCCGCGCCCCATGAAACTCGCCACCCTGTGCTATATCAAACACAACCACCAGACGCTCATGCTGCACCGCATCACCAAACCCAACGACATCCACGCTGGAAAATGGAACGGGCTGGGCGGCAAGCTCGAGCCGGGCGAATCACCCGAAGCCTGCGTCATCCGCGAGGTGCGTGAAGAATCCGGGCTGGAAATCCACCAGCCGCGCTATCACGGCCTGCTGATTTTTGCCAATTTCAAGTCTGAAGATTGGTACGTCTGGGTCTTCACTGCCGATCAATTCAGCGGGGAACTGCGCGACTCGAGCGAAGGCCGCCTGGGTTGGATCCCCGATGAAGCGCTGGTTGCCGCGCCGAAAGAGGGCGGGGCTGCCCTGCCGCTCTGGCCCTCCGACCGGATCTTTTTCCCATGGCTCGAAAGTGGGCGTATTTTCTCGGCGCGCTTCCAATACGCAGACGAAGTGATGCTCGGGCATGAAGTGGTCTTTTACGGGCCGACGAATTTGTAGGGCTGTCTGATGGCCGGCTTGGCAGTATAATCGGCAGATATGGCGGTATTTAAGCAAAAACACCTTCTGCTCGGCGTGACCGGGTCCATCGCAGCCTACAAAGCCGCCGAGCTGGCCTCCCGGCTGACTCAGCAGGGCGCGCTGGTTGATGTGATTCTGACCCCCGCCGCCGAAAAATTCATCACCCCGCTTACTTTTCAATCTGTTACCGGGCGCCGCGCCTACACTGACGCGGACTTGTGGGGCGGCGAGGCGCATGTTTTGCACGTCGGGCTGGGCCGTGCCGCCGACCTGCTGCTGATCGCTCCTTGCACGGCCAACACACTGGCCAGGCTGGCCCACGGCCTGGCCGATAACCTGCTGACGGTGACGGCCCTGGCGGCGGGCGGCGCCGGAACACCCATCCTGCTGGCCCCGGCCATGGATGCGGGCATGTACGAGCATCCGGCCACGCAGGCCAGCGTGCGCGCCCTGCGCGAGCGTGGCGTCGAGTTCGCCGGGCCGGCGGCGGGGCGCATGGCTTCGGGTCTGAGTGGGTTGGGCCGTATGCTGGAGCCGGTGGAGATTCTGGGCCACGCGCGGCTGGCGCTGGCGCGCGGCGGGCCGCTGGCCGGCCGCCACCTGGTCATCACTGCCGGCGGGACGCAGGAGCCGATTGATCCCGTCCGCTACCTGACCAATCGCTCTTCGGGGAAGCAGGGCTATGCCCTGGCGCTGGCGGCTCTGGAGGCCGGCGCGCAGGTGACGCTGGTGACGCATCCGACCGGGCTGGGGGCGCCGGTTGGGGCGCAGGTGGTGGAGGTGCGCACCGCCCAGGAAATGCTGGAGGCCGTGCTGGGGGCGCTGGAAAACGCCGATGGCCTGATCATGGCGGCGGCGGTGGCGGATTTTCGGGTCAAGCGGGTGTCCGGTCACAAGCTTAAGAAACAGGATGGAATTCCGCAGATTGAGCTGGAGGCGGCGCCCGATGTCCTGGGCGCGGTGGCCAGGCTCAGGCCGGGGTTCAGTCGCCTGAAAGTTGTGGTGGGATTTGCGGCGGAAAGTCAAGATCTGTTGGAAAATGCCGCTGCAAAGCTGGCTTCCAAACAGCTGGATTTGATCGCCGCGAATGATATTTCGGCTGTAGATGCCGGGTTTGCCGTGGAGACCAACCGGCTGACCCTGCTGTTTGCGGATGGCCGCCGCGAAGCGCTGCCCTTGATGGGAAAAGACGAAGCCGCCGAAGCCCTGCTGGAACGGGTGACGGCCTTGATGGAGACTTATGCGCGTTCTCGTACTCTCTGACATTCATGCCAACCTGACTGCGCTGGAGGCTGTCCTGGCGGATGCCGGGCCGGTGGACGAAACCTGGTGCCTGGGGGATTTGATCGGCTACGGCCCCGACCCCAACGAAGTGGTGGCACGTCTGCGCCAACTGCCCAACCTGGTGTGCATGCTGGGCAACCATGACGTGGCCGCCCTCGGGCAGATGGATCTGGCGGTGTTTAATAACGAGGCGCGCAAGTCGCTTTTGTGGCAAAAACAGGCGCTCGAGCCGGAGAATGCCGCCTTCCTGGAAAGTCTGCCGCAGGAGACGCTGGTGCGCGAGAATGTTTCGCTGGCGCACGGCAGTCCGCGTGACCCGGTCTGGGAATATATTCTCAATACGCTGGTGGCGCGTATGAATTTTGGCAGCTTTGCGACTCCCTACTGTTTCGTGGGTCATTCGCACATCCAGTGCCTGTTTCAGCTCGATCAGCAAGCCGACCGGGTGATGCTGCAGGTGCCGCCCAGCCAGACGCCGCTCCAGCTGACCCCGCGCGCGATCTTGAACCCGGGCAGTGTCGGCCAGCCGCGCGACCGTGATCCGCGCGCCGCTTATGCCATCTATGACCGCCAGGCCGAAAGCTGGGAGCCGCGCCGCGTGGCTTACGATGTTCCGGCGGTGCAGGGGCGCATCCGTGCCCGCGGGCTGCCCGAAAAGCACGCCGCGCGCCTGGCGGAAGGCTGGTAATTTGGGTGGAACCAATTGCAGGAAAAACGCGTCTGTTGAGTGATTGATTTCCTGATTTGAAAAGGAGCAGACTCATGAAACGAAACCTGATTGCCCTGATCCTGGCCGCGCTGTTGATGACCTCCTGCGCCGCCTCTGCCACCCCCTCCTACGAGAAATATACCGAGCTGGCCTACCCGACCTCCGCCCCGGCCATGGAAGCCCCGGCTGCCGCTCCCGTTGCCGATAGCCTCGCCGTCCAGGGAACGTCGTTCAACCCGATCCCGCAGGAACGGCTTGTCATCCAAAACGCTGACCTGACGATCGTGGTGCAGGATCCGCAGGGGCGCATGAATGAAATCGGCGCAATGGCCGCCCGCCTGGGTGGGTTTGTGGTTTCTTCCAACCAGTATGAAACCACCGCGTCGAACGGCATCCAGGTGCCCGAGGCATCCATCACGATCCGCGTACCGGCCAAAAGCCTGGAGGATGCCCTGACGCAGATCAAGACCGGGGTGGTGGATGTGCAGGCTGAAACCCGCTCGGGCCAGGATGTGACCGACCAGTATGTCGATTTGCAATCGCGTCTGAAGGCGCGCCAGGCCGCCGAAAGCCAGCTGTTGAAGATGATGGAACAGGCTGAAAGAGCCGAAGATGCGCTGGCCATTTTCAACCAACTGATCCAGATTCAGAGTGAGATCGAAGTGCTGAAGGGCCAGATGACCTACTTCGAACAGGCCGCCGCACTTTCAGCCATCTCCGTGCGCCTGGTGGCCGAAGAAAGCATCCAGCCGATTGAAATTGCCGGCTGGCAGCCGAAGGGTGTGGCGCGTGATGCCGCCCAGGCGCTGGTTAATTTCCTGCAAGGATTTGCCAGTTTCCTGATCTGGCTGGCGATTTTTATCCTGCCGGTGGCAGTCGTCAGTATCCTGCTGCTGGCGTTGCTGTGGCGCGTGCTGCGCTGGTTCTGGCGTAAAGTCTTCCCCAGGAAAACCCCGCCCCCGGCCCAGCCGGCAGCTTAACGGACTCAGCGGGAGCGGCACAACGCCGCTCCCGCTTTTTTTCTGACTGTCGAAATGAGCAAACCGGCTATAATCTGCGCATGGAAAAACTTGCCCGCGACGCCCAAACCCTGTTTGGCCTGACGCTGACCCCCAAACAATTGGCGCAGTTAAGCGCCTATGAGCGCGAACTGCTCGAATGGAACCAGAAATTCAACCTGACGGCTATTCGTGAGGTGGATGGCATTCGCGCCAAGCATTTTCTCGATTCCTTCTCGTGCAGCCTGGCCTGGAAGGAACAGCCTCCGCGCCGCCTGGTGGATGTGGGTACGGGGGCGGGCTTCCCCGGCCTGGTGCTGAAGATTCTCTATCCCGCCATGAAGCTGACGCTGGTCGAATCGGTTGGTAAAAAAGCAAATTTTTGCGCGCACATTGTCCAGACCCTCGGGTTGGAAAGTGTCGAAGTCCTGACCAGCCGCGCCGAGCAGATTGGCCAGCGCGCGGCGCACCGCGAAAAATATGATTGGGCTGTGGCCCGCGCCGTGGCCAACCTGCCGGTGCTGAGCGAATATCTGCTCCCGCTGGTGCGCGTCGGCGGTGGTGTGCTGGCCCAAAAAGGCGCCAGCGGCCCGGCCGAAGCCCAGGCCTCCGAAAAAGCGTTCAAACTGCTGGGGGGAAAACTGCGCCAGATCATCCCGGTGGAACTGCCGGGCGTGGCCGAAGAACGCTACCTGGTCATCGTGGATAAATCTGCCGCCACCCCGCCCCTCTACCCGCGAAAAGACGGCCAACCGGCCAAAAAACCGCTCTAACTCTCCGCGCTGAAATATCCCTCCTCAATCGTTTGCCAGGGTTCCTGTGGCAGTCGCATCCAGCCCGCCAACAGCGGATGCACGCGCCGGATCTCTTCGGCCATGCGCTGCGCCACCTTGCGGATTGAAAAATGCGCGTTGGCCGCCGCGCGCAGCTGGCAAAAGGCATAGGCCTCGCGCAGGTTAAAGGTCGCCAGCACCCGCCGCTGATACCCATTGGGCACCACATACTGCGCCACCAGCGGGTTGAAATCGGCCAGCCGCTCCCAGGCCGCGCCCGCCAGATCCATGGCGCGCCGATACGGGTCGCCAAAACCGGCTTCCACCAGGCGGCGCGGCACGGCATATCCCAGCCCGGCCGTCAGAGTCTGCGGTGTCTGTGTCATCATGCGGTGACGCTTGAACTCGGCGTACGCGCCCTGATCCATCACCAGCTCGAAGGTGTAGTGGGTATGTTCCAACTCGCGCAGGGGGATATCAAACCGCCCGAGATGGGCGAACAGCGCCTCGGCCAGCGGTTCCGCTCCCAGTGCGCGGACGCGGCCCAACGCCTCGCTGTACTCCAGGTTCCCAAAACGGTACAACGCTGAAGCCAGCACCCGCGCTTCGCCATCCGGGTCATACTCCACCAGCGTGCACCACTCCTTCCTCGCCAACTTCCGATCACCAACCGGCAACCGGCCTTTCTCCGCCTGGCGGGTCAGGGCATTTCCCGCTTCCTGCAGATATTCCAGCGGCTCGGCATATTTCACCAGCGTTGGGATCTCAGCGCGCGCCACCTCCCGAACTGTATCGCCAATCTCGCGTACCTCGGCCAGCCCGTGCGAGCGCCACTTGCGGATGGCATTTTCCAGCACCCGGCCATTAGCCGTCATCCCCACATTAGCCAGCGCCGCGGCGGGCAGCAAAAACCGGCACGAATCGACATACTGCGAGCGGATGCGCCGGTCCCAGGCCGCGTCGCTTTCATCGGGGCGGCGCGGGGCGCGCTGCTCAACCAGCGCGCGCACCGGTTGGAGCGAGGCGGCATAGGCCTCGAACAAAGCCCGGCAGGCGGCCAGATATTCCCCGCGCAGCGGGTGGCCTTCCAATTCAGCCGGGATGTGGAAGTTGTCAGCGTCCCATTTCTGGTAGCGGGTTGATTTTTCGGTGTAGGAAGCCAGCCGGTTCGATTCAATCGCCTCCATGGCCACCCGCGAGGCGTTCTCGATGGCGATGTGCAGCACGGCATGTTCGGCCACCGAGGCGTGCCCGTAGCCCACCACCCACTTTTCGTGAAATTCGGCGCTTTGTTCGTCGCTCAACTCGGCGGCAATCTCGCGGAAGGATTCGGGCGAGCGGCTGGTGCGCGCAAACGCCACGGCGATGGTTTCGGGGCTGAGAGTTTGGGGAGATAACAGGTAAATTTCACGTTTGGGGGCAGGCATGCGGTCGGTGGCTCCTGAGGGGTGGCCGGGTTAAAACAATTTTTGGTTCCCGTGGCTGAGCGGGCGGGGCGGAAAAAGCCCGCGCGCCTGGCACCATTCCGGGGTGGGGCCGTTCCAGCCGTATTGCTCAAAGTCGATGCGGCCCTGGTCGTTGAAAAAGACGCCCTCGGCGCGCAACAGTTCGGCCTGTTGCCCGGCGCCGGGGCGCGGGCTGATCTTGCCCTGCGCGTTGATCACCCGCTGCCAGGGGACATCCTCGGGGCAGGCGGCCATCGCCCCACCGACCCAGCGCGCGCCAAAGGCTTCATATTCCTTGGCGGTCATCCCGCCGGGCGGGGGGATCAGCGCGGCCAGCTGTCCGTAGGTGGCCACTTTCCCGGCGGGAATTTGACGGGCAATCTCCCAGACCTGGGTGCGGTAGGCCTGCGGGTTGGGGGGTGAGGTGAAGGGAGTCATGCGGTGTGGGGCGCGGTCTGGTTGGCGAGCCAGCCTTCATACAAGCGCAGGAAAACCACTCCCGAGAGGATCAGCAGCGCACCGCCCAGCTGAAGCAGGGTCAGGCGTTCGTTCAGGAAGATGGTTGCGATCAGCGCGGTAAAGGCCGGTTCGAGCGTGGCGACCAGGTTGACGACGCTGGAGGGCAGGTAGGTCAGGCTGGTCATGTAGAGGCCGAAGCCGGTCACGGTTGGGCCGGCCGCCAGCAGGAAAAGGATGCCCCAGCCGGGCAGGGAATCTTGCAGCCAGAGCAGGTCTGAGGCCCGGGAGGCGGCTCCGGGCAGGAACCCGCCTGGGAGCAGGTTAATCAGCAGCAGGAAGACGGAGGCAAATCCGAAGGTGTAGAGCAGGGTTGTCCACGGGTTGAGGCCGCGCTCGGAGGCGGAGCGGCCCATCAGGGTGTAAATGGCATAGGCCAGGCCGGAAAGGATGCCGATCAGGATGCCGGCCAGGTTGGTGCGCCAGGCGGCAGCGGTCAGGGCGTCGGCGACGAGTACGCAGCCGCCCAGGCTGAGCACGACGGCGAGGATTTTGACCCAGTCGAGGCGCTCGCGCAGGAACCACCAGCCGAGCAGGGCGGTGAAGGCCGCAGAGCAGTAGGCCAGGACGGTGGAGACGGCAGCGCCATTCAAGACCACCGAGGTTGTCCAGATGGAGTTGAAGGCCGCCATCAATAGGCCGTAGCCGGCCAGGTAGCGCAGGTTGGCGCGCGAAGGGCGCAGCAGGGCCGGGCGGACGAGCGCCAGGATGGGCAGCAGCGTGAGGACGACGAACACATCGCGCCAGAAGGCCAGCACCAGGGCAGGGAGGTGGTAGGTGTTGGTCAGGTGGCGGATGAAGGGCGCGGTGGTGGAAAGGAAGACGGCGCTGATCAGGGCGATGGTGTAGCCGCGGGCGAGGTTGTTTTTGGCAGTCAACATGCCCCCGATGGTATCACATCCGCAGGCAGGCTTCCACTGCCAGCCAGAAGAGATTTTCGCGGATATCCTGGCGCGATTGCCAGCCGCGATTATCCCAGTGTTCGCTGCTCAGGTCGTCGCCGGCGTAGAGCACCTGGCCGAGCCGGACGTCGCGGTAACGGGCAACCGCCATCAGCGCGGCGGCTTCCATTTCGACGGTTACGCAGCCTTCTGCGCGCCGGGCGGTGATCATGGCCGGGGTTTCGCGGTAGGGCGCGTCGGTGGTCCAGGTTTTGGCGCTCAGATACGGGATTCCGCGCCGGGTGAGGACACTTTCCAGGGCGCGCAATCCTTCGGGCTGGGCTTCCACGCTGCGAGCGGGCGGCAGGTAATGATACGAGACGCCTTCATCGCGCAGGGCGGCGTTGACGAGAATCAACTTGCCGACGGCCAGGTCTTTTTCCAGCACTCCCGCGCCGCCGCAGACGATGAATTTGCGGCAGCCGAGGGCGATGACTTCCTCCAGCAGGCCGGCTGCCATGGCCGCTCCAACGCCCGGATGAAAAAAAGCCACCCGCTGACCTTCGTGCTCAATCTCATAAAGCGGGTGCTGGCCATCCTCCCAGGTGTTGCGAGCCAGCAGGCGGGCCTGTCGCCCGGCGCTGACGGCCTCCAGCACTTCCCGAAAAAAGCAGATCACGGCACATTCGGGCACATCGCGCGGCTGAATCTGGCGCGAGGGCTCAATTTTGGCTTCGGTATGGTAATCATGTTCCAACAATGGATAGGTCATGGCGCCTCGATGATGGGAGAAATGGAGTCTCAAACGGCAGGATTTTCTGCGCCGGAAGGCGAATCCCACCACCCGCGCAGCGCATCCAGCGCCTCGCGCGCAGTCAGATCCAGCTGTAACGGCGTGACCGAGACATAGCCCGCCCGCAGCGCGCCAAAATCCGTCCCGGCCGCATCCACGCCGGTCGGTAAGTCCCCGCCGATCCAATAATAGGGCCGCCCGCGCGGATCGCGGCGCGTATCGAGCGCATCGCGGTAGACGCGCAATCCCTGGCGGGTGATCTGTATCCCGCGCAATTCTGCCTCGCTGCGCTGCGGCACGTTGACATTCAACAACACCCCGGCAGGCAGGCCGCGCTTCAGCACCTGCGCCACCACATGCGCCGCCGCGCGCGCCGCCGGGCCATAATCCAGCTCGCCATGCCCCGGCTCCGAATCGAGCGAAACCGCCACCCCAGGCACGCCGCTGATCACCGCTTCCATGGCCGCCGTCACCGTCCCCGAATAGGTCACGTCATAACCAATATTCGCATTCGGGTTAATGCCCGAAACCACCAGGTCTATTTTCTCCGGTACCACCCCCAGCAGCGCCAGCGCCACGCAGTCACTCGGCGCGCCGTCACTCGTCAGCGCGGGCGTACCATCGGCCAGCGTCACCTCGCGCACCCGCAGCGGGCGTTCCATCGTCTTGACATGCCCCGACGCGCTCCAGTTGCGGTCAGGCGCCAGCACCGTCACCTGCCCAAACGGGCGCATTTCCTGCGCCAGCGCCAGCAAGCCCGGCGCCAGCACACCATCGTCATTCGTCACCAGAATATGCATCACAACCTCAAAGGAGCCCAAATTACGGAAGCGAACTCCCGCCCTCCAAAGGAATTATAATCCCCCCCATGAACTCAGCACCGCGCCGCCTGGCCACCTTTTTCCTGCTGATTGGACTGCTCAACGCCTGCGCCTCGACCGGCAGCCCGGAAAGCCTCCACCGCCCCGGCTTTTTCGTTTACTCGCTCCCCAGCGCCTCGCTGCTGATCGCCGATACCCCGGCCGCCCCGCCCCGCCAGGTGATTGCGCTGCCCCCGCCTGCCGATTGCGCCCTGCATGCCATCCACCCGGCCCCGCGCGGAAGCTGGATCGCCATCGAATGGGACTGTCCCTCCGGCCTGCGCGTTCAATTGCTCGATACCGCCAGCCGCGCCACGCGCTTCGCCCTGCGCGACCCAACCCTCGACAACCGCTTGCTGGCCTGGCACCCCGCCGGCCGCGCGCTCTACCTCAAGGTCGGCACACTCTCCAACCCCCAAACCGTGCGCCTGGAAGTCGACACCGGCCAGGCCACCGACCTGAACCTGCCCGGCTTCCTCTACGACCTGGCCCCCTCGCCCGATGGCGCGCGCCTGCTCTATTCGCTCTCTAACGGCATCGGCTTCGGCTCCGAAACCTGGCTGGGCGCAGAAAATGCCCAGAACGCCTCGCAACTGCTCGTCGAGCCCGCCAGTATCCTCGCCCTGGCACAGTTCTCGCCTGATGGCCGCCAGATCGCCTACATCAAAATGCCCGATTCCACCGCGCAATATCCCCCCGGCGAGTTATGGATCATGGCGTCAGATGGCAGCCAGGCTCATTTCGTCGCGCAGGCAGATGCCGGGCGCGGGTTTGGGCCGGCCTGGTCGCCGCGCGGCGATCAAATCGCCTTTGTCAGCCGCCGCAATCCCGCCGCCAACCAATCCCAAGGAACGCAGGGGCTGGATGACCCGGCTGAGGCCGCCTCCCTGGCCCTTTCCCTCTACACCCTGGCCGATGCCTCCCTGCGCGTCTGGCCCGCCGCGCTGCTTAAGCCGCCCGCCTGGTCACCCGAGGGTACTCTTTTGGTTTTTACCGCGCTGGAAAATGATACAATGACCGTATGGCAGCTTGAAATCGCCACGCAGCGCGCCGAAAAATTGTATACCGCGGCCTGCTGCGCCGGCTGGCTGCGCTGATTGTGGGCCGATATGCGAAGACATCTCCTGATCCCCCTCATTTTTTTGCTGACCGCCTGCGCCAACGGGCCAACAGAACCTGCCCTCCTGCCAGGCCTGGTGACCGTCACGCCCGAACCTGCCACCGCCACCCTCATGGCGGAAGCCTCCTTCACGCCGCTTGCCACACCCACCGCGCTGGAAATTGCCACCGTTGAACCGCCTCCCACCTTCACCCCGGCGCTGAGCCCCACCCCCGCGCCCACCGCCACTTCCCTCGGCCCGACCCCCACCGAAACGCTCCTGCCTCCCCTCGAACTGCCCACCGAAAAACCCTTCGCCCCCGCCCGCCTGCCCTGGACCGGCCTGCCCACCTAC
Source organism: uncultured Anaerolineae bacterium (assembly GCA_903875215.1). Taxonomy (GTDB): domain Bacteria; phylum Chloroflexota; class Anaerolineae; order Anaerolineales; family Villigracilaceae; genus UBA5195. The sequence continues at coordinate 38,134 of CAIQVH010000021.1, forward strand.
CCCGGCGATTCCGACCCCGGCCTGCTGTTCCGCATGGATTATGACCCCGATCTGTGGGCCCAAACCGAGGGCAATTACGGCGAGATCGTGCTCGGTCACCGCAACATTCCTTATTGCACCCTGGCCGCCTGGTCGGGGCGCGGCCTGCCCGGTGGCATGAGAGTGGAACACGAATTCCGCGCCCTGGGAAATGCCCACTACGACATCAACACGATCACCCTGCAAACCAACGTCCAGTTCGTCACCTACGTCGGCGGCGATGGGCATGTCCTGACCGGCTTCCAGGTCTCCTTTGAAACCCAAAAAGAACAATGTCTCCAGGATGCCGAGGCAATCCTGGGCACATTACGTTCCCTGTCCGCCACTCCCACCGCCACTCCCTGAGATCCGTCACCCGATGAAACTGCGCCGCTCTGCCAAGCTCTTCCTGTTGCTCCTCGCCCTGGCGGGCATTCTGGGATTGGCCGAAGTGCGGCTGGCTGCCGCGCTGCCACCTGCCGCCGTCACCCCATTCCTTTATCCACCCTACTATGGCCGCTCCTCCGAAGAATCCATCTTCGATCACAGCGACCCGATCTATTCCCTGCTCGACAACAAAATCGTCACCTACATGGGCGAGACGCTGACCAAAGCCTGCCCCGCCTCGCCGCAGGGCACCCCGCCGCCCGGCGGCCAGTGTGACCAGGGCTACGGAAGTTACTGGAGCTACCGGCTGGGCATCTACCTGTGGTACAACGGCCACGACGGCATCGACTATGGCGTCAGCTACCGCCCGCTCCTGGCCGCCGCCGATGCCGATCAGGTTGTCTACGCTGGCTGGTACAACCCTCAAGATCACGGCTCCAGCCTCGGCATCTACGTCCGTCTGCATCACCCCAACGGCTACAACACCTGGTACGGGCACATGAGCGCCATCGCCGTACAATCGTGCGCAACCATCGGCTGCGCCAGCCTGGCGCACGGCGAAGAGATCGGCACCAGTGGAACCACCGGCAACTCCTCCGGGCCGCACCTGCACTTCCGCGTCACCAACCTGCTTGCCAAACCCATCGACCCCTATGGCTGGGCTGGCAGCGCCGGGCAGGATCCCTGGGCCTATAACCAGCCCGAATCGCTCTGGGCCCAGTATCCCGATATCAGCGGCTACCCCAAAAACGTCTACCCTGGCGGCGCACCGCTTGCCACCCCCACCGCGCCCGCCACCGGCTTCCTGGTGGATGATCTCGACCCGCGCTTCGATGAACTCCCTACCGGCTGTTGGGTTCCTTATAGTACGGCCATCTCCAACAGCCAGGCTGGCCGCCTGCTGGCCGTCACCCCGCTTGCCAGTGGAACCGACACCTGCAAGGTGCGTTGGAAGCGCCCGCTGGAGACCGGCGCAGGCATTTTCGCGGTCTATGTGCGAGTCCCCGGCCTCCACGCCACCAGCCAGGGCGCACTCTACACCATTCAGCACGATGGCCGCACCGACATGGTTGTGCTCAACCAGGCCGTCTTCCCCAACAGCTCAATCACCGATGGCTGGGTCTACCTGGGAAAATATTATTTCAATGGCCTCGATCTGGAATATGTCCAGCTTGGCAACCGCACCCAGGATACCTCCGCCGAAGCCTCCCGTCTCGAACTGGGCGCCGACGCCGTGCGTTTCGTCCCGCTCGTGCCGGGCACCGCCCAACCCAGCAATACCCCCACCATCACGCTGACTCCTTCGATTACCCCCACCCCCACCATCACCCGCACCCCCACTGCTTCGCGCACCCCCACCATCACCCGTACACCCACCATCACCCGCACCCCGACCAATACCCGCACTCCCAGCAACACCCCGGCCATCCGCCCCACTGACACGCGTTGGCCGACCAGGACGTACACCCCATCCCGCACCCCGACAGCTTCGCTAACCCCCACCATCACCCGCACCCCAACGGTCTCCCGCACCCCGACTGCTTCCCGTACTCCAACCCCCACCCGCACAGCCACCAGCACGCGCACCCCAACCCCCACCAAAACCCTCACGCGTACCCCTGGCCCTTCTCCCACTCGGACAGTCACCCCCACGCGCAGCCTGACGCCCACCCGCACCCCCTCTCAAACACGCTGGCCGACCCGCACCCCCACCCCTTCCCAAACACGCTGGCCGACCCGCACATCCACCTCGCCGCCATAAACACAAACCGGGGCTGATCATAGGATCAGCCCCGGCCTTTTTTCATTCATATCGCCCGGCTAGCGAGCCAAAACCACTTTCAACTTCCCCTCAACACACTGGAAGCGCAGGATACGCGCCTGGCTCATGTTGATGGTGCCATACGCCGTGCCGCAAACGGTAATGGCTTTATAGGAATAAATGGCAGGGGTCAGGGCAAATGTGGAGGACGGGAACCCTGCCACCTTCCAGATCTGCTTTCCGCCTGTTTCAAACATCATAGAGATCGAAGTTCCCGGATTGGTATTGTTGACAACAGTCAGGTTGTTCGTGGTGGTCCTGGAAGCCATAACGCTCGTGCCGAACAGGGAGGCCAGCAAGGCCAGGATCAACGCCGCAAAAAAAACGGACTTCTTCATAATTTTCTCTCCTTTTGAGAATTGCGAGGTCGTTTTAACTTGCGAAACAAGCCTGAACGACGGGGCCCATAGTACTACAGTACTGATTATATATTAAAAAAAACAAAAAAAGAAAAGAAAATGGTTGAGTCAACCCTGCTGCTCACTTCATATCAAACAGGTACAAGTACACACTCGACCCAGGCTCGATAAACTGGCGCTTTTTCTCTCCCAGCTGTTTGAGGTACGCCAGCATCAGGTCCTTCTCATTGTACTCAGCGGTTTCATAGACATGCGCAAACAAGACCCAGACCCGGCCGCGGCCTTTCAATGGATCCAATTCGGCCAGCAGTGCCTGCGGATCGCCGGGATGCAGCCCCCCGGCGATGTACCCGGCTTGCCCGTCGGAATAATAGCGAAACGCAGGCAGAGCCCAATTGTAAACATACAAAACATCCCCCGGCAAGCGGTTGGCCTGCCAGTAAGCCAGCGCCGGGCGGATGTGTTCCGGGTACTTCGGCGCGAGAAATGCCCTGGCCGAGGTCAGGGCCGGTGCGCCGAGCAGACCGCCCGCCAGCGAAACCGCCAGGAAAGCAGCCAGGGCCGGTCGCAGACCGAGCCTGAAGAGACCCTCCAGCGCGGCGCCGCACAGCAGGTAAATGAGCGGGACGGAGAATAACATCATCCGCCCGGCAAAGGGATATTTTTGCAGGCTGGAAGCGAGCAGCGTGATCAGAAAGATCAGCACCAGCCCCCCCGCCGATTGTGGCCGCCGTGTAAAGAGCACTCCCAATCCTGCCAGGCAGATCCCCGCCAGCAGCGCCGCCGGCCAGGCTCCCAGGCCGGCAGGAAACTCAAACAACCCCAACAGGGCCGCGAGCGGGCCGGACGCAAAATAGTCGCCCCAGTAATTGAGCAGGTAAGCATCCTGGGCCAGTGCCCGCAAGCTGACCAGGTACAGCACCCCAAAGCTGACCAGCCAGCCCGCGCCGACCGCCAGGGTGGGCCAGGGGTTGTGGCGGGTTTCCACCAGCCGCATCAGGCCGATGGCGGCCAGCACGAACACAGCCGGGTGCGAAAACCAGACGGCCAGCATGCCGGTCACGAGCAGCAGCAGATTCTGTGCAAGGAGCGCAGAGCGCGGCGGGCGCCAGGCCAGGTACAACAAGACCAGCGCAATCAGCACATCGCTGGAATACTGCTTGACTTCGGAAGAGTAATAGATCAGTGCCGGGCTGACGGCGAACAGGGCCAGGGCGCTGAGCGCGCCGGGCTCCTCGAGCAATTCGCGGGCCAGGAAGTGGAAAAGAATCAGGGCGGCGCAGCCTGCCAGCAACGGGAGCAGGCGCAGGGCGCGTTCTCCGCCGCCAAACAGGGTGGCGGCCAGTTTTTCGAGCAGTAAAAAGCCGAGCGGCGCACCCTGTTCGTAGTCCAGTTTTCCCAAAAGCCCGGCCACGTTTCTGTTCAGGATGTTCAGGGCCAGCATGGCTTCATCGATCCAGAGCGAGCGGTTGGCAAGGTATTGCCGCAGGCGCAACGCCAGGCCGAGGGTTATCAGCCCCCAGGCGGCAAAAGTGGCCCATCGACCCGATTTCATGCCGAACTCAGCCTCCCCACATGACTTGCAACAGCCACAGGAGCGCCATGCCGACGGCGATGGTCAGCAAGACGTTGCGGGTGCGCCAGGCGATGAGCGCTCCGCCCAGCCCGGCCAGCAGGCGAAAGTTGTGCAGGGAAAGGTTGATGTGCCCGGCGGTATGCGTCAGCGCGGGAAAAACCAGCGCCGCCAGCACCGAAGCCGGGACAAAGCGCAAAGCGCGGCGCAGCCGGGCTGGCATTTCAATTTTGCCAAACAGGTAGATGAAAGACAGGCGCAGCAGCACCGTGCCCAGCCCGATGGCGAGAAACAGCGCCCAAATGGCGAGCGCGCTCATGCCGTCACCGCCTGCGGGCCCAGCATTTCTGCCAGGTAGCCGGCGGCAATCCCCACCAGGGTGGCCAGCACCAGCCCGGTGTTGTAGGGCAGGCCCCTGGCCAGCACAGCGGTCAGCCCGCCGGTCAGCGCCGCCAACACCGCCGGACGGTCGCGCAGGGCGCCGAACAGCAGCGCCATGAAGCTGAGCGGAAAGGCAAAATCGAAGCCCCAACTGGCTGGAACGAGCGTCCCGAGCAGCGCGCCGGTGATGGCGCTGACCTGCCAGACGACCCAGATGGTGCCCGCTGTGCCGGCATAAAACCATGCGTGGCTGACCGGTTCCGGCTCGATAAACCGCGCCAACGTGACGGCAAAAGCCTGATCAGAGAGCATATAGGCGAACAGGCTCTTCAGGCGCAGCGGCAATTTTTGAAAATGCGGCGCAAGCGTGGCGCTGTACATCGTAAACCGCACGTTGATGATCCAGGCCGTCAGCACCATGATGATCCACGGACTGCCCGCGCCAATCAACTGAAAGACGGCCAGCTGCGAAGCCCCGGCAAATACCAGGAACGACATACCAATTGCCTCGGCGGGCGTCAGGCCCACGCTGATGGCCGCCACGCCCGAAACCAGCGCAAAGGGCACCACGCCCAGCAAAATTGGCCCGGCAGCGCGCGCCCCGGCCACAAAATCCGGATGAAGTTTCATGCACAATCCTTAAAAAAACTGGGGTTCGCGTGCGCCGCCGGGCCTCAACGGCGCTGGCTGGCGAGCGTGTAAATCTCTTTTTTGTTCCAGCCGCTCAGCGCGGCCAGCTCGGCGGCAATTTCGCGGGTTTTCTGGCCAGCTTCAATTTTTTGATGAATGGCAGCGAGCAGAGTTGCCTCGCTCCACAGCAGAGACTCCGCCTGGGCCGCTCCCGCCACCACCAGGACAAACTCCCCGCGGGGCGCGGTTTCCGTAAAATGAGCACGCACCTCGCTGATTCGTCCGCGCACAAACTGCTCGTGGAGTTTGGTCAGCTCCCGCGCGATGGAAATCTGCCGGTCGCCGAGCACCGCTTCCAGATCCGAGAGCGCTTCCAGCAGGCGATGCGGCGTCTCGAAGAAGATCAGTGTATAGGGGGCATCCAGCACCTTCTCCACAAAAGCGCGCCGCTCCCCGCTTTTACGCGGCAAATAGCCCAGGTACAAGAAGCTATCGGTCGGCAGGCCGGAGGCGGCCAGGGCAGCCACCGGCGCCGAAGGCCCCGGAATCGGGCTGACGGCGTAGCCTGCTTGCAAGGCGGCTTTAACGAGTTCATATCCGGGGTCGTTAATGGCCGGGGTGCCGGCATCCGAAACCAGGGCCACATCTCCCAGGCTCAATGCCGCCAAAATCGCATCCAGCTTGCTCAGCTTGTTATGCTCAAAATAACTGGTCAGCGGTGTGTGCAGGTCAAAATGATTCAGCAGGGCGCGGGTGTGGCGGGTATCTTCGGCCGCGATCAGGCGCGCCTCACGCAAAATTCGCACCGCGCGCGGTGAAAGATCTTCCAGGTTGCCAATCGGCGTGGCGACAAGATACAGGGTGCCCATGCCTGAATTGTAACCCGCTTTTATCGGCTGCGTTTCTTCAAACTGGTTTTCCAATGCTTAACACGAACACCCGTTCGAAAAACTTTAAGCCAACCGTTGGGTTTGCAAGCGGGGCCGGGTGCTATAATCTTGCTAGTCAGTGAGAGAAGCACCCAATGTCCTTCGTCCACCTGCACACCCACACCGTTTATTCCCTGCTCGATGGCTTCTCGAACATCAAGAAGCTGGTCAATCGCGCCAAAGAGATGGAGATGCCCGCCCTGGCCATCACCGACCATGGCACCATGTTTGGCGTGGTGGAGTTTTACAACGCCGCCAAAGATGCCGGCATCAAGCCCATCATCGGGGTGGAGACCTACATGGCCGCCCGCCGCATGAGCGATCGCGACAGCAAGCTGGATAAAAAATCCAGCCATTTGCTGCTTCTGGCCGAAAACGAAACCGGCTACAAAAACCTTCTCAAGCTGACCTCCGCCGCCCAGATGGACGGCTTTTATTACTACCCGCGCATTGACCACGAACTGCTGGCCGAACACTCCGCCGGGCTGATCGCCACCTCGGGCTGCATGTCTGCCGAAATCCCGCGCGACCTGTTGGAAGAACGCCCCGAAGAAGCTGTGCGGCGCATGAACTGGTACTACGACGTCTTCGGCCCCGACCGCTTCTTTGTCGAATTACAACAGCACAACATCGCCGAAATGGTTGACCTGAACCGCAAACTGGTCGAACTCGGCGCGCGCTACTCGGCCAAATTCGTTGCCACCAACGACGTGCACTACGTCAACGCCGACGACGCCGCCTACCAGGATGTCCTGCTCGCCATCCAGACCGGCAAACTGCTCAGCGACCCGGACCGAATGCGCTACGAAAGCCCGACCTTCTACCTGCGCTCGCCGCAGGAAATGAGCCGCCTGTTCGCCGAAATCCCCGAATCCCTCACCAACACCGTCGAAATCGCCCAGCGCTGCAATGTAGACCTGGGCTTCAAGGGCTATCACATTCCCGATTTCCCCGTCCCGGCTGGCTACACTGCCCAGACCTACCTGGCCTTTCTCTGCGAACAAGGCCTCGAAAAGCGCTACGGCGCGCGGAAAAATGACAGCAACATCCGCGAGCGGCTCAACTTTGAATTGGATGTCATCCACACGATGGGCTTCGACTCCTACTTCCTCATCGTCTGGGACCTGTGCCGTTTCGCCGCCGAAAGCGGAATCTGGTACAACACCCGCGGCTCAGGCGCCGGCTCGCTGGTGGCCTACTCCCTGTTCATCACCCTCGTCGACCCGATCCACCACCAGCTGCTCTTCGAGCGCTTCCTCAACCCGGGCCGCATCTCCATGCCCGATATTGACCTCGACTTCCGCGACGACCGCCGCGCCGAAATGCTGGCCTACGCCGCCCAAAAATACGGCAATGACCGGGTGGCACAAATCATCACATTTGGCACCATGGCCGCCCGCGGCGCCCTGCGTGACGTGGCGCGCGTCATGGACATCCCCATCCCCGAAGTGGACAAGGTCGCCAAGCTCGTCCCCAATATCCCAGGCAAACCCATGTCGCTCTCCGAGGCTCTCGAACAGGTGGACGATTTCAAGGCCGCCTACGAGACCGATCCAAAGGTCAGGCAATTGGTCGATACCGCCATCCACATGGAAGGCACCGTCCGCAACGCCGGGACGCACGCCGCCGGCCTGGTTATTTCAGATAAATCCATCACCGAATACCTGCCCATTCACCGGCCCACCTCCGGCTCCGAAGAATCCCCCGTCAAAACCGTCACCCAGTTCGAGATGGGCATCCTCGACAGCATGGGCATGCTCAAGGTGGATTTTCTCGGCCTTTCCACCCTCACCGTCATGGCCCGCGCCTGCGATATGATCAAACAGCGCCACGGCATCGAATACGACCTGAACAACATCCCGCTCGACGACCCGGCCACCTTCAAATTGCTCGGCGAAGGCAAGACGGCTGGCGTATTCCAGCTTGAAGGTTGCCTGAGCGGCGAGACCTATATCGGTCACCGCACCATCAAGGAACTCTACGCAGATTTCAAAGCCCGCGAATCCGCTGGGACACTCGGCGGACGCGAATTGCTCCGCACGCAGTCTTGCTATGTGGATGAAGGCCGCTTTTTCCCGAATATGATCAACAGGGTGGTTTATAGCGGCAGTAAACCGGTTTACCGTCTGATCGCCGCAAACAACACCTGGATTAAAGCCACTGCCGATCATCACTTTTTCACCCAACGCGGCTGGGTCAAACTCGGCGACCTTGACCCAAAAACTGATACCCTGCTGTTCAAAACCGGCACCAGCCGCGCCGGGAGACTGTGCGTCGAGTGCGGCGAACCGCTTAAAACTGCTGCAACCCGCTCGAAACACTGTAAAAAATGCTCCGCGCATCTTTCATCCAACCCCAGCCGCCCCGAAGTGCGCGAAAAAATTGCGCAAAGTCGCACCGGGCAGTCATCCTGGAATAAAGGTCTGACTGTTGAAACGGCCAGAGACACCCTTTGGATAAAGAATCTCAGCGCCTACAATGCCACGCAAAAAGGTGTTGCGCTGGCAGAGCGCAATGGCGAAGAACGCGCCGCCGAAGTGCGCGCCAAACTCTCCCTGCGTTCTGCTGGTAAAAACAATCCGATGTATGGCCGCCCGCCCAAAGAAACCAAAACCTACACCAAATCCGGCTACCGCGAAGACTTGGGCCATTACGTCCGCTCCTTGTGGGAGGCCGATATGGCGCGCGTCTTCCGCCATTTTGGGCTGGAATACCAGTACGAACCCGAAACCTTCGAGTTAAGCCGTCAGGATCAGACAACCCTGACCTATACGCCCGATTTCTACATCCCCGAACAGGATACTTTTTACGAAATCAAAGGCTGGATGGATAAAGCCAGCGCGGAGAAAATTGCCCTGTTCCAGGAACAGTATCCGCAGCGCAAGTTGGTTGTCATCGACAAAACCCTTTTCGCCGAATTCCAGGTGCAATACGCCGACCTGGTTCAATGGGAATGCCCGCAATTCCCGCAAAACAGCGAATGGGTCAGCATCAGGGCAATTGAATTGGTCGGCGAGGAAGAAACCTACGATATCCAGATGCAGGCGCCGGGGAATAACTTCGTCGCCAACGGCTTTATCGTCCACAACAGCGGTATGACCCGCTGGGTGGTCGAGATGAAACCCAGAAACCTGGATAACATCATCGCCATGGTGGCGCTCTACCGCCCCGGCCCGATGGACTTCATCCCCAGCTACATCAAACGCATGCACGGCCAGGAACCGATCGAATACCGCCATCCCTCCCTCGAGCCGATCTTTCGCGACACCTACGGCATTCCCGTCTACCAGGAACAGATCATGCGCGCCTCGGTCGAAATCGGCGGCTTCACCCGCTCCGAATCAGACGACCTGCGCAAAGCCATCTCCAAAAAACTGGCCGACAAAATCGCCAAAAACAAGGAAAAATTCATCAAAGGCGCCTCCGAGCGCGTCATGGACAAGGCCACCGCCACCGCCATCTTCGAAGACTGGGAACAGTTCGCGCGTTACGGGTTCAATAAGAGCCATGCCGCCGACTACGGCCTCGTCTCCGTCCAGACCGCCTTCCTGAAAGCGCACTACCCTGCCGAATACATGTCAGCGTTGATGTCGGTCTTCAAAGACTCCAGCGAAAAAGTCTCGCTCTACATTGCCGAAGCCAAATCGCTGGGCATCGATGTGCTCCGGCCCGATATCAACCACTCCCTGCTCGATTTCAGCATCGAAGATCCGATCGATGAAAAAGGCCGGAAACGCACCGCCATCCGCTTTGGCATGAGCGCGGTCAAAAACGTCGGCGAAGGGCCCGTAAATTTTATCCTGGCAGGTCGCCGCGACAAAGGCCCCGATAGCCCCTTCCGCGATCTGACCGATCTGTCCCAGCGGATTGACCTGAAAGCCGCCGGCAAACGCTCGCTGGAATGTCTGATCAAAGTGGGTGCCCTGGACAGTTTTGGTGAACGCGCTGCCCTGCTTGCCAGTCTCGATCAACTCGTCGCCGCCAGCGCCAGCCACTTCAGAGCCGCCGAAAGTGGACAAATGTCACTTTTCGGCGCCGCCACCGGAGTCCAGGCCCAGAGCATCAGCCTGCCCAACCTGAAAACCGACAAAAAAGAAGCCCTGGCCTGGGAACGCGAGTTGATCGGGCTTTACCTCTCCGACCATCCCCTTAAAGCCTACGAAAACTACCTGGCCCAGGGTTTCATCACCAACTCGCTCACCATCAACGAGCTCGCCAACCAGCAGCCTGTCCGCGTTGCCGGTCTGGTAGTCTCCTCGCGCCCCTTCAAAACCAAAACCGACAAACTGATGGGTTTCGTCACCCTGGAAGACATGACTGGCAACCTCGAACTGGTCATCTTCCCCAAAACCTGGGAAAAATACCGCGCGCTCTGCGAAGAAGGCAAAGTCATCCTGGCTGTTGGAAAAGTGGATGCCGCTACCACCCCGCCCAAGATTCTCGTCGATGAGATCCGTACCGACTTCACCATGATCGTTGCCGCAGATCTGGAGCCGGAGACGCTGGCCCAGCCCGAGCCGCCTCACCCGCCTCAGACCGTGTTCAACCGCCCCGTCCCTTCCCGGCCACCCACCCCCCCGCGCCAGATCACCGAACCCCGACCCGCGCCGGTCGTCGAGCCCAATCCTGTCCCTGCGCCATCACCCAGCTTCGAGGATGACATGCCCCCCGAACCGGAATTCCCGGACGATTGGCATCTGGATGAACCCTCCGCAGGCTACCAGGCCAGCCCGCCCGCCACACCGATGGACGATCTGCTGACCGCCGAACGCTTCGAACCGCCGCGCGTCGAAGCCGTGGTGCCGAACCCTACAGGTTCCCAGCTGCCCGCAGCCCTGCCGCCCCAGGTCGTGGTTGAGAAACAGGATGATGCCCAGAAAGCGCGCATGCTCACCATCACCCTGCGCCCCTCCACTGACCCGGAGCGTGATCGCCGCCGGATTAAGAATATCTACTTTATCCTGATGTCTCAGCCGGGTAAAGACCGCTTCCAATTCCAGATCTTTGAAGGCGGCAAAGGCCACCTGATTGACTTCCCCAACGATACCACCCGTATTTCAGCTGAAATGCTTGCCCGGCTGAAGAAGCTCATCGACGAAGAGAGCTGGCGGATTGAAGAAATCACCTTCCAGTAAAACGGTGAACGGTCGTAATGTGCAAAAAATAAAAGGCGCTGGCCTGTGGGATTTTCCCACAGGCCAGCGCCTTTTCCGGCCCAGAGTCAGCCTTTGCGCAGTTCGTTGCAGCGCTCACAGGTGATGTCGGTGCAGAGCAGGTCTTTGGGGTTGCGCCGCAGTCGGTTGGCAACCCCCTCGAAAATTGCTTGCATTGGCATGGCGCGGACCAGGGCCTCGCCGACCCGGATTTCGCGGGTAACATCTGCCAGGTCTTTTTCCAGCGGTTTGAACCCGGCCGAACAGCCGGGGAAGCCCGGACATTCGATGATCCCGCTTTCGGTCAGTGCCCAGCGGATGAATTGCCGGCGCCCGGCCAGCTTCTCGGCGTAGTGGATGGTGGTGTTGACGGTATGGTCAACGCCGAGCAGCAGCACCCAGCCGTCGTTTTCGGCAAGCATGCGAATGGGTGCGAGAGGTTCTTGGAGTGTCTGTGCTTGTAGGGCATTATCCACGTTGATGCCGGTGAAAGAGAGAATCGGGTGGGCCGAGCGGCGGGCGCCGGGACGCTGGCGCAGGGTTTCGGGCAGAATGCCCATCAGCCGGTCGGCGGGCATTTGGGCTGAAAAGGATTCGGCCAGGCGGTTTTGATCCTGTCTCCGCCCGTAAATGATGCCATTGTTGGCTGGCCCGGCCAACGGGGTGATCATGGTCAGGTATGTGTGGGCGGGCATCATCAGGGCGGCCACGTTGGGCAGCAGGCTGGAGAGCAGTGTCTCGGCGCCGCCTTGCACCGCCCCAAACGCGCGCAGGGAGGCATGCGCCAGGACGGGAACCTCCTGCAATTCCAGCTGGGCAAAGGCTTCGATCAGTTCGTTGTAACGCAGTTCTGGAGCGGTTTCAGTCGCCACAATGGAGGTTACTTCCCTTTCCAGTCTGGTTTGCGGCGGGCGAGGAAGGCTTGCATGCCTTCTTTTTGGTCGTCGGTGGAGAACAGGCGGTAGAACAGTTCGCGTTCGGTGTGGAGGCCGTCGGTGAGTGATTCTTCGAAGGCGAGGTTGATGGCTTGTTTGGCGGCCCGCACTGCCAGTGGGGCGCGGGCGGCCAGGCTTTCGGCCAGGGTCAGGGCTTCGTCGAGCAGCCTTTCTGGCGGCAGGACCCGGTTGACCAATCCAAAATGCAGGGCTTCGGCGGCGGAGAGCTGGCGGTTGTTGAGGATCATTTCCATGGTCAAGGCTTTGCCGATGGCGCGGGTCAGGCGCTGGGTGCCGCCTGCGCCGGGAATGACGCCGATGGTCACTTCGGGAAGGCCGAATTTGGCGGTTTCGCAGGCCAGGATCAGGTCGCAGGCCAGGGCCAGTTCGCAGCCGCCGCCGAGTGCAATGCCGTTGACTGCGGCGATGAGTGGTTTTTGGATGCGCGCCAGGTGGTCGAAGAGTTCGATGAAACCGGACTGGCGGATTTCAGTTTCGCTGGCTTCGGCCATGGTTTTGATGTCGGCTCCGGCGGCGAAAGCGCGCTCATTCCCGGTCAGTACGATGGCGCCGAGGCTGTCATCGGCGTCGAATGCGGCCAGGGCGGCGGTGAGTTCAGTCAGCAAAACCTGGTTGAGGGCGTTCAGGGCCTGGGGGCGGTTGAGGGTGATCAGCCCGGCGCGCCCGCGTGTCTCGACAAGAATGGTGGTGTAGTTCATGGCGGTCTCCTGCCCTGATTATAATCGGCTGGGGGAGGTTTGGCGCAGGGCTCATCCTGGCTGGAATACAACGGCCCCGCCATTGGGCGGGGCTGTTATGCATTGAAAGCGGGACATGGCTGTGTTTGGGGTCTGCGCAGACAAGCCCGGGCAGGCCGGGGTGGTTTAGTAGTCGATGGCGCTCAAGGTTCTGAGTTTTTCCCAGCGGTGTGTGGCGGTGATTTCGCGGATGGTGCCTGTCAGTCCGCGTACCACCAGAGAATCGGTCTTGGCGCCCTGGCTGAGATATTTGACGCCTTGCAGCAGTTCGCCGTTGGTGATGCCGGTCGCGGCGAAGAAGACATCATCCGAGGCTACCAGGTCATCCATCGTCAGGATTTTGTGAAAGTCGTATCCTTGGGCTTCGCCGCGCTGTTTTTCGGAGTCGTTGCGGGCGTAGAGCTTGCCCTGGATTTCGCCGCCCATGGCGCGCAGAGCGCAGGCGGTGATGACGCCCTCGGGCGTGCCGCCGATGCCAAACAGGGCGTCAATCCCCGAATCACCCCAGGAGGTCATCAGCGCGCCGGCCACATCCCCATCGGGGATCAGGCGGATGCGGACGCCGGCCTGCCGCATTTCGGCCACCATTCCGTCGTGGCGTGGGCGGTCGAGAATGACGCAGGTGAGGTCCTCGAGCTGTTTGCCTTTGGCCTGGGCGATGGCTTTCAGGTTGTCGGTGATGGAGCGTTCGATGTTGATGACGCCCTTTGCTTCCGGGCCGACCGCGATTTTATTCATGTAGAGGAACGGGCCGGGATCGAACATTGTGCCGCGCGGGGCGATGGCAACGATCGCGATGGCGTTGAGATTACCGTTTGCGAGCGGTCGGGTGCCGTCGATCGGGTCGACGGCGATGTCGACTTCCGGGCCGTGTTCCCAGGAGCCGACGGCCTCGCCGTTAAAGAGCATCGGGGCTTCATCCTTCTCGCCTTCCCCGATGATGATTCGGCCTTTCATGTCGATACTGTTGAGCACCAGGCGAATGGCGTCCACGGCGGCCTTATCGGCGGCGTTCTTGTCGCCGCGGCCCAAAAAACGGCCAGCGGCCAGGGCGGCAGCTTCGGTGACGCGTACCAGTTCGAGAGCCAGGTTGCGGGTGGGTTCACGATCAAGGATCGGCCTTTGCATCAATTTTTCTCCCAGAAAAAAATACGGTGACGCAAAATTTGCGTCACCGGACAAACCAGGTGATGAAGTAATACCCCAGGATGGCGGCCCAAATCCACGAGTCGATCCGGTCGAAGGCGCCTCCGTGGCCGGGCAACACGTTGCCGGAATCTTTCAGGCCGGCCTGGCGTTTGAGCATGCTCTCGCCCAGGTCGCCGAGCGGGGTCAGCAGGCCGATCATCAGGCCGAACAGGGCGCCCTGCCAGGTGGGAAGCTGGAGCGGGCCCCAGGTGGAGTAGGCGTAGGCAAAGAAACCGCCCCCGAGCATCCCGGTGAAAGCCCCGGCGGCGAAGCCTTCCCAGCTTTTCTTGGGGCTCAGGCGCGGTGTCATGCGGTGCTTCCCGTAGGCGGCGCCCAGCATGTAGGCGCCGGTATCCACACACCAGACGGTGGGTAAAACGAACATGATCCACCAGCCGCCATTTTCCAGGTTGCGGATGTCGAGCAGGTAGCTGCCCAACCAGCCGACGTAGGTCAGCGCCCCGGCGTCGATGGTGAAATCCATGCCGGCTTCAGCGCGTCCGCGCTCGAATTGCAGCAGGTGCGCGCTCATCAGAAGCAGGATGGTGAAAACCAGGATGGGTGAGGCGTAGGTCGGGAAGAAATAACGCGCGGCGCTGACGGCGATCACTCCGCCAAAAACCAGCCAGCGCGCCGGGCGGGCGCCGCAGGCTGCGGCCAGGTTGACAAATTCCCAGCCGGTCATTGCCAGGAAAAATCCCATCAGCAAATAGTAGGGCAGACCGCCAAACAGCAGGGCCGGGAAGCCGATCAGGAGCAGTGCCAGCGCGGAGAGTGTCCGTTTACGCATGGTTTTCCTCGTACTCTGTCGAGTTGACCTTTCCATAGCGCCGGTCGCGCTGCGCGAACTCTTCGAGCGCTTTGCGGAATTCAGTTTTGTCGAAATCGGGCCAGTAGGTGGGGGTGACGTACCACTCGGAGTAGGCCGTCTGCCAGATGAGAAAATTGCTGATGCGCAACTCGCCCGAAGTGCGGATGATCAGGTCCGGGTCGGGAGTTCCGGCGGTATACAGATATTGGCTGACGAGCTCGGGGGTGACTTCGCTGGCGGGAATGCCCTCGCGAATGATCTGTTGAATGGCGTGGACGATTTCGTCGCGCCCGCCATAGTTGAAGGCGATGTTGATGATCAGCCGGCTGTTGTGGCGGGTCGCTTCAATGGCATGCAGGACCTTTTCCTGTAAAAAGGCGGGCAGGCGGTTGAGCTGGCCCAGGTGGCGCAGTTGAACGCCCTGGCTGTCCAGTTCGGCCAATTCGCGATCGATCACGTCTTCCAATATTCGCATCAGGCCCAGCACTTCTTCCTGCGGGCGTCCCCAATTCTCGGTCGAAAAAGCATAAATGGTGAGATATTTGACCCCGAATTCCACGCAAGCCTTGATAATCTGGCGCAAATTCTCGGTCCCGGCTTTGTGGCCTGCCAGGCGGGGCAGGCCGCGTTTCAATGCCCAGCGGCCGTTGCCATCCATGATGATGGCAACGTGAGCGGGGATATTCCCGGAAATGGGTGCAGGGCTGGCGCTCATGGGGTCTGGAAGGTTAGACTTCCATGATCTCCTTTTCTTTGTTCTGGCCGATCTTGTCAATTTCGGCCATCAGGCGGTCGACGATCTTCTGCAATTCATCTTCGCCCCGTTTGCGGTCATCTTCCGAGATCATTTTTTCGTTCTCGAAGTCTTTCATATCTTTGATCGAATCGCGCCGGATATTGCGCAGCGCCACGCGGCTTTCCTCCAGGCGGTGGTGGACGTGCTTGACCAGGTCGCGGCGGCGTTCCTCGTTGAGGGGTGGCAGGTTCAGGCGGATGGCAATGCCATCGTTGTTGGGCGTCAGCCCCAGGTCAGAGGCCAAAATGGCCTTTTCGATGGCCTTGATGGTGGTTTTGTCAAACGGTTTAATCATCAATTGGCGCGGCTCGGGCACGCTGATCGAAGCCAGCTGCAGCAACAGCGTGGGCGAACCAAAATATTCAATGTGAAGTTTTTCCACCAGGGCCGGGTTGGCGCGCCCGGTGCGAATGGCCGTCAGGTCTTCCTGCAAAACGTGGATCGACTTTTGCATGTGAGCTTCGGCTTCTTTGAGAAGATCCTTTATCACCGCAACCTCCTGTGTACTTTAAAATTAGTTTTTGTAATGCAAGGATACACTAAAATCTAAAATTACGCTACTGCCGCAACTGGCGATCACTGAAATGTACCGCCAGCCGGCTGACAAAAACTGCACGACGGCTCTCAATTTCTGGCAGGAATCAAAAAGACGCCCCGCGGGGCGTCCTTCCGTTTTCAAGAATGGACCAGCGTCCCAACTTTTTCGCCGTTAAGCGCACTCATCAGCGAAGCCTGATCCCAAAGATTCAGCACCAGGATCGGGATTTTATTCTCCATGCAGTGCGTGATGGCCGTGCTGTCCATCACCTGCAAGCGGCGATTGAGCACCTCGATATAGGTCAGCTCATCAAATTTAACCGCCTGCAAGTTTTTCTTTGGGTCGGCGTCATAAACGCCATCCACCTTGGTAGCCTTGATGACCACATCGGCATCAATTTCCGTTGCGCGCAGCGCCGCTGCCGTGTCGGTGGAAAAGAACGGGTTGCCGGTTCCCGCCCCAAAGATGACCACGCGCTTCTTTTCGAGGTGGCGGATGGCCCGGCGCCGGATGTAGGGCTCGGCGATGGCGCGCATTTCAATGGCCGACATGACCCGCGTGAAGACATTCAACCGTTCCAGGGCATCCATCAGCGCGAGTGAGTTCATCATTGTTGCCAGCATACCCATGTAATCTGCGGTGGCACGATCCATCCCCCGGTCGAGGCCCTGCTTGCCGCGCCAGATATTCCCGGCGCCAATCACCACTGCCACTTCCACGCCCATGGCATGCACTTCCTTGATGCGTCCGGCGATGGCTTCCACCTCGGACACATTGATGCCATAACCATTTTCGCCGCCCAGGGCTTCGCCGCTGAGTTTGAGAAGGATACGTTTGTATTTCAGGTTGGTCATAGGGTCTCCTGGTTTGCAAAAAAAAAGCCAACCGGGTGGTTGGCTTTTTGATGATTATTCGCCTGTGCCTTCGCCCAATTCCCAACGGCTAAAGCGGCGGATGATGACGTTTTCTCCAGTGCTGGCAACCGTCTGGTGCAGCAGTTTGTCGATGGTCAAATTCTCATCGCGGATATACGTCTGGCGCAGCAGACAAACCTCGTCCTTGAACTTGTTCAGGCGGCCTTCAACGATCTTGGCAGCCACTGCTTCGGGGCGGCCTTCTTCCACGGCGCGCGCCTTGGCAATTTCAGCTTCGTGGGCCAGCACGGCTTCAGGGATCTCCGTGTCTGAGATGTAATGCGGTGCGCTGGCAGCGATTTGCAGGGCCACCTCGTGCGCAAAGGTGCGGAAGGCTTCGGAGCGGGCCACGAAGTCCGTTTCGCAGTTGACTTCAACCATCACGCCAACGCGCCCGCCGCCGTGCGAGTACATTTCCACGGTGCCGTTCGAGGCCACACGGTCAGCGCGTTTGGCCGCCGTGGCCATGCCTTTCTGGCGCAGCCAGTCGACAGCTTTATCAAAATCACCATTCGCTTCCACCAGGGCCTTGCGGCAATCCAGAATGCCGGCGTTGGTGGCGGCGCGGAGTTCTTTAACCATTTCTGCGGTAATATCCATGTTCTAACCTCTTGCAACAGAATTATTCAGCCGGAGCAGCTTCATCGTCGGTGGTCTTGGCGAGTTTCGCCAGGGTGGATTTGCCCAGCAGGGCCTCATCGTTGGTTTCTTCGTCCCCATCCACCACGCGGGGGGCTTTCTTGACGGGCGTCGGCGCAACAAAAGCGGCACTGGCGCTTTCGGCTTCCATTTCATCTTCATCTTTGCGCATGGCCTTGCCTTCGAGCACGGCGTCGGCGATCTTGGCGACCAGCAATTTGATGGCGCGGATGGCGTCGTCGTTGGAGGGGATGACGTAATCCACGTTTTGTGGGTTGCAGTTCGTATCCACCAGGGCCAGCACGGGGATGCCCAGCAGGTTGCATTCATGCACGCCGGCATCTTCGCGGCCAACATCCACAATGAAGACCAGGCTCGGCAGGCGTTTCATCAGGCGCACACCCTCGAGGCGGGTCTGCAGGCGGGTGATTTCGCGCTGAATCAACAAACCTTCTTTTTTGGTCAGGCGGTTGATTTCGCCCGAGTCGCGCATCGCTTCCAGGCGTTCCATCTCATCGATACGGGCGCGCATCGTCGACCAGTTGGTGAGCATCCCGCCCAGCCAGCGTTCGGTCACGTAGGGCATTCCGGCGCGGATGGCTTCTTCGCGCACAGTTTCCTGTGCCTGACGCTTGGTGCCGACGAACAGCACCACACCGCCATTCATGACGGTATCGCGCACGAGGTTGTAGGCGTTGTTCAGTGCTTTGACCGTCTGCTGCAGGTCAATGATGTGGATGCCGTTGCGTTCCGTAAAAATGAACGGCTTCATGCGAGGGTCCCACTTGTTGGTGCGGTGACCGAAATGGACGCCGCTCTCCAGGAGGGCTTTCATAGAAATAACAGCCATTGTTTCTCCTTGACTACTTTTGCCGCTGCGCAGTCACCCCGCGGGGGTGCCTCACGGCTTGAGTTTAGCGGGGATTAAGTACCCGCTCAGGGACGCTTGTTGCCCGTCCCGGGCAGAATGTGCTCCCAATTTCTGGAGCCGGACGATTATATCACAGTTCCGGGCTGGGCTTTGAGCGGGAAATAGCGATCTTTGAGATCCAGGATGGGCTTTTCGATGAAGCGGTAGCTGGCGGAGGCAATCAGCAGGGTCAGCAGAAAGGCAATCAGCGCCGAGAGCGGTTTCGCCAGTTCTTCGGTCATCGGAACGAGATCACGAATCCGCCCGGCAAACCAGGTCAGGCTGAAGTGGTAGACATACATCCCGTACGAGATCCGGCCGAGATAGGCCAGGGGCGGCCACTCCAACCAGCGCACGAACAGCTGTTCTTTGACCACGCAGTAGATCAGCACGGCGAACAGGTAATTGAGCAGGGAATAGCCCCAGATGTGTTTGAAGCTGTTGGCGATCGGGTATTCGTATCCCAGGTTGGTGAGCGCGCCAAAGCTGCCGGTGGCCAGGTATTGACTGGCGAAGCCGGCCAGGGGCACCAGCCCAAGCAGCAGGGCCAGCTGTAATTTGGGGCGCGGGAGTTCAAAACGGGAGATGTAGGCGCCCATTGCAAAGGCGTCCATGTGCGTCCAGGGCAGAGGGTAGAGGCCGAGGGGAATGTTCGAGGTAAAGAACGGGAAAATCTCTGCGCGCAGAACCAGGACGGTTGCGATGCGCAGTAGGGGGGCGAGGATAATAACGCCCAGAAAGAGTTTTTTTAGCCATTTTTCTGGGGCGAGGAAGATCAGCAGCGGCCAGAAAATGTAAAATTGCTCTTCCACGGAGAGGGACCAGAAGTGATCGAGAAAACGGTGGTAGGTGAAGGAAGCGCTGGCATAAAAAAAGTTGTAAAGATAAACAAAAGCGTAGGGCGATTGCCGGAAGAATTCGTTCATATAGTTTTGGCGATAGCCGATCGAAAAGAGCAGCGCCGCGATGCCCAGCATCGCGACCAGATAAACGTAGTAGAGGGGAAAAATTCTCAGGAAGCGGCGGCCGTAAAATTTGATGAAAAACTGCCTGCCATTCCATTTTGCCTTCATTTTGAGCAAAATATCGGTGATCAGGTAGCCCGAAAGCACGAAAAAGAGGAGGACTCCTGTCCAGCCGAAGTAGAAATAATCGGTGTGGCAGAGGAAAACCAGCAAAAAAGCCAGGCCGCGCAGGCCGTCTAGACCAGGGATCATGGGGGCTCCGAAAAAGAGGCTGAAATGTCGCTTGGATTATGCCACAAAACGCCAGACTGCGGCGCGGCATGGATTGAGATGAGATTTGCCGGGGTGTACTGTGCCTGGTGATGACCATGCCGCTCGTGGGTCGGCTGAGGCTGGCGCTGGCAGAACTCCGGGGGCTCTTTTTGCTGCTCGAAACAGGAGAAAGGCTGCCGGGAGAGAAAATTGGGGATAAAATTGTGTTACAGTTGCCGGAAGGCTTGAAAGCGGAGAGCGTTCCGGTGCTGAAAATCCAAATCATGGGTGAATCTGGCCTGGAGTGTGCATGAATAAAAAGGTGCTGGTCAGCGGTTGTTTTGATATGCTCCACAGTGGGCATGTGGAGTTTTTCAGGGAGGCGGCGCAGTATGGGGATCTGTACGTGGCGCTCGGCTCGGATAAGACGATTTTTGATCTGAAAGGACGCCCGACCGTCAACAGTGAGCAGGAGCGCATGTTCATGGTCAAGGCGGTCGGTTATGTGAAGGATGCTTTCGTCTCGAGTGGCACGGGGATTTTGGATTTTGAAGCCGAGATGCGCGCCCTGCAGCCGGATCTGTTTGTGGTGAATGCGGATGGCCATATCCCGGAGAAGCGCGCACTGTGCGAACAGCTGGGCACGCAGTATGTGATCCTGGAGCGCCAGCCGCACCCGGGTTTCGAGGCGCGCTCGACGACGGCGCTGCGCCACGGCGATTACCTGCCCTACCGGATTGACCTGGCGGGCGGCTGGCTCGATCAGCCGTATGTTTCGCAGCATTATCCCGGCCCGGTGGTGACGATTTCGCTGGAGCCGACCTTGAGCTTTAATGAGCGCAGCGGCATGGCCTCCTCGACCCGCCGGCATGCTCAGGAGCTGTGGGGGGTCAGAATTCCGCCCGGCGAGTATGAGAAACTGGCCAAAATTTTGTTCTGCTATGACAACCCGCCTGGGACGAAGGTGATTTCCGGCTCGCAAGATTCGATCGGGCTGGTGTTTCCGGGCCTGGCAAAGGCGCATTACGCCGGTGAGTACTGGCCGACGCGCATTGAGCATGTGCTGGATGAGCCGTTGCTGCAGTTCGTGGAAAGCTCGCTCTACCTGGTTTCGCTTGGGCCGCGCTATGCCGATTATGATGTGCTGGCGGATACGGATTTTTCTCCCGCTAAGGCGCGCGCGCTGGCCGAGGCGGCTGATGCCTGCTGGGATGCCATTCACGCCAGGGATGTGGCCGCGTTTGGAAAAAGTCTGCGCGATGGGTTCGAGGCGCAGGTGGCCATGTTCCCGAATATGCTGAATGAGCGTGTGCAGGCGCTGATCGAGGAGTATCGCAACCGGGCGCTGGGTTGGAAGCTTTCTGGCGCGGGCGGCGGCGGATACCTGATCCTGGTCTCGGAGCAGCCAATTTCGGATGCGGTGCGGGTGATTGCCCGGCGGGCGTTTGATAGCGTTTCGTGACTGGCTGGGATGGAAAAAGCGGGGTGCGTTCTCAACAGAACGCACCCTTTTTTGTTCAGCTGAACAGGATTTTAACGTCTTCTCGGGTGATGGATTTGAAAAAGCTGCCCTCGGCGGAGATGAGTTGCTCGACGAGTTCTTTTTTGCGCTCCTGGAGCTGTAAAATTTTCTCCTCGACCGTGTTGCGGGCGATGAATTTGTAGATGAAAACCGGCTTGTCCTGGCCGATGCGGTGGGCGCGGTCGGCGGCCTGCATCTCGACGGCCGGATTCCACCACGGGTCGAGGTGCAGAACGTAATCGGCGGCGGTCAGGTTGAGGCCCACGCCCCCCGCTTTCAGGCTGATCAAGAAGAACGAGAGTGACGGGTCGTTTTGAAACTGGTCGACGCGTTCCTGGCGGTTGCGGGTTTGCCCGTCCAGGGAGAGGTAGGGCAGGCCGTGTTGGCGCATTTCGCCTTCAAGCAGGCGCAGGGTCTGGACGAATTGCGAGAAGATGAGCGCTTTGTGACCTTCGGCTTGCAGGGTTTCGAGGGTTTCGAGCATGAGTTCAAATTTGGCTGATTCGCCGTGATAGGTGGGTTCCACCAGCTTGGGGTGGATGCAGATCTGGCGCAGGCGCAGCAGGCCTTCGAGGATTTTCATGCGCGCGTCGTTAATGTCGCCGTTTTCGAGCAGGCCCATCAGCAGGGCGCGGTAGTGGTCGCGGGTGTGGTTGTAGAGTCTGTGCTGGGCGGGTTCCAGGTCGGTGTAGAAGATGCGTTCGGTGCGTGGGGGTAGTTCGGGGGCGACCTGTTGCTTGGTGCGGCGTAAAATGAACGGGTAGACCATCCGTCTTAGCAGTTGGGCCGTGTCTTCTGTGTGGTGGCTTTCAATGGGTGTGGCAAAATCGCGTTTGAAGGTTTCGAGGTTGCCGAGCAGGCCGGGATTGGCAAATGCAAATTGTGACCAGAGTTCAAAGGTGTTGTTTTCCACTGGTGTGCCGGTCAGGCACAGGCGGTGGTCGGCGTTGAGCAGGCGCGCGGCTTTGCTGCTCTGCGAAAGGGGGTTTTTGATGGCTTGGGATTCGTCCAAAATGGCGTGGCGGAAGCGGTATTCGCGCAGGAATTCGATGTCGCGCAGCAGGGTGCCGTAGGTGGTCAGGATCAGATCGTAGGCGTTGAACAGGGTGAGATCTTTTTTGCGGAGGTTGCCGGTAAATTCGAGGATTTGGATGGCTGGTGTGAAACGCGCGGTCTCGCGCTGCCAGTTGGCGAGCAGGCTTTTGGGCACGACCAGCAGGGATGCCGGGGCGGCCTGCTGGTCAGTTTCCTTCAACGATTGCAGGAAAGCCAGCACCTGGATGGTTTTTCCCAGGCCCATGTCATCGGCCAGGATGCCGCCGAAGCCGTATTCGCCGAGGAAGTGCAGCCAGTCCAGTCCGGCTTGCTGGTAGGGGCGCAGTTGGCCGTCAAACCCGGCCGGGAGCGGCTGCTTGCGGATTTGGGTGAAATCTTTGAGGCGCTCGCGCTTCTGGTGATATTCTGGGGCGATGTTGTGTTGTTCGGCATCGGCGAGTAGTTCGTCCACCAGCGTGAGCTGGAGATTGCTGACGCGCAGCCCGGTTTCGGTCTCCTGCGCCAGTTCGAAGAGGTGTTTGTAGCGCTCCAGCCAGGTTTCGGGGATTTGGCCGATGGAGCCGTCGGCCAGTTTGACGTATCTTTCGCCTTTTTTGAGAGCCTTGCGGACATCGCCCAGCGGGATTTGTTGGTCGCCGTATTGCACGATGGCGTCCACGTCAAACCAGTCGATGCCGCTGGTGATGTTGAGTCGGATGGAGGGTGGATTGTGGTTGATGCGGCCGAGGTCTTTTTCGCCGAAAATCTCGAAGCCGGCTTCTGTCAGGGCGGGGACGCAGCGCAGGAGAAAGTCGTACGGGTGGATCCGGGCGCGGATTTCAAACTGGGAGGGTTCGCTGGCGCTGGCGCGTTTGAGCCCGTATCTGGCGTCGGTGAGCAGGTTGTGGAAGGTCTGTTCACTTTCCAGCTGCCGGTAGAGTTTGACGGCTCCCCAGGTGCCGGGGATGTCGAAAATGGCGGTCGGCTGGGCTTTTGGGTTGGCGTCCACTTCATAGTCGCCGTAGCCGAAGCGCAGGGAGGCGGTCAGCGGGGTGTTTTCTTGCTTGTTGAGATACAGGCGCGGGACCGGCGGCTGGTCAATTTCGGTCCACGAGACGATTTCGCCGACCAGTGGCATGCGCTCGGCGATGGGCTGGAAGAAGTTTTCGCGGAAGCGTTGTTCATCTTCCCGGGGGATGGTCAGGGGGAAGTGGCGCAGCATTTCGAGGGCTTCGGGGTTTTCGATCGGCACGAGGGTGGTGCCGGCCAGTGCCCAGGCGGGTGCATTGCCGGTCAGGATTTTCAGGCTGTGTTTGACCATGGTGAATACGGTATTGTTGACGCGCACACCAGCCTGCAGGGTGTAGCTTTGCCCATCGAAAGCGAGGGCGGCTTCCAGTGTGGCGGGTTGGGCCTGGATGTGCAGGCGCTCTTTGAGGCTGCGGTCTTTCAGCAGAAACAGGGGAATATCCAGTGACCCAATCAGCGGCAGGTATTGAAAATAATGGGTGATGCCGCTGTAGCTGTAAAAAAACGGGTTGGAAATCAGCAGGTTGAAGAGGTGCAAGCCCTCGGGGGAGAGATTGACGGTGGTGTTGATCTGCAGTGGTTTGTTCAGGGCTTCCAGGTGCGGCACCCAGCTGCGGTTTTGATCCAGGTATTCGCTGGCCTGCCGGGCATTTTGTAGCAGCTCGATGGATTGTATGCCGGGCCAGTGCCGGTTGGATACCCAAAAGGGATAGAGGTGGGTGGAATAGTCCCCGCTGTTGTTGCGGTTGATTTCCAGCCCGAGCACGGCGATCATCTTTTCGGGTTCTTTTTTTGCCTTGGGGCGCCGCGGTGTGTTTTCCAGGGCCAGGCCCAGCTGGTATTGCCAGTGTTTTTCGGCGGTGGTTTTCAGGTATTCACGTACCGCCAGGCCAGAGGCGACCATGTGCTCACAGGTGGCTTTGCGGGCCGCCACCGGGCAATTGCACAGGGCATTGAGGCTGCTGCGCGAAACCGCCGAGAGAATGGTGGTGAAATTTCCGCCGGGGGCCAGCACGCGGCAGGTGGCGCTGTGTCCGTCGAATTCGAGCAATTCTACACGGCCATTCTGATAGAGCGCCTTGCCGCGCTCGGAAATCTGCCAGTCTGAGTAATGAAATGGATTTTTATCCAGGAGTTCGCGGGTTAATAAGGGCATGCTCAACTCGACCGGCTCAGGTAAATCAGCCGCAAGGTTTTCAAGTCGTCGTATGTCACACTGCCGTTCAGACGGTCAAAGACTGGTTTGATGAAGGCTGTGCCAAGTTCCTTAAAGGCCTGCAGTGCGGCCTGTTGCTGCGCCGGGCTGCAGGAGATCAGCGACTCGAAATCGGTCCCGGCGCGCAGCCGATTCCCGGCTGCGATATAACGCGCCAGGTGGTCGATGATCGTCCCGGCTGCAACTGCGTACTGTTCCATCAGCGCGGCCAGCGTCGCCCCGGCGTTATAGGCTTCGCCAACCGCCACATAGCGCCGCCCCTCATCGCTTTTGGTGCGCCGGGTGGTTTTGGATTGCTGTTCGGGCAGGCCCTTTTTCTGGCAGTAGGCCGTGATGATGACCAAAAACGCCTCGCCATACTGCCGCGCTTTGACCTGTCCCACGCCCGAGATATTCAACAAACTGTCCGCGCTTTGCGGGTAAAAAGCCGCCATCTCTACCAGGGTTTTATCCGAGAAGATGACATACGGTGGCACGCCAGCCTCATCGGCCAGTTCCTTGCGCTTCTGGCGCAGCAGGGCAAATAAGGCGTGGTTGTACTCCTGTTCAGTCTGGCGGGCTGCTTTGTTGCGCGGGCGCTCCTCCACTTCCTGCATCTGCCCCAGGATTGGCGCGCGTTTGCGCAGCGCCTCGAGGGCTTTCTCCGTCAGGCTGAGCGTGTTGAATTCGCCCTCCTGACGCACATATCCTTGCTGGAGCATTTGCCGCGCCAGGTGCATCCACTGCTTCTCGGTCAGATCCGCGCCGATACCGTAGGTGGAGAGTTGATCGTGCTCATGCCTGAGCACTTTCTCAGCCCTGGATCCGCGCAGCACGTCGATGACATGCCCGGCCCCAAATTTTTCCCCGGTGCGCCGGACGCAGGAGAGAAATTTCTGTGCCGGCAGGGTGATATTCTCCAGCACTGGCGGCGTGGAGGTGCAATTGTCACAGTTGTTGCATTTGGTGGTTTCGGCGCCGGCGGGTGGATATTTTTCGCCGAAGTAGGTCAGCAGCGGGGTGCGGCGGCAGTTGGATTGGTCTTCGGCGTAGTCCACCATCGTATCCAGGTGCTGTTGAGCCACCCGGCGTTCCTCGCCGGATTTCTGGGAGATGAAATATTTCAGCTTGGCAGCGTCGGCGTAGCTGTAGAGCAGCAGACAGTGGGCGGGCAGGCCGTCGCGCCCGGCGCGGCCGATTTCCTGGTAGTAGCCTTCCAGGCTCTTCGGCAGGTCGTAGTGCAGCACAAAGCGGACATTTGGCTTGTTGATTCCCATGCCAAAAGCGATAGTGGCAACCATGATTTGCACGTCATCGCGGATGAAGGCTTTTTGATTGCGATGCCGCTCGTGGTCTTCCAGGCCGGCATGGTAGGGAAGTACCGAAAAACCTTTGGCGGCCAGGCTGTCGGCCAGCTCATCCACCTGCCGGCGCGAAAAGCAGTAGATGATGCCCGATTGGTCTTTGAAGCGTCTCAAGAAGCGCATGGTCTGCTGCAGCGCATCCGTTTTGGGGGCCACTTCAATGTAGAGATTTTCGCGGTTAAAGCTGGCCACAAATTCGTTCGATTTGGCAAATCCCAGGCTGCGGGTGATGTCCTGCCGCACCCGCGGCGTGGCAGTGGCCGTCAGCGCCAGGCAGACGGCGCGCGGGTAGCGGCGGCGCACCTCCACCAGTTGACGGTATTCCGGGCGGAAATCATGTCCCCATTCTGATATGCAGTGGGCTTCGTCAATGGTCAGCAGGTCGAGCTGGAGCGCATCCAGCAGACCGAAGATGCGCGGGGTGAGCAACGTTTCCGGCGCCACATAGAGCAGTTTGGCTTCGCCGCGTCGGATGTGTTCCATCCCGGCGGCATACGTTTCTGTCGAAAGCGTGCTGTTGAGAAACAGGGCCGGGACGCCGGCGGCGCGCAACTGCTCGACCTGATCTTTCATCAGCGCGATGAGCGGCGAGACGACCACCGTCAGACCGCCAAAAAGCAGCGCCGGAATCTGGTAGCAGAGCGATTTTCCACCCCCAGTGGGCATGACGGCCAGCGTGTCTCGCCGGGCGAGCACGTTTTCGATCACCTCGCGCTGGTGTGGGCGGAAGGTGTCGTAGCCGAAGGTGTCTTTGAGAATGGATGCGGGGCTTGTCACGGGTTGATTATACGGCAAATTGAAAAGCCTGCCTCGCACAGCGAGGCAGGCTTTTCAGTTGGAAGTCGTTGTAACGGATAGAAAAAAGCTTATGGCCGCGGGCGTTCCACCGGATGGCGCAGTACCGTCTTCAGCCTGTGCGGGTCGCTTCTGCGTGGGTCACTGAGATAGATTTCGTGGTGTTTTCCGCCCAGCCCAACCCGATCGCGCAGGCCGTTTTCAGTCATGCAGGCTTGCAGTTTGTCAACGGTCGCCGGCTCGGTGGCGTATGGGCCGATGTGCATCATCTGGACGCACAGGCCCTCGTGGAAGCTCTCGAAGCGCAGCCGTTCCAGGCCGGGGCTGGGATTCTTTTTGCGCAACTGTGCCAGACCTTCCTGCACCATTTGGACAGTGATGTGCGCCGGCTGCAAAATCATCAGGGTCCACTTCCAGTTGCCGGGCTGGCGGATGTCAAATTCGCCCTGCTCGATCCACCACAGCCCCTCGAGCGTCATCACGGTGTAGTCTCGCGGGCTTTCTTTGCGCAACTTGGACATGAACTTGAGCGTGTACGAAAGTCCGTAAAGGGCCTGGGTCGCTTCCTGGAAGGTCGGCGAATCACCTGGCAGCACGCCGGGCTCGTTGGCACCGTCGGCCATCAGGAAATTGAAGGCAGGTACGTCCACAATCGCCGGCTGCCTGGCAGATGGCTGATAAAGCTGTTGGTACTCTTTGCGCAAATCCAGTTTTTCCATGGCTTCCTCCAATTTCATTGTACAGCGATTTGCCCGGATGTTGACACGCAGAGACGATATAATTACGCCTCCCAAAGGACCGCTTATGACTTTTAATGACAAAATTGATGAATGGATCGCCGAAGCGGAAACCCGCCCCGGCTCGGCGCTGATGATTCTCAAGCTGATTGCCGGCCGCCTGCGCGACCTGACGGAACGCAACGAGGAACTGCTGGCCGAAAACATCGCCCTGCAGGATGGCTCGCGCGTGGAGACGTACCAGAAGCGCATCAGTTACCTGGAATACCAGTTGGAACTGCTCAAGCGCCGGCTGGGGGCCGATGATTCTGCGCTGGAAGCGCTTGCGGAGCAGGAGAAAGCCACCAGCCTGTTGGTGTACAACGCCACGGGGCGGATTTTGCGCCTCGAGGCTGGCGCAGAATCCGCCGGGCCGTTGGGCCGCCTCACAGGTGAACTCTC
Organism: uncultured Anaerolineae bacterium; assembly: GCA_903875215.1. Lineage (GTDB taxonomy): Bacteria > Chloroflexota > Anaerolineae > Anaerolineales > Villigracilaceae > UBA5195. The sequence goes on from CAIQVH010000021.1 coordinate 66,210, forward strand.
TGCGGCGGGCGAACCGCCGCGCCTGCTGGCCCTGCCGGCGCGGGAGGAAGTCCTGCTGTTGTTCACCTCGGGGCGCATCAGCACGCTGCCGGTCTCCAGCCTGCCGGCTGCGGCCCCCGGCGAAAGCTGGGATTGGGAAGCGGCCCCGGTGCCCGAAGAGCCGCACGCTGGTGAGCAGCTGGCCTGCCTGCTGCCCCTGGCGCGCCTCTCGCTGGCCGATTTTTTCTTGCAGGCCAGCCGGCGGGGGTTTGTTAAAAAAACCCCGGCCAGCCTCACGCAATCCATCCTGGAAAATCACTTTTTAGGCCGGGGCACACTCCAAAAAGCCGATCAGGCCTTCGATCTGTTGCTCGGACAGAAAAAAGACCTCCTGGCCCTGGTCAGCGCTGAAGGGCGGCTGCTGGGATTGGCCAGTGACAACCTGTCTTTTTCTGCCGAGGAACGCCTGCGCCTGGAGCTGACGGATTATGTCATCGCGGCGTGCGCCTTGCGCCCGGACGATGTGTTGCTCTGCCTGACTCAGACTGGTAAAGTCATTCAGCGCGAGGGGAAAATGCTTGAGCTGGCCAAATCGGCGGCTTCGCGCGGGCAGGCGTTGATTTCGCCGGCGCGGCTGGAGCAGGGGACGCGCTTCATTGGGGCGGCGGCGGTGCGGGCGCAGGATCGGCTGATCGTGCTGGATGCCGCCGGGTGGATCTCGCTGCACGGTGCCGGCGAGGCGGCTGCGGCGGGGAATCTCCATGCTGAGGCCGTGATTCTGTCCATGGGCCTGTTGCCCGCCCGGGCGTAGGAAAAATCCCAATGTCCATAAAAATCGGGCTTGATTTTGGCACCAGTAATTCGGGTGTGGCCATCTACGATGGGCGCCAGGTGAGGCTGCTGCCGATTGACCGGCAAAATGTGCTGCCGGAGGTGGTGAAGACGGTCTTGTACATCACCCGCGATGGGCAGTTTTCGATTGGGCAGGATGCGATTGCGCAGTATTACCGCCACAATGTCAACCGCCAGCGTCGTTATGTGCGCAAGTGGGCTGGGGAGATTGATGTGATTGGCGCGGATATGCACTTTGTCCGCGATGTGTATGTGATGGTGGATGAGTTGAAGCCGGGGCGGCTGATGCAGTACCTGAAAACTGCGTTGCGCAAGGATGGTTTTGAGGGGACGCAGGTGTTTGAGCGTTTTTTCCGCCCTGGCGACCTGGTGCAGGCTTATCTCAGCCTGCTTAAACGCCGCGCCGAGGAATTGCTGGGCGAGCCGATTGACTCGGTGACGCTGGGCCGCCCGGTGAAGTTTTCTGAAAACCCGGCCCGCGATCGCGCTGCCGAAGAGACGCTGCGCGCCGCCGCGCTGCAGGCCGGTTTCAGGCAGGTGGAGTTTGAACTGGAGCCGATCGCCGCGGCGCTGGATTATGAGCAAACCCTGACGCGGCCCGAAAATGTGCTGATCTTCGATTTTGGCGGCGGGACGCTCGATCTGGCGGTGCTGCGTCTCACTGGCCCGGGCGGCCAGCGCCAGGTTTATGCCAGCGGTGGGGTGGATGTGGCCGGGAGTGATTTTGACCGCGCGATCATCGAAGCGCGGTTGCTGCCGCATTTTGGGCTGGGCAGTGTCAATCACCAGCCGGAGATTTTGGAGATGATCCAGGCGGTGCCCGATTGGATGGCCTTGCCGGAGCTGGCGACGCCGCTTAATCGCAATACGCTGGAGAAGGCCATCCGCGCCGGGCTGGCGCCGGTGCGCCTGCGGGCGCTGCAAGCGCTGATCTACAACGACCTGGCGTTCACGTTTTACAATCGCGTCGAGGCCGCCAAGATTGCGCTCTCCAGCCAGGGCGCGACCACGCTCAGCCTGGAGGACAGCGGCGTGTCGTTCTGGGAGTTGTACACCCGTCACCAGTTTGAGCGGGATATTGCGCGTTATGTCAGCCAGGTGCGGCAGGTGTTGGATGAGACGCTGGCGGCTTCGGGGCTGGAGGCGGGCCAGATTGATGCCGTCGTCAAGACCGGCGGCTCGTCAAATATTCCGCTGTTCACCGGGCTGTTGGAGCAGGTCTTCGGCGCGGAAAAGGTTAAGGCATCCAACGCCTTCAGCAGCGTGGCTGCCGGCCTGGCGATTCGGGCCGGGCGGCGCGGTTAAGCAAGTATCTGGTTAAAAAGGGCCCGGCAGCGATACTGAAAATCGCTGCCGGGGTGTTTTAAGAGAGTTGGGGAGCCGTCTTTCAGGCTGGCACCTGGGCCAGTTGGCGCCCGGCCTGGAAGGCGGCATAATTCCCGGCCCAGATGGCTGGTTTGGAATTGGCGCGCCGGATGGCTTCGAGCCACAGCTCTGCCGGGAGAGTGTTGAAAGGCGCCAGCGTGCTGAGCAGGCCAAGCATGACGACGTTGGCGCTGCGTCCGCTGCTGTCGCCGAGGTGCATGGCCTCGCCCAGCACATCGACTGCGATGACGTGGAAACCGGCCAGGCTGGCGTGGATCTGTTCATCGGTGGGATACTGCTCTTCGGGCAGGCCGAAGGGTACGATCTTCGTCTGGGCCAGCAGCACCATTCCGCCGGGTTTGAGCAGTTCGAGGAAGCCGGGGCGCAGTACTTCGCTTTTTTCCATTACGATCAGGGCGTCGGCTGTGTTGGGCAGCAGGACCGGGCTGGCCACGTCGCCGCAGCCGAAGGTGCTGATGACCGGCCCGCCCATCTGCGCCATGCCGTGAGTTTCCCCTTTGATGATATTTTGCTCGCCGTAACCGGCCAAAAAAGCCAGCTTCGACATGACGCTGCCAAAGAACAGGTTGCCCTGCCCGCCCACGCCGCGGATGGCCAGCGAAAGGTGCGCCGGGATGCTCTCCGGCGCCAGGGCCGGGAGCTCAATTCCAGCCGGGGCGGCGGCAAAATGCGGCGCGGCTGGCCGGTCCAGGTCTTTCAAATCCACAATTTTCAGCACATTGGTCGGGCAGCTTTGTGCGCAGGAAGGTGCGTAGCCGCCACAGCCGCTGCACAGGTTGTTGACCTGTGGAATGCCGTTGGCATCCAGTTCGATGCCGGGGCAGATCAGGCAGGCGTTGCACTTTTTGCAGGTTTCCGGCTCCACAAAGACGCGCTGGCTGCTGGCCGGCACTTTCTGGACGCAGGCCCCATCCGTCACGACCAGGGTGGTATAGACGCCGTTGGCGGCTTCGGCCAGGGCGGTGCGCAGGGCGGTGCGCAGGCCTTTCTTCTCGTAGGCGCCGACCGAAACGGTTTTGGCGCCGTGCGCCTGTAACGCTCCAGCCAGGTCAAAGCCCATTGTGTCGCCGGCCAGGTTGGCGGGGGAGGTGGGCGAGGGCTGGCCGCCGGTCATCCCGATCCACGAATTGTCCAGGATGACTTTGACGCCCGGCACGTTGCGGTAGATTGCGTTGCGGGTGGCGTCCATGCCGCTGTGACATTCCGTCCCGTCACCGATGACGCTGATGACGCGTCCGGCCTGTTCGGGGCGCGAGAGCACATAGCCGATGCGCTCGGCTTCGCTGGCGCCCATTGCCAGGCCGGTATCGAGGGCGTTCATGAAGTACAACAGGGTGTTGCAGCCAATATCCCCAAAGACCACATCGAGCTGTTTTTTCTTGCGCAGCAGGGCCACTTCCTGGGCAAACAGGCGGTAGGGACAGCCCGGGCAGATGATGGGCGGGCGCGCCACCGGGGCGGCAGTCTGTTGCGGGGTGTGGCGCCATAGGCCGAGGTGTTCGGCTACCAGCGCGGGAGTCCACTCTGTCAGCGTGGTGTAGGGGTCTTTGCCGATCACTTTCAGCCCGAGTTGTTCGATCGATTCCTGCAAATAACGGTAGCCGTCTTCGATGAGATACACCTCCCCTTTAATGGAGGCGTGAAAACGCCGGATCAGCTCCACTGGCAGCGGGTTGGTGAAGCCCAGGGAAAGGATGTCAAGATCAGCGCCAAATTTTTGCTGGATCTCGCGCACGTATAAATCTCCCACGCCGCAGGTGATGACGCCGACCTTCCCGGAGCCTTTTTGCCAGCGATTGAGCGGACTCGCTTCTACAAATTGTTGCAGCGCGGGCATGCGCCCTGTGATCATGGCGTCATAATTTTTGCGGGCCACTGCCGGTAAAACGTTGAAGGATTTCAGGCTTTCGGGCATTGTCACGGGTTCGCGGGTTTGCGCCGGCATCAGGTGCACCAACCCTTCACTGTGACAGAGCTGGCCCCCGGCCAGGATGACTACCTGCGTTTTGAAGCGGCGCGAAATTTCCACCGCCAACGCCGCCGCTTCGTGCATCTCCTGGTGATTGCGCGGTTCGAAGACCGGCGTGAAGGAACTCTTGAACAGGTAGCGCGGATCGATGACGTGCTGGGTGGAGCTGGGGGTATAGTCGCTGGCGATGTAATAGACCAGCGCCCCGCGCTCCTGTACGAATAACGCCCCGCTGGTGAAGATGTCGCCAGCCTGGAAGAGGCCCGGGATTTTCATCGTCACCACGCAGTCGCGCCCGGCCAGTGAATGACCGTGCCCGACCGCCGCCGCTACCGCCTCGTTGACCGACCAGCCGACGCGAATCAAATCCTGCACCTGCGAAAGGCCCTTGTCGATCACTTCCGAGCTGGGTGTGCCAGGATACCCGTCCGCGGCATGGATGCCGCCGCGGACGCATCCGCTGGCAAACGCGATATTGCCTTGCAAGACTTCAGCCTGCCCGGCGGGCGCCAGGCATAACTCTTTCATCGAATTAGCCATATGTTTTTCCTTATGCCGGCAGCAGGTCGGTTTGCAGCTCGTCCAGGCCAATCAACCCGGCGCCGGGAGGTACCTCGCAGCCTTTGTGACGCAGAAAATCTTCCATGGCGGTCAAAAACTCCACCAGGTATTCGTCCTCGGCGGCCTTGCCCAGGTGTCCAACGCGGAAGATTTGGCCGGCCAACGCGCCAAAAGCCCCGCCAATCGCCATGCCGCGTTCATCTGCCAGCCACTGCATCAGCTCATGCACGCTGAATTCGGGCCGCGCGCACACCCCGGTCACAATCGGCGAGGCCGTATCTTCTGGCGCATACAGGGTAAAACCCAGGTTCTCCAGGCCGCGCCGCACGATCTGGCTGGCGCGGGCATACTTGGCATAATGCGCCTCCAGCCCGCCGCGCAGGATGCGCCGCATACTGGCGCGCACCGCCAGGATGATATTAACCGGCATGGTCACCGGCGAGGGGTGCCAGCTGCCCCACTCGGCGGCATATTGGCGCCAGGTGCGCAGGTTGAGGTACCAGCCGTGCCCGGCCGCGGGCTGGCTGTCTACCAGCTCCCAGGCGCGCGGGCTGACGCTGATGAACCCCACCCCTGGCATGGCCTCCAGGCATTTGTTGGCCGAGGTGATGCAGACATCCACGCCCCACTCATCCACCCGGATCTCCACCCCGCCCATCGAAGAAACCGTATCCACCACCAGGATTCGCCCGGCCTCGCGCACCACCGCCGCCAGTTCACGCAGCGGATTCAAGATCGATGTGCCGGTTTCGTGATGCACCAGCGCCACCACGCGCGCCTCGGGATGTTCGCGCAGCAGCCGGCGCAAGACCTGTGGATCGAGCGGTTCGCCCAGCGCTGCGGTAAAGGGCACAATCTGCGCCTGGTAGCCGTTGGCAATATCCACCAGCCGGTCGCCAAAAAAACCATTCGTGCCGATAATCACCTTTTCGCCGCTGCGCACCAGGCTGCCGATCGCCATATCCAAAAGCGCAGAAGCCGGGCCGGGGATGATAAAAAGGTCATTGTGGGTCTGGAAAAACTGGCGCAGCAGGCTGAGCGTTTCACGATAAATTTCCATGTAATCTGGCCCAAAATGGCGCAACACCGGCGTGGACATGGCCAACAGCACGTCTTCGTCGACATCGCCGGGGCCGGGGGTGAAAAGTTTATAATGAGTGGGCATAGCAATTCCTTTCACGAGTGTGTGGATGAAAGGAATCATACAGGAAAAGCCCCAATTATTTAGTAGCGGCGGCTACAATTTTTAATAATACCTGCTTGCGTGATTGTAATGCCCCACTTCAGCCGCTAAACCGTTTCGATCAGCCGTTTCAAGGCTGGAAAATCGGCAATTTCGAGAGTCTTCTTGGAGAAATGCGTCAGGATGCCCAGCTTTTTCAGGCGGCTGATGGCCTTGGTAACCGTCACCCGGTGGACGCCCATTAAACGGGCAATATCTGTCTGTGTCAGACCGGGCTGAATGCTGACTTGAGGCGGAGCCTTGGCCAGATCCACACCCTTGAAGCGAATCAGGTAGACCAGCATCTTGCAGACGCGCAGGAAGTTATCGCTTTCCAGGCTGTCTTGCAACAAAACCCCATACATGCGGATTTTGTAGGCGGAAGCGCGGATCAGCTCAAGCAGCAGGTGCGGCTGTTGGTGCGCGATCACCCCTTCCAGCAGGTTGCGCCCGAAGAAGAAGACGACACAATCGGTGCGGGCTCCCACGCTGGCTTCGTCGCTCTCGCCGGGGACAAAACAGGAAACTTCGCCAAAAACGCAACCCGGCCCGAGATAGAAAAGCACTTTCTCCGGGCCGTGCGAGGTGTACAGGGGGGTTTCCACAATCCCCTCTTCAATGTAGTAAATCCCGTCCACGGCGTCTTCCAGGCCAATGATTTTGCTGCCCTTCGGAAAGGTGTGACGTACTCCCAGCGCGGTAATCGCGCCCCAGGACGGACAGAGATTTTCAAAAAAAGGCAGTTGAAATTGCATCATTCTCCTTTTGGACAGGCCTGATTTTAGCCCAACCCGCGCGATTCTGCGCGGACTGCGTTTCAGGTGCATTACCGCGCCGCCGGGGTGATTGAATTTGCCTGCTGACCGGCTTATGATGAAAATGGCCGGTTTATGGGGATTGGCCGGAATTGTTCCGCCTGTTTTTTCGGGCGACGAAGGTTCCAGGAGGTCGAACCGATGAAAACTCAAAGAATGATCCTGTCTGTCCTGCTCCTGGCAGGGCTGTTGATGTTGCCGCTGCCTGCCTCGCGGGCTTCGCAAGCGCTTGGAACGGTTTTCGATTTTACGGCGAATGCCGCTTATGCCAGCTGGCAAAGCGGCGCCGGGACATTGCCCTTCCCCGGCACCAGCGGGGACGCGCGTGGCATGGCCCAGCTGGATTCTGCTCCAGTGCTGGAAGATGGCACAGTGGCGGCGCCCGGTCTGCTGATGGTGCCCCAGGACAGGTACAACGGTTATCTCCAGGGCATCTACCCCGAATTTCTGGTGCAAAAAGGTGACCGGTTTCAGACGATCGTCAACTGCGCCTATGGCGCGACCGGCTGTTATGTCACCTTCCGGCTCGATATTCTGACTGCTGGCGGCGCGCCGCGCATTCTCTGGCAGTGGAAGGAGAAACACGAAGGACGCTACTATGCGGCTGACCTGGACTTGAGCGCGCTGGCCGGGCAAAAAGTGCGCTTCGTGCTGACTCTGCTCGCCACCGGTTCCGCTTCCGGCGACCGGGCGCTGTGGGTCGCCCCACGCCTGGTTCGCCCCGGCAATGGACAGACGCCGCTGCCTTCCATCACACCGACCTCCACGCCGTTTTCCACGCCTCCGCCCGTCACCCCGACGAGCTGCAACCGCGCCGCGCTGGTCTCAGATCTGACCGTGCGTGATGGCACCACCTTTGCGCCCGGCGCCGCTTTTACCAAAAGCTGGCGGCTGAAAAACATCGGCAACTGCACCTGGACGAAATCTTATGCCCTGCTCTTTTACAGCGGCGAGCAAATGAGCGCACCAACTGTCGTCACACTGCCCTGGAGTGTGGCCCCCGGCCAGACGGTTGATCTTGCCGTGGATGCTGTCGCTCCGTTGACGGACGGTACACATCGCAGTGAGTGGATCCTGCGCTCGGCTTCCGGCGCGCTCTTCGGCGCCGGGGCTATCGGCGCCAGCCCGATCTGGCTGCAGATCAACGTGACCGGCAGCGCGCCAGCGTCCGGTTCAGGCTATGATTTCGTCACCAATGTCTGCGCGGCGCAGTGGCAGAGCGGTGCAGGTGTGCTGCCTTGCCCGGCGGCCAGCGCAGATACGCGCGGCTTCGCGTTGGCGCAGTCCCTGCCAGCCCTGGAAGACGGCTCCACCAGCGCCTCGGGCTTGTTGACTGTTCCGCAGAACAAGCTCAACGGCTACATCCAGGGCATTTATCCTGCCTTTACCGTACAGCCCGGCGACCGGTTCCAGGCGCTGGTCGGATGTGAAGCGCAGGCCAGCTGCTATGTCACCTTGCGGTTGGAATACCTGACTCCGGGCGGCGCGCCGCGTATTTTCTGGCAGTGGAAGGAAAAAAATGATGGCCACACCTATCGCGTCAACCTGGATCTGACCTCGCTCGCCGGCCAGAGTCTGCGCTTTGTCCTGACCACGCTCGCCAGCGGTTCACCGATTGGCGACCGCGCCGTCTGGGCGGAACCTCGCATCGTGCGCCCCGGCCTGCCAGTCACAGCCACCGCCCAGCCCTCCACCACCGGCTGGAATACTTTCAGCAACCCGGCCTATGGTTTTCAGTTCAAAACCCCGCCCGGGACGATTCTCAACAGCCAGAGCAACACTGCCGCGCAGCTGACCCTGCCCATGCTCTCGACCGGGACGAACTTGACCAGTAAAACCCTCGACCTGAAGGTGGTTGAGGGCCTCAGCACTTGCTCGGTCGCGCTCACTCACGGCGCACCCGGCGGAATTTCGCAGACGCAGAATATCAGCCTGAACGGCCTCAACTTTGTCAAAGTGGAGGGAACCGAGCGGGGCGCCGGGCAGATCTACCAGTACACGGCCTACTCCACTGCCAAAGGCAATGCCTGCCTGACGTTGATGTTCATCCTGCGCTCCGGCCAGCCCGGCTTCTACGACCCACCACGCCCGGTTTTTGATACGCTGCTCGAAACAGCCATCATCTCGCAGGTGCTCGGCACCTTCAGCTGGCCGGCCCTGGCCCAGACTTCTGTCGCCCAGGGCCCCTATGCCGTCTTCCTGGTCCCGTCTGGAGGCACGCTGATTGCCTATGCCGCTGCCGGGGCCAACAACCCGACTACCGCTGAGCTGTCCTCCAGCCGCAAGGACCTGTATTTTGGAAATTCCCTCAACCTGGCGGATGGCAGCCGCTGGGTGGAACTCCGCCTCGATGATGGCAGCAGCGGTTGGGTCGATTTCCAGTCTTTGACTGAATCGGTTACGCCAGAACAATTTGTGGCCGATCCGCGCCCGGTGGCGCGAATTGAGCAGCTCAAGCAGGCGGTCAACGCGGCGGATGGGGAGTTGCTCGCCACGCTCGTCAGCCCCCGCCACGGGCTGCGCATCTCGTATCATGGCAGTTTTGGCCCGGGCCTGGTGTTCATGCCCGCCCAGGTGCGCGGTTTGTTCAGCAGTACCGAGTCGCTCAGCTGGGGCACACGCGGTGCGAGCGGCCTGGAAGCGGTCGGGACGTTCTCCGACATCATCCGGCCCGATCTGCTCGCTACTTTGAACGCGGCTTACCAACTGCACGCCAATGATCCGTTGCATGCGCGCATGTACCTGGAGCCCTGGCCGGGTATCTACCAGAACATTCCATACTTTGCCGTGCTCAAGCCTGCTGCGACGGAAGATAGCCTGGACTGGCGCATCTGGCTGGCCGGTTTTGAATATGTGGATGGCACGCCCTACCTTGTCAGCCTGATTCAATACATCTGGGAACCCTAAAACGGGCGGCGGCAGGATCCCTGCGGCTACAGGGCAGAGAATGGGAAAGATACTTCAAGGAATGATATACTCGCGTCACAAATCAAATCCGACGGGCCAGCCATTTCAGGCGGAAGTAGACCCTCAGTTCCAAACACGAAGTATTAGCTGCGCGTTGCCGTGGCCGCCCCGCGGGCTTTAATCGGAATGGCCATTGCCTGGCAAAACCGGGCAGTTGCACCAATTTTTGTCTGAGGGAGCCCCATGCCGCCCAAAGTTGCCGCCCCACTTGCCCTGACTTTTGCACTGCTTGCCAGCCTGCTGGCTGGCTGTGGCCCCGCCGCCTCGCAAACCGCCATCCCCTCAAAAACCAGCGTGACCATTGTCATTCCCGAAGACCCGCCCAGCTTTAACCCAAGCGTGGGCGATACCGGTTATGACGCTCTGGTGCTCAACCTGGTCATGCTTGGCCTGACCGGAATTGACCCGCAGGGAAATATCTACCCCGAACTGGCTGCGGAACTGCCCACTCGTGAAAATGGGCTGGTGACGGTTGATGAATCTGCCGGGACAATGTCGGTTACCTGGAAACTGCGCACGGATATTGTCTGGTCAGACGGTGTGCCCTTCAGCGCCGATGATGTCGTCTTCACCTGGCAGGCCATCACCGATCCGGTCAACGGGCTGTGGGTGCGCGGCATTGATGCGGTCGACTCGCTTGAAAAGGTGGACAGCCAGACGGTCATTTTCCACTACAACAGTATTTACCCTTCCTACCTGACCCAATTGGGGGGTGAACAGCTGGCAATCTGGCCGGTCCATTACTGCAAAATCGAACAGGGTTTTGCCGCCTGGGATTGCGGCCGCCAGCCGCTCAGCACCGGGCCCTTTGTCTTGAAGGAATGGGCCAGCGGGGAGAGAATGATCTTCACCCGCAACGAGAAATACTTCCAGCCGGGCAAGCCCGCCATCGACGAGGTGATCATCAAAATCGTGCCGGATGACGCCGTGATGAAGCAGATGATGTTAAAGGGTGACGCGGATATCTTCATGTGGGTTTCGGAAACGATTGCCGCCGAATTTCAAAAATCAGAGAATGTCAAAGTCAGCCTGGCCGCAGACAATCGCTGGGCTTTGCGCCTGTGGCCAAATCGCGCTGCCCGCGGCGAAATTGATCCGCTGGCGCACCCGCACCCCATTTTTGCCGATCCTCAGGTCCGCCAGGCCATCCGCATGGCGATTGATGTGGATACCCTCATCCAAACTGCCTTCCAGGGTTTCAGCCAGCCGGTTTGGACGGAATTCCACCGCGCCCCCTATGCCTGTGACATAGCCCGACCGGAATATAACCCGCAAAAAGCCGCTGCCCTGCTGGAAGCCGCCGGCTGGCAGGATAGTGATGGCGATGGAGTGCGCGAATGCCGTGCCTGCCAGAACGCTGCCCCAGGCGCCCTGATGCAAGCGGAACTGGCCACCTATCCTGAATACGGCGAACCCATGCTGCTCGCCCAGCAACTGATCGCCGAAATGCTCAAAAAAATCGGGCTGGATCTTAACCTGGTCACCGTGGAAGGCAGCCTGATGTGGGCCGACCTGGCCAGCGGCGGCACCGAACAAAGCGGAAATTACGACCTCGACCTGGTGGATGATGGCTATTCCGGCATCGACCCAAGCGATTTCCTGACCGAAATCTATACTTCATCAGCCAGCCAGCCGGGCAACGGCATGAACTTCGTCCGATACCAGAATGCCGATGCCGATGCCCTGATCCAACAAACTTACAGCCTGGACGAATCACAGCGCAAAACCGCCTTTTGCCAGCTGGCGCAGCTCTTCGATCAGGACCTGCCCAACATCCCGCTGGTCTCCATCATCAACGCCGACGCCTACAATGCGCGCCTGGAAAACATCATCTCCAACAGCAACGATGTCGTCACCTGGAACGTCGCAGATTGGCAGGTTCGGAAGTGATGCCTTACGCCTTGCGCCGTCTGGCGCAGGCTATCGTCCTGGTTTTCCTGCTCAGCCTGGCCTTCTTTGCGCTGGTCAACCTGGCTCCCGGCGGTCCGCTGGCTGGTCAGGGACATTCCCGCCAAATGCGACCCGAACAGGCCGAGCGCCTCAGGCGCCAGTTTGGCCTGGACCGCCCGCTGCCCACCCAGTACCTGATCTGGCTGGTTGGAAATGACTGGATGCAGGTCGACACCGATGGCGATGGCCGCCTCGACGCGCCTGGCGCCCGCCTGGGCATTTTACGCGGTGACTTTGGCTTTTCCTTCCGTACCCGCACCCCCGTCCTCGACGAAATCTCCAGCCGCCTGCCTAACACTCTGCTGCTGATGGGTGTGACCATGCTGGTGGCGCTACTGCTCGCCATCCCCGTTGGCATCCTCTCGGCTGTCAGGCAGTATTCGCTCTTCGATATCACTGCCACCACGCTCTCTTTCGCCGGCCAGGCCCTGCCCGAATTCTGGCTCGGCATGCTGCTGATCATCCTCTTCTACGTCACCTTAAAAAACCCTCTGACAGGCGGCCCGCTGCTTCCGGCAGGCGGCATGTACGACCAGGAAACCTTCTCCCTCACCGACCGCCTCGCTCACCTGATTCTGCCCGTCGCCACTGGCGCGCTCGGCTGGGTCGCCTGGTATTCGCGCTTCCTGCGCGCTTCCATGTTGGAAGTCATTCACCAGGATTACATGCGCACCGCGCGCGCCAAGGGCCTGCCCGAAGTGCTGGTCATTTACAAACATGCCCTGCGCAATGCTCTTATCCCACTCGTTACCATGTTCGCCCTCGACCTGCCGACCATCTTCGGCGGCGCAATCTTCGTCGAAATGCTTTTTTCCTGGCCCGGCATGGGACGTCTCTATTACCAGGCCGCCTCCCAGCGCGATTACCCTGTGCTGCTGGCCATTCTGATTATCAGCGCCGGCTTCATGATCCTCTCCAGCCTGCTTGCGGATCTCGTCTATGCAGCTCTCGATCCCAGAATTCGATACGATTAGCAGCCTCGCCGCCCAGAATAACATCTGGCGCCGCTTTCGCCGCCATCCCGGGGCCGTTTTTGGCGCGCTGCTCCTGACGTTGCTGATTGCCGCCATCCTGCTGGCCCCGCTTTCCCCCTACAACCCAGAAGCCTCATCCCCGGCCGAAGCCTACCAGGCCCCCTCCCTCGCCCACCCAATGGGCACCGATGCCCTCGGGCGCGACCAGCTCACCCGCCTGCTCTACGGCGGACGGGTTTCGATGACCGTCGGACTGATGGTCGTCATTATCACTGTTTGCATCGGCGTCACGGTCGGCGCCCTGGCGGGCTACTTCGGCGGCGCGCTCGACAACATCCTGATGCGCATCACCGACGCCGCCCTGACCCTGCCCACCTACCTGGTGCTGATTCTGCTCGCCTCCATTCTGCGCGAACTCTCCACCTCCTTCTTCAAAGAAAACAACCTCCTGACAATTGCCCTGGTGATCGGTCTGCTCTCATGGATGACCTCCGCGCGCCTGACGCGCGCCCTATTCCTGACCTTGCGTGACCAGACCTACGTCCAGGCAGCACGCAGCCTGGGCGCCAGCAACCGGCGCATCATCCTGACCCACATCCTGCCCAACAGCCTGGGCCCGCTCATCGTCGAAGCCACCCTCGAGCTGGGCTACGCCATTATCGAAGAATCCGGCCTCAGCTTCCTGGGTTTTGGAATCCAGCCGCCCACACCTTCCTGGGGCAATCTGCTCTCCAACGCCCAGGCTCACTTCACCGATCACCCCTGGCTCGCAATCTTCCCCGGCCTGCTGATCTTCATCACCATCATTTCGGTCAACTACATTGGAGACGGCCTGCGTGATGCCTACGACCCGCACAAAGTCCTCGAACAAGTCGGCGAAGTGTTCTAGGCAACCCGGCCGCCCCAACTCACCCAAGAGGAAACATGCCTCCTTCCATTGATATCCGCGCCTATAACCGTGAAGCCTGGAACCGTCAAGTCGAAAATGGACAAAACCCCTGGACCATCCCGGTCACTGCAGAAGTAATCGCCCGGGCGCGCCAGGGCCAATTCTCCGTGCTCCTGACAGAAAATGTCCCCGTCCCCGCCGACTGGTTCCCGCCGCTCAAGGGTTTGGAAGTGCTCGCCCTGGCCTGCGGCGGCGGACAGCAAGCCCCCGTCTTTGCCGCAGCTGGCGCGCGCGTGACCGTCTTCGACAATTCCCCCGCCCAATTGGGCCGTGACCGCGAAGTAGCCGGGCGTGAAAACCTGCCATTGACCCTGGTCGAAGGCGATATGCGCGACCTGAGCATCTTCGACAACGAATCTTTCGACTTTATCTTCCACCCGGTTTCAAATCTTTTTATCAATGACGTGCGCCCGGTCTGGAAGGAAGCCTTCCGCGTCCTAAGGCCGGGCGGCACGCTCCTGTCTGGCTTCATGAACCCAATCTTTTACCTGTTCGACAGTTTTCTGGCCGAACGCGAATCCATACTGGAAGTCAAATACAAGCTGCCCTATGCAGACTATAACCACCCCGAAGTGCGCCAACTCGTCATGGAACAGGGCTGGCCGCTCGAGCACAGCCACTCGCTGACCGACCAGCTCGGCGGGCAGATGGCCGCCGGATTCCACCTCATCGGCTTGTACGAAGACCGCCACGCCAAAAATATCATCGGCGATTACACCCCCACCTATCTGGCCACGCGCGCGCTAAAACCCAAATAACCGTCCAATTTGCAATGTTCTCGTTTTGCAGTCCGCTTGACGCATTAGAAAGGTTGTGCTAGTATCTACCAAAGACCCACTCTCCCGCGCATATCCCGTCCTTTTTTCAAGTAGGAGATAGAGAAGTTATGAGCAAGAAAATCGCAATCACCCTCATCGCCGTACTCGTGCTGACGCTCAGCGCCTGTACGCGCACAGCCTCCACCCCGTTCCCTGCCACGGCGACAGTGGTGTCCAACTTCCCGGAAGTGCCCGCCGCAACCAACATGATGAAAGTCATCGAAGATGCCGGCACGCAGACCGCAATTGCGCAAACCGGCACTCCCCTGGCCGGCTTGCCCGTCAACACGCCGCTGGCCGGTGCCCTGGCCACCCTTACCCCCCCGGCAGATGCCACCAGTGTCCCGGTCAACCTGACACCCGGAGCTGAAACCCCCACCAGCGCGGCCGTCACCACCCCGCTGCCTTCCGCCACCTCCGCGCCTGCCACCCCCCTCACCAAGCCCGGCACCTACACCCTGCAGGCCGGCGAATTCCCCTATTGCATTGCCCGCCGCTTCAATCTCGATTTGGATGAACTGCTCGCTCTAAATGGCTTGAGCGCTTCGCAAATCTACGACCCCGGCACCGTACTCAAGATCCCCTCCAGTGGCAAACCCTTCGCCGCTGACCGCTCGATTATCGACCACCCGGCCACCTACACCGTGTTGCTCAACGACACCATCTACAGTATTGCCTGCAAATACGGTGACGTTGACCCGCTGGCCATCGCCAGCCACAACGGCCTGCAGGCCCCCTATACCCTGGCCGTGGGCACCACCCTCAACATCCCCTGATCCACGCTGCTTCTCCCACACCCGGGCATGTTGAATGCCCGGGTGTTTGTTTATCACAGGAACCCGCCATGAAATTTGAACTGATCCACGCCGAAACCGTGTACACCGGGCGAGCCTTTCACGTCCGCCGCGACAACCTGCGCACACCCGACGGGCGCACCGTCAAATATGACATCATCGAGCACATCGGTTCCGTCATCCTCGTCCCGGTTGACGATTTTGGCCAAATGTATTTCGTCCGCCAATACCGGCACGCCGCCGGCCTCGACCTGCTCGAACTGCCTGCTGGCACTCTCGAAATTGGCGAACCGCCCATTGAAGCCGCCCACCGCGAAATCCGCGAGGAAACCGGCATGGCCGCCGGCAGCCTGCGTGAAATCGGCTCCTTTTACCTGGCCCCAGGCTACTCCACCGAGCTGATGCACGTCTTCCTGGCCACCGGCCTGCGACACGACCCCCTTGAAGCCGACGCGGATGAATTTCTCAGCGTGGAAAAAATTCCCGTCACCGAAGCCCTGCGCATGGCCCGCAGCGGCGAACTGCCCGACGCCAAATCGCTGGCGGCCCTGCTTCTGGCAGGCAGCCACCTGACATAAACACCGTTCTTCGTCGCGATCCAAAAAAAAGCCGACTTCCCCAGCCAGCCGGTGTGGGGAAGTCGGCTTTTTCCAACCAAGTTTGTCCGAAATTGGTGACAAGACTCGTTTCTTTAATATGACATTCATGACTTCTCATTCAAAAATAGAGCGGCTACACTTGTCCAGATGTGGCATAATAGACAGGTTTGAGAAAAATATCACAACCAGAATCATATTCTCTCTAACAAGGAGTTAAACACGATGTCCAAACGATCCATTATCACCATTGACGGCAACGAAGCCACCGCTTCTGTCGCTTACCGTGTCAACGAAGTGATAGCAATTTACCCCATCACTCCCTCCTCCGGGATGGGTGAATTTTCCGATGAGTGGTCTGCCAAGGGCAAACTCAACATCTGGGGCACCTCCCCGCACGTCATCGAAATGCAGTCCGAAGGCGGCGCTGCCGGCGCAGTTCACGGCGCCCTGCAGACCGGCGCATTGACGACCACCTTCACCGCCAGCCAGGGCCTGCTCCTGATGATCCCCAACATGTACAAGATCGCCGGCGAACTGACCAGCACCGTCTTTCACATCGCCGCGCGCGCCATTGCTGCCCAGGGTCTTTCCATTTACGGCGACCACCAGGATGTGATGGCCACCCGCCAGACCGGCTGGGCCATGCTCTCCTCCGGCTCGGTGCAGGAAGCCCACGACTTTGCCGCCATCTCCAGTTCTGCCACGCTCAAGTCGCGCGTCCCCTTCCTGCATTTCTTCGATGGCTTCCGCACCTCGCACGAAGTCACCAAGATTGAACCCCTCACCGATGACGATCTGCGCGCCATGATCGATATGGATACCGTCCAGGCCCACCGCGCGCGCGGTCTCTCGCCCGATCATCCCGTCCTGCGCGGCACCGCCCAGAACCCGGATGTCTACTTCCAGGGCCGTGAAACGGTCAATAGCTATTATGCCGCCACCCCCGGCATTGTCCAGGCCGAAATGGACAAGTTCGCCGGCCTGACGGGTCGTCAGTACCACCTCTTCGATTACACCGGCCACCCTCAAGCCGAGCGTCTCATGATCATCATGGGTTCCGGCGGCGAAACGGCCGAAACCACCGTCAACTACCTGGCCGCCCGGGGAGAAAAAGTCGGCGTCGTTCGCGTGCGCCTCTACCGCCCCTTAGACATCCACGCCTTTGTCAAGGCCCTGCCGCAGAGCGTCAAATCGCTGGCTGTGCTGGATCGCACCAAAGAACCCGGCTCTGCCGGCGAGCCGCTCTACCAGGATGTGCTCAACGCCCTCTTTGAAACTGGCCGCACCGATCTGAAAGTCATCGGCGGGCGCTATGGCTTGTCCTCCAAAGAATTCACCCCTGCCATGGCCAAGGCCGTCTTCGACGAACTGGGCAAACCCAACCCGAAGAACCACTTCACCGTCGGTATCACCGATGATGTCACCCACACCAGCCTGATCGTGGACAGTGCCTTCAGCACCGAAGACCCCGAAACCGTGCGCTGCGTCTTCATCGGCCTCGGCGCTGATGGCACCGTGGGCGCAAACAAGAACTCGATCAAAATCATCGGCGAAGAGACCGACAACTACGCCCAGGGCTTCTTCTATTACGACTCGAAGAAATCCGGCACGCTGACACAATCACACCTGCGCTTTGGCCCCCAGCCGATCAAAGCCCCCTACCTGATCGCCAACAACACTGCCAACTTCGTCGCATGCCACCAGTTCAGCTTCCTGGAACGCTACGATATCGTCAAGTTTGCCCAGCCCGGCGGCGTTTTCTTGCTCAATAGCATCTTCAGCAAGGAAGAAGTCTGGGACAACCTGCCGGTCGAAGTCCAGCAGGCCATCATCGACAAAAAGCTCAAGTTCTACAACATCAACGCCTACGAAGTCGCCGAAATGACCGGCATGGGCAGCCGCGTCAACACCATCATGCAGACCTGCTTCTTCGCCATCTCCGGCGTTCTGCCGCGTGAACAGGCCATTGCCGAGATCAAACACTCGATCGAAAAAACCTACGGCAAACGCGGCGAAGCCGTCGTCCGCAAGAACTTTGAAGCCGTGGATCAGACCCTGGCACACCTGTACGAGATCCCCGTCCCGGCCAAAGCCGAGAGTAAACTGGTCATGCGCGCCCGCGTCCCCGCCGAAGCGCCCGACTTTGTCAAAAAGACTCTCGGCCCCATCATCGCCCTCGAAGGAGAGGAAGTCCCCGTCTCGGCCATGCCCGTGGATGGTACCTTCCCGACCGGCACCACGCAGTGGGAAAAACGCAATATCGCCCTTGAAATCCCCGTCTGGGAGCCCGATCTGTGCATCCAGTGCGGCAAGTGCGTCTTCGTCTGCCCGCATGCCGTCATCCGCCACAAAGTCTATGGCAAGGACCAGCTGGCCGCCGCGCCCGCAACCTTCAAGCACATGGACTCCAAGTTCAAGGAATTCCCTGGCATGGCGTACAGCATCCAGGTCGCGCCCGAAGACTGCACCGGCTGCACCCTGTGTGTCGAAGCCTGCCCGGTCAAAGACAAAACCCAGGTCGGTCGCAAGGCCATTAACATGGCCGCCCAGCCTGCCTTGCGCGAAAGCGAAGCCGTCAACTGGGACTTCTTCCTCAACCTGCCTGAAGTCGACCGCACCGCCTTCAACCCGAACACCATCAAGAATTCACAGCTGCTCCAGCCGCTGTTTGAGTTCTCCGGCGCCTGTGCCGGCTGCGGCGAAACCCCCTACATCAAGCTCGTCTCGCAGCTCTTTGGCGATCGCACCATCGTCGCCAATGCCACCGGCTGCTCGTCCATCTACGGCGGCAACCTGCCGACCACGCCCTGGGCGCACAACAAGCAGGGCCGCGGCCCGGCCTGGAGCAACTCGCTCTTCGAAGATAACGCCGAATTCGGCCTTGGCATGCGCCTGACCATTGACAAACAGACCGAATACGCCCGCTTCCTGCTCAAACAACTCTCTGCCGAACTGGGCACGCTGGCCGACGATCTGCTCAGCGCGAACCAGGCTGACGAAACCGGAATCCAGCAGCAGCGTGAGCGCGTCGCCCTTTTGAAAGAAAAACTCGCCGCCCGCACCGATCCCAAATCCCGTGATCTGCTCTCGCTGGCCGACATCCTCGTCAAAAAATCCGTCTGGATCATCGGCGGCGACGGCTGGGCCTATGATATTGGCTACGGCGGCCTCGACCATGTGATGGCCTCCGGGCGCAACGTCAACATCCTTGTGCTCGACACCGAAGTCTACTCGAATACCGGCGGCCAGGCCTCCAAATCCACCCCGCGCGGCGCAGTGGCCAAGTTTGCCATGAGCGGCAAGGGCATCTCCAAGAAAGACCTGGGCCTGATCGCCATGTCCTACGGCTACGTCTACGTTGCGCGCGTCGCCATGGGCTCCAGCGACCAGCAAACCCTGCGCGCCTTTCTCGAAGCCGAAGCGTTTGACGGCCCCTCCCTGATCATCGCCTACAGCCACTGCATCGCCCATGGTATCGACATGGCCAAGGGCCTCGATCAGCAAAAACTGGCCGTCCAATCTGGGCACTGGCCGCTCTATCGCTACAACCCAGACCTGATCGCCCAGGGCCAGAACCCGCTCAGCATCGACTCGAAGGAACCCTCCATCCCGCTCGAACAATACATTTACAACGAGACTCGCTACCGCATGCTGGTGCAATCAGACGAAGCCCGCGCCGAAAGCCTGCTCAAGGAAGCCCAGGGCGACATCAAAAATCGCTGGGAATACTACCAGCAGATGGCCGCCATGCACTATGGCAAGGGCAACGACTAATCCCGTCAGCAGAGCCGGGCAGGCAGCACCCGCCTCCCCGGCTCTGCGACCGGCATTCACTCCCCGAGGAAATTTATGACCGACCTGACCACTCGATACCTGGGCCTCACGCTGAAAAACCCGCTTGTCGCTGCCGCCTCGCCCCTCACCAAGAAACTTGAAAGCGCCCAAAAATTGGATGAAGCTGGCGTTGGCGCAATCGTCATGTACTCACTGTTTGAAGAACAGATCATCCACGAAAGCCTCGAACTCGATCACTACCTCAACCGCGGCAGCGATTCCTTCGCCGAAGCCCTCACCTACCTGCCTGATACCGGCGCTTATAACATGGGCCCTGGCAAATACCTCGATCATCTTTCCGCCATCAAAAAAGCCGTCAGTGTGCCAGTCATCGCCAGCCTGAACGGCGTTTCCACGGGCGGCTGGACACGCTACGCCCGCTACATGCAAGATGCCGGCGCCGATGCCCTCGAACTCAACCTCTATTACCTGGCCACTGACCCCGACCTGCCCGGGCTGGAACTGGAAAACGCCCAGGTGGAACTGGTCGCCAATGTGAAGTCGGCCGTCAGTATCCCCGTTTCCGTCAAGATCAGTCCCTTCGTTACCTCGCTGCCCAACTTCGCCAGGCGCCTGAAGGAAGCCGGCGCCGACGGTCTGGTGCTGTTCAACAGGTTCTACCAGCCCGATATTGATCTCGAAACCCTGGAAATTGTCCCCAGCCTGGTGCTCTCCACCTCCGACGAACTACGCCTGCCCCTGCGCTGGATCTCCATCCTGTACGGCCGTGTCCAAACCGACCTGGCCCTCAGCACCGGCATTCACACTGCCACCGACACACTCAAAGCCATGATGGCCGGCGCGCGGGTGGCCATGCTCGCCTCCGAAGTGCTGCAAAACGGGTACGCCCGCATTGGCGATATGCTCAACACCATGACGGCCTGGATGGAAGCGCACGAGTACGAGTCTATCCAGCAAATGCAGGGCAGCATGAGCCAGCAGGCCGTGCGCGAACCCGCCGCGTTTGAACGCGCCAATTACATCAACGTCCTGAGTTCCTACCGCAACCTGCCCTGAACTGGACTTAACAAAAAAGGGACACCTCGCGCGAGGTGTCCCTTTTTATTTACTCAAACGGTGTATGGCTATTCTTCGACAGGCGCATTATTCATCTTGCGCTGCCGGAAGGTAATCCGGCCGCGGGTCAAATCATAGGGGGACATTTCAACCTTAACCCGGTCACCGAGCAAAATGCGAATGTAGAACTTGCGCATTTTCCCCGAGAGATACGCCAAAATCTCGTGGCCGTTTTCCAGCCGGACTTTAAATTGCGTGCCCGGCAGGGCTTCCACTACCACACCTTCCACCACAAGCTTGTCATCCTCTTTCGCCATACACACCTCCGGTCATTAGTCCGTATACTTCACCTGGCGCCGTTTGAGACGGCGGGTGGCCTTCTTTTCATCCATGCGGCGCTGCTCGCTTTTGGAAACAAACCAGCGTTTGCGGCGCACGGTGCTGAGGACGCCGCTCTTGACAACTTTCTTTCGAAAGCGCTTGAGCAGTTGATCCTGAGATTCGTTGTTGCGTAAAACTACGATCGTCATGCTAAACTCACCTCCCTTCTATCAAGGGGTGAAAAAAATCGGCTGGTCGCAGACTCAGCCGAAAAAAGTGCCAGAGTACCGGGGAATGACAAAGCGAGCATTGTGATTCAGGCTCTTGGACAACTCCTTATGACCACCAAAAAAAACGGCAATCGCGCGGGTCTGGTCTGCGGGATAAGATTATACTATACAACCGGGCGGGTGAAAAGGCCGAGTCTAGTCTTCCAGATGGTAGGTATGGTAGGGATTCTGGCAGGGATTCCCCCAGGCGATGTGCATCTCGCGCGCGGTCAGGTCGAACACCATGGCGTTGATGGTTTTTTCGCGGTCGAGGGCGTCATTCTGGTCAACGGCATGGTTGCAGATGGAATTGGAAAAATTGACGTGATCTTTTTGGATGGCCTGCAGGGATTTGATGGTGTGAATATCGCTCTGGCGCAGCAGGCGCTGGGCGCGGAAGTAGCGCACCCGCGAGGAAATCAGCTCTTCCGGCTCAGATTCGATTTCCTTCATCTTCACACCCAGGTAGTGATTGGTGTGTACCATGTAGCCTTCTTCGGCATACAAGATGTCGAAGCGGCGCGCAGATACCTCCACCGAGTAGATTTCTCCGCTTTCGTGGGCGATGACGTGGTTGTATCCTGCCGCACGATGGGGGATGATGGCTTTTCGCAGGGCTTCGGCGGGTGTTCTGGAGGCCAGTACCGCCCGGCCAACCACAATGCGTGGGATGCCAATGCGTGAATCGTTCGGGTAGACCGAATCGATCAGCTGGGCAATCCCGTAGGCGTTGAAGCCGATGTTGGGCAGCAGTCCGCCGTAATTCATCGCCAGGAAGGGTGGTTCGTCATCCGGCCGGGCGTAGACCACATAGACGTCATCTTCGTCTTCGGGTACCCAGTCTTCGTTGTGGGCCGCCAGGATGTGCCCGTCGGCAGTATATTGCTCGTTGACGGCCAGGCTGGTGCAGCGGGTCAGGTGCAGCGCGTCGGTGGTGACGGCTTCCATGGCATTTAGCACGACGATATCTTCAAAAGTCACGCCGCCGCCTTCGGAGATGCCAAGCATTTCATCCACATATTGTGGAAAGCGCTCTTGGGCAAATGGCAGGTATTTGCGCGCCTGGATGGTGGCGCCATCCCAGGTGAGTTCCAGCTGTTGGTAGGCGTCTGCCAGCAGCTGGTGGGCATTTTCGATGCTGTGTCTGACCTGTTGGCGGGTCGCTTCGCCAATCTGGCGGCCGATTTCTCGATGCGAGCCGGAAACGCGAATCAGCGGTACCGGCTGGGAATGGATGGGTGTATTGTAGGGGTTGTTGGGTTGCTTGAGCATGTTCTTTCTCAAACACCCCTGCGGGTTGAGGCAGGGGTGCTTGAGAAAGATTGTACCATAAGGGCTTTGGCCGGGTTATGAGTCAAACCCGAGCCCGAGCCCGTCCAGCAGGCGCAGCCACAGGTTGCGGCGACCTTCCTGCTGATCGGCCAGGTCGAGCGCGGCGCGCGTCTGGTTGATGATCAGTGAGCGCAGCGGTTCGGGCGGAAAAGGCACGGGTTTTTGGCGCACCATTTTCAGCCGGGAACGCTCTGTGGTGCGGCCATCCAGCAGATCGAGCAGCACCTGCGCTCCAAAACGGGTGGCGGCCACGCCCAATCCGGTATACCCAAGAGCGTAGGCGCTCAACCCGCCATGCGCAGTGCCCCAAAAGACGCTGAAGCGCGAACAGGTGTCGATTGCTCCGCCCCAGGCATGTGTAAAGCGCAGCCCGCGCAGCTGCGGGAAGGTTTCAAAAAAATGTTCAGCCAGCCGGCCAAACGATTCGCGATTGACCTCCAGGTGCGGCCCGAAGCCGTTGTTGCGATAATAGACCGCATCATAGCCGCCCCACAAAATTCGCCCGTCGGCGGTGGTGCGGTAATAATGGAATTGGTTGCCCGAATCGCCAAGGCCCTGGCGGCCCTGCCAGCCGATTTCGGCCCACTGTGCCGGGGAAAGCGGTTCGGTCACCAGTACATAATCATAGACCGGGACTATGTAATGATTCAGGCGTTGCAGCAGCGGCGGGAAGGCATTGCTGGCCAGGGCCAGTTTTTTTGCGCGGACGCTGCCGCCGGGCGTGCGCACCTCGATCGAGTGCCGGCCGGGCTTCAGCGCGGTGGCCGGTGTGCGCTCATACAGCCGCACCCCCCGCTCGAGACAGGCCTGGCGCAGGCCCCACACCAGTTGCGCCGGATTGACGAGCGCCACGCTGGGATCGTACAGCGCACCCAGGTAGGTCGGCGAATTGACCTGGGCTCGCACCTGGTCACGCTCCAGCCAGGCCAGCGTTTCATGATACCCGGCGGCCAGTTGTGGTTTCTCGCGCAGCGCCGGCACCTGGTAGGCTTCAGTGGCTACGAACAACTCCCCCGCGCGGATAAAATCACAGTCAATGTGGTAACGCCCCAGCGCGGTCTCGATTTCGTCGAGATTGGCATGCCCAAGCGCATTCAGCAAGGCCAGTTCGCGCGGCCAGCGTGCCAGGCCGTTCTCAAAGCCGTGCGTCAGCGATGGCTCCATAAAGCCGCCATTGCGCCCGCTGGCGCCTGAGGCACTTTCACCGGCTTCCAGCAGCAACACCTCGCGGGCCGGGTCAGCTTCGCGGGCCAGCAGAGCGGTCCACAGCCCGGTCAGGCCGGCGCCGATGATGACCAGATCGGCGGTCGTGGTGCCGGTCAGCGAGGCGGCAGGTTCCGGCCTGGCCGGGTCATCCAGCCAGAAAGGCGTGAAAATAACCTCGGAGAGCGAAGTCAAGGTTTCCGGGCTGGGGTGTCTGGCAAATGGCATGGTCGGGCCTCTCGGGCTGATTGGGAAATCAACGGCTGATGTTGGTTTGTTGTGCCGGCGCGGATAAAAAAACAGCCCGCAGATTGATCTGCGGGCCGGACATTTTTCTGCCTATTCAGCCTTACTGCTGCTTTCAGATTCTTTTTTCGGGCTCGAACTGGCTTCCGTCGAACTGGCAGCTTCCTTGCTCTCAGGTTTGGTGGCGCGGCCGGCGCCGGAGGGAGATTTGTGGTCGGTGGCATACCAGCCGGAACCCTTGAAAACGATTCCCGCCGGGGTGAATACTTTCCGCAGACTATTCTTGTTGCATTCCGGGCAGCGCTTGAGCGGCTCATCATTAAATGACTGGTGGCGCTCAAATTGCACCCCGCAACTTTCGCAGCGATACGTGTAAACTGGCATCCTTCCTCACTTTCTGAACGAAAAGGTATTATAGCGTTGTTCAACCCGCATGGCAAGATTCGCCGTTTTTGGGCATGACAAATGTCATCGAAACATCCCTGCCCCGGCGCGGAAATCTGGCGACGGCCAAAAATCTGGTAAAATACCGCTACAAGTTCGGGGCCAACTCCAAAAAAACTTGTCCTTGCAAATAATACTTATGCGCGGTATAATCTTTCGATTGATGTCCCATTCTTAAAACTGACCCCAAAGGCGAGCGCTTGAGACCGAAGTCTCTTGCGCTTGCGTTTCTTTGTCTCCAGAGGACGATTAACCTGGGGTAAGGGGCATAAACTGGATTTATTCATCAGGAGGACTCCGTGGAAACCAAAGGTCTGACCGCACTCCGCATCAGCCTGGCTTCGCCTGAAACGATCCGTTCGTGGTCGTATGGCGAGGTCCTCAAACCGGAAACCATCAACTATCGCCGCTTGCGGCCGGAAAAAGATGGGTTGTTCTGTGAAGCCATTTTTGGGCCAACCAGGGATTGGCAATGTTACTGTGGCAAGTATAAGAACCCGCGCTACAAGGGCATCACCTGCGATAAATGTGGCGTGGAAGTCACCCGCGCTGCCGTGCGCCGCGAGCGCATGGGCCACATCACCCTGGCCACCCCGGTGGCGCACATCTGGTATACCCGCCGCATCCCATCCTACCTGGGCCTGCTGTTGGATATTTCCCGGCGCAATCTCGACCGGGTGCTGTACTTTGCCCAATACATCATCACCTATGTTGATGATGACGCCCGCCAGAAAGCGCTGCGCCGCCTCGAGGACGAGATTTCTGTCTCCGAGCGCGAGCAGGCCAGCTCGATCAACGCAAAAATTGCCGAAGTCAAAACCCAGCGCGATCAAAAAGTTGCCGAGCTGAACCAGCGCAAAACCGACATCGAACGCTCCTATGACGAGCAAATTGCCACGCGCCTGGAACCTATCATCCAGGAAGGCCAGCGGCTCGAAGCCCAGCTCCAGGAACAGAACGGGTCGGCGGCTGCCAGGGCGATTATTTTCAACGCCACCGGTGAGACGATCGTCCCGGCGGGCGAAGTGATCGCCTCCGGGCACATCTCGCGCGTGCAGAAAAGCGTACGCGAACGCCTGGAAGGGCTGGAAAATGAGCTAAAGGATCAGAAAGCCCGCGAGTTGGAGCATATCAAGCTGGAGATCGAAACCATTCGGGCCGAAGCTGCTGATCAAATGGAAGGCCTGCGCAACCAGCTTGAGGATCAGGCCTCCAGCAACAAGAGTCAAACGTCGCATACCCGCGAAGAATTGATGGAACTGCGCCCCTTCACCTTCCTCAGTGAAACCCGCTATCGCGAATTGCGCTCACGCTGGGGCCAGGTCTTTAAAGCCGATATGGGCGCCGAGGCTTTCTACGACATTCTCGGCCGCCTTGACCTGGAAAAACTCTCTGAAGAACTGTGGCGCGAGGTGCGCACCACCAAATCGAAGCAGAAACGCAAAAAAGCCACCACCCGCCTGAAAGTGGTGGAAGCCTTCCGCCGCTCGGGCAACCACCCGGAGTGGATGATTCTGACCATACTGCCGGTCATCCCGCCCGATCTGCGCCCCATGGTGCAGCTGGATGGCGGCCGCTTCGCCACCTCCGATCTGAATGATCTGTATCGGCGCGTGATCAACCGCAACAACCGTCTCAAGCGCCTGCTCGAACTGGGCGCGCCCGATGTGATTGTGCGCAACGAAAAACGCATGCTCCAGGAAGCAGTTGACAGCCTGATCGATAATTCGCAGCGTGGCAAGGCGCTCAGCCGCCGGGGCCGCCGCGAGCTCAAGTCGCTGAGTGACATGCTCAAGGGTAAGAAAGGCCGCTTCCGCCGCAACCTGCTCGGCAAGCGCGTGGATTATTCCGGGCGTTCCGTGATCGTCGTCGGCCCGCAGCTCAAGCTGTATCAATGCGGCCTGCCCAAGACCATGGCGCTGGAATTGTTCCGCCCGTTTGTGATTGCCCGCCTGGTTCAGCACAACTATGCCGCCAACGTCAAAGGCGCGCGCCGCCTGATCGAACGAAACCGTCCAGAAGTGTACGAAGTGCTGGAAGAAGTCATCAAGGAACGCCCGGTAATGCTCAACCGCGCGCCCACCCTGCACCGCCTGGGTATTCAGGCCTTTGAACCGCTCCTGATCGAAGGCTCCGCCATCCAGCTGCACCCGCTGGTGACGACCGCCTTCAACGCCGACTTTGACGGCGACCAGATGGCCGTGCATGTGCCGCTCTCTGGCAAAGCCGTGGCTGAAGCCCGCAAGTTGATGCTGGCCTCGAAGAACCTGCTCAAACCCGCCGACGGTGAACCGATCATCTCGCCTTCCAAGGACATGGTGCTGGGCGTGTATTACCTGACCATGCCTGACCGCCACCCGCACAAGGGGGATGGCCGCATCTTTGCCGACATGGACGAAGTCGACCTGGCCTACCAGCTTAACCAGGTGGAGATTCACGCCAATATCAAAGTCCGCGCGGAAACGTGGTACGACACCGAAGGCAGCCGCCTGGCTGCGCCTGAAGTGCGCGTGATCGACACCACCGTGGGCCGCGTCCTGTTCAATCGCATTTTGCCGCCGGACGTGCGCTTCACCAACGAAGTCCTCGAAAAAGGCGGCGTCAAAGACCTGATCGCCGAAGTGTACGAAATTTGCGGCCAGGAAGTGACCACCACCGTGGCCGACGCCGTCAAGAACATCGGCTTCCAGTATGCCATGCGCTCCGGCATCACCCTGGCCGTTTCCGACATTTCCGTGCCCAGCGCCAAAGAAGAAATCATCGCCGGCGCGCTCAAAGAAGTTGAAGTCGTCCAGCGTGATTTCCGCCGCGGTTTGTTGACCGAACAGGAACAGAACGAACGCATCATCCAGATCTGGCAAAAAACCACCACCGACGTGGCCAAGGCTGTGAAAATCAATATGGACCCGAGCGGCAACCTGGCCACCATGGCCAACTCGGGCGCCACCAAAGGCGGTTTCGGCCCGATCTCCCAGCTGGCTGGCATGCGCGGCTTGATGGCTGACCCGTCCGGGCGCATCATCCCACTCCCAATCCGCTCCAACTTCCGCGAAGGCCTGACCGCGCTGGAATACTTCATCTCAACCCACGGCGCGCGCAAAGGCCTGGCCGATACCGCCCTGCGCACCGCCGACGCCGGTTACCTGACCCGCCGCCTCGTCGATATTGCCCAGGATATCATCATCAATGAAATTGACTGCGGCACTCACGAAGGCATCTGGATCCACAAGGCCGACGACGTAGCCGGGCAAAGCCTCTCCAGCCGCCTGTACAGCCGCCTGGCCGCCGAACCGCTCTTCGACCCAACCACCGGCGAAATGATCGTTGACCGCGATGAAGTCATTGACCATGAAAAAGCCCGCCTGATCGGCGCCGCCGGCATCGAGCACATCAAAGTCCGCTCGGCCATGACCTGCCAGCTGACGCACGGGATCTGCTCCAAATGCTACGGCATCGACCTGGGCCGCGGCACCATGGTAGAGATGGGCTCCGCCGTTGGCATCGTCGCCGCCCAATCCATCGGCGAACCGGGCACTCAGCTGACGCTGCGCACCTTCCACACCGGCGGCGTGGCCGCTGGCGGCGACATCACCACCGGCCTCCCGCGCGTTGAAGAACTCTTCGAAGCCCGCAAAACCCCCAAAGGCGAAGCCGTCGTTTCCGAAATTGATGGCGTCGTGCGCGTCATCCAGTCTGACAAATATACCGATCTGCGTCTGGTCAAAGTTGAGCATGCCGAAATGGTTTCGGATGCCTACGACATCCCCGCAGAGTGGCAGATCGACGTCCGAGACGAAGGCGAAGTCAAAACCGGCGAAACCCTCGCCAGCCTGGGCGAAGCCACCATCGCTGCCCAGCACGGCGGGCGCATCCGCGTGGAAGGCCGCCAGGTGATCGTCTCCCGTGAACAACGTGAAGAAGTCGAACACGAAATCCCGACCACCCTGCGCATGCTCATCAAAGACGGCGAACACGTCAAAGCCGGCCAGCCGCTCACCGAAGGCTCGCTCAACCCGCACCGCATCCTGCGCCTGCGCGGCCGCGATGCCTGCCAGATGTACCTGATGAGCGAAATCCAAAAGGTGTACCGCTCGCAAGGCCAGAACATTCACGACAAGCACTTCGAAGTCATCATCCGCAAAATGCTCAGCAAAGTGCAGATCACCCGTCCCGGCGATACCAAGTACCTGCCCGGCGACGCCGTCGACCGGCTGGAAATCCGCCGCGTCAACGAACAACTGCACGAAGAAAGCAAGCAAACCGCCCGCTTCGTCGAAGTCCTGCTCGGCGTGACCAAAGCCTCGCTCTCCACCGACTCCTTCCTCTCGGCCTCCTCCTTCCAACACACCATCAAAGTCCTGGCTGGAGCCGCCATCGCCTCCACCACCGACCCGCTCTACGGCCTGAAGGAAAACGTCATCATCGGCAAGCTGATCCCGGCCGGAACCGGCTTCAAGCACGGCCGCTTCGTCGAAGCCGAAAAAGCCCTGGCAGGCTCGGCCCAATGGGCCGAAATGCCCGGCGAAGGCGACTAACCCCCCTGTTTACGCCCGGGGCGGACTTCCCAAAGTCCGCCCCGGTTTTTTTGTTAACCGGGCATGGAAATTGAAACCGAACTTTGCTATACTCCTTTTTATTGACCCGATGGAGGACCCCATGCCCAAACCCAATTCTGCCCGCCTGATCTTCACCCTGCTCCTGTTCGCCGCGCTGACAGCCTGCAACCTGCCGACAGCCGCCACCCCACTGCCCACCGCCAGCCTCCAGCCGCCTACGCAAACACTCTTGCCGCCCAGCGCCACCTCCGCGCCGACGGAAACCGCCACGCCAGCGGACACTGCAGCGCCCACCCTGCCCCCCACACCAGCCGAAACCGCCACTCCCCAACCCATCACCGCCCGCCTGCTGCAAGACAGCAACTGCCTGAGCGGCCCAGCCGGAAACTATGAACTTGTCAGCACCTACCCGGTCGGCGCGCGTGTCGAGGTGATCGCCAAAGACCTGGGCGGCTACTTCTGGCTCATCCGCGACCCGGCCAACCCCGACCAAACCTGCTGGCTGAACAGCACCAGGATCGAAATTGATGGGGATACCAGCACCCTGGCGGCCGTCACGCCCCCGGCCTCGCCCACCCCCGTGCCGGCCTTTACCATCGCCTACAAAAACAGCGACATCTGCAAAGGCCCCTTCATGCGTTTTGAAGTTGTCAACAACGGCGGCGAACAATTCCGCTCAGCCTACATCAAAATCACCGACCAGAAAACCGGCGAAATCAGTGAACAGGCCGTGCTGGCTTTCGACTTCACCGTCGGCTGCGTCGTGGCCAGGAACATCACCCCGCTCAAGCCTGGCTCCACCGGCTACCTGCAAAGCACCCCCTTCAAAAAACCCTACCTCGGACACAAAATCAAGGCCACATTCATGTTATGTACCGAGCAAGGCCTGAAAGGCGCCTGCGCCACCCAAACGCTGGAATTTACCCCCAAATGATCCCACGGTTTTTTTCCTTGACGCATTATCTCTTTCAACTTAAGATAGACGAAATAGAACAAATATGCAGATGCACCGCGCAACTCTGCGCGGATTAAGAAGGGTAGCGTATGGAACTCGGCCTCGTCCGCAAAATTGATATTGACCATGAAATGCAGCAAGCGTATCTCGATTACGCCATGTCCACCATCGTCGCGCGGGCCCTGCCCGACGCCCGCGATGGGTTGAAACCCGTTCACCGCCGCATTTTGTATGCCATGTACGACATGGGCCTGCGCGCCGACAGCTCCTACAAAAAATCCGCCCGTATTGTGGGCGAAGTGCTCGGCAAATACCACCCGCACGGCGATGCCGCCGTCTACGACGCGATGGCGCGCATGGCGCAGGATTTCTCGCTGCGCACCCTGCTGGTGGATGGACAGGGCAACTTCGGCTCCATTGATGGCGACCCACCCGCGGCCATGCGCTACACCGAAGCGCGCCTGACCCCCGCCGCACTGGACATGCTCTTTGACCTGAACAAAAACACCGTCGCCTTTGGACCCAACTTTGACGACACCCTCACCGAACCCCTGGTTCTGCCGGCGGCCATCCCCAACCTGCTGGTCAACGGCGCGACGGGAATTGCCGTGGGCATGGCCACCAGTATCCCGCCGCACAACCTGGGCGAAGTGGTGGACGCGCTCGTCTACATGCTCCAGCACTGGGAAAAACTCGACGATATTGATATTGCCCACCTGATGGAATTCATCCAAGGCCCCGATTTCCCCACCGGCGGCGTGATCATCCAGGAGGCGGGCGAGGAAGGCCTGGAAGCGGCCTACGGCTCGGGCAAGGGCAAAGTCACCATCCAGGCGCGGGTTCACATCGAAGAAATGGAACGCGGCAAAAGCCGGTTAATCGTCACCGAATTGCCCTACATGGTCAACAAATCCAGCCTGATCGAACGTATCGCCGAATTGGCGCGTGACGGGCAGCTGGAAGGTCTCTCCGACCTGCGCGACGAATCTGACCGCCAGGGCATGCGCATTGTCATCGAGCTGACCAAAAACGTTGACCCCGAAAAGGTGCTGGCCGAACTGTACCGGCGCACACCCATGCAGACCACTTTCAGCATCATCCTGCTGGCCCTGGTGGATGGCGAGCCGCGCATGTTGACGCTTAAGCAGGCGCTGCGGGTCTATATCGAACACCGTCTAACGATCATCAAGCTGCGGGCCGAGTATGACCTGGAAAAAGCCCGGGCGCGGGCCCACATCCTGGAAGGTTACCTGATTGCCCTGAAAAACCTGGATGAGATCATCGAACTGATCAAAAAATCGCCGGATGTTGAAACCGCGCGCGAACGCCTGATGAAGCGCTTTAAACTGAGCGATCTGCAGGCCAACGCCATCCTCGAAATGCAGCTGCGCCGCCTGGCCGCGCTGGAACGCAAGAAAATTGAAAACGAGTACAAAGAAGTTCAGGAACTGATCAAGAACCTGGAAAGCTTGCTCAAATCGCCTGCCAAGATGCGCGCGCTGGCCGCCGAAGAACTGCTCAGAGTCAAAACCGCCTACGGCGACAAGCGCCGCACGCACATCATCAGCCTGAAGGAAGGCAAGCAAAAGAAGCATGTCCTCACTTCAGCCCAACTGCTGCCCGAACAGATCGTCTGGGTGGGGATGAACGCGGAAGGGCTGATCAGCCGCACCCACGACGAAAAGCCCCCGCGCCCAAGCGGAACCGATGCCCCGAAACTGCTCATCCGCGCCAACTCCACCGACACGCTCTACCTGGTCTCGGAGCGCGGCCAGGCTGCGGCAATCGCCGTCCATACCCTGCCCGAAGCCGCCCGTCTGGCCGATGGGGTGCCTTTCTTCAAAGCCTGCGCTCTAAAAGCCGAAGAACGCCCGCTGGCGGGTTTTGCCCTGCCGGCGCGCAAATCCATCTTCCCCGAAGAAACCTGCCTGATGACCATGACGCGCGGCGGGATGCTTAAAAAATCCTTGCTGACCGAACTGCCCGGCCCTTCCGCCCAGACCTTTGCGCTTTGCAAAGTCAACGATGGCGACGCGCTCGGCTGGGTGGCGCTGACCGACGGAAAAAAAGAAATCCTGCTGATCACCGCGCTCGGCTTTGGCATCCGCTTCCCCGAAGACGACATCCGCCCGATGGGGCTGGCAGCGGCGGGCGTCAACGGCATCAAGCTGGGCATCGGCGACCAGGTGATTGGCGCGGAAGTCCTGCCAGCCGACCCGAAAAACTCCAGCGCAGCCGAACTATTCCTGGTATGCACCGACGGCAAGGCCAAGCGCCTGCAACTCAAAGAATTCCCAATCCAGGGACGCTACGGCAAGGGCGTCATCGCCTGGGAAATGCAGCTGGGTGTCAGCCTGGCCGGGTTGGCAATTGGCAAGGGGACACACAGTGTCACCCTGCACCTGCGGAAAGCCGCCCCCCGACAGATCCGTCTCGATGAAGCCGGGCTGAAGAAACGTGCCGCCACCCGCGGCGATGCGGTGGTGGAAGTGAAGGTCGGCGATGGCGTGATCGGCTTGACGGATGGCTGGCTGGCCGAACGATATGTGGAGATCAAAACCGACTCCAGGCCGGAACCCGCCGCAAAAGCGCCAGCGGCCCAGAAGACTCCCCCCGCCAGGCAACCCGCCGCGCCGAAAACGGCCGCCAAAAAAACTACCACCAAACCGCCCGCTGCAAAGCCCGCCCCGGCCCGCAAAAGCCCCCCCAAGAAATGACCCGCAAGCCCCGCGCTCATCAGCGCGGGGCTTGTCAATCCATGCCAGGTTGATAGCCTCCGGTTAGCTGGCGAACAGGTTGAAACAGACCCGATCGGGTATCCTTTTTAGCAGAAAAAGCGCTGGAAGGAAACCCATGTCACCCACTCTCTTTTACAAGATCGGCCGAAATGTGATCCGGGCCTACGCCCGCCTCATGCTCAAGCTGGATATTCAATCGCATCTGCAGCTGCCCGCCGGGCCGGTCCTGTTCGCCGCCAATCATCCCAGCACCACTGACCCAATCTTCATTCATCTGATCGCCCCCCGGCCCATCAGCGTCATGATCACCGCCAAGGTTTTCAGCATCCCCGGGCTGGGTGCGTACATGCGCAGGATGCAGCAGATCGCCGTCACGCCGGGGCAGGGCGAACAGGTGCTGGAAACCGCCCGCCAGGTGCTCGACGCAGGCCGCTCGGTGGCGATTTTCCCCGAAGGGCTGATCAGCCCGGTGGATGGATTCCACACCCCACGCTCGGGAGTAGCCCGGCTGGCCCTGAAGACTGGCGTCCCGGTCGTTCCGCTGGGGATTTATCTCGCCGAAGAGAACTGCAAACGCATCCCCACCACGCTGGAAGGCGAACCTGACCTGATTACCTGGTATCTGCGCGGGCCCTACGCCATCACCATCGGCCGGCCGCTGTGGTTCAGCGGCAGCGCTGACGACCAGCCGCTGGTTAAATCCATTGCCGAGACGATCATGCAGCAGATCCGCGGGCTGGCGCACGAAAGCCGCCAGCGCGCTCTGGAAAGCGCGTAGAAAAGAAAGAGACCGGGCAGCCGGTCTCTTTCTTTGTGAGGCGCTTGATCAGGCTGGCCGTTTCTCAGCCAGCTTTGCCGGGGAGTTGGCAATCCGGCAACCTGTATCAATCTCGGGTTACTGCAGGACGGAGAACAAGATAATGATGCAGGTCAGCAGGATGACCGCCACCAGGGCCAGGACGCCGGGCAGCCAGGCGCCCTGCACGCCGAAAATGATTCCGGTGAACATGGCAATGGCCAGCGCGCGCCGGGCCGAGCTCATGCTGATGCGCGGGCCAGGGAATTCGACGCGTGGCTGCAGCAGCCACAGGCCCAGCAGGGTGAAAATCAGGCTAAGACCCAGCCAGAGCGCCAGAAGAACCTGCCCGCTGAGCCCAGGCGCATTGATCACCAGGATGCCGCAGGTATCTTCTGCCAGCGGGGTCTGGTAATCTGGGAAGCGGTAGGCTTTGGCAAACACGAAAAAATTGAGGTCGATGTTGTTTGCCGAGAGCGGCCAGACCAGGCTCTGGCTTTGGCCGGGGGCCAGCTTGACCTGCACCTGGTCGGTAAATCGCAGGCCGGGCGTGCTGATTTCCACGCGTACCACCGGCGCAATCGGCAAATCATGGTCATTGTGCGCCGTCACCGTCAGGTGGGTGACTTCAGAGCGGGTCATCAGAGGTGGACAGACCAGCCCGTTCAACGGGGTATTGGTCAAATGCGTCAGACCGTAGAAAACCGCCTCCAGGTCGGCCCAGGCCAGGCCGCCAAACAGCAGCGTACCCAGCAGGATGCCAGTGGCAAATGTGATCATTCCGGGGAAGTTTTTGTAATTTTTTATCATAGCAACATGATTTTACAGCAGGTTGAGAGGGGCTGGCAATGGGCCTTCCGGTTGAAAGCCCCTCGCGCGCACTGTTGATGTAAAATAAATTCATTCCAAGGGAAGGTGCGCCATGGCCAATGAATCCTCCAAACCGTTTTACCGCATCACCGACTTGCAGGTTGATGAACGGCCGCGTGAGCGTCTGATCAATTTTGGGGCAAACGTGCTCTCAAACGCCGAATTAATTGCCATCCTGTTACGCGTTGGCGTACCCGGCGAAAATGCCGTGGAAGTCGGGACGCGCCTGCTGGTTAAATTTAAGGGACTGCCCGGCCTGCACCGCGCGCCCCTGGCCGAGCTGGTTAACGAACATGGCATTGGTCAGGCCAAAGCCGCGCAGCTGAAAGCCGCCATTGAACTTGGGCGGCGACTGCGAGATGAAAAGCCTGATGAACTCCCGGTCATCAATTCCCCGGCAAATGCCGCTGACCTGGTGCGCTATGAAATGTCGGCGTTTGAGCAGGAGCATCTGCGCGTGCTATTGCTCGACCGTCGCAACCATGTGCTGGAAATCAAAGATCTGTACATCGGCTCGACCAGTTCGGCGCAGGTGCGGGTGGCCGAAATCTTCCGCGAGGCGGTGCGCAAGAATGCCTCCGCGCTGATTGTGGTTCACAACCATCCCAGCGGCGACCCCACTCCCAGCCCGGACGATGTGGCTCTGACCCGCGCCATTGTGCAGGCGGGCAAGCTCCTGGATATTGATGTCCTCGATCACCTGGTGGTCGCTCAGAATGGCTGGGTTTCGTTGAAGGAACGCGGGTTGGGGTTTGGATAAGAACTCGGGGACGCCCAAACACGATTCTCCCCTCTCAAGCCGGGTCTTCACACTCGTGCAGTTCCACGCTGCAGGCTTCTTCAACCTGGGCCGGACACGATAACAGCGGGGGGCGCACCGGCCACCGTTCAAAGCCGTGCAGGCGCGCCAACATGGCCTTGAGAATGACCGGAAAGGGAGTATAGCGGTCGAGGATACGGCGGCGGCGGTTGAGGCTTTCCTGGGCTTCAAAGGCATCGCCGCCTTGCAGGAAGATGTTCCAGACCTGGCGCAGCAGGGGCGAGTACAGGTTGGCCATGGCGGTGATGGCGCCGCCGGCGTTGTATTCAAGCGCGTGCAGGAACAGGCCGTCGTTGCCGGTCAGCACGAGCAGGTCGCGGCCAAAGCGGCCGCCCAGGGCGATCGCGAAATCAGGGTCGCCGGAAGAATCTTTGAGCCCGGCAAATTTTTGCGGGTGGGCGTCTTTCAGGCGCGCGAGCAGGTCGAGCGAGAGCCCGACGCCAGCCTGGGCAGGGATATGGTAGCCGAGCAGGTAGCCGCCGTCGGGGACAGCCTGATTGAGCACCTGGTTGTACCAGTTGAACAGGCCGTCATCACTGGCTTTGCGGAAGTAATAGGGCGGCAGGACCACCACACCCTGGCAGCCGAGGTCGAAGGCGGTTTTTGTCAGCTGAATGGTTTCGTCGAGGCTGGGGGTGCCGGTGCCGGCCAGCAGGCGAAAATCGGGGTGGGTTTTGTGGACGCCCTGGGCGGCGCGCAGCACGCTTTCGCGCTCGCGGGCGCTGAAAGAGGGGCCTTCGCCGGTGGTGCCAAAGAGCAGGGCGCCGTGGCAATCGCGGGTGGCGAGGAAGTTGAGAAACGGGACGACGGCTTGCGGGTTGGGGGTGGTGTCTGGGTTGAGCGGGGTCAGCGCGGCGGCGTAGACTCCGGCCAGTGGATGGCGGGCAGGCATGGGCAGGTTCCTTTTCTAGGGTGATGCACGGCCGGTGTGGTCAGGCACAGCGGGGTCGATTTCGAGGATTCGAAAGGGAAAGATGTTGATGACCTGGGTGCTGTAATAGCGGCTGATGTGGCTGACCAGGTTTTGACGGTAAAAGAGGGTGTGGCCGTGCAGGAAGTAGCGCGGTTTGGCCCAACGTATGAGCAGGTTGAGGGCTTTCAGGCCCTGGTGGGCGGGGTCGTCGTCGTCGTGGATGCCGTACGGGGGGGAATGGGTGATGAGCAGGTCGAGCGGGCGGCGCCAGCTGTGCAGGTAGATTTTGGACATCAGGCGGTAGACGCGCAGGTACATGTCTCTTTGCGAGTACTGGTTGGGGGTGTTCTCGTGGTAGCGCAGGCTGCCGCCCAGCCCGGCCAGGAGCAACCCCTTGTTGGCGACGACCTGGCCATCGAGGTTGAAGCCGCCTTCGACGTGCGCGCCTGGGGAGGCTGAGTAGGCAGGATCGTGGTTGCCGGGGACGTAAAAGAGCGGAATGTTGTAGAGGGTGACGAGAAATTCGAGGTAGGAATAGGGCAGGTCGCCGCAGCCGATCAGCATTTGCAGGTCGGGGTAGGTGGTGGTGACCGAGCTGGTGTACAGGCGGTCCACAATTTGATCGCTGACGGCGAGGAGTTTCATGACAGGGGGGATTTTCCCGCAAAACCGGCGCCAGTGCAAGGGCAATTTTTGTCATCCGTATCAGAATAGACTATAATTTATGTCTTATTATTCTTTAGGCCTGATTCTAAAAGTAAAGGGTATGGTTACACAACAAGTTCCACCACCGACCAATTCTAATGATCGCCGGACGGATGCCGGCCAGCTTCAATCTGGAAAAAACCTGGTCAATCGCTATGTGATTCAGGAAGTGATTGGCGTGGGCGGAATGGGCTCGGTGTACCGCGCCCGTGATTTGCACTTCCCGAATGTGGTTAAGCTGGTGGCGATCAAGGAGATGATCAACCAGGCGCCCGATCCTTTGGTGCGGCAGACGATCGTGCAGAATTTTGAGCGCGAGGCCAATATTCTGGCAACACTCAGCCATCCGTCAATTCCGCGCATTTATGATTATTTCACGCTGGATAATCGCTCGTACCTGGTGCTGGAATTTATCAACGGGCGCGACCTGGAAGTTTTTTTGAGCCAGACCGAGGGTTTCCTTGGCGAGGAGCATGTGCTCGACTGGGCCATTCAATTGTGCGATGTGCTTGTTTTTCTGCATAACCACAAGCCGGACCCGATTGTTTTCCGCGATATGAAGCCGTCCAATGTGATGGTGAATCAGTACAATCACATTGTGCTGGTCGATTTTGGGATTGCGAAGCCTTTTCAGACGGGGCAGAGGGGCACCATGATCGGCACCGAAGGGTACTCGCCACCGGAGCAATATCGCGGCGAGGCGAATGTGCAGGCTGATGTGTATGCGCTGGGGGCTACGCTGCATCACCTGTTGACGCGCCGCGATCCGCGCCTGGAGCCGCCTTTTTCGTTTGCAGAACGTCCCATCCGCAAAATTAACCCAGGTGTGTCGGTGGAGATGGAAGCGGCGATCAATACGGCGTTGCAATACAACGTGGAAGACCGTTTCAAATCGGTGGAAGAATTTAAGCAGGCGCTGATTGCCGCCGGGCAAAAGACTGGCTTGTTAAACCGCATTCCGTCCAGGGTGGCCAGCCCCAACCAGGCTCAGGGCATTAAACCCGTCTGGGCCTTTCAGTGCGAAGATGAGGTGCGTGGAACGCCGCTGGTGTATAACGGGATGGTCTACGCCGGGTGCTACGATAATAACCTGTACGCTGTCAACGCAGCCAGCGGCGCTTTCCAGTGGAAGTATGCCAGTGAAGGCGGAATCGTCAGCCGCCCGGCAGTGGCAGACGAGATGCTTTTCTTCGGCTCCGAAGATAAAAGGGTGCATGCCATCAGCGCCCGTCAGGGAAAACTGGCCTGGTTGTACTATACTGAAGGGCCGATTCGGTCTTCCGGGCGGATTGCGGATGGCCACCTGTTCATCGGTTCGGATGACCACCTGCTGCATGCGATCAATATCAATACCGGGCGCAAGGCCTGGCTGTTCGATACCGGTGACGAAATCCGCTCGACCCCATTTTTAATCAATGAAATGGTCTACTTTGGCACCGAGGGCGGTGAGGTGCTGTGCCTGGATTTTCGCGGCACGGTGAAGTGGCGTTTTAAGGCCAAACGGGCGATCACATCTTCGCCCTGGGTGCAGGATAACGTGGTGTACGTCAGTTCCATGGATGGTTTTCTGTATGCCCTGGACGCCAAATCTGGCTGGATGTTATGGCGTTTCCGCATGGAAAAGCCTTCCATCGTTTCGTCCTGTGTGGCAGATATGCTTGTTTTCACCGGCTCGGCCGATGGGCATATTTACGCCGTCGATTCCCGCAATTCCAAGGAGATCTGGCGCTTCAAGACGAATCACCAGGTGAACGGTTCACCGGTCATTTACAAAGACGCGCTCTACATTGGCTCCATCGATAATTTCCTGTACTGCCTTGAATACCGCACCGGGCGGTTGCGTTGGAAATTCGAAACCAAAGGTCCTATCACCGGTACGCCAACAGTCTATGACGATATCGTTTATGTGGGATCCACCGATCATTTTATTTATGCCCTGCTGGCTTAATCAGGACCAGCACACAAGGAGATGCCTGTGATGGACTTCTTCCGTAAGATTTTTGGCAAACCCAACCCGGTCAAGGGAGCTGAACAGAATGTGGTGACGGCACCGCTTTCTGAACTGCAACTGAAATCGATCAAAGCCATGACATTCAACCATTATGAACCGGCCCAATTATTGGTGGCCAGTGCCCAATCAGTTGGGCGGCAGCGTGAATTGAACGAAGACAGTCTGTTCGCGATCTCCACCACCATTGCCGGGAATAGCAGCAACCCGCCCTTTGGCCTGTACATCATCGCCGATGGGATGGGCGGGCATCAATATGGCGAAGTAGCCAGCAATGTCGCCATCCGCACGATTGCCGGCTATGTGATGAAGAAATTTCACAGCACCCTTTTTAACCTGCCTTCGCTGCCCATGGATGAATCCATGCAGGAAATTGCCCAGGCGGCGATCATGGAAGCCCAGCGCGCCATCCTGCGCGAGGCCCCCGGCTCCGGGACGACAGTCACTGCCGCCCTGGTGCTTGGCCAGCAGCTAACCATTTCGCACGTTGGAGACAGCCGCGCCTACCTGTTGTATAACGAGAATCGCATCGAAGCCATCACACGCGATCATTCTCTCGTGCGGCGGCTGGAGGAACTTGGTCAGATCACCTCTGCTGAAGCCGCGGTGCATCCCCAGCGCAATGTTCTGTATCGCGCCCTGGGCCAGGGTGAAAGCCTGGAGCCGGACGTGGTCACCACGCCCTTCCCGGTCGGCGGATATCTGCTCCTGTGCAGCGATGGCCTGTGGGGCCTGGTCTCGGAAGATGAAATGCGCAAGATCGTTTACGATGCGCCGACCATTCAGCGCGCCTGCCAGAATCTGATTGTCGCCGCCAACAGTGCCGGCGGCCCAGACAACATCAGTGCCATCCTGGTCCAACTGCTTGCCTGAAGGTGGCATGACAAAGCGTTCCGATTTTTACACCCTGCTGGGCCTGCTCCGTACCGCAACACAGGAGGAAATTCGGCGCGCTTATCTCAAAGCGGCCAAGCGCCTGCATCCTGATACCAACCAGGCCCCTGGCGAAACCGAACTCTTCCTTGAAGTCCAGCAGGCCTACCAGGTACTCTCCGATGCAGCCCGGCGCTCGGCATACGATGCCTCCCTGTCAGAAGCCGAAACCGCGCCAGATATCCTTGAACAGCACGTCGTATTTAGCCGCCAGAGCCTCCCAGCGCTGAAAGAATCCCAGCTGCTCTATGCCCTGATCAACCTGGCGCCTGGCGCTGCACAAAAAAAAGCCACCGAAGCCGTCCCCCTCAACCTGTGCCTGGTGCTGGATTGCTCCACTTCGATGAAGGGCGAAAAACTGGACATGGTCAAGGCCACTGCCATCCAGTTGATTCGCAAGCTCAAGCCGCAGGATATTTTTTCGTTGGTCACGTTCAGCGACCATGCCGAAGTGCTGATTCCCGCCGCCCGGCACGAAAACATCCACAAACTGGAAACCGCCACCCAGCACCTGCAAACCGGCGGTGGCACCGAAATCTTCCAGGGGTTGCGCACCGGTTTTGCTGAAGTGCGCCGCTTTGCCAGCCGCAATACGCTCAGCCACCTGATCCTGCTCACCGATGGCCGCACCTACGGAGACGAAGGACAGTGTTATGAGCTGGCCAAACAGGCCGCCGGGTTAAAAATTGGTATCAGCGGGCTGGGAATTGGAAGCGGCTGGAATGACATCTTCCTTGACCAACTGGCCCTTACCACCGGCGGAACCTGCATGCACGTTTCTCATCCGCTGGATATCGAACGCCTGCTGAATGAAAAATTCTCCAACCTCTCCAAAACTTTTGCCGAAAGTGTGACCCTGTCTTTCCAACTACCCTCCGGTGTTAGGCTCAAGGATGCCTTCCGATTGCACCCCGAAGCCGCCCCACTTGGAGTAGAAAGCCCTCTGCCGCTGGGGCCCATTCTGCAGGATGCCCCGCTCTCCGTTTTGTTCGAATTCCTGATTCGGCCGTTGGATGAACCCCGGACCACGCTCGAACTTCTGACAGGCTCCTTCGAAGTGACCTCCGCCGCGCTGAAGGCCTCGACTGCCCCGGTACCCATCCACCTGACCGTTGCGGTGAGAGACAATCTGCCTTCGGAACCACCCCCGCCCACGCTGGTGCAGGCCCTCTCCAAATTGACACTGTACCGCATGCAAGAAAAAGCGCGTGCCGAGATTGTCGCCGGTGATTACGCCCGCGCCACCCAGCACTTGCAGCGGATGGCAACCCAGTTATATGCCCAGGGTGAGCGCAACCTGGCCCAAACGATCATGCTTGAGGTGGAAAACATTCAAAAAGTTCAAGCCTTCTCTCCGGAAGGCGAAAAACTGATCAAATATGGGACACGGGCTTTGCTGCTCCCCGGAGACAAATCACCATGATCATTTGTTCGAATTGTAAACACCCCGAAACGGACGGCGCAATTTTTTGCAGCGAATGCGGGCTGGAAATCAAACATTCCGGCCTGATCGAAACCCAGCGCTTTCCCCAAAATGTTGAAAAAGGCGGCATCACGCCCGACGAGGAAAAACCCCAGGTCAGCAATCAGGCCTGGATCTTTCTGCATTTGCTGGAAAGCGGGCAGATTCTGCCGGTAGCAGACCGCGCCGATTTTACCGTTGGCCGGGTGAGCGATAACCAGCCCATAACTCCCGACATTGACCTGACCCGCTTCAAGGCCTTCGATAACGGTGTCTCACGTTTGCATGCCGTCATCCGCAATTTGAATGGCACCATTATCATCATGGACCTTGGCTCCTCCAACGGGACTTACATTAACGGTACGCGCATTCTGCCCAATATCGAACACCCGATCCGTCATGGCGATGTTGTTGCCCTGGGCAAACTAAAATTTCAAGTTGTCTTATCCTGAAGGTGCATCATGCCAACTATCCTAATTCACATTTTGAACGAAGACCCCATTATGGGCGAAGTCGCCGAACTGCCTGCCGCCACCGACCAGACCATTCTCGTCAAAAACCCCCGCCGCCGGGATGGGAAGGATCTGCACTACCTGCAAGCCAATGTGACCGATGTCATCTGGCCGCTGGTACGCATCGCCTTCATTGAAATCATTCCCGGCGAGGAAGAAGAACGCCTCATCGGATTTGTGAGGGAGTAACTCATGCCAGAAGAACTCGATCGCCGTCGCATTCTTGTTGTAGATGATGAAGAGCGCATGGTGCGCTTCATCCGCATGAATCTGGAGCATGATGGATTTCAGGTCAGCGAGGCTTTTAATGGCCGCCAGGCCGTTCAAAAACTGCGCGATGTTAACCCGGACCTGATCTTGTTGGATGTGATGATGCCTGACCTGGATGGGTTCGAAGTGCTCGAAATGGTGCGCGAGATCAGCAACGTGCCGGTCATTATGCTGACGGCCAAGGGTGAGGAAGATGACCGGGTGCGCGGACTGGAACTTGGCGCAGACGATTACGTCACTAAACCCTTCAGCCCGCGTGAACTGGTCAGCCGCGCCCGGGCGGTTTTGCGCCGCACCGAGGGTGCCTCCGGCTCGATGCACGGCCTGATCGAAGTGGATGAGCGCCTGAAAATTGACTTTGACCGCCATGAAGTCTGGCTGGAGAGTAAAATCGTCAAACTTCGCCCGACGGAATACCGCCTGCTGTATCATCTGGTGCAAAATGCCGGCTGGGTGGTTTCACATGACCAGCTGCTGGCCAAAGTGTGGGGCTACGAATATCGCGATGAGCCGCATTATGTACGTTTGTACATCAATTATTTGCGCCAGAAATTAGAAAAAGATGCCGCCAACCCGAAATATATCCTGACGGAGCGCGGTGTCGGCTACCGGTTTGTCGATT
This sequence comes from uncultured Anaerolineae bacterium, assembly GCA_903875215.1. Lineage (GTDB taxonomy): Bacteria > Chloroflexota > Anaerolineae > Anaerolineales > Villigracilaceae > UBA5195. The sequence continues at coordinate 108,871 of CAIQVH010000021.1, forward strand.
TTCGCAGGCAAGGCAAAGACGGTTAAACGGCGCACCGCTTCCAGCGTGAAGAAAATCCTTGCAGGTAGCCTCCCGCATGGTTCCGGTCCCATATCCGGCCCTTGCCAATTGGTATTCTGTCGACTATACTCTTAATTCGACTTATTCAGGAGAATTTGAATCCATGACCAAACAGCGCATTCTGCTGGTAGATGACCATGAAGTTGTTCGTTTGGGATTAAAAGCCCTGCTCGAGCGGCATCCCCACTTTGAAGTGGTGGGCGAGGCTGGTTCAGCGCGGGATGCCATTGAACAGGTGGCCACTTTGCAGCCGAATGTTGTGGTGATGGATATTCGTTTGCCGGGAACTTCGGGCATTGAAGCCTGCGAGGAAATTGTCCAGCGTTTCCCCGAGACGAAGGTGATCATGCTCACCTCGTACGCCGAAGATGAGATGCTCTTTTCTGCCATCCGCGCCGGGGCTTCGGGCTATATCCTGAAACAGATTGGCGGCGAGGATCTGGTGCGCGCATTGGAAGCGGTTGGGCGCGGCGAGGCACTGCTCGACCCGGCGGTCACCCAGCGCGTCTTCCAGGAAGTGCGCAAGGCCGTCAAGGAGGAAGAGGCTTCGGCCTTTTCACACCTCAGCCAGCAGGAAAAGCATGTGCTTCTGCTCGTTTCAGAAGGCAAAACCAACCGCGAAATCGCCAAGGCCCTTTTCCTGGGCGAGGGTACGGTGCGTAACTATGTCAGCAGCATCCTTTCCAAGCTGGGCGTCAACAACCGCGCCGAAGCCGCTGCTTATGCGGTTGAGCATAATCTGAAAGAATACATCCAGGTTTAACCGGCGTGCGGAACCAATCCGCACGTTTTCTTTTTCTGCCATGACTCGTGTACCAAGACGCCTGTTGACTGCGCTGCTGGGGATATTTAGCGCGCTTTTGATCGTTGCCTTTGTCAGTGCCTTATACCCGTATGCCGGGTTTGATTACAAATATTTCCTTGCGCGCCTGTTCGACACCTACCTGCATTACCAGGTAAACGGTCTGTGCATACAATGGTACACACCAAGCTTTGGTGGTGGGTTGCCAGCCTACCCCAATCCGCAGCAAATGCAATTTTCTCTGCCGCAACTGCTGACAATGGGAGTCAATCCCTGGAAGGCCGCCCTGGGTTCCATTTTTCTCTATGCCTTGGCCGGTTTTTGGGGAACCTACGCCATCGGTCGCCGCCTGTTTCAACTGGATTGGACTTCCAGCACGCTGGCAGCGCTGTTCTTCACGATCAACGGATTCTACCTGGAGCACATGGCCATCGGGCATCTCGGATTCCAGGCATTTCCTTTACTGCCGCTTTTTCTGCTCGTCCTGCTGCACCCCGCTCTGCCCGATCTGGCCGCCGGAGCCCTGATCGGCCTGCTCTTTGCCATGCTGATCCACTCGGGTGGGTTTTACCCAATTGTGTACATCGCCCTCTCCATGGGGATTTTACTGCCCGCGGCCTATCTCATTGCGCCCGGGCTGTTTGCCACCCGGCTCCTGTTGCGCCGCCTGGGCTGGAGCGCCGTATTCGCGATTTCTCTGAGCGCCTCCAAAATCTACGCCATCCTGGCTTTCATGCGCTACTTCCCGCGCCTGATCACCGATACGATCACCACCAGCACTGGGCAGGCCCTGAAGGGAGTGCTGGCCCAACTGGCTGGCATGATGAGCCTCGGCCCCTACGCCCTGCTGACCGGGAAACCCCTGACCCATGTGCGCGATCTGCTGCAAGATCTGAACGGCACCGGCCTTGGCCTGTGGGAAATGGACAATTCAATCTCCCCCGTACTGTGGATCCTGGTGCTGTGTGGCGCAGTCGGGCTGATGGTGAAAGCCCTGCGTACGCACCAGGCGCGCCCGTGGCGAGACTGGCTGGCCCTGTTTTTCCTCGCAGGCATGTTGGAACTGACCCTGGAATTTTGCATCGCGCGCGGGCTGTTTTACCCCAGCCTCAGCCAGCTGCCGATATTGAAATCACTGCATGTCAATACCCGCTACAGCTCCGCCTACCTGCTGCCACTCGCCCTGGCCGGTGCGTTGGTTTTCGAGTGGCTGCGCCGGCGGCTGACAGAGCGCCAGGGCGGGCTGGCCTTCGCCAGCTTGGCTGCGCTGACCTGCCTTTCGGCGGCCATCTACTTCATCTCTCCCATGCAAATTCTGCAAAGGCGCCAATATTACGCTGCCGGCATCGCCAGCCTGTACGATCAACGCCCCGCCGCCGAAATCTACCCCGTGGAGCAAATTCAGGCAACCTTGAATGACCCGCGCGTGTTTGACCAGCACGCCAGCAACCTGAATCCTTACGAAGTCATTTTTGGCTATAACATCGGGCAGTTAAAGCTGGACCTGGTCCCTGGTTCCGTCTGGGAGATTCGCCAGGGACGCTATAACATGACCAACCCGACTGGCTACGTTTTCCCCGCTGAAAATCACACCACAGTCTTTGAGCGCATCCCTGCCGGGCAGGCCGACACCCTGACCGATTTTGTCAACCGGCGCCAGCCAGCAAACTGGAGGGTGCCGCCCGCCCAACTGGCGCTGAACGGGCTGGGGCTGGCCGGTCTGGCCGCCGAAGCGCTGATCCTGGGCAGGCTGACCCTCGCCGCCCTGCGCCGGGTTTTTTCGTTATAACGTTTCCCAGGTTTTTTTCATCAAGAGCGCATCTTCTTCCATGAGCGGGCTTTCGCACAGGATGCGCCCGCCTGCGCCGCAGGCTGCCAACGCGCGGAACAAGTCCCGCATCTGCAAATCTGATTCAGCCACTGGAAGGTGATTCTTCTCCCCCTTGGGTCCATACTCAATGCCCGAAAGGTGGATGTGCAGCTGATGCAGGGCCCCGTCTCCCAGTGCTTTGCCGTATAACTCCAGCAGCGCCGACCATTCTGCATACGAGTTGACGCTGCCATCACCCGGGCGGGCGTGCAGGTGGGCAAAATCAATACATGGCAGCACGCCGGGGATGGCCTGCGCCATGGCAAGCGTATCTTCCAGCGAACCGAGCATGGCGCTTTTGCCCATCGTCTCGGGGCGCAGGGTGACCGGATTGCCGGCGGCGCGCAGCTCTTGCGCACAACCTGCCAGGCGCGGCAGGGCAGTTTCCAACACTTCGGCGGCTGGTCGTTCAAAATAAGAGCCGGGGTGAAAGATGATGTCTGTGGCGCCGGCCAGGTTCCCAAAATGGGCGGCATCCATCAGACGCTGGCGGCTTTTGGGCCATTCCTCGTCGTTGGCGTTCAGGTTGATGAAGTATGGCGCATGGACGCTGAGGGCCACTGCCTCGCCCAGTGCGGTCTGGCGGATGGCAGCGCAGGTCTCTTCCGAGACGCGCACGGCCTGCACCCAGCCGAGTTCGAGCGCGGAGAGCCCAACCGAGCGCGAAAACTGGATGGCGCCGACCGAGCCGCCCGGTTTTTTGGGGGTGCCAAGCGGCGAGCCAACGGTGCCGAAACGAAAGGAGGCGGTCATGAAAACTCCTGCGAAATTAGAAACCGAAAAAGGGGGAGAGCTTGTTCCATAATGGCGGCCCGAGCAGCAGCAGGCCGATCAGGACGGCGGCGCCCGCGGCGATCAGGACTGCCGCTGCGCCAACATCCTTGCCAACCTTGGCCAGCGGGTGGTGGACGGGGCTGGCAAGGTCAACGACCGCTTCGATGGCCGTGTTGAAGAATTCCGCCGACCAGACGACCGCGGTGATGAGCACCAGGGTGGCCCAATCACGGGCGGGGATTTGCAGCCAGAAGGCGAGTATGACCACCAGGGTGGTGAGGGTGGCATGGATCCAGGCATTTTTCTGGGTGCGGATGACGTATGCCCAGCCGTGAAAGGCGTGCCCAAAGGAGGCGATGCGCGACCGGAAGAAGGCGATCATTGCTCGCGTACCTGCAGGTCTCCCAGTCCCAATTGGGCCAGGATTTCGGCTTGAGCCTGCCACATGCGGGCTTTTTCTGCGGGGTTGGCGTGGTCATGGCCGAGCAGGTGCAAGATGCCGTGGATGACGAGCAGCTGTACTTCGGCTTTCAGTGGGTGCGTGCTGGCCTGCCGGGCGGCGGTTTCGAGCGAGATGAGGACGTCGCCCAGGTAACGGGAGCCGGTTTCCGGGTCGGTTTCTTCGGACGGGAAGGAGAGCACGTCGGTGGGGGCGTCAATGCCCATCCACTGCAGGTTTAATTCCTGGAGCTGGGCGTCGTTGCTGAGGACAATCGTCAGGTCAGATTCGGGCGGGGCGGACTGGTGGGCAAGCGCTGCGTGGGCGGTGGTGTCGATGAGTTCGATGGGCAATTCGGACGGGTGGTTTTTAAGTGTTTCGATGAAGATCATGGGGGGGCCTTCTATTTGGGAGCCGGGAGCGTGGGAGTTTCGCCTGTGGCGGGCGCTTCGAGGCCGGGATATTGGATGCGTGGATGGTAGATTCCGACCAGCGAGGTGACGAAGACTTCGGAGATGATGGCCAGGTCTTTCAGGGTGAAGCGGGTGTCGGCCAGCTGGCCTTCTTTTTGGCAGGTGTCGATGGCTTTTTGGACGATGGCGCGAATCTGGTCGTCGGTGCGCGGTCGCTCGGAGCGGGTGCGCGCTTCGACGTTATCGGCGAGCATGAGCAGGGCGGTTTCGCGGCTGCGCGGGCGCGGGCCTGGGTAACGGAAGCGGGTGGCATCTACCTGGGTGGTGTCGCCGCCGGCGGCCTGGACGGCGCGGTTGTAGTGGTAGCGTGCCAGCAGGGTGCCGTGATGTTCGAGCATGAAGTCGGTGATGCGGCTGGGCAGGCGGTATTTGCGGCCAATCTGCACGCCATCGGTGACGTGGCGGATGACCTGTTCGGCGGCGGCGGCGGGGTCGAGGTCGTGATGTGGGTTGAGGTTGTCGGGGAGTTGGTTTTCGATGAAGAAGGCGGCGTTGGCAGCTTTGCCGACATCATGGTACAGGGCGCCGACTCGCACGAGCAGCGTATCCATGCCCAGTTTTTCGGCGGCCTGTTCGGCCAGGTTGGAGACCATCAGGCTGTGCTGGTAGGTGCCGGGGGCGTTGCGTAGGAAGTATTGCAGGAGTGGGGAATCGGGGCGGGCGATTTCGAGCAGGCGCAGGGTGGTGGTCAGCCCGAGGAATTCGGCCAGTAAATATTGGAGCATCAGGGCCAGGCTGGCCGAGGCGATGCCGTTCAGCATGCTGGCGCCGGCCAGCTGGATGTAGCCCAGCCAATCGAGGTTGGCGGCTGGCAGGCGGTAGGCAACGATGACTGCCAGGCCGGTGACGCCGGAGACGACGCCGGCCCAAATAAAGGTACTGATGCGATGGGCCTTGCCGAGCGAGAGCACTCCCATTAGCGAGGCGAACAGGTAGTAGAGGCTGATCTCGATGGCGCCGGGCTGGCCGAAGGCGGCCAGGACACTGAGCGCGACCGAGAGGATCAGTGCGCTGCCGGGGCTGAAAAGGATGGCGATCAGCAGGCCAAAGGCGGGGATGGGGAAAATATAAGGCAGCAGGGTGCGGCCTGGTACGATCAGCCGGATGGTGGCCAGGAAAAGCAGGAAAAGGATGGCCACCAGGAGCAGGTTACGGCCTTCGTTGTAGAAGGCAGGACGGCGGCGCAGGAAATAAAAGGCCGTGAAGGCCATCGTCACGGCGACGATGGCGAAGGCGCTCAGGTATTCCATGCCGGGGTTGCTGGGCCGGATCAGTCCGAGTTTTTCGAGCGCTTCAAGATCTGCATCGACCAGCACTTTTCCGCGCCGTACGACCACTTCGCCGGCGACGTAGGTCTGTGTGACGGGTTCAATGGACTGGCGGGCTTTTTGTTTGGCCGCGTCGGTCAGTTCCGGGCTGAAAAAGCTGTTGGTGACGACAAACGGGGTGACCAGTTCGACGACAACGGAGGTCTGGGCTTCGGTCAGCGCGAAACTGACCACCGAGGGGATGGTGGCCTGGATGCTTTGCAGGTTCTCCTCGCGGACCGAGGCGCGCATGACGGCTTCCAGGACGCGCATGGCATCCTGTTGGATGGCGTACCAGCGGCTGTCGGAGAGGGCCAGCAGGTTGTTGATCGTCTCGGGGGTCAGGCTCAGGTCGCTGATGGAGGTCAGCGCGGTGTGTTTTTGCAGGCCGGTCAGGGTGGAGTCAGTGCGGGTGGCGTTGATCAGATCCAGGGCGGCGCTGAGGCGGGCAATCTGTCGCCGCGAGATGGCTGGGTCGGGCAGAGTGTAGACCGGCGCGATGGCACGTTCGGCGGCATCGCGTGCCTGGGTGGTGCGCACGTCGCTGATGTACTCTCCGTTGGAAGGGGCGGTGAAATCTTGCGGCGCCACCTGCCCGGCTTTGAGCAGGGCGCTGGCATTGCCGAGCGAGGCTGGCAGGATGAGGATGAAATAGGCGGCCAGCCCGGTCAGAATCAGCAGAAGCAGTGCCAGCAGGTCGTGGCGATCCACCTGTTGCCACCAGCGCGGGGAAGGAAGACTCACGTTATTTTTGCAACAGTTCGCGAACCGCGGCGCTGATCTGGTCACCGGGCGCGCGCCCTGCCACCCGGGCCAGCATCACTTTCATCACCTTGCCCATGTCGGCGGGCGCAGCGGCGCCGGTTTCGGTGATGGCCTGGCGCGCCAGTTCGCGCAGTTCAGCGGGGCTGAGGCCCTGGGGGAGGAAGGAATTGAGTACTTCGATTTCGGCCTGTGACTCGGCGGCCAGGTCGGCGCGCGCGGCTTTTTGGGCTTCCTCGAGGGATTCTTTGCGCATCTTGATCTCTTTTTGCAGGATGGCCAGCACGGCCATCTCATCCAGGCTGATGCGCCGGTCGATTTCGACCTGTTTGATGGCGGCCAGTGCCATGCGCACGGTGCGTTTGCGCACTTCGTCGCCCGATTTCATGGCCTGTTTCAGGGCTTCATTCAGTTGGGTTTTGGTGTCCATGCTTTCATTATACTCTTTTGGGGTAAGGCGCGGGTTTCAGGTCTGGCCGGTGAAGCGGGGAAAATGCAGCGGAGCCAGTTCGCGGCGCAGAGTTTCGAGTTCCAGTGCGGTGCGCTGGACCGCGGCGGCATAGGCGTAGTCAAAGTCGGGGCGCGAGGGGTCGTCTTTGTTCATCCAGGCGTGCGAATCGCGCGGCAGGCGCGGCAGGACCAGCGGTTTGAGCGCCGGGAAAAAGGAAAGATATTCGAGCGGGGCGTAGATCTGCCCGGAGCACAGCCGGGGATCGTGGAGTAGTTCCGGCTGGAGCGGATCGATCGCCTGCGGCCCGGAGCCGGGATTTTGTTCGCGCCACAGGCTGACGTAGTTGCTGTGAGCGTAGAAATCCTGGGCGGTATGGGTCAGGCGTCCAAAGGCGGAGTGTGCCAGGCTGGCTGCCTGGTCCGTTTGCAGCGCATCCAGCACCAGTTGGTGTTGTTCGCGCAGGTAGTTGTCTCCGGCGGAGAAGGCGCTGTTATCATAATGAAAATGGTCATGACTGCCGAACTGGTAGCGCAGGGCATCTTGCCCCAGGTTGGCCTGTACAATCGCCTCGAGTGCGACCGGGCTGAAAACCGGCCGCAGGGCTTGTTCGGTGATGGCGCGGTGGAAAATACCTTTCATGAGCCTGATTATAACAGTGCGATATAATAGCGCGCATGTCTCCCTTTTACACCCGTACTGGCGATGAAGGCACCACCAGCCTGATTGGTGAAGGCCGGGTCCCAAAATTTGATTTGCGCATTGAGGCGCTAGGCGCCCTGGATGAAGCCACCGCCGCTCTCGGGCTGGCGCGCGCGAGCTCCAACACTCCCCAGGTTGGGGAGCTGTTGCTGGTTGCGCAGCGCGAACTGTACCAGTTGATGGCCGAGGTGGGCGCGACGCCTGAAAACGCGGCCCGCTTTCGCAAAATCGGTGGGACGAATGTGCAGTGGCTCGAAGCGCAGACCGATGCGATTGCGGACCTGGTGGAAATTCCACGCGAGTTCATCATCCCCGGCGAAACCGTTCCAAGCGCGGCCATGGCGCTGGCACGCACGGTCGTGCGGCGCGCTGAGCGGCGCGTGGCGGAACTGTACCATGCCGGGGAACTGGAAAACGTCGAACTGGTTGCCTATCTGAACCGGCTTTCCTCGCTTTGTTTTGTGCTGGAGCTTCTCGAAAATCAGTCTGGAGGACAGGCCACCCAGCTGGCCAAAACCCAATGACCGGAACCATTATTAATATCATTGCCATTTTGGTCGGCGGTGTGGCGGGTATGCTGTTTGGCGCCCGCCTTTCCGAAAAACTCAAAACCACAATCATCGCTGGAATGGGCCTGTTCACCGCGGCGATCGGCATCCAAATGTTTTTGAAGACCGAAAATCCGCTGGTTGTGTTGGGTGCGCTCATCCTGGGCGCACTGCTCGGTGAGTGGTGGGACATCGAATCACGCCTGCAGGATTTGGGAATCTGGCTCGAAAAACGGCTTTCGGGCAACGCCCAGGGCGGAGCTTCAAGCCGCTTTGTGCGCGGATTCTTGACCACCTCTCTGCTCTTTTGCATCGGCCCGATGGCCATCCTGGGCGCGATCAGCGACGGGCTCAGCGGGGATGCCAGCACGCTGACCATTAAATCCGTACTGGATGGTTTTGCCGCCATGGCATTTGCTTCCAGCCTGGGCGTGGGCGTGTTGTTTTCTGCCCTGCCGGTGTTCATCTACCAGGGCGGCATCAGCCTTTTGGCAGGTCAGCTCAATGCCATCGTCACTGCGTCGATGATGGCGGAGATGACTGCCACGGGCGGCGTGCTGCTGATGGCGGTTTGTGTCAGCAATTTACTGGAATTGAAAAAGATTCGCGTTGGGAATTTTCTGCCTGCCCTGGCGGTTGCGCCGCTGATTGTGTTCCTGATCCCGATCGTCCAGGCCTGGCTCTTCGCCTGGCTGGGCGGCGGTTAACTCCTCAGGGTATCCAGGCAAAAGCGCCCGCTTGCCGCGGGCGCTTTTTTAGTTGTTTTCGGGGAAAAGGAAACTGGTCTTAGACGGCCAGACGCGCCGGGTTGTATAACTGCTGCCGGATGCTGACCACGCGGCGGCGCAGCTGGTCATCGCGTTCGAGCATATCCGAAATTTTCTCGATGGCGTACATGACGGTGGTATGGTCACGCCCGCCAAGCGCTTCGCCGATCTGCGGCAAGGTGGCATTCGATTCTTCGCGCAGCAGGTACATGGCCACCTGGCGCGAGAGTGCTACTTCGCGGGAACGGTTGCGGCTGAGCATCTGGTCGCTGGTCAGGTTGAATTCGCGGGCCACGATGTCCACCACCTTTTCGTGTGCAAGTGTGCGGACTTGTGGCAGCAGGTCCGCCAGGGCCATCTCGGCCAGGCGGGCGTTCAGAGCGGTGCCGCTCAGGTCGGCAAAGGCGATGATGCGATTCAGGGCGCCTTCCAGTTCGCGGATGTTGGATTGGACGCGGCGGGCGATCAGTTCCAGCACTTCGTTGGGCACTTCGCGGGTAGCGCGTTCGGCCTTGTAGCGCAGAATGGCGATGCGGGTTTCTAGGTCTGGCTGTTGGATGTCGGCGGTCAGGCCCCACTCAAAACGCGAGCGCAGGCGTTCTTCCAGGGTAACCAGGGCCTTGGGCGGCCGGTCGGAGGAGACGATAATCTGCTTGTCCTGGCTGTGCAGGGTGTTGAAGGTGTGAAAAAACTCTTCCTGCGTGGATTCTTTGCCGGCGATGAACTGGATGTCGTCGATCAGCAGCACGTCGCTGGAGCGGTATTTTTCACGGAAGGCCTGGGTGGTGTGGCTGCGGATGGCGTTGATCAGGTCGTTGGTGAATTCTTCGGATGAGACGTACAGGACGTTCAACCCGCGGCTGCAGCAGGCGTTGCCAATGGCATGCAGGAGGTGGGTTTTTCCCAGCCCGACTCCGCCGTACAGGAACAGCGGGTTGTAGGCTCGGGCGGGTTTTTCGGCAACTGCCAGGGCGGCGGCATGCGCCAGGCGGCTGTTGGCGCCCACAACGTAATTCTCGAAGGTGTAGCGCGGATTGAGCGTGGTGTTGCGCTGCTTAACGGCCGCTGGTTCGAGCGTGCTGTTTTGTTCTGTTTCGTGAGCGGTTTCTTCGGCTTCGAGGCTTTCCTGTCCGTTGGCTACAATAAAACGGACATCGACCACGCGTCCCAGGATTTCAGCCAGCAGGCGCGAAACGGTTTCGAGCAGGCGGGTTTCCAGCCAGTCGCGGGCATATGCGTTGCGGACAGATACGGTTAGGATGTCATTTTCGTAGGCAAGGGGACGCGTATCGCGCACCCAGGTATCAAACGAGGCGCGGGGCATTTCAAGTTGAAGTTGTCCGAGCACCGATTGCCATGCTTGTGTTGCATTCATGAGCTGCTCCAGGCAGTACAAAGTGAGAGAGAATAAGGGAGACCAAGCCCTCTGCAAGGATGCGCAGAGGGGGGAAGGTAAATATGAACTTGTCTCGGTTATTCTCGGGATCGGGATGCTTTTTCCGGCGCGCATCCGTTTGAACGACTGCCCACATTCTAGCAAAAAGACTCTGCTTCAAACGTACGAAAGGCCTACGCTATCTTTAAAACTTCCTGTTTTTTAAGGAATTGAAATCTTAAAGAAACCTTATCCTGTCTGGGTAGCGCATCCGAAAATTCTAGAATGAATATTCTAGCCAAACGCAAGCCGTCAGGGAAAATAATCCCCATATATGGGGTTTTTTCAAAAAATGAGGTCTCCTGGCCTACGGAAATCTTAAAAACTTCTGCGCAGTCCAGGGTTGAATTTGAAACATGTCAGCCAAGACTCATTTTGGAAAAAGAGCGTGGATTTGTCGTTTTGTCTCAAAATTGTGGCACCTTAAAGAATCTTGCGGTCTGGGGCCGGTTTATCCGCCCAGAGCGATGAGCAGGATGCCGCTGAAAATTGCCAGCGCGCCGGCCACGCGCAGCCAGCCCAGGCGCTCACCGAGGAACAGCCAGCCCGCCAGCGCCCCCAGGACGACACTTACCTCGCGGACGGCGCCGCTGTAGCTGACACGCGCCAGCGAATAGGCCGTCAGCACCAGCAGGTATGCGCCGACCATCAGCACGCCGATGGCCACCAGCCGGGCGCTATGCTGGCGCAGCTCGGTTTTCATCAGCGTCCAGCCGTAGCGGCGCAGCACCACGGGCAGGGTAAGTGCCGGAGGTAGCAAAAATACCAGCGTGCCATAGGCCAGCGCTGAGGTCTGTTTGACTGCCGCCCCGTCAAGAGTGGAATAAACAGAGATCAGCACGGCCAGCAGCAGGGCCAGGCCGATGCCCCGCCAGTGCGGCGCTTTCCCGCTTCCGTGCGCCGCCAGCAGGCTGGATCCTCCGACGGTCAGCAGTCCGGCTACGATCAGCCCCAGACCGGCCAGCCCGGTTGGACTGAGCTGCTCACGCAGGAAAAGCACCGACCAGGTGGCGATCAGGAAAGGCGCCGCGCCGCGCGCCAGTGGGTAAACGAGCGAAAAATCCGCGTCACGGTAGGCTGCGGCCAGTGTGATGTAATAAGCGGTTTCGGCGAGCACGCTGAGCAGCAGCAAGCCCCAGGTTTCACGGGCCGGCAGGCCTGTCCATAACAGAACCGGCAGGAACAGGCTCGCGCCGAGTAGAATTCCCCACCAGGTGGCGATGTATTTTTCCCCGGCCTGTTTGAGTAGAAGATTCCAGGTGGTGTGCAATAGGGCCGAAAAGCATAACAGCAAAACAATGGCGAACGGCATGGCAGTGCTCAACTTTCAGAAAAGGATTTTGCGGCCGTTGATTGTAATCTGAAAATAAAAAGACGGCTTCAGCCGTCTTCTCCAAGTTTCGGTTCTGGCACCGGCTACTGTGTGCGCGGCACCCAGGCCAGTACCGAGGTGCCATTCTCGGGCGCGGAGTTAATTTCCACATCTCCGCCGACATGATGGGCGCGGGTGTGCATATTGGAAAGACCGTGCCCGAGCGTCATGGATTTTTCCGCCATTTCAAAGCCCCGGCCGTTATCGCGGATTTCGAGCATGTAGCGTTCCGCCGAGGCCCAGACATTGATTTCCACCTTCTTGGCGTGCGCGTGTTTGGCGGCATTCGCCAGGGCCTCCTGGCAGATGTGGAACATCGCCAGCGCCTGGGGCTGGGTCAACTCTTTCAGGTCGTCCGGGTCGCCGATCAGCACAGCATCGGCAAGAGTATTGATGCGGAACTCGACCAGCAGGCGCTTCAGGCCATCGAGCAGGTTTTCATTGCCAAACTGGCGCGGGCGCAGGTCTAAAATATATGAGCGAATGTCACGGATGGTGTGATTCAGACTGTCAATTGCCTGCTGAATGCGTTCCTGGCTGCGCGAGGGCTCTTCCACCGCCAGCAGGCGGGCATGTTCCAGCACCAGTCCCACGCCATAAATCGACTGGATGATGCCGTCGTGCAGATCCATGCCGATCCGGTCGCGTTCTTCCAGCACCGCCAGGCGGCGGGCATCATTATGCAGGCGGGCATTTTCGATGGCCAGGCCGGCCCAACTTCCAATGGCGGTGATGACCTGAATATCATGCTCGTTCAGAGGGTTTGCGCTTCGCGTAACCGCACTCAGTACGCCGACCAGGTTGCCGCTGGAAGTCAGCGGAAAGCAGGCCATTTGGCGAAAGCCGGCCTTGACCACCGCATCACGCAGGTAGCGCACATCATTGGCCAGGTCATGGCTGACAACCGGGTCATTCGACTGGGCCACCAGCCCCACCAGCCCCTCGCCAATGTTAAAACGGTTGCGGGTCCAGAAAGCTTCGGCGGCCTGACCGCGGTGCAGGACCAGGCGCAGGGTTTGCTTGTCTTCTTCGAGCAGGAAAATCTCCCCCGATTCGACATCCATGTAATCCATCACCAGCGAGAGTGTTTTATGCAGGATTTCATCCAACTTAAGCGAGGAAGTCAGCCCTTCGGCAATATTGTTAAGTAACGCCAGGTCCTGGTTGCGGCGCGTCAGGGTTTGATCACGCTCCTTGAGATCCTCGTACAGGCTGGCATTGTGGATCGCCACTGCCGCGTAAGCCGCCAGCATCTGGATGATGCGCTCGTCATCGGCGGTGAACTCATCCAGGCCCAGCTTCTCCGTCAGGTAGATTTGGCCATACTGATCCTCGCCCAGCCGGATGGGCACTCCCAGGAACGAACGCATGTGCGGGTGGTTGCGTGGAAAACCCACACTGCGCGTATCGCGCTGCATTTCTGCCACGCGGATCGACTGGTCAGTGTCCATCAACGCGCCAATCAGCCCGTGCCCCATAGGCGGGTGCGGAATGCGCCGGATCTCGTTATCTGTCATGCCAACCGAAATAAATTGTTTCAGCTTGCCATTTTCCCCCAGAACTCCCAGCGCGGCATAACGCGCCTGGGCTTGCTCGCAGGCCACGGAAGCAATGCGTTCAAGCAGGGTTTCCAGAGAAATATCTTCAACAAGCTGCAAACTGGCCTGGTGAAGCGCAACCAGGCGCTCCTCCAATTGCTGGCGCGTCAGTAGCATGGGCATCTCCTCTTGGAGATATTCTACCTTAGCCCTCCAAATTGTTCAAGCTGATAGATTTTGCCAGAAGGAGCCGGTACAATCAAGCTACAGTCTGATTTTTAAGGATGCGCTATGGCTACCTCCCGCCTGCCCGGTTTTTACAACCTGACCCTCGAACAACGCCTGGCCCAAACCGCTGCCGCAGCGGAGCTGACCCCGCCGGAGCTGGCCGCCTGGGCCTCGGGCGGAATCAACCCTGAAGCCGCCGACCATATGATCGAAAACGCGGTCGGTCTGCACAGCCTGCCGCTCGGCATCGGGCTTAACTTCCAGGTAAACGGTCGTGATGTGCTGGTGCCGATGGCGATTGAGGAGCCTTCCGTCGTCGCCGGGGCATCCTTCATGGCCAAACTGGCTCGTGCCGGCGGCGGTTTCCATACCACCTCCAGCGACCCGCTGATGATCGGGCAGATGCAGGTCATTCGGGTGCAAAACTTACACGAAGCAAAGTTCAAAATCTACGAGAAAAAAGCCGAACTGCTGGCCGAGGCGGATTCAATAGACCCGGTTTTGAAGAAGTTTGGCGGAGGAGCCAGGGACATCGAAGTCCGACTCATCGAGGAGTCGGTGATTGGCCCCTTCCTCGTGATCCATCTCATCTATGATGTGCGCGATGCGATGGGCGCAAATGCCGTCAACACGGCCTGCGAGCGCCTGGCTCCGCGCGTTGAGCAAATTACCGGCGGAAAAGTTCATCTGCGGATTCTTTCCAACCTGGCCGACCGGCGCATCGCCCGGGCACGCTGCACCATCCCTGTGAGCGCATTGGCGTTTGACAATTTTTCCGGTGAAGCTGTGCGCGATGGCATCATCGCCGCCTATGCTTTTGCCGCGGCAGACCCGTATCGCGCAGCGACGCACAACAAGGGCATTATGAACGGCGTGGATGCGGTGGTGATTGCCAGCGGCAACGACTGGCGCGCCATTGAAGCCGGGGCGCACGCTTACGCGGCCCGCTGCGGGCGTTATACCAGCCTTTCGACGTGGAACCAGGATTCCGATGGGAACCTGGTTGGGACGCTGGAAATGCCGATGGCCGTAGGCATCATCGGCGGGGCAACCAAAGTTCATCCCGCTGCCAAAGCCGCGATCCAATTGATGGGTGTTAAAACCGCCTCGGAACTGGCTGAAATCATCGTCGCGGTTGGGTTGGCCCAGAATATGGCCGCCTTGCGCGCCCTCGCTACGGAGGGCATCCAGCGCGGGCACATGAGCTTGCATGCGCGCCAGGTGGCGATCGCTGCCGGGGCGTCGGGTGAGCAGGTTGAAAAGCTCGCCGCGCAACTGGTGGCCGAAAAAACCGTCCGTATTGACCGGGCTGAGGAAATTTTGAAAAGCTGGTAAACTGCGCGGATGAGGCTGATGATCCATCCCGCAGTTGATCCCTTGCTCGAAAAGCTTCTGCATGCTGCGCAGGCTGCGCTTGGCGGGCAATTCCTGGGGCTTTATTTGCACGGTTCGCTGGCGGTCGGCGATTTTAACCCCGCAACCAGTGATATTGATTTTGTCGGCGTGACCAGCGGGCCGCTGGCTGAGCCAGAAATCAAATCGCTGGAAGCCCTGCACACCCGGTTGCTGGCTGCCGACCCCAAATGGGCCTACCAGTTGGAAGGCTCTTACATTCCCGCCGCAGATTTGCGCCGTTATGACCCGCTGAATGGACCCTACCCGAGTGTACACGAAGGCCGTTTCTATCTCGCCCGGCACGAAAGTCACTGGATTTTGCAGCGTCACATTTTGCGCAAACAAGGCGTCATCCTGGCTGGCCCTGGCCTTCGCGACCTGATCGATCCGGTCAGTGCCGAGGACCTGCGCGGCGCACTTGGACAGTTCTTGCGCGAATGGTGGCTTCCGCTGCTGGATCATCCCGCCAGACTGGCCGGGGATGATTATCAGGCCTACGCGGTGTTGACCATGTGCCGGATGCTGTATACCTTTGAAAACGGCGTCATTGCCTCCAAGCCGGTTTCGGCCCGCTGGGCCCAGGCCGCGTTTCCAGCGCAGGCTGAACTGATTCAGCGGGCGCTTGATTGGCCTGAAAAACCGCTTGAGCGGGTTGCTGAAATCCGCGCCTTAATTCGATTTACTGCAAGAAAAATCCTGGAATAGCAGGGAGCCGTCTGGCGGCCACCCTGCGGGAGAAAACCCATGCCAAACACTCTGCTCACCCCCAACCGCCCGGTCGGCATCGTTGGTTACGGTTCGTATGTGCCGCGGTATCGCATTGCGGCCAGGGAGATTGCCCGCGTCTGGGCGGGCAGCAAAGGCGGACTGCCGGTTAAAGAAAAAGCCGTGCCCGGCCTGGATGAAGATGTCATCACCATGTCGATCGAGGCGGCCCGTAATGCCATGCTGCGGGCGCAGATCGAGCCTGCGCAGCTGCGCGCCGTCTGGGTGGGTTCGGAATCGCACCCGTACGCCGTCAAACCGACTTCAACCGTCGTAGCCGAAGCCATCGGCGCCGTGCCGCACATCCAGGCCGGAGACTGGGAATTCGCCTGCAAGGCCGGGACGGAAGCGATGGTCGCCGCGATGGGCTTTGTCGGTTCGGGCATGGCCGATTATGCGCTGGCCATCGGCATGGATACCGCCCAGGGCAAGCCCGGCGACGCGCTGGAATACACAGCCGCGGCGGGCGGCGCGGCTTTCATCATCGGCCCGGCGGAAAATGCCCTGGCGACTTTGAACGCCTCCTATTCCTATGTTACCGATACGCCCGATTTCTGGCGGCGTGAATATCAGAAATATCCCGAACATGGTGTGCGCTTCACCGGCGAGCCGGCCTACTTCCAGCACATTACCTCCTCTTCTAAAACCCTGATGGCAGAATTGGGCACAACCGCCAAAGACTACCAGTGGGCCGTTTTTCACCAGCCCAACACCAAGTTCCCGCAGCGTGCCGCGCAGATGCTGGGATTCACCCCTGAGCAAATCGCCCCGGGGTTGCTGGTGCCGGTCATCGGCAACACTTATTCGGGTGCTTCCATCATAGGGCTGACCGCCATCCTCGATATTGCCAAGCCCGGCGACCGCATCTTGCTGGCTTCCTTCGGCTCCGGAGCTGGCTCCGACGCCTTCGACATCACCGTCACCGATAAAATTACCCTGCGCGCCGGGCTGGCCCGCAAAACCCAGGAATACATCGCCCGCCGCACCGAAATCGACTACGCCACCTACGCGCGCTATCGTGACAAGATCACGATGAAGTAATCAGCGGATAGATAGAAACGGATTTTTATGACAGATGTCATTCTTGCAGGAATTGGACAAACCGAAGTTGGCGAACATTGGGGCATCGCACTGCGCGATCTGGCGTTAACCGCCATTCGGCAGGCCCAGGCCGATAGCGGCGGGCTCGAACCCGGCGCTTTGTTCGTCGGGAACATGCTCGCCCCGAATCTTTCCAACCAGGCCCACCTGGGCGTATTGCTGGCCGATCACTGTGGATTGCGCGGCATTGAAGCCGTCACCGTCGAAGCAGCTGGGGCCTCGGGTGGCGCCGCCCTGCGCCAGGGCTACCTGGCGATCAAAAGCGGCCTGGTGGATGTGGCGCTGGTCGTGGGGGTGGAAAAATTCACCGACCAGGTCGGCGCAGGTGTGGATGCGGCCGTTGCCACCACCTCCGACAGTGATTTTGAGGCTGTCCAGGGATTGACGGCCACCGGGCAGGCTGCGCTGTTAATGCGTCGTTACCTGCACGAATTCCACGTCCCGGCTGGCGGCCTGGCCGGCTTCCCGCTCGTGGCGCACGCCAACGGGGCCGGCAACCCCAACGCCATGTTCCGCAAGGCGATCAAACCCGAGGTCTACAGCAAGGCGGAAATGCTGAGTGACCCGGTCAACCTGTTCGACGCTGCCCCGCACGCCGACGGCGCTGCAGCCGTGATCCTGACCCGGGCCGACCTCTTGCCGAAAGAATTTTCCCACCCGCTCATCAAAATCGCCGCTTCGACTGTTTCTACGGATACGCTGGCGCTGCACGACCGGCATGATCCGCTCGGCTTTTGGGCGGCGCGTGAATCGGTCGAAGCGGCGCTGCACAAGGCCGGAATTGCGCTTGAGCAGGTCAATTTTTTTGAGTATCACGATGCCTTCAGTCTTTATGCGGCGCTTTCGCTGGAGGCGGCCGGGTTTGCCGCCCGCGGCGAGGGCTGGAAACTGGCTGAGGATGGGTCGATTGCGCTTAAGGGGCGTATTCCGTGCGCCACGCTGGGCGGCTTGAAGGCACGCGGGTTCCCTGGCGGTGCAACCGGGGTGTATCAGGCTGTCGAAGCAGCGCTGCAGCTGAGGGGCGTTGCCGGTTCCTGCCAGGTAGCGGGGGCAACCTTCGGGCTGATTCAATCGCTTGGCGGCCCGGCCTCCACATCCGTTGTCCACATTCTGGAAAAAATAGGATAAGCCAGACCGCGGCGGTGGTCTCTCAGGAACTCTCAATTTTGTTTTGCGCCTTTCGGCGGGCGGCCCTGATAGTTCTTGAGAGCCGGGCTCTGTAAAATTACACTCAGATTGATTTATTCAAAAGGAGTGACACCATGGAAATTCCACGCCACTGGCGATTAAAACAACAACGATATGGTTTGGTCGGCGAAGTTTGCCCGCACTGTGACTATAAAATTTTTCCTCCGCGCGATGTGTGCCCGAACTGCGGCGACGAGGCCAAGACCCTTTACACCTTCAGCGGTAAGGGCGAGGTGTTTTCGTTCACGACGATTTACGAAGCCCCAACCGGTTTCGATCATGCCGCGCCGTATACCGTCGCTATTGTCAAGCTGGATGAAGGCCCGATGGTGACCGCCCAGCTGACCGACCTGGGCGACCAGCCAATTGAGATCGGTATGCCGGTGGAGATGGTCACGCGCAAAATGCGCAACGATGGCGATGAACGCGGGGTAATTGTGTACGGGTATAAGTTCAGGCCGGCTGTTGTAGCGGCGTAGGTTTTTGCGGAAATCAAAAGAGCGCCCTCCATTTGGAGGGCGCTCTTTTGATTTATTGCCATGCAGCTCTAATTTCACTTTACTGCATACAGACCCGCCATTTCAATGGGCAACCATTTGCTGATCAGAGATTTGAGCAATCGCTTGGGTTGAATTGGCGAACGAGAAACAAACTATGGTGTCATCTTGGTCAATTGTTCGCTGACTTGCCACAACCGCGTTTGTACCGCCGGATCGTAAGTTTGGGCGTGTGATTTGATCGGCTTCTTTTTTTGGTAATACATGCCTGTTACGCCTTCAACCTCAGGAGAGGACGCCAGATAGATAATCGTCTGCGCGCCTTGTTCCGGTGACAGTTCCAAAGGCCGGGCCAATTTAGACCAAACCATCCCGAACAGGCCGCCTGTTTGCGATCCGAAATTGGTACGGACGACCCCTGGATGCAGGCAGTTGGCCGTGACACCGGTGCCGACCAACCGCTTGGCGAGTTCATAACTGAAGGCGATGTTGGCGCGCTTTGATTGACCATAGGCCTTGTTCACGCCATATTTTTTTTCTAACATCAAATCGTCGAAGTCCAGCGCTGCAAACTGCTCATATTCGGATGCGACGCTTACGATCCGTGATGGGGCGCTGGCCTTGAGTACATCAAGCAGCAGGTCGGTCAATAAAAAGTAGGCAAGATGATTCACGGCAAAA
>CAIQVH010000022.1 GCA_903875215.1 uncultured Anaerolineae bacterium
CTGCTGGCCGCCCTGGAGCCCGAATGGCCGCCAAAACAAAACCGGCCCACCGCAACCAACAACTGCACCGACCTGGCAAACGCCGCCCGATTGTTCGACCTGGCCGCCGCCGACTACCTGGCAGTGGCGGGCACCTGGCACCAGTGGATCGGAAGCCACTGGAAGGAAGCCCCCGAAGCCATCACCCGCCCCGCCGCCGAACTGGGGGCCATCGTCAAGCGCGAAGCCGAAGCCGCCACCACCGACAAGCACGCCGCCGCCCTGTGGGGCTGGGCCCGCCGCTCGGAAATGCTCGGAGCGATGCAGGCCGCCGCCCGCATCCTGGCCGGATTCCACAGGATCGAAGCGGAATCCTGCAATCAGCACGACATGCTGTTGCCAGTGGCCAACTGCACCATCGACCTGAAGACCGGCAAACCCATACCGCCGAAACGAAATCATTTTTTTACCCAATCAGCGCCGGTCGAGTTTAATCCGAACGCCACCTGCCCGAACTGGGAGCGTTTTTTGTCGCAGACATTCGATGGAGATCGGGAGCTGATCGAGTTCGTCCAGCGCTGCGCCGGTTACAGCCTCACAGGCTCACAGCGCGAGCAATGTTTTTTTCTGCTGATTGGCGCAGGCCGCAACGGCAAAAGCACCCTGGTCGCCATCTTGGAACAACTGCTAGGCGGATTCGCCGCCGTCATAACCCCGGAAGCCTTGACGCAAACCGGGCAGGCAAACCCCGAAGGCCCGCGCCCGGAAATCGCCGGGCTATGCGGCAAACGACTGGCCGTAACATCAGAATCCGGTACGTCCTGCCAGTTGGCAGAGGGGTTGCTGAAACGACTTACCGGCGAGGACACGCTGAGCGCCCGGGTGTTGTACGGGCAGCCTGTCCAGTTCGTTAACCGGTCGAAAATTTGGTTTTGCACGAATCACGAGCCGAAGATCACCGGCAGCGATTTGGGCATCTGGAGCAGAATCAGGGTGATTCCGTTTGAGAATACCATCCAGCCGGGACGCGAAGACAAGACCCTACCCAAGCGCCTCACCGCCGAACTACCCGGCATTTTGAATTGGATGCTACGCGGCTGCCTGGCGTGGCAGGAAACCAGCCTGAAACCGCCTGAAAGCGTCACGGAACGCACGGAGCAGTACCGGCAAGATATAGACCACTTCGCCCGCTTTCTCGCGGAACGCTGCGCCCTGTCGCCTGCAAACACCGTCAAGGCAAAATTTTTTAGCGAAGCGTTCAACGGCTGGCTGCTGGATCAAGGCGAAGCCAAGGAAACTCAGCACGCCATCGGCGCCCGCATCAGAAGCACCCCCGGCCTTTCGGTTTACAAACGCAACCAAGGTTATTTTTACCACGGCATCGCATTGAAAACCGAGACGATGTGAACCGCAGTGAACAACCGGTGAACAATTACCCGGATTCGAGTGAACAACCTCATTCAGCAAGAATCGGCCTGGAATGCGGGTTGTAGGGCATTTTCTCGGTATCGAGTGAACAAGGTGAACAACTTCCCCCATTGTATCTCTATATTTTTTGATTTTTTTTTATAGAAAAAAGTACCGTAAGTTGTTCACC
>CAIQVH010000023.1 GCA_903875215.1 uncultured Anaerolineae bacterium
CGTGGAAATGGTGATGCCTGGTGACAACGTGAACCTGACGGTGGAGTTGATCGTGCCGGTGGCGTTGGAGCAGGGCTCAAAGTTCGCCATTCGTGAAGGTGGCCTGACCGTGGGCGCCGGTGTTATCACCAAGATCATTCAGTAAGTTGAAAGTAAGGTTGTCAGATGGCTTCCAAGAAAAAAGATATCCGCCCCGTGATTACGTTTCAGTGCAGTGATTGCAAAGAGCGGAATTATACCTCCCAGAAAAATCGCCGTAATGACCCGGGCCGTATGGAATTAAGCAAATATTGCCCGCGTTGCAAGAAACATACGGCGCACCGCGAGACCAAGTAGTTTCCGCAGGGGCGGAACATGTTCCGCCCCTGCCTTTTTAGGCCAGTAGCTCAACTGGTAGAGCTCTCGTCTCCAAAACGAGCGGTTGTGGGTTCAAATCCTGCCTGGCCTGCTATCTTTTTAGTTCAGGTGACGCCGTCCTCGAAAGAGTGAGGCGGCGTTTTAGCCTTGAGAACAAGGAGCGCAAGTTGACCGAGAAAAAGGAAAATGCGATTGTCCGGTTTTATCGTGAAACCGTGGGCGAGCTCCGCAAAGTGAGCTGGCCGACTCGCGAAGAAGCGACCAATTTGACCATGATCGTATTGGTGGTCTTGGTTGGTATGGCGGTCTTCCTCGGTATCGTTGATTGGGTTGGCGGTAAGCTGCTTGATCTGGCCTTGGGAATTGCCTAGGCCCCTGAAAGCTGAGGATAATCATGAGCGCGCAAGACCCTGAAGAAATCACCCAGAACAACAATCCAGAGGAGCAGTCGCCTCTGGCGGATGCTGGCAATGCCTCTGGGTCTGATGTTGCGCCTGCTGAAAATATTGAGGGCCCCGCCTGGTATGTCGTTCACTGCTATTCAGGGTACGAAAACAAAGTCCGGCATAACCTTGAGCAGCGTATTGAGACGATGGGAATGAAGGCCATGATTTTTGATGTGGTTGTTCCCACCCAGGAAGAGATTGAAGTTCGTGATGGCAAACGCCGGGTGGTGGAACGGCATATCTTCCCTGGCTATGTATTGGTCAACATGGTGTTGACCGAAGAGTCCTGGTATGTGGTGCGCAATACCCCGGGCGTAACCGGGTTTGTCGGCATGGGTACCCAGCCGACCCCGTTGCGTCCCGAAGAAGTCAACCAGATTTTACGGCGCATGGAAGCTGAAGTTCCCACAGTGAAGGTGACATTCAAAGTGGGTGAGCGCGTGCGGATTGTGGACGGGCCGTTCAATGATTTCCGCGGTAACGTGGCTGAAATTGACGCAGAACGCAATAAAGTTCGCGTAATGGTTAATTTCTTCGGTCGCGAAACGCCCGTTGAGTTGGATTTCCTGCAAGTTGAGAAAGCGTAACAGGCTCTGGGCCTGATGCGTGGGAGGGTGCTCCCCAATCCCGCCAAATGGGCGGGACTTTCACCCGCTAAAACCACAAGGAGTAAGGAAGCATGGCAAAGAAACTAAAAGCAATTGTACGTCTCCAGCTTCAGGCTGGAAAAGCCAATCCGGCGCCGCCGGTTGGCCCCGCGCTGGCGGGTCATGGTCTTAACATCATGGCTTTCTGCAAAGAATATAATGCGCGTACCTCCAATCGCCCCGGCGAATTGATTCCGGCTGAGATCAGCGTCTATTCGGATGGTTCCTTTACGTTTGTTCTGAAGACATCACCGGCCGCTTTCCTGATCCGCAAAGCTGCGGGCGTGGAAAAAGGCTCGGGTGTTCCGAACAAGGAAAAGGTCGGCAAGTTGAGCCGCGCCCAGGTAAAGCAGATTGCTGAAACCAAGATGAAGGATCTGAACGCGATCGATCTCGAAGGCGCGATGAAACAGATCGAAGGCACCGCCCGTTCCATGGGCATTACGATCGTTGACTAAACAGGTGGGAGGGCCGCCCGGTGCGGCCCGTTTGCACCACGGAGGATGACATGGCAAAACACGGAAAGAAATACCTGGCCGCTGCGGCCAAAGTTGAGCGCGAAAAATTGTACGGGCCCCGGGAAGCGATGGAGCTCGTGAAAGAAACCTCCATTACGAAGTTTGACTCGACAGTGGAAGTTCACATGCGCATGGGGTTGGATCCGCGCCAGGCGGATCAACAGGTGCGTGACGTGGTTGTTCTGCCGCACGGCCTGGGCAAGACCGTCCGCGTGGCAGTATTCGCACAGGGTGAAGGCGCGTCAAATGCGCGTGCTGCTGGTGCGGATGTTGTTGTGGATGATGATGAGACCTTTGCTAAGATTCAGGGCGGTTGGCTTGAATTTGATGTGGCGATTTCGACTCCGGATTTGATGGGCAAGGTTGGCCGCCTGGGACGTATTCTGGGCCCGCGCGGTTTGATGCCCAACCCGAAAGCTGGTACCGTGGTTCCGGCGGCGGATATCGCCCGCGCCATTAACGAAGCGAAGGCCGGCCGCGTGGAGTTCCGCCTGGATAAGACTGCCAATATCCATGTGCAGATCGGCAAATCGTCCTTTGGCGCAGATAAGCTTTATGAAAATTTTGCGGCTTTCATGGAAGCGATCAAGAAAGCCCGCCCGGCCGCTGCCAAGGGCAACTTCATCAAGCACATTACCCTGGCCTCGACCATGGGCCCTGGCATAAAGCTGGACCCGAACGCGGCCCAATCTATGGATGCGACCGAGTAGCGTTTACTCGTAGCTAAAAACTGACAAACGACTTCGCCAGAGACGGCCGGTGCCCTGAATGTGATTTTGGGGCTTAATTTCCTGCCCAGGTGAAGACTGAGAGAAATCTCCCGTTCCTTTGGGGACGCTTCCCTTTGAGGAAAAGTCTTTGCCTGGCGTTTGTCAGGCAAAGACTTTTAAGGAAAGGAGGTAATAGCTTTGGCACTCACTCGTGAACAAAAAGAGCAGGTACTTGCTCAATACGAAAAATGGCTGAAAAATAGCAAGTCGGTGGTATTGGTGGAGTATTCTGGTCTCACCATGAAGCAGTTCGATGCCATTCGCGCCAAGGTGCGCGAAACTGGTGGCGAGTTCCATGTTTTGAAGAACACGCTGGCACGCAAGGTGTTTGAAGCCCACGGGATGACCATTCCGGCCGGGTATTTGCAGAAAAGCACCGCGGTTGTGTTTGCTTTCAGCGATGCTGCTGCAACGACTAAGGCATTGTTTGAAGCCACCAAGGGGCTCGAGGCAATCAAGCTGAAAGGCGGTTTCCTGGATATGCAGGCGCTCTCGCCGGCCCAGGTTAAGTCGCTGGCTGATCTGCCGCCGCTGCCGGTCATCCGCGCTCAGCTGCTCGGCGTTTTGCAGGCTCCAGCTGGCAAGCTTGTCCGCACGATTGCCGAACCGGCCCGCTCATTGGCCGCTGTCTTCAAGGCCTATGCCGATCAGGCGCAGGCTGCTGCGTAGCGTTGCGCTACGCATCCAATTTCTCATCTTATCCAATTTTCTCTGAATTCAAGGAGTACTTAAGCAATGGCTGCAAATCTCGAAACCCTGGTGGAAGAACTGAGCAAGCTCTCTGTTCTCGAAGCCGCTGAACTCGTCAAGAAGCTCGAAGAGAAGTGGGGCGTTTCCGCCGCCGCTCCTGTTGCCATGGCCGCTGTGGCTGGCGCTCCCGCCGCCGCTGCCGAGCCTGTCGAAGAAAAGACCGAATTCGATGTGATCATCAAAGATGCCGGTCCCAAGAAGATCGAGACCATCAAGGTCATTCGCCAGCTGACCAGCCTGGGTCTGGGCGAGGCCAAGACGATGGCCGAAACCGCCGGCGGCAAGATTCTGAGCGCGGTGGGCAAGGAAGCTGCGATGGACGCCAAGAAGAAGCTCGAAGAAGCCGGCGCTGTCATCGAAGTTGCCTAGTTTTGTTGTTGTGCGATAAAAAAAGAGACACCCGCGCGGGTGTCTCTTTTTTTATGTGCTGCAGATGGTTATTGGGAGAGGCCGACTTTTCGGATGACCATGACAACCTTGCCGCGGATTTCCAGCCGTTCTGATTTTTCGATGTAGATCGGTTCCATGGTGGGGTTGGCGGGTTGCAGGCGGTAGCGGTCGGGTTCTTTGTAGAAGTATTTGAGGGTGGTTTCGTCGCGTTCGGGGAGCCAGACGGCGACCATCTCGCCATTTTTGGCTTCGGCGTTGTTGTCAACTTTGCGCATGATGACAATGTCGCCGTCGTTGACCATGGCGTCGATCATGGAGTTGCCGGTTACTTCCAGGGCGAACAAGCCCTCTTGTTTTTTGGAGGGGAGCAGGCTGCGGGCGATTTCCACTCCTTCTTCGGATCCGAAGTAGTTGAAATCGGAGGCGGGGACGGGCATGGGCAGGCTGGCGCCGATACGACCGAGGATGGGAACTCGCATGAAGTCGTTGATCATTTCGGCGGCGGTTTCGAGCGGGTTGGCCAGGGCGGTGTGGAGTTCGCCCAGTTTTTCGGGGACGACGCGCAGGCCGCGTGAGATGCGCCGGTCGCGTTCGATGTAGCCCCATTTTTCGAGTTGTTCGAGGTAATAGTTGACGACCGATGTGGAGGTGATGCCGGTCTGTTCGCCGATTTCACGAATGGAAGGAGGGTAGCCTTTGTCGGCGTATTTTTGGAGCAGGTCGAGGATTTTGTGATGCCGGTCGCTCAGGCCTTTGGATTTTCGCACCATCATCATAAGGTAACTCCCGACGCAAAGCCATATATCGCTCATGCGTTCTATAAAGACATGATAAACGAATGTTTGTTCTACGTCAAGGGTGTGCGAGGGTGAGTTTTTTGATTGGGGCTGGATTGTGCTGGTTTAACGGTCTGGCAGCGAGGCGTTCGGGAGCGGGTCAGACCCAGGTGCGATGTTTCATCCAGAGGAACATGCCGGTGGGGAGTCCGATGAGGATGGCCAGGGCGAGTCCGAAGGCGAGGTGGTTGGTCCAGTTGGTGAGTCCGGCGACGGGTTCGAAGAAGTTCATTCCGAAGAAGCCGGTGATGAAGGAGATGGGCATGAAGAGGGTGGTGATGATGGTGAGGGTTTTCATGACTTCGTTCATGCGATTGTTGACGACGGAGAGGTAGGTATCGAGTGAGCCGCTGACGAGGTCGCGCATGGATTCGTTCAGGTCGTGCAGGCGGACGAGGTGGTCGTAGATGTCGCGGAAAAAGATGCGGTCGTGCGGGTCGACGACTTCGAAGTCGTCGCGGGCGAGTTTGTTGAGGACTTCGCGCTGGGGGGTGATGATGCGGCGCATGGAGAGCAGGATGCGTTTGAGGGAGAAGATGCGTTCGAGGGTGTCTGGTTCGGCCTTGATGAGGACTTCATCTTCGACGCGGTCGATCTGGTCGTCGATGGCTTCGACCATGGGCATGTAGTCGGTGACGAGGTCGTCGATGATTTTGTAGAGCAGGTGGTCGGGGCCGTGGGAGGTGTAACGCGGGTCGCGCTGGCAGCTGGCCCAGGCGGTTTCTATGGCGTTGATGGGTTCGTCGTGGTGGGTGACGACGAAGTTTTTGCCAAGGAATATATCCAATTCTCTGCTGGATAGGGTGAGACCGTCCTTGCTGGTGAAATCCATGGCATTGAGGACGATGTAGATGTATTCGCCCCAGTCGTCTATTTTGGGGGTGTGGGTTTCTTGCAGGGCGTCGTCGACAGCGAGAGGGTGGAAGTGGAAGGTGCCGGTCAGGATTGGTTCGCAGGAGGCGTCTGGTTCGGCAGCAAAGTCGACCCAAAGCAGGGCAGCGGGGTCTTTGAGCAGCGTGTCAAATTCTTTGAGGGGAGGATTGAGTCGCAGTGTCTGGCCGGGGAGATGGTAAAGGGAGCGGATCATTTGTTTTTCCTGGAAAGTTAAGCAAATATTGTAAAAATTAATAAATAGCGTAATAATAATTATAATATTGAAAGTTATATTGACAATTATGAATAATCTTGTATAATAATTTTAGCGCGGCAAAGGTTGCCTGGTTTTTGGAGGCAGATATGTTGCCGGAGATTAGGTTTTGGGTGCGTACGCATGCGTACTGAGAGGAATTGTACCGCAATCTGCCGGGGCCGGTTTTTCCCGCTGTGGCTTCGCTGGGCCTGTTTGTGTTGGCTGATTGTGACTGACCTGAAATTTTAGCATGCGGTACGGCTGATGGCTGTGCCGGTATAGGAGCTGTTATGAATAATGCCTTGACTCGCTGTCCGGTTTGTCAGAATGAACTGACGATTACCCGTTTGCATTGTGAGGCCTGCGATACGGCGCTGGAAGGCCGCTTTTTGGGCGGACCGTTTGCGCATTTGACCCGGGAGCAGCTGGAATTTGTCCTGACCTTTATCCGCTGCGAGGGGAAGTTGACTCGCATGGAGGCTGAGTTGGGGATTTCCTACCCGACGATTCGCAATCGTTTGCAGGAGATTATCCGCGCGCTGGGATATGAACCGGGCAAGGAAGAAGTTCTGGAGGTGAGCGAAGATCGCCGGCGCAAGGTGCTGGAAGATCTGGATACGGGCAAACTGACGGCTGAGGCCGCCATGCGTATTTTGCGCGGGGAGGAAGCATGAAACAAAGCACATTGACAGTCCCCGCTGCGCCTGTGCTGAATGTGACCCGTGTGGGCGGCGATTTGCAGGTGGTTGGCTGGGAGCGCCCGGAGATCACCGCCAAGGCAGATGGTGAAGCGCTGACATTGGTTTCAGATGGTCAGCAGGCCGAGGCTCGCAGTGATTCCAATCTGATCCTGTATGTGCCCCGGCAAACGGGCTTGCGGGTGGTGAGTGTCGGCGGGGATGTGGATTTGCGCGCGGTGACAGGCGCACTGGACTTGGAGAGTGTGGGCGGTGATTTGCAGATGCGCAATGTCGGCGCGGTGCGGTTGGCGGCCCTGGGCGGTGATCTCTCGGTTCGGGGTTGTGCCGGTGACTTCCTGGCCGAAAAGGTGGGCGGGGATGTTTCTCTGCATCAAATTGAGGGCAACGTTCGGCTGCAGGCCGGGGCTGACCTGTATTTGCGCGAGGCGGGCGGGAATGTTTCGGCGCAGATCGGGGCCGATGCGGCGCTGTATTTGTTCCCCAAGGCCGGGCAGATGGTGATGGTTGAAGCCGGGGGGGATATTCTGCTGCGCTTGCCGGCCCGTATGGATGTCGAATTCAGCCTGCAGGGCTGTGATGATGAATCGATCCGGGTGGATTTGCCGGGTCAGACCCCGGTGGAGCTGGGTCTCTTTCGCCAGTTCACGGTTGGTTCTGGGGCGGCAAAGATCAGTTTGCTGGCTGGCTCGGAAGTGACCGTGACCAGCCGGGATGAAGAATGGGCCTCGGTGGCAGAGTTTGATCCGCTGGGGCGCGAAGGGCCGTTTTCGCCGGGCGAATTCCCGGGAATTTCGCCCGATTTACAGGATAAAATTTCCCGCCGCATGGAAGAAGCCACGCGCCGGGCCTTGCAGGCCTCGGTTCGGGCCCAGGACCACAGTGAGCGGATTCAGCAGCGTGTGGACGTGGCCATGCGCCGCGCCGAGGAAAAACTGCGCTCGACTGAGCGCCGCTCGGCGCACATGGGGATTTCAACTGGCCGCTGGGGGATGACGATCCCGCCCCGGCAGCCCATTCCGCCCGGGCCTCCGGCGCCGCCCGCCGAACCGGTCAGCGATGTGGAACGGTTAACCGTGTTGAAAATGCTCCAGGAAAAGAAAATTTCACTGGCCGAAGCGGAAAAACTGCTCGCCGCGCTGGAAGGCAAATAAAATTGAGAGGCTGCCATGACGGATAGCGAACGTCAGAAAATCTTGGAAATGATCGAGGCTGGCAAGATCACCCCGCAAGATGGTTTGATTTTGATGCAGACCCTGGAAACGACCCCGCTGGAGCTGGCAGCGGCGGATCAGACGCAAGAGACCCCTGGCCCCGAATCCACCGAATCGGCGGCGGAGAAGGAGCGTCGCGAGGCCTTTTTTGCCGGGAAATTGAAGCGTTTTCGGCGCCTGTGGCTGATCCCGCTTTTTTTCAGCCTGCTGTTGACGGTCGGCGCGGCGTACTGGATGTTCCTCCAGCTGCAACATTCCGGCCTGGGATTCGGGTTTCTGTTTCCCGCTTTGCTGCTGGCCCTGGGCGTGCTGACGCTCACGCTGGCTGCTGCAAGCCGCGATGCGCGCTGGTTGTATCTCAACGTGCTGCAAAAGCCGGGTGAAACCCCGCGCCGGATTGTGATTGCGTTTCCGATGACCCTGGTGACCGGGCTGGTCAATCTGACTGGCGGCCTGGCGCCCGGCTTCGAGCGCGAGCGGATGAAAATGGTCATGGAAGCCTTTACGCAGAGTATTTCCCTGGACGAGCCGGTGCTGATCGAAGTCCATGACGATGATGGCGAAGAGGTTCAGATTTACATCGGGTAGGAGGCAGAATGGCTACGGCTGAAGAACGCATGCGAATCTTAAAGATGATTGACGAGGGGAAAATCAGTGCCGAAGAAGGCGCTAAATTGCTTTCGGCGCTCAGCGAGAGCCGCCGTGGGCCCAATGCGCCGGCGGTTGCGCGCGTGCCAGGCGCGGCGCGCTGGCTGCGGGTGCGCGTCACCGATGTGGCCAGCGGGCGGTCCAAGGCCACCGTGCAAATTCCCCTGGCGCTGTTGGATGCCGGCATGAAAATCGGCGCGCACTTTGCTCCGGAGGTGGAGGGGGTTGATATGACGACCATCCTGGAAGCGCTGCGCTCCGGGATGACCGGCAAGATCGTGGATGTCGTTGACGAGAAAGACGGCGAACACGTGGAAATCTTTGTGGAGTAAAAAAGCCTGCGCCGCGTGAGGCGTTGACACGCATGTCTACAAACCGGCCCCCATCCTCAAGGTTGAGGATGGGGGCCGGTTTGTAGCGCGCTTCTGCCTTTGCCCGGGACTCGGTTTCCGGGCGCAATGGCCTACCCGAGCATCATCCCTTCGGTGAAACTGGCCATAAACTGGCGGTGCAGGGTCAGCTCGACATAGCGGGAGTGCTGAGAAAATTGCAACGCTTCGAGGCGCTTTTTTCGGGAGATGAGCATCTGCCGCGCCCCCGCTCCAGCCGCGTTGCCGATTTGACGGAATTTTTCCAGCGGCAGCGTGGGAAACATCCCCACCCGCATCGCGGAGGCGAGATCGAGGTAGGTGCCAAAGGCCCCGGCCACGATAAATTCATCCAGATCCTCGGCCTTGATCCCGGCTTCGGCCAGCAACACTTCCTCCCCGGCGCGGATGGCGCCCTTGGCCAGCTGGATCTCGTTGATGTCGGAGCGCGAGAGCAGCACATCCTGCCCGTGTCCGCTTTCAGCGGCGGGGGCCAGCACAAACTCGCGCTTCCCCTCGCGTACGCGTACCAGCGGGTGCTCCGGCCGCAGATTGCCGCGCTTATCCAGCGCTCCAACTTTCACCAGCTCGCCGATGGCATCCAGGATACCCGAGCCACAGATTCCCACCGCCGGGCGATGGTCGATGGTGGCGATCTTGATCGTCTCGCCCAGGCTGACTTTTTCGATTGCGCCAGGCGCGGCGCGCATCCCGTCGCGGATGTGAGCGCCTTCAAAGGCCGGGCCGGAGGCGCACGAGCACGAATAGAGTTTGCCGTCTACGGCCAGGCTGATTTCGGTGTTGGTGCCGATATCCAGCGCCAGCACTTTTTGGGAGGTGGTATGCACGTCGGCGGCAATGGCCATGGCAACGTGGTCGGCGCCGACGTAACCGGCGATGTTGGGAGGCAGGTAAATGTAGCCGCCGGGAGAAATCTTCAGCCCGATCTCGGCGGCGGGGAATTCGAGTGGTTCGCCAGCAGCGGGCACATATGGCGAGGCGCCCAGCTGCTCCACCGGCAGGCCGGCCAGCAGGTGGTGCATGGCTGTGTTGCCGACGATGACCGCCTCCACCACGCTATCCACTGAAACGCGCGCCTGGATGGTCAATTCGGTGATCAGGCTGTTGAGGGTCTCGACGATTTTGGTTTGCAGGATGCGCCGCCCGTCAGCGTGGGTGTTGGCGTAGTGAATACGGCTGATGACATCTTCGCCGTAGCCGATTTGGGGGTTCATGGCGCCTGATTTGGCGAGGGTGGCGCCGTTGGCCAGATCCACCAGATAGGCGGCGACCTTGGTGGTGCCGATATCCACCGCCAGGCCGAGCAGCGGGGTTTGGTGCGGCAGCACGGCGACAATTTCTGAGCCGCGCAGGGCCAGACGCACTTGCCAGTTGTAGCGGCGCAGGCGCTCGGAAAGATCGACCAGCAGGCGGCGGCTGAGGTGTGTACCGGCCTGGTTGACGGCGGCCAGCAGCCGGGTGGAATCGGGGCGCAGGTCGGTCATCAGCGGTGGGGAGATGGTCAGGTCGAGCGGCAGGAGAATCGGGTCCACTTCCACATCCACCATTTGCCCTTCGATGGAGAGGCGCTGGGGCGTGCTCAGGCTTTCGGGCGGGATGTCGACCTTGACGTGGCTGGTGGGGATGCACTGGCAGGCCAGGCGCTGCCCGGCAGCCAGTTCAGCGGGGGTCAGCGCGGCCTGTTCTTCCAGCGTGGGTGGCTCGGCCTGGCCGCGCGCCAGGCGCACCCGGCAGTCGAAGCAGGCACCTTGCCCGCCGCAGGTGGCGAGCAGTTCCACGCCGGCGGCCTGGGCGGCTTCGAGCAGGGTGGCGCCGCTTTCGATTTCGGTGCGGCGGCCAACGGGTTCAAGGTCAATGGTGAGTTTGGGCATAGTGATCCTGAAAGGTGCAGGTTTCGCGGCGGGAGCAGAAATCGCAGATGCGTGCGGCAGTGTCGATTTGTTCTCCCAGTCCGATGACGAGCGAGACGGATTTGACGGGGCGCATGATGAAGGAGGGCAGAAGCGTGACTCCGGCAGCGGCTGAATCTACCAGGCGGAAAATTTCCGGTTGTCCCCGGTCAACCGGCCAGCCTTCCAGGCCGGGGCTGAGCGGAATGGTGGTCAGCAGACCTGCCTGGGCGGCCTGGGAGCTGTAATATTGGCAGGCCGCGGTGCTGAGCGCTTCCGCTGCCGCCGAGCCGACTCCGTACAGCGCCAGGCTGTGGATCGGGTCGCTTTCGACATAGCTCAGGCTGAGTTCTTCGAGCGCCGGCCCGATGGTGCAGACCATGGCGACGATGCTGCGCGCGCTCATCAACTGCCGGGCCACGAGCGGCCCGCTGAGTGTGGCCCGGTTTTCCAGCAGAATCCGTTCGTGGCGGATTTCCTGAATGGCATATTGGCCGACGGCTACTGCCGGGGCGATCAGGGGCAGGCCTTCGGCCAGGGCGCGCTCGGCGGCCGCGACCAGCCTGGGGCGGCGGGCGCGCACGATCTGCGGGTTGGCGCCCTGCCCAAGCAGCACCTGGTCGATGTTGATTTCAAGCGTCCAGTCTGTCAGAAGAGGCATGCTTGCCGGCCTATTTGGATAATTTGATGCTGACATCGGTCGGGAGGGCCAGTTTGGCCTCGATTTCGACCGCTTTGACGATGCCCACCGGCACCGGGCAGGCGGCGTGTGTGCAATGTTTGTGCCCCATTTCGTGGATCTTGGGCATGGCGCGCCGGAAGGAAATTTCCTTGTACGGATCGACCTCGGTTAGTTCTTCTGCCAGGCGGCGCATCGCGGCGCACTCGCTGGTCATTTGTATTTTGCATAGTTTGCCCTCCATGCTGGTTTCCACCTGCGTGGAGAATCCGCAGTTTCCGGCGAAAATTTCGGCTTTGGCCATGGTTTTACTCCCAAAATGGATTCGTGGTGCGGTGATTTGGCCCACACGCGCAATGGGCGTTCACCGCGTAAATTTCTCAAACAGGACGGCCAGCTTCTCGGCCAGCGCGGCACGGCTGAAATCGCTTTCCAGCGCGCGGCGGCCATTCAGACCCATCCGGCGGGCAGCGGCGCGCCTGGTTTCCAGTTGCAGCACAGCCTGCGCCAGGGCCTGCGCATCGCCCGGCGCGGCGAAAATCCCGCAATCCGCTGCTTCCACCACCGCGCGGATCACGCCGTCAATCGCCAGCACCACCGGTCGCCCGGCGGCCATATAATCAAACACCTTGTTGGGGTAAGTGGTTTTGTATTCCTCGAGCGGTTTCAAAATTGCCAGGCAGGCATCTGCCCCGGCCAGGGCCGCGGCCATCTCATATTTCGAAACCGGCGGCAGGAACAGGATGTTCTTCAGCCCCAATTCGGCGGCGCGGGCCTGCAAATTGGGCTTTTCCTTGCCATCGCCGAGCAAAACAAACTGAATGGCGGGAGTTTGTGCCAGCAGGCCAGCACACTCCAGCACCACTTCCAGGTCGTTAGACATGCCATGTGCCCCGGCATACAGCACCACGAACTTCTCGTCCAGCTGATGCGCTGACCGGAACTGGATTCCGTCATCGAGCGGATTAAACATCCCGGGGTCGGCACCGTTTGGAATCAGTTCAACGCGCTGCGCGCCCCGACTTTTGACGTGCTCCACGTAACCCGGGCTGTTGACCATCATCCGGTCGGCGTGCCGGTATAGGAAACGCTCCAGCCACAAAGAGAGCTTGATCAGGGTCGGGTTTTTCAACACCCCAACCGCGATGGCAAAATCGGGCCACAGATCGCGCACCTCGAACAGGAACTTTGCCCCTTTCAGCCGTGCCAGCGCCCAGGCCGTCACGCCCTGAAAAATCGGCGGCGAAGTGCCCCAGACGACATCCACGTTTCTGACGGTCAGCCCCACCCAAAAAGATGACACCATGAACGAGAAAAAGGCCAGCACGCGATGGACAAAGGATTTGTGCAGGGCATTGTAGGTATAGGCGCGCAAGATTTTTACGCCATCCGCAGAATCCGTTTTCCCGCCCGGGCCGGATTGGTCGCCGGTCAGGTAGCTGACCCGGCTGGCAATCACCGTCACCTGGTGCCCGCGTGAAACGAGAAAACGCGCCAGTTCATGGTGGCGCGTTCCGCCGGGTTCGTTCAGCGCGGCAAAAGCTTGATGGATGAGCAGGATGTGCATAGGGGCCTTAGTATAGCCTGAAATATTCGCTGGTAGTTTCAATGCGATCCAGCAATTCATGGATTTGCGGGTTATGCGACTCATCCCAGGAAATCTCGTTGCTCACACACTCAAGATAATCTTCCAGCGCCTCGATTTTTCCCTGGCGGAGCTGAGCGCTGACAGATTCAATCAGCGGCCACGGCGTTTGTAGGTTGTCGTCCGGGAAATGCTCCCTGGGTGGCGCCTGACGCAGCAGCGCAGCGCATTGATCCATTAAAACGGCGATCTCATCCAGCCGGGGCTGGTCGTCATTGGTTTCAGGGAAGCGGAATTCGCTTTCAAATTCCACCTTGATTTTGGTGGATTTGACCTCGACCGTCAGCGAGAGCGCCGGGATTTTGACGCTGTACGTCGGTGAGACCCAGCCTGCGGTCGGCTCCGAGATTCCCGGGCCGCTGAGTCGCTCTCCGGCGCGATCCAGCGTCACCTGGGCCGGTTCCGAACTTTTCAGGCGCAGCACAATCACGCCCTTTGGCGAGTGCAGATGCATTTCCAGGCCGTCCTCGCTCAGCTCGTAGGGCCAGTCGGGCAGCAGCCAGTGCAGGCGCAGCACCTGATCGAAGCGGGCCTGAAATTCCACCTGGTCGGAGATCGTCCAGGTTTCGGTGCGATCGACTTGCACCTGGCGGTGATGAGTAGCGCCGAAGCGGCCCAGGTAGGCGGTGTGCTGACCGGCCAGTCCCTGCCAGAGATTGAACCGGTCGGAGCTGGCGAATTGGGTGGCGCATTTGACGCCAGCAAAATCGAGGTAGAGAAAACGCCCGGCGCGGGTGAACTGGTCGGCGCCGTTGAGGGTGACGGTGTTGTGGATGGAGGCGTGGGTCAGGGCATTGTCCCAGGGCGGGGCGGCGTTGTAGAAATAGGTCCCGGCATCCGGGGTAATGTTCAGTCCGCGCCACCACAGATCGAGGTGCAGCAGGTCGGCGTGGCCGGGGCGGGACTTGAATTCGGCGGCGCGCAGGTGCGCCCACGAGTGTCCGCGGGGCGAGGCGATGGCTGGGGCGGCGGGCGCGTTGCGCATGTAGACCATGCGGCGGTGATCGGGCAGGTAAGGGAGGAAAGGCAGGCGGCTCTCGAATTCATCTTCTGCGGGCAGTACGCCAAACCAGAGTGCCATTTCGTCCCAGGGGCCGCTTTCCAGTGGGCGTTCGGCCTGAAAGGCCAGCCAGGCGGCCTGCAGGATGGGGCGATAGTCGTCAAATGGGCAATTGGTGAGCGGGAAGATGTTCGCGCCGTCGTTGGGGCCAAGGTTGGCCGCCCGCCCGCTGAACGGATCAATCAGGGCCAGCAGCCATTGGGTGGCGGCGGTCAGCCGGGCGTGAGCCTGCGGCGTGACCAGCGTGGGGCGGTCTTTGCCAAATTTCACTTCCGTCAGGCCGCCGGTTTTGCGCGCCAGGGCGTAGACCCACAGCGCGGTTTGCAGCATCAGGCGGTGGTAGTTCATGCTGTGCTGAACGTATTCCCCGCCTTTTTCAATCTGGTTTTCGAAGCACCAGGTCAGCCACTGCCAACCGGTTTCCTTCCATTGAGCGGCATCCGGGTGAGCGGGCAGGGCCAGCGCGGCGGTGTAGAGCGCAGCGGATTCGGTGAGTAAATGATTGTTGTTTTGCGAGCGCGCATACAGCAGGGTAGCGGGTATCCGGGCGGCGTGGACGGCTGTCGCAGCGGCCAGAGCAGCGAGGCGTGCGGGTGTGGTCACTTCCGCTTTGGCGAAAACCTGCCCGGCCCAGACAAAGGCCATTAAACGGAGACCAACTTCCTGTCCAGACATCCAGTTCGGCCCCAAATAGGGCGGATTTGCGGCTGAGAACTCGTCAAAATAGCGCCAGAAAGCGGCGGCGTAGCGTTCGTCGCCGCTGGCGTGGAAGGCGCGCCCAAGTGTGAAGGCCCAGCCGAAGCGGGCGGGTTCCCAGGTGAATTTGATGTCGGAAGTGGGCAGCGGGAGACGGCCGGATTCGAATTCCGTCCAATGAGCGTGGGGCGCGGCTGAAGCCAGCTGGATTTCAAGCGGGTCGCCGCCAAACTGGCGGAATTTGCCGCTGACGATTTCATCGGCGGCGGCGCGCAGTTCGGCCAGGCCGGTTGCGCCCAGAATGGCCAGAAGGCGGGCGCGTTCGGGCAGGTCAAAGAGCGGTTCAAGCCGCAAATCGTCCCGCCAGGCGGGAGGCTGGATGGCGCGGCGGTAATGACCGCTTTTCAATCCCAGCTGGTAGAGCGCGTTGAGCATCACTGGCTCAAGTCTCAGTTCGCGGGCGGCTTTCAGGGCAAGAAAGAGCTTCATAGCGAGAGGTGTCCGAGTTGAGAGAGGGCAAAAAACAGGGCGCTGAGGTGCATGGCTTGCAGGAAGTCGCCATTTTGCGCCATCTGAATGACAGCGGCCAGCGGCGTGGGGTGGATTTCGATGCGCTCCAGATCCTCGGCGGATTGCGCGCCGGTTTTTTCCACGTCTTGCGCCAGGAAGATGTGCATGCGGTTGGTGTGATTATCAGGGTTGGGCGAGACGGCGGGCATTTCCTGCCAGCGGCCGCCACTGTAGCCGGTTTCTTCCAGCAGTTCGCGGCGGGCGGCTTGCAGCGGGCTTTCGCCGGGGTCAATCATCCCGCCGGGGATTTCCCAGATGATCTGGCCGACGCCGTGCCGGTAGAGCCGAATCAGCAAGACTTCCTGCTGGCGAGTGAGGGCGAAAACGCAGGCCCAGTCGCTGAATTCCAGGATGACCGGTTCGATGAGCCGGCCGTCGGGCAGCTGGCAGGTGTCGAGGCGCACTTTGGGGTGCAGGCGGCGCGAGGAGAGCGCTTTCAGGGTGGTGACGGGCATGGGTTTTTAGAAGCGAGCCAGGGACAGCGGCGAAAGATCGAAGGCGGTTTGCGCACCGTTGGCCAGCTCCGCCACAACCTGCCCGGTGCCGGGGCCGAGGCTGAGTCCGAGCATGGCGTGACCGGTGGCGAGGATCAAATTGCTGTGACGCGGCGAAAAGCCGATCACCGGCAGTCCGTCCGGGGTGGTGGGACGCAGTCCGGCCCAGGTTTCCTGGATATCGAGTTTTTCATCCACCTGGATATATTCGCGCACGGCGCGCTCAATCTGGGCGATGTATTTGGGATTCGGCGTGGTGGACAGGTTGCCCACTTCCAGGCGCCCGGTGAAGCGCAGTTTGTCGCCCAGCGGGGTGACGGCCACGCGCCGCTCACCGAGGATCAGCGCCTGGCGCGGCATGCTTTGCGTGGCGGCCATGGTCAGGCTGAAGCCGCGCGCCGGTTGTACGGGCAGATTCAGGCCGAGTCCGCGCGCCACGAGCGGCGACCAGGCTCCGGATGCCAGCACGATCTGCTGGGCTTCGAATTCCGCCTCCGCGGTGATGACGCGCGTGATTTTTCCGCCCGCGCTTTCGAGGCGGGTGACGGACGTATGCGGGCGCAGATCCGCCCCCAGAGCGCGGACGCGCTCGGCTAGCAGGTGCAAAAAGCGCGCCGGGTTGAGCGAGGCATCACCGGTGAAATGCACGCCCGCAATCACATCTTCCAGCGCAGCTGGTTCGCGCGCATGGACGGCGGCCGTATCCAGCACTTCGGCGGGCAGGCAGTGCTGGTGGAGCAGTTCCGCTTCGTGTTGGCCGCCTGCGAAGGCCGCTTCGGTCTTGTAGAGAAACAGCAGGCCGGTTTCACGGTAGTGGCAGTCAAAGCCTTCCGCGGCAATCATTTCCGCGAAGTTCCTGGCGCTGAGCAGGCCGAGCGCTTTCAGCGGCGGGATGCCGCGCTGGACGTTGGAGTCGCTGCAGGCGGCGGCAAACTGCAGCAGCCAGGCCAGATATTCCGGGGCCAGGCTGATTTTCATCCCGAAGGGGCTGTTTTTTGCGTCAAATATCAGCCACTTTAACGCGGTCGGGATAATTCCCGGCGCGGCCAGTGGAACGATATGGCTGGGGACGATATGCCCGGCGTTGCCCCCGCCGCTGCCGACGCCGATTTCCCTGGCATCGATCAGCGTAACGCTGCGTCCAGATTTGAGGAGGGAATAAGCACAGCTCAGCCCCACCGGGCCGCCGCCAATTACAAGGACATCTGCTTTTGAAAGAGTCATCTTCGCCTACGGAATTGCGTTGAAAGGTTGGTTGGAGTTAACGATGTAATCGAACGAGCCGACATTATCGGCATAGCAGGTTGGCGTGCCATAAAACGCGACCGCATCCACCAATTCACTACTGAGTCTGGATGCCATTCCCAAACGGATCGCGCTCATCCATCAGCAACTGGCCTTCGGCCATCACCCAGGCTTCACCGGTAATGGTGGGGATGACGTCGCCATCCTGAACCTGGACCTGACCCTCGAAAATGCTCCCGACGACCGACTGCTGCCGCCAAACCTGCCCCGGAACGAGACGCCCGTCTGCCGTTAAACAGGCCAGTTTCGCGCTGGTGCCGGTTCCGCAAGGCGAGCGGTCATAGGCTTTGCCGGGACACAGCACAAAGCTCTGGCTGTCGGCCTTCGCCGTGGACGCGAATAATTCCACGTGGTCAATTTCATGCCCGTCAGGGGCGGTGATGCCCATTTCGGTGTAAGCAGCGCGCACGCGCCAGGCGAAATCTGTCAGCTGCTCCAGGTTTTGGAGCGAAACTTCCAGTCCGTGATCGTGACACAGGAAAAACCAGTTCCCGCCCCAGGCCACATCGCCGTGGATGGTGCGCCCGTCCACTTGCACGGCGACCTGTTCCAGCAGCCGGTAGGATGGCACGTTGCGGACGGAGACGCGGTTCGGGTAGCTTGACTCTATTTCAGCCGGGTGCAGCGTCGCTTCGACGACTCCGACCGGGGTTTCGATGCGGTAGGTTCCGGGGCTGATTTTGCCCTGGTAGGCGAGCGAGGCCATCAGGCCAATCGTTCCGTGGCCGCACATGCCCAGGTAGCCGACGTTGTTAAAGTAAATGACGCCCAGCTGGCAGGTCGGGTCGGCGGGCGGGACGAGCAGCGCGCCGACCAGCACGTCGTTGCCGCGTGGTTCGCACAGAACCTGGGTTCGGAAGGTGTCAAAATCCGTTTTCAGGCGGTTTAACTGTTCGGCAACGGTGCCGCGGCCCAGGTCGGGGTAGCCCTCGCTGATTAAACGGGTCGGCTCGCCGCCGGTGTGTGAGTCCAGAAACGGGATGCGCTTCATCGCTTCTCCAAAGATATTAAACACGAAGGACTCAAAGGGCACGAAGGTTTTTAAGGGTTTCCTTTGAGTCCTTCGTGTCCTTTGTGTTTAAATGCTCTTGAAAATCCGCTCGAATTCGAGCCGATCTGCTTCAGTCAGAGGCAGCAGCGGCAGGCGCGGGCCGCCGACCGGGATGCCGAGCAGTTCACAGCCGCGCTTGACCTTTTGACAGTAGCTGCCGCTTTCGAGACAGCGCATGAGCGGCATGAGTTTGTCCATGGCGGCGCGGGCGGCGGCGAAATCGCCTTTCAGGGCGGGTTCGAGCACGGCGGCGTGCTGGCGCGGGGCGCAGGAGGCGCCGCCGCCGATCCAGGCGGTGGTGCCCCACAGGAAGTAGTCGAGGGCCTGATCGTCGGAACCGCAGATCATCTGGTAGCGTTCGCCGTAGCGCAGACGGAATTCGTAGACGCGGCTCATATCGCTGGAGGCTTCCTTGATGCCGATGATATTGGGCAGGTCGAGCAGGCCGTCCAGTACGTCGTAGCCGACTTCGGTCCCGGCGCGCCAGGGGAAGTTGTAGAGCACAATCGGCAGCGCGGTGCTGGCGGCGACGGCGCGATAATGGGCGAGGAGTTCGCGCTGTGTGGGCCGCGAGTAGGGCGGAACGGCCACCATCAGGCCTTCGTAGCCCATTTTTTCGGCGGCCTGCGAGTAGCGGATGACGTCACGCGTGGCGCCGGAGTTGGTTCCGGCGATGAGCGTGACCCGCCCGGCGGTTTTTTCTTTGACAAACTGGAAAATCTCCAGCCGTTCGGCTTCTGTCAGGGCGTAGACTTCACCGGTCGTCCCGCCGGGGACCAGGCCGCTGATGCCATTGTCGATCAGGTAATCGATCAGTTGGGCGAGAACGGGGTAGTTAATCGATTCGTCCGCGTTGAAGGGGGTGATGATGGGGGCGTAGATGCCGGTCAGTTGCATGGGGGCTCCTGGAGTTAAGATGGTAAATACTGGAAGTCAGAGGCTGGAAAAGGTGCGTTTGAATTGTTCCATCGTAGGGATCATCGGCGGACTGATGTTGGCGGGGATGTCATCCAGCACAAACCAGTTAAATTCTGTGTGCTCATGATCGAGTTTTACTGCGCCGCCAAAATCGCGAGCCAGATAAACGATGGTGACATTGTAGACTTCGTCACCGTTGGGGTAACGGTAAAAAAGTTCCGGGCCGGAAAAAACGCCAAAAAGCGACATATCGCCAATTTCGAGGGCAGTTTCCTCCAGTGTTTCGCGCCTGGCGGCTGCCTCCACCTGTTCACCCGGTTCAGTGGCTCCGCCGGGCGGCCCCCAACAACCACTGTCGGAGCGTTTCATCAGCAGCAGGCGGTTCTGGTCATCGACAATCAAAATGGCCGCGCCAACCATCAGGAGCGGGCGGTGTCCAATCAGTTGGCGGAGTTGGAGGATGTAGTCCATTTGGTTCTGATTAAACCACGAAGGTGCGCAGTTCGTCCATGAAACTGCGCACCTTCGTGCGATTGAATCAATTTACAAATCTTCCGGTCGTAAACCGGTTACTTTTGCCATGCGGGCCAGCATCCGCGGACCAATTTCTTCGTTATCGTGGAATGCAAAAATGACATCCGGCCAACCTGGTCGAGAAAGAACTTTATGTGACCCGGTCTGGCGTTTGACACTCCATCCGAGCCGCACAAGAACGGCCAATAATCGTCTGGCCTTAATGGCTCGCCACTCAGTCATACCGCAGAAAAGGAAAACAACAAACTGGCAGGGTTTTCGCCGTTTTCAAGCCGGTCAGCCACCACGCGCAACGCCAAGGCCTGCGCATGCGCCACCGCATCTTCAGGCGAGGTCCCATAACACATGACACCCGGGAGTTCTTTCACCTCAGCCAGCCAGCGGCCATCTGATTCCAGTTCATACTCAACGGTAAATTTCATTGTGTTTCCTTTCAACGTGTCTCTGTAAAAATTATAGCACGCTGTCGAACACCAATTCAGCAAAACGCTTCAACACCCGCGCCGCCACCGGCGTCTCGCGCACCGTGGCAAGAATTTTCTCCACATCCTGACCATCAGCCGCCAGCTCATCCCGTTCGGCCTGAAGATAGGTGCGCGTGATATCGGCATCCATCTCGGGGTGAAACTGCACACCCCAGACATTTTGACCCACGCGAAAAGCCTGGTTCATATCCCAGCCATCAAAAGCCAGCCGCACCGCGCCCGGCGGCAGGCGCAGCGCCGACTGGGTGTGGCTGACCTGCGCCGCGAAATCCGCGCCCAGCCCGCCCAACAGCGCATCCTTCTGCCCGGCCGGGGTCAGTTCCACCCGCGTTGTGCCTTCCTGCGTCCCGCGCGGATTATTGCCCACCTCGCCGCCAAAGGCGTAGGCCAGCAACTGGTGACCGTAGCAGACGCCCAGAATCGGCACATCCGCCCCAGCCAGCTCCACCAGCCAGCGCGCTGTGCGCTCGCTCCAGTCGAGATGTTCCGTCACCATGCAGTGCGAACCCGTCACCAGCACCCCGGCCAGCGTTGCCAGTGGCGGGAAATCCGCGCCGCCTCGTGGATCAAAGACCGCCAGATGGTCAGAATCCAGCCCCAGCCCGGCGCTGAACCAGTCCTCGAAATCGCCCCGGCGCGCCGCCAGCTCCGGCAGTGTATCGCCAACTTTGATGATGAGAAGTTTTTTCATGGCTGCCATTTGGTGATTTTGCCATTATCGTCCGAGGCAAAAACGGTCAGTTCGGGCATGGGAAAGTGTTTGGGGTTGGTCGTCACCAGCGGCAGGTTATGCAAAATGGCGCTGGCGGCGATCAACACATCCGCATAGCCCAGGGTAAACCCTTTTGCGCGCCAGGCGCGTACTAACTCGCCCGCCAGTTCGGCGACAGCCTCGTCAATCGGTAGGCTTTCGAGAGCATTCAACGTATCGGTTGTATCGGCGCGCTCCTTTTCCCGCATCCCGCGCAGGATTTCAAAACGGCTCATCACAGAGATAAAGACAGTTCCCTGGGTAGTCAAATCATCCAACAAGGCCGGATAGCCGGTGTATTTGCGTAAATGGCGGATGACAATGCCGGAATCGAGCAGGAAATCACCCATCTTCGTCCCGGCCCCACAACTTGTTTAATTCTTCCTCGCGGCCAGCCGCGCCAATCCTGCGTTGTTCTTCAATCCAGCGGTCAATCTCCTCGCCGGTCATCATATCCAGGTGGTCTTCGTCTTTCCAGGCCCCGGCGGTGCGGGCTAAAACCGCCCGCACATGGGCGCGGCGCAGTTCACGCACCAGCACTTTTTCCACAAATTGGGTCCGCTCGCGGGCCGGAATCAGGCGGCGCAGTTCATCCGCCACTTCCTTGGTGATGTATAAATTCATCCGTTCTTTGACAGCGCGCATAGTGCCATCCTTTGCTAAAGTTTTGCACTAATATTATACGCCGATTTGCACCTTTTCGCCGTTTTTGCGCAGCGATTCGACCGCCGCGAAGGTTGCCTTGGTGACCGCGACCAGCTGCTCAGTCGCAATGGGCGCTTTCCCCGCGCGAATCGCACTGACGAGCACCTGCATCTCGTTAAAGTGGCCTTTATCCTGCCCGGCCAGTTTCACCGTTTTCTTTTTCCCGTCTCTGACAGTTTCCAGCGACCGGAAATCATCCAGCACCGCCACCGCGCCGCCGCAAAAGACCTCGACTCTTTCTTTGGGGAAGGCTTTATCGCCGCTGGCGAGATAATCCACCACACCGAGCGAGCCGTCCGCAAACGTAAAGGTCATGCTGACGTTATCTTCGCAGTATTTGCCGCCATTTGGCAAAGCCGTCGCGCTGACGCTGACCGGCGCAGAACCGGCCAAAAAGCTCAGAAAATCCACAAAATGGCAGCCTTCGCCGATAATAC
The DNA here is from genome assembly GCA_903875215.1 of uncultured Anaerolineae bacterium. Lineage (GTDB taxonomy): Bacteria > Chloroflexota > Anaerolineae > Anaerolineales > Villigracilaceae > UBA5195. Next base: position 22,012 of record CAIQVH010000023.1, read on the forward strand.
GCCCGCCGCCCTGGGCCGGGTCATGCGTCCAATGGTTGAGCGGAATATATCCGGCGTTAACCCGGTAGTGCATGTAAAGCGCTTCCGTGCGCTGAGCAAAATGCGCGGCCAGCTGCGTGGCCAGCGGCGCGAAGCGGCGGTTGAATCCAACCATCAACAGACCATTGACGCTGGACAACGAATGATCAGGTTTGGTTTGTGGCTCAGGGTTCATCGTCAATTGCGCGCAAACCTTTTCCAGCCCAATCGCATCCACCGCCAGCGGCTTTTCGACAAAAACATGCTTCCCGGCCTGCAAGGCGCGCACCACCAGATCGGCGTGTGTGTCGTGGCGCGTCAGAATCATCACCGTGTTGATCGCGGGATCATTGATAATCTGGTCATCGTCGCTGGCGGCGTACCGGAAGCCAAATTTCTTGCCGGAGTGCTGGGCATGCAATCCGCCCGCCGAAGCAATCCCGACCAGTTCTACGTCTTTGACTCGGGCCAGGGCAGGCAGCAACGTGGCGTTGGCGAACAATCCCGCGCCGAGTACCCCAAGTTTCACGTGCGAGGTGCTGAGTGCGGGGTGCGTTGGAAACTCGATTTTCGCACTTCGCACGTCGGACGCCGCACTTTCGTAGGTCAGCAAAACCCCGAGGAAGGGTTCTTTTGCCTTGCCGGTGATAATCTCGTAGGCCTCGGCAGCGTTTTCAATGGAAATTCGATGCGTAACCAGGGGCGCGATGCGCAATTTGTCCTGCGCCATTAATGCAACCACCGCCTCGAAGTTGCGGCCTTCCGTCCAACGTACAAAACCGATCGGGTAATCCTGGCCGTTTTCCTCGTAACCAGCGTCGTAGCGGCCCGGGCCGTAGGAACGGGAGTTAATGAAGCTGAGTTCTTTTTCGTAGTAAATTTTGCGAGGGAAAGATAGCCCCACCGCGCCGGTGGCGACGATTTTGGCCCGGTCGCGGGCGATTAAGCCAGCCAGTTCGACCGGGTCATTGGACGAGGTATCGGCGCAGATGATGACGCTGTCGAAGCCGCGATTGGCGGTAAACGCCCGGGCGGAGTCGACGGCGTTTTGACGGGAGCAGGCTGAAATCCCGAATTGTTCGGCGAGTTGAACCCGGCTGGGGTTGGTATCCACGCCAAAAACGCGGCATCCGGCGGCAGCCGCCAGTTGAATCGTCAACAAGCCGAGTAAGCCGAGCCCGATCACGGCGACGTTTTCGCCCAGTTGGGGTTCGGCCAGCCGGAAGCCATGCAGCGCGATGGCGCCGAGGGTGGTGAAGGCGGCTGATTCGAAGTCGACGGTTTCCGGCAGGGGCGTGAGCAGGTTGCGCGGCACGAGGTTGTATTCGGCGTGGACGGCGTAGCCGCCGCCCGCGCAGGCCACGCGCTGGCCGACGTGGAAGCCGTCCATGCCCGGGCCGAGGGCGGTGATGGTTCCGGCGGATGAGTAGCCGAGCGGCATGGGCTGGTCGAGGCGGTTGAAAGTGGCCTGCAGGGTGGGGAGCAGGCCCTCGCGCGAGATTTTATCCAGCACCTGGCGGACGAGGTCAGGGCGTGAGCGGGCCTTGCCGACAAGCGATTTTTCGGCAAATTCGACCAGCATGCGTTCGGTGCCGGCCGAGACGAGCGAGGCGGCCACTTTAACCAGCGCCTGCCCGGCGCGCGGCGTGGGGATGGGGACTTCGGCAACGGTGGTTTGTCCGTCGCGCATGTTTTGCAGGAGTTGTTTCATGGGTGTGCCTTGAGGTGTGATGGTCCAGGAGTTTTTCTTGCGCTAAGCGAGTATACCCCAATGCGTTGGTGTGCCTGGGAGCTTTATCATGAAAAAATTGTGATAATTTGTGCCGTTAAGAAAAAACTTAGTAGATTGATTTGGATTTTTGAGAATGCTATCATAAGTTAACGATCTCGTCGGCTCCCGATGGAGACATTTTTGTTTCGCAGATTCATAAGGAGAACATTATGGCATATGGTGGTTACGCAGACAAAGTTGCTTGGGTCGATTTGACGGCAGGTAAAGTCGAGTACAAGCCCATCGCGGACGAAGACAAACGCAAATATATTGGCGGTCGCGGTTTGGGCGTGAAGTATGTGTTCGACAACGGCCCCAAAGTTGGGCCGCTTTCTCCCGAAAACATTTTGTGCTTCATGACCGGCCCGTTGACTGGTTCGGAAGCCAATATGAGCGGGCGCATGGCGGTTGTGACCAAATCTCCGCTGACCGGAACTGTGACCGATAGTCATCACGGCGGCTGGTCGGCTGCCCGCCTGCGCTGGTCGGGCTTCGATGGACTGGTTTTCAAGGGCAAGGCTGCCAAACCGGTCTATGCTTATGTTCATGATGGCGGTGTGGAATTGCTCGATGCCGGGGAAGTGTGGGGCAAGGGCGTCCATGATACCGTGAAGTTCTTCAAGGAAAAATATGGCGAAAAAGACCTGACGGTCATCGCCATCGGCCCGGCTGGCGAAAATCTCGTCAAGTTTGCGTGCTGGATGAATGAAAATGATCGCGCTTCTGGCCGCGGCGGTACCGGCTGCGTCGGCGGCTCGAAGAATCTCAAGGCCATTGTAGTCAAGGCTGAAAAGAATATCACCAAAGCTGCTGACCGCGAAGCCTGGAAGGCTGCTCACAAACGCGCCCTGGAGTGCATCATGGCTCCCGAGAATATCACCAGCCCGCGCAAGGGTGGTCTCTCGGTCTATGGCACCAACGTGCTGATGAACATCACCAGCAGCATCGGCGCGCTGCCCACAAAAAACAGCATGGTGACCTCCTACGGCGAAAATGCCGAAAAGATTTCGGGCGAATATATCAAGGAGCACCTGCTCGTTGATGATCCGACCTGTCATGCCTGCCCGGTGGCCTGCAAGAAGGAAATCGAAGTCAAAGACGGCCCCTACAAGGGTCTGCGCATGGAATCGGTGGAATACGAACCGGCCTGGTCGGTTGGCGCGAACTGCGGCAACAATGACGCCCGCCTGGTTGGCAAAATGATCGACCTTTCCAATGATTATGGCTTCGATGCCATCGAAATCGGCCACCCGCTCTCTGTGTGGATGGAAGCCACTGAAAAGGGTTACACCGGCGCAGAAGGCACCCTGGCCTGGGGCGACCCGGATGGCATGACCAAAGCTGCCGAGATGATCGCCTTCCGCAAAGGCTTCGGTAATGTCATGGCTGAAGGCGCAAATGCCACCGCCGCGCATTTTGGACACCCCGAACTTGCCATGACCTGCAAGGGCCAGGGCATCCCGGCTTATGACCCGCGTGGGCTCAAGGGCGAGGGCATTGGGTATGCCACTTCCAATCGTGGCGCCTGCCACCTGCGCGCCTACACTCCCGCCGCTGAACTGGGTGTCATGCCGTTTGGATCTCTGAAAGTTGATCCGATTGCGTGGAAGGGCAAGGGCGAACTGGTCAAGATCTTCCAGGAAGTTCACGCCTTCTCCGACAGCATGGACATCTGCAAATTCTCGGCATTTGCCCAGGGCGCAGATGAATACGCCGCCCAGTATTCTGCCATGGTGGGCATTCCCTTCACGGCTGGCGACGTGCTCAAGACTGGCGAGCGCATCTACAACCTCGAGCGTTACTACAACAACCTGGCTGGCTTTGGCGCTGGCAGCGACCAGCTCCCCGAACGCTTCCTCAAGGAACCCTCCACGATGCCGGGCTCTCTGGGACAGGTCTGTGAACTTGACCTGATGCTGGCCGAGTACTATGAAAAGCGCGGCTGGGACAACGGCGTTGTGCCCGCAGCCAAGCTCAAGGAACTGGAAATCGCCTGATTTCCGACGACAGACAGTCAACCCTAAAAAAAAGGGGCGCGCCCAGCCGGGCGCGTTCCTTTTTTTAGGGTCTGATGAATTATCCGCCTGCGCGCAGTGTTTTCAGGCGGAAACGCTCCATAAAATCAGCATACACATCTTCGTGGATTTCCATCTCCAACTGCACCTGGCCGACTTCGAGCGACCCCAGCCGAAAAGGTTCCAACCGCTCCAGGCGGACGCTCCACCCGTCACCTGCAACGGTATTTTCAGCTGCTACTTCCCCGCCAAGTTCCTGCAGATACTCCTTCAGCAGAAAATAAGGGATGCCGCGCATGACATGAGTATGGGTGATTATGGACACTGGATAATTCCCTGCGCCCACAGGCAGCCGCCGCACACCGGGAAAACTGTATTGGCGAGACAATCTTCCTCGTTGGTTTCAGATAAATCGCAGCCGCCGCAAAAGGTACAGGGGGCGAAAGCAAAATTGTGCAGGCGTTCGCGGTACGCCACGTAATCGGGATCCAGCCACAGCTCAGATAGTCCACGTTCATTCACACTACCGATGATATGTTTGCGCGAAATGCGTTGTTTGCCATGCAGAAAGCTGGTGTGGGTGTGCATCAGCGGCCAGCACGGGCTGACTTCTCCCGTCCAGGCAATGGACATGGTGCCACTTTCGACAAAATTACAGGTATCATTCGCGCCGCCCCAGTTGTTGCCCGCATAGCTGACATTCAACTGGCTGTTGAAGGTTTCGATCAGCGCGTCAGATGTCAGGGCGTTGAAATCCATTTTGGGCAGGCTCAGGCGCGGCAGGTTGGGAGCCTGAAGATAGGCGATATTGTGAATGGTGCCGGCATACAGCCGGTCATCCTGCATATTTTCGGTGGCGGGCTGCACATTGCTCACTGAAAAATATTTGGCTTTTAACGATTTCCCCAGCTTGATGACCTGGGGCAGGTCGGCGATGTTGCGTTTCATGGCCACAAAGGCAATGCCAATTTCAGGCCTGGGGAAGTGGCTGGCTGGCCGCATTTTGGCGAATCGCTTCAGGTTTTCGATAATCACCGGCAGTTCGGCGCCCAGCCGAACATCGGAATAGGTTTCGGGGGTGGCTCCGTCAATCGAAACCCATAGCACGTCCAATCCCGATTCGATCAGCTCCTGCGCTTTTTTCTCGGTGAGAGTTGTGCCATTGGTAATCAATTCGACCTTTTTGACGCCCAGGTCTTTGACTCGCTTGACCCACTCAATTGTCTTGGGATGAAACAATGGTTCGCCAATGCCACCGAAATAGACATCGGGCAATGGGTCAAGTTGTTTGAGCCCGGCCAGGATATTCTCAAACGTGGCATCGCTCATGCGGCCCAGTGGCTGATCCCAGGCATTGCGAAAACAGGTGATGCAATCCAGGTTACAGGCTACGGTTGGTTCAATGTAGATTTTGGTCAGGTGCGTGACCGGGCGGTGCATGCGCACAAGGTTATTGTCTTCATCCAGGCGCACTTTGCTGCCCGGTCGGATGCCAAAGCGAGCGGCGACTTCCGGGGGGAAAACCAGCCGACCCTGTTCGTCAACTTCGGCCCAGGCCGTGGTTGTTTTGGTGGTGCTCATTCATCACACTCCGCAATATGGAAAAACACCGCTGATTGGGCGCCTTTGGAAATTATTTTACTCTTCCCCTGCAATATCACCTGTGATGTAGGTCTCATTTCTTTCAGGCATTTCCGTTTCACCTATCCACCGCCCACTGCCGGGAAGACATCCAGTTTATCGTTGCGCGAAACGGGCGTCGCCAGGGCGTGCTCGAGGTAGGGGACATCACGACCGTTGATAAAGAAGTGAACGTGACCAAGCAATTCATCGCCGTTCATCAATTCAGCCCGCAAGGCGGGATAAAGTTCGAAGCACGCTTCCAGCACGTCGCGCACAGGACTGCCATCGGGCAGGTGATCGAGGCTGATGGTTTTTTTACCGGTAATCAATCGTAATGTTGCATAAAAATTAACATTCATGGGTTCTTTTCCTCAAGTCGGGAATAACATGAGTAATTTTTATCATTAAATTCAGAAAATTTCTAGTCATCTATTGCTTTGAAAGAATTGCGAGGCGGCAAGATAAATTTTTCCTTGAGTTGATGGTTCAATTCTAAAACGAAAAAAAGACGGGCCTGGTCTGGCTGTCCCTGAAATTTTCCAGGCTCCGTCAGGTGTTTTTTATGGGAGATGACAACCGCCCCGTGTCCCGCGTGGCGCGGCTTTGCAGAAGTTGTGGGTGCGGATTACCTGATCCACTGCGCCCGGGAATGGTGGCGGGTGAAATTGCGATGCATGAAATGTTCGAAGTGCATAAATGCCAGGATGTGTGAAGCAGGCGCGGGTGTATGCCGTAAGGGTTGCAGCTGCGGCGGTTTTGCGATCCCGATGGTTTTTAACAGCTTGATCAACTGGTCAATCTTGATTTTTCCGCCGGCAACCAGAGAGCCCCGGCGATATTCTTCCGCGAAGGTGATTTCATCCTTGCGGCGTTCAATGGCCATTGAGCAATCGAACATGGGATTCTCGTACATGATACTGTTCCTTATCTGCCACATGATACTAATTCGTTAAAACATAACAGCCGCCAAATCACGTTGAGCGGCTGTTGTGTTACCCTATCGAAATGAAGTTGTTCCGCCTGTCAAGAAGGAGCATTCACAATTTCATCATACAACTTTTAGGTCGCTTGTTCAACCCTGGGTTTGGGTTTTGCCGGGGCCGGTTAATAAAAACCGATCGAGGGCTGAATCTGTTCGGCGTAAGCGGCAATGCCCCCTTGCAGGCTGTGGACGTTTTGCCAGCCTTGTTGGCGCATCCAGCCGGTGACGTTGGCAGAGCGGGCGCCGTGGTGACACAGGATGACCAGCGGGGTTTGTGGGTCGCGCAGTTCGGCGGGAAAAGCATCCAGCAGGTTGCGTGCGAGTTGGCTGAGCGGCAGGAGGTGGACGCGCGGATCTTCCAGCCGGGCCAGGTCCACTTCCCAGGCTTCGCGCACGTCAAGGATGGTGAATTTTTCGTCGGTTTGCAGGCGTTCGGCCAGCTGCTGGACGTTGATTTCTGGAATCATGGCATGTTCTTTCAGGCGCGCCAGTAGCCGTGACGCATTGGACGCACGTCTTCGGAGGTCATAAAGGCTTCGGGGTCGGTGGCGTGGACAAGTTGTTCAATTTTGCTAATATCTTTGCGCAGGATGCTGACGGAGAGCATGCTGACCATGCCATCGCGTCCACGTGCCGGGATTTCAGTCACGCCGAAACCGGCTTCGCGCAGGGCGCCGGCCAGCAGGGCGCCGCGCCGTGAGCTGATGATTTGCAGCTGGGTGTGCCCAATCGCCAGCCGCTCCTCGATCAGCATTCCGACCACGTTGCCAGTGGCGAATCCAGCGGCGTAGCCGATGACGTTGAGGGGATTATCGAGATGCCCGAGCACGGAGGAAATGGCCACAACATAGACGACTGATTGGAAAAAGCCCAGGCCCCAGGCGATGCCTTTGCGCCCACGCATGACGAACAACATGCGCAGGGTGTCGAAGGTCATGTCTGTGACACGCAAGGCAAAGATGACCAGAGCGCCCAGCCAGGCCTCTGGGGAGAGAAAAAAAGCCATCATGGTAGACTCCTTTCACCAATAAAGCGGGGCGCAGGATGGTCCTGCGCCCCGGTCATTCTATTTTACTTTTGGCAGGTACAACTTTTCGACATATTCCTTCAGCATGCGCCGGGTGCTGAATTGGGGGGTGATGGTGCGCATTGATTCTTTCATGCGCTGCACCCATTTCACCGGAACATCGTTGCCATCACGCTCGGTGTAGTAGAGCGGGATGATCTCGTTTTCCAGGGTAGCATACAGGCTTTCCGTGTCGGTTTCGTCTTGCACCGTGGAGTCCAGGTCGGCATCCGGGCCGATCGCCCAGCCGTTGTCGCCGTTGAAGGCTTCGCGCCACCAGCCATCCAGCACCGAGAAGTTGAGCGCGCCATTCAGCGCGGCTTTCATGCCCGAGGTACCGCTGGCCTCGTTGGGCCGGCGAGGGGTGTTCATCCAGATATCCACGCCCTGGACGAGGTAGCGGGCCACATTCATGTCGTAATCTTCCAGGAAGACGATCCGGCCCCCGTTTTCGGCTTTCTTGACCTTGCGGTAAACTTCCTGGATCAGGTGTTTGCCGGGTTCATCGGCGGGGTGCGCTTTGCCGGAAAACAGAATCTGAACCGGCCGGTTGGGCTGGTTAATCAGGTTCAGCAGGCGGTCGAACTCGCTCAGCGCCAGGCTGGCACGCTTGTACGTGGCAAAACGCCGCGCGAAGCCGATGGTCAGCACATACGGGTCGAGCATCACCCCGGCGGCGATCACCTGCACCGGGTGGAATCCACCCTGAATCCAGCGCTGACGGGCGCGTTCTTGCATGTAAAAGACCAGTTTGCGTTTGAGATGGCTGCGCACTGCCCATAATTCCTGGGCCGGGATGTTTTCAATCTTTTTCCACATCTCGAAATCATCGAGATGATCGAGCCAGTCGGGGCCGAAATATTTCTCAAACAGCACGCGAATGCGACGCGCCATCCAGGTGGTGGTGTGCACGCCGTTGGTCACAAACGTGATCGGCACTTCGTCGCTGCTTTTGCCGGGCCACAGGCCTTTCCACATCTCGCGGCTGACGACTCCGTGCAGTTCCGAAACCGCGTTGCGGTGATCGGAGAAGCGCAGTGCCAGGATCGGCATCGAGAAGGTTTCGCCCCAGGTTTGCTGGTGACGTGCCAGGTCAACGAACTGGTCGCGGGTCAGGCCCATTTCGGGCCACATCATCGCCAGGTATTTGTCAATCAACCAGAGCGGGAATTCGTCGTTGCCCGCCGGGACGGGTGTGTGGGTGGTGAAGACGTTGTGGGTTTTCGTCTCGGCAATCGCCGCTTCCAGAGACTTCCCGGCTTTCACCATTTCGCGGACGCGTTCCAGCGTCATGAAGGCGGCGTGGCCTTCGTTCATGTGCCAGACGGTGGGCGCAAAGCCCAGCGCGCGCAGGGCGCGCACGCCGCCAATGCCCAGCAGCACTTCCTGCATGATGCGCAGGTTGATGTCGCTCCAGTACAGGCGTGTGGTCAGCTGGCGCACCATAGGCGGGTTCGTATCGAGGTTTGTATCGAGCAGATACAGGGGAGTCCGGCCGATGCGCACTTCCCAGATGCGGGCCTGCACCGGCCCATCGGGAAATTCGACCGTGATGGTCAGTTCCGTGCCATCGGCATTTTTGACCGTCAGCAGCGGCAGGCCTTCAAACTTGAGCGGGTTGTTGATGGCTTCCTGCCAGCCGTCCTCGGTAATGCGCTGTGAAAAATAGCCTTCCGTATACAGCAGGCCGATGCCCACCAGCGGCAGCCCCAAATCCGACGATTCTTTCAGGTGATCGCCTGAGAGCACGCCAAGCCCGCCGGAATAGATCGGCAGGGTCTCGTGCAAGCCGAATTCCATCGAAAAATACGCAATCTGGTCGGTGTTGCCGGGGTATTGGGAGGAAAACCAGGGGCCGCGATGCTGCATATAGGCATCAAATTCGGTAAAGACGCGGTCATAAATCTCCAGGTAAAACGGATCCTGGGCAGCCGCATTCAATACCGGGCGTTCCAGCTGGCGCAGGAACAGGATCGGGTTGTGCCGGGTCAACTCCCACAGGTTGTTATCAATCCGGTTGAACAGACGTTGGGCGGTCGGGTTCCAGACCCACCAGAGGTTGTAAGCCAGTTCCCCCAGCCGGTTGATCCGGCGCGGCAGGTCAAAATGATTGGGAAGTTTTGATTTGTAGTTGGTCATTCTCAGTCCTTTCAAAAGAGCGCTGGCAATCATACCACACCGGCCAGATTGTCAGCCCTGGCAGGCAGTTATTTCAAAAAATCAACTAAATCGATCTGGATGATCTGCACGAGGGGCAATCGTCTATAATCACACCATGCCAACGCTGCAACTGTTTGTCACCTGCCTGGTGGATACCTTCTACCCGGAAACGGGCCAGGCCATCGTTAGCATTTTGCGCCGTTTGGGCGTGACCGTGGAATTCCCGCCCGGCCAGACCTGCTGTGGACAGCCCGCCTACAACGCCGGGCTGCGCAATGAAGCCCGACCAGTGGCTGAACACACCATCCAGGTCTTTGAAGCCGCGCCCGGTGATGTGATCGTGCCATCCGGCTCGTGCGCCGTGATGTTGAAACACGGCTACCCCGAGTTGTTTGCCGCCGACCCGCGCTGGCTGCCGCGCGCCCGGGCGCTGGCCGCGCGCACTTACGAATTCAGCGAATATCTCGTCGACGTGCTGGGAGTCACAGACCTGGGCGCGCGCTGGCCCGGCACCCTGACGTATCACGCCTCCTGCCATCCCAACCGCCACCTGGGCGTTGACCGGCAGCCCCGCGCTTTGCTCGCCGCTGTCAGGGATGCCGTCATCGTCGATTTACCGGCTTCTGAAGAGTGCTGTGGTTTTGGCGGCGTCTTTTCGGTGGAACATCCCGAACTGAGCGCCGAAATGCTCCAGCGGAAAATTTCTAATCTGCAAATCAGTGCCTCGCCCACGCTGGTGGTGACGGAGGCGGGCTGCCGCATGCACATCGCTGGCGGCCTGAGCAAGCAGAAAAAGCCGCAGCGTGTGGTCCATATTGCCGAAGTGTTGAACAGCCGATAACCATGGATATCTTCCACCAAAAAATCCGCCAGTCGATTGCGGATGAAGCCCTGCAAAAAGCCCTGGATGGCAACGCGGAACGGCGCGTTAAGAGCCGCATCAACGCTTTCGCCAGTCTGCCCAACTGGCGCGCGCGCCGTCAACAAGCCCACGCCATCCGCGCCGACGTGATTGAGCACCTCGACGAATATCTGGAGCAATTCATCCAGCGCGCGCAACAAAACGGCATCATTGTCCATCGCGCCAGCAACGCCGCCGAAGCCGTGCAGAGGGTGTTTGAGATTGCCGAAAATCCCAAAAATCCGCGAAAATCTGCGACTGGGTTGCTCTTTGCCAAAGCCAAATCCATGATCAGCGAAGAAATCGAGCTTAACCATGCACTCGAAGCCGCCGGTCAGCGCGTCGTCGAAACTGATCTGGGCGAATACATTGTCCAACTGCGCCACGAAAAACCGGCGCACATCATCACCCCGGCCGTGCACCTGCGCCGCGCCCAGGTTGGCCAGCTCTTTCACGAAAAACTGGGCATCCCCTACACCGAAGATATCCCCACGCTGGTCAACACTGCCCGTAAAGTCCTGCGCGAAGTCTTTTTGAACGCTGACGTGGGCATTTCCGGCGTCAATTTTGGCGTGGCCGAAACCGGCACGCTGACGCTCGTCACCAACGAAGGCAACGGGCGCATGTGCACCACCCTGCCGCCCGTCCACATTGCGCTGATGGGCATGGAGCGCCTCGTCCCGACGCTCGACGACCTGGCGCTGTTTCTCTCTCTCCTGCCGCGCTCGGCCACCGGGCAAAAACTGAGCGTCTACACCCAGCTGATCCACGCGCCCGAAAATGGCCAGCAAAAACACCTGATCATCGTCGACAATGGCCGCTCGAAACTGCGCAACTCCCCGCTCAAGGAAGCGCTCTACTGCATTCGCTGCGGCGCCTGCCTGAACGCCTGCCCGGTCTTCCGCGAGCTGGGCGGGCACAGCTACCTCGGCGCGGATGGCGCTCTCGCCCCGTACCCCGGCCCGATCGGTTCGGTCATCTCGCCGGGGCTGCTCGGCGAAAACTTTGTCCAGCTGGCGCAGGCCTCCTCGCTGTGCGGCGCCTGCAAAGAGGCCTGCCCGGTCGATATCGACCTGCCCAAAATGCTGCTGCGCATTCGGGCGGGGAAATTGGAAGCGGATTCCGGCCCGGGTGGACTCGGACTCCCGGGCGTTGTCAAACTGGCGTTGAGCGCCTACAGCCGGATTGCCGCGCACCCGCGCCTGTTTTCCGTTTCGCAGAAACTGGCTGGCTGGTTCTCCCGTCCGCTGCCCCTGTTCATCCCCGTTCCCGCTCTCACCGGCTGGGGCTACAGCAAGGATTTGCCTAAACCGGCGGCGAAACCGTTCAGGGCGCGCTGGGAAGAAAGTGGGAAAATAGTAGAAAGTGGACCGGTTGAATGGAGACAAGAAAACCAGGAAACTGTCGATACCAGCTTCCCTGCTTCCCTGTCTCCTTCCTTGCCCGATCGTTTTGCCACTGAACTGACGGCCATCGGCGGGCACGTTTACCCCGTCCGCGCCGATGAATTGCCCGAAAAACTGATAGCCTTCCTGCGCGAACGCGGCCTCGACCGTCTCGAAATGTGGGATGAGATCCCCGGGCTGGATGCGGCCCAACTGGCTCAGTCCGGGATGCGCGTGCAGCCCTTCCCGCAGGGCGCAGCGGAGAACCAGGCCGGGCTGACCGGCGCGCTGGCTGGCATCGCCGATACCGGCTCGCTCGTCATCCCCGGCGGCCCAGGCCGTCCGCTGACAGCTTCGCTTGTTCCCGCCATCCATATCGCTGTGCTGCGCGCCAGCCAGATCCTGCCCTCGCTTGAGCAAGCCATCCGCCTGCCCGAAATTGCCACAGCCCCGGCCAGCGTGCTGATCACCGGCCCCAGCCGCACCGCCGACATCGAAATGACCCTGACCATCGGCGCGCACGGCCCGGCCGAACTGCACGTCTTTCTTGTTGACGATGCGGCGGGCAAGTGATAAAATTCAGCCCGCTCAACCGCGCCCCCATCGTCTAGCGGCCTAGGACGGAGCCCTCTCAAGGCTCAAACAGGGATTCGAATTCCCTTGGGGGCACAACCGATAGACCCTATGGAATCCAGGTTCCATAGGGTCTATCGGTTGTAATTATTTCCACGATGATGTCAGCGCCTCAATCAGCGCCTGTTTCTGCTGGTCGTTCAGCCTGGCCTCGGGGTGGAAGAGCGTATATTGCAGCGGCGGCATCCCGCCACGCTGGATTTCGCGCACCATTTCATCCAATTCCCCGGGGCGTTTATCCCATTCCGAAAAATTGAAAGCGGAACGACCTTCAACCACGTCGAATTTGATCAACCACGAAGCCGGGGCGATGTAACTGTACCAGGGCCAGTCAGTTTCATTGCTATGACACTGAAAGCAGCTTTGTTTGACCAGCGCCCGCGCTTCCGGACTGCTCCATTGGGGTTCTGCGCTGGCCGGAGGGTTGCTGCGGTCAATCGGAATGAGCTGAATCAGCCCGAAAACAACCAGGCCGGCAACGATTAAGAATAGGGCGATTTTTTTGATGTTCATAAGTCTCCTGATGTTCTTGATTTTTTTTCAATTCTAACCCCGCAGGATGAAAGCAGGATGAAACCTACCGGCTAGATATAATGCCGCGCCAGCTCGGAGGCATACCGGCTCCCGACCGCCGCCCGGTTTTCTGACAACCAGTCACCCAGGCGGGTGGTGCCGCGCGGCGGCTCGGACGAGACCAGCAGCCCGGCCATCAACCCCTGCACCTCTTCGGGAGTCAGCACCACGTCGCCGGTAAACAGGCTGATGAATTGCGCCGCGCCCAGGGCCAGGCCCGGAGGCAGGTGCAGCAGTGGCCGCGGGTGGCCGATGTGTTTTCCAACCAGCCGCACCAACTCGTCGAAGCTGAAAATCTCCGGCCCGACAGCGTCCCAGAGCAGATTCTCCGTCCGCAGCCCGGCTTCCACTGCCAGCGCGGCCAGGTCATCCACAAAAATAGGCTGGAGCCGGTACTGCCCGTCGCCAATCTGCCCGAAAAACGGGAAGCGCCGCAGCAACCAGGCGATGTTATTGATCAGGATGTCTTCTGTGCCGAACAACACGGTCGGGCGCAGGATGGCGTAGCTCAGGCCGCTCTCCATCACCGCTTTTTCGTTGGCCGCCTTGCCCCAAAAATAGGGCAGGTGCGAATCAGCCGCCGGCTGGGTGATGCTGATGTGCACGATGCGGCGCACTCCGGCCAGCCGCGCCGCTTCGATCAGTTTGCGCGTGTTTTCCACCGCCCGCGGCTGAGTATTGCTGCCATGATCGAAGCGCACCCAGTAAGTGTTGTATAGCGTCTCGACGCCGGCCAGGCTGTGGGCCATGCCGGTCACATCAAAATCCAGCGGAAAGGCCCGCACCTGGCCGCCGAATGGGTCCGGCCGGTCGGGGTGGCCTGTCAGGGTGATGACTTCAGCGCCGCGCGCCAGCAGGCGGCGGGTGATGTACTTCCCGGAGTAAGAAAAAGCACCAGTCACAGCAGTTTTCATTCCAAGCTCCTTTTGGCAACATTAATCAGACCGGCGGCGCATGCCCCGGTGTGTTAAAGCCTTGATGGACTATTTCAGGATTTTCAAAATGGATTGAACGGTTCCCAGGCCCAGGCCGTCCAGCCGGGCGGCGGCGGAGGCGAGGGCGTCGATCGCGTTGAAGAAGTCATTCAGCGCCCGCACACGCTCGGTTAAGAAGGCGCGCTCTGCGGCTTCTCCACCGGCGCCGGTTTCCAGTTTCTCCAGCACACTCTGCACTGAGGCAATCGCGCGGGCGAACTCGCCGTTCTGGCGCTCCATCAGCAGGGTGCGGATTGAGCGGTAGAAATTTGTCTCGGCTTCGTAATAATCTTTGCGATCGCCGAGGCGCGTCACCGGGTGGATCAGCCCCATGCGGGCCAGCGCGCGCACGTTGGTGCTGATCGCGCCCTTGGTCAGCCCGGTTTGCGAGACGAGTTCATCCAGGGAAAGAGGGGTGGGGGCGAGGTAGAGCATGGCGAAAATGGCGCCCATGCCTTTGGGGAAACCCCAAAAAGCGCTGATTCCGCTCAGGCCTTCGACGAGTTCATTCTTAATGGGTTCGAGAGATTCTGTCATATTAACCATATACTACGTTTAGAATTTACTAAACGTAGTATATATTAAAGGGGCGGATTTGTCAAGAAAAAAGCCCCCGGGGTCAGGGGCTTTTGGGATGGGTGGATTCGGGGGTCAGGGCCTGGTAAAGTTCTGCGCCGCGCAGGCCCTGGGCGAGCAGGTCGTCGGATTTGCGCCGCTCGAACCACAGGTTCTGCACCTGTTCGCCGTTCTTAAACGTGATGCCGATGTAGCCGGGTTGGGGGCCGGGCGTTGACTCTACGGGAAATTGCGCCAGGATGGCCAGGGATTGTTCCAGCAGGCTGCCCAGCAGGGTGGGGTCCTCGAGGGTGCTGACGGTCAGGGTCAGGCGGTAATCGGTCTCCATGACGGCGAAAGGCCCCAGCGTGCCGTCGGCGTAGCGGCAGTCTTCTCCGTAGGCTTCGGCCAGGGCGGAGCTGGCGGGCAGCCCGGCGGCCTGTAGTTTTTCCAGCACCTGGGCGGAGAGTTCGGGCAGGGGTTGGCTGCCCCAGGTATATCCACAGGGGCCGGGGTCGGCTGTTTCGATGGGGGTGGCCGGCAGAACCGGCGCCGGGGAGGCGGGAGCGGCGCAGGCGGAGAGCAGTGCCAGGGCCAGGGCGGCGCATAACAGGGAGGCGGGTCGGAGTGGGTTCATTTTTACCGGGTCAGGGCTGTTTGAATTCCAGCCGAATGGAGCCGGGGAAGGGGGTGCCAGTTTCGGCGGGGCAGGTTGGGGCCATGAGTCCGGTCAGGCGCGTGTTACCACTGGAGAGGCTGAGGGCGTATTCCAGGCCGCTGGTCAGGGTGTAATCGGCATAGCCGGGGCTGATTTCGTTTTTGAAGCCGGTATAGAAATGTTCCTGGCCGCCAAACCAGGTGATGACCAGTTCTTCGCCTGCGGCGGGCAGGCCGGCGGCGTTGAGCAGAGTGACCTGCAGCAGGCCGGGTTGCTGCGCGTCACAGAAATTATCCTGGCTGGTGAGGGCGTAGGCCGCGCCCGGGGTGGAGGTGGGGGGCTGGGTGGGGCGCGGGGTGGCGGTGATGGGCGGAGC
The DNA here is from genome assembly GCA_903875215.1 of uncultured Anaerolineae bacterium. GTDB lineage: Bacteria > Chloroflexota > Anaerolineae > Anaerolineales > Villigracilaceae > UBA5195. Next base: position 37,702 of record CAIQVH010000023.1, read on the forward strand.
GGCGGGTGTTTCGGGGCTGAGGCTTTCGAGTGGCAGCGGTGACGCGCTGGAGGTGGGCGCAGCGGGGGCGGCCGGGTTGGGTGCCGTTGCCGTGGCAGAGGCGGGCGGCGCGGGGAGTGTTTGGGTGGGGCCGGCGGCCCGGGTGGGCGGGGCTTGCAGGCCTTCTGCGAGGTTGGCCAGGATGCGCGCCTGGTCCATGCCCGCCTGGTTGGCGAGCATGCGCTGGGCCTGCGCTCCCAGGGCCTGAACGGGATCGGAATCGGCCAGGGTGGCGAGGCGGGCCTGGGCGCGGGCGAGATCGCCGCTGGCGTGGTAGGCAGAAGCGATCAGGTAGCGGTATTCATCTTTGAAGTCGAGGCGCAGGGAGGCGGGGGTGGTGTTGATGGGCCGGGATTGCGGCATGAACCAGGCCAGCAGGATGCCGAGCAGCCCGCCCAGAATCAGGCCGGCGGGGATGAGCCAGGGGCTGGGACGGTCGTTCATGGCTGGCTCCCGGCGGGTTGCTGCCAGATTTGCAGGGCGAGGGTCAGGGTTTGGAGAAGCGTCAGGTCAGAGGGGGAGTAGCCGTTATGGCGGGCAAATTCCAGGGCGGTGGCGGCCAGGCTGTCGGGAGGGGGGTTGCCGAGCAGGGCCAGGCGCCGGGCGGCTGCTTCCGCGTCCTGGTCGGCCTGGAAGATTTCAGCCACCATCAGGGTGTAGTCGGTGCGAAAATCGGCACGCAGGGAGGCGGGGGTGGTATCAACATATTCCACCGGGCTGACGACCCAGCCATAATACAGCCCCGCGCCGAGGCCGATGAGGGTGGAGAGCAACAGGAGAAGCCAGCGTTTGGCTGTCATAAGGTGATTATAAAGGAAGAAGGGGCGTCAAAGCGGAAAGCCGGTGAATCAATATCCGGGCAGGATACCGGCGGCACCCAGAAACGTCTCCTTACCGTTGCTGCCTTTCGGCCCTGGCGGGGTTCGCAGAGTTCTGCCGCGCCGGGCCTGCCCGGACAAGCCGTAAGGATACCCGATGTGGGGCGGGGTGTCAACGGGCAGAGTAGGTTCCCTCCAGGGGCAGGGTGTGTTGGAGTTGGGGAAATTTCCGACGCCAGGAATAGTCCATTTTTCCTATTTTTGGTGCAGGCCGGGAATTATCCTATAGCAATGACAATAACCAAAGTAAAATGTTGCTCTTTTATAACTGAATTGAGGTGTCATCGCGCCAAACGGTCCATGGGTTGCCGGGCAAACCAATCCCGGCGGGCTGGACAGGGGCGTCATTTCCTTCATTCTTCAGAAGCGACGGGCAGTTGCAATGCAGCCACGCAATATCGATTCCTGGAAATTGCTCGAATTTTCAATGCTGATTTTTGGTTGGTTCCGGATGCTTTCCAGGAATCAGGCCGATTGCAATGCTCGCAGGCTTCTCTGGCCTGTCCGGTTGGTCATGCACAACTGTTACAGGCTTTTTTTTTGAGATTACCAACCAGGTTTGTATTTGTTGTATTGCCCTGGGCGCTGTGCCGGGCAGACTAAATCTCAGTTGAAGGATAATATTCATGAAAAAAAACAACCCCATGATCTGTGAGCGCCTGATTACCGCTGTGCTTCTCACTGCGATTCTGCTTGCGCAGTTTGCGCCGGTGATCGAAGCGCAGGCAGCGGCGGCGCTGACGGTGACTCCTATCACCTGGAATGTCATCGGCCTCGACAGCAACAAGGTCACCGTCGGCCCGAACCTGTTCCCGATTGGCGCGCATGTTTGCAACAGCGGCAATGCAACCGCGACGGATGTCACCTCGGCCTTTGTGTTTGATGATGGTGGGGATTTGTATACCGGCGGGACGTATATCAACCTGCGCAGCGGCTCGCTTTCGGCGCACACGACTCTGGGGACGAACCTGACGGCTGGCAGCTGCACGGATTTCTATTATGAAGTGGAAGTCAAGCGCGATGCTAATGCCTACGATACCACCCGAAAATATCACATTACCGCTTCGGCCAATTCTGGCGCGGTGACCGGCAGCACGCCCACGCCGCGCGAACTTTATGTGGAACACCTGGTTTCGCAGTCGCGCAACGCTGTCACTGATGTGCAGCTCGATGGCGCATCGATCCCGGCAGGCGGGACGATGTCCCTGATGGTCGGGAACACCTACACCATCAAGCTGATCGGGTTTACCGCCACCCAGGGCTATAACCAGCTCGAGAGCTTCATCAACTTCCCGAATACAATTTTCCAGGTGCTGGCGGTTAGCTCCACTTTTACGGCAGGCACCTCGCCCATCACCACACTTTATGCCGACGCCTGCGGTTGGGATAACGTCACAACCAGCCCCACATACCGTTCCTGCATCGTCTCGGATAACAAGTCCGGCGGCGATGTGACGGTCACCTATACGGTGAAAATTTTGTCGGCGGGGTCTGGCGGGGCGAAAACCCTCGGCACCCTGTTGTATGACTTTTCGGGCAGCAGCTATCACTACAACAGCGACTTTGGCATCTCGAGCCGCTACGCTGAAATTATTGACCCATCGACGAAAGTTTCCATTTCCAAGGCTTTTTCGCCCTCCAGCATTCCGCCGGGCGGCAGTTCCACCCTGACGGTGACGTTGACCAATACTGCCGCGGTGACGATCACCGGCGCCAATTTCAGCGACTCGCTGCCGCTGCAGATGGTCGTGGCAACGCCCTCGGTTTATTCCACCTCCGGCTGCGGTTCGCCCACTTTTGCGCCGGTGGCGGGCGCCAGCAGTTTTTCGGTTTCAGGGGCCACGCTCGCGCCGAACGGCTCCTGCGTGCTGAATATTGCGGTCAGCGTGCCTGCCACGCCCACCAGCGGAACCTACGCCAACACGATCACCAATTTCAAGATCGGCTCCTCGCCCACGGCCGGACTCTCCAGCAATACCGCCAACCTGACGGTCAGCGCCGCTTCCGGCTCATCCGGTTCTGGCCTGTGCGGAGTGAACATCGCCACCTGGGATTTTACCGGGGCGACATCCGGCGCGCTGACTTCTCCCTACGCGGCCAACAGCGGGAGCAGCAGCTCGGCCAACTTGACCTGGGGCAATGGCCTCTCCATGCAAGCCGATACCACCTCCGGCGGTGGCAATCCCCAACCGGGCGGGGTGTCGTATGGCTGGCAAAAGCTTAGCCCTATTGCCACTGCTACCTCAGCCTATATCCAGTTTGCGGTCGATACCAACCAATACTCCGCTGTGAAATTGCGTTTCGATGCGCAGCGGAAGGCCAATGGCCCCAACAATGATGAGCTGTACTACAGTACGAATGGAACCACCTGGACCTCGAAAAGTACCTTCACTTCCACCACCAGTTGGGCCAGTTATCCTTCGGCCAGCACCTATTATGATTTCACCGCGCAAACCAATGCCAGCGGGATCACGTATTTCCGCATCTATGGCTATGGCGCGAATGCCACCAGTTCCGGGAACGATCTGTCGGTTGATAACATCAGCTTCACCGGCTGCGGCCCGGCGGCTGCGCCCACCCTCACCAAGCACTTCAACACCAACCCGCTGGCGGTCACTGGCACCAGCACCCTGACCTTTACCATTACCAACCCCAACTCCAGCAGCAGCACGCTCAACGGCATCCAGTTCACGGATGTTCTGCCCAGCGGCCTGTCGTTTGCGGCCAGTAGCAGCAGCTCGGTCTGCGGCGGCACATTGGCCATCACTACTCCGGGTACGATCAGCTTCAGCAGCGGCGTTCTGGCAGGCGGCGCCATCTGCTATATCACCACCCCGGCCATCACAGTCTCCACCAGCGGGCCGCACCCGAATATCTCCGGTTTTATCTCTTCCACGGAAAGCGGCACCAATGCCACTGCCAACGGATCGGCCAAGGAAAGTATTGTTGGCCTGCTGCCGCCGACGATCGAGAAGCTTTTCAGCGCCAACCCGATCCTTTCGGGCGGGACGAGCACCCTGACTTTTACCATTACCAACCCCAACCCGGGTAATGAAATGCCGGAAGTTGCCTTTACCGACACCTTCCCGACCTCGCCGGGAGCGATGATCGTGGCCTCGCCGGTCACCAAATCCACCTCGGGCTGCGGAACGCCCACTTTTGCCCCCAATGCCGGGGATGCTTCCATTTCCTTCTCGCACGGCAGCATCACCGCGGGCGGCACCTGCACGGTCAGCATCCTGGTCAAAGTCCCGGCCACTACCGGGGATTACGCCAACACCAGTGCCGCGGTCACTTCCACGGTGGGTGGGCTCACAATCGGCAGCGATACCGCCAGTTCCACGCTGGTCGTCAATGCGCCCAACCCCGGGTTTACCTTCAACAAGCAGGTCAGCGCCAGCAGCAACGGCCCGTGGAGCAGCTTTGTGACCGTGGCGCCCGGCGCCACCGTTTATTACAAGTTCACGCTGGAAAATACGGGCGATGTGCCGCTCACGCTGACCGCTCCTGTGGTCAGCGATGCCAAGGTCAGCACCGCCGGTTGTTCGTGGCCCGCCACTCTGCCGGTGGCCTCGCCCTCGTCCAATCCAACCACCAGCTGTACGGTGTCTGTCACTGCGGTAGCCGGTGACCAGCCCAACGTGGCCTCCGCCACGGCCTATTACAACTCGACGCCCTACACCGCAACGGCGGATGCCACGTATTATGGCGTCGCTTCCGGCGCTTTGAACCTGTCCAAGCAGGTCGGCACCTCGGCCAGCGGGCCGTGGACAACCAGCCTGACTGGCGTTACGACGGGCAGCAACCTGTACTACCGCTTCTCGGTCATCAACAAGACCGGCGTCTCGTTGACCTCGCTCAACCTGACCGATGACAAGATTCTCACCGCCACGCTCGATACGTGCGAAGCCTCTTTCACCAGCCCACTGGAAAATAACAGCGCCACTTTCTGTGTGCTCGGCCCGGTCACTGCGAGCGGCTCGGGTACGCAGACGAATACCGCCACGGTCAGCGGGATGAATGGTGTCACCCCTTATACCTCGGCCAGCGCTTCCGCCAGCTACACCCTGGCTGCGCCGCTGCTGAATCTGACCAAGAGCAATAACAACACAACCCTGACAAAGAATGGCAGTACTACCTACGTCCTGACCGTCAGCAATGCGGGCAACACCACCACCAGCGGACAAATCGACTTGATCGATGTGCTGCCCAGCGGGCTGACCGTCACCGGTGGCGCGGTTACCCTGGGCGGCGCAAATTCTGCCAATTGGAACTGCACGGCCGCCAGCAATGTGCTGACCTGCTCCAGCAACACTGCCATCGCCGCCAGCGGGACGAGCGAATTCAGCTTTACGGCGGCGGTTGGCAGCAGTATTTCCGGGACGTTGACCAATACAGCCCAGGTTGGCGGGGGCGGCACGGGTGTCACGCCCACTTCCACTTCTGCGAACCTCTGTACCGCCGCCAACACCCCGACCCAGGGCTGCGCGGTGGATAGCGATACAGCGACCCTCAATGCCGTACCGCTGGCGGTCAATGACAGCGCCACGGCCACGGCAGGCGTTGCCAAGAATATCGACGTGCTGCACAATGACACGCAGTTGGGCGATACCCCGACGGGTATTCAAAGCGGCACCATTTCCACTCCAACCAAGGGTACAGCGGTTTACAACAACAATAGCACCCCTTCCGACCCCACCGACGACTACATCGTCTACACTCCCAATGTCAGCGCCAGCGGCACCGACACCTTCACCTACGAAATCTGCGACATCACTCCAGACTGTTCCACCGCCACGGTGACAGTCACCATCAATGCTGTGCCGGTGGCAGTTGACGACAGCACCACGGCCACGGCGGGCGTCGCCAAGACAATCAGCGTGATGGGCAACGATACGCAGCTGGGCAACACCCCCACCACACTCACGAGCATCCCCACCGCGCCCAGCAAGGGCAGCGCGACGATCAGCGGCTCGAATATTATTTACACCCCGTATGTCAGCGCCAGCGGCACCGACACCTTCACCTACACAATCTGCGACAGCACCACCCCCACCGCCGACTGCTCCACTGCCACGGTGACGGTCACCCTCAACGCTGTGCCGCTGGCGGTCAATGACAGCGACACGGCCACGGCGGGCGTTGCCAAGAATATCGACGTGCTGCACAATGACACGCAGTTGGGCGATACTCCAACGGGCATCAAACACGGCGTTGGCGACATTTCCACTCCAACCAAGGGTACAGCGGTTTACAACGACAATAGCACCCCTTTAGACCCCACCGACGACTACATCGTCTACACTCCCAATGTCAGCGCCAGCGGCACCGACACCTTCACCTACACAATCTGTGACATCACTCCAGACTGTTCCACCGCCACGGTGACAGTCACTCTCAACGCTGTGCCGGTGGCGGTCAATGACAGCACCTCCGCCACCACGGGCGTAGCCAAGGACATTGACGTACTGCACAATGACACCCAGCTTGGCGATACTCCAACGGCGATCACGACGGTCGGCACGCCTGGCCACGGTACCGCTACCCTGCATAACAACGGTACCCCGGCTGACCCGACCGACGACCATATTGTCTACACCTCCACTGCAGGATTCAGTGGCCAGGATACGTTCACCTACACAATCTGCGATCACACCAGTCCCACCCCCGATTGCTCCACTGCCACGGTGACTGTACAGGTTGATGTGCCCCTGATCGGTCTGGCAAAAGAACTGGTTGGCTCGGCGGTTAAAATCTCGGCGGGCGTCTTTCAACTCACCTATAAATTCTGGGTGCGCAATTACGGCCCCACAGCCTTGAGCTCTGTCCAGGTGACGGATGATCTTGAATCGATTTTCTCCCTCCCCACCACCTACACCGTAAAATCTCTCAGCAGCACAGATTTCACGGTTAATTCCTCCTTCAACGGCGATTCGGATCCAAACCTGCTCAGCGCAACCGGAAATACCCTGCCTGTCTCGACCTCTAAAACCATCACCCTGGTCATCTGGGTCATCCCGGCCTCGCACGGCCCGTTTGAAAATACTGCCATTGCCAGTGGCAAGGATCCCAACTTAAACACGGTGACAGATACTTCCCAGAATGGCAGCAATCCCGATCCGGATAGCGGTGGCGACCCCACCAATAACAGTGACAAGACACCGATCACATTCTCAGGCAGTATTTTCGACCCGCCATTTGGCGTCAAGGTCTATGATGACAGCGGGCTGCCGGTCTTGCGCTGGACGATGATCTGGATTAATGAGACCAACCTGTCTGGCCTGGCTGCCAGTGTCGCCGACCCGATTTCTGACGGCACGGCTTATGCCGGTGGGTTGGCCTGCACCCCCAGCGGCTCGACCACCACGAGTCTATGTACCTACGAGGCTCCCAGCATCACCTACCCGCGCGGGCGCATCCTTTGGGAAGGAACCATGGGGCCAGACCAGGGTCATCTGGATGCGGCCACGGCCAACAACGAACTGGACATCAGCTTTAATGTCTCCGTTCTGGCTGGGACAACCCAAATCAACAACACCGCATCAATTGGCGCAGACCTGGATGGGGATACCATCATTGACCCGGTCACAGAAGCGGCGCTTTCCACCTCCAGCGCCACCTGGCCCGATCCGGCTTTCAAAAACCCGGATGCCAAAGGATCGAAGCTGCTCCCCGGTACCGGCTTTGCTCCCGGCCTGGTCAGCCAAATTCCCCCTCAGCCCGATCTGTCCGCCTACCGGGATGATCTCCGTCTGCGGCTCGAGATTCCGGCGTTGGGTGTGGAAACCGAAATCATTGGTGTTCCCCTGCTGGATGGCAGTTGGGATACAACCTGGCTGGGATCGCGCGCAGGATACCTGGAAGGCACTTCCTTCCCCACCTGGGATGGCAACAGCGTCATCACCGGGCATGTTTATGGCTATAATGGCAAACCCGGGCCCTTTGTCAACCTTGGTTTGCTGAGCTGGGGCAAGCAGATCGTGATCCATGCCTATGGCCAGAAATACATTTACGAAGTCCGCCAGGTCAAGACCATTCGCCCCGATGATCTAACCGTGTTGGGGCACAAAAACTCAGCCTGGCTGACCCTGCTGACCTGTAAGCAATATGACACAGCCAGCGGCCTTTACAAGCTGCGGACCGCGGTACAAGCTGTACTCGTCAGAGTGGAAGCTGAATCCGTAACGAAGTAGAAGACAGCGCCGGAGCTCTTGACCGGTGGACGTAGAGCGGATGGCGCAAGCCATCCGCTTCTATATTGGTGCTATACTCAGCCTGTGGAGGTCCTATGCCAGATCGCCTGATTGAAGTCATTCCGCCCGCCCTGCGCGATGAATCCGTTTTGCGGCTGAAAGCCCGACTGGTGAGCCTGATCACACCGGAATTGCAAAAAATCCCTTCCAGCCAGCTGACGCGCGCCAATGTGCGCCTGGGGTTGGAAAAAACCCTGGCCGTGCTCACCCCCGGAGGCGGCCTGCCTGCCGAAACCTTGCATGAACTGGTGGAGAGCGCGCTGGCTGACCTGGTGGGCTATGGCCCGCTGGAGCTGTTGCTGCGCGACCCGGAGATCAATGAAATCATGGTCAATGGCGCCAGCCTCGTATTTATTGAACGCGGCGGGGAATTGTATGAAACCGATCTCCGTTTTGCCGACACATCCCATCTGATGCAGATCATTGACCGTATCCTGCTTCCGCTTGGACGCCGGGTGGATTACGATATGCCCACCGCCGATGCCCGTCTGCCGGATGGCTCGCGCGTCAACGTTGTCATTCCGCCGGTTGCGGTGGATGGGCCGACCCTCACCATCCGCAAGTTTTTACAGACGAAAATGTCCATTGAAGACCTGATCAACCTGGGTACGCTGACGCCTTATGCGGCCAAATTCCTCGAAGCCTGCGTTGTGGCGCGCCTGAACATCCTGATCTCCGGCAACACAAGCTCAGGGAAAAGCACCCTGCTCAACATCCTGTCGACGTTTATCCCCGCATACGAACGCATCATCACCATCGAAGATGCCGTCGAACTGCAAATGAAACAGCGTCACGTTGTGCGTCTCGAAACCAAACTGGCCGGCGTGGATGGCGCCGGAGCCGTCAGCATCCGCGAACTGGTGCGCAATGCCCTGCGCATGCGCCCCGACCGGCTGGTGGTTGGCGAAGTGCGCGGCGGTGAGACCCTCGATATGCTCCAGGCGATGAATACCGGCCACTCCGGTTCACTGACCACCCTGCACGCCAACTCTCCGCGTGATGCCATTGCCCGCCTCGAAACAACCGCTCTTATGTCGGGCATTGACCTGCCGATCATCGCCATCCGCAAGCAAATTTCTTCAGCCGTCAATCTCATTATTCACACTGCGCGCCTGTCGGATGGCACTCGCAAGGTCATGCAGATTACCGAACTGGCCGGCATGGAAGGCGATATCGTCACCCAGACCGATATTTACAAATTCGTCGCCACCGGCACCGGCCAGGATGGCAAAATTCAGGGCAGTCTCAAGCCCACCGGGATCCGTCCGCAGTTCAGCCCACGGCTCGAAGTTGCCGGGTACAAACTGGGGGGAGAGTATTTCGGCCTGGGATTCTGACCCATTTGGGTGGCTGGGATGTTTTTCTCGTGGTGTTATAATTTTTCTGTGTTTGCTGGACTAATGTTATTTGCTGCCTAAAAATTGGAGGATGGATGGAAGTTTCTACTAAAAAATTCAAACATTGTGATCTGGTCACCGTTACCGGGCGCGTGGATAGCGCGACGGCTCCGCGCCTCTCCGAAGTACTCACGGCTCTGAATGATGAGGGGTGTTATCGCATTGTGATGGACATGGCTGGTCTCGAATATATGTCAAGCGCCGGGTTTCGGGCGCTGATTGCCACACAGCGCAACTGTAAGAACTTCAACCGCGGCGAAGTGGTGTTGGCCTGCATTCCCGGAAACATCCTTTCAGCGCTTGAGCTGGCGGGTTTTACGATGCTGTTTAAAATCTACCCGGATGTTACGACGGCGGTTGGCAGCCTGTAATCGGCCTTCATTCCTTGCTTGCGATCGAGCCGCTCAGACAGACTTACGTCCGGGCGGCTTTTGCTCATTCGCAGGCTGAGAACGGAACTACTCATGCCCACTCGTTTGTTTGCTGCCCAATTTGAAAATCTCGACCCGATTCGCGAGTTTGCGGGCGAGGTGGCGCGTCAGGCGGGCATGGAAGCGAAAGACATTTACAACCTCCAGCTGGCAGTGGATGAAGCCTGTTCCAATATCATTGAGCATGCTTACGAGGGTATTCCCGATGGGCAGATCGAAGTCAACCTGCTGGTCTCGCGCGCAGCTTTCAAGGTAATCCTGCACGACCAGGGCAAACGCTTTGACCCCGATTCGATTGCCGAGCCGGATGTGGAAGCGGCCCTGGAAGATCGCGCAATTGGCGGGCTGGGGTTGTTTTTCATGCGCAAGTTAATGGATGAAGTCCATTTTGAATGGCATCCGGGGCGCGGCAACACCCTGATCATGGTCAAATGGCGGCGGCGCGCGCCCCAACCGGCCCGGCCGAGCAAACCCGGTTACCCCGATATTTTTAACCTGGGGGAACAGATCCTGGCGGCTCCTACTTTGGGTGCGCAGCGTGATCTGATCCTGGAGACGGCTGGCAGGTTGGTGCCTGGCGAGTTGATTTTGTGGCTCAATCCGGCCTATTTTCATCTGCCCGACTGGGTGGAGCGCGTCTTTCTGCCCGGGCCGCCGGAAGTGCTGATGGAGCTGGCGTATGCACAGGGCCGGACTCTGCGCCGGCAGGTGGAGGGGGTCGTCTCAGTGGCGATCCCGCTGCGGCATGAGGAGACCGGCCTGGGTGTGCTCTTTTTCCGCCGCGGCAACGGGGAAAGGTTTTCGCGGCGTGAATCCAATTTTATGCAGGGGTTGGCGCGGGTGGCGTCCATCGCCTTGCTGGCCTGGCACCGCTTGAATGTGGAGCGCTGGCGCATTGGTCAGCTGGGGCTGGTGCGTACGGTTTCGGCGCAGATTGCTAACGAGGCGGATATTGATGAACTGGCTCATCGCGTGACGCGCCTGATCCAAAAGACGTTTAAGTATTATTATGTTGGGATTTTCACGCTGGAGGCGGGCCAGCAGGTGCTGACGTTTCGATCCAGCTCAGGCGGGGCTACGCGCCGCAAGGGGCGCATCAAGGTGGTGGCGTTTGATGTGGCGATGGGGCAGGGGCTGGTAGGCGAGGCGGCGCAAAACGGGCAGGAGATCCTGGCCAATGATGTGCGCCAGGAGCCGCGCTACCGCGAGCTGGATGTGCTGCCGGAGACGCGGTCGGAGGCGGTGATTCCGCTGAAAATTGATGAGCGCGTGGTGGGGGTTTTGGATGTCCAGTCGGATGCGCTGGATGCTTTTCATCCGTATGACTTGTTGGTGCTGCGCGCGCTGGCGGGCAGTGTGGCGGTGGCGGTGGAAGGCGCTAACCTTTATGGCAGCTTGCGCCGCCAGGCCAACCAGTTGCGCGTGGTGGGCGAGGTCAGCAAGCAGATCACATCAATTTTGAATTTGCGCGAGCTGATGCAGGAAGTGGCCGAGCTGATCACCAGCCGGTTTGGGTTCCCGTATGTGCATTTGTTTACGGTGCACCACAACCGGCGGCAGATCCATTATGAGGCCGGGTCGGGGGCGCGCTCGGAGGCGCTGGAAGGCTATATGATTGACCTGGATGAGCCGGAAGGGGTGCTGCCCTGGGTGGCGCGCACCGGTCTGACTTTGCTGGCCAATAATGTGGAGGCAGAGCCGCATTATCGCCCTTCGCCGCTCCCGCCTGCCAATACCCGCTCCGAACTGACGGTGCCGCTGACCTTTAACGGGCAGGTGATCGGCTTGCTGGATGTGCAGTCTGACCAGTTGAACGCTTTTAACGAGCAGGATCGCCTGATCTTTGAAACCCTGGGCGATTCGATCGCGGCAGCCATTCGCAACGCTGACCTGTATCGCTCCGAGCAGTGGCGGCGCCAGGTGGCCGACAGCCTGCGCGAAGTGGCGGTTCTGCTTTCAGCCAACGCCAGCCTCGACCAGGTGCTGGACGCCATTTTGACCGAACTGGAACGCAACCTGCCTTCGGATGTCTCGGCCGTCTGGCTGCTGGACGAGGAGAATCTGTACTGCGCCGCCGTGCATGGCGCCCGCGCCGCTGACCTGGAACGCGCCCGCGACCAGTTCGCCGAAGCGAATACCATGCTAGCCGCGGCCCTGCTTTCGCGCCAGCCCTTCATCCGCCGGCGCACTGATCTGAAAGGCCCCTCCGCGCTGGCGGCAGGTTTTGATTCAGACCATTCGGCCATTGCCGTGCCCTTGCGCATCGGCGACCAGTCGGTTGGCATCCTGACCCTGGCGCATCACACGCCCGGCCGCTATGGTCACGAAGCCCGGGCGATGACCACCACTTTTGCCAGCTATGCCGCCGTCGCCATTGAAAACGCCCGGTTGTTTGATTCTGCCCAGGAACAGGCCTACGCATCAGCCGCCTTGTTGCAGGTTGCCCAGGCGGTGGTCAGCCTCTCCGATCTGGAGGATATTCTCAGTACCATTGTGCGCATCATGCCAATCCTGGTTGGCGTGGAACGCACCGCCATCTACCTTTGGGATGCGCAAACGGCGCAGTTACGTCCGTCCCAATCGTACGGCCTGCCCGAATCGGCCTGGTCGAGCGTCTGGCGGCCGTTGCTGTGGAACGAATTTCCCCTGCTGACAGCCGCATGCGAGACGGGGCAAATGGCCCTCTGCGCCGAAGCCCACCGCGGTCCCGAGTCCTGGCTGCAAATTCAACCCAGCCTGCCCTCCGAAGTGGATGAATTGATCCATAGCGAAGAACGCTTGCTGATCGCCCTGCCGCTGATGGTCAAGGGCGAACTCTTCGGCGTGCTGCTGGTTGAAGAAGCCATGGGCGGGCGGCGCTTCCGCGCCCGGCGGCTGGAGATTTTACACGGCATTGCCCAGCAGGTTGCGCTCTCCATTCAAAATGACCTGTTTCAGCACGAGATGGTTGCCCGCGAACGTCTCGAAACCGAAGTTCAGCTGGCCCGCCAGATCCAGCAAACCTTCATTCCTGAAAAACTTCCCACCCCGCCCAATTGGGATCTGGCTGCGCGCTGGCGCACCGCGAGGCAGGTGGGCGGTGACTTTTACGATGTCTTTGAACTGCCGGATGGGAAACTCGGTCTGTTCATAGCCGATGTGGCCGATAAGGGTGTACCGGCCGCCATGTTCATGGCCCTGACCCGCACACTGATGCGCGCTGCCGTCCTGATCACGGATTCACCGGCCGGGGCGTTGCGCCAGGTGAACGAATTGCTCTATCCCGATGCCCAGCAGGGCATGTTCGTCACAGCCGTCTATGGCGTTCTCGACCCCGCCACGGGCCGCTTCACCTACGCCAATGCCGGGCATAATCCGCCGCTGCTGGTGCGCTTGGCTGAGCCAGAACAGATCGAACGCCTGACGCGTACCGGAGTGGCGCTCGGAGTGGATCTGGGCCTGGCACGCAGCGAACGCAGCCTGGAGCTGGCTCATGGGGATGTGCTTCTCTTTTATACCGATGGGATTACCGAGGCATTCTCTGGCAGCGAGGAGATATTCGGCGAAGAACGCTTGCAAGCGCTGCTGACCGCCCAGCCCCCGGCTGCCTCTGCCGCCGAGATTCTTTCGGCGGTGGATGAAGCTGTCGTGCATTTTATTGGCGCAGCCCCGGTCGCCGATGACATTACCCTGATCGTGATCAAGCGGGCGGCCTGATTCGTCCCCCCGATAAAAACTCTCCGCTTGCAGCTGGCAGGCGGAGAGTTTTGAATTTATTCGATCTTGAGAATTTTCAGGCGCAGCGAGCCGCCCGGGGTTTGGGCCTCCACCGTGTCACCGACACGGTGATCCATCAGCGCCCGGCCAATGGGCGATTCGTTGGAGATTTTCCCGTTGCGCGGGTCGGCTTCCTTCGCGCCGACGATGTAATAACGTTCCGGCTCGAACTCGTCTTCTTGTACGGTGACCGTCACTCCCACGCCCACCTTGTCTTTTGAAACATCGCCTTCGACGATCTGCGCCACGGACAGGATGTAATCCAGTTCCTGGATGCGGCCTTCGAGGAAGGCCTGGTCTTCTTTGGCTTTGTGGTAATCGGCATTTTCAGAGAGATCGCCCATCTGAATGGCATCGCGCAGGCGCCGGGCCAGGGCTTCGCGCTGCGGGCCTTTCAGGTCGGTCAGTTCTTTTTGCAAGGATTCTGCGCCTTCGGCGGTCAGGTATATTTGTTCGGGCATAACGGCCTCCTGGGTTGAGAATTAAACTTGAATCATGGATAAGTGACCGAGGCTGTGTCGCGCTCCTGCTACTGGGAGCAAGTGAAAAAGGAGTACCATGGTCGCGCGGGTCGTATCCTTTGATTCCAATCAGGGTGGTGTATGTACATAAGGTGATCGCCTTTATTATTTCGTTGACGAACAATTGCGCGGCGTCATTGCGGCGGTGGCGATCAGCCTGTTGGGGTGGGTAAGGTGGGCGGCGAGGCCGCTGTACAGGCCAAGGTTGGCGCCCACATCGACGATCGAAGTTTGCCTGCCAACCGCGGAGGGTCTTGCCCCGGCCATCATTTCTCTGCCTAAGGATTTTTCAGGGCTTGAAGACTGGATCAAACAACCGTTGGTGTTCCTCGACTGCAAAACGGTCTGTCATTCCGGCGATGTAATCGCAGGTGGTGCGTTCCAGGCCGTGCAGGCTGATCAGTTTCTGGTAGGCCGTCGGCAGGATGGCGGGTTCCTGGCGGTAGGCATTGAACAGGCTGCTGATGATTTGATCGGCTTTGACCTGCATGCGCATCACCCGGTAGTGGCGGTAGAGCTGCTGGTAGAGGAAGTCTTTCAGCTCGCGGTTGCGGCGGCGCATGTCATCGCTGAAGCCGATGACGTTGTAGCCCAGTTTTTGCAAATCCTGGGCGGTTTTGGCGCTGCTTTCTTTGAGTCGCTGGTCGGTGGCGCTGACCATGTCGGTGACGAGCAGCCCGACCAGGTGGCGAATCATGCGGTGGCGTTCCATGTCATCGAGGCCCGGGCCGCGCCAGTTATAGGTTTCTTTCAGCATTTCCCATAGGGCGATGCCCTCCAGCATCTGCGGGGTGAGCAGGCCGGAGCGCAGTCCGTCATCCAGGTCGTGGGTGGTGTAGGCCAGTTCGTCGGCCACGTTGGTGATCTGGGTTTCGAGGTTCCCGCGCAGTTCGGGGCTGAAATCGCGCGCGTCAGAGATGTCGTATTCCGATTCATGCTTGACGATCCCCTCGCGCACTTCCCAGGTCAGGTTCAGGCCGGGGAATTCCGGGTAGCGTTGTTCCAGCTCGGTGACGATGCGGAAGGATTGCTTGTTGTGGTCGAAGCCGCCGAAGTCCTGCATCAGCCGGTTGAGTGTCACTTCGCCCGAATGGCCGAAGGGCGAATGTCCCAGGTCATGGGCCAGGCAGATGGCTTCCACCAGGTCTTCATTCCCGCCCAGCGCGCGGGCCAGGGTGCGGCCAATTTGCGCCACCTCGAGGGTGTGCGTCAGCCGGGTGCGAAAATAATCGCCTTCGTAATTGATAAAGACCTGGGTTTTATATTCCAGCCGGCGGAAGGCCGTGGTGTGCAGGATGCGGTCGCGGTCGCGTTGGAACGGTGTGCGGTATTCCGGTTCTCCGTCCAGATAGGCGCGGCCCCGGGTCTGGCGGCTGCGCATTCCGTATGGCGCCAGCGCCCTGTCTTCCAATTCTTCGAGCATCAGTCGATCGAAGTACATTTGGCACCTTTTCCGATGAAAAAGACCTCCGAGTTCATGGAGACCTCGGAGGTCTCGGTATTGTGGGGCGAGTGGGGGTCGAACCCACACGGTGTCTCCACCGACAGATTTTAAGTCTGTTGCGTCTGCCGATTCCGCCATCGCCCCGGGAACAACCAAAACATCCCGTGCAGCCCGATTCTACCCGCCTTTTTGTGATACGGTAAGGGTATTCCCCCGCCTGGGCAGGGTATAATCGCCACCATTCTCAGCGAGACCGCCGCATGCTCACCCGCCTACGCACTTCCTTGGGCTTCACCCGCCATTCCTACACCCTGCTCAGTGTTTTTCTGCTGGTTTGCCTGCTGATCGTCTACATCTGGTGGCCGCTGGCGCTCGAATACTGGCGGCTGTTCGAACAGTATTCCAGCCTGGGCTATGCCTGGTACCAACTGTTCGACTGGCTGCTATTCGGCCTCTTTGCCTTCATGTCCCTGACCATCATGGCCCGCGCCGATCTCAAAACCGATGGCCTGATCGTCTTCGTCGGCGTGTTTGGCGGGTTGGCCATTGAAAGCTGGGGCACCCAGACCAATCTCTGGCATTACTACACTGCCGAACGTCCGCCGCTCTGGATCATTCCTGCCTGGCCGATTGCCAGCCTGAGCATTGACCGCATTACCCGTTTCCTGCGCTGGTTGACCGTTACATGGCCCGCTGCGATCTTTCGACCACTTTACTGGGGCATCTTCCTGGCATTTTACAGCCTGATGCTCGGCTACATCGCCCCCACCTTCGACAAATCCTACACCCTGCTGGCGTTGCTGATCTGCGCCTTGATGATTCTGACCCCCATCGACCATCGCCAGGCGCTGCTCACCTTCCTTGCCGGGTCTGCCCTGGGCTACTTCCTCGAGCGCTGGGGCACCACCCGCCAATGTTGGATGTACTACACCAACGAAACTCCGCCACTTTTCGCCGTTCTGGCGCACGGCATGGCCGCCGTCGCCTTCTGGCGCACTGGCTTGCTGGTGCGCAAAACCTGGGAGCGCCTCACACATGGCAAAACTTAAACTCGACCTGCATGACATCTACAACCGCGGCGACCAGATCGAAGCTGAATTGAATCGCATTGTACAGGAAGCGCTGGAGCGCAAGATTGAGCTGGTCGAAATCATCCCCGGCAAGGGCAGCGGCCAGCTCAAGAAAACCGTGCTGCGCTTTCTTAACCAGGGGCATATCCGCCAGCTCTACCACCGTCTCGAAAAAGATGACAAAAATTTTGGGAGGATTTTCATCCACTTCAAACATTAAACAACCGGGGCGGCCCAGCGGGCCGCCCCGGCGATTCATTTCCAAAGGATTGCCAGTTCGTTCAAACAATTGTAATACGGCAAAATACTGGGGATGAAGTGCTGCTCGTTCTTGGCATGCGGCCCAATGCCAGATTGACCCCAGACGACGGCCTGGCCGCCGGGCGCGAAGCGCGCACTCGTGCCGGGCAGTTTCCGGCCAATTTTGGGCGCTTCTCCCCCCGCCGCCGTTTTGACCGCTGCGATCAACGCCTGCAAGGCTGGATTGTGCGGGTCGCAGGCTACGCCATTTTCCATCACCGAGAAGCGGGCTTCCAGGCCGTTGGCAGCACAGTAGGCTTCCACGTCGGTTTTCAGCGCCGAGCTGTCATCCTGCGGGATGGGGCGAATTTCCACCCCGAGAATCCCTTCCGCTGCGGTGACGTTGTACACGCCGGGTGTGCCGACGTTGATGAACGGGAATTTGGCCTGCGATTGCCAGCCATCCGACGCTTTCAGCGTCAGATGCCGCGAAAAGATATCGTTCAGGGCGGCGCGGGCGGTAATCAGTTTCTCGCTCAGGTCAGCGGCGCCGGCCACGCCGGAATGGCCTTTCACGCCGCGGGCAATCACGTCGAAGCGCAAGACACCGCGGTTTTCAATGCAGATTTCGCCGAAGAGTTCGTTGCCTTTTTCTCCGGTGCGTTCGCCGGCGATGAACAATTGCGGTGTATATCCGCCCTCCTGCCGCAGAATATCCAGCACGAAGGGAGTGCCCATGGCCTCGGATTCGCCGTTTTCCTCGTTGCCGACCAGGAGCAGGGCCAGGTTCGGGGCAGGGCGTCCGCGCTTGAGCGCGTCTTTCATCCAGACCAGGTAGGTGGCGACGACGGTTTTCATGTCGGCGGCGCCGCGGCCCAAGAGATAATCGCCTTCGATGCGCGGGATGAACTGGCTGTCATCAGGTTCCGGTTCGACGACGTCGAAGTGCCCGGTCAGCAGGATCGAGCCGGGCTTGGAGTTGGGGAAGGTGGCAAAGACGGCCGGGTATTTTCCGTCGAAGTAGCGCACTTCCAGGCCGTGACCGCGCAAATAATCGTGGATGAAGGTTCCGGCGCGGTGGACTTCGTCGAGGCGTTCGTTGGGGCAGGCGGTGACGCTGGGGATGCGGATCAGGTGCTGGGCCAGGTCGAGGATTTCGGTGCTTTTATCGGGGTAGGAGGTTTCCAGTGTGATACCCGATGCGGCGCGGAAGCGCACGGGCAGGCTGGAGTCGCTGCGCGCGTCTTCGCGGGCATGTTGGAGCAGTTCTCCCAGTTTTTCCGAGTCGCCGTTGAGCTGGGCGGCTTTGGCGGCGATTTTTTCCACGTCGGCGCGCACCCGGTATTCGCGTTCGAGGGCGATTTCGCGCAGGACTGTGGCGGGGACTTCATCGTTTTCGCCCAGTTCGAGGCGCAGGCGGGCGCGCAGGCGTTCGGCGGTGTTGGGGCCGCCGTTGGCCATTTCAACCAGCGGGGCCAGGTCGTCCCACAGGTTGAGGGCTTCGGCCAGCGGTTGCAGTTCGTTGAGTGTCCATTTCAGAAAGTCGCGCATGTTGATCGGTTTGCCGGTCAGTGGGTTTTCGATGTCGGCGCGCAGGCCGTGGCGGGCGGCCTGTTGTTCGTTGAGGCGGGCGCGGGGGATGTCTTCGCGGTCGTAGCGGAAGGCGCGGGCGAAGATGGGGTCGGCGTAGAAGCGCAGCAGGAGCAGGTGTTTGAGCGTCAGGTTGGCGATATCCAGTTCGAGCGGGTTGCCGCCATCGTCGGTGCGGACTTCGACGCGGCCCATGGGCAGGTTGATGCGCGCCATGAGGTTTTGTTTTTCGATTTGGCGGGCCATTTCTTCGGCTGGGGCGGCCTCTCCCATGGAGTACAGGCCGCGGGTGTACAGCTCGGAGAGCTGGTCGCCGGTGGTGGAGATGAGCCGTTCGACAGGTTCGGCAAATGAGCGCGCGCGGACGGGTGTCCAGTTGTTGTTGCCAAAGCGGACGCCGCGCCGGATGAGATCGTAGGAGATGTTCAGGTAGTCGGTGTAGGAGCGGTACAGGTCGGGCAGGTCAATTTCGGGCGGGTTGGGGAAGGTCAGGTTGCGGACGGAGTCGTTTTCGGTCAGGACGACGACGGCGCGGCCGCCGCGTACCTGGGCCTGCATGGGGGTGCTGGCGCTGGTGGCGATGAAAAGGCTGGAGAAGGCGCGCAACAGGCGGGCGGCGGTGATGTAGAACTCGGATTTGTAGTCGTCGAAATGTTTGTCGCCGCGTTCGGAGGCGGGCAGGTGCATGAAGTCCCAGGAGAGCAGGGTTTCGGGCAGCGAGAGGTTGATGTGGATGCCGGCAGTGGCCAGGGTATCGCCATACAGATCCACGCAGCGTTCGAGATAGCGGCGTTTGGCGATGCCCCAGTTGCCGGGAATGCTGTCGTGGCCGATGTTGGTCAGGAAGAGCAGGTTGCCATGCCAGTAAAACAGGCGTTCGTCAAATTTGGCTCCGGCGCGGGCCAGGGCGTTTATCATCACGGCTTCCATGATGCGGGCTTCGTAGGCGGCTCCGCGTGGTGAGAAGTAAGGCCGGGTGGCAAATTCCACCATCCAGTGGAAGACTTCCAGCTGCGAGAATTTTGCCAGCCAGGGCGGCAGACATTCGGCGCGCAGGTAATCTACGAAGGATTGTTCCGCCGGGCCGATTCCGACCGTGCGCAGTGGGCGGAATTGTTCGTCGAGCAGGTTCCATTCAAGTTCCATGCCGTTCAGTCCGCCCTGGGGGTGTTGTTTTTCGGCAGAGAGCACCGCGAGATGGTATTTTTCAGCGAAGGTTTTCGGGTCGAAGGTCATAAGGGTTGGGTAGCCGATCGTGGGTTGAGAGGAAGGGGGCCAGGAGAGACCGGGGTTGGACAGTTTCTGCCGGTTTCTCCTGATTGACCAGGCTGTGTTTTTCAGCCTTTCAGGGAATTCAATCCGGCCACCAGTCGCTCCCAGGCGCCCTGCGTCCGTTCGGCCGGGGTGGCATAGGAGAAGCGGATCCAGTCGTTGCCGAAGGGCGAGAAGAATGCGCCGGGTACCACTGCCACGCCGAAATTTTCGGCCAGGTATTGCCCGAGCGGTTCGCTATCGGCCCAACCCCTGGCCTGGATGAACTCGCCGACGTTGATGAAGGCGTAATATCCCTTGCCGAGGATGTGCTGCATGCCGCTGCCGGCCAGCAGTTGTTGCAGAGCTACGCGGCTGGCGTTGGTCGGCTCGACGATGGGCCGCGCGGCTTCGGTATAACCCATTTCATAGGCGGCCATGGCCACTGCCAGCGAGAAAAAAGTCGGCATGACGGTGTGCGAGGCGCGCGCCACGATGAACTTGATGACACTTTCATCGGCGATCAGGTGGCAGTTGCGGATGTTGGAGCCGCCCAGGCTCTTGGTGATGCCATCCAGGAACATCAGGCGCTTGCGTTCCTCGGGGGTAAAGAATTTCAGGAAGGAATTCAGATCGTTGGGCTGTTCGTCAGTCACGTAGTGATACATCCAGTCGAACAACACAAAGGCCACGCCCGCCTCCAGAGCAGATTTGGCCAGGGAGACCATTTTTTCTGTGGAAGTGGTCAGCCCGGTGGGGTTATCGGGATTGGTGATGATCAGCCCGGCCACTTTGCGGCCACTCTGACCGGTAAATTTAACGCACTCCTGAATGGCTTCTGCCGAATACGCCCACCCGTTGGCCGGGTCGCCGGGAGCCCAGAGCACGTTCGCCCCGATGCCATACGGGCCCCAGTTGTACGAAATCCACGGCACGCGCGAGACGATAATTGCATCCCCCTGGCGGCCGTGACCGAGGGCCAGCATGGCCTGGTAGGCCTTGACAAGCGCATCCCGCCCGCCGGCGGTGCCGAGCACATTGGCGGGGCCCCATCCGGTGGCTGGGTCGAGCTTCCAGTATTGTTCCACCACGGATTTGCGGTAGGCATCAGTTCCGAAGGGCATGTCGTAGGCGGTGCCATGTTCCAGTTGGAGTTGGAAGGCGCGTTCGAGCAAGGCTTTGGGCGTGCCGGGCAGTGAGGCGCCGCCATCGCCCTGTGAAGCGTCGAAAATTTTCGCGCCGGGGTTTTTCTCCAGGTAGGTTTTGAGCGATTTGTTGATCAGAAACATGCGCGAGGGGGGGATGTCCGTCATCTGGCGTAAATGTTCGGAAACCGGGACAAGGTTCTTCTCGTCAACGGCATAAACGGGGGTGGCGTTGCTGATTTTCATGATTTCTCTCCTTTTTAGACCGATTCCCGGTTTCCTTCGCTTGTTTCGAGAAGGCGAAACTGGGAGCAGGGGATATAAAAACGCCCCGAACCTGTCGGGGCGTTGGCTTTCAAGTTTAGCGTTTCGAGCGGCTCTCGGCAGCCCGCGCTTTTCCTGTACACCAAGGCCCCGCAGCCGGACGGGTGCGGTTGGTGGGGTTGGTAGTGTCAAGCATCAAGGTGGAGGGCTGCATAATTCGGTCAAGGATACCACCGCGGGGGGCAGTCGTCAAGAACTGCCGGGATACAAATCGCTGGATTCGTGCTAAAGTATAGGTGGATGGAGCCGAATTCGGGGAAGCCGGGCTCAGAAAGGAGGTCCAAATGATCGCTCCTGCGAAGAATCGCCTGCTGAATATCCTGTTGGCCGACGATGGTTCTTTGAATGCACGTGCAGCGGTGCAGTTCCTGGTGGATTTACCCCATGATAAAGAGAGCATGGTGACCGCGCTGCGGGTGTTTACACCGCTGGACGCGGCTGAGTATGCCAGCATTGAGGTGGCTCTTGAGCATACCCGGAATCTTTTGAAGAGCCGCCACCTGCGCGTGCGCACTGAGGCCCGGCTGGGTTACCCGACCGGAAAAATCATCGAATATGCCAATGAACACCATCCGGATTTGATTGTGATGGGAGCGCGGGGGACGGGTGCGAATCTCGGTCTGCTGCTGGGCAGCGTGGCGATGAATGTCATCCAGGATGGGCGCTGGCCGGTGTTGATTGTCCGCGAGCCGGTGCGCGGCCTGCACAAGGCGCTGCTGGTGACGGATGGCTCGCCCTGCAGCCAGCTGGCCTGTGATTATTCCACGGCGTTCCCGCTCCCGGCTGAAACGCAGTTGGATGTGTTGCATGTTCTGGCCCCGCTGCAGGCCAGCTACTTTGTCGATCCGACCGGGATGACCATCCCGGCGGTGAATGAGGAAGATATGATTCGTTTGCGCCGCGATCAGGAAGCAGATGGCGAAAAATTGCTCGGTCAGACGGTGGCGGCGCTGGCTGCGCACGGACTGACGGCGCAGGGTCACCTGTTGCGCGGAGATGCGGCCGAGAAGATTATCACCTACGCCCGCGAAGAGCAGGTGGATTTGATCATCTGCGGTTCGCGCGGGTTGGGTACGGTAACGAGTATGCTGATTGGCAGCGTTTCGCGGCGGCTGGCGCATCACGCCCCTTGCTCGGTGCTGGTGGTTCGTTGCCGGGAACACGGCTAAGGCGCAGGTCGCAGGTTTTCGGGCAGCGCAGGGTAGCTTTTAATGAGATAAAGCCGGAGGGGAAGTTCCGGCTTTATCTCCATGGCTGCCCTGCTTCGTTTATCGGCGGGTGTTCAGGCGCGCTGGCGCAAGTCTCTACGTATGAAGGGAATATAGAGCAGCAGGACGGTGACCATGCCAATGACTTCCAGCCAGGGAATGTACCAGGGCCAGGCGGGCAGGGCGTCCATGATGGTGGCCATCGGCGGTTTGTGGTTGATCATCAAGTAGTTGCTGCCGAGGGTGCTGTTGACGAAGTAGATGATCAGCATGTAAATGTTCATGATGACAAAGATACGCAGGATGGATTTCCAGGTGGGGCGAAAGCCGATCACCGTGGTCATGTAAATCCCGGCGCTGATCAGCAGGCCGTGGGAGATGAAGGTCTGGATGTAGCGAAAGTGCGGGAAGCCGTAGATGCCTACCTCGGGTGTGAGCACGGCTTGCAGTGCGCCACCAATGCCGAGGAAATAGACAAATTCGTAAATGGAGTAGATTTTGAAGATCAGCATGAACCCGGCCAGCCAGATCAGCACCGAACACAGGTGCAGGGGCAGCATTTCCTGGAGCGTCCATTCGCCTATGGCCGCCTTCCAGATGTGCCAGGCCGATTCATTGACCCACAAACCCAGCGCCAGGATCAGGCTGATGGTGCGCTGGGTGCCTTCCGGGGCTTTCTTGAATCGCAGCAGCCAGAGATTTAACAACACAATGGCGGCCAGCATGGTGAGGTGCGCCGGGCCGAACATGACGAAACCCGGGCCGGTCCAGTCTTTGGCAAAATATTGTCCGAGATCCATGTTGAGCTTCCTTTCAACCCGATAGGGCAGGGGGCAAATGTGCGGATAGGGTGAGGAAATGAATGATCCAATTGTAATGGGGAATGGATGGTTTGTTTCACCAGGCTGGAAGATGATTCGCAACCCCGGTTAATTTTTCTGTGTCAACCAGGCTGGATCTATGCCTTGAGCATGCCACCGAAATTCCCCAAGCTTGAACCTTGACACCCGTCCGGCCACATGATAAACTACTGCCCGCTCGACAAGCAGAAAGAAAAACGAGCGTCTGGTCCCGTGGTGTAGCGGTTGAACATGCGGCCCTGTCAAGGCCGAGATCGCGGGTTCGAATCCCGTCGGGGCCGCCAATGGTAATTCTGGTGGTACAGAACACCTGAGAGAATCAAATTCTCTCAGGTGTTCTGCTTTTTATGTAGGTTTTGTGAGATTCTGTGCGCGAGAAGCACCTTGCAAAGGGTGCTTCTTGTTTTTA
>CAIQVH010000024.1 GCA_903875215.1 uncultured Anaerolineae bacterium
ATGGCCGCTTTCCACAGCACGCCTGAGACCCTCTACATAGCCGAACTGGCCGGGAAAGTCCTGGGTATCATGGCCCTGGTCGGCGTCGGCCTCATGCTCTATCGGCGGCTTTCGCAATCCAAAATCCGCGCTGTCACCACCATAGCTGACTGGATTGTGCTGGTCTTGCTCTTCAACCAGGTTTTGCTGGGGTTGGCAATGGCTTTTGGTTACCGCTGGGGCGCGACCTGGTTCTTGCACACCGTCACCCCGTGGATTGCCTCGTTGGCCTTGTTCCAGCCTTCACCAGAATATGTTTCTGCCTTGCCCTGGATTCCAAAACTGCACTTCCTGAACGCCTTCTTGTTGTTGGCGGCCGTTCCCTTTAGCCGCCTGGTGCATATTGCCACCGTCCCGTTCCCATACCTCTGGCGACGTGTCCAATTGGTCATCTGGACGCGACGCAAAGCCGAATAGAAAAAGGAAAACTACCCATGGACAACACCTGGCTGACCAAATGGGAACCGGATAACCCCGAATTCTGGCAAAAAACGGGCAGCAAAATCGCCTGGCAGAGCCTCACCATCACCACCATCGCGCTCACCCTGTCTTTCGCATCCTGGTTCATGATGAGCGGCATCGTCGTGCGTATGCCCCAAATCGGCTTCAAATATGACACCATGCAACTCTTCTGGCTGGCGGCCATGCCCGGCTTGGCGGGTGGGACGCTGCGCATCCTGCACACCTTCCTGATTCCAATGTACGGCACGCGTCACGTCATCACCGTCACCACCTTCCTGAAATTGATTCCGGTCATCGGCATTGGCCTGGCGGTGATGAACCCGGAGACGCCTTTCTGGCTGTTTATGCTGTTGGCCTTTTCGGCGGGTTTCGGCGGCGGGGATTTTTCCTCCTACATGCCCAGCACCCGCTTCTTCTTTCCCAAAAAACTGCAAGGAACTGCCCTCGGCATCCAGGCTGGCATCGGCAACTTCGGGGTCAGCCTGACCCAGTTTGTTACCCCCTGGATTATCGGCTTTGCCCTGGTGGGCGGCTCGCAAACGATGGTCGTCAAAGATGTTTCCAAGACCATCTGGCTCCAAAACGCCTCTTTCATTTACGCGCCCTTCCTGGTTGTGATGGGCGTCGTTGCCTGGCTCTACCTGCGCAGCGTGCCGGTCAAGGCTTCGTTCAAAGAACAGTTGGACATCTTTGGTATGAAGCATACCTGGTTCTGCACCATCACTTATGTGATGACCTTCGGTTCCTTCTCCGGGCTTTCCGCCGCCTTCCCCTTGCTGATTAAATCACTCTACGGCTCCTTCCCCGGTGGCCCCGACCCGCTAACTTACGCCTTCCTCGGCCCACTGGTCGGCTCGTTGGCGCGCATTCTGTTTGGCCCGGTGGCCGACAAATACGGCGGCGCAATATTGACGCACATCACCGGCATTGTTTTGATGATCGGCACGATTGCAATGGTCTGGCTGGGGTTGTTTACCCCCTCATCGCTAGATCAATTTCCCCTGTTTGTCGGATTCATGCTCCTACTCTTCCTTGCTACTGGCGTGGGTAACGCAGCCACCTTCCGGCAGTATCCCATTATCTTTGCCGATTCGCCCCGCCAGAGCGCCGGCGTCATCGGCTGGACCGCGGCAATCGCGGCTTATGGCCCATTCATCTACTCCACCCTGATTGGCTCTACCCTGACGAATACCGGCTCAGTCCTGCCCTTCTTCTACGGCACGCTGGCTTTCTACGTCATCGCCACCGCTATCAACTGGTGGTACTACACCCGCAAAGGCTGCGAAAAACCATCTTAAGAAACTCTTATGACACCCTCCACCGGCAAAAACAGCGTACTCATTCTCTCCTCCATCGGCTTTACCCTGATGTTCGCCGTCTGGCTGATGTTCGGCGTGCTGGGTATCCCCATCCGCAAAGAATTCGGTCTCACCGACGTGCAACTGAGTTGGCTTTCCGCCGTTGCCATCCTGAACGGTTCCTTCTGGCGGCTGCTGCTCGGTATTCTGGCAGACCGTTATGGTGGGCGCAAAGTCTTCACCCTCCTGGTTGTGGCCGCCATCTTCCCCTGCTATATGGTCAGCCGCGCGGCCACCTACGAGGAGTTGATAGTCTGGGCCTTTTTCGTTGGGCTGGCGGGCAACGCCTTTTCGGTGGGCGTCTCTTGGAATTCAGCCTGGTTCCCGCGTGAGCAAAAGGGCTTCGCCCTGGGCGTTTTCGGCGCAGGCAATGTGGGCGCTTCCGTCACCAAGCTGATCGGTCCCGGCCTGATTGCCCTCGTCCCTGCCGCTGGCCTGGCAGGCGGCTGGATTCCCGGCGGCTGGCGTTTCGTCCCCTTCCTGTACTGCCTCCTGCTCATCCTCATGGCTGCTGCTGCCTGGTTCTTCACCCCCGCCAAAGACATCACCCCCGGCGCAGACCGGCCTATGCTCGACATGCTCAAGCCCCTCAAACACGTGCGCGTCTGGCGCTTTAGTCTGTATTACGTGGTGGTGTTTGGCGCGTATGTGGCCCTGTCCGTCTGGCTGCCAAAATACTATGTAGATGTGTATGGCATGGAGTTGAGCCATGCCGCCCTGCTGACTGCCCTATTTATCTTCCCGGCCAGCCTGCTGCGGCCTGTTGGCGGCTACTTCTCCGATAAATTCGGCGCGCGGCGCATGATGTACTGGGTTTTTGGCATTATGCTGGCAGCCACCTTGCTTCTCTCCTTGCCTGGCGGAAAAATCATCTTGAACGTTCCCGCCAGCGTGGAGCCAAGCGGCCAGCGCGAGGCCTTCTCTTTTGCGATGAACGCTACCTGGTTCACCATCCTGATCTTCATCGTGGGCATCTGCATGGGCGTCGGCAAAGCCGCCGTCTACAAATACATCCCCGAATACTTTCCCCACGATGTTGGCGCGGTCGGAGGCCTGGTCGGGATGTTGGGCGCGCTGGGCGGATTCTTCCTGCCGCCGCTCTTCGCCAGCTTCTACGAGTGGACTCTCATCCCCCAGTCCACCTTCTTCCTGATGTTCCTGCTCACTGCCCTCAGCTTTGCCTGGTTGCACCTGACTGTGATGAGCCTGCTCCAAAAAGCCTCGCCCGCCCTCGAAAATCGTTTGGATTTCAACGACACACCCACTGAAGCAGCCTCATGAATACCCTGAGCGAGATTCTTACCGCATCCGCCTCCCGGCACAGCCACCTGTGTCCCCGCCAAGTACTTGGCGCGCGAATTGGGCTGACTGGCGCAGCCGCGCTTGGGTTGGAAATTCCCCGCCAGGACAAACGCCTGCTAGCCATACTCGAAACCGATGGCTGCTTTGCCGATGGAATCGAAGCCGCCACCGGTTGCACCGTTGGGCACCGCACCCTGCGTGTTGAAGATTATGGAAAAATCGCTGCCACTTTTGTAGACACCCAAACCGGGCAGGCTGTGCGCCTCGCCCCGCGCCTGGATGTGCGCCAACACGCCTACGATTATGTCCCAGGCGAAGCGCGCCATTATTTTGCTCAATTGCAGGCCTACCAGGTTATGCCTGATATCGAATTGTTGACTATCCAGTCAGTTCAACTAAAAAAAACTGTAGCAGAAGTCATTAGTCGGGCCGGTGTGCGCGCTAACTGCGAAGCTTGTGGTGAGGAAATCATCAATGAACGCGAAATCCTAGTTGGTGGGCGCGTTTTATGTCAGGCGTGCGCATTTGGCAGTTATTACCAATCTACAGTGACACAACCTTACCTCAACATTGAACAGACCTGCACGGTATAACAGCCCCACAGACCTGCTCCAATCCCGATAAAACAGCGGAGTGCATCAAGACTCCGCTGTTTTGGCTTATTTTTGCGCCAGCGCAAAGAGAAACTGTCCATTCTTGCTACAATCAATGCATGAAACTCCAGATTCGCTTTCTCCCATTCATCGCGCTTGCCATCCTGGCGTTGCTTTTTGCGCTTTGGGCTGGCCTCCTGCGCCTGGGCTGGAACCTGCCCACATTCGACAACCTGGCAATAGCGCACGGCCCGCTCATGGTTTCCGGGTTTCTCGGTGTCCTGATACCGCTTGAACGGGCCGTTGCCATCCGTCAAAAATGGATGTTTGGCGTGCCAGCGATTGCCGGGGCGGGCTGGATCTCCCTGTTAATTGCGCCCACACTCGGGGCAGTTTTGCTCACCCTCGGCAGCCTGGGAACACTTGCTATCCTGGCTGTCATGGTGCGGCGCGAACCGCATATCCATACATTGGTTATGGCCTTTGGCGCGCTGGCCTGGGTAATCGGTAACATTTTGTGGATGTTAGGCTGGCCCATCTTCCAGATTGTTTTCTGGTGGATAGCGTTTCTGACGCTGACGATTGGCGGCGAGCGGCTCGAACTCAGCCGGGTGCTGCGTCCCACGCCCAACCAGATTCGTCTCTTCAGCTTTTTCGCTGCCGCACTCCTGGCCGGGGCCGTGCTTGCCACCTTTGAGCTGAATCTCGGCTCACGCCTGGGCGGCTTCGCCCTGCTGGGACTTTCATTCTGGTTCTTGCGCTTCGATCTCGCCCGCCACAACCTGCGCCACCCCAATCCGCTTACTCGCTACATCGCCGCCTGCCTCTTCGGCGGATACATCTGGCTGGCGATTTCGGGGGCCACGTTTTTGTATTGGGGCGCGCTCTACGCCGGGCCGCTCTATGATGCCGCGCTTCACGCCGTTTTCGTTGGGTTTGTCATTGCTATGATTTTCGGGCACGCCCCAATTATTTTCCCGGCCATCCTGGGAGCGCAAATCCACTTCCAGCCTGCCTTTTACAGGCATCTTGGTCTGCTGCACATTTCGCTTGCCCTGCGCCTGGCTGGCAACTTTGCCAACCTTTACGAGCTGCGCAAATGGGGTGGCCTGCTCAACGAAATCGCCATCCTGCTCTTTCTGGCAATAACAGTTTTTTCAATCTGGAAAGGACGCAAAGCGCAATGAACACCTGGCATTCCAAACCCCTGGGCGATGCGGTCGCCGCTTCGATTGACCTGGCCGAAATTGAGCGGGCGTTTGCGTCATTGTTCGAAGCGCAGGGACAGCCCGCCGAAATGGCTGTCTTTACCCGTCAGGAGCCTGGGGCAATGCACTGCGAAGTAACCGCTTATTTTTCGCCCGCCGCCCTGACGCTCGCCCGCCAATTCCTGGCCCAACCCTGCAATCCACCTGAACCGCAGGGCCTCGAACTGCTGGCGGGCAATTCAAACTGCTGGCAGGTTTTATTTCAACAATAACGAGAGACCATATGCCCACCCTTACCCGTAGTTTTGTAAAAGCATCTCTGATCGCCCTCATCCTTGGCCTTGTGGCAGGAATCTGGCCGCAGATTCCCGGTGCGGCCATAACTGGGCTGTTCCCGATTTACCTGCACCTGCTGACCTTCGGTTGGCTGACCCAGTTGATTTTTGGCATCGCCATCTGGATGTTCCCGGTTTACAGCAAGGAGCACCCGCGTGGCCCGGAATGGCTCGGCTGGAGTATTTTTGCCTGCCTGAACCTCGGCCTGTTGCTGCGGGTCATTTTTGAGCCGTTGCAGGGTATCTCTCCATCCACTTTTGGCGGCTGGATGCTGGTGCTGGCCGCCGTTCTGCAATGGCTGGCCGGGGTTGGCTTCATCGCTAATGTCTGGACGCGCGTGAGGGGCAAATAGATGCCCAGGCTCAGCCGCTTTTTCATCCGCGCCTCGCTGGTTTACCTGTTCCTGGGGTTCACCTTCGGCGCATTGATCCTGGCCAATAAGGGCATCCTGTTCGCCCCGTTGGTCTGGGCTTTGCTCCCTGCCCATATCGAGTTGATGTTCCTGGGCTGGATGACCCAACTGGCGCTGGGCGTTGCCTTCTGGATTTTGCCCAGATTGGGAAGCAGCACCCCTCGCGGCGACGAGCGCTGGAGTTGGGCCGCTTTCATCCTGGTTAACCTGGGAATTCTTGTTTTGGTACTCTCTCCGTTGGCGGGCATTCCCTGGCTCGGCTTGCTGGCTCGCGCACTGCAAACGCTCGGCTTTGCCGCCTTCGCTTTGGGAAACTGGCAGCGGATTTATCCTCCCAAGTTTCCCAACATAAAAGGTTCGATTTAGAGAAGTTGCAGTATAGTTAAGGGCATGAGTAATCAAGCCCTTTTTGAATCCACCATTCGCCACGTGGCTGTGCTAAAAGCTGCCAGCGATGAAGAAGTGCAACTGATCGCTCGAATGGGTATCCAGCGCTCGATAGAGGATGGCGCTTTCTTTTTCATGCAAGGCGACCCGGCAGAGTATCTTTACATCATGTTGACAGGACGCGCCAAACTATGTCAGATTGCGCCGGATGGTCAACAGGTCAATCTGCGGACGCTGAACCCAAAGCAGTTATTCGGTGCGGTTGGCGCAGTCGACCCGCAGGCTACCTACCCGGCCTGCGCCCAGGCATTGGAGGATAGTTCGGCGATTGCCATTTGCAGCGCTGAGTTTCGTAAACTACTGGAAGAACACCCGCACCTGTCTTTTGGCCTGATGAAACTGATGACCGGTTATATTTCAGAGATGCAGAACCGCTATCGTGAGATGGCCACGGAAAAAGTGGAGCAGCGTATTGCCCGGGTTTTGTTGCGACTGGCTGGACAAACCGGCAAACGGGTTGAAGAAGGTGTTTTGATCGAACTTTCCTTCTCACGTCAGGACCTGGCCGAGATGGCCGGGACAACACTCTTCACTGTCAGCCGGGTACTGAGTGCCTGGGAAAAGCAAAAGCTGATTGCCACTGGTCGTGAGCGGGTGATGTTGACCAATCCCCATGCAGTGATGAGATTGGCCGAGGGGTTGGACGAGAAATAGCAGCACTTCGGACGAACATCTGAAAATTCATACGCCTTCTTTGCGCTTGCGCAAAGAAGGCGCTTTTCTTTTTTACTACACTGTCAGCATGGAACTGATGCTTGACGCCAATTGGACGGCTGACCAGGTGATGAAAACCTACCCGGAGACTATTTCCGTTTTCCTGGCCTTGAAAACGGATTGCGTGGGTTGCGCCCTGGAACGTTTTTGCTCACTGGATGAAGTCGCTGCTTCTTACAAGCTGTCTACGGAGTTTTTGCTCGCGCAATTGAGCGATGCAATCCAACTATCACCCGAACGAGGAGAATAAACAATGAAGGGAATAAGCCTCATCAAGGTCGGATTACTTTTCCTGATCATTGCCGGACTGCTGGCAGCCTGTAACGGAGCCAGCGAGGTGGTCAACACCGAATACATCCTGACCGCCGCCATGCGTGATGGCAAGTTCGTTTACCTGGGCGTGGATGGCGAAATCAATGGGCTGGTCAACCCGGCCCTGCACGCCAAACCTGGCGAGCGGATTACCGTGATGCTGGTTAATGGCGGCGAGGGAACCCACGACATCGTCTTTGCCCTGCCCGGTGGCCGCGAAGTGCAGTCAGATGCCATCGACAAACGAGGTGAGACCACCTCCATCACGTTCACTGTGCCGGAGAACGATGCCGCCATCGAATATTACGATTCGTCCCACGAAAAACTGGGGATGAAGGGCCTGCTGCTGGTTGGCGCGGCGACCGAGGCGATGGCCGCCGAAGCCCCCGCCGCCGAAAAGCCCGCCGGATTGTACGTCAATGAACTGGCCGTGCAGGCCTTCCAGAAAGGTGGCTGCACCGCCTGCCATACCATCCCCGGTGTGCCCGGCGCGGTGGGGACGATTGGCCCGGATTTGAGTGAAATTGGCCAGGTGGTGGCGGCGCGCCTCGAAAGCGGGGAATATACCGGCATGGCGAAAACCGTCGAGGAGTACCTGACCGAATCGATTCAGTCGCCGGAGGCCTTTATCGCGCCGGTCTGCCCGACCGGGCCTTGTCCCAAGGGCACCATGCCCGCTTCGCTGGCCCAGGCCCTGAGCGCGGATGAATTCAAGCAGGTGGTTCAATTCCTGGCGGCCCTGCCGGGCGGGGTCACTGCCCCGGTATTGGAAGCCAGCGCCGGTGAGTCCGCCTCCGCCGCGCCCCTGGGTGAAGCGCCCACGCTGACCGACGAGGAATTTGCCTGGGCAAGGCAAACCTTTTTCGAGCGTTGCGCGGGTTGTCACGGAACCTTAAGAAAAGGCGCCACCGGTCCGGCCCTGACCCCCGATAAGACCCTGCCCAAAGGCACGCTCGGCCTGGCGGCGATTATTTTCAACGGCACCACGCGCGGCATGCCCGACTGGGGCAAGCAGGAGATTTTGACGCAGGCGCAAACTGAAATCATGGCGAAGTTCCTGCAAAACGAGCCGCCTGCCCCGCCCGAACTTTCGCTGGCGCAGATGCAGGCCTCGTGGCAGTTGATTAAGCCGGTGGCCGAGCGCCCGACCAGTCCGCAGACCCAGCGCAACATCGAAAATTACTTCATTGTCACCCTGCGCGATGCCGGGCAGGTGGCGATTATTGACGGCGACACCTATGAGATTGTCAGCACGGTCGATAGCGGCTACGCGGTGCATATCACGCGCATGTCGGCCAGCGGGCGTTACGCCTACGTGATTGGGCGCGATGGCCGCCTGGCGCTGATTGACCTGTGGATGGAAAAACCCGAAGTGGTGGCGCGGGTGCAGACCTGTTACGACGCCCGCTCGGTGGAAGTGAGCAAGTACGAAGGCCCCGAAGGCGATTTCCGCGATAAGTACGCGATTACCGGCTGCTACTGGCCGCCGCACTTCGCCATCCTCGACGGGCAGACGCTCGAACCGATGAAGGTTGTCTCGAGCCGTAGTTACACCTTCGACACCGGCGAATTCCACCCCGAGCCGCGCGTGGCGAGCATTTTGGCTTCGCACTATGCCCCGGAATGGGTAGTGAATGTCAAGGAAACCGGCCAGATTTGGATTGTGAACTACCTCGACCCGATTAATCCGACCATCAAGATGATTAATGCAGCCCTGTTCCTGCACGATGGCGGCCTGGACGCCTCGCACCGTTACTTCCTGGTGGCGGCCAACCAGTCCAACAAAATCGCGGTGGTCGATTTGAAAACCGGTGGCCTGGCCGGAATTGCGGACGTAGGCGCGGTGCCGCACCCCGGACGCGGCGCAAACTGGATTGACCCCGAGTTTGGCCCGGTCTGGAGCACCCCTCACCTGGGCGAGGCTTCCGTTATGTCGGTCGGGACTGACCCCGAAGGCCACGCTGCTGAAGCCTGGAAGGCTGTCCGCACGACTGAACTGCCCGGCTCCGGCAGCCTGTTCATCAAGACCCATCCCAAGAGCCAGTGGGTTTGGGTGGATATGACCCTCAACTCCGATCCGGCCCTGGCGCGCACCATCTGCGTCATCGCCAAAGTCGATCCGTCGAAGATTCACAAGTGCTGGGAAGTCGGAACATATGGGCGCGCCGTCCACTTTGAATACAACCAGGCTGGCACGGAAGTCTGGGTCAGCCTGTGGGGCGACGCCGCCAAACCGGGCGAAACCGGCGAAATCGTTGTTTACGACGATGCCACGCTGGAGGAGAAAGCCCGCATCAAGGACTTGATTACCCCCACCGGCAAGTTCAATGTCTACAACACCGTGAACGATATTTATTAGTGCCGTTTTCTGGTTGAGATGTCATTGTGAGGGTCGCCAGACCTGTGGCAATCTCCAATTCGGCGGGGATTGCCACAGCGGCGAAAAATGCCGCTTCGCAATGACATCATTTAATGGAGTATGATTTGAGCATGTTCTACGACACATTCAGTTCCGATTACGACCGTTTTGTCAGTTGGCCGGGCCGCCTGGCGCTCGAAATGCCCTTCCTCGAACGCCAGTTGCGCGAGATTGGCGCGAAAAATGTGCTCGACGCGGCTTGCGGCACCGGCAGGCACGCCCTCGCCCTGGCCCAGGCCGGGTTCCAGGCTGCCGGGGCCGATTTCAGCGCCGGGATGATTGCCCGCGCGCGCGAAAATGCGCAGGCTGCCGGGCTTGAAGTCCCTTTCAAACTGGCTGGATTTGGGGAACTGGCCGCCGCTTTTGGCGCGGCCTCCTTCGAGGCGCTGTTCTGCCTCGGGAATTCCCTGCCGCACCTGCTCACCCCGCAACTTTTATCCGCCGCCCTGGCCGATTTCGCCCTGGTACTTAAAC
>CAIQVH010000025.1 GCA_903875215.1 uncultured Anaerolineae bacterium
CCACAAAGGCGCTGACATTCGCCAGCCCGATCGCCAGCAAATTCACGCCGCTCACTTCTTCATTGGCTGCTTTATCACTCGAGACATACAGCGTCTGACCGGTCTTCTTCTCAACTCCCAGGCTGCCACTCAGCGTCACCAGTCCAAACAAGTTCACTTCCGCGCTACCACTGGCATGCAACATTTCACCGGCGCTGCCATCCATATCCAGAGTGACTGGATCGCCGCCGGTCGTCACAACCAAATTCTTTTTCTTATAATCCACCAGTGTCCCGTCTTCCGCCTTTAGGTTGACGGCAACCGCCATGTCCGCCAGCGAAAGGGTCAGGCCGGCCACACCTACAAAAGCCGCACCGGTTGCCGAAGCCTGCAGGGAGATCCACTGCCGGGCAGCATTGGTGACATCTGAAATAATGGCCAGGGCAAACTGCACTCCGGTCAGGTTCCAACCTATGCCGGAAAATCCCAGGAAAGCGTTCAAACCGCTCCCGGCGATGGTCAGAATATCAGCCCAAACATCTTCAAATTCATTGGTAGCTGTGTTCCAAAGCGTGATCGCCTGGTTCATAAGTGTTGTGACACTGAATGATCCGGCCAGAGAAGCGCCAACCTGGAAAAAATCTGCCAGGCTGTAAAATTCAATATTTTGCACGGCGGCCACTGTCGGATTAATACTGAGGCTATCGACCCCATCGCCGCCGTCCACCTGCACTGAAACCGATCCTGTCGTGGCCACGTCAAAGCTGTCAGCCTCGCCCAGACCGTTCAACTGCAGGGTCTCAACGTTGTTGTAAGCAATCGTCGACGTGGTTGTATTTTTCAGATTGATCAGTGAATCCGTGACAGTGAACGTATCCGCGGCGGCGGACCCATTAACACTCAGCGTATCATTCCCCGCGCCGGTATCCACCGAAAAACTCGTTCCATCACTGCTGTTAACGCTCGAGATTGAAACCTGGTCATCCCCACCGCCGGTATCGACACTGACCGTCTCCACATCCGTCACGGCCAGGGTGAGATTGTCAGCCGCGCTCGAGCCGGTCACCGTGAGTGTATCCGCCCCGGCCAGGCCATCGACCTGCAACCCGTTCGCGCCGGTGCCTTCCAGGTTGACCTGGATGTTGTCCGCCCCACTCGTGCCATTCAGGCGCACATCAGCGGCGTTGTTCAGGGTGATGACGTCGGTAAAAGAAAAATTGCTGAAGGTGATGAGGTAGGACGTGTCCTGGATGCTGATCGGGCCGCTCAAGGTGCTCGTCCCGAGACAACTCTTCGACAGGTCACAGCCGCCGATGATTTCTAAGTCGACTTGAAAATTCGCAATCGAAATGTTCCAACTGTAGATTCCAGCTTCCACGTAGAGTTTTCCATCGTCGGGAGCGCCGTTGGTCTTGATTTCATCCAGCGCAGCCTGGAGCGGGTTCGACCCGGTAACACAGGACTGGTCACCCGCTGTGGTTGGAGCACAATCCATCTCGGTGTAAGAAAGTAGTGTTTCGCTATTGTTTCGGGTGAAATAAGGATCCTGCCCGCTGACTGGCTCTGCCACAGGTTCATCGAGCACAGCATAAGGCTCAGGCTCAGCGAGGACTAGCGCATCCGAAAATTCAACCGCTGCGTCTGCAGGCGCGTCAGCGCTTGGATTTTCACTTTCGACTACAACCGGCACAGGATCCGGCGACACCGGCTGGCCATCATCCGCCTGTGCAATCCCGGCCAGTGGCCCGAAGAGCATAAAAACAACCACCCCCATCGCCAGGGCTTTGGTTAAACGCCAAAACAGGCTGGTGCCAGCCTCGTTTACCAAATTCAAGCAAGTGGGTGTCTTTTCTGCGCTCACAGGGTTCCCAGAAAAATGGAATTCGTTACGATCCTAGTTTGTCACAACTGAATTCCGCTGTCATCAGAAAAAGACTTATTTTTTTGTATGACATTTCTTACTCCGGGCAACAAAAAAGTAAGGTTTCCCTTACTCTAAAATGCCCAAAGCTATCCCCCATTCCATATTTTTCTAATTTATTTTTCGCTGTTCGATTGTCTCCCGTGGAAAAATTCAGTATTGATCGCATGCAGCACGAGCTGCGTTCGATTATCCAGCCTCAACTTATCCAGCATCCGGCTGACGTGCACGCTAACCGTGCGCGGGCTAATCAACAATTCACGAGCAACCTCAGCATTACTCAACCCCTTGCAGATCAATTCCAGCACTTCCTGTTCACGAGCGGTAATCGCATCAACCGGAACAACTTGAGACGACAGCGCAGGCGCATCATGCAACAGCGTCCTGGCAATTTGAGAGGGCAGGACAATACTGCCGCCATGCACAGCATGAATGGCTTCAATCAACTCGGAGGGTGGCGCATTCTTGGAAACATACCCCAGCGCCCCGGCTTTAATCGCAGCCCGCAGAATGTCAATATCATCCACACTGGTCAGGATGATGATTTTTTGTTCCGGTGTCGCCATCAGGATAACGCGCGTCGCCTCGCCGCCGTTCATCTCGGGCATCAACAAATCCATCAGGATGATATCCGGCTGCAGGCTGGCACACTGCCGAATGGCACTGGAACCATTTTCAGCTTCACCGACCACATCCAGATCATCTTCTGCGCTCAGGACGGCGCGCAAACCCTCCCGCACCAGCGGATGATCATCCACAATCAAAACCTTGATTTTAGTCTCCATGAATATTCTCCTCGGACCCCGGATTGAGCGGAGGCTGGAAAGGTCTGGGTAAGCGCACCGTCAACAGCGTTCCGCCAACAGATAGAGTTTCGATGGTAAAACTACCACCCAGCAGCGCAGTCCGCTCACGCATATTGCGCAGCCCCAACCCCGCCGATACACTATTCGGATCGAATCCACTCCCATCGTCAGTCACCCGCAACTCGACAGCTTCATCCCGCTGGATGATATCGACCCAAACGGAATTCGCGGCGGCATGCTTGATCACGTTATTCAACGCTTCTTCAGCGATGGAGTAGAGCGTCTGCTCAAAATTGGGCAACAAAGGCCAGAGTAGATTACAAGAGAAGTGGGTTTGCATCCCGGCGCGTTGCTCAACCAATTCCAGGCGACGCTGGAGCGATCCGGCCAATCCCAATTGCGACAGATCATAGGGCAGCAAGCGGTAGAGCAACAGACGCATTTCGCGCAGGGCATTGCGGGCCGAATCTCCCAGGCGCAACAGGTAATGTTGAGTCTTTTCATCCTGCCCGGAGCGTATCGATTTTGCGGCCGCTTCGGAAAACAGAACCTGGGAATACAGCAATTGCGTGACTGAATCGTGCAGGTCGCGCGCCAGGCGCTGACGCTCTTCCTGGGCGGCGCTAAGCGCTACCTGCTCGCGCAAATGAATATTTTTTATGGCCAGGCTCAACTGGCGGGCTGCCGCCTCCAGCAATTCCACGTCATCAACGCTGAAGAAATGCGGCGTGACCCCAAAAAGAATCAGCAACCCTAAATGTTCCTGGTCAATCAGAATCGGGATGCTGACCAGGGTGGCATAAGGCCACGATTCGAGCAGACCTTGCCCCGAGATTTGAATTTCATTCGCAGTCAGGCTGCCGGCAATGTTGTGAATCAAGAGGGGCTCTTTCCGGGCGCGCAGGCTTTGCCAGAGCGGAGAATTGGGCATCTGAACCGCCCGCTGCGCGGGGATCTTGTACAAAGCGCTCAGATGCGTTTGTTCATCCGGTAGACCGAGAAGCCAGATCAACCCCGCTTCTGCCTGTATGCTGGTCACAATCCGTTCCAGCGCAACCTGCAGCAAGTCATCGGTCACGCGATTTTGGTTGACGAGCGCGGTCAGTTCATACAGGGTAGACAGGTCACGGGTACGTTCATCCACTTGCTTTTCGAGCGCGCGGCCCAGAGATTCGAGATGTCCCTGGGAAACTGATAACGATTCCACCATGCGGTTGAAGGCCTGCGCCAGTTGGCCAATTTCATCCTGTGAGATCTTCTGCACTCTGACCGAGAGATCGCCCTGATCTACCCGGGTGATGTTTTCGAGCAGATGCTGCAAATGATTAAGCAGACCAAACTGAAAGTACAGACCATAGATGATCATCAGGAATAACGAGATAATGGCCATGGCGATCACCCACGGAGTGACCGCAGTATGCAAAGACTGGCGGTAAGCTGTGTAATCATAGCCGACTTCGTAGCGTTTCCCAGCCAGCAGAAAACTGTAGCGAATGGCCTGGGCCTCCGGCGGAAATGAGACGCCACGATACATGATGGTATTCTCTGGCAATGAGATGGATCGCAGCCTGGCGGGGTTTCCCATCAAATCGGCGACTCCGCCAAAGCCCAGCCAGGGGAATTCACGCGCCGCGGCAGCTTGAAAACGTAAATCTCCCGATTCCAGGCCCTGCCTCAACCGGTCATCCCATGCGGCTAAAGTAGCCGCTGTAAAATAATGTGAGCGGGAAAAGAGCAGTTCGTAATGATCCGCAAATAACCCTTCTGGTTCGCGGGCTGCAACATATAAGATTTGGCCGTTATACACAGACTCCGGGTGACCGTACTTGATCGCCGAACGCAGAAAGGCCAGTTCCGCAAGGCGTATTTGATGAAATATTTCATCGCGTTTTTGAATTGCCATGCTGCCGACCAGCCCCATGATCAGCAAAATCGTCAGCAACGAAACTCCCAGCATGCGCGCCAGGAAAGTGGTCTCCTCGGGCGCGTTGTTCAAGTAGGTAACAAGCAGTGCAAACAGAATCATCAAAAAGAGGACGGTAAATGACCCTTGCGGGAGAGCCGCAGCCGGCTCCAAAAAAGAAGCCGCCGTAGGCAAAAGCGCCATGAATGTAAGCACAGCCCACCCACGGGAAATGCTCGCCTCTTCCGTGCCCGGTGCGAGAAATGCTTGCAGCATGGAATGCCAGTTGGCCCGGGTATTCTCTGGCCTGGAAGCATCCACGGTCTTCCGCACCCACAGAATCAGCACCCAGATATTCACCAGAATGACCCAATAATTGAACACATTGTGGGAGGTCCAACCAGAGTCCTTCACCTCGACAAAGCGATACAGAAATTCTACAGCGGAAAACGTCGCCAGGTTACCGTTCGGCGGCAGACCGGCAGATGTCAGCGGGTCCAGCAAATGGGGCGGATTGGAGAATGTGATCCAGGCCATCCAGGCAAATAAAGACAGGGTGAAGGCGGTCGATAAAATCAGCGCCAGGCGCGCTTCGCGAGGGTAGCGCGGGCGTGGGAAAATGTAAGCAAATTGCAACCAGACCGAAAATGCCAGGGCCGCACTGCCCGTACCACCCCACCAATCCAGATAAAAGCTTGAGATCGAATAAAGCGTGCTGGCCACACCACGCGTCAGAGTGAAGATCGTCATACACCCATGAAAAGCGATAAAAAGCCAGGTCGGCCTGGTTTTTTCTTTGAGTGATAACAAATACCCAAGACCAATGGCTTGCAGTAAGAAGACCGGCATGTAACCCACGGTAGCAGGAGAGAAAAGCATATGTATCCGCGCAAATCATGCAAGACGTTAGAGCGCGAAGCTCCTTCGGTGATAACCAAAAATTTGACCAGACCAGCAGACTGAACGCATTTCATCACCTGTACCCGAAAAATAAAGCCCGAAATATCGGTTTTCAGCGAGCTTACGAACGATTTATTTTCTCCGGGATTTCGGGTTTTGGCAATACCTGAATAATTCTACCTTTGCAATCGGCTGGCCCATCAATTGATGAATTCAAATAATTGGAAAACAAGTGGGCAACTTTTTTGGTAAGATTAGTATACTTGAAATTCACCCCGTTCAGAATTTGCACCCGTCGCACCTCCTGGCCTGGAAAGGGAAATCAATCTGATGAAATGCCCCAAAATCTGCTTTGTCAACCAGAAAGGTGGCGTGGGTAAAACCACCTCCACCATCACCGTCGCAGACGAACTGGCCCGGCGCGGAAAACGCACCCTGGTGGTGGATTTTGATCCACAGGGACAGTGCGCCGTCGCGCTGAACATCCCGCCGCAACCCGGCGTTTTCAAACTTCTCATTTCAGGCTCCGCACCGGCAGACTGTATCAACGAAACCGGGCGCCCCAATCTTGCGATGATCACTGGCGACCGCTCAACTGCCACGGCCCAGATTGTGCTCGCCGCCGAAAACCGCCCCTTCGACACCATCCGCCAGGCGCTCAAGCCGCTGGAAAACCAGTTCGATTACATCCTATTCGATACCGCTCCCTCGGTCGGCGGCATCCAGGAACGCGCCGTCTGGGCCGCCAACCTGATCGTCATCCCGGTTGCCACTGACTACCTGGCCGTGGACAGCCTGGGAAAAACCCTGGATATGCTCACCGCATTGAGCAAACAGGGTTGGCAGGGCAAGCTGGCCGGCATCCTGCCCACCATGTATGACCATGTCACAAACGAAAGCCGCAAGGCTTACAGCTACCTGGAAAAGAACTATCCCGAGACCCTTTTCACCCCCATCCGTCGCGCCACCATCCTGCGTGACTGCATTGCCGATGGACTCACCATCTGGCAAAAAGCCGCCCCTGGCCCAGTCGCCGATGACTACCGCGCCCTGGTGGATCAGCTGATGAAACTCTCAAGGAGCTAGGCATGGATTGGAACCGCAGACCCACTTCGCCTCTCGCCCCGCACGAGTTGATCCCTGTGGCGCAACCCAAGAAGCGCCCGGCACAAAAACGAAGTTGGGAACAATTGCCTGAAAATGCTGTGCGCCGCTATCGGCTGCCCGAAAACCTTTATGGAAAAATCTGCGCGATTGCCACCTTGAACAACATCTCCAATGTCAGCCATGTTGCCATTCAATTGGTAGATTACGCCCTCTATCAACACTATCAGGGCAATCCTGAATTTCAACTGAGCACCCGTCCCAACCCACAAGGGCGCAAATTCCTGCTGGCCTGGAAAGCCGAACAAAGCAACTGGAACCCACCCCAAAACAAACTGGCTCCAGATTTCGAACGCGGAAAACAAAAGCGCAAAGAGAAAGTGCTGCCCGGCGAATACGGCGGAAAGATCAAGGATGTCGGCCTCCGTCTCAGCACGACTCGCCTGCGCCTCAAAGATCTGGCCGATGAAACCTACCTGCCCATTTCAGACACCCTGACCTTCCTGCTGCTCAAAGCCGTGATAGCCTACGAAAATGGCCTGTTCAGCCTCGAACTGAAACAAATCCCCGCCTGAGCACCCGCTCATCATCTTCAAATTCCTACCCTGTCACCTCGGCTCATCCAGTACTTTTAGGTGATCAGGGCTGTTGCAGTTCCGCAAAAACAGCGGCATCTGCACACATGCACGTTTCCAACTACGTTTCACCATAGTTTCACCTGACGTTTCTATTCACGTTTCACTACTTCCCCTGAAACAGTCCAAAAAAGACCCGTTTTCATCAATCAGGTCATCTTCATGGCATTTTTTCCGCCCTGGCCAAAATGCCTTTCTACGCCGGATAAAATGGGAATCTGCGCAGGCTGCCAAAAGATGGATATTTAGGTTAAAAAGGCGATTGGGGATGCTGGAAGAGGCGGGGAATCAGGAGCGAGGAACGGCTGCGATCCAGGCCTGGATCTGCCGTTCGGCAGCCTGTATCAGACTGGCGGCATGACGGTTCATTGAGAAAACCGAAACTGACGGGTTCAAGGACTGATGCTTTCGAAGCATAGTCTCCATGATCTGAAAAACCACTTCCAGGGTCATTTCCGGCAGCCGGGGAGCCTCGGCATAATCGGCAAGCCAGTCATCGTGCGTACCCAATTGGAAGGGCGGAAATTTTTGGAGCTGGTAGGTAGCCCGGGGGTGTGCAAGAACAATCCCGCCCTGAATCCGGCCCAGGGCTGGATAGTGCACCAACAGATCGCTCAGATTGACATTCAGATTGCGCAGCGCTTCATCTCGCATTCGCAGCCACTGTTGATCGATCGCCTCGTTCATTTCCTCTGGCCTGGTTTTTCCTGTCTGCCGATCCGTCTTCGTGATCGTCCAAACTCCGTCACGCCAGTCAAAATGGGCATTGATGTATTTCACTTCAAAATACCAGATTCCCTTCGGGCCGATGACAACCACATCCATATCATCGTGGCTCTTGGGCATCAGGCTGTGCAGCAGAAATGTATCGGCGGTTGCCAGCTTTTCAAGCCGGCGGATCAAGTCAAATTCTCCGATCAGACCCCATTTCTGGGTGGTCTGCGCTTCGGCCTCCACCTGGGCCGGACTGGGCAGGCTGACCGAAAGTTTTTTCTGCCATGCCGGCAGCAGATCGGGAAACAAAGTTTGCTTGAGCGGGGAAACCTGCCGTTGTGCTGTATGCTGTGCCAGAGGCGACTCTGGCCGCCGGGGCGATATAAAATAACTCCCCAGCACAAGCATGCCCGCCAGCCCGGCCAAAACAGCCAGGCTGATCAGAATAACACCGGGCGCTGGTTGATCCATGGAAACCAGCCAGGTCCCGCCCAGGCAAAGAATCGTCAGGCCAGGAACCAGCCAGGGCAGGGAATGCCTGATCTTCCCTTGCCAGGCCTGATGCCGTGTTAGCTGGAGGGCAAATTGCTCACAATGCCGGGCATGCGCGCCCAACAAGGCAAAGCGCCATTTCCCGAGCAGCACACGACGGTAAATCGTGATCTGCCGGTAACCGGCCACCAGGTCAGAGCAATACAGGTTAATATACATGTTCGATTGGTGGGATTATTATACAGGAACAAAACAGCACCCTGGCAAAGTGTGGGAAAAGAAGTTTTCGCCACAAACACCAACCACCACAGGGCAAGCAGGAAAGAATATTGGATTTCCTGCTATCGAATAAGATCGCTCCCAACGGCAGCTCCCCTCCTGCCCTGCAAGGTGTACACCAAAGCAATTTCCAGCAGGGTAAACAATCCCAGCCAGGCGCTCTGGCTGATGTGAGCGTTGACATCTCCCAGGCGGAAGAATCGCGCGAAGTTGGCAGGGGTGAGCAGAGAAACGAGCAGCAACACAATCGCTGTCAGTACCAGTTGCAGGACTTGAAATTTGATTTGCGTGTTCACAACCGAATTTGAATGGAATACGACTTTGATTTTGGCAGTCCTTGTCCAACCAAACCAAGCACCGGAGCAGAATGGTAGCATGATGTCGTGATTACCAAACAAAAATATGTTGAATACCTGATTTGAAAGATTGCCTATCTCAGTGGGAAGTGATGAAATCCTGTTATCGCTCATTGGTAATTCATCAAGTTCGGCAACCCTAAAATCTAACTTTTCCCAAATTTCATCAGCGGCTTTTCTTATGGCTTCTTTTACATTCACCACAGGCTGCTCTTGTTCATCTA
The DNA here is from genome assembly GCA_903875215.1 of uncultured Anaerolineae bacterium. Lineage (GTDB taxonomy): Bacteria > Chloroflexota > Anaerolineae > Anaerolineales > Villigracilaceae > UBA5195. The sequence goes on from CAIQVH010000025.1 coordinate 9,314, forward strand.
GGATCATAATTATCAATTCCTAATCTATATCTTCGCCAAAATACAATCGCTTTAGCAAATCTTGATGAAGCAAACTTGTTGCGGTTGAATGCAAAGTGTTCTCGGCAGCATTTTGCGCAATTTTCCAGTTCTCAATCACATCATCCGCCGCCCAGAGCAGGTCGGCGATGCGGCGCTGTTCGTCCACGGGCGGGAGGGGGAATTCGTAATTGGCAAGATGCGTCCAATTGGTGCGCGGCGAAAGCGAACCCGCCAAAGTCTTGACCGCATACTCATAAAACACCTTCCGATTGCAGGATAAATGGCAGCAATTCGGGCAACAACACCGTCGGGTCTTTGCTCTCAAAGACATAAATATCGCTCGAACAGACCCCGTCAAACTCAGCGACAGCCACCTTGCGCTGGTACGCGCGGCGCTTGCCGAACAGCACCTGCCCGCGCTGGAAGGTGTTCGTGAAAGTCGTCCCCTCCGCCACGAGACCCCAACTGCGAATGTGCAGGTTCGCTGGCTCGATGTGCTCGAGACCCACGAAGCGCTCAATCCCTGCGGCGAGCGGGTCGGCTGTCCACTTCGACAGGCTCAGTGCGGCGCGCGTGAAGGGGAGGGTGATGACGTCAGCGAAGCGGGTGAGGGTCATAGGAATGCAGAATGTAGAATGATGAATGCGGAATGTTGACTTGGAAGGCAAAAATCAGTATGATGAGAGTGTAAAAGCCGAAAGGCTCATCCCGTCTCGCGAAAAGTGGCCGACTGTGGCCGCCTGCCCCCGTCTATAAGTGACGGTCGGGATAGCGAGACGGGTTATATTTTTAATGATATTCAATCAGTTCGACGATTTTTCCGGAAATCATCTCATAGGATTCACTCTGGTTGCGCGAATCGCGCCGTAAAATTGCGCCAGCCACCAAATCTGCGATTTGAATCAGGGCTTCCTGCTTCGAGCGCCGCATGGAGATCCGGTTGAAACCATGCTACATGTGGCGTTTTTTGAACATACGCTTGAGTTCTTCGCGGGTCTGTTCCGGGTTGCCCATCTCATCCAAAATCAGGGTCGCCCCGGCGCGTTTTTCAAGGGGAATATGCGCCACCACTTCCGAGACAAAGAACGTGTACAAATCCAGGCCGGAAGCCAGCAGGCGGAGCGGTTCCGGCAGGGCGGTATTATCGGCAATTAAAGCCCACGCTTCAAAATTGGCTGAACGTAGCGCGGTAAAAATCCGCTGGCGAAATTGCGCCGACGAGATGTTGTGAAATCCAAACTCATGCGCGGGTGACAGGCGGTTTTCCCTGCGCAGGTTTGAGATGAATTCACGCAATTTATCGGGTTCAGGGGTGGCAATCACCACAATCACCAGATAACGCGACGCGCCTTTTTCAAAGTTGAAACTCAAATCACCGGCTTCATCACCTGCAAAGGTAAATGTAATCATGGATGCTGGTTCTCCAAGGTTTGCAACAGGTCATAGTCTTGCCAAAAACTCCGCCGGGCGCAGGATGGGGATATTCTCGAAGGGCGTCATGGTCAGCAAGTCGGCGTCACCGGAAACGATGCAGTCCGCTTCACCGGCCAGCGCGGCTTCGAGAAATTTGTCATCTTTGGGGTCGCGGCACGCCATGATTTGGCGTTGGGGCGTGACCACTTCACCGCGCAGGCGCAGCAGGTTGATGATGACGGTAATGTCATCCGGTTCGATGTGATATTTTTGGCGAAAATTGGGGCGTCCGAGTACGTCAATGATTTCCACCAGGATGTCGGTGGAATAAATGGCGGTGAAACGTCCATCGCGCAGGGCGCGCAGCACATCGCCGGTCGTTCCCTGGCGGCGAATGAGCGCGCTGACCAGTACCCCTGTATCAATCACAGCACGCATGGGCTAATCCCGCGCCGCTTTAATATCGGCGGCCAGTTCTTCTTCGCTGATGGCGGCATTGACTTCCGCCAGACGATTCCAGACCCTGTCAAAGCGCGCCAGCACTTCGCTTTCCTGCATTTGCTGAAAGCGCAGATAGTCTTCGTAAGAAATCAAAACGGCTTCCGGGCGCGAACCGCGTGTTAAGATGACCGGGGTGTGTTTGTTGACCACGCCATCAAAAAACGAGCGAAATTTGCGCTGGAGTTCGGTTACTCCAATAATTTGTTGCATATCAGGCTCCTTTCTACATATTCTAATATGTATTGTAGCACGTATCAGCCCAATATTTTCAATAAGCCACTGATAGATTTATCCAATTGATTGGAACTTTCTGCCCACGCCCGCACCGCTTCCGTCAACCCATCAGTGGCATATTCGCCTTTGGCTTCGCTTACACCCCATCCGCGCACATACAACGGAATACTCAAATTCCCCTCGTTGGCGCGAATTTCGTCCAATGTTGCCACCTTTGCAAAGCCATCCACATCCGCGAAGGCGTGGTAGGTATCCGCGATGCGCTGTTGGTGTTCCGGTTTCAGGTAGCTCATACTGCGCTCGCGGGTCACTTCGTCCACGGCGTTGATGAACAGCACTTTTCCGCGCCGCGCGGCGGGCTTGTCCATGCGGCAAATCACGATGCAGGCTTCCATCGGCGAGTTGTAGAACAGGTTGGGGCCGAGACCGAGCACGCAGTCCACCAGGTCGGCGTCCACCAGTTTTTGGCGCATGTCGGCTTCTTCTTTGCGGAACAAAACCCCGTACGGGAAAAGAATCGCGCAACGGCCTCCCCCTCGCCCGCCGGGAGAGGGGTTAGGGGTGAGGGACTTCAAAATGTGCTGGAAAAAGGCATAGTCCGCGCGGCCCTGGGGCGGGGTGCCGAGGAAGTTGCGTCCCCAGCGGTCACTTTGCCAGGCTTCGCGGTTCCATTGCTTGATCGAATAGGGCGGGTTGGCCAGCACCACGTCAAAGGTTGCCAGGCGGTCATGTTCCGTAAAAACGGGATTTTCGAGTGTATCCCCGCGGGCGATGGCAAAATCGTCCACGCCATGCAGGGCCAGGTTCATGCGGGCGATGGAAGCGGTCATGTGGTTGCGCTCCTGCCCGTAGAGCTTCAGCGTGCGATACTCGCCGCCCTTGCGCTTGACTTCATCCAGGGCAGAAATGAGCATACCGCCCGTGCCGCAGGTCGGGTCGTAGATTTTCTCTCCTGGCTGGGGTTCCAGCATTTGCACCATCAGGTGCACCACCGTGCGGTTGGTGTAAAACTCCTGGGCGGTGTGGCCGCTGTCATCGGCAAATTTCTTGATCAGGAACTCGTAACCGTTGCCCAGCTCATCTTCGGGCACGTTCGCCAGCGAAAGCGTGTGCTTCGAGAAATGCTCGAGCAGGTTCTTGAGCGTGGGTCGGGCAGGCGCTCCTTGTTCGTCCAGGGCGCATCGCCGAAAATCCCGTCGAACTTCTCCGGGTTGGCCGCTTCGATGCTGCGAAAGGCCGCCTGGATGGCGCTGCCGACATCCCTGGCCGTTTCGCGCACCTGGTTCCAGTGCGCCCCGGCCGGGATGACAAAGCGTTCATTCGCCATATCGGCGGCATAGTCTGGGTCATCGGTCTCGGCCAGGGCTTCGGCATAATCCGCATCCCAGACATCCGAAAGCCGCTTGTAGAACAAGAGCGGGAAAATAAACTGCTTGTAATCCCCGGCGTCCACCAATCCGCGCAGGATGGTGGCCGCGCCCCACAGGTAGGTTTCGAGTTCGGGGAGGGAGAGACGGTCAGTCATTAGAATTCCTTCTCAAAATGGACGCGGACAAGAGCAGACAACGCGGATTTTTTGTTTTTCTCCGCGTTCTTGGCGTTTATCCGCGTCCATGCGTTTATCCGCGTCCATTATCTTTCCATGTTACCGACTTTCGCTCATTTGCAAAGACCTTACGCGAAAAATCCGGCTTTGGCCCAAAATTCAGCACCAATCCTACTTCATACGGGGTGGCACGCAGGTAATTCAACAATTGCGCTTCATGTTCGGCAAGCAGCCTCGAAGCGGCCTTCAGTTCCACCAACACCTTATCTTCTACCACCAAATCGGCGATATATTCTCCAACCACCTGCCCTTGGAAATACACCACAATTCGCTCTTGGACTTTCACACTCAGCCCCATTGAACGCAGGCTTATCGCCATCGCATTCTCATACACTTTTTCCAGGAACCCATAACCCAGCTCGGCATAGACCACCTTGAAAAAAGCGTGCAGGATTTTGTCGGTAATCTCTTTATGTTTCAGATCAAACTGGGTTTCCATTGCAATCTCCTGAAAGTTGCTGACGAGAACGGATGTACGCGGATTTTTAAGGTTTTCTCCGCGTCCTCCGCGTTAATCCGCGTCCCAATCTTTAAGCAACACCCGGAGCCGCTCTTCCGCGTCACGCGCCCGCTCCCAGGCGGATTTGAAATCATCAATCGCCACAGCCAGCGGCGGGATGTCTGCGCCGATAGGTGGGAGCACGTAACGGGAGATGTTCAACGTCCAGTCTTCTGCCGCTATCTCAGCCAGTCTGACGACCCGTGTCCGGTCTACCACATCCCCAAACATTTGCACCCACTGGAGAATCTCCGCGGCGTGCTCCGGCTCGAGGAAATTCTGCGCCCGGCCCTGGCGGTACAACGCCGATGCATCCACCACCAGCACCTTGCCCGCCCGCTCTGGCGTTTTGCGCTTGCGTAGGACGAGAATACAGGCCGCCAGCCCCGTCCCGTAGAATAGGTTGGGCGCCAGCCCGATGACGGTCTCAATCAAATCATGTTCCAATAAATATTGGCGGACCTGGCCTTCCACCCCTCCGCGAAAGAGCGCGCCCTGCGGCAGAACCACCGCCATCCGTCCGCTTTTCTCGGCCATGCTCTTGACCATGTGCTGCACCCAGGCAAAATCACCGTTCGAGTCGGTCGGCAGCCCGGCAAAAGATCGTCCCCAAGGGTCATTCTCCCAGATTTCGCGGCCCCACTGTTCCAACGAAAACGGCGGGTTGGCAATGACGCAGTCAAAGGTCGCCAGTCCGCCGCTCGGGTCGGTAAACACCGGGTTGCGCAGCGTATCGCCGCGCTCCACCTGGAAATCTTCCAGCCCGTGCAGCAGCAGGTTCATCCGCGCCACCGAGGAAGTCGTCAGGTTTTTCTCCTGGCCAAACAACTTCCCGTAAAACGTGCGCGGATCGCCGCCCCGCTCGCGGACATGCGCCACCGCGCCCAGCAGCATTCCGCCGGTTCCGGCGGCAGGGTCATAAACGGTATCGCCTTCCTGAGGGTCTAGGATGTCCACCAGCAGCCGCACCACACTGCGCGGCGTATAAAACTCCCCGGCTTTTTTGTTGGTGGCATCCGCAAATTTCTTGATCAGGAACTCATAGCCATCGCCCAGGATGTCGCTCGTCACCTGGCTGTTGCTCAACACCAGCGCCGAAAAATGTTCCAGCAAATCCTTGAGCAGGGCATCCGGCAGGCGGTCTTTGTTTGTCCATTGGGCATCGCCAAAGACCCCATACAGGTGCTTCTGGTTGGCCGCTTCAATCCCGCGCATGGCGTTTTGCAGGGCGGTGCCCACATTGACAGGTGTTTCGCGTACCGCCGTCCAGTGACAGCCTTCGGGAATCTGGAAACGGTGCTCATCGGCAAAATCTTCGCCGTAAGTCTGCACCGCTTCGCTGTATTCTTCATCCCACACATCGCAGATGCGCTTGAAGAACATCAACGGCAGGATGTAACTTTTCCAGTCCGTGCGATCCACCGGGCTGCCGCGCAGGATATTGGCGGCTTCCCAGAGATGGCTTTCCAGGGTGGTGATGTCAGTCTGTGGCGGCATAGTCGGCTCTGTGGGTGGGGATTTCCCCGAGAATAACCTAGTGTAGCAGAAAAAGACCTCCGACAGTAGTGCCAGATATCATAAATTCTTACCAAGAGATGAACCTTTGATTACAAGCGCCAGTTATCCACTGGTCCCGCTTTGCGATGGCCCTTGGCCGCGTCCACCTGGGCGATCCGAACGTATTTTTCGGTCATTTCCAGATCAGAATGCCCCAGGAGTTCCTTCTGCGTAAAGACATTCCCGCCATTGCGCAGATAATTGATTGAAAAGGTATGGCGATAACGATACGGGTGCACCTTGGAGATCCCAGCGCGCACCCCGAGCCGGTGCAAAAGCTGGCGCAGATACTCCCGGGTCATCGAGCGCCAGTCTTCCCCAAACCCAGAGACGAAAACCGGGTCTTCCGGACGAATGGTATTGATCCGTGGTAATAGGGTCTTCCAAATCGCCTGCTCTGTGCGCCGGCCAATCTAAACCAGGCGCTCTTTGCCATCTCAGCCGGGCCTTTTATAGCCGAACAAGATAGGAGCGCCGTTTGCGCTCCAAGTCCCCTTTTTTACCCCTTAAAAGATACACACGGATGGTCGTTTCTAACCATCCGTGTGTATCTTTATGCCATTTGTCGGGGCGCCCGGATTTGAACCGGGGGCCTCACGGACCCGAACCGTGCGCTCTACCGGGCTGAGCCACGCCCCGATTAGCGGACGGTATTATACACAGCCTGCCCCGTTTTGGCAAGCGATTGGAGGTATAATTAGCAGGTTACTGAGACTGCAATAAAAGTGCAGGACGCTGACGAATGCGGCTTATCCGCACTCATCCGCGTCCCATTTTTTGAGAAGGGAACGTATGGACATCGGCAACATCCAACAGATCGACATCGACTCACAAATGCGCGACGCCTACCTCGATTACGCCATGAGCGTAATCGTTGCCCGCGCCCTGCCAGATGCCCGCGATGGCCTTAAACCCGTCCACCGCCGCATTTTATTCGCCATGCATGATATGGGCATCCGAGCCAACAGCTCCTATAAAAAATCAGCCCGTATCGTCGGCGAAGTGCTCGGCAAATACCATCCCCACGGCGATGCCGCCGTCTATGACGCAATGGCTCGCATGGCGCAGGATTTCTCCCTGCGATACATGCTCGTTGACGGACAGGGGAACTTCGGCTCCATCGACGGGGACGCCCCCGCCGCGATGCGCTACACCGAAGCCCGCCTCAACCGCATGGCCGAAGAAATGCTGGCTGACATCGACAAGAACACGGTCAACTTCGGCCCCAACTTCGATGAATCACTGCAAGAACCGCTGGTACTCCCCGCACGGTTGCCCAATCTGCTGCTCAACGGCTCATCGGGCATTGCTGTCGGCATGGCCACCAACATCCCGCCCCACAACCTGCGCGAACTGGCCGGGGCCATCACCTACCTGATCGAAAACTACGACCAGGCCGACGAAGTCCAGGTTGAAAAATTAATGGAATTTGTCTCCGGGCCCGACTTCCCCACCGGCGGTATCATCGTAGGTCGCGAGGGCATACTCCACGCCTACTCCACCGGCAAAGGACGGCTCGTCCTGCGCGGAGTTGCCGCCATCGAAGAGATGAAAGGCGGCCGGCACCAGATCGTCATCACAGAAATCCCTTACCAGGTCAACAAAACCACCCTGATCGAACGCATAGCTGAACTGGTGCGCGAGGACAAACTAGACCAGATCTCAGATTTGCGCGATGAAAGCGACCAGCGCGGCATGAGCATCGTCATCGAACTCAAACGCGGCGCACAGCCCAAGAAAGTGCTCAACCAGCTTTACAAATACACCAGCCTGCAATCCACTTTCGGGGTGCAGATTTTGGCCCTGGTGGATGGCGAACCTCGCACGCTGACACTCAAACGCTGCCTGCAGCTCTTCATCGAACACCGCGTTCAGGTCATCACACGCCGCTCACAGTTTGAGCTTGACAAAGCCCGCGCCCGCGCCCACATCCTGGAAGGTCTGCTCATTGCCCTCGCCAACCTGGATGCCGTCATCCAAACCATCCGTCAGGCCGCCGATGCCGAGGAAGCCAAAGAAAAACTGGTGCAACGCTTCAACCTGACCGAAGTCCAGGCCCAGGCTATTCTCGATATGCAACTGCGCCGCCTGGCTGCCCTTGAGCGCTGGAAAATCGAAGAGGAAGCGCGGCAAGTCAGAGAGCAGATCGCCTATCTCGAAGATTTGCTCGCCAATCCACAGAAAATTCTAGCGTTGATCCGCACGGATATGCAGGAAATTTCAGAGAAATTCGGAGATGAACGCCGCACCCGCATCGCAGGCGACGCAAAAGAAGAACTGCGTGAAGAAGACCTGGTGCAAGACGAAGCCGTGCTGATCACGCTGACTGGCCGCGGCTATATCAAGCGCACCAGCTCGGCGGCTTACAAATCGCAGGGGATCGGCGGCAAAGGCGTAACCGGGCACACCACCAAGGAAGAGGATGAAGTCCTGTTCATGTTCCCGGCACGCACATTACAGACAGTGCTATTCTTCTCATCAAAAGGAAAAGTGTACAGCGAGAAGGTCTACCAGATCCCCGACGCCGACCGCACCGGAAAGGGTATTTCCATTTACAACGTGCTGTCGCTCGAACCAAATGAAAAGATCACCGCCGCCATCTCTGTGGCCGATTTTGGCTCGCACGGATTTTGTGTGCTGGCCACCACGTTTGGGCGCATCAAACGCGTTGATCTGGAAGAATTCGCCGCGGTGCGACCTTCCGGCCTGATTGCCATGGCGCTCGACAGCGGCGACGAATTGGGCTGGGCGCATCTGACCACTGGCCAGGATGAAATCATGCTGATTACGCACAACGGCCAGGCGCTGCGCTTTGCCGAAAAGGAAGTCCGCTCAATGGGACGCTCAGCCGCCGGAGTGCAGGGCATCCGCCTGGGCAAAGGCGACAAGGTGGCCGGCATGGAAATCGTCGAAAAGGGTGGCGCCCTGTTAGTCGTCACCGAGGGCGGTTACGGGAAGCAAACGCCGCTCAAGGAATATTCCGCCAAAGGCCGCGCTACCAGTGGCAACACCACCATTGATCAAAAAGCCACCACCATCATTGGCAAAATCGCGGCGGCGCGCGTGGTACAGCCCTCAGATGATGTGACCCTGATCTCGTCCAACGGCATCATTCTGCGCTTGAAGGTGAAAGAGATCAAGGTGGCCAGCCGCCCAACGCGCGGCGTGCGCCTGATGAAGCCCCAGACCGGTGATAGCGTGGCCGCCGTAGCGCGCATCGCCAGTGCCGATTTGAAAAAGGTGGGAGCCAGCGGAAGCGAGGACTCACCGCCCGAACAGGCCCAACCAAGCCTGCTCTAACCTGCCTTCTGCAAGAATCAAAAACTCCCGCCCAAATGGATTGGCGGGAGTTTTTTCAACTATCAGCCTAAATTAATGCCAGTTTTCCGGTCAAAACCAACATTGCCACTCCCAGGGCGCAGACCATGAAAAACAACAGCAGCGCAATCACAAAGCGTTGGAACGCAGTCATCCCAAGAAATCTGGCGCTTTTCTTTTTAGCAGGGCGTTTTCCGGCTGGAGCTGACACCGGGGACGGTTGATCCTCTTGAAAAACGGTCTGATTGCCTTCATTGCGCAAATCTTCGAACATAAAACACCTCGTGAATAAAAGAATTATCCTGCCAGGCCAACCAAAATGGGAAGTAACATTCAGGCCGGGCGTAGATGCACTTCGCCAAAGTGGATGGTCTCCAGAATGCCGGTTTCCGTCTCCAGCACCAGGCTGCCATCAGCCTGCAGGCCTCGCACCAGGCCAAACAGCGGTTGATCCTTCCCAGCCCAGACCTGGACAGGTGCGCCGCGAAAAGCCAGGGCCGCTTCCCAATCGCGCCGGAACCCATCGCTCGCCAGCTGCTCTCGCCGGCGCAGCAGTGCATCCAGCAAAATCGTCAGCAAATCACCACGCGACACAGGTTGCTTGACGGCATTTTGAACGCAGGTCGCCGGAAAATTCAATCCAGCCGCGGGAGGGAGCGCTTCCGGGCTGACATTGACACCCACACCCAGAATGATACCCTCCACTACCTCGCCCTGCCAGACTGCCTCGACGAGAATGCCTGCCACTTTTTCGCCATGGATCAGGACATCATTCGGCCACTTGATCTGGGCATCGACACCCAGCCGCTGCAGCGCATCCACCAATGCCAGCGCACCCAGCCCCGAAAACAGCCCGACTGAATCGCACTCCCGGCCCTTTGGACGCAACACCAGGCTGAAAGCGAGCGCGGCGGCTGGAGCGGTGTACCACTTGCGGCCCATCCGGCCGCGCCCGGAAGTCTGCTCGTCCGCGAGCACCAGCGAGCCATCCTGCGCGCCCGCCGCCGCCCAATCCAAAGCCATGTCATTGGTCGAGCCCAGCGACGGAAAATACCGCACATCCGCCAGGCCGGGCAGGCTTTTCAAACCAGCCAGGTCGAAATCACTATTGGAGCACATACCAGGGATTGATATTGCCGCCACCCTGGCGCACTTCAAAGTGCAGGTGAGCGCCAAACGAATTGCCAGTGTTGCCAGCCAGGCCAATCACCTGCCCGGCGCCCACGCCCTGGCACAGGCTGACATTGAGTTGACTCAAGTGAGCATAGAGAGTGACATAGCCATTGCCATGATCGATCGCCACCACATTGCCATAACCGCCATTCCAGCCGCTGGCCGCCTTGACCACCACCCCCGCTGCAGAAGCATAGATCGGATCCCCCTCCCCGGCCGCCAGGTCAAGGCCGAGGTGGCCCGGGAAATAATCATTGCCCGAAACGAAGTGGTTGGCTGTTGGGAAGATAAACCCGCTGCCGACCGGGCCGCCGGCGCCACAAGTGGAGCCGGAACTTCCGCTTCCGCGCCGGGCATCCACCGGCAGCGTGATCGCCTTCGATTCTCGCCAGCCGCCGGGAATCATCACCAGTTGGTCAACTTTTGGGGCCGGGTTGGTCAGATCCAGTTCGTTACCGGGCCAGTTGAGAATATCCTCAAGTTTTGCATTGTAGGTCGCGGCAATCTTATCCAGGCTGTCGCCGCTTTTCCATTTATAGATGATCCCATCGGTAGGCGGGATGAATAATTCCTGGCCGGGTTTCAGGCTGTGCGGATCATCTTCCAGGGCGTCGTAATTGGCCCACAGCAAAGTCTCTGGTTTGATATCGAACGATTTGGAAATGCGGAAAATTGAATCACCCCGCTCGACGGTATGCGCCACGACCGCATAGCGCGGACGCTGGGGAATGATAGTTTTCAGTGTCAGATCGCGATCCAGCGCGGGGAGTGAGGACAACGAAACCGCCTGCGCTGCCGAACCGGCAGGGGTTGGCAGAACGTTGCTTTGAGTTGGGTCAGCAGCAGGCGCGGGGGCCGGCGCAGAAATGGCAGAGACGCTGCGGGTTTTCCAGAAGGCAAACCCAGCCATGACGAAAACTATCAACAGGGTGATCACCCAGCTGATCAGGTTAAAGCGGCGCGAAGAAGTTGTTTTTTCCATTAAGAAAAGATCCGCCGTTCATACGGCCAGTGACCTGTGGCAGGCAGTCGTATTGACCGCTTACAGATTGTCGTGCAAGGTTTCCAGAAAATCCTGATTGTTTTTGGTTTTCGCCATGCGGGTGACGATGGCTTCGGTCGCCACGGAAGGGTCCATGCCTGCCCCGGACGGCGGGTTGGAAGTCATCTGCGAGTACATGCGGCGCATGGTCCAGACACGGGCCAGGATATCCGGGCCGAGCAGCAGATCTTCGCGGCGGGTGGAGGAGCGCTCGATATCGACCGCCGGGAAAATACGTCGCTCCTGCAGCTTGCGCGACAGGTGCAATTCCATGTTGCCGGTACCCTTGAATTCTTCGTACACCACATCGTCGAGGCGGGATCCGGTATCCACCAGGCAGGTGGCGATGATGGTCAGGGAGCCGCCTTCTTCAATATTGCGTGCCGCGCCGAAGAAATGCTTGGGCGGATAAAGCGCCGAAGGATCCATACCGCCCGAGAGGGTGCGGCCGGAGGGATTGACCGTCAGGTTGTAAGCACGCGCCAGGCGGGTGATGGAATCCATCAGAATGACGACATGCCGGCCAATTTCCACCAGCCGTTTGGCGCGGTCGAGGGCGATTTCGGCTGTGCGGACATGCGAGGTTACCGGTTCATCGAAGGTGGAAGCAATCACTTCTGCGTCCACCGAACGATCCATATCGGTCACTTCTTCGGGGCGCTCGCCAATCAGGGCAACCATCAGGTGCACATCGGGGTAAATGGTGGAGATGGAGTTGGCAATTTGCTTCAAAATGGTGGTTTTGCCTGCCTTGGGAGGGGAAACGATCAGGCCGCGCTGGCCGCGACCAATCGGGGCAATCAGGTTGATCATGCGGGTGGCAAGAACATCCCCCTTGGTTTCAAGATCAAAACGCTTTTCTGGGAAAATGGGGGTCAGGTTTTCAAACTTCGGGCGGTAGCGGGCTTCTTCCGGGTCCACGCCATTGACGCTTTCGACCTTTAGCAGCCCCCAATGACGCTCAGATTCGCGCGGCGGGCGAACATGACCGAGGATCAGATCGCCGGAGCGCAGATCATAGCGCCGTAGCTGCGCCTGCGAAACGTAAACATCGTCATCGCTGATGCTGTAACGGGCAGACCGTAAAAACCCGATGCCCTCATCCATTATTTCGAGGATGCCACCGCGGATTTCCAGGCCATCGCGCAGGGCTTCTTCCTGTCGCAACCGCAGCACCAGGGCCTCTTTTTTCAGGCGGTTGGCGTTTGGAATGGTAAATTCTTTTGAGGCCAGGCTGCGCAATTCGGCCAGAGGTCTGCTTTCAAGTTCGAGGATATTCATCATGCTGTCTTCTCAATTCGGGGGTGTGATGGTTGGAATAGAACAAATTCCGTCCGGTGTGCGGACGTGGAAATCTGTTTAGTTGTCAGAAAGGGGAATCTTATTCATCAAAGTGTTGGCCCCGCGGCCGCCCTGGCAAAAGAGTAACAATCTACGGGGAATTATCCAAATTATAGCATGTTTTCGGGTGTAAACCGGAAGAAACTTTCACTTTGCGCAGGTGTAAACCAAATCTACCAGAGAGCGTTGACAATGGAACATTATAGTTTGACCGGTTTAAGCGTGACCATAACCTTATCCACGCGATTGCCGTCCATATCCATCACTTCAAAGAGCAGTCCATTCCATTCAAATACATCCGCAGGCTGAGGCACCCGGCCAAGATGGTTCATCATGAACCCGCCCAGGGTTTCAAATTCTTCTTCATCGGGCAGGTGGCGCAGGTTGAATATTTCCTTGAGATCTTCGATCTCCAGCATGCCATCCAGCAGCCAGGAGCCGTCCTGGCGCTGGGTGACCTGGGGTTCACCGTCTTGAATATCGCCCACGATTTCTTCCAGGATGTCACTGATTGTCAGCAAACCCTGCACCGAGCCGAATTCGTCCACCACGATCAACATTTCCGCTTCTCCAGATTTGAAAATCTCGAGCGCGCGTGAGGCATGTGCGGTTTCAGGGATATAAGTCACCGGCTGGAGATTTAACTTCAATTGCAGCGGCGCGCCATGCAGGCTCTCGAGCAGCAGGTCGCGGGCCTTGATGACTCCCAGGACGGTATCCAGGCTGTCTTCACACACCGGAAACTGGGAATACAGGCTTTCGGCGATGACGGTCTTGATCTGCTCAGGCGTGTCGTTCACATCCAGCCAGACAATCTCAGAGCGCGGAGTGAGCAGTGAGAAAACGCGCCGGTCATGCAAGCGAAAAACGCCCTCGACCATATCCTGCTCGGCCTCGCCAAACACTCCGGCCTGCGTGCCCTGATCCAGCTGCACCAGGATTTCTTCCTCGGTGACCGGCGGTTCGAGGTTGGGTTTGACACCCAGCAAGTGTAGGAGCAGATCGGTGGCGGCGCTCATCAGCCAGACCAGCGGCGAGAACAGACGGGAGATAAACAGCATCGGCCCGGCAATCGCCATGGCCACGCTCTCCGGGTTGTGCAATGCCAAACGCTTGGGAACCAGTTCTCCGAGCAGCAGTGACAGCACGGTAATCGTCAAAACAACCAGCACCAATGCCACAGAATGAGCCGAGGCCGCCAGCCAGGGAATTTGCGCCAACCTGAGCGCCAACGCCTCGGCGATCGTCGCCCCACCGACCGCGCCTGCCAGCACACCGATCAGTGTAATGCCGATCTGAATGGTAGAAAGAAACTGATTGGGATTTTCAGCCAGATGCAGGGCGGTTTGCGCGCCTCTCTGGCCTTCATTTACCCGCTGATGCAGGCGCGCCTTGCGTGAAGAGACCACCGCCATTTCAGACAGCGCAAAAATACCATTAAGAATGATGAGGAGAAGAACAATCAGGATCTCGAAACCAATATCCATGTCAATATTTTACCTTACCACTGCCAGTTCGCTTCAACGCCCTGGCGCCACGTTCACCCCAGAACTTCAATCCCCGAGCCGGGCACTACCTCGCCGATGCGCCAGATGGGCTGTTCCAGCACTGCGGCGCGTTTCTCAAACGCGGAGAATTTTTCGGGCGGGACGCAAAGCAACAGCCCGCCGCTGGTCTGCGCATCAAATAGAAGCATTTGCTCCATCTCGCTGAGTGACCCATCAAACTGAATGTGCGGCCCAAAGTGCAGGCGATTGTCTGAAGAACCGCCGGGAAAAGCCCACTGCCCGGCAAATTTCCTGGCGCAGGAGATGAATGGGATCCGGGAAAAGTTCAGGCGGAATTTAACGCCCGCAGCGTGAGCCATCTCCCAGCCATGGCCGAGCAGGCTGAAGCCGGTCACATCCGTCCCGCCGCGCAGAGAAAATTCGGTTGCCAGCTGTCCAGCGCGGGCATTCAACCGGCTCATCCAGTCAATCACTTCGTGGATCTCCTGCGCCGAGGCCAGGCCGCGTTTCAGGGCAGTCGTCGTCACGCCGAATCCGAGCGGCTTGGTCAGCACCAGCACATCGCCGGGCCGTGCGCCGCTTTTGGTCAACAGCTTTTGCGGATGCACGAAACCGAGTGCCACCAGGCCAAATTTGGGTTCCTGATCCTGAACAGTGTGCCCGCCCGCCACGACCACTCCCGCCTCGCGGCATTTTTCGGCGCCGCCGCGCAAAATCTCGCCCGATATTTCAGGCGGCAGGCTGGGCGGCAGAGCAGCAATGTTCAGGGCTAAAAAAGGTGTGCCGCCCATGGCATAAATATCGGAGAGCGAGTTGGCCGCGGCAATGGCGCCGTACTCGTAGGGCGTATCGACCACCGGGGTAAAGAAATCCGTCGTTACCACCAGGGCGCGCGCTTCATCCAGCTTCCAAACGGCGGCATCATCCGGCCCATCCAAGCCAACCAGTAAATCCGGGTACATGCCCGGCTGGAAAAGGGTAGAGACGGGACGCAGAACCTGCGCCAGCGTTTCGGCATTTAATTTAGAGGCTCAGCCAGCACAGCTGGAAAGCGTCGTCAGGCGGATTTCCCGGCCAGATGCAGCGGTTTCATTCATCTCAGAACTCCAAAAACGAAGTGGAAAGTGGAAGGATTTTACCACTTTCCACTTTCCACTCGATAGCAGGGTCAAATCATCCAATGCTACTGGGGCCCAGACGGAACCACGGGCTCCAGCGTAGGCAGCGGCAACAGATAAGGGTTATCATTCGGAACAAGCATCACCTGGATGTTCGGGGCCAGCTTGGTAATATACTGGTACTGCAACAGGCTGGGATTTTTCGCCAACGCCTCGGCAATCAACCCCAGCGACTTGGCTTCGGCTTCCGCCTGGATCACCCGCGCTTCAGCCGCGCCCTTGGCCGCAATCACGGCGGCATCGGCCTGGCCCTGCGCCGTCTGGCGGGCCTGCTCGGCCTCCTGCTTCTTCGATTCGACCACAAACTTGGCCTGTTGGGCCTGCTGTTCAGCAATCTGTTTTTGCTCCACGGCTGTGGCATACTCGTCGCTGAAACGAATATTGCGCAGCACAAAGTCCTGCAAAATCAGGTTATTTTTTTCAAAAATCGCAGTCAGCTGTTCCGTAATCTGCTGCTCCATATCAGCCCGCTTGGTCGAGACGATCTCCTCCACGCCAAACTGCGAGGACACGTCCCGAATGACACCGCGCGACTGCGGGCGCACCAACCCATCTTCATAACCGGTTCGCCAGGTTTTATACAGATCAATCGCCTTAAGCGGATCCACCGAATAGATCACCGAGGCGTCAATATAAACCTGCTGCCCATCTTTGGTACGCACCTGGATCGAATCATCCCCGCTGACCGCACCTTCCGTTGCCACCGCCGACATGGTATAGGTCTGCCGCAGGATTGAATAACGCTCCACACGCTCCACAAACGGAATAATCCAATGGATGCCCGCATTCAACGGCTCAGGGCGAATACCGCCCGCCCCCGCCGTAATCACCACGGCCAGTTCATCCGGCTCAATAAAGACCAGACCGGCGCCGGCACTGCTCAGAACGATTGCCAGCACAAACACCACAATCGCCAACGTCGACAACCCGCCCGCCGACTTGCCACGACTGGCACGGGTCACAGCAATCACCACCACGGCAATCGCCGCCATCCAGACCAACCCGGCCACAAACTGAACCACCTGTGCAATATTCATAATCACTCCTCCGATTCAACTTGCAGAACCTGTAACCCACCCGTCAAAACGAGTGGCGATCTATTGACAAACCCCTTACAAACAATTGCGCGGGAATGTCAGCTTATAAAAGGAAGAAGCAGCATCGGTCAAACCAGCCTCCTTCACCCACTGGTGAAAGTTGAGCAAAAAACCGGCTACTTCATTCATTATAACGTGATAGCATTAACCTATGCACTCCGGCAAAGGTCATATTGATGAAACTTATATACACTCCGATCGGGCAGCGCGCCTGCTCTGCAACCCCAACCTGATCCCCGCACCCGGGCAATATCTGCTTGCCCATGCCGCCACCACGCCAGACGCCCCGCTGCCACATCCCATTTTCAAAGCCGCCTCCCACGCTGCCGGGTTTTACACCGCCCACCCCCTGCCAACCACCTGGACCCCCGGCACCCTGCTCACCCTGCGCGGTCCACTCGGCCATGGGTTCACACTTCCACCCGCCGCCCGCCACATTGCCCTGGTTGCCTTCGGAAACACCTGCTCACGCCTGCTAGCCCTACTGGAACCAGCCCTCGCCCAAAACGCAGCCGTCACCCTGCTGACCTCTGCCCCACCTTCAGGCCTGTCCCCCACCCTCGAGATCTTGCCCCTCGCCAGCCTGAGCAAACTGCTCTCCTGGGCTGATTATCTGGCCATCGATCTGCCTCGCGCCGCTCTCCAGGCTGTTTTCACGCAATATCCTGCACTGATACATAATGACTACGCGACAGAATTCCTAGTAGAAACCCCCCTCCCCTGCGGTGGCATGGCCGACTGCGGCGCCTGCGCCATCCGCACAAAAAACACCACCCGGCTGGCCTGCCGCAACGGGCCAGTCTTCCCCGCCCAGGCCTTCTTAAAATAAAACAGGCGCTTTCGCGCCTGCTTTCATCATCTCAAGAAACTATCGCCTTACTGCCAGACCCTGAAAGAAGTGGTCGTGATACTGGACTTTTCCTCGTACAGCACCTCCACCCGAATGGTGACCAGGCTGCCATGCAACTGGCCGCGCACCTGGACAGGTACACTCACAAAACCAGCCTGATTGGTGGTTTGTGCCAGGCTCATTGTCTCACCGTTGGGCCAATTAATCGTCACAATGACCGTTGCACCGGAGATGGGCGAAAGCGTCTGATCCTGGACAACCACATAAACCGCCTGATCATCGTCCAGACGGGTCACCGCCTTCCAGGTAAATGCGTGCGTGGTCAGGGTGGTAACGGCGCTGACCGTGTTGTCCGCTGATTTTACCGGCTGCAAGAAAAACGGGTCTTCGCCGATCATGTCAAAATAAATGCGGCCTAATTCGGCCAGCCGAACCCGCAAACCATCCGGGTTTTCAGGATACCACTCGAAACGGGCGCGCTCAAAATACTGAACAATGCGCCCATTGTGGCTCAAAAACGGGGAAATGGGCTGACCAAAAATCGCCTCGCCGCCATTTTTATCAAAGAATTCCAGAAAAGCGTAACACACTGAAAAGCCGTTGGCAAAGGAACGGCAGCCAATTAAACTGCCACTGCCCAAACTCCCAGAATCACCTATCTTCTGGTAGACCATGCTGCCCAGCTCTGCCACATGGACGCGCATCCCATCCTGGGCTTCAGGGAAATAGTCAAAACGCACGCGTTGAAAATACTGCACCAACCGCCCACTGGTTTCATCGGTAAACTGCTCGGTGATTGGAGATCCATAAACATCATGGGCATTAGGTGTGTTCAGATAATAAAACAGAAACTCACCGCTGACATTGTGCCCGGTATCTGGGAAATATTGGGAACTACCAGCCGCCTGAGCCGCCACCGGCGATGCGCTTACCGAAAACAACATGCCGATCAAGAGCAGAAGATTAATCAGTTTGAGTTTATTTTTCACACACTTATTATAATACACGACTGATGTCTCGCAACAAGCTATCCATCTGCTTTTCCAAAGAGCAAACCGGCCACTGCACTAGTGAGAAGAACCCAGCCTGTGCAATTTGAACCCGGCCGCAGTCCAATCCTGCCCGCCGAGAGCGTTGACACAATCAACCAGGACACGAGCCGGCGTCTGGGCAGCGAGTTGCTCGGGGCTCAGGCGCAAGAATTCGCTGTGACCCACCAGCAGCAAGACGGCATCCGCATCAGCCAGGGCCGCTTCCAGAGTCAGGGCAGCATCAACACCGGGTAAACCAGCCTGCGGCTTGAAGGGTTCGAAGGCTCTGACAAGCGCGCCTTCTGCTTGAAGCAGGTGCACTACTTCGACCGCGGGGCTTTCGCGCAGATCATCCACATCTGGCTTGTAGGCCAGACCGAGTGCGGCAATTTTTCTGCCGCCCAGGGCGCCCAGGGCTTGTTTTACTTTTTTGACGACCTCGTAAGGTTGGGCGTCGTTCACCTGGCGGGCTTTCAGAATGAGCTGGGCCAGGGCGGGAGCGGTTTCGACGAAGAACCAGGGATCCACGCTGATGCAGTGACCGCCGACGCCTGGCCCCGGGTTGAGGATCTTGACACGCGGGTGCAGGCTGGCCAGCTGAATGGCCTCCCAGACATCAACGCCGAAGTGTTCTGCCAGCCGGGAAAACTCATTGGCAATGGCAATATTGACATCGCGGTAGGTGTTTTCCATGAGCTTGACCATTTCGGCGGTGGTGGCATCCGTCTGATGGATGGCGCCTTGGACGAATATGGCGTACAAGTCGGCACCTACCTGGGCTGATTGCGGCGTAAGGCCACCGATGACGCGGGCGTTTTCGACCAGCTCGCGCAAAATCTGGCCAGGCAGGACGCGCTCGGGCGAGTAAGCAACGTAAAAATCGATGCCGGCTTTCAGCCCGGAGCGTTCGAGAATGGGTACGATCAGGTCAACGGTGGTACGCGGCGGAGAGGTCGATTCAAGCACGACCAGGTTTCCGGGGCGCAGATGTGGCAGAATGGCTTCCGTGGCCGCGATCACGGCGCGCATATCCGCTTTTTTATAGGTCTGGCCGTTATACTGGCCGGTTTCATGCTCGTAAAATGGGGTGGGGACGGCGATCAGAAAAGCATCGGCCGGTTCGGGGACAGGCGAGACAGTGAGATTGCCGTTTTTTACGGCTTTTTCGACGACTTCGCCCAGGCCGGGTTCATGGATGTGCAGTTTTCCAGCCTTGAGGGTCTGGACGACGCTGGGGTTGGTATCCACACCGACCACGCGCACGCCGCGGGTGGCGAACATGCTGGCGGTTGGCAGGCCAATGTAACCGAGGCCGAGAATACATATTTTTTGGAATTTCACAGGGGCTCCTTGTTGAAAAACTTGTCCCATTATACCAATCCACAGGCTTACGGTAGATTTCACGGTGCAGTTGTCAGATAAAACCCCGGGGGTATTTTTGCGTAGGTTAATTGACCAATTGGTCGAGCTTTGTTCCGTTGTATAATATTTTTAGCATCTGTGGAGGCGTTTATGGAAATCTTCTTCACCGCCAACTTTGCTTATATTCTGTTGCTGACTGGCATGCTGCTCGGGCTGCTGGCCATGGTTACCCCAGGTACGGGTTTGTTGGAGGTTGGAGCCCTGTTTGTCCTGGCAGCGGCGGGGTATGTGGCTTTCAACCTGGGGCCGGAGGCGTTTAATGCCTGGGCGCTGATTCCGCTGGGTCTGGGCCTGGTGCCTTTCCTGGCGGCCCTGCGTTATAAACATCAGCGGGGCCCACTTTTGGCCAGCGCCATCCTGTTGGCCATCACAGGATCGATTTTTTTGTTCAAAAGCCCGGAGGGCAGCCTGGTTGGAGTAAACCCTCTACTGGCTGTGGTTGTTTCGGTTTTATACAGCGGGTCGTTATGGATCATGGTGGAACGCTCCCTGGCTGCCATGCTTCAACCGGTGGCGCACAATCTGGACGTTGTGATTGGGCAAATCGGTGAAGCTCGCACCCGAATCAAGGAAAATGGGTCGGTGCAGGTGGGCGGAGAGTTATGGTCAGCACATAGTGAAACAGCCATTCCGGCAGGCAGCGCAGTGCGCGTCCTGGCCCGGGACGGTTTCAGCCTGTTGGTCGAAAAAGAATCCCACTCACCCAATTAACCTTTTAAGGAGGAAGTAAGTTATGAATGTTGCAACAACCGGCACGTTTTTACTTTGCCTGATCGGGGTCGCTGTTTTTGCGGTCGTGATCTTTCTGGCAAATGCCATCCGGATCGTCCCGGAATACCAGCGTCTGGTCGTCTTTCGGTTGGGGCGCGTGTTGGATACGCCCCGCGGGCCAGGCATCGTCCTGCTGATCCCGTTCCTGGATAAAGCCGTCAAGGTGGATTTGCGCGAACAAATCCGCGAGGTGCCGCACCAGACCTCGATCACCAAGGATAATGCCCCGATTTCAATCGACTTCCTTTGGTACTACAAGGTGCTCGACCCGGCACAATCTGTGCTGGCAGTTGGGAACTTTGAGCTTTCGGCCGCCGGAATTGCGGCCACCACCCTGCGCGCCGTGATCGGCGGCATCCCATTGGATGACGTGCTCTCAGAGCGCGAACACATCAACAACATGCTGCGCACCCGGCTGGATGAAGTCACCGAACGCTGGGGCGTGAAAGTCACCAACGTGGAAATCCGCGAGATCATTCCACCGCGCGATGTGCAGGAGGCGATGAACCGCCAGATGTCAGCGGAACGTATCCGCCGCGCGGTCGTCACCGAATCAACGGGCACGCGCGAAGCCGCGATCAACGTGGCCGAAGGCGAAAAACAATCGGCCATCCTGCGCGCTGAGGGCCAAAAACAATCGGCCATCCTTTCGGCCGAGGGTGAGAAACAGGCCCAGGCGCTGCGCGCCGAGGGCTATGCCGCCGCCCTGGAGAAAATCTTCTCTGCCGCGCAGAACATTGATCAGAAGACCATGACCCTGCAATACTTTGAAACGCTAAAGTCCCTGGGCATGGGGTCATCCACCAAGTATATTTTCCCGATGGAATTCACCAGCATGATCGAGAATTTCGTCAAGGGCAAGTAAGCATTCAGCCAGGGAATCAGGTAAAATGGAGACCTTCCGGAAACGGGAGGTCTCTTTTCTTCCCGATCTAAACCAGCGCGATATGGAAATCTTATCCAGCAATCTCCTAGACCTGAACGCCCTGCGGCATGTGGAAAACGCCTGTTTTCCGCAGGATGCCTGGCCCCTGCTCGACCTGGTAGCCGTGCTGACCTACCCGGGCGTAGTACGCCTGAAAGCCGTGGCAGATGACCGCATGATCGGATTTATTGCCGGCGACCCGCGCCCCGGCGAAGGCTTCTCCTGGATCGCCACCCTCGGCATCCTGCCAGAATATCGTGGCAAGGGATATGGACGGGCCCTGCTGACCGCCTGCGAAAACCGGCTGCCCACCGAGCGCATCCGTCTTTGTGTGCGAGCCAGCAACGAGAACGCCATCCGCATGTACACCCACGCCGGCTACCTGAGCATCGACCGCTGGATAAGTTATTACAACGACGGTGAAGACGCGCTCGTTATGGAAAAAGGCCGGTAAGCCACGGCCAGCGTTCCGTTCCACTCCACCGGCCAATTACAGTTATAATCACTCGCATGAACTCCTCCCTGCCCGCGCCCCTGTGGGTGAATACTTCAGACGCGCTGCAACGCATGGTCACCGACTTGATCGCCCAGCCGCGCATCGCCGTAGATACCGAAGCCAACTCCTTGCACGCCTACCGCGAACAAGTATGCCTGATTCAATTCTCCACCCCTGAGATCGACTACCTGGTTGACCCGCTCGAGCTCCACGATCTGACTCTGTTGGCTGACGTGTTCGCCAGCCCCCGCATTGAAAAAGTCTTCCACGCCGCCGAATATGACCTGATCGGCCTGCACCGCGATTTTGACTTCACCTTCGCCAACCTGTTCGACACAATGCTGGCCGCACGCATTCTCGGTCTGAAACAGCTTGGCCTTGGCAACCTGCTAGCCGAAAAATTCAATGTCGAAGTGGACAAACGCTTTCAAAAAGCCGATTGGGGCGCCCGGCCTCTCCCCCCCGACCTGATTGACTACGCCCGCCTCGACACACATTACCTGCTGGCCCTGCGCGACACCCTGGAAGCAGAATTGCGCGAAAAGAAACGCTGGCAGCTGGCCTGTGAAGACTTCCAGCGCAGCGCCTACACCAATAACGGGCTGCGACTGACCAAAGAGCGCTGGGAACGAATTGAAGGCCAGCAGGATCTCAGCCCGCGTGGACGAACCATCCTCAACGAACTCTGCTTGAGCCGCGAAAAAATCGCCGAGCGTCTCAATCGTCCGCTCTTCAAAGTCATCGACGACCGCCTATTGCTCACCCTGGCCCAACTGGAACCCGGCAACCTGGCTGACCTGAATCTTACCGGGCTGAGCGATCGACAAATTGAACGGTTTGGCCGCCCACTGCTCGAGGCCATCCAGCGCGGAAAAACCGCCCCACAGGTCACCCCCACCAGCATACAAAAACCTGGCGATGCCATTCTGAATCGCCTGCGCCGCCTAAAACTTTGGCGCAAGAAAAAAGCCGAAGAACTCGGCGTTGAATCAGATGTCATCCTGCCCCGCCCCTACCTGCACCAGCTGGCCGAAACCAACCCGCGCACACCCGCCGAACTCGCCCGCCTCCTGGCCGATTCGCCCTGGCGGCTGGAAAACCTGGGCGCAGAAATCCTTAAAATCCTGGGCGTGAAAGCCGAGCCCGGATGAAACTCCACTTCCACGGCGCCGCTCAAACCGTAACCGGCTCCATGCACCTGCTGGAAGTGAATGGAGCCCAGCTTCTGCTCGACTGCGGCCTGTTCCAGGGCCGCCGCCAGGAAGCCTACGCGCGCAATCACAATTTCCCTTTTGACCCCAAAAGCATTGATGCAGTGCTGCTCTCCCATGCTCACATCGACCATACCGGCAACCTGCCCAACCTTGTCAAACACGGTTATTCCGGCCCGGTCTATGCCACGCCCGCCACAGCCGACCTGGCCGACCTGATGCTGTGCGATTCGGCGCGCATCCAGGAATCGGATGCCGCCTACCTGAACTACCGCGAAGAACTGCGCGGCGCGCAGCAGATCCAACCCATCTACAATGTGGAAGATGCCGAGGCTGTCCGGCCACTGATGCAGCCGGTTGAACTGGGACGCGAATTTGAACCCACCCCCGGAGCCCGCGTCCGCTTTTTTGAAGCCGGACACATCCTGGGCTCAGCCTCCTTCCTGATCGAAACCCAGGAAAAAGGAAAAACCACCCGCCTGTGCTTTTCTGGCGATATTGGCCGCCGCAACCTGCCCCTGCTGCCCGACCCGCTCCTGCCCGAAAATGTTGACCTGCTGATCATGGAATCAACCTACGGCGACAAACCGCACCGCGACCCGGAGCAGGCCTACCAGGAACTGCGCGACATCGTACTGCAGACCGTGCAGCGCGGCGGAAAAGTGATCATCCCGGCTTTTGCCGTGGGCCGCACACAGGAACTTGTCTACAACCTGCACCGCATGATCGACGCGGGAGAACTTGCGCGGGTACCCGTCTATGTGGATAGCCCGCTGGCAGTCAACGTCAGCGATGTCTTTAAGCGGCATCGTGAATGCTTTGACCAGGAAACCTGGGATTTCATGCAACAAGGGCGTCATCCGGCGCTGGATTTCGACGGATTGACCTACATCCGCTCGGTGCAAGAATCAAAACAGCTGAACGAACACCGCGAACCGATGGTGATCATCGCCGCCTCGGGCATGGCCGAGAATGGACGCATTCTCCACCACCTGAAGAATAATATCGAAGACCCGCGCTCGAGCATTGTCATCGTTTCCTGGCAGGCGCCCTACACCCTGGGCCGCCGGCTGGCTGAGCGCGAGGAGCGAGTAAAAATCTTTGGCGAAGTGTTCTACCGGCGCGCCCAGGTAGCCACAATCGGGGGCTTTTCGGCTCACGCCAGCCAGGAACTGCTGGTTGAATATGCCCGCGCCGGGCAGGGCCAGCGTCACGGAATTTATTTGGTACACGGCGAAGAACGTTCTGCCCTGCCTCTCAGGCAAAAGATCCTGGAAACCTGCCCGTCCAGCAAGGTGTTTTACCCCGTTTTACACGAAAATTTGGAAATTTGACTACCCTTTTTTTGCCAATTCACAGTATAATTTTGCGCCGCAGAAATTTTGGAGAGGTGCCAGAGCGGTTGAATGGGACGGTCTCGAAAACCGTTGTAGGCCTTGTGTCTACCGTGGGTTCGAATCCCACCCTCTCCGCACAAAGACAAATTTTTGCGTGGTCTCTCCGATAGATCACAGCAAAGAATTTGTCTCATCCTTGGGAGTGTCCGTTTTCACAGAACGGGCACTTTTTTTATTTCCGGCTGCCTGCGCGGTTTCAAGCCACGCCCCACCTGGCGTGGATATGTGTCTTTTACCGTATATTTCTAGCCAGTACTGCGGACAGTTTTCCATCACCCTTCCTTGCTCCCACCGGGAGAGAGAAAGGGATGAGGAAAAATGCAGCGAACTTTTTTACGCAGTATTGATCTTGCAGTTAAAGGGAAAGGTCGCGAGGGAATCCAACCGCCCTCCATCCCGGCCGCCTTCCAAAGATAGAGTCGCTTCCGCACGAATCAGGCCGCCAATTTCGTTCCGCAAAGGCCTGGTTTACGGCGCTCTTGGTGATATGATGTATTGGCACAGGAGAATTGTTATGACCAAGAATATTTCTGGTATGCTTTTTGCGCTGGCGATGATCACTGTTGTCATAAGTATGGATGTACTCTTCTTTAGGAATCGATTCTGGGAACGCCTGATCGCAAATATCGGCATTGTTTTAGTTTTCATCGCCTTCTTTTTGAGATTCTTCAAGACCCCGTGAACCAAACCCCGCGACTGAGCGCTCTCCTGAAGTAGATGGGAAACGACAAATAAGACTTACTGGCGCAAATTAGAACCCAACCTGGCGGCTTTTACCCGGGAAGCGGGGCGCAGGGTAACGCACCAGCAGCGGTTGAATTGATCAGCCTTTGCGCAGGTTCCTGCAACAGCAACACCCTGGAGGAATGATGAAAGCCCCATCAAGCCTTGATCCAGTTCTGATTTTCAGTATTCTTTTTCTAATGCTGACCCTCTCCGGCTGTGGTGGCAGCGCAACCGCCACAGCAGAACCCGCCCAGGTTCCGGCGCCGGTAATTTCTGTCACGCCACAAGAATTCCCGGGCGGTTACATCAAAGCCCAGGGGAAGAGCCTGGTAAATTCTCTCAGCGGGGAATTATTCCGGTTCCACAGCGTCAATTTCAGTCATGATCCTATCCAGGTAGACTATGAGGATGCCCACAGGCTGGGTTTCAACAGTGTCCGCCTGGTTTTGCAGCCCGGCCCGATCTCCCAGGGTGATTTTACCTGGCTCGACCGGCAGGTTGCATGGGCCAGGCTATCCGGGATGTACCTTATTCTGGGCGTGAACCCAGATCAGCCATTCCAGGCGGCCGGGCAGGAGCAGGTTGTCACGTTCTGGAAAACCCTGGCCGGGCATTACGCCCAGGAAAACAGCATTGCCGGGTACGATCTCCTGCAGGAACCCCAGCCAAACAGCCTGGACGAATGGCAAACCCTGGCCGGTCAGGCTGCCCGGGCAATTCGCGCCAGCGACTCGAACCACCTGCTGATTGTGCAGGGCACCCGCTCACCCGACCGCACTTTCATCTACCTGGATGATGACAATTACATGCTCGGGCTGCTATATTTCAAGCCGTTTGAATTCACTGCCCAGGCGCAGGGACAGTACCCGAGCGAAGCTCCCTTCAGGCCTGATTGGAGTTATTTTGGGCTGGCCGAGTATACGAGAAATGAAAGTGTCTCACCCGGCACCAGCTTATGGACGGAAACCAATTCTCCGCTTTTCCAAATAAACGGTCGGGATACCGTGGTTGGCTTTCCGGGCGTCTCCTGCACCCTTGTGTCCGGTGAGGTTTATTTCAGCAACTTTGAGGTCAACGAATATGACGAAAACCAGGAATTTGTGCGTCAGGTCATGGCGATTGACCAGGTAAAAAATGTCGACTTCTGGGGTCCCTGGACGGATGGCCCGGGGTTGACCATCACTCGTGTGAATGGCAGTCCCTGGGGTGAAACCGAGGGGAAATCCATCCGGTTCAGCCGCCCGGAGGGTGATACCCCGGTCAGCGGAACCGTCACTGACCCGAAATATGCCTTTGAGCCGGTACTGGGTCACTTTTACACCATCCATGGCTGGCTGCGCGGCGTGGAAGTCAACCCCGGCGCACGCTGTCAGTTCAACATTGAGTTTTGGACTTATACCGGCTATGACCAACTCGTTGGTTGGGATAGGGCACATTTGCAAAGTGACCTGTCCAAGCTGGCGGCATACGGCAGCTATCACAACCTGCCGATGATGGCGCTGGAGTTTGGCGTTTCCCGCGCCGCCTTCAAATCTGGCGGGGCACAGTGGATGACAGACGTGCTCGATATTTTCGATGATCTGGGATGGAATCTTGGCTACCGGTCTTATCGCGATGATACCTGGGGAATCTACCCGCTAGATGTTACCCAGCCCTCCAACTCGGAGCTGGTGGCTGCGCTTGACCGCCCTGAAATTTCACTACCCCCCGGCACTCCTTCCACAAAGCTGCCGCCCCTATCGCCATTACCTGAAGGCTTTGTCCACGCGCGCGGGCAGGATCTAGTGGTAGGTGACCAGGTTATTCACCTGCGCGGCACCAATTTCAGCTCTCAGACTTTTACCGGAAAATACCAGAGCGTGGAACATTCCCAGCGTGACTTTGCCCTGGTGCGCAGAATGGGGATGAATGTCATCCGTTTCAATGTAACCTATCAGTTTTTCGAAAGCGAAGATGCGCCTTACCAATATGATCCGCAAGCCTTGGAGTGGCTGGATCAGCAAATCGCCTGGGCCAGGGAAGCGGGAATATATCTCATCCTCAATATGCACTACGTTCCCGGACAGTACGAAACCGGGATGCTGCTCAGCACGCCTGATGACCAGGCGCGCGCGGTTGCGCTCTGGAAAGCGTTGGCAGAACGCTACCGGGATGAAAACACGATCGCGGGCTATGATCTGATCAATGAACCGATCGGGATTTCAGCGAACGATTACCAGGCATTCGCCCAGAAACTGGTGGATGGCATCCGCGAAGTGGACAAAAATCACATGATCGTGGTCGAGGCCATCAACGACTACTTCACACCGGCCTTTGTCATGGTGGATGACGATAACGTGATGTATGACTTTCACTTTTACCGCCCCGACGCCCTGAGAGCGGAAAATGGCATGGGCAAACCGCCTACTGGTGTTTACCCGGATGAGACTTTCTTGGAAATTAGCTGGACCAACGGCCTTCAATATCGCGGCCGGATAAGCGCTCCCAAACTGCCGGCTGGCACATCCGATTGGCAATTGCTCGAAAGTCCAATCCAGGCGCCTGCCAGTTCCGGCAAAGGCATCACCTGGGGTTATCCCAATGCTTTTTGCGAGGGTGGGAAAGGTACTGCTTACTTTGGCGACTTCCAGTTGCGTTCCTTCGACAGCGCTGGCAACCCGTTGGATGTCATCCTGGATATGAAAATTGACCGGACAACAAAACGTTACAACGGCAGCAGCAATAACCTGGCTCAATTTGGCATGTCTCCGGACAATCCGCTTGGTACACCCGATGGGCGTTCGCTGCTTATCTCGTACAGCGGGGGAAATGCCTCAAGTGAGTTTGTGCGCTATGCATTTGAAGCAACTCCCGGCAACAAATACCAGATTTCAGGCTGGGTGCGTGGAGCGGATATTTCCGGCAGCGCAAAATGCCAGTATGTACTGCAATGGTTCCAATACCCGCCCGGAGAAACCCTTTTCCGCCACAATCGCGATTACCTGGCAGACGGCATCGATTTTGGAGTCCGGTTTGGCAAGGAACACAATGTGCCCATCAATGTTGGCGAATTTGGGCTGATGGATACCAATTTCACCGATAAGCGCGGCGGGCTGGTCTGGTTGAAGGATGTCATGGACCTGTTGATCGAGAAAAACATCAACTTTACGCAATGGGCTTACTGGGGCTCCATGGGTTTTTACGGGGATGAATCGCATTACCCTGATGCAGCTCTCTTCCGCCAACCGCTGGTGGAGGTGTTTGTTGAAAAACTAAATCAATCCGGGCTGAAGAAGTAATCTTACAGGTGGCTGCCGCGTTTTATTCAAACCACCCTTGGCAACATCCGCGCGATTTTCAAGTACAATCTAGGGACTTCAACCATTTCAAACACAATTAACGCCTCGGGGACGATTTTACTTCACGCTTCTCCGCCTTTCCTCCCCCAGGGCCGGCATGATTCTACTATGGCAGGCATTGGCATCCACCCGACCTGTCGCCTGCGTGTTGGAGAATAACCCGATGAGCCGTTCTAAAACATTGATCCTGCTATTGATGATCTTTCTCGTAAGCGGCTGCAGCCCTGCCGCTGCTCCGCCCCGCGTGATCACCCAGGTAGTGACAGCCGTCGCCCCAGCGCTCGTCGTGACCGCCACAGAGACTCCGCTTCCAGTAGCCACCCCTTCGCCCACCCTGCCACCGTTGCGCACGCCCGAAGTCCGCGAAACCCTGCCCGCGGAAGGCGTGGTCAATTTCAAAATATTGCACTGGAATGATTTTCACGGATACCTCGGCGAAGATAATGTCTATGACACATGGGTTCCTGGTGCAGCGCGCCTGGCAGCCTTTGTCAATGCCGAAAGAGAACAAGCCGGGGCAGACCAGACCCTAGTGCTGGATGCCGGAGACTGGTATGAAGGAAGCTCGTCCTCCTATGATTCTCTCGGCGAAAAGGTGTGGGAGTTCTACCACCTTCTCGGGGTGGATGCCATCGTGGTCGGCAATCACGAACTGTTCTGGGGCACTCCGCGCTTTTATCGCATGGTCAGCCAGGCACCCCCGATCGAAATTCTCTCAGTCAATATGCGCCGGGTCTCCGCCGACAAACTTTGTTCGGAGGAACGGATTGTAAATCCCTACAAAATCTTTGAGCTTGGATCAGACTCAGGACCGAAAGTGCGGGTGGCCGTGATCGGGGTCTCTGCACTTAATATGGAGGCCTACGCCCCGGCTCCCGTGCACGACGTTTGTTTTCCAAACCCGGTGTCTGAGATCCTGAAGCTCTATGACCAGTTGCTCGCAATCGAACAGCCTGATGTGCTGGTCGTACTCAGCCATATTGGCTTCGAGGAGGATCAGGAATTGGCAGAGGCCCTCAATGCTGCCGGGAAGCCTGTAGATCTCATCATTGGCGGGCACTCGCATACCTGGATAGAAACCCCGGCAAAAGTGGGGGAGACCCTGGTTGTCACTGCAGGTGAGTGGGCGCGGGCAGTGGGTGTTTTCGACCTGACCTACAACCGAACCACCGCCTCATTGGAGACCCGCTGGCGGCAGGAGATTTTCACTCCCTGCTCACCCGAAGACCCCGCCACCCTAAATCTACTTAAAGACGCTTTGCCTGAGACAAAATCTAAAACGCCGCAATGCAGCGCCGTCCGACAACCCAACGCAGATTACCTGGTCGACCTAACGGCGGTCTCCGCGACTGTCGGATTTTGGACATTGGGCCAGGGTGAGTTCCCCGCATCCGAAGCTGCCATGATCATCCACCAACCGATCTCCAGCCACGAGAAAACTTACCCTTTTGGGTTGTTCGCCCACGCCCCTTCCAATTTGCAATACACCCTCAATGGACAATATACCCGATTCATCACAGAGATCAGCTTGAACCAATCAGCCTGCGGCGATGGCGCACAGTTTGCAGTCAGCCTGGACGGAAAGGAAATCTATCACTCCCCAAATTTGCTTCCATCCACCGCCCCCATTGCGCTCGACCTGGATGTGAGCGGTGGTCAAAGGCTGAAGCTGGAAACTCTCCCCGGCCCCGATGTGTCCTGCGACTGGACGATCTGGGGCGACCCCTATCTGGTCAAACCCCCGACGCCCTGACCAGACCCCCTTCGCAAGGAAAATTCCTCGGTCCTGGCGATCAGCCTGATCGGACAGCCGGAAAATCTGCCGCGCTGTCTGTCAAACCAATTATGTCCCAAAGATAGGAAACGTTTTCGAGATGAAAGCGGACACTGAAAATCAAAAGAAGCCCCCAGACAAAATGCGCGCGGCCAGCCCCACACAATCCGGAGAACTTTCCCGGGATGTGTATCTGGCTGGGTGCCAGGCAATTGCCAATGCCATGCGCGAATATGGTTATGTCTACACAAAGTCTGGGCCGAAACTGCGCCGAAAATCGCAGGATTTTATCTTTCAAGTTGATTTCCAGTCCAGTCACCACAATGTCTCTGGCAAATTGATTGCTCTTTGGATCCATGGAAATGTGTTTTCCGCAGCACTCAAACAGTGGCGCGCGGTCAATCCTTGTCTACTTAAAACGTCTGACTATGTGGCTGGCGGACAAATCGGCAATTTACTGGCTCTACAGTCGTGGATGGAATGGAACCTGGCTCTCCCGGCTGAGCGATTTAATCAAATTGAAGCGGCGGTCGCCTCAATCAGGGACATCATCCTTCCATATTTTGCGATGTTTGATGATCTTCCCCTACTTCGCCAACGTTTGGTCCTTGAAGAAATTCCCTCGTTCTCGCCTGCCTGCGCTCTAGATTTTCTCAGGTGTTTCGGGTCGAAAAACGAGGCAATTCAGGCGGCATCCCAGATGCTTCACCGGTTGCCAGGAGCGCAAGATCAATATGCTTCCATTCTGGCAACCTATCGTAATCAAGGTCTTCCGTCCTACACACCAACAGCCCATGGCGAAGTATTGGCTTTGGCAACCATCCTTTATGATTTTCCTGACTTATCACAAAAGGCTGGGTGATAAGCGCAGCGCGGTCATTCCGAAGGCAGGGATGACTGCGTGCCCAGCCACTTCCAATCAATGTAAAAAAGACAGGCGATCAACAGGATGGGCAGCACGAACATCAGCAAGTTCGTCAGGGCGTAGAAGCTGCGCACAAACAAGGCGGCAAACAAAATCCCGGCGGCCAGGAAAGCCACAAACCCCACCACCGGTCGCTTCCAGGCAAATACCAGCAGCACGATCATCGCAAAGGAGGGAATATTGTGCATCAGGAACCCGCCAAGCAGTTCCAATGGTGAAGCCTGCATCTCAAAGACATCCAGCGAGAACAGGCTCATAAAACCGGTGATCAAAATAGCGGCAACGCGCGGCGCCCAATGGATGATGCTTGCCAGCCGCGGCTCCACCTGCCCGCTGGCAGTGTGCTCCCGCCAGGCAACGATCACCAAATAAATCGAGCCATACAGCAGGGCAAGCGGTATGGAGATGATCAACATGTTTGGCAACACTTCCCACCAGCCGGGCTTCGCCGGGTCGTTTGCCAGGGCCGGGTAAAAAACTGCAGCCTGGGTCAACAGGAACAGGAGCACAAGAACGATGAGTAGGGCACGTTCAAACCTGGACTTTTCGGTTTTCATAAGACGCTCCTTGCGAGCCTGGAAATCCGTCCTGCGCCTGGCTCTCTTAATCACTATACCCCTTTTTGTAGCGCAGGGAACATCCAGTTTGTTCACTGCACTTTTTGAATGCGCAGCACCCGGCTCTGCAAGTTCTTCAACTCCACCTTCAGCCCCACCTCCATCCACGCCAGGCCCGAACGCGGCTCGCCGCAGCCTTCCACCGTGTACAGCGCCTCGGGCTCCAGTCCGCGCAAATGGATCTGGGGAATATTGAACTTTTCGGGCGTATGGACGCGGAACACGAACAGGACGCCTTCGGCTTGATCCTGGCTGACGTATTGCAGCGCCGAAACAGCATTTTTCTGCGCCGAAAGCAGACGATACTGCACCCCCAACTGCACCACCGGGCGAATTTGCTGATACTGGCGGATGCATTCTGCCGCCAACTCGCGCTCCGAGTCACTCCATTTAATCAGGTTGCCGCCCACCCCCAGCGCCCCGCACATGCTGACGTGGAAGCGGAACTCAAGCGGCACAAAGCCCTCGTTCCAATCCGTCACCCAGGCCTCCATCGTGATGGCGGGCATATACTGCGAATATCCTTCCTGAATATGCAGGCGCGCCGTTGCTTCGGTGTTATCGCTGATCCAGACCTGGTCAGCCAGGCGCAAAATGCCGTAATCGGCGCGCCCGCCGCCGCTGGCGCAGCTCTGCCAGATCACATCCGGGTGCCGCTGGCGCAGCTCACCCCACACGCGGTACACGCCCCACACGTAACGCACCCACAACTCGCGCTGATCGCCGGGCGCATCCGGCCAGCCGGGTTCGCTGGCGGCGCGGTTCATGTCCCACTTGATAAATGAAATCTTGTTTTCAGTCAGCAGTTTATCCAGCACGCCCAGGATGTAATCCTGCACGTCCGTCCGCGCCATGTTCAGAATCAACTGGTTGCGGCTCTCGGTGCGCGCGCGGGTCGGAAAGTGAATGACCCACTCGGGATGGGCACGGTACAGATCGCTATCCGGGTTGACCATCTCCGGCTCGACCCACAGGCCAAAATCCATGCCCAGGCTGTTGACCTTTTCAATCAGCCCGCCCAATCCATTGGGGAATTTTTTCTGATCCGGCCACCAGTCGCCCAGCCCGGCGTTATCCCAGTTGCGGTTGTGGAACCAGCCATCGTCCATCACAAACAGCTCGATACCCATTTTGGCGGCAATCTCGGCCAGCGCGGATTGGGAGGCCTCGTCCACATCGAACAAAGTCGCCTCCCACGAGTTGTACAGGATTTTGTGCGGAACCTGACCATGCGGCAGAATCTCGTCCCGCACATAGGCCTGCAGCTGGCGGCTGGCTCCGCCAAATCCGTTTTGGGTGTAGCCGGAAATGGCCGCCGGGGTGATGAGCGGCTCGCCGGGCTGCAGCTTCCAGCCAAAATCCCAGTCATTCAGGCCAATACTGACGCGCGTCGAGGCAAATTCGGTCACTTCGGCGCTGATGCGGAAGTTGCCGCTCCAGGCCAGCGTGCCAAACCAGACCTCGCCCGCGTCTTCGCTGGCGGCGCGGTCAATGGCAAACCAGGGCGCGGCGCGGTGGCTGGGAATCAGGCGGCGGCTTTCGATGGTTTTCAGGCCGGGCGTAAGCGGCTCACGCCACAGGTTGAACTCATCCACGTGGCGGCCAACCATGTGGGTCAGGGAATAATCATCGCCGGGGGGCAGAGTCCATTTGGCCGAGAAAATCCGCTCAACGTGGATCGGCTCGCTGCCCAGGTTTTCGAGCGTCACCCAGCGTTCGATCAGGTCATAATCCGGGTGAGGGCGGTAGTGCAGGGTGACGGTCAGCGGGTAGTAAACGTCTTGTAAACGGATGGCAAGCTCGCCCTCACCTCCGGCCCCTCTCCCGTTGGGAGAGGGGGGCAGACTCCCTTCCCCCATTGGGGGAAGGGCTGGGGATGAGGGTTGAATGGAAAAATCGACAAAGCGCAAAACCACATCGCGCACTTGATCCGCAAAAGTGACCTTGAGACACGGGTCAATGTACTTGGTGCCCGCGTAGCCGGGAAATTCCTCGGGGATGAAGTGATCGAAGCCATCCGTCGAGGCAAACCCGGCCGGGTCGGCGGGGATGGGATAATCGGCCAGGCGCGGCAGGCGTGCGCCCCAATAGTGATGGGTGAGCAGCCCGGCGCTGTTGAGGCCGAAGGCGTAGGCGGTATGTTGGGTTTCGAGCACCCAGCGGTTGGGGGAGGTGTGAATGGGCATGGGAAATCCTCGAGGATAGTTTCATCCCGGCGTAATCATAAATCGTGCAGACGCGCCGGGAGGCTGCGCCTGGGAGTTTTGAGTGGAACCAGATAACCGGAGTGCCTGTTATCTGGTTCTTTGTTTTTTCCGCATCTCAGAACATGGGATGACTGGTTTTCTTATTTGCCGCGCAATTCATCGGCGGCTTTGTGCAGTTCGGCGGCATTCTTCTGAATTTTCTTGACAGCCTTGACAGCATCATCCACGCCTTGGGGGCCGCAGCGAAAAACGGCCTCATCCAGCCAGACGGCTTCGTGTTCGCAGGCGCGTGTCGCTTCGGGCAGGTTCATGTTCTTGAAGTCAAAATACTGCGGGAAAGCGCTCGGCACAGCCAGTTTCGATTTTTGTGGCTGGAACAGACTGTAATTGTGCATGGCTTCGTAGCCAACCCAGCAATCGATGCCTTCCGCGTCAAGCGCCGCGCAAAGAACATCGTGCTCCACGCCAAAATCAGCGGGGTTGATGGCGAACACATAACGGTAGAACGAGCGGGTGGTGTGGCGCTCATCGCGTTTCAGCACACGCACACCGGGGATTTCGCTCAGGGCTTCATCCATGTAAGCCGCCATGGCTTCGCGCTGCCGGGCCTGCTCAGGGAAGCGCTCAATACCGACCAGCGCCAGGGCAGCCGCAATTTCGCTCAGGCGGAAGTTTCCGCCGACCTGGAATTCCAGCGAGTAGTCTTCTTCGCCGCCGCCCAGAGCATGAGGACGGCCGCAGTCGATGATGCTGGCGGCCTTGGCAGCCAGTTCGAGTGTTTTGCAGAGCAGGATGCCGCCCTCGCCGGTGGTCAGAGTCTTCGAGGATTGCAGCGAGAATGAGCCGAAATGCCCGATCGTCCCGGCGCCCATCCCCTGCCACCTGGCGCCATGAGCATGAGCGCAATCTTCGATCACAACCAGGTGATATTTTTCGGCCAGCACCATGATCGCATCCATATCGGCCATGTTCGAGCCAAGGTGCACCGGGATGATGGCCTTCGTCTTTGAAGTAATGGCTTTTTCTGCAGCACGGGGATCGAGGCAGTAAGTGTTCGGGTCCACATCCACGATGACGGGAACAGCACCAGCCGCCATCGGAGCGGAAGCAGTGGCCTGGAAAGTGTACGCCGGGACGATGACTTCATCCCCCCAGCCGATGCCGGCCGCCCTTAAAGCCACTTCCATCGTCACTGTACCATTCGCCATCGGAACAGCGTAACCACCGCCCTGCATCTCGGCGAACTTTTGGGCCAGTTCAGCAGTTTTGGGGCCAGGATACGGATATCCGCCCCAGCGCCCGCTTTTGATGACTTCGGCCACGGCGTCGATATCCCGCTGATCCCAAACCGGCCACGGTGGATATGATTCGGCGCGGGATTTTGGCCCGCCAAGAATGGCTAATTCTGACATAGGTAAATCTCCTTTAATTTTCGAAAAATCTCGGCAAGTATTGCCGGTTGGCATCGAGTAATTCTTTTAACATTTGCCTGGCCTGCGAGAGGGTCAAGCGGCTGGAAAGCGGATCGCCAAGCAGCACCTGCAAGGCCAGATCCCAACTACCCGTCAGGGCGGCTTCGACGGTCATTTCCTGCTGGCGAACATGGTGTTCCAGCACGTTCTGGAGCCCGACGGGAAGTTCGCCCGTTGTCATGGCGCTCACACCAGTCGAGTCAATCACGCCAAAGGTTTCCACAATGGCCCCGTCTGGCAGGTTGGCAATTTGACCAGCGTTTGGCAGGTTCATAATGCCGACATATTCTTCACCGCTGGCCACCGCCCGCAGGATTTTATTGGCGGCCTCGGTGGATTCGGCGCGCATAAACGGTTCCAATGGCAGTTCTCCACGCAAAGCCAAGTCGATCTGCTGTTTGTCCTCAGCTTCGAGGGCCTGGCGGTCGGCAATGCTGGTCAGGCGCAGGCCGTACTCTGCGCCCCAGCCAGTGGCTTCGTTGATAAAATGCGGGAAAAACTCGGCAATATGGCGGTCACCTGCAGCGGGCAAGGCGCCATACACCTGAAACAGAGCGGCCTTGACCCGCGCCCGGTCAACAAACACCGAGGTATCATCTGCGTCAACAACCATCTCACCACTCAAGATTTTTTCTACCAGCGCAGGGATTTCGTCCCAAACCCGGCGCCCGCCAGCATACAAATCGGTCAGCCAGATCAGGTGATTGACTCCGGCCACCCTGGCCTGGATCTGCCCCGCTTCAATCCCAAAAATCTGCGCCAGCTTCTCACGCACACCAATCCACTCATGACACAGGCCGACCGTACGATTTGGGATACTACGGGTCAGGCACAGCGCCCTGGTCAGGGTGGTCATCGGGTTGGTATAGTTCAGAAACAGGGCATTCGGGCAGAGTTCATTCACTTTTTCTGCAATCTGCACCACCACCGGGATATTTCTCAAGGCGCGCGCCAACCCGCCGGGGCCGGTGGTATCGCCCACCGCCTGGCGAATGCCAAAGCGGGCCGGGATCTCCAGGTCGGGGCGCATCGCTTCCAGCCGCCCGGTGGTAATAGTCAGGATGACGTAATCCGCATCCCGCAGAGCTTCCTCCAACACCAGCGTTTTCTCCAGCTGGTAATCCAACCGAAAATCGGCGCACATCTTTTGTGCCAGCGCAAATACCCGTTCCAACCGTTCGGGCAGAATATCGTGCAAAACAATGGTCGCGCCGCGTAATTCAGGCGTGATGAAAAAATCGCGCAAGAAAGTCGGCCCCCAGGAATAAGAGCCGCCGCCGATGATGGTGATTTTGGTCATAACAAGCCTTTTACAGCTCTCATCACCCTGGGCCCAATTTCCTTGCCGATGGAATTGGTTTCTTCGTAATGCTGACCGGGCTTGAAAGGATTCCAGGGATATTTAAAATCCTCGGCTGGCAGGATGTACCCGAACCAGCCATTTGCCAGCCCGATCACCCCCGCCACCCGCGCGCCTGCTCCCAGGCAACGAGCCTTGATTTCCAGCCCAAGCTTTGGCAGCAATTCCCCCGGCACCGTTGCCAGCCACAGGTCGCCGATTTTGATCAGGTTGACTTCGCTGTTCACGTTCCCCTGCTGGTCGCGCACATCAGGCAATAACTTGCGCCAAAAGGCGAATTTATACAACGGATTGGTCAATTTTGCCCCGAATCTGGCTTTCTGAATGGAAATGTCCTCGGCTGGCATGACTTCTGCGAGTTCGAACGTTTCCAGGCCGGCATGCGCCAGGGCAAGTCCCATTTCCTGGCATTCTTCAAAGGAATGATCGACCACATCCGGGGTCATCATCCCGCCCAGCGCACCGGAGAAGAAAATGCAAGGTGCGCCCGTCCGCTGTTCGACCCGCGCGCAGAGAACCCCGGGATAATCGCTGGTGATGTGCGGGTTATGCTCCCACAGCACTTCAGGGTGACAGGGGAAATTGAATAATGATGCCAACGGCCGGCCATCTGCGCCCAGAAACTGCAAAACGGTTAATTCTTCATCCAGAATTTCCGGGTTGCGGGCGTTTTTTACGACCCCGCGCACAAACACCGATCCGCTTTTGAAGCTGGAGACCGGTTGCAGAGCATGAATCGCGCCGAGCAGGGTATCTGCCACCTTTTGGCGGAGTTCCGTCAGATAGGCTTCATCCACGCCGCGAGTTTTGTCATCTGGCCCCCACAGCCCGGCTGTATCCGGGCCATGATGGGTATGGGTGGCGGCGATGACGATCTGCAGGTCGGGTCGGTTGACCTGGCGAATGATCTGTTCGACATCCGGGGTGAAGAGCCCGATCAGATCTACGGAACAAAGGATCAGGGTCGTTTGTTCCGTGGAAACGGCCAGGGCGCGGGCAAACAAATCGTCGTGGACGGATTCTGCGCGGCGGTTGTGTCCAAATCCCGCCAGGTAGACGAGGCTTTTCAGCGAGGGGGTGATGACGGTTTGGGCGTATCCAATTTTCATGGTGCGAACTCCTCTGCGTTCTCAATTCTCCGTGCGCAGGCGATGCAGCCTTCGAAACCGGCCTGTGCTCAGGCTGGTGAGTGCAAATATGATTCAGGTCTTGGTGCTGGTCTGAAATTCGGGAGGGGTCATCTGAGCGCCGCTTTCTGGATGAGGTCATCCTCCCACTGCAGTTCGTCGGAATTGGGTATGCGCCCTTCGCGTTCCATCGCTTCGAGGACCTGGCTCATGCCCTGCTGCAAGGTGACCTGCGGCTGGAATTCAGGCACATCACGGAAGAGTTTTTCGGAGGAGTAGTAGATGTGGTGGGCGAAAATTTCCTCGCAAATGCCAAAATCGGGGACCTTGAGCCGCTTCAGGGTCTCAAAGGGAACGCCAACCAGCCGGGTTTCCTTTCCCAGGATTTTCCCGGCCAGGCGGTGATAATCTGCCCAGGTGGTGTAACCGCGGTTGACGGCGTTGTAGGTCTGGCCGAGGGTGTGTTCTTTGCCAATCACGCCGACAAAGGCGCGGGCAATGTCATCCACATGCAGGTGCTGGTGCAAGGCATTACCATCGCCGCAGACCAGGATGGGTTTGCCCTTGCGGATGCGGTCAATCCACTGGAAATCCCAGCAGACCTGGCGCACCATGCCCTGCACCGGGCCATAGGTGGTGGAAGGCTTGAG
Source organism: uncultured Anaerolineae bacterium (assembly GCA_903875215.1). GTDB lineage: Bacteria > Chloroflexota > Anaerolineae > Anaerolineales > Villigracilaceae > UBA5195. The sequence goes on from CAIQVH010000025.1 coordinate 48,101, forward strand.
GATCACGACGGGGAATTTTTCGGTGTGCCAGGCGGCCAGGTAGAGATCATCGGCGGCGGCTTTGTTGCGTCCGTAGCCGGTGATGGGGCGCAGGGGATGAGTTTCATCGGCGGGGAAATAATCGTATTGGATGCCGTAAGTGCATACAGTGGAAGTCTGCACGAACCAACCCACGCCCCGGAAAGCGCGCACCGAGGAAGCGGCATCTTCGGCGCTGAAACAGATCATGTCAATGGCCGCGTCGAATTTTTCAGCCTGCATCAGGCTCTCGAAACGGGAACGATCGTTGCGGTCGATTTGTATCAGCCGCGCACCCGGGTGAATGGAGCGGGATTCGCCACGGTTGGCGCACACTACCTCGTGGCCTTTTTCCAAAAGAAGTTTGACAATAGGCTGGCTGATGTTACCGCTGCCGCCGACGATACCGATTTTCATAAGGTCTCCTGAATGGCGCAATGCAGCACCTTGAGCGCTGCGCTCAAAAAACGAATGTCATTGTAACGCGGCTGGATGGTCTCCCGGGTCATTGGAAGTGCACCGCCAGCCCGGTGCGGCTCGACTCGTAGGCCGCCTGGACAATTTTCATATTCACCAGACCTTCCAACCCGCCGGGAACCGGAGTCTGGTCAGACTGAATGCAGGCCAGAAAATAAGCCATTTGCGCATCGTACATGCTTTGCGGACAATGCTCCTTGCGCGGGAACTTGAAGCCGGATTTGACTTCATCCACCTTTTGCGCTGCGTCATTGGGGAGCAGCAGGCGTGTCGGAAACAGCTGGCCGAACCCTTTTTCGCCGTAAAGCTGGGTCCCGGCTTCCGGGCCGTCGCTATAGGGCTGCCACCAGCCCGACTCTATGTAGGAGGTTGTGCCGTTGTCCCATTCCACCAGGATTACGCCGGTATCGTCGACATCATAATCCTTGTAATGCGTACCGATTTTGGCATACACACTCACCGGCTGCGGGTCACCGAGCAGGTAACGGGCCGTATCCAACGCATGAATGCCCATATCGGCCAGCGCGCCTCCACCGGCCAGCGCCTTCTGGGTGAACCAGCCGGCCGGGCCCCAGTTGGAGTGCACCCCATAGCCTTTGGTGCGGATGATTTTTCCCAGCCGCGCGGCCTGCGCTTTGAGCCAGTTCACATCCTGGTCAAAACGCCAACAATGCGCCACCATCAATTTTGCGCCGCTTTTGGCACTGGCCGCCAGCATTTTTTCAGCCTCAGCGACGCTCATGGCCATGGGCTTTTCCACCAGCACGTGCACCCCGGCCTGCAATGCGGCAATAGCCTGCGGCGCGTGCAAAAAGTTTGGCGTACCAATCACCAGCGCATCCACGCCGCCCGCCGCAAGCATCTGCTCCACAGTTTCATATTGCTGCTTGATGCGGAACTTTTTGCCAAACGGCACGACTTTCTCGACAAACTTTTCAGCCACCGCGGCCAACTCCGCACCGTTGTTGCGCGCGGCCTGGGCATGAATATTGATAATGTACCCGGCTCCAGCAAATCCAATTTTCATCGCTCCTCCAGTGTGTGCGCCAGCCCAAAGGCCAGACCGTGCTTTTTACAATAGGATGGCAGATTCTTGAGGGTTTTCGCCGTTAAATCGGCCGGAATTCGATCGAGCGGGATGCGACAGGCCCTCAGCGCAGATTCATACCGTTCTGTAGCCTGTCCCTGCAACCGGGACATAAGCATAATCCCTGGCCCCACCAAATCGCCATGCGGCCAGCCGTGACCGGTGTAGTTTTCGGCACAATAAGCAAAATAATGCTCACTGCCTTCCTCCGGGCGGGCATGTCCCACCTGGTTGCAGAGCTGCACTTCCATCGCCAGGCAATCGTAAAGCGTTTTCAGCCCTTCCTGGTCGCCGCGCCCGGCCGCCGCGGCACAATCGAGCACTCCATTCAGGATGCTCTGGGCGTTTTCATACACCCAGGGGATAAATTCCATCCCAGGTGGGTTTTGGCCACGCTCGTGGGCGAACTTCCAATCCCACGAACCGGTGGCAATCGACATCACATCGGTAATCCCGGCGGCGCGGATGTGCGCCGGGGCGGCAGCAATCACGTCAAGGTCGAGGATAAGAGTTTCAGGGACTTTGGTTTCGATGTAATAGACACAGCCATCGCGGCGGATGCCGGATGCGGCAGTGATGAAAGCGTCCACCGAGAGGGCGGTCGGCAGCACGGTCAGCGGCAGATTTAATTTCCGGGCCATGTACTTGGCTGCATCAGCCGTCAACCCGCCGCCAACGGCGTAGACAATTTCCATTTCTGGAGTGCTGCTGGACGATAGAAGGAGGTCCCAGGCTGCGGGGGTTGCTTCGGTCACGTCGAGCATGGCAACCACATTCAGCCCGCGTAAGTGTCCTTTCACGGCATTCCAGGCCGGCGTGGAGGTGATCAGCAGGGCAGGACGTTTTTCATCGACTTCAGAGAAAGGCATGAGATGCACGAGAGGAAGGTTTGGTAATTTGTTCATGCGAGATCCAATCGTAATTCTGAATTTCTGTCAAAGAAAAGCAAGCCTTCGGGATTGATATCCACCTTGATGATTTCCTTACCAGTCTTGCCAAGTGTGCCAAATTCAACACGGATGCCGACATCTCTCAGAAAATCCACTATCAGCTCGCCGCCGAAAAGCCCCATCACTGCCCATGGATTTGCCCAACAGCCAAGGCCCACGTCACGGGTCGACTTGAAAAAGTGCGCAATGCGTTGACGGGCAAAAATCATCTCGTTTTCGCTGAAGCAGTTCACGATGTAGCTGCAGTTATGAGCGCGAATGTCTTCCAGGTCGCGCGCGAAGGGATGCAGCCAGGCGTTGGCAAAGTAGGAAACGCCGGTTTCGATCATATGGTCACCGCATTGTCTCGAATAACTCCGGCAACCCATGCGCCGCTGTCCTTGAAGATGCGTTGCTGGGTATCGAAATCCACGCGGATGATTCCAAAACGCTTGTTATAACCTTCAGCCCATTCGAAGTTGTCGAGCAGTGACCAGACAAAATAACCGCGCACATCCACGCCATCCTGCATGGCCAGGCGGGTCTGGATGAAATGCTGGCGCAGGTAATCGAGGCGGCGCGAGTCGTGAATCGAGCCATCGGCTGCGACTACATCTTGAAAAGCAGCGCCGTTTTCGGTGATGTAAACAGGCGGCAGGGAATAATCACGGTTGAGTTTATTCAACAAGCGGCGCAGAGCCGGAGCGCAAACTTCCCAGCCAATGGCGGTATATTCCGCACCGGGCACTTCGTCCACATGGCCCTTAGCGTTGTAGAGATTACGCGAGTAGAAGTTGATCCCTAAAAAATCCATTTTTTGGCTGATCAGCGCCATGTCGCCGGGTTGGATCTCGGGCAGGCCGCCGGTCCATTCCACCTGAGCCGGATGATAATAGCCCTTCAAAATGGGATGCAGGAAGGTGGTTTCGCTGGAATCCCAGGCCTGCCCGGCGTTTTTGATGGATTGGGGCTGATCATCGGCTGCATCCGCCATCCATTGATTGAGCACAATCCCAACCTGGAGATTGGAATCTACTCCCCGTATGGCCTGGGCTGCCAACCCGTGCGCCACCATGAGATTATGCGCCACCTGCCGCCCCTTGAGCGGATCCTGTTCCCCAGGGGCATGTTCCCCGCCGATGTATCCATCCCAGGCGATGACACCCGGCTCGTTAATCGTGGCCCACCGGCTGATGCGGTCGCCGAGTCGTTTGGTGACGATGGCGGCATAATCGGCGAAGTGATGCAGGTTGTCGCGGTTGGTCCAGCCGCCCTGCTCGTAGAGAATTTGCGGGAAATCCCAATGATGCAGGGTGATGAAAGGCTCAATGTTGGCGGCGCATAACGCGTCCACCAGACGGTCATAAAAATCCAGGCCGGCTTCGTTCACCCTGCCCACCCCGGCCGGCAGGATACGCGGCCAGGAAACCGAGAAACGATAGGCTTTAAGTCCGAGTTGGCGCATCAGGGCGATATCTTCGCGCCAGCGGTGGTAATGATCACAAGCCACGTCGCCTGTATCGGCGTTGGCAATTTTACCGGGGGTGTGGCTGAAACGATCCCAAACGGATTCGCCCTTGCCGTCTTCGTTCCAGGCGCCTTCTATCTGGTAGGAGGCGGTAGCCGCGCCCCAAAGAAAGTTATGAGGAAAGGTATATTTTGTCATGGTTCCGATATCCAGCCCCTGCACGTTGGGGGCCATCAAAGAATCAACCCTTCACATCGCGTGAAGACCACGGCCCGGGTGACGGAAAACAGGTATGGCAGTGAGTGCTTCAGGATCATCCATCTAATGAATATCCAGGTGGCAGCGCGGCGTCGGCATTCAGCGCTGGTTCGCGCTGGGAGACGAGGATCGTCTACTCACATCCACACGATTGGCGGATCACCAGTTCGGTGGGGAGTAGTACTTCGGCTTCGCAGGGTTGGTTGCGAAGGCATTTGACCAGGAGCTGCACGGCAGTCCGGCCAACCTGCTCAATGGGGGCGCGCACCGTAGTCAGGGGCGGGGAAATGTAACGGGAAAAAGGAACATCATCAAAACCGACGACCGACACATCCTGCGGTACCGAGCGGCCGGCCTGTTTGAGCGCGGCAATCACGCCCACGGCGGCGTCATCATCCCCGGCAAAGACAGCGTCAAACTCCACCCCATCCAACAGCAGGTTTTCAATTGCATCGCCGGCTTCCACTTCATCAAACCCGCCACTGGCGATCAAGGCCGGATCAAAGGCAATGTTGTGAGCCTGAAGGGCTTCTCGATAGCCGCGCTCACGCCAATGCGAGTCTTCGTGATTTTCAGGGCCTTGCAGGTAAACGATACGCCGCCGGTGGTGGACTTCTATCATATGGCTGACCAGCATTTCAGCCCCCGACTTATTTTCGACTGTGACGAAGGGATAGGGACAATCGGGTGGCGGAGTCTGATGCAGGAGAACCACCGGAAATTCGCGCTCGTAATACCGGCGCAAACTGGCTTCATCCATGCTGCCGGCAAAGATAATCAATCCATCGACACTGTGCTCGCCAAAACGTACAGATGCCTGTTCATTCTGCCGCGAGTAAATCAGGAGGTCGTACCCCGCTTCGCGCACGCCCGCTTCAATCCCTTTCAACATGGGTGGGAAAAACGCTCCGCTGATTTCCTGCAATAAGACACCAATCATATTGGTACGGTTCATCACCAGCTGGCGCGCCGCCGGGTGTGGAGAAAATCCCAGTTGATCAATGGCCTCGCGGACTCGCTGCGCGGTTTCCGGGGCCACCACAGCCGTGCCATTCAGTACGCGGCTGATGGTGGAAGGCGATACCCCGGCCAGTTTGGCAACTTCAATGATGGTGGCAGGACGATGTTGTTTTGGGCTCATAAGTCACGAAAAGGTTTTCTGAAAACGTTTTCACTATTCTATGGGTTTTGCAGCGGCTTGTCAAGGACTGGGCGCCAGGCGAGCGAATGCGCGCGACAGTCATCAAAACCACGCTGAATGCACCCTAGCTACTGCGTAAAGAAGTTCGCTCAGTGTTCCCTGACCATCCCCTCCCCCGAGGGAGAGGGGATATGCCAAAATATCGGGCGAAAACCTTCAACCGTGGAAACGCCACAACCGGTCAGGCAGTCGCAGTCGCAGAGATCTTCGGCATCACATGATGCTCGGTGTGATGGTGGTGATTATTCGTCCGCTCGCACTCGCACGGGTCAACATGCACCGTCACATCCACCAGCGCGGGCAGGATGTGGAACAATTCGTGGCGCACTTCCTCGGCGATGTGATGGCTTTCGTGCGTGGGCAGTTCGCAATCCACGGTGATGTGCAGTTCAGCGCGCTGACGATGCCCCACCCAGCGGATGGCGACATCGTGCACCGACAGCACACCTTCCACAGCTTCGGCGGTGTGCTCGACTCGATGCGTGATCTCCGGATCAACCGCGTCCATAATGCGGTAGTACATGTCGCGGGCCGAATTCCAGACGATGACCAGGATCGCCACGCCGATGAGAATGCCGATGATGGGATCAAACAACGGGAACCCGAGCCAGACGCCAATCGCCCCGGCCAGCACTGCCAGCGAGGTGAAACCGTCGGTGCGGGCGTGGTAGCCATCCGCCACCAGCGCGGCGGAGCCAATCTGCTTGCCGATGTTGATGCGGAAAATCGCCACCAGTTCGTTGCCGAAAAAGCCGATAATCGCGGCGGCGGCCACCCAGCCCAGGTTGGTAATCGGTTCGGGGTGGATGATTTTCATCACGGCCTGGTAAATCGCTTCCAGCGCGCTGAACAAAATCATCAGGACGATAATCACGCCCGCAATATCCTCGGCGCGGCCATAGCCGTAGGTGAAGCGCCTGTCGCGCGCGCGGCGGGCAAGCGTGAACGCCAGCCCCAGCGGGACAGCCGTCAGCGCATCTGAAAAATTGTGGATGGTATCGGCCAGCAGCGCCACGCTGCCGCTGATGTAGACAATCACCACCTGGAAAACGGCGGTAATCAGCAGCGCGACCAGCGAAACCTTCACCGCCCAGATGCCGCGGTCGGTCGCCAGGGCGGCATCCAGCGCGGCTTCGTGATGCCCGTGCGAATGCGGCATGATGGCGTGCTGGATTTTGGCCCACAGGACATCATGGGAATGGTCATGGCCGTGTTCGTGGTCGTGGTCATGTTCGTGGTCGTGGTCGTGGTCATGTTCGTGGTCGTGGTCATCGTGCCCGTGCGGGTGGTCATGGTCGTGACCGTGGTCATGATGGTGCTCATGTTCCTCATGAGCGTGCTTTTGTTCGTTCTCGTTCTCGTCGTGATGTCCCATCGGGGGCCTCCAAAAATAAGATGTGGAGGTTATAGGGTTATCTTTTTATCGCGGGAGACCCTCAACCATCGACCCGCTTCGTACTCACAGGTGTTTTTTCAGCGTCTCAATCACCGGCGCATTGGGAACGCAATTTTTCAACTCAAACGCGCTGAGCATCTCATCGAGCTGCGTTTCGGTCTTGTCTTTGAATAAGTTGGAATAGGGCACTTGCAGGAATTGGGCCAGGTAGCCGAACAGGGTGTACTGCGCGAACCAGCGCCGGTCAATCTGGACCTGGAGCCGGTTTTCCGTTAAATAGGCGTCAATCGCATCTGCGGCATTTTTCAGCGCCCCGGCCACCGACCCGGCGGGCATCTCGCCCTCCCAGTCTGCGGCCTCCTGTTTGGCTTTCAGGATCGGCTGGATGAGTTTCACGTATTCCGAATCCGGATTCAGGTTGTAAGAACCCATCGACGCGATATCTTTCCACGTCCAGACCGCCCAGTTTGCCCCGGCAGAGTCGAACACCCCCAGCTGGTCATCCAGCGCTGCGGCGCGATACTGAACCGATTCCGGGTAGCCCGCGTACCAGACCCCAAACTCGCCGACAAAGATAGGTTTGCGATACTTGAAGGCGCAGCGTGTGCCGCTGTGCATCCCAAACTCAGCAGCCACAATGTCACGGTTCCAGTACATCCCGTCGATGATGCCTGGGTACGGCTCCCCGCCGCCGGTGGGCGACATGTAATTGTGGCTTTCGACCACGATATTGTCGTCGAAGGTCACGTCCAGCCCGTCGAACTCACAGGCGAAGTTATCCCCCTCCACAAACAGGAGGTGGTTCGGGTCAATTTTGCGAATCGCTTCGGCGGCTTTGCGGTGAACGCTGTTCAAGCCATCCCAGTTGTAGTTGGGCGAGTCGTAATCGTCATATTGAACGCGGGTGCAGGGCTCATTCATCAGCCCGTAACCGGCCAGGGCAGGATGGTCTTTGTAACGGCGGGCCATCTCAGCCCACAGGCGCGCAAAACGCTCCTGGTAGTGAGCGGTCTGGTAGAGCAGGATGTGAACATGGGCGTTGTCGCTGTGCCAGTCGGGGTTGTGCCAGCCCTGGACGGCGTGAAAATCCAGGATGACGTAAATCCCGTATTTCGCGCACCAATCCAGCGCGGCATCGAGGCGTTTGAAACCGGCTTCGAGATACTCAAAGGGCCGGTCATCGCGCTCGAAGTGGCGGTAGTTGAACGGGATGCGGATGACATTGGCCCCCAGCTCTGCCATCGCCCGGACATCTGCCTCGGAGAAAAAGTGGTCGAGCAGCCGGTCGAAAAAGAACTGCGCCTTGTCTTTTCCCAGCTTCCGGGCCATGGTGGCGCGAAGATTGTGTTCCGCGCCGACAAACCCGTCGATGAAATCTTCCATATTCAGCCAGCCGCCCACATTCCACCCGCGCAGGCGGATGGGCTGGCCGGAGGCCGTGACAATTTGGTGGTTTTGGACTTTGAGGAGTTCCATAGTGGTGGGTGGGAATTGGCGATTGGTAATTGGTCAGTGGCGAGGGTGCGACGCACTCCCGGCGCCAAATCCTATTCCTTCGACCCGGTCAGCTTGATGCCCTGGATGAAGGTCTTCTGGGCAAAAAAGAAGGTGATGACAATCGGCAGCGTAAAGACAGTTGCCGCGGCCATCAATTGGTTCCAGACGATGGTTTTTTGCCCCTGGAAGTCTTGCAAACCCAGCGCCATGGTGAAATTCCGTGGGCTGTGCAGGAAGAGCAGCGGCCCTGTGAAGTCGTTCCAGGCCCACAGGAAAGTGAAGACGGTAATGGTCGCCAGCACCGGTGTGGAAAGGGGCAGGACGATGCGGGTGAAGATTTGCCATTCATTGGCGCCATCCACGCGCGCGGCATCGCACATTTCTTCAGGGATGGTTTTGAAGAACTGGCGCAGCAGGAATACATCCCAGGCGTTGGCAAAAAAGGTTGGGATGATGAGCGGCAGGAATGAATCGCCCCAGCCGAGAAAATCGTTGAAGAACAGGTAGATGGGGATCATCGTCACCTGGAAAGGCAGCATCATGGTGGCGAGGATGATGACAAAGAGCAGATCGCGCCCAGGGAACTTCAGGCGGGCAAAGGCATAGGCAACCGGCGTATTCGATACGAGCGTGCCGATAATACTGAAAATGGCAATGATCAGGCTATTCCTGAAATAGACCCAGAAACTGGCCCCTACGCCTGGGCGGCTGCCACGGCTCATGGCATCGGGGAAATTTTCCCAGCGGAAGGAAACTTCCATGATGGGTTCGGCAATCCTTTCTTTGCCCCGCTGAAGTTTGTAGGTGAGAATCTCAGCCGGGTTGGCAGGATCCACAAAAGTCCCCACGCCTTCCACGATTTTGATTGCCGCCAGCTGCCTGAGCGTCCCCAGCTCGGTTTTGACAGTATAGAGCGGCAGTTTTTTGCCGTTAACTTCCACCCGGACGTTGTCGTAAGGCAGCCAGCGGGGCGGTGAGCGGAAGACATCCTGGTCGGATTTGAAGGCCGTCAGCAACATCCACAGAAATGGCACGGCGAAGAACATGCCAACGAAAATGATCAGCCCGTGGCCGAGGAGCGAACGCAATAATTGAATGGGTTTTAGCGCCTTGTTGGGGGCTGCAAGGTCGGTGTCCATGGCTTTACCCGGCATAATAGGTGAACCTGTCGCTGACTTTGAGGAGTAGAAGGGTGAAACATAAAATAATGACAAAGAGAATCCAGGCCATCGCCGAGGCGTAGCCCATCTTCAGGAACAGGAAGGCGTTCTGGTACAGGTACACGGAGTAAAACAGGGTGGAATTCAGCGGGCGTCCCAAATTGTCGCCACCGCCCACAACGTAGGCCTGCGCGAAATATTGGAACATCCCGATCATGCCCGTAATCAGGTTGAAGAGGGTAATGGGCGAGACCATCGGGATGGTGATATACCACAGACGCTGGAACCAGTTGGCGCCATCCAGTTCAGCGGCTTCGATCAGGCTGGTCGGCACATCCTGCAACCCGGAAAGATAAATGATAATGGTGCCGCCCATGCCCCACATCCCAAGCAGAATGAGCGCTGGCTTGGCCCAATTGGGGTCGGCCATCCAGTTGGGGCCATCGATGCCAAGCCTGGCAAGCAGGGTATTGACCAATCCCACCTGTGGATTAAGCAGCCAGAGGAACAGGATGGTGCCTGCCACCGTGGGCACGATGGAAGGCAGAAAATACACAACGCGGTAAAAAGCCTGTCCGCGCACCTTCAGGTTAAGCAGGAGCGCGCAAAGAAAAGAGGCGAACAACCCGAGGGGCACTGCAATCACCACCATATAAATTGTGTTGTTCAACGAGATGAAGAACTTCTGGTCTGAAAAGAGTTTGAGGTAGTTCTCCAGGCCAACCCATTCAGGCGCTCGTTTGGAGTGGTAGATGGTGAAGCTGTAATACAGGGATACCAGCATCGGGTAGAGTGTAAATGCGAAGAACCCGATCAGCCACGGCGAGAGAAAAAGCAGGCCGGTGCGCAAATCTGCCTTGGTGCGCTTCGTCCACACAACCTTGGGAGGTAGCTGGAACCCTAAGATTTTTCGTTCGGGCACGCCTGGGTTGTCCATAGTCCATACTCCACATATCGCGCAGGCCCCAAAGTTTCATCTTTGGGGCCTGCGCACTGAATCGGATTACTTTTTCATCATTTCATTGAATTTTGGCTCGAACTCGGCCTGAACAGCGTCGAGAGTCGTTTTTGGGTCTGCGCCAGTGTACAGGATGGCCTCCTCAGCTGAGGAGAGCGCATCGTTCAGCTCGAAGGAAAGCGGGGTGTTGATGACGGCATACGCGTTCGGGCTGCTCATTAAATCCACAAAAACCTGGAACTTGGGCCCCATATCCTTGAAACAGGGATCTGCGGCCGCCTTCTTGCTGGTAGGCAGATTGGCGTTGAAGCAAAACTCCTCGGCGACGATGGCGGGCGACATCATCCAGGCCAGTAATTTGGCGGAGGCATCTTTATTCGCCGCACCAGAGGGGATGACGACTACGGTGCCCTGGTTGACAATTGTCCCGGCCCGTTCAGGGTGGGCGGCGGGCGGCGGGAAGGCAACCACGCCATAATTCAATTCGGGCTTGAGCGCCGGGATGAAGTTCGGCCCGACCTGCCACTCGCCTTCGACCATCATGGCCACCTTGCCAGCGTAGAAGGGCGCATCGGGTGAGCCGTATTCGCCAAAGCCAGATGAAAACGCCTGCAGGTTGGTAACGCCATACTTGGTGTAGAACTGCTGTTGCCAGGTAAGCGCATCTATCATCGCCTGACTGTTGGTGGTTAATTGCGTGCCCTCATTGTTGTACCAGAAACCACCAAAGTTGCGGACGTACAGGTCATTGTGGCTCCAGGAATGATCAGGAATGAAACCAACCTGCTCAAGCTTGCCATCTGCGCCAACGATGGTGAGCTTGTCAGCGTACTCAACCAGCTCTTCCATGGTTGAAGGTGGTTTTTCAGGATCAAGACCAGCGGCTTCGAACAAGTCCTTGTTCCAGAACAAGGCATAAGCGTCCGTGCCCCAGGGCAGGCAGAGGGTTAATTCACCTTGCTGGCATTGCGAAAGCGGCGCGGGGAACATATCCGCCGTGTCTATGTTTCCGGTTTTAATGGCGCTGGAAAGTTCATCCACCAGCCCTTCTTTGTAGAATGATTTAGCCAGATCGCCGCCGCTGAGCACGAGAATATCCGGCGGATTGGAACCGGTCAGCGCTGGGAGGACTTTGTCATCTTCAATCGGAGCTGTCACTTCCACCTTGATGCCCGAGAGGGCGGTGTATTTGTCAAATAACGTCTGGATTTGCTGCGGGTTGTCACCCCACTGGATCCAGACGCGTAAAACGGTCGGCTCGGCGGGTTTGGCAGCTCCGCAGGCTGAAAGCATGATGCTCAAAATAACCATGCAGCTGAGAAGGAAAAACGGTTTTTTCATCTTTTTCTCCTGATTTGGGTGAAGATTTACAGATCGGAACGGTTCCATGAACAAAGTAGTTGATTTATATTGGCAGCCTCCTTTACGCAGGAATGATACCCATCCGCCCAAATGGCGGTTCACCAGTTCGTTGGGGAGGAAAACTTCCGCTTCGCAGGGTGGGTGGCGAAGGCACCTAGTCAAAATCTCCTGCCGTTTTCAGCACATGGTTTTCGAAAAGGTTTTCTGAAAACGTTTTCACTATTCTATGGGTTTTCCCGCAGTGTGTCAAGGAGGGGCGACCAGGGGGCCATACAGCAGCCCTTTTCAGCATGCTATAATCATTTCACAAAAGCCCAAAGGAGCTGATGAATATGAAAAGAAATTCATGGATTCTGGCACTGGCAGTCTTGTTGTCGGCTACGCTGGCGTGCAGCCTGTTTAGTGGACGCAGCGCACCGCTTCCCTCCGCGCCACCCAGCCAGGCGCAGCCGGCGACCGAGCCCGCAACTGAAGCCCAGGCCACTGAAGCGCAAGCGCCGGAGAATGCACCGGTTGGGAGCGGTGAAGCGAACGATGCGGTGCAAAATTTTGAAACCGAATTCCCTGTGCCGCCCGGCGTCACCCTGTTTACCGACATGGGCAATGGGTCGATCAATATTCAGGCCAAAATTGAACTCAAGGAAGCAATTTCGTTTTACCGCGATTCTTTTGGCAAACTGGGATACCAGGAACGTGAGATTAACACGGCCATCACGGAATCCACCTTCAGCCTGGTGTTTGACGGTCATGCCAGTGGCAAGGCCATCATCGTGCAGGGTGTTGACCTGGGCGGCGGCAATACCAATATCTCGATCCGGTTTGAAGATATTTGACATAAATAATCGCCAGGTTTGCGTCGCACCTTATTGTTCAGCAGGCGAAAAATCGCCCACTGAATGGGTTTTCTCCGGATCAAGGTGCCACACTCCCGCGGTGTAAACGGGGCTGTCTGAAGAGGGGCAGCCCCGCTTACATCCAGCGCAGGCCCGCAGGGCGACATCAAGACCGTAGATCCAACCGCTCGTCATTGATCCAATTCGTCACATCTGAAATCCTTTTTCTTCAGTGAGTTGACTCAGACCGATGAGTGTGCGAAAATGTTATGCACACCAATTAAATGTTTACCACATGCCATCAATCCCCTTTAGTACGTGCCAACCCAACCAGGTGACCTATGACGGAAGATGCCGAAACCACCCGCAATGAAATGTCCGCCTCACGCCTTTCCGAATTGGAAAGCCAGGTGGCCGCCCTGCAAGCCGAAAGAAATGCCTTGCAGGAACAGCGCGATCGGTACCACAACATCATCCAGGCCGGGCAGCTTGGGTTTGCCTGCTGCCGACTGGTATTGGAAGACCCGGTCGCTCGGGATTTTTTCTGCCATGAAGCCAACCCGCTTTTTGAAGAAGTCACCGGGATGCGCGGAATTTCCGGGAAACGGATTTCGGAGGTTTTCCCAAGGATAAAAACAGAGGCACTCGACTGGTTCGAGCTCTTCGTGCGGGTTGCCCAAAGCGGCCAGCCGGAGCAGATCGAATGTCAGCTGCCAGGCAGCGACAGCTGGCTGTCCATTTCAGTCATCAGCCCGCAGCCAGGCGCCATTATCATCGTGGCGGAAAAAATCATCAGCCAGAAACACGATCAGGCACAATTGGCTTATCAAGCCACCCTGCTTGCAAACGTCAGCGATGCAATTATCGCTGCAGACCGCCAGTACCGGGTAACCTACTTGAACAGCGCTGCCGAGGTTCTGTACGGTTGGAGCGCCCGAGAGGTGCTGGGGAAAAATGGGGTTGATATTATCCAGACCCAGTTTGGAGAGGCCGAGAAAAGCGCTATGTTGCAGGCCATTGCCCGCCATGGCTACTGGCACGGAGAAGCCACCCAGCAGCGCAAAAATGGCAGCCGCTTTCCAGTGGAAGTTTCATCCCTCGTGCTGCACGATGCGGACGGCCACATCACCGGCTACCTGAGCATCAATCGCGATATTTCCGAACGAAAGAAGCTGGAAAACAAACTGCGCGAAAGCGAAGAGCGTTTCCGGCTGTTGTTTGAAAACATGCACGAAGGCTTTTCATTGTATCAAGCCATCACCACTCCCGCCGGAGAAGTGGTGGATCTGCGCCTGCTGGCAGCGAACGCTGCTTATGAAACCCACACCGGCCTCAAACCCAGGGAAGTGATCGGGAAAACGATGCTGGAGGTTGTGCCAATGACAGGCCAGCGCCAGGTGGAACTTTATGCCAATGTGATCAAGACCGGCCAACCGCTCGATGTTGAATACTATTCACCGGTCTTTCAGCGCCATCTGCGCGTGCGCGCCTTTCGCTCGCAGCCCGGGCACTGTGCCTCCATCATTGAAGACGTGACCGCTCTGCGGGAAGCCGAGCAGACCCTGCGTGAAAGCGAACAAAAATATCGCGTCCTGTATGAAAACGAAATTTACGCCACAGTCATCTTCGACCAGCAAACCCGCCGCATCCTGGATGCCAATGACACCTTTTTACGAGTCTATGGCTACCACCGCGCCGACCTGGAAGCCGGCCTGCTCATGCTCGACCTGAGCGCCGAAGTTGAAGCCACCACAAATGTCATCAACGATTCCATCCAAGAGGGCAAAACGATTTTCGTTCCGCTGCGCTACCAGCGCAAAAAAAACGGCCAGGTTTTCCCAACAGAAATTGTGGGCGGCCCCTTCAGCTGGCACAAGCAGAAGGTTTTCTTTTCGATCATCCACGATATCAGCGAACGGAAAAATGCCCAGGATGCGCTATCCACCGCGCATGAGCAATTAAAGCTCCAGATGGAGGAAGTACAAAAGTTGCAGGCCGAGCTGCGCGAACAGGCGGTACGCGATGCAATGACCGGGCTATATAACCGCCGCTTCCTGAATGAGACGTTACCGCGCGAACTTGCCCGCGCCGAGCGCGAAGAAAAACCCCTCAGCCTGATCATCGCCGATATTGACCTCTTCAAGAACTTCAACGACACCTACGGTCACCAGGTTGGCGACCAAATTCTGATCGAAGCAGCCAACCTGATTCAACAATTCACCCGCAGCAGTGACCTGATCTGCCGTTATGGCGGCGAAGAATTCCTGATAGCTCTGCCCGATACCTCCCAGGCAGGCGCGTGGCAGCACGCCGAGGAATTGCGCAGAAAATTCCTGGAGACGGTCTTCCTCCCGGACACGCTCCAACTCAGAGTGTCGCTCTCCTTCGGCCTGGCCACCTTCCCCGAGCACGGCGCAACCCTCGATCAGCTGATCACCAACGCAGATGAAGCGCTCTATACTTCCAAGAAAAAAGGGCGCAATTGCGTGAGCATCTGGAAACCAGCCTGACGGCCCCCGCCCCTCTTTTTGCCCCTGAAGAAATGGTATTTGATAAAATACCCCTTCTCTAACGTGAAGCATGGCTGGCAGCACAAAAACCTCACAGCCTCGCTGATTTATCCATCACTCACGCTTTGTTATTCTTTTGCGCCCAGGAGAATAAATTAATGCAATCCACCCCGCCAGCCCTCAAAGAAACGCCGGATGTCAGCTGCGCCAACTGCGGCGCAAAACTGGTCTACAAGCCCGGCACCACCCACCTGGCCTGCGATTACTGCGGATCCTCCTTCGAAATCGCCCAGCCGGAAAACGCCAACGCCGAGGCCGCCTCCCGCGAAAATGACCTGGAAACCGCCCTGGCCAACTGGGCTGCGGCACAGATTCAGGAAAAAACCTACGTCGTTTCGTGCAAGTCGTGCGGCGCACAATCTTCACTCCCTGAAAATCTCTTTTCTGACCGCTGCGCCTTTTGCGGCTCCCCAATCACCGTCAAACCAGACGAGCGCTCGATCGCGCGCCCGCAGGGATTGCTGCCATTCAAGCTGGAAAAATCCGCCGCGACCGCGGCCTTTGAAAAATGGCTGAAAAGCCTGTGGTTTGCCCCCAACAACCTGGCTAAAACCGCCCTGCACGACAACTTCAATGGTGTTTACCTGCCTTACTGGACCTTCGACGCCCAAACCCACTCGCATTATGTGGGCCAGCGCGGCGACGACTATTACGAAACGCACCGCGTCCGCAAGGAAGGCAAAATCGTCGAAGAACAGGTCCGCAAAACACGCTGGACGTTTGTCAGCGGCTCAGTCCAGCGCGCCTTCGACGACCTGCTGGTGGCGGCCAGCAAGTCTCTGCCGGGGAAATACCTGAACATCCTCGAACCGTGGGATCTGGAAGCCCTCGTCCCATACGACGCACGCTACTTCAGCGGCTACCAGGCTGAAGTCTGTCAGGTTGATCTGCGGGAAGGATTCCAACAAGCCCGCACGGTAATGGATGCCCAGATCCGCAGCGACGTGACAAGCCAGATCGGCGGCGATCATCAACGCATCATGAGCCTGCAAACCAGCCTGTCTGAAACGACCTTCAAATATTTGCTGCTGCCGGTCTGGTTGAGCGTTTACCGCTACAGCGGGCGGGCCTACCAGTTCGTGGTCAACGCACGGACGGGTGAAGTCCACGGTGAGCGGCCCTGGAGCTGGATCAAGATCCTGCTGGCGGTGGTTTTCGCGCTGCTGGTGCTGTGGCTGGTCTTCACGGTGCTGGGCGCGCAGCATTAACGGCACAAGGTTCAGGCCCCAAGCACCTCCCCACTGCCGCGCAGGGCCGCTGAATTAACAAGAAACCGCTCCAGGTCACTCAACCGACCTGGAGCGGTTTCTTGTTGCAAGCCGGTTTCAGCCGGGGAAGGAGACCGTCAGGCGCTCCACCACCCCATCGCGCTGGAAGATATGGGCGCTGAGGCTCTCGTCCAGCACATGCCCGTCAATGTGCTGGACGGTCCCATCGGCAAAGTAGACATGGAGGGAAGCCTGGCCGCCAGCCTGGAGCACGATTGGGGTCTGGCAGAGGCTGCAGGCCAGGGAAGCAGCCGGCAGAGACAGGTTTTTCGCGCGGCCGGTCACATCACGGTAGGAAAATTCCGCCGGCGCGGCGAGCAGTTCGCGCCGGTCGAGCAGGAACAGGTTGAAAATCAGCCGGCCTTGTTCAATCGAAAAGCCCATTTCGGCCTGGCGGGTCAGGATTTCTTCCTTGACCATGCCGGTCATGCCGGGCTGGCGCGCGCCCTGGCCCTTGGGTGTGTGCGAATACGGGTCGGTGGGGAAGGCTCCGTAGACCTGCGGGGATTTGTGGAAGCCCAGCCCGGCGCGGATGTCGCGGTATTTTTCCAGCAGGCCCGGGCCGCATGGCTCAAATTGGCAGCGCAGGGCGGTTTCCTGGGCGGCCAGCAGCAGCTTGGAAATCATGTGCCAGTAGATGCTGCCCAGTCCCTCGTAGGCGAAGAAGGTGCCAGAGCGCCCGGTAAATTCGCTGTGGCGGAAGACGGCTTCGAATAGGGCTTCAATGGCATGGCCTTCGGCGGCCACCAGTTCTGCAAAGCGCGGCTGGCGAGCCAGCGCCTCCAGCGCCCGGCGGACGCCCTTGCTGTTGCGCAGCGGCCCGCTGAAGTGGTAAACGCCATCCAGGTCGCGCACGAAGATGCTTTTCTCCTGGGCTTCGGCCAGGGCGGCGGGCAGGCGCAGGCCGCGCAGTTGTTCGGGGCTGAGGCTGTTTTTGGCCAGGAAGCCCGGCAGGGTTTTATCGGGATAGAGGATGTAGCTGTGCTGGTCGGCGCGGTAGAGCGCGCTGTGGCGCAGGCTTTCGAGCAGCGCCAATGACTCGTCGCCGCTGAGCAGGCCGGATGACAGGATGGCTACCTGCCCTTCGAGCATCTCGTACAGGTGGCCGACAGTGGCGCGCTGCCCGTCGAGATGCAGGATGTTGTAGGCGTGGTACAGGTTGTCGGGGCGGCGATTGGCTCGCAGGGTGTGTTCGATGTAGCGTTGGGCCAGTTCGAGGAAAGCCAGCACGTCAGCTCCCGGGAGCGCTGCCAGATCGCCGGAAAAACCGTGGGTGTAGAAATTCCAGCGGAAGTCGCTGCCAGCCTGGCCGAGGGCTTTCATCATCTCGTAGCGCTGATCGTCATCGAAGGAACCGGCCAGCCGGGGCTGGAATCCCGTTAAAACCGCGGAAACCTGCCCGAAGAGCTGCGCCACTTCCGCGCTGACGGTGACCTGCTGGAGCCCGAACAGTTCGCGGCAAAAGGCCAGGGTGCGGCGCAGGTAGCCGAGCGTCACCACCGAAAGGCCTTTGCCAACCAGGGCATTGTTGGCGTCGTTCCATTCCGGGCGCTGGGTGTTCATCCAGATGCCGCCCTCGGGGACAAAGTTGACCAGTTTGGCCAGCAGCAGGCTGAGCAGTTTTTCGCCCAGCGAACGGTGCAGCACCTGCCCATCTGGCCCGCAGACCAGTTTGCCGTCGGTGCCGCGCACCCTGACGCGCGCTTCGATCTCGTTTTCGAGGGCGTGGTCAAAGCTGATGGTGTTGTAGGGGTCATGGCACAATTCGTCGAATGGTTTGAGCTGGTAGGGTACATTGGCGTAGCTGAGAATCGGGCGTTCGAGGCTGGCGCGCAGCCGGCCGGGGTGCAGGCGGGCGCTGATTTCCATCAGCTTTTGCAGGTAGATGATCTGGTGGTCGCTCCAATAGCCGATGTTGGCCCACGGGTTGCCCGGTTCCGGGGTTTCCCAATCCAGCCCGGCGCGGGTAACGCGGTAGGGATTGTAACCATCGGCGGTGGTGGCGCTCAGGAAGGTGGAGATCATGCTCTCGATGTATTCGGGGTAGGAATAGGCCAGCGCTTCCCAGTTTTGGAAGATGTCGCGCCAGTTGCCCTCGTAATCGAGGCGCTGCGAGCCATCGGGTTGTTTTATCTTGATGTTGAAGCGATTCCACGGGCGGCTGGGGTCGCCGTGGCGGCGGCTGAAAGTCAGCGGCAGGTAGGTGTGTGCCAGGCGGAGCAGATCCTCGGAGGGTTGGGCGCTGGCGCGCGCTTGCAGCTCTGAGATGTGCAGTCTTTCGGGCAGGGCCTGGAAAAATTCGGCGCTGGCGTGGAAGACATCATGGTGATGGGTGCGAACATAATCGCTGAAATCGGCCTTGTCCAGCCAGTACTGGTCGGCGAAGATGCCGCCGCGCATGACATTAAACATGACGTTGGCAAAGTGGTGCGCGGTGGAAAGCGTATCGGCGGAAACCTGCCAGCCATCGGCGCTGGTGACGATCTGGCGCAGGCGCGCGCTGTTGGCCTGCACATCCTTTTCAATTTCCTGGCTGAGGGCTGATTTGTCACCCCGCAGCCGGGCCAGTGTGCCGACCAGGGCGGCGCTGTCCTGGCTGACATCGGCCACGATCTGCCAGGATTTTTCGGCAGCCTGGGGCAGGTCGAAGGCTGAATGTACGAGATACGCGCCCCGCCGCCCGCGGATTTCTGTTTCGGGGGTGATTCCGGCCCCGGCGCGGAAGCGTTCCACTTGCGCGGAGGAAAGCAGGTAGCCGGAGGCATCCAGCCCGACCTGGAAAACGCTGGTCGCCAGGAGTGACTCGCTTGGTTCGGCCAGGTCGGTCAGCGTGGAGTTGAGCGCAAAAATTCCCAGCCCACTGCTCGGGTCCAGTTCGCTGCGTTTGTCGGCATCCAGCAGGCAGCTGAAGACAGTCTGGGTATCGGCGGAGACGTTGGCCGGCAGCAGGTTTTGCAGGCCGTCGAGCAGTTCCACCTGGCAGGCTTGGGCGTTATTGCAAAGCCAGGCGGTTTTGACAAAACCGAATGTCTCACTGGTGCGCCAGGCGTAACGGTAGGTCAGGCCCAGGTCGAGGTTGGTTTCTTCAAAAACCAGGGCGGTGCCGGGGATGTTTTTATACAGGTTGCGGGCCAGGGCGTAACTGCCGCGCTGGCGGGCCGAAAATGGCTCCCACAGGCTGGTGCGCCCGGCGCGGGTGATCAGCAGCAGGGCCTTGTGGCCGGCGCTTTCGCTGTTTTCGGCCAGCTTGTCTTCGGTGTAATAGGGGAACAGGGCCTGTTCCGCGCTGACACGCCCGGCCGTCAGCCCGCCGCTGGTGGAGATGAACAGCCAATGGTCAGAACTGCTGACCAGGCTGATGAAGAATGGCTCCAGGGCATCGTAATTCTGGATTTTGTAGTAGGGTTCGCCCAGGAGGGAGACATAATCGCCCTGGGTGGCTGCGTTGGAAAGTTTTTGGGGCGTTTCGCCCATATAAATGGTTCGTGCGGAGGGTTGCATCGGGAAGGGTTCCTGTGGTGGGATAAAGTGCCGCCTCGCCAGAAATATTCTGCCGAAACGGCATGGTTACTTTGCCGGGGTCAAGGCTGCATCAGCGCTGGTAGACGCGCACGTAATCAACCAGGTATTGTACGGGGAATTGCAAATCCGGGTCCACGCGGCCGCCCAGGGTGCCGCCCATGGCCAGGTTCAGGATGATGAAAAAGGGATGGTCAAAAACCCACTGCCTGTCTCCCACATCGGCGCGGGTGTAGGTACTATACCTGACATCATCATAAAACCAGCTGATCTGGTCTTGATCCCATTCGATGGCAAACGTGTGAAAATCGTCGGAAATGTTGTAGGGCATGGTTTGCGAGCGGGTCAATCCCTGCCCGCCGGAATAGCCGGGCCCATGCATGGTGCCCAGGAACTGAGTGGGGTGCTGGCCTACATATTCCATGATGTCGATTTCGCCACAGTTTGGCCAGCCGACCTGGTTGACATCTTCGCCCAACAGCCAAAAAGCTGGCCAGACGCCCTGCCCGGCGGGAACTTTCAGCCGCGCTTCGATGCGTCCATACTGGAAGGCCTGCAAACGCTGGGTTTTCAAGCGGGCCGAAATATAGGGTGATCCGCCGTAGGAATCCACTTCTTTGATGGCCTGGATAGTCAATATCCCATTCTCCACCCGCGAATTTTCGGGGCGCTTGGTATACAACTGCATTTCATTGTTTCCCCAACCGCCGCCGCCTGTATCATAGGTCCAGTTTTTCTTATTCAATGTGGTGCCGTCGAATTCATCCTGCCAGACCAGGTTCCAGCCGGCATGCGGATCGGCGGGAGTGGCGGTGGCTTGTGGGGTTGGAGTGGGGCTGGGCAGGGCCGTCGGCGTGGGGGTGGCTGCCGGGCTGCAGGCCGTCAGCAGGCCAACCTGGAGAATCAAAAGGCAGAAGCGATGGATATTTTTGTTCATGTTCATTTTCCTTGCGAAAATTCCTGGGGGTTGTATTTTTGTACAGGCGCATGATAGTGTGAATGGGGCATTTCTGCAAGACCTGCAAAAGAATCTGCCCGGATTTGGAGACCGCTGGCAGGTTGCCAAAAGCCGGGAAATCAGGCAAAATACATTCGCCCGCCGGCCAGCCCGCGCGGGACGCCAGGCCTACGAAAGGTTCGCCCCCATGCCATTTCCAGCAGATTATTATGAGCGCGTCTACGCCGGGGTGCTCGGTAAAATCATCGGCGTGTACCTGGGCCGCCCTTTTGAAGGCTGGAGCCATGCTCAAATCATGGAACAGCTGGGAGAAATCCACTATTATGTCAACAACCGCCCGGAACTGCCGCTGCCCAACCGCGAAATCGTCGTCACCGATGATGACATCTCCGGAACCTTCACCTTTTTGCGCGCCCTGCCCGATTACGGCAACGACGCCAGCCTGACCCCGGCCCAGATTGGCCAGACCTGGCTGAATTACATCATCGAAAACCGCACCATCCTGTGGTGGGGAGGGCTGGGCAACTCCACCGAACACACCGCCTTCCTGCGGCTCAAAGACGGCATCCCCGCCCCGCGCTCCGGCTCGCAGGAATTAAATGGGCGGGTGGTGGCCGAACAAATCGGCGCGCAGATTTTCATTGAAGGCTGGGGATTGGTCTGCCCCGGCGACCCGCAGCAAGCCAGCGAACTGGCGCTGCGCGCCGCCAGCGTCAGCCACGACGGGGAAGCCGTTTACGGGGCACAGGTCATCGCCGCCCTGGTGGCACAGGCCTTTCTCGAAACGGATCTCAACCGCCTGCTCGACACCGCTCTCGCGCTGATCCCGCCCACCTCGACCATTGCCCGCCTGATCGCCGACCTGCGCTCCTGGCACGCCGCCGAACCGCACGATTGGCGCGCCTCGCGCGCCCGGCTGGAAGAACGCTACGGCTACGACAAATTCGGCGGCAACTGTCACATCATCCCCAATCATGGTCTGGTGATCTTGAGCCTGCTCTACAGCCAGGGCGATTTCAGCCGCGCCCAAACCATCGTCAACACCAGCGGCTGGGATACCGACTGCAATGCCGCCAACGTTGGCTGCATCCTGGGCGTGCGCAACGGCCTCTCCGCCTTCGAAGGCGGCCCCGACTGGCGCGGCCCGCTGGCTGACCAGCTTTACCTGCCCACCGCCGACGGCGGACGCGCCATCAGCGACGCCCTGCGCGAGGCCGATTTCATCGTCCAAACCGCGCACGCCCTGCGCGGCGAGCGCCCGCCCGCCCCCAAGGACGGGGCGCGCTTTCACTTTTCACTGCCAGGCGCCGTACAGGGTTTTCGTCCACAGGGCCGCCTGACGCTGGAAAATATCCCCGCGCCCGACAACGCCGAGGAACGGGTGCTGGCCCTGCGCTACCAGCTCCAGGCTGGAGAAACTGCCAGAGCGGGTACCCCCACCTTTATCCCGCCCGCCGCCATACAGATGCCCGGCTACGACCTGCTGGCCTCGCCCACGCTCTACCCCGGGCAGACCCTGCGGGCCGCCGTTAGCGCCGCCAGCGACAACCTGGCCGCCATCCGGGTGGCGCTGCGCCTGCAGGTTTATGGGAAAAATGATCAGCTGGAAGAAATGGAGGCAACCGGAGTCCGGCTTGCTCCTGGAGCTTCCACCCGCCTGACCTGGCAGGTTCCCGATCTGCAAGGCGCACCCTGCGCCCTGGCCGGGCTGTCCGTTTCGACAGACCAGCCCACCACCGGAACGCTCCACCTGCACTCACTGACCTGGGACGGGACACCGCAAGTGACCTTCACCCGCCCGCCACACCCCGGCCAAATGTGGGCCCGCCAGTGGGTCAACGCCGCAGACTACTGCGAAACCGGCTTCGCAGAATCCCTGCGCATCATCCAGAATCGCGGACGCGGGCTGATCAGCACCGGCGCGCGCGAATGGAGCGATTACTCCGTCGAAGCGTTAATCACTCCGCACCTGGCGCAGGCCTTCGGGCTGGGCGCCCGCGTGCAGGGCCAGGAACGCTATTACGCCCTGCTGCTGAGCGCCCAAAAAACCGTCCGGCTGATCCGGCGGCTGGATGGAGAAACCCTGCTGGCCGAACAACCGCTGGAATGGCAATTCGGCCAACCGTTTACCCTGCGGCTGGAAGTCTCCGGCGCGCGCATTCAAGGCTGGGTGAATGGGAACCTGGTGGCAGCGGCGCAGGATCAAAACTGCCCGCTGCCTGGCGGCGGGGTAGCGCTGATCTGCGAGGCCGGGCGGATCGGCGTTGAACGCGTTACCATCGCGCCAGCCCTGCCAGCCTGACCTCGCCCACAACCAGCTGTTGAAATCCACTCGCAATCCCTGGCAAACCCTGCCCGGAGTTGCCCGCCCACCCTGTTTCGTTCTTGGAGGAAACCCGAGCATGTTCAAACCTGATGGCGTCTATGCCGCGATGATGACCCCTTTCGACCAGCAAGGCAACATAAATGAAAAAACCATCGGCGCGATGGTGGAGTTCTTCATAGAAAAGGGGGTGAACGGGATTTTCCCAGTCAGCAATGTAGGCGAGTTCATCCACATCCCCGAGGAGCAAAAACGGCGCTTTGTGGATGTGGTGATTGCGCGCGCGGGCGGACGCGTCAAAATCACGCCGGGCATCAGCAGTCCGAACCCGCGCCAGAGCATCGAATTTGGCAAGTACTGCCTGCAAGCCGGCGCAGACGCGGTGGTGGTCTCGGCGCCCTATTATTTCAAGTATCCGCCTGAAATGGTGGAAAGTTTCTTGAAAAGCGTCGCCACAAATCTGGATTTACCGGTCATCCTGTACAACATTCCACTCTTTGCCAACGAAATTTCCACCGACCTGCTAAGGAACCTGCTCGAGATCGACAACATCGTGGGGATCAAGGAATCGAGCGGCAGCCAGGCAAACCTGCTGAATGTGCTCAACCTGGCCGCCGGGCTGCGACGTGATTTCCGGGTGATGGTTGGGTGGGAGGAAATGTTCCTTTCTGCGCTGACCGCCGGGGCCAGCGGCTGCATGGTGGCTTCGGGCGGAATCCTGCCCGAGCTGATGACCGGTATCGCCCGCCATTTTCAGGCCGGGGAGCTGCAACAGGCCGCCCGTCTCCAGGGCCTGGTGGCGCGGGCCACTGAACAGATGAAGAAGTTGTTCTTCCCGTATGGATACAAACTGGGCATGCAGGCGCGCGGGTTTGACCTGGGGCCATTCCGCATTGACCTGCCGCCAGCCTACCAACTCCAGCTGGCCGGGCAGCAGGAGCTGATTGAGGCCACCCTGCGGGCCGTTCTTGAGGAAGCACAGGCCTGAACAGTTGCCGCCAGAATCAAAAAGCGGGAAACGCAGAAAAAGGCGTTTCCCGCTTTGCTTTCCATTTCGGGTCAATCCCGGTTGCTGAAAAATCCCCAAATGACCAGCAGACCGGCCAGGATCAGCGCCGCCGGCCACAAAAAGCTGAAAAAAGCCTGCGTCTCCTGGCTGGCAACCAGCCCGCCAAGCAATATCAACACGATCGCAGGGATATACGCCCAGCGCGCCGGGCCGCCCGGGTTTGGAAGCAGCGCCACCAACAGGAAAGTGAAGCCCAGGCCGATGAAGAATACACTACCGGAACTAAACCAGCCCGCCAGGCCGGTTTCATCCAACCCCGAGACGATGCCCAGGGTCAGCAAAACGCCGCCGGGGATGATCGCCCACCAGTTGGCGCGGTTGACCAGGTAAACGGTGAAAAATCCCAGCCCAAGCGCGCCCAGGAATACCAGCCCGCCCCAGCCCGAAAAAGCCGCCGGCAGGAAGGCCGCGCCGCCCATCCCCAAGAAAGCCGCGGCCGGGAAGATGGCCCACCAGCGCGTGGCAGGCGCTTGATAGAAAACCACCAGAAAATAGGCCGCCCCTGCGAGCAGCGCCAGCCCCCAGAACTTATCCGAAGCGCCATGGATCAGGCCAAATTTTTCCAACAACATCAGTCCGCCCAGCACGATCAGCCCGGCGCCAAAAATGGTTCGAAAATCAAAACGTTTCATGCTTGCCTCCCTGCTCAGCGAATGGTGACGCTATTTGCGCCGCCCTCGAGGTTGATTTCCAGCCTGTTCGGGGCGCTTTCAAAATCGGGAGATTGGTAGATGCCCCCGCCCAGGGCCGGGAAGCGCGCCTGATCAATGGCCTGCGCCGATGCGCCCTGCTCCATCCGGATACGCGCGGCGACACCCGCCGGGATGGTGACATCGATCGTCGCCGCCCCCGATTCGATATCAGCCAGCGTGCGGCCCGCCTGGGCGGGCATCCGCAGCTTCAGCGAGGAAGCGCCTGTATCCACGCCGAGGAATTCGAGGCGGACATCGGTAAAGTCAAAGTCGAGCGAGGCCGCTCCGGCCTCCACCTTTACCGACACTGGTACGTCGCGGGTCAGTTCAAAGACCCACGCGCCGCCCTCCGGTCCCAGAAACGGCAGGAAGGTCGGGCCGGCGTCCAGATCCACGGTCAGGGTCTCGCCGGAAAGATGGTTTTTCATCTCCATCGCCAAGCCCTTGATGCCCGTCACTGCCACCCCAGAAGGCGCACCGCCGTTCATCCGCACCGACCCGGCGCCATGAGAGAGCTGCATCATCATTCGCGCGGCGCCCTGCAAATCCACCGAAAACTGCTCCTGACTGCCGGGGCCTGGCCGGGCAAACCGATCCACCAGCACCATCACGCCCAGCAACATCAGGAAGAGCGGCCAAAACCAGCCGAAGACATCAGTAATCCAGCCAGCCGCCTGGAACGCGAACAAGCCGCCAAGCAGGATCAGAACCCCACCCCAGAAAAGATTGCTATTGCGCTGCATATTAATCCGCCTTTCTGCCGCGCCACAGGCCGCGCGCAACCACCCAAACTCCCAGCAAAATCAGCAGGACTGCCGGGCCAAACGACCCCAGCAGGGTCAATTTGCCAAAGAAGGCGGCAAAGACCACAAACAGCACCGCGCTGATCGCCATCAGGTTCAGGCCCGCGCCAAACTTGTTCCGCCCATCACCCAGCAAGGCCGCCAACACCTGGCCGGCGCCGATGAACCCCAGGATTAGCGTCCACATATAAGACCAGGACTGGTAATCTTCAAAACGCTGCTGGTAATATAAGATCCCGCCGATTCCGGCTACAATGGCCGCCGGGATGGCCATGCCCGGCGCGCCGACCAGCAGACCAATCAATAAAAGCAGCCCGCCGATGGCCACAATGTTCAAAGGCCATTGCAGGCTGAGCGCCAGCCAGCTCCTGAGTGCCGGGATTTGCTGTTGGGCAATAAACCAGACCCCGAGCAAAATGAGAATTAAACCAAGCGCAAGTTGACCACGTTTTTTCATCCTATCCTCCAGTAAATTTATTTCATTATAGTTATTTTCAATATAATGTCAATCATTTTTCAATAATCATGAAATCATTCTTCGATTACAAGAATCCACCCATATCCTCCCCCGGCACCGGGGCAGAGATCCATCTTGTTTAATCCTACGTCCCAGCGCAGAAAAAGTTTCACCCCTGTCAGCTTTCAGCGCTGATTGACGCAACCTTCCAGCTTTCCCCTGGTGGGGAGCAAGACCAAGAGCTTGAATTTTACCAACCTGAGAGTTACGCCGTTTTCTTCACCCACCCGATTTGTCAACCAGGGCCGGAAGCGCCAGCCATTCACCGGGCTGGCCAGGCCAGGACAAACCGCCGGTCAGCGCGCCCCGTTCCACCAGGCGATTGACCGCCCGCCGGGTCAGTTCCGGGCTCCAGCCAAACAGCCGCCGGGCATCGTTGAACTGCGCCGCGCCGAGCGAGAGGAAGTAGAGCTCCAGCAGTTTTTCGCGCGCCTGGGCTTCGGAGATTCCGCGCGCGGCGGCGGGCAGATCGGGGAAATGACGGGCTGTGAGGGTGTAAATGAAAGCATATTTCCAGGCCCCGGCCTGCGCCACCCCCACCGGCAGGATCTTAAAATCGGCTTGCAGGCTTTCGAGGGCGCGGTTGAATTCGGTCTCGCCCTGCGCGCCGGAGAGGCGGGCGGCCTGGCGCAGATCGAGGCTGTGGCGCGGCCCATCCAGCAGGGCTTCATAGACTTGTTTGGCGGCCAGCGTCATCCGCCCGGCGCGGTATTGGAGCAGGTAATCTTCCTCCGGCGCGCCGTAGTTTTCGGAGAGGGCGTAGAAGTAGGGCGCAACCTCCAGCGAGAGCAGCGTGGCTTTTTTTCGCAGGATTTTGGCATAATACCACTGGCGCCGGGCTAGGGCATCATCCTTCCAGCCCCAGGTGATGTGGCCAGCGTCATCGTGCGCTGCGGCCACCGGGCGCTCTCCGGCCACGGCAGCCCACAGGCTGGGCAAAAGCACGCCCTTGATCGGCCAGAAGTAGACAAAACCGCGCTCGTTGACCCAGCGCAGGGCCTGTTCGGGCGCGGTGAGGGCCTGGGCCAGATGAAAACTACCGGAGCGGTGGGCGGCCAGGGCGGGGAGATCGATCTGCGGCATGCTGCTCAAGCCAGGAAAGATTCCGGCATCTGCACCGCCACCACTTCGCCGCGCACGGTGACCGCCTCGCCGGCGTAGAGCGTGGTCTCGATGATGACCTTGCGGCCGCGCAGTTCCTTGACGCGCCCGCGCAAAACCAGCTCGCCGCCCAACGGGGTGGGCTTGAGATATTCCACATGCAGCGCGGCGGTGACGAAGCGGAAGGCGGGCTCGGTATCCATGGCGCGGCCCTCGGCGCGGTACATGGCCGCGGCGGCGGTTGCGGTGGAGTGGCAGTCGATCAGCGAGGCCAGCAATCCGCCGTAGGTGTAGCCGGGAATGGCGGTGTGCCAGGGTTCGGGGATGAAGCGCGTCACGCTCTCTTCACCCTCCCAAAAGGTCTTGATCTGGTGGCCGTGTTCGTTCAGGCGGCCACAGCCGTAGCAGTGCGCCACGTTTTCGGGGTAGTAATCTTGAAAGGCTTGGGGAGACATGGTTATCGGTAGGAGTCGAAAAAGGCCACCAGGTATTGCCAGACGCGCCCGACCGAGGGGATGTGCAGGCGTTCGTTGGGCGAATGCGGATTTTGGAGGGTGGCGCCAAGCGAAATCATCTGCATTCCGCTGAAGATTCCGCCGATGACGCCACATTCCAGCCCGGCGTGGATCATTTTGACTTCGGGCGGGTGGCCAAAAGTGGCGGTGTAGATGGCTGCGCTGCGCTGAACGAGCGCGGACTCGGGTTCGGGCTGCCAGCCGGAGTAGGCTTCGCTATGGGCCACTTCGGCCCCGGCCAGCGCACCGATGGCCCCAATCCGCCCGCTCAGTTCAGCCAGGCGCGACATGACCGTGCTGCGCTGGCTGGTGACGATGTGCAGGGCCTCGGCGCTCATGCCCAGCGCGGCCAGGTTGTTGGAGGTCTCGACAAAGCCCTCCACGCTGGCCGACATGCTGGCCACGCCATGCGGCAGAGCCAGAAGCAGTTGCAGGGCGCGGGCCGTATCGGCCAGGCTGGCGGCCTGTTGGGCCGGAACAGCCGTCAGCTCCAGGGTGATGGCGGGGTCGGAGAGGGCGTATTCGCCGCGGTACACGGCTTGCAGGCGTTGCAGTTCCTCTTCCACCTGCCCCTGCCGGGCCGGGTCGAAGGCGATGGCGGCAACCGCGCTGCGCGCTATGGCGTTGTGGGCGGTGCCGCCTTGCAGGCTGACCAGGCGCAGGGCGCAGAGCTGGCCCAGCCGCGCCAGGGTGCGCGCCAGCAGCTGGTTGGCGCTGGCGCGATGCTTGTGAATATCCACGCCGGAGTGGCCGCCCTGCAATCCTGAGACCTTGACCTGCCAGGCTTGCCGGCTGGCAAGCGGCTCCAGGGTCATGGGCAAAGCCAGGCGCGTGGTCTGCCCGCCCGCGCAGCCGACGATGAAGGTGCCTTCATCTTCAGAATCGAGATTGAGCAGGATTTTTCCGGCCAGGAAACCTGGCTGCAACCGGTTGGCTCCCCCGATGCCCACTTCTTCTTCGACCGTGAAGAGCAGTTCGAGCGGCGGATGCCCGACGGACGGGTCTTCGACCAGCGCCATGGCCAGCGCCAGGGCAATGCCGTTATCAGCCCCCAGGGTGGTGCGGTCGGCGTGCAGCCACTCGCCGCTCACCAGGCAGCGGATGGGGTCGGTGAGGAAGTTGTGCGGCGAATCGGGAGTCTTTTCGCAGACCATGTCCATGTGGCCCTGCAGAATGATGATGGGAGCCTGCTCAAACCCGGAGCTGGGCGGGACGCGAATGACCAGGTTCCCGGCAGCATCCACGCTGCTGGAGCACTGGCGGCGCGCAGCCCAATCTTGCAGCCAGGCCGAGAGCGCGGCCTCGCGCCCCGTACCGCGCGGGATGGCGGAGATTTGTTCAAACAGGTTCAGGATTTTTTGTGTGGCGTCCATGCGCTTCCCTTTGATGTGAAATATGCCCGAGTATACCGCCATTCGCCCCCGCCCGCCCGCTGATCAACCACCGGGCTATATTTCCAGGCCTCGTTAACGAGGGCGGAGCCTCATTTATTGGGTCGAGACTGTTCAGGGTTGAAGTGATCTGGCAAACTCAAATGAGTTTAAACCCAATGTCGCGTAAATATTCAAACGTGGAGTCGTAAAACTCATGCCTGCGCGTCAAATCGTCCATATCACCCTCAGGAACCACAATGACCATCCCTTGACGGGCACGAGTCAAAAGGACACGATACGCATTTTTAAGGTAAATCTGGCGCTCATTTTTCCGAATATGATTCCATTTATCGCCAACAAATGACCAATGTTCCCATCCAGTTTTGGAATATCGAAAATCAGCATCCCACGTCACACAAGCCCAATCAAGTTCAAGCCCTTGCACGTGAAACTCAGTCGCGACATCTTCAAGATAATAAGATGAACGTACATCTTCTTTTCCATCCAAGAACCAATGGATTGGATCCATCGGAGCCTTTACATCAATGGCATGTGGTTTCAGTCTTTCGGCCTGCGACGACACAACAATCCCATATCGTTCTGAGCCTCGGGCTTGCTGTTTTAGCCACTTTTTTGCCATAGCAAGATTGCGCGTGATCACAATAGGGTATTTATCCCCTATTTTTGATAATACCTGGCGCGCGCCATCGATATCAAGATCTAATAATAGTTTGACCAATAAAGACACATTCTCGGCACGAAAAGAACGCATTGAAACCGAAAGGTGTAACCGGTCGTTCTTGACAACATTTTTTCTCGATTGAATTGCATCCAAAACTTCCCCCGCCCCATATTCGCTGTCTGTCAGACGAGCTGAAATATATATATGCCAGTCCGGGAAAGTTCGATTCAAGGCATCAATCCACTCTCGAATCCCGGCTTCCCCGGTGTTGATTTCCTGTCCTCCCCCCACCAGGCAAACTACTACAGCCCAATCGGGATGACGATCAAGGCATGAGATGAGAAATTCCGGCTCGGATTGTTGGAAATCCGGTTTATTCTTCTTCTGACGCATGAATTTTGCCGTTTGTTCTACGTCCCATGCCCGTTGGGCCTCGTCAAAAAGTGCAACGTGTTCAATAGGAGGCCGGTTTGAATCCACCAAACATTCATCGCGGAAATTATGGACGTTTTGAATAAACATTTTGACATCACTCAATGCTTCGCTCTTTTTAACCTTTCTCCCCTGTTCTTTTTCGTGCCGCACCCGGTCACGGGCAAGCGCTTCCCGTAAGATTTCCACAAGTGGGCCATTGCCTGATAAAAATACACTGTAAAGATCGTTATTTTTATCAATATGCGTCGTGGCAATGTTCAAACCAACCAAAGTTTTCCCCGCTCCAGGTACACCCGTGACAAAACAAATCGACTTTTGTGATTTACTTCTAGAAAAACGAATGATTTCTGCAATGGCATCGGATGTTTCGCTTAAATTAATGGCACTTGCATCACTTCGTGAGATTTCTTTGACTGAATGACCATTGTAAAGCGCCATCGCCGCTTCAATAATGGTTGGTGTTGGTTGATAACGGCCAGATTCCCAGCGCTGAGTATCAATCTTCACCCCATCTACAAATCGCAAAACGTCGATCAAAACTTGCTCAAGGTTTTGCACGCTGGATTTAATCGGAAAAAGCAACTTGTCGTTATGGGGTGTCGCAGCAACAGTCACCACAGTACTTTTTGCTTGTGTAGCGATCAAAATCGGGGCAACATATTGACCATGGCTGGTTTCGTGGAAGTTTTTCAAATCGAGGGCATAATCCCAAACTTGATCAATAGCATAAACCGGGAATTCTTTTTCACCAACCTTGAATTCCAGAACAAAAATGATTGCCCCAATCAAAAGCAAAACATCTATGCGCCTGCCCATGCGCGGAATCGAATATTCAAAATAAATTTTCCCGTCAAATTTTGCAAGTGCCTTCTGCAAAATTAAGATCTCAACCAACCAGGCATCTCGTTGGGTTTGCTCCAAAGAAAATATATTATTTCTTGCCAATTCTCCCAGGATCTGATTGGGGGCGCTGGCAAGAAATTGGGCAATGGAGTCAGCATAAAAATCTCTTTTCATAAAACCCGATCCATTTTTTATCGATTTGGTGAATGTTCACCCACAACCAAATACCTGCTACTCCAAATAACCCAAAACTGATTCACGGTATTCGGTCTAGCGCTTTTCATAAAACTTTTCTCATCACTGGTATGAGAAATTATACCCGCCAGGCTCCAACCCGACCTGTCCCAATATCAAATTCGACTATAAATACGTCGCCTTTAATATGGATTTCCGCGGCCCAGAGCGAACCTGGCCCTAGAACTGCATCTCAGCGACGTACCCCGTCCAGCGCGGAAAAGTAGACATTTTCAACCGCGAATATTCGGATTTTTCCTCCATTATTGACAGCGAACATCATATCCGCCGGTAACCCGCAGGTAATTCCTGCCCAAACCCCAAACCACCCTCACCCGAGCTGACTGTCCGTAAACGATCATGCGCTACACCGATTCATCTTGCTGATTGTGTTGCATATCTTGTCCGCTTTCCCGCCCCCAAGCTCACCCAATTATTCCAAGAATCGGCAGCCAGGGGATGCGGAAGGTGGGTTTAATTATTACCCACAAAGTTTACACCCTCTCAATTCGAGAGGGCGTAAACTTTTAAATGCGGAAACGTTGGCATGCCAAATTGGGCAAAGGAAGAACTTGAGTCAGTAAATTGGGAGGATCAGCGGCTGAAAAATCTTGTTTCGTCTGTTCGCGATTTTCGCGTTAAAAAATTTGACTTTGCGAGGGCCTGCACGAAAAGATGGGAATGATTGACTTTATGCTGTTGGAAATGTAAACTGGAAATTAGCACAATTTAGAAATAAAAACTGGCAACGGAGCGATGGGCATGGCAAAACGAATCTCTCCGGCAAAGTATCTGGGTAAGCTGGAGTAACTGCTGGCAGCTGGGAGGCTTTTTATGGCGGCAATAAAGCTGGCTGGTGAATTTGACGAATGTTCAGCTACTGATGGAAAAGACCATGAATATAGAGAATAATATCGACCCGGGGGTCGTGCTCCAGAATTGGCGCACAAAAATCCTGAATGCTTTCCTGGTGGTTGTGGCAATCACAGCCTCTGTGATGACTGTGGTGAGTATTGTGGATGCGATTTCCCGCCCGGGACAATGGCCGCCAGTGATCATTTTTGCCTTGCTGGATGTGGCCTTGGTTGCCCTGGCCATCTTTCGGGTTGACTATCGCATCCGGGCCTGGGGCGTCTTGCTGGTCCCTTATGTCGTAGGGGTAACCACGCTGGCCTCATATGGTCTGGGGAGCAGCGGCCGACTATATTTGCTGGTCGTCCCTATCGGCGCGTTGATTCTGATTGGCGTGCGCTCGGGCATCTTCATGTCTGTCCTCAGTATCATGACGATGGGAGTCTTCGCATTCCTGGCTGAACGCGGTGTGCTACTGGGCTGGCTGATCAGTGACCGGAACTCTTTGCTCTTGGCCGATTGGCTGGCCGAATTCGCAGATACATTCATGCTCCTGGCAACCGTGATGGCGCTGCTGATCATGTTCTACCGCTTTCAAGAACGCCTGATCGATAAGGAACGGCACACGCAGTCCGATTTGCGCCGCGCCCAGTCTTTGCTTGAAGGGCAAAATTCCACGCTGGAGCAAAAAGTGCAGGAACGGACCAGGGAACTGCTTCAGAGCAACAAAATCCAGACCGTGTTATATAACATCGCGGATGCCGCTGGCGCATCACACGATATGCAAGAGTTTTTCACTCATGTCCATCGCACCATAGGCGAATTGTTATATGCGAAAAATATCTTTATCGCGCTCTATGATAAAGCAACCGGCCTTTTAAGTTTTCCATACTTCGTGGATGAAAAGGATGAACCATTTCCAACTCAGCCGTTGGAAAATTTTCACGGCATGACCAGTTACATGATTCGTACGGGTATCCCCATCAAGCATGGCTGGGCTCAGTTTAATGAGTTATTAGAAAAGCGTGAAGTAGAAGTGGAAGGTACATACAACGAAGATGGCATCGGTGCTCCGCTCAAAGCTGGCGGAAAAATTTTCGGAGCAATCTATTTACAGAGTTACACCACCGGGATTCATTATACAGAACAGGATGATGAAATCCTGGGTTTTGTCGCCCAGCATATCGCCACCGCTTTGACGCGGCTTCAAGCCCTGGAAGCCGAACACCAGCGCAACAACGAATTGGCCATCCTGAATAGCATTAGTGAGGCAATGGTCAAAACACTCGATATGAAAACCCTGGCCCGCCTGGTTGGTGACAAGGTACGCGAGATTTTTGAGGCTGACTCAACACTAATCATGCTGCTCGACCGGCAAACGAACCTGATCAGCGTCCCTTATGAATTTGACCGGAACGAGGGCGGCTATATAGATTATGTTGAACCTTTTCCGCTGGGAACCGGGTTGTCGTCGAAGGTGATTTTCACCGGCCAGCCGCTGAATCTCGGCACCCTGGATGAGGAAATGGCTAACGGCGCCTACTTCCCGCCCGAAATTATCGAAAAAGGTTCGGGATTTTTCAGCCAATCCTGGCTGGGCGTCCCCGTCATTGCCAAAGGCCAGACTCTGGGCCTGGTCGCTCTGGCGGATGCCCGCGCCCACGCCTTTAACGATAATCATCTGCGCTTGTTGCAGACACTTTCCGCTAATTTGGGTATGGCAATTGAAAACGCGCGTTTATTTCAGGCCGAACAACAGCGCGTGGCCGAACTGGCTACCATTAACAGTATTCAGGAAATCCTGGCCTCCAACCTTGATATCGACACCGCTTACGAATTGATCGGTCAAAAGATAGGGCAGATCTTCAACGTGCAAGTTGTCGACATTGTGACCTATGATCCGGCCACCAATTTGATCAGTATGCCGTACTCTTACGAAAAAGGGGATCGCAGCGTGATCACTCCCCGGGAACCTTACGGTTTCCGGCTACAGGTGATCGAATCAGGCCAGCCTCTACTGATCAACGAGGATTTTGTAAAACATGCTGAAGCCTGCAACAACCCACTGATCGCTGGCCAATGGCCCAAGTCTGCCATCTTTGCCCCGCTGCTGGTAGATGGCAAGGCCAAAGGCGTCATTTCGATCCAGGATCTTGATCACGAAAATGCTTTCAGTCCTTCAGCGGTGGGCCTGTTACAGACCCTTGCCAGTTCGATGGGTGTTGCGCTCGAAAACGTGCGACTCTTTACCGAAACCCAACGACTTTTCCAGGCTGAACAACGGGCACATCAGCAGGCGGAAATTCTACGCTCGGTTGCACAAGCCTTGAATCGCTCATTAAGTCTTACAGAAGTGTTTAATCTCGTGTTGACCGAAATTCAAAAAGTGATTCCTTATGACAGCGCAGGGGTTTACCAGGTGCATGATAACCACCGCACATTTGTAACCGGTCGCGGTTTTACTAATCTGGATGATTTAATGGGTGTTAGCTTTGAATTCAACCAGCAGGATGATGAGATCGGTTACCTGATTTCCCAATCACTACAACCTCTCATCCTCGAAGATGCATCAGAAAGATATCCACAATACTTTAATACCGGCTCTCACGCTGCAGCCAAAATCCGCAGTTATATGGCTGTGCCAATTGTGCATGACCAAAAATTGATTGGCATGATCACGCTGGACAAATTGGAGCCTGGTTTTTACGAAGATCAACATGCACAACTGGCCATGGCTTTTGCTGCGCAGGCTGCGACCGCTATCAACAATGCGCGTCTCTTTGATGCTGAACAGCAGCGTGCGGCCGAACTTGCCATCATCAACACCGTATCAAAAGAACTGGCCAGCGAATTGGGCCTTGAGCCGCTCATCCATCTCGTTGGCGAACAGATGCGCACGCTATTCAAAGCCGATATTGCCTATGTGGCCCTGCTGGATGAACGCAACAACATCATCGACTTCCCCTATACTTACGGCGAGGATCTTCCACCTCTCAATTATGGCGAAGGGCTGACAGGCAAAATCATCCAGACTGGTGAGCCATTATTGATCAACCAGCAAATGGACCGGCAGACCCACGATCTCGGCTCCGCAATGATTGGCAAACAAGCCCTTTCCTACCTTGGCGTACCGATTTTTGTCAGCGGCAAACCGGTTGGCGTCATTAGTGTCCAGAGCACTGAACGCGAAGGTGTCTTCAATCTCAATGACAAAAATCTGCTCAACACACTGGCTGCCAATGTCGGCACCGCCCTGCGTAACGCACGCCTTTTCGACCAGGCCAAGGAAGCTCGCGCCGCTGCCGAACAAGCCAACCAGTCAAAGAGCGCATTCCTCGCCAACATGAGTCATGAATTGCGCACCCCGCT
Organism: uncultured Anaerolineae bacterium; assembly: GCA_903875215.1. GTDB lineage: Bacteria > Chloroflexota > Anaerolineae > Anaerolineales > Villigracilaceae > UBA5195. The sequence goes on from CAIQVH010000025.1 coordinate 83,868, forward strand.
CAACGCTATTATCGGCTTCACCCGTATCGTTCGCCGCAAAACAGAGGGCCTGGTCCCCGAAAAACAGACCGAAAACCTCGATAAAGTGCTCACCAGCGCCGAACACCTGCTCAGCCTGATCAACACTGTGCTCGACATCGCCAAAATCGAAGCCGGGCGCATGGATGTCATCGCCGCCAATTTCCACATTGCCCCGCTCATCGACCAGTGCGCCAATACCACCCAACCCCTGCTTCGCCCCGGCATAGTGCTTGAAAAGCAGGTGGATGAAAGCCTTGCCACCATTTATTCTGACCAGGACAAAATCCGCCAGATCGTCCTCAACCTGCTCGGTAACGCCGCCAAATTTACCCATGCTGGAAAAATTCTCCTCGCTGCCGGCTGTGATGGAGACAACTTGCGCATTTCAGTCACTGATACTGGCATTGGCATCAGCGCCGAAGCCCTGCCGCGCATTTTCAAAGAATTCCAGCAGGCTGACAATACCACCACCCGCCAGTATGGCGGCACCGGACTGGGCCTTTCTATCAGCCGCAACCTGGCACACCTGCTTGGCGGGGATTTAAACGTTGAAAGTGAACTTGGGCAGGGTTCGACCTTCACCCTCGTGATTCCACTGCATTTTGGGATTAAATCCACGCCGCCCACCGAACAGGAACCGGCTTCCAGCCAGACTGTCGATCAACACCCCGCGCCAGTTTCCGCCAAAAAGCGCCTGCTCGTCATCGATGACGACCCCGACGCGGCCTATCTCTTGCAAGAGAATCTCAACCAGCATGAATATGAAGTCATTGGCACGCGCAACGGGCAAGACGGCCTGCGCCTGGCTCGCGAACAACAACCACAAGCCATCCTGCTGGATATCATCATGCCCGGCGCGGACGGCTGGCAGGTGCTCCATGATCTGAAAGAGAACGCTGAAACGGCCAGTATTCCCGTTATCTTGCTCACCATCGTGGATAAGAAAGCCCTCGGGTTCCGCTTGGGCGCGGCAGCATATCTATTAAAGCCGCTCGACCCTGCGGAGGTCCGGGATGCCCTGCACCGCGTCATTCTCTCAGAGGATCATCCGCAAAAGCACTTACTTGTCGTTGACGATGATCCTAATATCGCTGACATGCTACGACAATTTCTGTCGGAGGAAGAGTATAAGCTAGATGCCGCGCTTGACGGCGTAGCTGGCCTGGAAGCGATTGCTGCCAGTCGCCCCGATATCCTCCTGCTCGATATCATCATGCCGCATCTGGATGGCTTTGGCGTTATCGAAGCCCTGCGCGCTGACCCACAAACCCGTGCCCTGCCGATTATCGTCATCAGCGCCAAGGACCTGACCGAGGCTGAAGCCTCCCGGCTGAAAGAATCCGTTGCCGCTGTCATGAAAAAGCAGGGCTTCCAAGGTGAAAAATTAGTGGATGAAATCAAAAGCATTTTACAGCCTGATCAACGCCGGGAAAATATATGAAAACCATCCTGATTGTCGAAGACATCGAACTGAATATTGATTTGCTCATTCAAATTTTAGAGGATGATTACAATCTTCTCGTTGCCAGAGATGGCGCGCAAGGGGTAGAGCTGACCGTACAGCACAAACCAGACCTGGTGCTGATGGATATTTCCCTGCCAATCATGGATGGCTATGACGCCACGCGCAATATCCGTAAGATCTTCCAATCTTTGCCAATCATTGGCCTTTCAGCCCATGCCATGAGCGGCGATGATGACAAGGCCCGGGCTGCAGGTTGCACCGATTACCTGACGAAACCTGTGGAGGAGGACCTGTTGCTGAAAATGTTGAAAGAATATCTGGGAGAAAAAGATGCCCAACCCTAAGATACTCATCGTTGATGATGAACCTTTCAATGTGGACTACCTCGAACAGGAACTCGAGGATCTGGCATATATCATCATTTCTGCCAATAATGGGCAGGATGCGCTCGATAAAGTCCATAGCGAAATCCCCGATCTGATATTGCTGGACATCATGATGCCAGTGATGGATGGCTTTGAAGTGTTGACGCAACTTAAAACAAACCCGTCTACGCGTGATATTCCTGTCATCGTCATCTCGGCCAACAACGAATTAAAAAGCGTTGTCAAGGGTATCCAACTGGGCGCTGATGATTACCTTCCCAAACCTTTTGAGCCCACGCTGCTACATGCCCGTATTTCTTCCAGCCTTGAAAAGAAACGCCTGCATGATTTACAACAACTCTACCTGAAAGGGTTAGAACGCGAGCTGGATATTGCCCGCGAGATCCAGCTAGGTTTTCTGCCATCTGAATTACCCACAGCAGATGGATGGGAAATTGCTGTCTATTTCAAAGCCGCACGCGAAGTGGCAGGCGATTTTTATGATGCCTTTCTTCTCCCCGACGGCAACCTGATTTTCCTGATAGGCGATGTGTGCGGCAAAGGCGTGGGCGCGGCCCTGTTCATGACCCTTTTTCGCAGCCTGATTAGAGCCACAGCTACTACCGGCACTTTTTCTAACCAGAACGAGATAGATACGCTCACGCCTTCCAGGCGACTGGAACATGTAATTTCGTTTACGAATAAATACGTTTCTGAAACACACGCTGAAGCCAGCATGTTCGCCACCCTTTTTATTGGTCTTCTTAATCTCTATGACGGCACCCTCTCTTACATCAACTGTGGGAATGAATCTCCGCTTCTATTAAGAAAAGGATGTGTAGTAACTGCATTGCAACCAACCGGGCCGGTTATTGGCATCATCCCGGAGGCCAAATTCTCTGTAAAAGAAATCTGTCTGGAGAAAAATGACCTGATCCTGGCTTTCACCGATGGCATCCCAGATGTGCTCAACGTAGATAACCGCTCTTTCGGAAATGAACGCTTACTCAATCTGGTAAATGGCAGCGATTCAAATCCTGCCACGCTTCTCAACAATATCCAGGAAAACCTGCATCAATTCATCGGTTCTGCAAACCAGTTTGATGACATTACCTTGATGGCGATAAAAAGATCTGCGTAACCGAACAAGGGAAGCCGTGCTACTCGGCTCTTTTTACTGCAATGGATCTATGCTGGACATAAACGTAACCTAAATTTGGATAAATGATTACCCGAATCTCGCTTCTCTTTTTGCAGAATATGGGAAAGATGAAATCAAAAGCCAAAATTGAAATCGGTTTCTTAGGTCACAGAAATCTTTGAATCAACTTTCTGAATTTTGAGAGAAAAAAATAAAAAAAATATTTTTATTGACAGATGAACACTGGTATCATAAGAATATTGGTAATTTCAAACCTTTAACTCTAATAACATATCTGACTATTCTTTATCGAAATGCGCCTGGTAAATGGCTTTTCTGTTCAGCTTCCACTCTGTTCTTACCATGACTCCAAACTGTCAAGCGGCTTACAAGAAAAATTAAATTAAGCCTTGTAGGGGTTTCAATGACACTTCCAAACATAGAATTAACCGCTCGTGAAATTCAGATTCTTTCTTGTATGGCAACGGGCAAGCAAAATAAAGAAATTGCTAAGCATTTATCAGTAAGCGAAGCAACTGTTGAAAACCACTTACACAGTATTTTTCAGAAGTTGAATGTAAAGAATCGAACACAGGCAGCGTTATTCGCTATGAAAATAAACCTTGCACATTCGGAAGATAAAAATGAAGGGAATCCTTCTTGATACTATCCCTGCATTAAGGCATTATGTATTCCAACATATTCTTTTCTTTGTCAGTATAGCTAAAAGGAGGCTAAAATGAAAAACATTTTCAAGATTAGTATTGTAATTTCAATGCTCATAATCCTAATCGTAACATCAAGTCAATCCGCATTTGCCGCTGGAAATGCCAAGCAAGTTCGGCTTAAAGTAAATGGTGTTTACGCAATTGTTTCAATGGACGTAGCTGGTTACAATCAATCGGGTAATCGGACAAATTGGCCACCTAGAGGATATTTTTATTATACGTACTCAAATACTCCGCCTTATCCGTATATTTGCCAATACTCAGGCAACGCAAACGGATGTCCAACAGAAATGACCACCACTGGTTACTGGTGGACAGGAATTGTAACAATTAACTTTACGGTATACCCTACGATAACACTTCCGCAGGTTTACCCCTTTCAAAATGGCCTTAAAAAAGTGTCGTGCACCTTGCCTATAGATGGAAAAGCATGGAGCGATACGTTGACCTTAACATTTGACGCAGGTAGTAACAATTCATCTGGTCCCACTGTAACAGAATATTACAATGGAACAAATTATGTCACGGTAACATCATGCAAAGTGCTTAACTAAGCAAAAAAGCAAAATACCGTTATTTTTGCAACTCACCCTGAATAGTGTTTATCCAGGGTGAGTTTTTTTTACGGATAGTCTTAATGCCCTCGCGGGGCATTTATTGATTTTGACCTTTCGAGTACATTTATCGGCGCTTTTAAAGCTGATAAAGCCCTGAATGGCTTTGCTGAGGACCAACGAGCCCGACGAGCATAGGCTCATCACAAATTCCTCCATATTGAGAGAATTTGCCAACCTATCATCGCCGGGCTAACCCTGGCGCAGCCAGGATAAACGAAAAACCAGAGCCCGACG
>CAIQVH010000026.1 GCA_903875215.1 uncultured Anaerolineae bacterium
ACGGCAGGGCCAAGTTTGACCTGCTCCGAAACCGCGTTTTGTATGTTGGGTCATAAAAAAGCCCCCTTTGTGAGGATGTTGAGGCCGGTGTCGTTTCACGCAAATTGCGGGAGAGCCCATTTTTCATTGCAAAAAACACAACACCGGCTCCAGATCGAACACATCCGTGCTATAACCCAGCCTGGGTATTCAAACGGTTGAAGTGATGGGGTGAAGGTGCTATAATCGTATTACCAAAACCGTTCAATAAGGAGAGTGTAAGAAATGTACGCCACTACCATTTCCACCAAATACCAGGTGGTCATTCCCCTGGAAGTCCGCAAGCAATTTGACCTGAAACCCGGGCAAAAAGTCGTCTTTATTCCGCACAAAAAGACTTTGCGCATGGTCATCGTCCCGCCCATCGAAGCAGCCGAGGGGTTCTTGCAGGGCATGAAGACCGATTTTCAGCGCGAAGAAGAGGACGAAGAGCGATGAACGTCGTCGATTCATCCGGCTGGCTCGAATATTTCGCCAAAGGCCCCAATACCACCTTTTTCAAACCGGTCATCCACAACACCGAAGCGCTTCTGGTTCCCACCATTTGCCTCTACGAAGTCTACAAGTGGATTTTGGCCCAGCGCGATGAAGAAGAGGCCCTGGCCGCCATTGCCTGGATGGCAACTGCGCAGGTGATTGACCTGAACCAAGAAATTGCCATCCAAGCCGCCGATTTATCCCGCGAACACAAACTGGCGATGGCCGATAGCATCATCTACGCCACCGCGCGCGCTTTCCAGGCCACACTTTGGACGCAGGACGCCCATTTTTCCGGGTTGGAAGACGTGGAGTTCATCGCGAAACAAAAATAGCAGCCAAATTGGGGACTTCAGACGGTTCTGGGATGCAGTTCTTCCGTGTCCGGCAAGCCTGCAAGGGTTTTTAGATCAATCTGCCGGGTTTTCACTGTCTGTAAATATTTCTCTTCGGAGCGATAATCATACAGGCTGATGATCCGCGAGCGCGATTTGAGGAAGCGCCAGACCTCAATCAACGGCCAACCCAGGTATTCCATGAAATCCTTGAAGTTCCTCTGGCTGGCCTGCCGGCGCTCTAGATAAAGCGCCTCACGCTGGTCCGGGCTGTCGATTTTGGAGGCTGTTTCAATGGCCAGCTCAACGAAGTCCAACCTCTGGGTGTCTTCGAGATAACTACCAAAAAGCACCACCCGGGTCACCTTGAACAGGTAATTCGGATTCCGATTCACTTCCAAGACCCTTGTCAGAAATTCCGCCAATGCCCAATCTGCTGTTTCCCGTTTAACCAATTTGGCTGCGGTCGCCAGCGCCAGCGTATTGCCCTGAATGGTATTTTCCCAATATGGCTCACCCAGGTGGTTTTCACCAGCCTCATAACATCCCTGGCGCACTAGCTCATCCAGAATTTCACGGGTCCGTTCAGGCCCCAATTTGAGGGTTCGGCGCGCAAGCCTTTCGGAAATGGCACCTCCATAACTCATGGAGCGCCTGAGCAAGGCCCGGACCATCAGAATCGGCACACCCAGCAAAGTATCCTGTGAATCAATTCTCATCTTGTGAGTCCTCTCTGTTTTTATGCAAATAAGTTTTGAATATCCGGCAAGTTACAGGCCCTTCAGCGCCCGAACAATCTCCATATCCGATGGCTCGGCACACTGAATGTAAGCCGGCTGGATCAGCACCGGCTCCAAATCGAAGACATCTGTGCTGTAGCCCAGCTTGGTGATGGCGTAGGTTTTCGGGATGCGCGCCAGGTAGCGCTTGTACTCGGTATTCACCATCCCTTTCTCGGATTTTCCCAGGTGCGGCAGGACCATATCGCGATCCGCCGCATCTTTCGTTTGGAACAGGAACAAATTGGCGCAGGAGGAAAAGATGCCCTTGGGCAGTGCGGAAACCGTCTGCGCCATCAGGTGCAGGAAAACGCCGTATTTACGCCCATCCCGCCACATGCTTTCCCAGATGGCCGCCACCGAGCCAGCTGCTGCGTTGCTGCTGTCATTGTCTGAGGCCGCTCCGCTGGCTACACCTGATAAAACCTTGTTAGCCTCCTCAAAGAAAATATCCATGATCGGGAATTTCCTTCCGGCCAGGCTTTCGCGCCGGCGCACGACCGCATCCGCATACAAAACATTTGCCAGCAGGCTGAACAGCGCAGCCTTGGAGAATTCGTCCATTTCTGCGCCGCCCTCGATGACCGCCACACCCCAGGGATCGTCCTCCGGCCCCAGCAGACCCAGGTCTTCGATGATAATGCTGTCGTCTCCAGGCCCATACTGGCGATACATCTGGCCTTCGTCAAACTGCTCCAGGCGCAGCAGCACCCCTTCGAGGGAGGTGCGGCTGGCCTGGTCGTTTTTCTGGACGGCAAAATAGTAGCCGCGCAGGGTTGAGATCCAGTTGCGCACACTGACCTTCTGGCTGCGCAGAACGGATAATGCCTGCTGCTGAGCCGGCCCGAGCGCACTGACCTTTCTGCCGGTAGCCACCCCGATGACCGCGGCCTCGTTTTCCTGGACGGTTTCCAGGAAAGATCGCTCATCGGATTCCAGTACCGAACCGAGGTTGTTGAACAGCACTCCGGCGCGGGTATAAACCTCGGTCAGCGCCCGGCGCAGGAAGCCCAGCTGCCGGGGGCCCATCCGGCCGGCATTGGCAAACAACTCACAGACCATTGTGCGGTAGCGCGAAGCCTCGATCCGTTTGGGGACTTGCAGGAAATTCCAGCGCAGGGGACGCTCGGCTCCGGGGTGCAGCTGGCGGATATCCACCCGCCCCTGGCTGCCCGGCCAGCGCAGCGCGCGCCGCCAGCCCTGCCCAAAGTCGAGGACGATGACACGGTGATGCAGTTTGGTCAGAACTTCATAGGCCAGACGCTCGGCAGCTACCGATTTCCCGAAACCCGAATCGCCGATGAAGGCGGTGTGGAAATGCCGTTCCGGGGAAAGCTTCAGCAGGGCGTCGGTGATTTTCCCGGTTTCCACCGAATACTGTTTCCCCAGGATCAAATCGCCGGGCATGTCGGGGTAGAAAGCGAAAGCCGGTGTTTCCTCCTGGGTGGTCAGGGCCGCGCCTTGTTCAAAAACGCCCGGAGCGACGTAGGCCGCGGTTTGGAGCATGGTCAACAAGGTCGAGTCCATGTAGCCGGTCAGAACGCCCGGGATGCGTTCCATGCGGGTCGAGGGGGTAAAGACCGCCGCGTGCTTGCGGATATAGGCCTGCTCATCCCCCGCCAGGTCGCGGCACTGCACGCCGGTGACGACCTCCTCGGTGCCCTGAAAACTCTCCGGGATCAGCCCCATCAGCGCCTGCACCCCGCGTTCACTGCGCGCCAGGGCATAGACATCCGTGTGAAACGCGCCCTCGATGCTGGCAATCGAGAGCAGTTTCTCCTGGGTGCGCAGGATTTGCGTCACCAGCATGGCCGGGTCGTTCTGCCATTGGGCGGATTCGCCGATTGAAAACGAGGGCGCGATTCCCACCGACAGCCCGGAGCTGGCCGAGCGCCCGATCCCCAGGCCGGTCGATTCACCGGTGGATTTGGTATCGGATGTTGACCGGGTATCCGCCTGCGAAAGCGTGGAACTCTTGCTAGTGGTATCGGCCACCGAATTGGTCACCGAGCCCGACTCGCCCCAAGATTCGCTTTCCGAGTGTGAAACGGACTGGCTGGCGGTATTGGAATGGCTTTTGCCCTCGGCATGGGAAACGCCATCCGCCGTGCCAGTGGTGTCGGAACTCATCGACATGGACGAGTGGGTATCAGACGCCCCCCAACTGCTCATGTTCGAGACGGCTTCACCCTGGTTGTAGCCGGCGTTGACCTTGACGTTGCCAAAGCCCAGCGCATCCACGATCCCGCCGATAATGGGGATATCCTTGCCCGCCGAACTGACCCCGGCGTTCCAGCCCTTCGAGTCGGTTTGCGAATGACCGCCTCCCACCATATCGCTGTGCGAGTTGCCGCTGGAATGCCCGCTGGTGTGGGACTGGCTTTCGACATGGGAAGTGCCATCCATCACGCTGGTGCCATCCGTAACCGCTGTGCCTTCTGTTACGGTAGTCCCTTTGGAAACCGAATGAGACCAGCCGCGCGACTCGGCCTGCCCGACCGTATGTGCCTGGCCCTCGGACTGCGCCTGCCCATCGGTGTGAGCCTGGCCAAGCGAATGCGATTCGCCAGTACCGGTGCCGTAGTTGCGCGAGGCGGATTCGGCCAGCGCCCCGGAGAGCATGGCGGGCAGGGAAACGCCGAAGGAGGCCGAATGTACTCCGCTCTGCTGGCTGGCCCAAATCGAGACTTCCTCGGCGAACCCGGCCAGCATCGAGGCAATGGTGCGCACCGGGACGCTGTAAGCCAGCACCATCAGCAGGAACTCCTCGCCCAGCGAGGACATGCCCCGGTACAGGATTTCATTTTGCTGCAGGGAAATATTCTGGGCGGTTGAATCGGCGTCAATCAGCGGGTTGCGATTGTTGCGGTTGTTTTCGCGCGCATTTTCACGTGGATCAGGATGGCCGACCGCCACAATGGCGTGCGGGAACTGCTCGAGGGCGTTATACAACCACTGCGCCACGCGAATACCCAGGGCTTCGAGACGCATCTGACGGTACGCGCCCTTGAGTCCGGCTTCCAAAACGGCCAGGTCGCGCAGGGACTGCCGGGCAGCCGCCTCCCGGGTTTCGGCAAAGGTCGAGACACCGTAACACTGGACAATCCCGATGGCCGGTTCGTTGAAAATCCCGGCGGCCACGTAGACCAGGTTGACATGGGCGCCGTTCGCACCGCGCAGGACGGAACGCATCTTTTGCAGCAGCCCGGCATCCGACCGCACCTCGACCGGGATGAACTTGACATGCAGCAGGCGCACCACCCGGTAGCCGCTGAAATCCTTGCCGGCCTCGCGTTCGGTCAGGTGGAACCACAGATAATCCAGCCGGTCGCCGTTGAAAACGATGTCGCTTTCGTGGACCACCAGGTCGTTCGGTGCGAGCTCGGTTTTCTGCTCGAAACGCAGCCAGGCGGGGATGAGATTTTTGATACTCTGGATCATTCCATTCTCCGAAAAATCAAAACAGGATTTGCCTCAACCGCTCACGAGGAGACCTGTACCGGAGCTTCCTAATTACTTGAGAGAAGGAAGCTCCGGTGCTCGTGGGCGGGTGGCGCAGTTCTGTTTCAGATTGGGCGCACTACTCCTTCTCGATATAAATCGGTGGGACCGGCACACCGGCCAGATGGAACAGACGGTGGATCTGCTTTTGGGCCCAGGCGAGATCCTCGGGACGGTTGTAGATGGTCTGTTTCCCATTTACAGCGTGGCGCGTTTCCGAGTCAGTGAAGCGCTCGTTCAAGGTATCCGCCAGGGCGTAGGCCGCCGTGGACAGGTTCAAACCAACGATGTACTCGCCTTCCCAGCGCCAGTGAACCGAGGCAACGTAGGCGCAGTCCTTGGCGAAAGCGCCCGGGAACATCTTTGCCACAACCTCCTCCCAGTTTTCCGGGTGGTCGACGGGGGTGCACCAGATCTGGAAACCGGCTGAACCGGCTTCATACAGCGCATCCGCTGCAGGGTTCGCGCCGATGTCCAGCTTGCGCGCCATCTCCAGCACCGGCTGCATGCGGCGGTGTTCCGAAGAAAAGGATGGCTTGAGGGTGGTCAGGAAAGAGCTCTGCATACCCCACCTACCAATCCTCAGCCAATGGTTGGCCGCCGTAGGGGTCGCCGCCGCTGATGCGGTCCTCGAAGTACGACTCCAGGTGTTCGTCTTCAGCAAAGGCCGGGCGTGTGCCGGAGGCGGCGAAATACGCGTCCGCTTCGGCCCACATGCCCTGGATTTCGAGGATCTGGTTACGGAAACCCTCGGCCTGTTGCCGGCCTTCAAAATCGGCCAGGCATTCCAGGCCGCCGGCCACCCGGTGGCCGTAGACTGACCAGACCGAAAGGGCGGGATCCTCCTCGTCACACTGCTCCAGGAGGACCTGGCCGTGCTCATCCTCGCCCGCCATCAGGCAGGGGTGGATTTCAAAGCCATCGAAACGGGTGTCGGCGGCCAGTTGGGCCACCAGGCATTGCCGCGCCGTTTGCTGCTCTGCGCCGTAAGGGATGGCATCTTCCCAGCCGTCCGGGATGTCGAACAGCCCCTGAATGGGTTCAACGGATTCGACATCCTGTGGGTTATCCACGGAGAGCGCCAGCTTGCGCGCCTCATCCAGGTTGTCTGCCAGGATGACCCGCGTGACTTTGACGGTGTATAACTGCTGCATCTTGACCTCCAGACCGGGCCAGGCCCGGCGTTGTGTGTGGGAACGCAAACAGGGAGAACGAAAAATTCTCCCTGTTTGCGTCGGTGGACGGCTTGCGCCAGTCCAGGATGTGTGTGTTGCTGATGTTGGTGAATTACTTTGTGTGGGCTGGCTGCGCAGGATAAACTACAAATCGCGCACCCATTCTGCATCAACCACCTCGTCATCGGGGGTATGGACCATTGCCGTGATCGGATGGGTTTTCACCCAGACCCAGCGGATGACCCGGCCAGCCAGCCCGGCGATGAGCGCCAGACCAAACAGACCCCAGACTCCCATGACGACGGTTTGAATTACCCCACGGAGAAGGACATCCAGAATATGCATGTCGCCTCTCAGAAGGCATAACCGCGCAGGTCGCAGTTGTTGGTGCAGAAAACGAACGGGATGGAGTCGCCACCGGTGGAGGCCAGATCCAGGGTTCCCAGACGCAGGCTTTCCCCGCATTCGGGGCAGCGCAGTTCAAGGTCCGCGGGTTGGATTTCCGGGATGAAGCGGCTTCCATCTCCCAATTCAACGAACAATGTGTCAGTTACCGCCATGTGATTCTCCTTTTACCGGTCTGTTGCCCCGGTGCTTTGCCGGGGTTTCTTCCCGGCTGATGAATGAATTGGCCGGAGAGAAACCCGGCCCGTGTCCGCCAGCGGCAGGCGAAGTGCCGCCGTAGGCAGGTACGAAAGGTTGGAGTGTTTCCCTTGTGCCGGAGAGAATCTCCGGTGCTGTATGCTCGTAGTGCAGCTATTCAGTTGTAAAGATGCAAGAGCCAACGTTGAGAAAAACCAAAAGCCAACGTTTGGAAAACAAGACGCGCCAACGTTAGGAATAAAAGCCAACGTTCGAGAAGCCAACCAACGTTGAGATGCAGTACCAAGCTACCGGAGCGGTAGGTTGATAAATTGATCCTGTTCATTCTGTGAATGAAAGGGACGGATTTATCACCCTGCCTGGCGATTTGCTTAAGCGAATCGGTCGACGAGTGCTGGCAGCTTGGCCGAGCTGGAGCCGAATTTCACTCCGAGGATGAGATTGACGTATAATATTCAGTATGAAACAGCAGGCTGTTCTCCAAATCTTGAGGCAAAAGAAGGCTGAAATGGCCGAGCGGTTCGGGGTTCAATCCCTGGCGCTGTTTGGTTCGGTTGCACGCGACGAAGCCACCGCCAAAAGTGATGTGGATTTGCTGGTCGAGTTCAATCGGCCCGTTGGCTATTTCGGTTTGTTCGCGCTCCAGGATTACCTCGAGCAACTGCTGGGTTGCCCGGTCGATCTCGGGACACCGGACAGCTTGAAACCCCATCTTCGCGAACGAATCCAAGGGGAATTGTTGCGTGTCGCCTAGAGTCTGGCAAGATCGTATTCGTGATATTTTGGACGCCATTGCTGAAATCCAGAAATTTACACTTGGCATGGAGTATGATCCTTTCGCGAGGATGACAAATCTGTTCGCGCCGTGGAGATGAACTTCATCATCATTGGCGAGGCCGCCAGCCAGATCCCGGATGAAGTCGAAGAGCAATATCCGGAAATTCCCTGGCACCTGATGCGCGCCATGCGCAATCGGATTGTGCATGCCTATTTCTCGGTTGATCAAAAACTGATGTGGGATACCGTTCAGAATGATCTGCCTCTGTTGATCCCAATCTTGAAGAAACTACTCTAAATCATTCGAGCCTCTCTTTCTGGGAACGTCACTCCTGACGTTCCCAGATTTTTTTTATCGCAAAATTGAGCGGTCGAAAAACCAACCGAGGTTGAGATGCAGTACCAACAGACCGGAGCGGTAGGTTGATACAATGCCGTAGGGTATAAATTGATCCTGTTCATCCTTTCAGATGAACAGGACGAATTTACCAGACTGACTAATGCGTATTGCCTCCAGGTGCAGCTTTTGAAAATGAAGTCTTGAAGTCCTTGATAGACTGTAGAGCGTACTGTGCTGTTTCGGTAATTTTGTAGAGAGCCTCCCCCAGATCGTAGAGGCTGTAAATGCAAACAAACGAACTCAGTTCCATAAAATTTTCAACCTGGAAATAATCATCTTCCGCCAGGCGGCTGCTACAGAAACGAAGTGACAACAACCCAAAGCCAGCCTGGATACCATCCACATCACAAAATATGGTTCCATCTTCCAGATAGATATTGGCCACTGGCACAAACTCGGGAGCGATCCGGGTCAGCAAAGCTTCTGCACGTGATAGAAGCCTCTCGCGCACCTGATCACGGTTTTCATGGAACTTGGCCAGAGCGTAATTCACCAGTTTGTTTTTTACTAGAGAACCCGGGCTCTGCTTTAGGCTATCTGCATCGGTCTTTGACATACTTTTCTCCTTGAAGTCAATAATTTATCTCCCACCCCGGTCGCGCAGCATGGCCAGCATGTCCGCGTAAGACGAGAGTGGGTTGATCAACGAAACAGGATTCAGGAACAACTTCTGGACCAGCATCGAGAAATAGCCCAGGGGGATGACCAGCCAGAGCGCCCAGACAATCACCGTGGTGACATTTCCGCGCGTATTGGCGACCACATTCACGGCGGTCTGCGCGGTGCCAAGCATGCCGGCCCAGGCCTCGGGTGAGACCTCGCTGGTCATGTTCAGGTACAGGCGACTGCCGATGACGGCCAACGCGTAAACAGCCACCCCGGATTTCACGAACCACAGCAGATGAAAGCGCTGCGCCGGGGAAACCAAAACTGCTCCCAGGCCAAAAAGCCACATGGCAGCGCCGATCCAGGGTACCGGCGCGCCCATGCCAGATTGCGCTCCAAACCACAGGGCAAACACGCCTCCGGTCAGGATTTGCGCGGTGCGGGCGATTGGCTGACTTTCTCCACGTCCCTGTCGCAAGGGACGGGAACCGGAAAGCTGTTGCACCGCCTGATCGACCACCAAGCCCATCACAGCTGCTGCCCCGGCGCTGACCAGTGCGGCCAGCGATCCGGCCAGGGCATACACCAGCCAGAGCAGGCCGTTCAAGGTGTAGACGGGGATATCGAGGATGAATGCGTTGAGCAGGTCAAAGGACATGCTGGTTTTCCTGATCAGGCAGGTTACGGGATCTTGTCAGGATCACGCTGCCATTTTTTAAAATAACTTTTTATCTGCCTGCCATTGTTCAGCAGCGCTGCAAGCGCCCGATATTTTCAAAGTGGAAAAGATCAGAACGATCCCGAACAACCAGGCCAAACCGGAAAGGATCAAGAGTAGGTTCATTGGCCGGAGGTGGTCGCATCGATCAGGGTCGGCAGGATAACCCAGACCTTCAGATCGTCGGTTTTGGTCAGCACCCGTGGGCGGGTGATCATTGCGCCGTTGAAAAAGGTGCCGGCCGTGTTGACCGAAACCAACAGGTCAAAGACGCCAGGGTCGGCGAAGGGAACCTTCAAGGCCGCCAGGTTGAACGAGCAGGTGCCGCTGCAACCAGTGGAGGCGGAGCCGTAGCGCTTCAAGTCGAACGAACCCTGATGGACAAATGCGCCATACCAGGTGGATCCCAGATCGCTGACAATCCAATCGCGGCTGGCTCCGGACAGGGTGGCCGTTGCCCGTGAACTGGTAATCTGCTCCGGCAGGGTTTCGCGGTGTGCGCGGCAGCCTTTGAAGACTTTCACATCGTGGCAG
>CAIQVH010000027.1 GCA_903875215.1 uncultured Anaerolineae bacterium
ACGGCAGGGCCAAGTTTGACCTGCTCCGAAACCGCGTTTTGTATGTTGGGTCATAAAAAAGCCCCCTTTGTGAGGATGTTGAGGCCGGTGTCGTTTCACGCAAATTGCGGGAGAGCCCATTTTTCATTGCAAAAAACACAAGCCAGCCCGACGAGATTAGATCAGCATTTTTAGAGTGCTGAAGTCCATTATACTTCCCAGCAACTTCCAGTTCAATCCCCTGGTTTTCGTTCTGTCGCCGGCGATAAATAACCATGAATTCAGCCCAAGTATCGCAGCGCCGACGAGGTTGAGGGCCGCTTCGTTATAAAATTAAGTACGACGATACAACCCAGGAGTACGTAGAATCCAAATATTTCCCGTTTTTCCATAAATATGGTAAAATATAAATATAGGTGAATTATGAAAACAACGATCGAAATTCCCGAACCGCTCTTTCGACAGGCAAAAGCCAAGGCCGCCATGGATGGTCTCACCTTGCGCGATCTTTTCGTACGCGGGCTGCAATTGGCGGTGCAAACCCCATCAACCACTCCTAAACATCGAGCAACTTTCCCCCTGATCCGCGCTGCTAAAAGTGCCCCACGCCTCACTGATGAAGAAATCTACGCGGCTCTGAATACAGATGAAGGGCTCGTCTGATGGCTACGCTTTGTGATGTCAATTGCTTGTTGGCTTTTTGTTATGATCGACATGTGCACCACCCCAACGCAATAACCTGGCTCGAATCCCAGGATGAATTATCTGTGATAATTTGTCGCATTACCCAGTTGAGCTTGCTTCGGCTACTGACGAATACAAGCGTTATGGGCAAGGATGTATGCGACTTGAAACAGGCTTGGACTATTTATGATACCTTGATGGGAGATGAACGGTTTGGCTTTTCCACAGAACCCATGGATTTGGAGCAACACTTGCGCCGATATACTGTTGGCGGACGGATTTCTCCCAAATTGTGGCAGGATGCATATCTGGCCGCCTTTGCACGTGCTGCCAAATACCATTTGGTCACTTTTGATGGAGGCTTTCAGCAATATGAAGGATTACGCTTAACCCTCCTCGGAGCGTAATTGCTTTATAGTTGATTTTATTATAGCGGTGAAAATATTTGAAATGAGGGTAGCAGACCACTTACAGCGGGGAGAGTAAATCTGGATTATGGCTATAATTTTTGCAAACGGAACGAAGGTGCACGTATAGAAAAAAAATAATCAAAAAGAATCGGCTGCAAGATGCCGGTTCTTTTTGATTATTTTAGCGGCCCCGACGGGGGGTGGAGACCTCAATTATTTACCCAATAGTAAAATATATTTCCAGCCGAAGTGGCCTTTTTAAGGCCGCTTTTTCATTTACGTTTGGAAGGATCGAGGAAGGTTATTGAATTTATCAATCAGGGCTTTTTGGTATTCTTTGGGCCGTTCCCAATGGATCTCGTGTCCCGTATCAAACCAGATGATTTCTTTTTGGGGCGCAGTGATGGTTTCCATCAACGCCACTGCTCCGCCTGGGACGGTCAGCAAATCCCATTTGCCGAGCAGGAAAAAGACCGGGATTTTGAACCCCGTTCCTTCCTGGTAAAGATCCAGATCGTCGTTGCATTCCTGATAAGTCAGGTTGACGGAATGCGCTTTGTTTTTAAGCCAGGCCGCCGCATCCGTCAGGGTGTATTCAGTCGAAAAAAGTAATTCTTTCACCACCAAATTAGCGATTTTGATGTATTTTGAATCTCCGCCCAGCACCTCGCTCCACTTGAAGCGCACCATACTCCCGGCAAAAGCCTCGTGACCAGGTTCAGCCTGATGCAAAACCCCTTTGACTTTGGGAATGTTCTTGTAGGGGGGCGCGCCCAGCAGTTCCAATTCTTTGATGGCTTCCCGGTGGTTGGCCGCGCGTGCCACCTTCAGCGTTTCGGCATACGCCAGCACTTCACCGTCTCGCGACATTT
This sequence comes from uncultured Anaerolineae bacterium, assembly GCA_903875215.1. Classification (GTDB taxonomy): domain Bacteria; phylum Chloroflexota; class Anaerolineae; order Anaerolineales; family Villigracilaceae; genus UBA5195. Next base: position 1,946 of record CAIQVH010000027.1, read on the forward strand.
GCCCCAACCCGGCAAAGGCCCGGTAATATTCGGGATGCCGCACCGCCAGGATATAACCCAGCCCACTGCCCCAGGAGTGACCAACCAGGAAAATCTTTTCCTGCTGGAAGCGCTCGCGCAGGTAGCGGGTCACTTCCAGCCCGTCGGCGACGAATTGCTCCTTGTGATAGGTCTCGTCTGGAACCGGTTCATTGCCCGAAAGCCCCGCCCCGCGCTGATCCCATTGCACGACGACAAAATACTTTTCGAGTTCTTTTTGGAAATTTCGTAAAATACCAATATGCGCCGACCCCGGCCCGCCATGCACGAACAGCAACACCGGGTTGCGCCGGTCCACGCCGCGAATCAGCAGCCATTGTTTGACACCGTTAATCGGCAATGAAAACAATTCGGCGATGGCATATTCGCCCATTATCTTTGGTGTGTGGCGCGGGGCAAAGTAGCGGTAGGCCACGAAACCGCCTGCTGCGAGCAAAATAACGCCCAGCAGGAGAGCGAGAGAAACCAGAATTGTGTTCAGCATAAGAACTCCTAGCGCGCTTCGCCGCGCGTGACCGGCAGCAGAGCCAGAAGCGCCAGAATTTGCGCTCCGGCCATCACCAGCCAGATGACATTGTAATTGCTGCCCGCTGCCTGGATGGCCCAGCCGCCCAAAATTGGGCTGGCGACAAAGCCGAGCGTGCGCGCCACCTGCAAAATGGCACTATACGTGCCCAGTAACGCATCCGATGGGGCCGAATCGAGCATCATCGGCTCCTGTGTGACCATCACCAGCGCCCAACTCGCGCCGAGCAGCGCCATCAGCGGCCAAATCGTCAGCGTGGTGGCGAAAAAATAAACCAGCAGGGCCAGCGGCGCGAAAATCAAAATCCCGAGCATCTGCGTGGATTTGCGTTTGAGCCATTTTGTGGCGATGGCGCTGGCCGGGAAACTGAACAGGATAAAGGCCGCGCCGCCCGCCGCATAGACCAGCGACGAATTGGCGGCGGCCAGCCCCAGCACCGACACGCCGTAGGAACTGGTAAAAGCCTGCATCTGCCCGAAGGCAATGTAGGTAAAAAAGGTGTTGAAAATGAGCAGGAGGGTGCTGGTGAGATGCTCACGCGGCAGGGATTTCAGTTGCCCAAGCAACTGCCCCGGCGAGGGGCGGGAAGCCGACTCCCCGTCGGCCTGGATTGCCGGTTCCCGGACATAGACCGCCGCTGAAAGGATTGCGGCGCCCACCACGCCGCTGACCACCCAGAACGGCAACTCTGGGCGGATTCCGAACAGGGCGGCGGCAGCCAGCGCCCCGAGGATGCCGGCTGTCCCGCCCGCGACTCCGCTCAGGGCAGCGGCCAGGCCGCGATATTTGGAGGGCGTGATGTCGTAGAGAAGGACAGTGGCCGGGCCGCGCATAATCGCCAGGGCAAACAGGAAAATGCCCAGATTGAGCAGGAAAACTGTCAGCGTTGACGAGTGCGCGAGGAACGGAATCAGGCACAGGGTCAGCAGGATGAACGGCGCCGGGAGGGTGTACCACGGTTTTCGTCGCCCGAAGCGGCTGCGGGTGGAGTCGCTCAAAATCCCCACAACGGGATTGACCACCAGCCCGATTAAATTGCCGAGGGTCAGAATCAAGCCCGTCGTCGCCGCGCTTAATCCAAAACCGGATAGATTACTGGAAAAGTTGGCATTGCCCGCCTGGAGCCAGAGCGGAACGTAGGTGTTGTACAACACCCAGACCAGTTCCGCGCTGGCCGGCACCAGGGCGGCGACGAGCATTTGCTTCCAGTTGGGCGCGTTCATCAGAGAGTCAGGTCAGCCACAGAGCACGAACCCCGTTTTTCGATGGGCAGCCAGCCAAAGGAGCCGAGGGTATCTGGCGCGGGAATGTATTCCAGGCCAATGTAGCCAGTGTAATTCAGGGCTTCGAGTTGGCCGAGCAGGTACTTCCAGTTGATTTCGCCGGTGCCGGGCTGGTTGCGGGCGGGTGAATCGGCGATCTGGATGTGGCCGATGTGCGCGAAGTGGGTCTGGATGAGTTTGGTGAGATTGCCTTCGGTGCGCTGGGTGTGGTAAACATCGAATTGCAGTTTCAGGCGCGGATGGTTGAGGCGCGTGATGATTTCGAGGGCATCGGAGGTGCGCCCGAGAATGTAGCGGGTGTGCTCGAAGCGGTTGAGCGGTTCGAGGAAAAAGGTGATATTGGGGCTTTGTTCCAGCGCCCAGGCCAGGTTTTCGGCCAGGCAGTCGAACATTTCGGCGCGGGACAGGCCGGGGACTTCGTTGCCGGCCTGGACATTGATGCGGGAACAGCCGCCGAGCCGTTCGGCCAGTTCGATGGCAACCAGGATACGCTCGAGCCACCACTCGCGCCGGGCCGGGTCATTGGGGAAGCCGCGCTCGCCCGCCGGGACATCGCCCGAATCAACGTTGAAAAGCGCCACTTCCACGCCGGAAGCGGCGCGGGCGGCCACCAGCGCGTCGAGGTCAACGCCGATGGGCCACATAAATTCCACAGCGCGGAATCCGGCATCAGCGGCGGTTTGCAGGCGTTCAAGGAAAGGCTTTTCCTTGAACAGCATGGTGAGATTGGCAGACCATTTGAGCATAAGGTTCTCGCTTACCAGTTGGCTTCCTCAGCAGTGGCGGCTTTGGCTTCGCCAACTTCCTTGCCTAGCGTTGAAACCAGGAGGAAGCCGAGGGTTGGAAAAATCGCCATGCCAATCCACAAAATGCTGAAATCGTTGTTCAGGCTCTGGATGACAGCGCCCCAGAACGGCACCGCCAGGATGGAGGCCAGGGTCACCATCGAACTGCCAATCCCCAGGACAACGCCCATGATCTTTTTCAGGGTAGCCACATCGGCAATCATCGGCTGGATCATCACATCTGTGGTGCTGTTGGCAGCCCCGGCGATAACCAGGACGAAGTACATCAGGGTCAGGCTGTGCAGGAAATATTGGGTCAGGCCAGCGACGATGAAAGCCACGCAAGCGATTTTCAGCATCGTTTTGCGCCCGATTTTGGCGGAGATGTACCCGGCGGGGATGGCCATAAACAAATATCCCAGGAAGTAGATCGCGATCAACATCCCGGCCTTGGATTCATCCAGCCCGAGGTTGTTGACCACATAGGAGGATGCGAAGGTTTCCAGGCCGGCCACACCGAACCAGATCAGGAACTTGGTAAAGGCAATCGTAAAGATGTTCTTTTTCTGCTCGCCCGACAGCAAATTCCAACCGGATGCAATTCCCTTGAGACCGGCGGCTTCTACATTTTCATCCGCGGCAAGCGTTGCCCCGGCTGGTTCCACGATGAAAAACTGGTAAAGAATCACGCACAGGAGCAGGAAACCCGCGCCAATCCAGAACGGAAAGCCCGGATGAATCTTGTAAAACAGGTTGCTCATGGTGAAGGTCAGCACAAAACCCAGGCCGCCGAACACCGCGCCGTAACTGTACACTTGCGTTCGTATGGCCGAGGGGATAATCGAATAGCGCAGGCCGCTCTCGGCGTTGAGCGCCACGGACCAACTCAAAATCATCAGGAAGGCAAACCCGACGGTTAGCACGAAAGGCAGCATCAGGGAGTTGAATTGGCCGCTTTTGTCGGCGGGGATGCTCAAAAATCCCAAGGGCAGCAGCGCATAAAAGGTCGCGGTGAGCAGGCCAAAGAGAACCACCAACGGTTTGCGGCTCCTGGCCCGGTCGCTGATGGCGCCAAAGACCGGCCCCAGGATGGCATTGGATAGATTGTCGATAGACATAATCAGCCCGGTGACGAATGCGCCCATCCCAAAGCCAACCGCTGTGGAAGCGCCCAGCACGTTATAGTTAGGGTTGCCCGACTGCCAGAAAACCGGCATGTAGTTGTTGTACACCCCCCAGATGATATTCCAGGCGGCTCCCCATAAGCCAAAGATAATCACATACTTCCAGTTCATTTTGATTTTTGGTGCAGTTTGCTTGGCCATTTTTACTTATCCTTTTATTTGGAATGAAATATGGATACTGCCAGCGGAATATCTCTCCGCACATGCCCTTATTTCTACGCTTTAGCAGCGCTGCGCGCGGGACTTCAACCTGCTTCTAACCATCGATACGAGTCCTGGCTTCGTGCTTTGCCAGCCGCTCCAGCACCGTAATCAGCCCGGTGTGGTCGAGGTCGCCACCGCCTGAGTCAAGCAGTTCGGCAAACAATTGGTGGACGGTGGTCGTCACCGGCAGTTCCACGCCATAATCCGCGCCGGTTCTCAGGATGATGTTCAAATCTTTGAAGTGGAAGCGGCTCTTGAACCCCGGCTGGAAATCACCCCGGACGACTTTCGGCCCGCGCACATCCATCACCCGGTTCTGGGCATAGCCACCGCCCAGCACTTGCAGGATGATGGCCGGGTCCACCCCGGCTTTGGCCCCCAGAACCAGCGCTTCGCACATCCCGGCAATGTTCAACGCCACCTGCACCTGGTTGCAGGCCTTGACGATTTGTCCCGCCCCATTTGCCCCGCAGAGCGTGATGGTTTTTCCCATCGCCTGGAAAATGGGCAGCACTTCATCGAGAACTGCCTGTTCGCCGCCCACCATGATGGACAGGGCGGCATTTTGCGCCCCCACCTGCCCGCCGCTGACCGGGGCATCGAGACAGCGCATCCCTTTTTCGCCCAGCGCGCGCGCCACCTTGACGGCGCTGGCCGGGGCGATGCTGCTCATGTCGATGTGGATCTTCCCCGCTGCCGCGCCTTCGATAATGCCATCTTCGCCCAGCGCCACGGCTTCCACGTCCGGCGAATCGGGCAGCATGGTGATGATGACATCGCTCTGCGCTGTAACTTCTTTCGGGGAACTGGCTTTTTTCGCACCCAGGGCGATGAGTTCATCGACTGGAACCGGGTTTTTATCCAGGACAACCAGGCTGTACCCGGCCTTGAGCAGGTGCCCGGCCATCGGGCGTCCCATGATGCCCAGGCCGATAAATCCGATGATGGGGTTGGTCATAGTTTTTCTCCTTTTGTGCGCGCCCTCATCCCCGGCCCTTCCCCCGCAGGGGGAAGGGGGAAAGTCCCCTCTCCCTTCGGGAGAGGGTTAGGGTGAGGGATTGTCTTTATTTCGGCGCCCAGGGCGGCGGGACGCGGGCCGAGAAGTCGGTCATCACTTCTACAACGGCGGGGGCATTGGCCGCGAGCGCCTGCCGGATGGCCGGGGCGATGCCTTCGGGTGTCTCCACGCGGAGGCCGAAACAGCCCATATCTTTGGCAATCTGCGCGAAACTGACTTTCTCAAAACGATACAGTTCCGTCGGGTCGCCGGGGCGCTCACCGTACATTTTGTGGACATCCTCGATGCCCTGGCTGAAGCCGTTGTTATTGTTGACCACCGTGACGGTATGAATGTTGTGGCGGCGGGCCGTCTCCAACTCGGCGAAGTGATACCAGAAGCCGCCATCGCCGGTGAAGCAGAGCACCGGGCGGTCGGGGGCGGCGCATTTCGCGCCCAGCGAGGCCGGGAAGCCCCAGCCGAGCGAACCCGCCGCGCGGATGAAGGTCTGCGTGGGGCGGGTGATGTGCAGCATGGTGGCGGCCCAAATTGCGGAGTAGCCGGTGTCGGTGACCAGGATGCCGTTTTCGGGCAGGGCCTCGGTCAGTTCTTTGCAAATCCGCTCGGGGCGGATGGGGGTTTCGGCGGAGAAACGCAGCGGGTTGACTTCGGCCAGCCAATCGGCAACCAACTGGCGGGTGCGAGCCAGCCAATCCGCATTGCCCGTTGAAGGTTCGAGCGCGGCCAGCAGGTGCTGGAGCGTGATTTTGGCATCCCCCAGAACGCCGATGGTGTCGGGGTAGTTGCGGCCAAGTTCGGCGGGGTCGATGTCAATCTGGACAATTTTCACGCCGGGGGCGGGGACTTTCCAACTGTTGGTGGTCTGGTCGCCGGTGGCCGAGCCGATATAAATCACCAGGTCGGCTTCGCAAACGGTTTTGTTGGCGCACCAGGCCGAGTAATTGCCGGCCACGCCCACGCTGAGCGGGTGGGTTTCGGGGATACTGCCTTTGCCGTCCACCGAAGTGGCAACGGGAATCTGGCGCTTTTCGGCCAGGGCGACGAGTTCTGCCGCCGCGCCGGAGATGCGCACCCCGCCACCCGCCACGAGGACGGGACGCTGCGCTGCCCGGATGGCATCGGCGGCCAGTTTAACGGAAGCCGCATCCGGGGCGGGGCGGAAAGGCGGGATGTGGATAAACTGCCGGTCAACGGCCACAGGCGCGGGGATGGCGGCCACTTCCAGTTCCCGTGCTTCGCGCCCAATCATATCCAGATGCACCGGGCCGGGTTTGCCGCTGACGGCTTCGCGGAAGGCCTGGCGCAGCAGGTGGGGCAGTTGCTCCGGGGCGACAACATCCGCGTTATATTTGGTGACCGGCTCAAACATCGGCCAGTGGTTGATTTCCTGGTAGGAGTTGCGATACTGCCAGAACGGGGGCTTTTTACCGGTCAGGGCGATGACCGGGCTGCTGGCGAGGCAGGCATCCTGCAGCCCGGCGGCGAGGTTGGCCGCGCCGACAGATTGCGCCATGCAGACGCCCGCGCGCCCGCTGATGCGGGCGTAGCCATCGGCCATGTAGGCGGCGGCTTTTTCGCTGTGGGTGACCACGCGGCGGATGCCAAGTTCTTCCAGGTCAACCATGGCTTTGCGGAGCATGGCATCCACATAGAAAACGTGGGTGACGCCGTAGCCGCTGAAGGTTTCGGCGATGAAGCGCGCGCCGCTGAGATGATTTGTCATAAAGATTCCTTTCGATTGGCGTAGGGGCGACCCGCCTGGGCATAAAAGTCAAGATTGCTGGCAAGGCTGCCTGGCATAACTAGCCGCCGGAGGGCCTTGATGGGTCGCCCTTACGGTTTAGAAGGTGTATGTGCGGAACGGCGTGGAGCAGGGCGGGCCGCCAGCGATGTTCAGGCGCGGACTTTGCGCATCCAGTTCCATGATGAGGCAGCCGAGGGTGTAATTGCCTTTGCCGAGGTGATGCAGGCAGACCGGGGCGGTGTGGTCGCTGAGAATCTCGGCGGCGCGGCGCACATCCAGCGGCAGGTCGGCTTCGACATCGCGTTTCAGGGCGACGAACCGGTCGAAGGTGGTCTGGCGGGCTTTCATCTGCGCCACCATCTGCGGGGCTTCGCGCTCGCCGCGCTCCATGAGCGCATTCCAACTGCGGGTGTCATCGTTTTGGAGCGGGTGGTTGGTGTGGAACACCCGTTGAGTCTCTGGCTGGGGCGGAATTTCCACCACTTTGTGGGCGGAACATTCCAGGTCGGTGACGCGTTTGGGGTCGCCGATGACATAATTCTGGCCGGAGGCGTGCGGGATGGATTTCATGAACGCCAACACAGCCTCCAGGTTCTTTTGCTGGAGCACCTTGCGGACGATGAAATCTTCGGGCAGGCCGCGCGGGTTGAAATCCAGTTGCAGGACGGTGTTGCAGCAAATGCCGACGCCCTGATTGTTCATCCCGGCCAGCGAGAGTTTCCCGGCAACGGTGAACACCAGGCTTTCGACATCCGAATCCGGTTCGTGGACGCGCAGGAGCATCTGGAAACCGTCATAATACAGCGGCGAATCCATGTTCTGGGCAATCAGGCTGCGCCCGGTTTCGCTTGTGCCGAGGCAGGAACAGTTTTCCGGTACCGCGCGCCCGAACTTGACGATTTGCCGGAACCAGGGGTCCTCGTCACTGAGTTGACGCGCCAGGGTCTCGTCAAAGTTGCGCCCGGAACCTTCGGCGATGCCGCGCACTTCCTCCAGCAGGTCGGGGGCGTATTTTTCGATGGCGGGCATGAAGTCCGTTTCGGCGTACATACGGTCGAAAAAGACCTGGGCGTCGAGGCCGGTATCCTGCTGGATATTTTCGCGGTACAGGTCGAGGTGGCGGCCTATTTCCTCGCGCAGTTCCTCGCCGTGCTGGCGTCCGCGCTGGCGGGGGGTGCCTTTCAGTTCGAGCACACGCATTTTGTAGAGGGCCATAAAATCTCCTTTGCCCTCATCCCCGGCCCTTCCCCAGAGGGGGGAAGGGAGTAAATTCCCTTCTCCCCCCGGGAGAAGGGTTAGGGATGAGGGGCTATTTCCGGTTCAACGCCGTGAACGGCTCCAGCACAAAAATTCCATCTTTGCGCAGCAGTTTCCCATCCAGCCAGATTTCGCCGCCGCCGTGCGCGGGGTCTTGCATACAGACCTGGTCCCAGTGGATGGAGGAACGGTTGCCGTTGTAGGCGTCGTTGTAGCAGTTGCCGGGGGTGAAGTGAAAGGAACCGGCGATTTTTTCGTCGTAGTGGATGTCGTTCATCGGACGGGTGACATCCGGGTTGATGCCCAGGGCAAACTCACCGATGTAGGATGCGCCTTCATCGGTCTGGAAAATGGCATTCAGCGCGGCTTCATCACCCACCCGGCAGGTGGCGCGCACGATTTTGCCCTTTTCAAACTCCAGGCGGATGCCCTCAAACGTCCGCCCCATGTAGATGGACGGAACCGTGAAGGCCACATAGCCCTCAACGCTCTCGCGCACCGGGGCGGTGTACAATTCGCCATCGGGGTAACTGTTGGCCGCCGCGCCAATGATGGTGTTGATGCCTTTTTTGCTAAAGCGCAGGTCAGTTCCGGGGCCAACAATGTGCACCCGGTCGGCGGCGTCGAGCACCGCCTTGGCGGGCAGGGCGGCGGCGTGCATGGCGGCATAATCCACCAGCGAGATGTCCATCACGAATTTGTAGAACTCGGCATAGGTCATCCCGGCTTTTTCGGCCTGGAGCGGGGTCGGCCAGTCGAGCACCACCCACTTCTTTTCGTTGGTGAAGCGGTGGAACAACTGCCCAAATTTCTGCTGGTAAGCCATCAGCGTTTTGACGGTTGCCCCGGCGTAGGGCGTGTCCGTTTCTTTCGAGCGGATGACCACCACGGCTTCGACGCCATCCATCATCAGGTTCAGCGGGTCAACATACGTCCCAATCGCTTCAGCCAGGATTTTGTCGTCATCCTGCGGCAGGGAAGCGAGAAAGAGCCGGGTCAGTTCCTCATCCATCACATAAGTTATGGGGATGGCTCCCGCCTGGACACATTGCTCCGCAAAGGCTTTTGCCAACGGGTAGGCGCTGTACCCCGCCGCAATCAGACAGCGCTCGCCCCTTTGCAGTTTCAGCGAATAATGGGCCATTCTCTCGGCTAAGACATCCAATCGGTCAAATTCCATATTGAGATTCCTTATGAACCTAAACACAAAGGACACAAAGGTCACGAAGGAAAACCTTTTGTCTTTCCCCTTTGTGTACTTCGTGTCCTTCGTGGTTAATCGGTTTTGTATGAACGTTCATCCGCCACCATCCCTGCCAGCGCCTGGGAGATTTCGGCCAGGCGGTCAAAGTCGATGTGGTCGATGGTATCCGCCGGGGTGTGGATATAGTTTGAGCGCGCCGTAGACGAGTCGAAAATAAACAACGCCGGGATGCCCGCCTGCCAGAACGGCGCGTGGTCAGAGTTCAAGCCCATCGGCTGGTAGGCCACCACCTGCTGGTAATCCAGCGGGGCATGGAGCCAGCCGTAGGGCAGGTTAATGTCGTCCTTTTCGCAGTTTTCCGTGAAAACCGCTCCCAGGTGTTGGGAGGGCTGGTGCGTTACCAGCATGGAGAAATTGCCGATTTCCTTTTGCGGGTCGGTGCGATATTGTTTGCTGAACGACTCAAAACCCAGACCGCCCAGTTGACCCTGGGACTTCGGCTCGTAACGGAAAACCCCCGGCTCGTCCACGTTGACATTGAAAGCAATTTTCTTGCCCGTCTCCAGGGCTTCCTTCACCCAGCGCGTGCTGCCGATGCGGCTGCGCGTCCCGATAGCCGATTCCACGGTAACGGTCTCGTACAGCGGCGCAATCTCCTCGATGTGGGCGCGCAGGTTGGCTGGAACCGCTTCTCCAAGTTCTGCCAGCGCCTGGCGGTAGCCCTCGGCCTGGGTTTTGCCCGAATTCAGGATTTCTATCGCCCGCGCCTGGATTTTCTGCCCGGCTTTGGCGCACGCCCAACTGGTGTAGCGCTTCTGCCCATCCAGCACGCCGTGCCGCAGGGCGCTTTGCTGGACTTTGGTGTAAATGACGGGATTGCTGCTCTCCTCCAGGCTGACCGCCACGATGTAGACCGGCGGCGGGTTGTCCATCTGCGATAGCAGCCGCGCGGCTTCGAGAATGACCGCAATCCCGGCGGCATCATCGTTCGCGCCGGGAGAAAGCACACTATCGTAGTGGGCGGTCAGCACGGCGGCGGGTTTTTCGCCCACCGGGCCGAGACTGCCCTCGATGTTGCGGAAGGGACGTTCCCAGCCTTCGATGGTGAAAACCTGCTCGCGAACGGTCAACCCGTACTCGCGCATTTTCGCGGCGATGTAGTCAGCGGCTTTGTCCAACGCTTCGGGGCTTTCAACGGGGTGACGCATCCCTTCGAGGTGGTAGACGGTCTGGTAGATGATTTCGGGGTTTGAATTCATCAGGTTTCTCCTTTGGAGGGTGCATCGCACCAGATAGAGTTCGTTTTTGATAACTTAAGAAGCAACGGTTTTCAGCACAAAAAGGCAAAAACTGGACACGGATTACGCGGATTACACGGAAAAAGCACGGATTTAAGAGCTTAAAAACAGGTTATATCCGTGTTCATCCGTCAAATCCGTGTACAAAGGCTTTTTGCATTGGATGAACTCCGGTTACTTTTGCAAAAGGGCTTCCATCATGCTGCGGGTGGGGACGTGCCTGCGGTGGCTTTCCCGCACCGGGATGATTTCGCCGTTTTTGATGGTGATTTGCGGCGACAGGAACACACTGGCCGGAATGAGATTTCCCGCCCGCCCGTCGTGGAGCAGGAATTCGCCTTCGTGGTAGCCCAAAATGCTGATGTCGGCGGCCAGGCCGGGGCGCAGGCTGCCGCGTTGATCCTGCTCGCCGAGCATTTTCGCCGGGTTGCAGGAGGCGGCCCGGATGGCGTCCCCCAGCGACAGGCCGAGCGCCATGAATTTGCTGGCAACGGCGGCCACGTTATAGAAATGCGGCTGCTGCTCGGGCAGTTTGACCACGTCGGTGCCGAAGGCCTGGGGCGCGAATCCGCGCTGGAGGGCGGCGCGCGCCAGGTTGAAGTTGATATGCCCACGGCCGGGAGCGGCGTCGAGGTAGACTCCACGCCCCAGGGCGGATTCCAGCCCCGGCAGGGGCGAACCATCTAAACGGAAGACACCGCCGGGCTTGTCGGTAAAAGCATGGGTCAGGATGTCGCCCTTTTCCAGCATCCCCAACATGCGGGTGATGAAAGCGTCGATTTCATCCGCAGGAACCGGCTCGTTGAAGCCCATCCCCAGGTGAACCATGAGCGGCAATCCGGCTTTGTGGGCGATGCGCACGGCCATTTTGACAACATCCACTTTGACGGCGTAAATCAGTTCGGCGATGGCGCGCAGTTTAATGCCGCGCACCACGTCGCGGTTGGTGTCGATGACCCGCAGGAATTCGGCTTCGTCGAGGATGTCGAAGCCGGTTTCGGGCAGGACGACTTCGCCGAAGGGCGAGATGTTGAGAAAGACGAAAACATCCGTTTTGGCCGGTTCGATGGCGTATTTGCGGAAGGGGTGCAGGTGCAGGTAGCCAACGCTGCCCGCATCGCTGACGGCGGTACAGCCAGCGGTGATGCCCGCTTCGTCTGGGTCAACCGCCAGCGAGACCAGGTCGCGGGAAACGTGGGCGTGCAGGTCAATCAGGCCGGGGCAGACCAGTTGGCCGGTGGCGTCGAGGGTCTGGGCGGCTTCGGTAGCGGCGGGCGCATCCAGGGCGGAGATTTTCCCGTCGGCGATGGCGATGTTTGTGATGCGGTCAATGTTTTGGGAGGGGTCAACGACTCGTCCGTTTTTAATCAACAAATCTACTGGCATGATGGCTCCTGTTTTCCCTCACCCCGGCCCTCCCCCGAAGGGGGAGGGGGAAAGTCCCCTCTCCCGCTGGGAGAGGGCGGAGGGTGAGGGCGTTTTCACATTATCAAGTGCGGCGTGAGGTCGGCGGCGTAGGGCTTGAGGGTGTAGAGCGCGGCGCGCAGGGCGGCCAGGGTCTGGTCAACTTCGGCGGCGGTCATGGGCGTGGACAGGTTGAACATGCCACGGTTGGCGGCGAAAATGCCCTGGTTGAGCAGTTCCAGGTGCAGCAGGCGCGGCAGTTCGGCGGCTTTTTGTTTCCAGCGCACCACATCGGCGGCGGAGGTGACTTTTTCGGCTGTCCAGTGGATGTAGGCCAGCGAGCCTTCGCCGGTGGCGCAGCCGTGGATACCGGCCTCGGCAAAGGCTTCGTCAACCCCTCGGCGGAATTCTGCGCCGAGTTGGTTGATGTGGTCAATGGCCTGGGGCGTGAGCGCGCTGACCGAGGCCATCCCGGCGGCCATCGCCAGCGGGTTGCCGTTGAAGGTGCCGGAGTGGTGGAATCCGTTCGGGCGGGCGGGGTCGTACAGGCTCATGATTTCGGCGCGCCCGCCAAAAGCGCCGATGGCCAGCCCGCCGCCAATCAGCTTGCCGAGGGCGGTCAGGTCGGGGATAACGCCGGTTTTGGCCTGGTAGCCGCCTTCGTGCAGGCGGAACGTGACCACTTCGTCGAAAATCAGCAGGACGCCGTAGCGGTCGGCCAGGGTGCGCAGGCCCGGCAGGAAATCGTCGCTGGCCACCACCATCCCGGCGGAGTTCATCAGCGGCTCGGTGATGATGGCGGCGATTTCCCCGGCGCGGGCTTTGAGCAGCATCTCGACGCTTTCCAGGTCGTTGAAACGCGCCACCGCCACCGCGCCCAGCACGGCCTCGGCCACGCCATCGGCTTCGACTTTGGGAATGGGCAGGCGGCTGTCGCTTAAGTCTGGGGTGATGTTGACTTCGGTCATGTCGTGCGAGCCGTGATAGCCGCCGTCCATTTTCAGGATGACGGGTTTGCCGGTGAAGGCGCGGGCGGCGCGCATGGCCATCATGGTGGCCTCGGTGCCGGAGTTGGTGTAACGCAACTGGTCCACGCCGGGCAGGCGTTTGGTCAGCAGGTCGGCCAGTTGGAACTGCCCTTCGGCAGGCGCGCCGTAGACCACGCTGTTGACGGCTTGCGCCTGGACGGCGGCGGTGATGGCCGGGTGGGCGTGTCCGTGCACCAGCGAGGTGTAGTTGTTCTGGAAGTCGAGGTAGGTGTGTCCGTCTACATCGGTCAGGGTGCAGCCTGCGCCGCGCGCCATGTAGATGGGATAGGGCAGGTGGTAGGTGGCCCAGCGCGTATCGCCGCCGGGTAGGGATGTCTTGGCCTGGGCATCCAGTGCGCGGGATTGGGGGGTGCGCTCGGTGTAGCGGGCGAGGATTTGGTCTTTGACGGGGTGATTGGTGGGCATGAAATCTCCAAAAATCTCAAACACGAAGGGCACGAAGTACACCAAGGGGCCGGTTTTGTTTTCCTTCGTGTCCGTGGTGTCCTTTGTGTTTAGAAAATTACTCCAACATGAATTTGCCGTCCTGGTACAGCAGGTCGCCATCCACGGTGATGCTACCGCCGGAGCGCAGGTCGCAAATCAGATCCCAGTGGATGACAGATTTGTTCTGTCCGCCAGTTTCCGGATAGGAATTGCCCAGGGCGAGATGGAAACTGCCGCCGATTTTTTCATCGAACAGGATTTGGCCGGTGAAACGGTTGATGCCGTAGTTGGTGCCGATGGCGAATTCACCCAGGAAACGCGCCCCGGCGTCGGTGTCGAGTGCGGCGCGGAGGAACTGCTCGTTTTTGTCGGCTTCGGCGCGCACGACGCGGCCATTTTCAAACCACAGGCGCACGCCGGATAGTTCGTGTCCGTTGTAAATGGCCGGGTATGAAAAAGAAACGTGCCCGTTGACGCTGTCTTCCACCGGGCCGGTGTAGATTTCGCCATCGGGCACGTTATGCTGGCAGCACGAATTCATGAAAAGCCGCCCCGCGATGCTGAGATGCAGGTCGGTATCGGGGCCGAGCAGGTGGACGTGTTTTTTGCCGTTGAGCCAGTCGATGATGCGCGCCTGCTGCGCTTCCACCCCGCGCCAGTAGCCGATTGGGTCCTCCAGGTCAGGCATACAGGCGCGGTAGACAAAATCCTCGTATTCGCGCAGGCTCATGGCGGCATCCTGGGCGTAGGCGTTGGTGGGGAATAAGACCGAGACCCATTTCATGGTCCCGGCGGCGGCGCGGCGCATGACGGTCTGCATCAGCGGGGCTTCGGCTTGTTGAGCCAGGAGCAATTTCCGGGGCGGGATGTTTGCCAGGGCTTTGGTATTGTCCTCGCCGCGCACCAAAATCACAGCGTCGAAAGTGTCCACTGCGAATTTTTCCACATCAGAAACATGCGCGAGTTGCTCATCGGTGGCAACTTCAAAGAAACGGGCGGCGGTTTCGGGGAATTTGAGCGCAAGGAAAGGGTAGCCGCCCGCGACGGTAATTTGGGCGTACAGTTCGTTCAGCAGCGGCCCGGCGGGCGTCAGGCTGCGGATGATAACTTTTTCGCCCGGCTGGACGGCGATGGAGTAGTTGACGATCAAGTCGGCCAGTTTGGGGATGCGCGGGTCAAGCATGGGGTCTCCAGGTAGAAAAATTCAGTAGCCCGTTTAATGAGGATAAATAAAAAAGACCTCCGGCTGCGTCAACCGAAGGTCTGATATGGGGGGATGATTTTTTGCAGGGTACGGTAGGGGCGACCCGTCTGGGCTAGAAAGCACGTTGGTTTAATAGGATTTTTTACCCGAAAAGGTGATTTTTCGCGCCGAATGGGTCGCCCTTACTCTTTTTCAGATTAATTTTAGTTCCCGCGCCCGGACAATGGCCTGGGTGCGGCTGGTGACATCCAGTTTACTGTAGATGCGGGTGATGTGGGTTTTGATGGTGCTGAGGGAGATGACCAGTTTTTCGGCGATTTCCTGGTTCGAGAGACCAGTCGCCAGCAGGCGCAGGACTTCGGCTTCGCGTTCGGTCAGCGATTCGGACAGGTTCCCGGCCTGGGGCTGGCTGCCAGGCAGCAGGGCCAGCAGGCGGCTGGCATATTCGGCGTGCAGGTCGTGCTGGATGGCGAGTTGCAATAATTCTGCCACGGGCGCGCCTTCATCCACAAACAGGCGCACGTAGCCTTCCGGTTCGGCCAGGGTCAGGGCGCGCTGGAATTTTTGCAGGGCGTCGGGGGTGCGTTTGAGCAGTTGCAGCGCCAGGGCTTGCAGCAGCAGGATTTCGATGACGCTGCCCGCGCGGGCGGATTGCTGCGCCGAGGTGAGCATCCGCTCGAGGAAACGGTAGACTGCCTGCGGGTCGGAGGCGCGGGAGCGGCGCGCTCGTTCGAGGTGAATCCGCGCCAGGGTCAGGGCTTCATCTTCACGCTGGAAAATGACCTCCGCCTCCGCCAGGGGGTGAACGGCCAACCAGTCTGTTTCCCCGCTTTTGAGCAGTCGCACCCGGAATTGTTCCACCCAGGCGTGGAGCAGTTCACTGCCCGAGGTGGCGGCGCGGCTGGCGGATTCGAGCGCCTGTTCCACAGCCTGGATTTCGCCGCGAGCCGCTTTCAGGCGCGCCAGCGAAACCAGGCTAAAGACCAGATAACGCTGGTAACCGGCCCACTCACACTGCCGGATGCTGGCCGCAAGGATTTGTTCGGCGGCGTCGAGGTCGTTGCGCTCGCGCAGAAGATCGCCCAGCAAGGTGTACGCCTGCGCCACCGGGAAGAGGGGATGATAGCGCTCGCCGCCCCAGGCCAGCACCTCGCGGCAGATGGTTTCGGCGTGGCGCAGTTGGCCCATTTTGACGCGCAGGCGCGCCAAATCCATGCGCATGGTCAGGCTGGCGGGGTACTGGTCAAGCGCCTCGGCCATGGCCAGCGCCTCGGAATAAGCCTGGCTGGCGGCAGCAAAGTTATCGGCATCGCGGCAGGCATCGCCGAGCGCAGCCAGGACGGCAAAACGGCCCAGTTTTTCCCCGGCGGGCAGGTGTGAGAGCGCTTCGCGTGCCAGGCGAATGCCCTGCTCCGGTTTGCCGTGGTTGACCGAGACAAACGTGCGCAGCGCAAAAACCTGCGCCAGCATCTCGCCAACCTGGGATGGCAGGTTGGCGGGCCAGGATTCAACGGTTTCAGGTTCCAATCCCAGTGTGCGCAGGGCAGCGCGCAGGTGCGGTTCGACGGCGTCAATATCGGTCATGAAAAAATGTGCCCAGGCAAACATGAGCGGGATGCGCGGGTTTGAAAGGCTCATCTCGCGCGGCAGGGTCTCCAGCCACTTGAGCATGGTGCCGATTTCACTGCGCATCGCCAGCGCCGGGGTGGCATTGACCATCATCCCAATCGCCAGGTCATACTCCTGGGCTGCCAGGGCGTATTTGATAGCCTCGAAAGATTGTTTATGGGCCTCCAACCAGAGGGCGGCCCGGTGATGCAGTTCGGCCAGTTCGGGGGCGGGGAACTGCTCGGCGCGGTTTTTCAGCAAGTCGGCAAACAGGTGATGATAACGGTACCACTGCCCCTGCTCATCGAGCCTGACGATGAACAGGTTTTCACGCTCCAGTCTGTTGAGCATGGCCCGGCCATTATTCTGCCCGGTCACGGCATCGCACAGCCCGGCAGTCATCCGCTCGAGGATGGAGGTTTTTAGCAGGAAATCACAGGTTTCGGGAGATTGGCGCGAAAAAACTTCATCGGCCAGGTAATCGAGAATATAACGGTGGCTGCCGGTAAAGTCGCGGACGAAACGGTCAATATCGCTGTGTCCGCTCAGGGCCAGGGCGGCCAGTTGCAGACCGGCAGCCCAGCCTTCGGTGCGGTCATCCAACGCGGACACCTGCGCCGGGGAAAGCGTTAATCCGCTGGATTGGTTGAGAAAAGTCTCCGTCTCGGCGCGGGTGAAACGCAAATCGGGGGCGTGGAGTTCGTTCAACTGGCGACGCGCCCGCAGCCGGGAAAGCGGCAGGGGCGGGTCGCTGCGGCTGGCGATAACGATGTGAATACTATCGGGGATGTAATCGAGCGCAAAAGCCATCGAAGTGTGGACGGCGGGATTGTGGATGACGTGATAATCGTCCAACACCAGGACGACCGGCGCTGTCCCTATCGGAAGCGCGGCGAAGTCGTTGAGCAAGGCCGCCATCGGTGACTCCAGCGGCACGCCCTGCGCCGCCGCCTGCGAAATGGCCTGGAGATGCTCATCCAGCCCCATATTTAAGGCGCGCAGGGCCGCCATCACGTAAGTGATAAAACGCCCGTGGTCGTTATCGCCCTCGTCCAGGGCCACCCAGGCCGCGGCCAGTTTTTTCTCTTTCAGCCATTCGCACAGCAGGGTGGTTTTCCCAAAGCCTGCCGGGGTGGAAACCAGGGTCAGTTTTCTCGAGAGACCGGCCTGCAAACGCGCCACCAGTTGCGGACGCGGCACAAAGTCGCTGCGCAGGGGCGGGATATGCAATTTCGTGGTCAGCAGGGCGTTAGCGGGCAAAGCGAGTCCTTTGGTCAGGATGATTATAGCAAATCGGCCCGCCAAATCCCACCGATAACCGGTTGGTCAGGTGGATTAAAGTCCACTCAACGCCTGCGATTGCGCCAACAGGTTTTCAGCGGGAGTTTGATCCGGGATTTCGCAGCCAGCCCCGCTGAACAGGCGTTTCCCGCCCTTTTGGATGCACTCGCGCGTCGCCGCCCTGACGGTTGCTCCCGTACCCTGGAGCATGACCGCCACCGGGTCAAAATTGCCGCAAATCGCCGCCCGGTCATCGAACAACTGCGCGGCCTTTTCGATATCCACCATCCAATCCAGGTCGATGATGTCCGCGCCACTCTGGAGCATGTCGGGCAGCAGGCGGGTGGTGTTACCGCAGATGTGCAGGCGCGCCACCGCGCCCATTTCGTGGACAGCGGCGAAAATGCGCTGCTCATACGGCAGGGCAAACTGCCGGTACATTTTGGGCGAAATCTGCGAACAAACCGCATCGCCCAGGCCGATAATATCCGCCCCGGCTTCGATTTGGGCACGGGCGAAGGCGATTTCCACTTCGGCGCAGGTTTCCAGCAGTTCCGTCAGCCAGTCCGGGCGGCTGACCAGGTCGGTCATGGTCAGGTACATCGAGCGCAGGTCGCTGGCTTCTGCCAACGCGCCCTCCACCCAGCCCATGATCGGGATTTCGCCCCCGGCTTTTTCGCGGAACAGGCGGATGGCTTCCAGCCGGTCACTCATCCGTCGCCCGGTGGCCGGGTTCGGCGCGACGAGGTTTTTCAGGTCGTCCGGCTCGGCAATCAGCGGTTTGCGGTTGAGCGGCAGGTTGTCTTCGGGAAATTCCACTTCCAGGCCAAAATCGGCGGCTTCGCGGTAGGGGTCGGAGATGGCTTGCAGGATGTCCACGCCAAAATCGGCGGCAACGGCCAGGTTGGCCTCCACCAGCACGCGATGGTCGAGGTAGTAGCGCGAGAGCGGCGCGCCGATGTGATGCGCGGCGCGGGTCATGAAAATGTCAAAGTTGGGAATGCGGTCAACGGGCTGGCCGTGCAGTCGAGCGGTAAAGCGTTCGGAAGAGTTCATTAGACCTCGAAAGTTACTTTTCTCAGGATGCTCGCGCCCAGGGGGATGAGATGCACTGGTAACGGGTTTTTGCCAGGGTCGAGTAGCTCCCCTGTCAGCAAGAGCGAGTCAAAGGGGCGGGAAGCGTCAAAGGGGCTTTTTTCCAGCGTGAAATCGGTTTGGGGTGCGAGACGCAGCGACAGGGCGGATAAATCTGCCGGAGCGTAGTACGAGTCCCGAAAACCGGGGGCATATTCCCGGCCCGGCGAAAATTCCCCCTCCAAAGGCAGGCAAAACAGGAGCGGGCCATACGTCACGATGTTCTCGCCGCGCCAGGGCTGGATTTTGACCTCCGCATCGAAGCGCAGGGTGACGGTGTCGCCGGTTTGCCAGGTTTTTTGGAGGTGGATGAGATTGTCCTGGATTGTGAAACTTTCCGTATCGACGCTGAAGCTGCTGGCCCAGGAAGGAATCCTGAAACTGAGCCTGAATTCCGTTGGTTGGGCAGTTTCCACCCTGAAAGTGATGCCCGTGTCGAAGGGGTAATCCGTTTCCTGGATGATGTTCACGCTGACGCCGTTGACCTGCGTCTGGAGGCTGGATGCGCCATACAGGGCCGCCACCAGCCCCCCGGCGGAGCGCAGCCACTGGGCCTTGACGTAATACGGCGCAATCCGCCCGGCGTTGGGCACGCAGCACACGGCCACATCCTGGTGAACCGGCGAGTATTTGTAGCGGATTTGCGGGTTTTCGGAGTCTTGCGGGTCGTCGGGATGAAGCGGCCCGGTCATCGAGAGCGAGTTGTCGGTTTTCAAGTAGGCGATAGCACTTTGATTGGGGTGCCGCGCGCCCTGCGCAGCGTTGAAAAACAGCCACTCGGCGCGGTCGGCCCACTTCATCTCGCCGGTTTTTTGCAGGAGTTGGGTGTAGGTGTCGAGCAGTTCGTGGATGGAGCAGTATTCGTAGCCGGTTTCGCTGGCATCCGCTGCGCGCCCGCCGATAAATTCATCGCCAATCGGGCCGCCGGAGGGGGTGAGACAGGTCTCCAGTTTGGCGAGCGCGGCGGCGAGAGCGGAATCCAGTTGCGGGTCGTCGGCGGCGCAGGCGGCGGTCAGCAGTGAACGGATTTGTTCGTAGGTATGGACACCGTGCGCCTTGAAACGGTAATCGCGGTCGAGCAGGTGCGCCAGTTGCAGGTCATCCTGGCTGAGCGGCTGGCGGCTGTATTCCAGGTAAAGCCAGCGGGCGTAGGCGGGGTAGCGCGCGTCGCCGGTCAGTTGGTGCAGGCGGTCGAGAATGTCGGTGAACACCAGTCCGTGACCGACCCCGGCGAAGTCGTTTTGCACATCAAAGGGATGGGATTCCCCGATGGGCCAGGCGCGCATGGTCACCTCCACCGCGCGGCGGATGGCGGCCAGGGCGCGTTCATCGCCGGTAGCTTCGTGCCAGCCGAGCAGGGCGCGAAAGAGCGAGGCCTGCGCCCACAGTTCGCCGTTCTCGCCGCTGAAGTTGTAGCGCAGGTCAGGGGCGTAGATGCCCAGGTAGCCGTCGTCGTCCTGGGTGGCGAGCAGGTGTTCGAGGCGGGCGCGGGCCTTCTCGATGAAATCCGGCTGGTCGAGCAGGAGCGCGGCGCGGGCCAGGCCATCCAGCCAGTTGGATTGGGTTTCGCTGTTCCACCACAGGAATTGGACTTCCCACTGGCTTTCTTTCGCGACAACGCCCAGTTCCTTGGTTTTGGCGGCCTTTGTCAGCCGGTCAGCGCCATAAATGTCGTCGCGCTGGATCAGGTCGGGGACGAGTTCATCGAGGTGGCCGACGAAGCCGTGTTCAAGGTCGTGTTGCATTTGGGCGCGAATCCAGCCGGAGGGTTTGATCGCGCTGAAGGGGGTGAATTGGTAGGTTTGGGGGTTGATTGTCATGTTTGGGGAAAAAAGGCTCTCCCCGGATTAACGGGAAAAGTTGAGAACTTTCACCACCAAGGCACAAAGCCACGAAGTTCTAAACTAAAAAGCCTTGAAATACTTTGTGCATCGGTGACTTGGTGGTAGCAAAGAACGCGGAGAAAATACAAAAACTCAAGGAACTCCATGTCTCCGTGGTGGAATGTATATTACTTGTTTTCCAGCAAAAACTCCAGCGGAATGTGCACCCGCTCGCGCCAGGAGCATTCGGAGTGTTCGGCGCCTTCAAATTTGCGCGTCAGCCAGTCCACGCCAAAGGTGAACCCGGCGGTGCGCATGTGCGCGTCCATGCGGGTTTGGAAGGGTTCGTAGGCGGCGTCGAGGGTTTCGGTGCCGTAGTCGAAGTAGATTTTATTTTTTCCCGGTTTGGGCAGGACGCTGGCGAAATAATCCACCATCAGGTTTTCCCCGGCCACCCAATGCGTGGAGAGACAGCCCGCGCCGCCAAAGACCTGCGGGTACTCGGTCAGGGCGTAGAGAGAAATCAGCCCGCCCATGCTGGAACCCATCACAAAGGTGTCGGGCTGGCCGGGGCGGGTGCGGAAGGTGGCGTCGATGAAGGGTTTGAGTTCCGTCACCAGGAATTTTAGATAGGAATCGGCGCACATCTTGCCAACCAACTGGTCGGGGAAACGGGCGGCGAAAGCCCGGCCCTGGGGCATGTCCGCCGGTTTTTGGGGCAGGTACTCGCCCCAGCGGTTCCCGCCAATGTTCCAGATGCCAACGACGATTGCGCCGGGGATTTTGCCATCCTCCATCAGCCGGAGGATGGCTTTGTCCACGCCCCAGGGTTCGCCACCGTAGGAGTAGCCGGGCAGGAACAGGTTTTGGCCGTCGTGCATGTAGAGGACGGGGAAGCTATCCCTCACCCCGGCCCCTCTCCCGGGGGGAGAGGGGGGAGATTCTACGGGGGAGAAGGGGCCGTAGTTTGGCGGGAGCCAGATGTCGACGTGGCGCGGGGGGACGAGGCGGGAGGGGAAGTTTTCGTAACGGAGCAGGGTTCCGGGGGTGTGAGGGAGGGGGATGGGGTTCATGGGATTTGATACGTAGGGGCGACCCGCCAGGGCATAAAAATCATCATTTCTGGCAGGATAAACTGGCTTAACTGCAACCTTGTCTGGCCTTGACGGGTCGCCCCTACAGTTACACGAGAAATGCCCCGGTTTGGGCGGGTAAATCTACCACAAGTGCGCCATTTTCTTGAGTGACTGGGCAATTGTTGAGCGCGTCGCGCATTAGCGGGAGGCCGGGGAGGAAAATTCGCCGGGGTTCGGTGGACAGGTTGAAGGCGGCCACCACCACCCCGGAGGCAGATTCGCGGGCGTAGGCGAAAATTTGGTCGTCGAGGTGCAGCAGGCGGCGGGGGCTGTCGAGCAGGAGCGGGTGCGCGCGGCGCAGTTCAATCAGGCGGCGGAAGGTTTCGCGCAAATCGGCATCCTGTTCATCGCCCCATTTCATCGGCAGGCGGGCTTCCTCGAAAATGCCGAAGTCGTTCTGGTGAATGGGGCGTTCCTGCGAAACCCCGGCTTCGGTGCCGTTGTAGACAATTGGCGGGCCGGAGAGGGTGAACAGCGCCAGCGCGGCCAGTTTGACCCTGGCCTTGTCGCCGTTGGAAATGAACAGGAAACGGTTCATGTCGTGGTTGTCGAGAAATGCCGGGCGCGAAAAATCTGTCGGGAAATAGGCTTCGTGCTCGGCCAGGAAAGACTCGAAGCGCGAGAGCAGCCAGTTGCCATGCCCAAAAGTCTCGCGCAGGGCGCGGCAGAGCAGGAAGTCGAGCGTACCGTCCATCGTCCCGGCGTAGGAGAGTTGGGTTTCGGGGGTGTGGATGATTTCGCCAAAGGTCCAACAGTCGGGGTTGGCCTGGCGGCAGGCGCGGCGGAAATCGGCCCAGAAATCGTGCGAGGGGCCGTAAGCGTAGTCGAGGCGGAAACCGTCCACGCCCATTTCGAGCCAGAAGCGGGCGCTTTTGAGCAAATAGTCGCGCGCCGGGCCGGGTTTCAGGTTCAGTTCGGGCAGTTCGCGCACGCCGAAGTAGGTGGCGTAATCGTCGGGCCAGTCCAGCCAGGTGAACCAGTCGCGGGTTGGGCTGTTGGGGTCGGTTTTGGCGGATTGGAAGGCCGGGTGCTGGTCGGAGCAGTGGTTAGCGACAAAATCGAGAATCAGGCGCAAGCCGCGCGCGTGGGCTTCGGCCAGCAGTTCCTTGAAGTCGTCGAGGGTGCCGAAACGCGGCTCGATGGCGAAATAATCGAGCGCGTCGTAGCCGTGATGGGTCAGGCTGGGGAAAATGGGCGAGAGCCAGATGGCGGTGAAGCCCATCTCGCGGATGTAATCCAGTTTTTGGAGCACGCCGCGCAGGGTGCCGCCGTAAAACCCGGCCAGGGTGTCGGGATTTTTCCAGGGGACGTTGTCGCCGGGGTAAAAGCGGTCAACAAAGACGTGGTAGACGACGGCCTCCCGCGCCCAGGCCGGAATCGGGTCGTTCGCGGCCCAATACGCGAAGCGGGTGGCCTCGGCGGCGGTGGCGGACTGGTTATCGGCGTAGACCCAGGTCTCGGAACCGGCGACGTGGGCGGCGAGGCGGTAATGCACCATCGTCCCGGCGGGCTGGGGCGGCAGGATTCCGCGCCAGGTGCGGATGTAATCGCCCAGGGCGTTGTCCCAGGTCACTTTAACGGGAGCCAGGTCGAGGGCTGATTCCGCGCCACTTTCAGGCTGGAACCAGCAGGTTAAACGGTCAAACGGCTGCGGGCCGGAGGTGGTTACGGTCAATTCCACCGGCTGTTCCGGCTCCACATCCAGCGGATTCCGCCGGTGAAGGTGACGGACGCCCGTCAAACTGGATTGGTGCATGGCTAAACGGGTCTCCGGGTCAAACAATTGGCCGAAAATTTTGTCGCGGTACGACATGGTTATTCTTTCACAGCGCCGACGGTTAAGCCGCCCGCAATCTGGTCTTGCAAGGCCAGGTAGATAATCATCACCGGCAGGGCGCCGATGAGCGCGCCCGCGGAGAACGGGCCCCAGTTTTGGGCGAACTGGTTGTTGGTAAAGAGCGCCAGGCCGACCATCAGGGTGTAGTTTTCGGCTTTGGAGAGCAGGATGCGAGCCAGGACGAAGTCGCCATAGGTGCCGATGAAGGCCAGGATGCCGACCACGACCAGGATGGGGCGCAGGAGCGGCAGGAGCAGTTGGGTGAAAATCTGCCAGTTGGTGGCACCGTCGAGCATGGCGGCCTCGTCGATGGCGCGCGGGATGGTGTCCAAAAAGCCTTTCATCAGCCAGATGTTGATGCCCATCGAGCCGCCCAGGTAGACCAGGATCAGCCCGGCGTGGGTTTCCAGCCCCAGCCAGGGGATGATGTGGCCGGTTTGCTCAATCATCAGGTAGATGGCAACCAGCGCCAGCAGGTTGGGGAAAACCTGGATGAGCAGGATGGCCTTGAGCATGGTGATGCGGCCCGCAAAGCGCAGGCGCGAGAAGGCGAAGGCGGCCATGGTGGTGATGGAAATGGAAAGGATGGTGGTGATGCCGGAAACCTTGATGGAGTTCCAGACCCATTTCCAGAAGGGCAGGAGCGGGTCGTTGAACAGTTTTTCAAAGTTCTGGAACCCGGCCTGGGGGGGAATCAGGCTCTGGGAGCCGAGCTGGCTGGTGGGGTCGAGGGCGGCGGAGAAAATCCACAGCACCGGGAAGACCGAGAAGACCACCAGGATGACGGCGATGACCAGTTTGATGACCAGGCTGACACGATTCATGAAGCGCTGGGACGAGCGCAGGTTCTGGTAGGTGCTGGCGAGTTTAGACATTTTTACTGACCTCCTCCCACATGTTGGTGAATCGGAACTGGACGAGGGTGATGGTGCCAACGATGAAGAAGACGATGATGCTGATGGCCGAGGCGAGACCGTACTGGACGCCGCGCCCGCCCGAGGCAAAAGCCAGGTTATAGACGTAGCTGATCAGGATGTCGGTGTGACCGGCCTGGGTGGTTGCGCCGACAATCGGCGGGCCGCCGTTAATGAACAGGTAGATCAGCCCGAAGTTGTTGAAGTTGTAGACGTAGGAGGCAATCAGCAGGGGGCCGACCGCGACGAGCAGAAGCGGCAGGGTGATGTTGCGGAAAGCCTGCCAGCTGTTCGCGCCGTCAATTTTGGCGGCTTCGTACAAATCGGCGGGGATGGATTGGAGTGCGCCGCTGGTAATCAGCATGAAGTAGGGATAGCCCAGCCAGAGATTGACCAGCAGGACACCGGCCTGGGCCCAAATCGGCTCGGAGAACCAGGGCGGGGAGAAGCCAAACCAGGTTTTGGTCAGGTGGTTGATGATGCCCAGGTCGGGGTTCATCATGCCGCGCCAAATCAGGACGGTGATGACCGAGGGGATGGTGTAGGGAATCAACAGCAGGGTGCGGAAAACTTTTTTCAACGGGAAATCTTTATCGTTGAACATCAAGGCGATTGCCAGCCCCAGGCTGAAGGTGGAAAGCACGCTCAGGGTTGGGAAAACAAAGTTCCAGACCAGGATTTGCACCAGCGGGCCGCGCAAGGCCGGGCTTTGGACAAAATTGACAAAGTTCTGGAAGCCAATAACCGCCCGGTAGCCGGGGACGATTGCCTTGCCGCTTGTCCGCGAGGTGTAGGTGCCGTTAACATCGTTGTAGACTTCGCCGTTTTCCTGGTCGGTCAGGGTGTTGGCGGCGGGGTCATAAGCGTAGCGGGGTTTGAGTTCGGCGGCTTCGGATGGGGAACGAATCTGGATGGTTTTTCCCGCCTCGCCGAACTTGATGTTCGGAAGTTCCTTGTCGGTGGCGGCCAGGATGGGGTTCAGGCGGGTGAAGCCATCGATGGAAGTTGGAATGCCATTCGAATCAGCCTGCCCGATGCCGGGGTCGCCGGGTTTGGCTGGGACGAGGGCCGAGCCAACCTTGCCGAGGTAGGTGTTGCCGTCCGGGTCAATCAGCCAGAGGGCGTAGGAATTATCTGCAGCCTTGAAGGCAGTCCATTTGTAGGATTTGCCAGTCTTGGGCAGGTAGGTTTCTTTTTCAATGACGGCCAGCGCCTGTTGCTGGGTCAGCAGGTGACCATCCCCGTAGTTGGTGAAGGCGATGTATATGGTGAACAACATCGGGTAGATGGTGAACAAGACCAGGAAGGAAAGCCCGGTCACCATCCAGCGGTAGGCGTAGGCCTGGGGCAGCAGGAGGACGAGATTTACGAGCAGGAAGACAACTCCCACCACGGCGGCCAGTTGGAGATAACCTGACTGGACAGCCTGGACGATGAACCAGCCTGACCCCAGGTCAAAGACCAGGAGAAAAAACAGACGCAGGAGCACGGAGAAGGGATTTTCTGCCTGTTTTTTTGGTTGTGGTACAGGATTGTTTGCAGTCATTGGGATTCTCCTGATTTGGAGTGCGCAAGTTCTACTTCCGTACCCTAAAATCCAGATGAAAAGCTGGGGCCCTCTGGAAATCGCTGTGGTTTAAACCCTTATTGGACACGGATTTCACGGGTTTCACGGCAAAGCCCAAAGAGCCAAAACTGGTCAGGAGGCCGGTTGCCCGGCCTCCTGGTTTGTGATGGCGGAAACTACTTGATTGTAACGGTCAAGATGTGCGTTTCGGGGTCGTAGGAGAAAGAGACTTCGCCATCGGCTGTGAGCGAGAATTTGATGTTGTCGCCGCCGGCCTTGCCATCGACACCGTAGTTGGTCGTCCAGGTGCCGTCCAGCGCAACTTTGACTTCGTAATCGCCAGCCTTGAGTTTGAAGGGGCCGGAGACATAGCTTTTTCCGTCGTCGCTCTTCTGCATCGCGGTAGCGGCGCAATCGGGTTTCCAGTTGCCAGCGTCGCCGTCACCACAGCCGGCCTGGTTCTGGTAGGAGCCGGGGACGTTGACCATGCCGGTCAGCGGGTTGGCGATGACATCGCGGATTTTCTTGGCGGCATCCTGAAGGGCGGCATCGGGAGCCTGTTTGCCCTGGAAAACCAGCGTGATGGCGGTGCCCCAGTTGGCCCAGACCGCGCCCATCGCGGGGATGGCGGGCATCGGCTGGGAGTTGGCGCCAGCCTGGCCGAAGGCCAGCAGGTCGGGGTCGGAAATCTTGTCGAAAACGGGTTTATAGGCCGAGGGGCGGTTGCCGCCGGTCTGGAGCTGGGACATCACATCGTCAGTGGCGATGTATTCGGTCAGGAAGGACTGGGCCAGCAGCAGGTTCTGGCTCTTGGCATTCAGCATAAAGCCCTGGACGCCAGAGAAGGGTGCGCCGTTGCTGGGGAAGGTGCTCATGCCGTAGGGCACTTTGGCAGTCTTGATGGCATCCAAATCCCACGGGCCGGTGATAAAGAAGGGTTCTTTGCCATCGGTGAACAGCTTGAGGGCGGTGTTGCCATCGATGGTGGAGCTCAGGCAGCCGTTTTTGACATTGTCATCGAGGAACTGAACCGCCTTGATGAAGCCTTCGTTATCGAGGCCGACATCCTGCGGGTTGTAGTTGCCCTGGGCGTCTTTGCCGAAAATGTAGCCGCCGAAGGAGGTATAAAGTGAATACAGGTGATAATCGGGGCTGCCAAAGCCGAGGCAGTAGGTGGCTTTGCCATCGTCCTGGAGCTTCTTGCCAGCCGCCATCAAATCTTCCCAGGTTTTGGGCAGGTCGGTAACCAAATCTTTATTGTAGAACAGGGCCACGTTCTCAACGGCGTAGGGCATGCCGTAGAGTTTGCCATCAATGGTGAAGGCATCCAGCGCGGGTTGCAGGAAGGAGGCTTTCTTGTCGCCCAGGTCGAGCGGCGCGACGAGGCCGTTGGCAACCAGCACACCGGCCTGGTCGTGCGGCACGATGATAATATCGGGGCCGTTGCCGGTCGGGGCGGCGGTCTGGAACTTGTCGCGAATCTGGCCGAAATCGGTCACCTGGATATCCACCTTGACATTATATTTCGCCAGGAACTCATCGGCTACCTGCTTGAAGACCGGCGCTTTGGTGGCGTCGACCCACATGACGAGGGTCGCGGCGGGTTCAGCGGGCGCTTCGGTCGCGGGAACAGCGGTGGGGGCCTCGGCTGGCGCTTCGGTCGCGGCGGGCTGTTCAGGGGCGGTTGTGGCAGTCGCGCCGCCGCCGCAGGCGGCCAGCAGCATGGAGACCGCGACGAGCAGGGAAAGAACGAGATACAGTTTGCGGAACATTTTCTTCTCCTTTTGTTGGTTTTGACTTGTACCCATTCAGGGGTAATGGAACTATGCTCATTATATAAACTCGCCGTTGCGCAGGCGTTGCGCGGAAGTTGCAACCACCCCATTCCCCGCCTTCCCCCAAATACGGACAAAAAAACGTCCGTATTTGGGGGAAGGAGCCAAAACCTGGCAGAAAACGGGTTTCTCCTTCCCCCATTTTCAAAAACCGAAAATGGGGGAAGGCCGGGAAGGGGGTCAACGGTATAATTCCTCCATGCCCCGCCTGACCCTGCGCCTGTTCGGTCTTCCCCGCCTCGAATTGGACGGCCAGCCCGTTGTGACTGACCGCCGCAAGGCGCTGGCCCTGTTGATTTATCTCTCCGTCAACGGGCTGGACTATACCCGCGAGACGCTCGCCACCCTGCTGTGGCCCGACCAGGATACTAGCCATGTGCTGGCCTACATGCGCCGCACGCTCTGGGAAATCGGCCAGGCCTTTGGGCCGGGCTGGGTGCGGACGGAACGCGACATCGTCGGGTTGTCGCCGGATGCGCGGGCGCAGATGTGGATTGACGTCAGCCGTTTTCGCACGCTGGTGGCGCAGAGCCGCGCGCGTGACAGCCGCCAGGATGTGATTCCACTGCTGGCGGAGGCGGTGGACCTGTACCGGGATGACTTCCTGGCCGGGTTCGCCCTGAAAGAGGCCTCGCTATACGAGGAGTGGGTCAGCGCCCAAAGCGAGGCGCTCAAACGGGATTATTTCCTCGCGCTGGAGGCCCTGTCGCAGGCGCGGGCCAGGGCCGGGGAGTTGGAGAAAGCCATCGAAACGGCCTCCATCTGGGCCGGGCGCGACCCGCTCAACGAGTCGGCGCACGGGCTGTTGATGGAACTCTACGCCCGCAACGGGCAGGCCAGCGCCGCCATCCGTCAATACCAGGAATGCGCGCGGGTGCTGATGCGCGAGTTGGGCCTGGAACCCTCGTCGGGGACGAAAATGCTGTTCGAGCGGCTCAAAAAGGAAGCGGGGCGGAAAGTCGCGGAACCCGCTCCCGGCGCGGGGAAAGCCTCCACGCGGCAAAATCTCCCAGAATCCACCTATTCCACCTCCTTTTTCGGACGCCGCAACGAGCTGACCGAACTGGAAAAACTGCTGCGCGACCCGCAGGTGCATCTCATCAGCATCCTGGGGCCGGGCGGGGCCGGGAAAACGCGCCTGGCGCTCGAGGCGGGCAGAATCCATAGCCCGGCTTTTGCGGATGGGGCCTGTTTTGTGCCGCTGGCGGCGGTTTCGCGGCCTGAATATGTCGTTTCGTCGATTGCCGAGGCGCTTGGGGCGCGGTTTGCGGCATCCGAAAGCCGCTCGCAACTGGCGCAACTGGCTGAATTCCTGGCTCCGCGCCACCTGCTGCTGATTTTGGACAACCTGGAGCATCTGCAAGCCGGTTCGCGCGCCCTGCCCGACCTGGTGGAAACCTTGCTGAAAGCCGCGCCGCGCCTGACGGTGCTGGCGACCTCGCACGAGCGGCTCAACCTGGCGCAGGAGTGGGCGCTGAACGTAGGCGGGATGCCCGTCCCGGCGGCGGAGGCGGGCGACTGGGAGCAGTACGGCGCGGTGCAGTTGTTCATCCAGAATGCGCGCAAGGCCGCCGGGACGCTGCGCCTGGGCGAGGCCGACCGCCGGGCGATTATCCGTATTTGCCAGTTGGTGGGCGGCCTGCCGCTCGGGCTGGAACTGGCCGCGGCCTGGGCCAGGATGCTCACCTGCGAGGAAATTGCCGGGGAAATCGAGCGCGGGCTGGACTTCCTGAAAACGCCGCACAAAAACGTGGTGGAACGTCACCAAAGCCTGCGCGCCACCTTTGAATATGCCTGGAACTTCCTGAGCGAGACCGAACAACAGGCGCTGGTGCGGCTGGCGGTCTTTCGCGGCGGATTCCGGCGCGAGGCGGCAGGGGCCGTGGCCAGGGCCGCGCTCACTACCCTGGCCGAACTGGCCGATAAATCCTTTATCCAGCGCGATGAAACCGGCCGTTTCGACATTCACCAGTCGCTCAAGCCGTTTGTGCTCGAAAAACTGGGCCAGCATCCCGCCCTGCAAACCGAAAGCGCCGCCCGGCACGGCGCGTACTTTGCCGCCTTCACCGACGAGCGCCGCCTGGCCCTGCGCGGTCACGGTCAGCGCGCCGCCCTCGACGACCTGACCGCCGAACTGGACAACCTGCTGGCGGGCTGGGGCTGGGCCATCGCGCAGGGCGGCGAAAGCGATGTGCAGGCCTACTACGAGGGCCTGTTCCGCTATTTCGACCTGCGCAACCGCTTCCAGGATGCTGAAGCGCTCTTTGGCCGCGCCGCCGAGCAGTGGCAGGCGCGCGCCGGGAGCGAAAACGCCACCTTTGGGCTGCTGCTGGCCTGCCAGGCCTGGTTTTGCAACCGTCTCAGCCACATCACCCAGGCGCACCAACTGCTGCTGCGCAGTCTCGAACTCCTGCGCCGCCTCGCCGCCCGTCCGCAACTGATGTTCGCCAACAGCCTGGCGCTCTACGTTGTGCCAATGATGGACGACATGGCCGAAGTCGAGCGCATCGCCCAGGAGTGCCTGGCCTACTACCAGGCACAAAACGACCGCTGGGGCATGGCCCAGGTGCTGCCGTTTTTCCATCGCATCAAAACCCCGCAGGGCTTGCAGGACGCCATCCGCCTGCACAACGAAACCCTGCAAATCCAGCGCGAAACCGGTGATTCCGCCGGGCTGGCCGCCACGCTCACCTCGCTCGGCGAACTGCTGCACTACGCCGGCGACTACGAAAACGCCCGCCGCTGTCACCAATCCAGCCTGGAGATTGCGCGCGAACTCGACGACCGGCGCGTCATCGCCGCCAGCCTCGATTATCTTGGTTTTATCAACCGCCAGTTGGGGGAGTTTGATTTGTCCCGCCGCCAGCATCAGGAAAGTATGGAAATTTCACGGGAACTGGGGAATGCGCTGGGGATAGCGGGTTCGCTCGACAACCTGGGTATGATTGCCCTCAACCAGAGGGATTACCCGGAAGCCTTGTCGCTGTTTCGACAGGCCTTGCCCCTGCGCCGCGACTCGGGCCAGACAGGCTCCGTGGCGATTTCCCTCGAACACATCGCCACCGCCGCCCTGCGGCTGGGTGACCTGGCCCTGGCCGAATCCTGTCTCCGGGAATCGCTCGCCCTGTTTGCCCGCGACCCCGAATGGGCGCTGACCTCCCACGCCCTCAACCGCCTCGGCGACCTGGAACTGACCCGCGGCAACCTCCCCGCCGCCGAATCCCACTACCGCGCCGCGCTGGAGACCGCCACCCAGCACGAAAGCATCTCCGTCGCGCTGGACGCCTCCCTGTGCCTGGTCACCCTCGCCGCCGCCCAGCGCGACCAAGTCCGCGCCGTGGAACTGGCCGCCTACGTCGAGCATCATCCCGCCAGCGAGTTTGCGCTCAAAGACCGGGCAAAAGAAAAATTATCGGAACTGGAAAAGATCATCGACCAGGTCGCCTTTTCAAATGCTATCCTGAAAGGTCATAATATTCTGACCCTGACTGCCGAATGAAACCGCGCTCGAATAGCCCTGTTTGTATATTCCCCCAACTCTATCGCTAAATCGAAAAACAAGTTTTTAGATTCATTGCCACTATTTTATGCCGAAGAACCACATAATTTGATTGATCCAACAACTGAATGGCTTTGCTGAGGACCAACGAGCCCGACGAGCATAGGCTCATCACAAATTCCTCCATATTGAGAGAATTTGCCAACCTATCATCGCCGGGCTAACCCTGGCGCAGCCAGGATAAACGAAAAACCAGAGCCCGACG
>CAIQVH010000028.1 GCA_903875215.1 uncultured Anaerolineae bacterium
GGTATCAGCTGTCTTGAGCGAGATCAGCGAAGAGTGGCTCACCGGCAGAACATATTTGAATTTTCAAGGTTCTGATTAGCACTGTTATTTTTCTTAATGAAGCACTTGATCTTGATCTTACAGAAAAACCCTTGCACAATCCCTTCTGGATCCCATAGTGGTTGACAGATTGCTGTTTCTCCAAGATAAATTGATGAAACGAACCCAAGAGGGTGGCCGGGTTGGTAAAAAATTTCTACTTTGCCATCCAGACAAGAGCTAATCACTGAGTTTAACTTATCTAAATCCCTGTATAAAAAATCTACAGGAACTGATTGAATACGTAACCAACCCCCGCCATTAATCCAGGGTCCCCAACCCCCAATTGGTGTAATAAGGTCAGTACGATTTTCATCATCCAGTTTTGTTGCCACCTTTGCCAATTCGCTCAGATTCAGGGGATGATGTGCATCATAGTAAATTCCTAAGTCAATATCCGAGGCAGAATGATACGTTCCCCTAGCGCGGGAACCGCCAAGCACAATTGCTTGAACGCCCGATACGCTTTTGACTTCACCAACAATACCTTGGATGAGCGATTCTATATCCATCAATACCTGTGGGTATCTTATTCGCAATCTGCCCAACGAGACTGTCGAAAAACCCTTTTTCGCGGGGCGATCAGCCAGGCAACTATGCGCCGCCGCATCAGTCCGGGTGAAAACAGTTCCATCTCACCAACCCCGGCGGGGGCCTGGGCAGCTGGACTGGCAAAAAACGCTCGAAATGGAGGAACCACTAAGCTTGAGGGGCAAAACTGCACAGCGCCATACCAATCAAATTCCCGCGCTGTGGGCGGGGATTAAGGATAGTATAGTGAGTTTTTGGGTGGAATGCAATCCTTGTGGCGCAAAAACGGGCCGAGGTGCGGGCTTTTTTCAGGGCTGATCCTGCCGCATCCAGCGGCGGACGGCTTCGGCGGGGTGCTGGTGACGGCGCATGGCTGCCAGCAGTTCCTGCGGGGTCTCGGCCAGGCAGATCATCTGGCGGTGTTCGGGGTAGAGAAAGCCTTCTTTTTCGGCGTGCAGCACCATCGCCAGGAGCGGGTCGAAGTAGCGGCGCACGTTCAACAGGCCGATCGGCTTCTGGTGTTCGCCGATCTGGGCCCAGGTGATGGTTTCGAATAATTCGTCGAAGGTGCCAAAGCCGCCGGGCAGGGCAATGAAGCCTTCGGCCAAGGCGTACATGCGCGCCTTGCGGGTATGCATGTCGCCGGTCACTTCCAGGCGGGTCAGGCCGTTGTGGGCCAGGGCGGGCGTGTTCATGCTGGTGACGATGACGCCGATCACCTGGCCGCCGGCTTCCAGCGCGCCATCGGCCACGGCGCCCATCAGGCCGGTTTTGCCGCCGCCGTAGATGAGCGTCAGCCCGCTCTCAGCCAGGAGGCGGCCCAGGGTACGGCCAGCCAGCTTGTAGTCTGGATGAATTGCATCCGCAGAGCCGCAGTAGATACCGATTGTTTTCATTCCGTTTTCATCTTTCGCAGGTAAGATATCTCCCAGTATATGCGATTGTCTGGCGCACGGGTAGCCGCCTGAGAGTAAGAGTTATATTAACCATGACTTGCGCGCCTTGACGAGCGCTTCTGAAAAGTCATAGAATGTAGTATATGGACTATAAGGATTATTATCAGGTTTTGGGCGTGGCCCGCACCGCCAGCGCGGAGGAGATCCGGTCGGCTTACCGCAAGCTGGCCATGCAGTATCACCCCGATCGCAACGCCGGGAACAAGCAGGCCGAGGATCGCTTTAAGGAAGTCAACGAAGCCTACCAGGTGCTTTCGGATGCGCAGAAGCGCGCCCGCTATGACCAGATGGGCCGCGCCTATACCGATTATCAGCGCCGCGGCGGCGCGCCGGGTGGCTTTAACTGGGGTGATTGGGCCGCTGCGGGCGGCGCGCGCGGCCAGGCGGTGGATTTTGGCGATCTGTTTGGCGGCGCGGGCGGCTTTTCGGATTTTTTCAATTCGTTCTTCGGCGGCAGCGGCGCCAGCGTGGAGTTTGGTTCCGGGCGCGGGCGGGCCTCCAGCCCGGAAACGCCGGTTTCCATTTCTCTGCGCGAGGCTTATGAAGGCGCCGCCCGCCAGCTGAGCGTTGGCAGCCTGCGCAAGCAGGTCAACATCCCGGCCGGGGCGCGCACCGGCACCCGCGTGCGGGTTACCAATCTCACGCCCGAAGGCGGCGAGGTTTATCTCAAAGTAACGGTGGAGCCGGACGCCAATTTTGTGCGCGATGGCGATGACCTGACCACCACCATTGCGATTGATCTGTTCACCGCCCTGCTCGGCGGCGAAGCCGAAGTGCCGACCATGACCGGGCGCGTCAAACTGACCATCCCGGCGGGCACCCAGCCCGAACAAAAATTCCGCCTGGCCGGGCGCGGTATGCCGCGCCTGAAAGCCCCCGCCGAAAAGGGCGATTTGTTCGTCAAGGTCAAGGTACGCCTGCCCAAAACATTGAGTGAAGAGCAAAAAAACCTGCTGCGCAAGATCCACGACCTGCAAAAGTAGGGGCTGGCCTGCATTATCTTATTGTATGAATTGAAGGAGCTTGCATGAAAAAATATTCCCCCCTACTGGCAGCTACCCTGGCGCTGCTGCTGGCCTCGCTGGCCTGCAGCACCCTGCAGCTGACCCCCGCGCCCCTGCCGACCGCCCTGCCGACCGCCACCAGTCCCGCCCCCACGGCGGCGGCGGTCATCATCAACGCCGGCGGGCTGGGGCAGGAACAGGATCTGCTCGTCAACCTGTATCAGCGCGTCATTCCCGGCATTGTCTCCATCCAGGTGCGCACCGAGACGGGTGGCAGCCTGGGCACCGGCCTGGTGCTCGACAAGCAGGGCCACATCCTCACCAACCAGCACGTGGTGGATGGCCAGACCAGCATAGAAGTTGACTTCTCCTCCGGCTTCAAAACCTACGGCAGCCTGCTGGGCATCGACAAAGACTCAGACCTGGCCATCATCAAGGTGGATGTGCCCGAAAGTGAATTATTCCCGCTCACCCTGGGCGATTCGAGCACCATTCAGGTCGGGCAAAAAGTGGTCGCAATCGGCAACCCGTTTGGATTTACCGGCACGATGACGACCGGCATTGTCTCGGCCCTCGGGCGGACTCTGCCCTCCAACCGTCAGACCGCCAGCGGAGGCTTCTTCAGCGCCGGAGACATGATCCAGACCGATGCCGCCATCAACCCCGGCAACTCTGGCGGCCCGCTCTTCAACCTGCAAGGCGAAGTGATCGGCATCAACCGCGCCATCCAGACCGACGCCACCAACACCACCGGCGAGCCGATCAACTCGGGCATCGGGTTTGCCATTTCCATCAACATTGTCAAGCGCGTGGCGCCGGAGATCATCAAAAACGGCGTCTATGATTACCCCTACATGGGCGTTTCCTCCATAGATGAGTTGAGCCTGGATGCGATCAACGCCCTCGGACTGAAGCAATTCACCGGCGCCTACGTCACCAACGTCACGCCGGGCGGCCCTGCCGATAAAGCCGGGCTGAAAGCCGGCACCCAGGAAGTAGGCCTGGGCCCCAACCTGCTGGGCGGCGGCGACCTGATCACGGCGCTGGATGGGAATCCCATCAAATCTTTCAGCGACCTGCTCAGCTACCTGATCAACCACAAATCCCCCGGCGATTCGATCGTCCTGACCGTCCTGCGCGGCGACCAGCAGCTCGATCTGACCCTGGTGCTGGATAAGCGGCCGTAAAGGTTCCAGCCTGGAATCAGTGCGCGGCGTGGAAGCAATTCCACGCCGCGCTGTTTTTTCTCTCTATCTGAAGACTCTACCCGAAGCGTTCTTCCTTCCAAACATCGGCCCGGTTGTGATAACCGGCCTGCTCCCAAAAACCGCGCCGGTCGGCAGTCATAAATTCCAACCCGCGCAGCCACTTGGCGCCCTTCCAAAAATAGGGCGATTCGAGCTGCGGCTGGCCGGGCAGA
Source organism: uncultured Anaerolineae bacterium (assembly GCA_903875215.1). GTDB lineage: Bacteria > Chloroflexota > Anaerolineae > Anaerolineales > Villigracilaceae > UBA5195. Next base: position 3,990 of record CAIQVH010000028.1, read on the forward strand.
AAGCCGATCACGCCGCGCAAGGGATAGCCGTGGTCGGGCGAGAGCGGCTCGCCGTTGAAGTGCGTGGCCAGCAGAAAATTCTCCTGCAAGACGACTGCCAGCGGCAGGTTGGCGGTAAAGCCATATTCGGCATGCTGCATGACGTATTGCGCGCCCGGCTTGATGCGAACCAGCCCGGCCTCGACCAGACTGCGAACCGAGACGCCTTCCCAAACGGTATCGAACTTGCTCCAGCGCGTGACGCAATGAATATCCATGATCAGTCGTTGGCGCGGCAGCTGGTTGAATTCATCCCAGCTCCAGCGCTGCGGGGTTTCCACTTCGCCCCAAACGCGCAAATCCCAGCTGGCCGGGTTGAAAGGCGGCACGGGCCCATAATGCAAAACCGGGAATTTAACCGTCAGCGATTGTCCCGGCGGCAAACGGCCTTCGCTGCGGATGCGCTGTTCTTCTTTTCGGCGGTCTGGCCCTTCAAATAAAAACATAACAGACTCCTTTTGTCTGATTTCAATTATATCGAAAATCCCCCGGGCCCCGAGTAAATTTTTTATTAATAGCGGGTCAGGGCAGCCAGGCTCCTGCCAGTGGAACGGCGCGCTCGCGCCCGATGAAATCGCGGGTCACCGGGTTGGCGGCCTGCCCCGCGGGAATGTCCGCCAGCTCCCAGCCAAATTCGGGGATGGGGTAGGCGCTGACCTGTGTCAGCCAGTCTCCCTGCGGGGTGAAATCCCCGCCAGCCGGGTCGGCGAAGTGCGGCTCGAGACGGTTGATGACGTTTTCGGTGCGAAGTTGGGCCTCGTTGCAGGTCGGGTTTTCGGGCTGGCAGCCTTCATCCGGGCCTTCAATGCCCAGCGGCTGCGAAGTCTCGCCGTTCCAGATCAGGTTGCCCTTAATCTGCAGGTTGTCGTCGCTTACCGCCAGGTCGAGTCCGCTGCCGGCGGGGTTTTGGCGCGGCCCGTAGATGGCAAACTGTTGGTACGTGCTGTGAAATCCGGCCGGGTTGTAGATGATGTTGTTATAAATCCAGATATTGCGGTTGCCGATGTTGACGTAATTCTCGCCATTATCCACCTGGGTGGTGCCCCAGCCGCCGGCCTGCAAATATTGCTGGCAGCGCTCGCGGCCCTCGTCGCCGGGCTGGCCGTCGCACGAGCGCGCGCCATAGACCACCTCCAGCACATGCGAGCGGCTTCCCACCCGGTAAAGCGTGTTGTGGGCCAGCAGAATATTGTAGCCGCCGTTCACGCCCAGCCCGGCGCCCTCGGTATCATGGATCAGGTTGTTGAGCACCCGGATATCGAAGGCTTCATACGTCAGCCAGGGCGCAACCATGTATTGAAACCCGGTGCCCTGTCCGGCGGTAAATCCACCGGTGCCGCAGTTGAAAAACTCGTTGCCCTCCACGCGCAGGTAGGCCGACCCGCCCTTGACGTACCCGCACCAATCCGCGGCTTCGTGCAGGCGCGAGCCAACCAGGTGACCAAACTGCACGGCCACAAAATCGAGCGCATTTTCATACGCGCCGCTCAAATCGCTGTTTTCAACATAGACATACTGCGACTGGTTGACTTTCAGCACTTCGTGGGCCTCGCCAAAGCCGTTCATGATCACGTTGCGGATCAGCAGATGGTCGCATTTTTCGCAGTGGAAGACATCTCCGTGCGTCTGGATGCTCAGGTTTTCAAAATAGAGATAGCGGCTGTCATAGACGTTGACAAAGGCCTGCAAGTTGACCTGCTCTGGAGAACTGCCCTGGCCCTGCACCACGATCGGATGTTGGAACGACCCGTAGCGCGCCTCCCAATACACCGGCAGACTCTGCTCCGGGTAATTTCCCGGCTGCAGGCGGATGCGGTAGCCCCCGGCCAGTTCCTGCGCGGAGGGGATTTTCTCCCAGGCGGCGGAAAGCGTTTGCAGGGCGGTCTCTGCCGAAAGTCCATCCGCCTGGTCGCTGCCGCGCAGCGCATCCACCCACAGGTCGGTCACCTGCGGCTGGCCGGAATCAACCAATTCCGGGGTCGGGGTCAGGGCGGCGGGAGAATTCAGCGGCACGGTCACGGTCAACGCGGCAGGCGGTGGTGTGAGCGGCGCATTGGCCTGGGTGCTGGCAGGGGCGGGGGAGGCGGGGGGCGCGGCGCAGGCGGTTATCAGCAACAGCGTCAGATAAAGGAAATGGGTGAGACGGATTTTCATCACGATGTTCCTGTAGGGTTGGCCAGGCCTGCTCAAGGAAGGTGGCGCAGGACTTCCACCAGCCCCTGGGCCAGCAAGATCTTAATGATCAGCGCAATGTCAGGATTTTGAGTTTTGAGTTCGTTTTTAGAACTTAAGAAGCGATGAACTTCGGCGCAAAATGGCAAAAACTGGACACAGATTACACGGAAAAAGCACGGATGTAAGAGTTAAAAACAGGCTTTGTCCGTTCGCCCGAAGGGCAGTCCGTTAAATCTGTGTACAAAGGCTTTTTGCCTTGGATGAACTTTAAACTCTAGTAAACTACGTTTTTGGGGAAATATCCATGGCGGCGCAGGCCGTCATGGATATTTCAGTATCCCAGTTCTTTAAGATTCTCGACTTCGCTGCGATTGCCCTTGTTTCCCAACAGCTCGCGCCAGAACTGATCGTCATAGCGCCTTGACCGCACCGGCAGCGGCATGGGCACGCCCCAGCCCAGCAGCAGCACTTCTTCCTTGGGCTGCAGCCGTGCCAGCATCCCGCGGATGGCATCGCGCCCGGAGAGGCCCGAAAGCGCGGCCTGAATGTCATCGTCATCGCCCAGCCAGCCGCTGATGCGCGTGCCGAGCTGTGACATGACTTCGTCATAGATTTGCGAGGGGCGCTGATCCACGATCAACAGCGTCACGTAATATTTGCGCAGTTCGCGCGCGATGGTGGCAAAGGTCGTCTGCGCGGCCATTTCGCGGTTGAGCAGTTTGTGGGCTTCCTCCACCACGATCACCAGCGGGCGCGGTTCGCGTGTGCCATGTCCGCGGAACTCATTGGTGCGCTTTTCCCAGGCGTCGCGGATGTGGCGCGTCAGCAGGTTGGAAACCAGCAGATAATCCAGGTCGCTTTCGAAATCGCCAAACGATAAAACCACATGCTGACCAGCTTCCAGCGCCTTGATGATCTCGGCGATGCTGTCAGTGGCGGGTTTTTCAACGATGTAGGGCTTGCCGAACAGGCGGCGCAGCTTGTCGTGCAGGGCCTCGGCGGCCATCACATTCACGCCGTTTCCATCCGCCCAGGCCGCCACGCTCTCAGGATGCGGCACTTTCTTGATTTTGCCCGTTTTCTCGTCTTCCACTTCCACTTCTTCGCGGTTCATGGCCTTGAAACGCGCGAACCAGTCGCTTTTGAACGAGGTGTACAGCGCGTTGAGCGTGGTGGGCGTGGTGTCTTTCAGGTTTAATTCACGCGCCAGCATTTCCACGTCTGCCGCGGAGATATCGCGCATGGCAATTTCGAGATTGAAATCGGGCACCTGGCTGTGGCGGATTCGGGCTCCCGCGCCTAATCCCACCACGCGCACTTTACTCTGGAATTTGGTCTTTAATCCGACTACGGGCATTTTCGTGTCTGAAGCCACATCGTCGAAACCATATTCGTTGTGCATATCCAACACCAGCACCGAGGCCTTGTTGTAATGCATCAACCCGGCCAGGACGAGCCGTGTCAGGAAGGATTTGCCCGTGCCGGTGGCGCCAAACACACCCGAAGAGCGCTGCACGAAGCGATCCAGGTTGATGCAGACGGGATGTCCCTGCTCGCGGGTGTAGCCGATGACGAAGTTGCCTTCCTTCTCCGGGTCGCCGAAAATGGCGGCGATATCGGTCTGATCGGCCAGCGAAACGGGAGCATGGTGCAGCGGCACGGTCTTGACCGGGATGGGGCGCGGGTCGTCGGGGTGCGCGGCGCGCCAGAGCTTGTAGTCGGGTGTGCCCGGTTCGGGGCCGCGTTCCAGCATCAGGGCGGGCAGGATTTCCAGGTTGGTATAAAGTGTCTGCCCGTGCAGGGCTTTGGCCAGGGCGGGCGGCAGGCGTGTCTCGGATTGTTCATCCGCGAAGCGCGGGTCGGTGGCTCCCAGCTTCAGGTCGGTGACCAGGCCGTAGAAACGGTAGTCGCCGCTGTCAATGACGACAAAGCCGCCCTCCTGCACATCGAGCGGGTCAACGGTCAGGCGCGCAGAGAAGGATTCCTTTAATCCGCCGCCGACGATATAGCCGATTTTGGATTGCTGATTTTCGATTTTTGATTGTTGATTGGCCATCTTGACCTCGTTATTTTAGATTGGCGCGCGCCGTTTTGATCGACGCCGTAAAAATGGCGACCAATTCATCGGCTTCTTTGAGTAAATCTTTCAGTTTCTCCGCAGGGAAAATTCCTGCTTCTTGCAGCAATTCCATCCAATAAAGACATTCGTCGGCTTCTTCAAGCGAGATGCCGGCTTTTGCAACAAAATCGGCTTTCGATTTTCCTCGACAGGCAGCGCGATAATTTGCGCCCACCGACATGCCAGCACGCAGGAGTTGATGCCCGATTGTTTTGGCAGTATTTGTATTGGGCAAAGCTTCAACCAGCCTGATGACCCGCAAGCTGAACTGTTTGGTCCGCAGTTTTAAGTCCTCTTCTTTCATCGCAGACTCCGATACTGTCGCACAATCGAAAATCAGAAATCAAAAATCTCCAATCAGAGCACTTCTCCAAGCGCGCCAAGCACGCTCATCAGCGTGGGATAGTCGTCCCGCAGCAGGGTGATCAGCTCCTGCGTGGCTTTTTCCTTCCAGTGGGGATTTTGCGCCGCCCCGGCCTGCTGGATGTGCGCCGCCAGGATTTCACCAACCGGCATGTCTTGGGCGCGCAGGATGTGCCGGAAGTAGCCGAAGTGACCGGCGCTGGTAAATTTTGCCAGTTCCTGATTGTCACACAGGTAGATCACATCCAGGCTGAGCGGCGGGCGCGGCGGCAGGAGATGGAAGATTTTGCCGTCCTGTTCGTAGCCGACCGAGAGCACCGACATTTCCACCGGCACGATGCGGCGCTCGCGGTTGTCCTTCATCACTTCGGCGCTGACGTTTTCGGCGGTGACCAGCTGGCGCACCAGCCCGTCATCGTCGATGTGGATGTCGTAGATCAGGCCGTAGACCTGGTAGTCGTTCCCCAGCGGGGCGCGGACCAGCGCGCCAAAGGCCGGGGTTTCAAACTGCGAAACGGAGCATCCGGCAATAAAGCCGGTCGTCCCGGCGCGCAGCAAACGTCCAATTTCAATTGATGACATCATGCCTCCACTAAAAGCGGGTTTTTCCTGGCAGCTCTTTGGCGGATTGTTTGTGGGAGCCGTCGTCGGTTTCTACCCCGGCGCGGCGCAGTTCCAGGCCGAGCAGTTGTGCGATTTGATTTTGTTCTTCGAACGTAACGACGGCTGTTTCGTGGGCGCGATGCAGCAAATAGGGATACGGCTTGGCGCCCATGATGCGGCATTGCTGGATCAGGATGGCGTGCAGCATGCCCAGCTTTTCGGGGTCGTCGGCCACCCATTTGGGGATTTCAACGCGCACCGGCCAGGGATGGCGCTCGGTGCCGACATTTAGATAGAAGAAGTGCAGGCTGAGTACGCCGTTGTAGCGTTTTTCGTTTTTGGCTTGTAGTTTGAAGACTGCCGAGCGTTCGCCGGGCTGCAGCAGCGGATTGGTTTTGTCGCCAAACAGCCAGCGGTCAGTAACGCCGCGCAGGGGATGATATTCACGCAGTTTTTTCAGATCCTCGTCGCTGGCTGTGGCAAGTTCGAGCAGGCGGATGAGCAGGTCAGAGCCGGGTTTGTCGACGTAACCGGCGGTGACGATGCCGCGCGTTTGCAGGCGCGAGAGTACGGCCAGGTAGCGGGTCAGGCTGGCTTCGTAGGCGCTGGCGTCCTCGCCGCTGGCGGAACCCCACAGTTCGATCGGCCCGTCGGTGAAGGTGATGACCGGGGCGCTGTCGCTTTCCAGCCCGGCGGCCAGGTCGTAGAGTTTGGAGCGCTCTTGCAGGTCGCGCTGCAGGGCCACCAGGCTTTCGGTGAGCGGGTTGCCGGAGGCGGTGTAAAGTTCGTCGTCGAAGAGCAGCTGGCTGTCGGTGACGAGTTGCGGGGCGGCGCCGCTGTTCAGGCGCAAAACGATCGCACCGACGTTGATCAGGCCGAATTGCAGCGCGGCGTGCCGGTTGGGGTTGATCTGCGAGCCGTCAGCGGCGATTAAAACCGCGTTTGACGGTGGGTCAGGTGCCGGGTAGTGCGCATCCAGCCGTTCTTTAAATGGGGCGGCGCAGCGGATGGCGGGGTCGGTCTCTTTGACGGTTTCCAGTTTCCAGCGCAGGCCTTCCAAATTGTCGGCATGCAGCTGAAGCAGATGACGCGCCAGCTCGCGGCGGTCATCCAGCGTTTTTTTGCGCTGTTGGGCGTTGGCGCCAATTTCGCGGATTTTCTGGTAGACCTGTTGAAAGTCAATCGCCATGCGGAACTCCGTCAGGATAGAACATTTGTTATAATTCTACTCGATTTGAACATTTTCGGGAACTTTTGCTGGATTTGCGCGTCTTGATGACGTAAACATTCATTCATACATAGGAGACAAAATGAAAACCAAAACTTTCGTCCTTTCAGTTGTTGTGCTGTTTGCGCTGCTGTTGAGTGCCTGCGCGGCCTCGGCCCCGGCTGCGGCCACGCGGACCTTGTCCATCAATGGCGCCGGGCAGGTTTCACTCAAGCCGGATATGGCGTATGTGTATGTGGGCGTGCATACTGAGAAGCCCAGCGCGGCGGAAGCGGTGGCGGTGAATAACGCCAGCACCCAGCAGTTGATCAATGCGCTGACCGCGGCGGGTGTGGCGGTGGATGACATTCAGACCACGAATTTCAGCATCTGGCAGAGTACCCAGTATGGCGCGGATGGTCAGCCGAGCGGCACGTATTATGCGGTGGATAATACCGTCTATGTGACGGTGCGCAAGCTGGACAGTCTGGGCAGCCTGCTGGATGCGGCCGTGAAGGCGGGCGCGAACAATATCAACAGCATCCAGTTTGACGTGGCTGATAAGACCGCCGCGCTTAGCCAGGCGCGCGCCCAGGCCGTTCAGGCTGCTCAAAAGCAGGCGGAAGAACTGGCTGCCGCTGCCGGGGTGACGCTCGGCGCAGTGCAAAGCATCCAATATTATGACTCTTCGCCTGTGCCAGTCTTTGATGCCAGGGGCGGCGCCGGCGCGGGCATGAACGCGGCCATGCCGATCAACCCCGGCCAGCTGCAGATCACCGCCACGGTGACGATGGCCTACGAAATCAAGTAAGCCGCGCAGAACCGAACCCCAACTCCCTCCCCGCAACGGGAGGGAGTTTTGTGTGGGCGGGCGGGTATAATCGGCCTGGCTGCAGTTTCCAGCGCAGCCGATCCTGCTTAGCGGAGGCAATATGCTCAACGTTGGTTATATCGGTCTCGGGTTGATGGGCAAATCCATCGCCCGCAACATTCTCAAGGCCGGGTTCCCGGTGCTGGTTCATAATCGCAGCCGCGCGGCGGTGGCGGAACTGGTGGCCGAGGGCGCGACCGAGGCCTTTTCTGCGGCGGAAGTGGCCGGGCAGGTGGATGTGGTGTTCACCAACCTGCCGGATTCTCCCGATGTGGAGCAGGTTGTGCTCGGCCCAGGCGGAATCCTGGAAGCGGCTCACCCGGGGCTGGTCTACGTGGACAATTCAACGATCAAACCCGCTACGGCGCGACAAATTGCCGCAAGGCTGAGCGAAAAGGGCGCCTTTGCGCTGGATGCGCCCGTCAGTGGCGGTGACATTGGCGCGAAAAATGGCACGCTGACGATCATGGTGGGCGGCGACGCTTCCGCGCTTGAAAAAGTGCTGCCGGTTTTCATGGCGATGGGCAAAACCGTCACGCACGTTGGCGAGGCGGGCGCCGGGCAGGTGGCCAAAGCCGCCAACCAGATCATGGTCGCCGCGCAGATGGTGGCGCTGGGCGAACTGCTGGTCTTTTCGCAGAAAGCCGGAGTCGATCCGCAAAAAGTGGTCGAGGCCATCAAGGGCGGCGCGGCCCAGTGCTGGACGCTGGATGTCAAGCCTCCCCGTTTGTTCGCTGGCAACCGTAATCCGGGTTTCAAGGCTTACATGCAGGCCAAAGACCTGAACATCGTGCTCGAAACCGCGCGTGAATACGGCGTGCCGCTGCCCGCCACGGCGGAACATACCCAGTTGTTCCAGGCCATGCTCCAGATGGGCATGGGCGAGCTGGATAATTCCGCGGTGCTGGGCGTGCTCGAAGCGCTGGCAGGCGTCCGGCTGGACTAAGGCCATGCTCAAACTTCCCGGCCTGATCGATCCACACGTCCATTTCCGCGACCCCGGCCAGACTCACAAGGAAGACTGGGACAGCGGCACCGCCTCCGCCCTGGCCGGCGGCGTGACGATGGTACTGGCGATGCCCAATACCAAACCGCCCATCTTCGACCAGGCCACGCTCGATCTGGCGCTGGAGGCGGCTCGCCGTAAAGCCCGCTGCGACTACGCCCAATACCTTGGCGCCGGGCCGGAGAACGCCGCCGAAGCCGCGCGCCTGGCCCCGCGCGCCGCCGCCCTCAAGATGTATCTCGACTCCACCTTCGGCCAGCTGCGGCTCGATGATATGACCCTCTGGCTGGAACACTTCCGCCAGTGGCCGGGCAAAACGCCGATTGTCACCCATTCCGAAAGTCGCAGCATGGCCGCCGCTCTGTGGATGGCACACATGTTTGACAAACCCATCCACATCGCCCACATCTCCCTGCGCGAAGAAGTGCTGCTCATCCGGGCCGCCAAGGAACACGGCGTCAAGGTCACCTGCGAGGTCTGCCCGCACCATTTGTTTTTAATGCAGCCCGCGCCCTCATCCGCCCCGAGTTTCGGAGACCATGGGGCCGGGCCGGGTGGGGGGCGAACTGAAGTCCGCCCGCGCCTCGCCACCCAGGCCGATGTGGATGCTCTGTGGGCCAATCTCGATGTGATCGACTGCTTCGCCACCGACCACGCCCCGCACACCCTGGCCGAAAAAGACGGAGAAAACCCGCCGCCCGGCTTTCCAGGCGTGGAAACGCTCCTGCCGCTGCTGCTGACCGCCGTCCACGACGGGCGAATCAGCCTCGACCAGCTGATCGAAAAAACTATCACCAACCCCCGGCGCATTTTCAACCTGCCCGAACAGCCCCAAACCTGGGTCGAAGTAGATGAAAAAGCGGAATACGAGATCAAGGCCAGCGAACTGCACTCACGCTGCGGCTGGACTCCGTTCGAGGGCTGGAAAGTGACCGGAAAAGTGACCAAAGTTGTCTTGCGCGGGCGAGAAGCCTTCAAAGAGGGCCAAATCCTGGTCGAACCGGGCTTTGGTCGTAATGTGAGAGACTGATGCGATTGAGCTTGCGCGCCCACTTCTGGCGCTTCGTGTTGCGGAAATTATTCAAAACGCGGCAGCTGACGATTGAACAGCATCGCGCCCAGGGTGCGCGGATGGCCGCCGCCCTGCGATTGCCCCCGGCTGTAAAACTGGATCGCTGTACCCTGGGCAGGTTGCCCGTCGCATGGATTCGCCCGGAATCCAGCTCCCGCCAAAAGGCCATGCTCTACCTGCATGGCGGCGGCTACGTCACCGGCGGAATCGACTCACACCTAGTACTGTGTGTCCCGCTGGCGCAAACGTTACGGATGAACCTGCTCCTGCCGGAATACCGTCTCGCACCCGAACATCCCTTCCCCGCCGCGTTGGAGGATGCGCTCCTGGCTTATGGCTGGCTGCTGGAACAGGGTCATGCCCCGGAAAACATCCTGATCGCCGGAGATTCAGCCGGGGGCGGGCTGAGTCTCGCCACCGTGCTGGCCCTGCGTGAGCGCGGTCACCCGCTCCCGGCGGCAGTCATCTGCCTTTCGCCCTGGGCCGACTTGACTCACGGGGGGCCAAGCCACCGCTCCAAAGCTCGCGCCGAGGTGGTGCTCAAAACGCACACCCTGCAAGAATGGGCGCTGGCCTACACCCGCCCAGAAAATCTCTCCAACCCGCTGGTTTCGCCGGTTTATGCCGACTTTCACGGCTTTCCGCCGCTGCTCATCCAGGTCGGCAGCGAGGAGATTTTGCTGGATGACGCGCTGACGCTGGCCGAAAAAGCCCGGGCGGCGGGCGTGGAGGTTACCCTCCAGGTTTGGGAGGGGCTGTGGCACGTCTGGCCCGCGCTGGGAGATCTGCTCCCCGAAAGTGGCCAGGCCTTTGATGCGATGGGGCGGTTTATCGATTCCCTATGATCCGATCCTTCCAGACTTGATTAATCTGCCGATGTGATAAAATGACCACTGATTATGAAGACCGGCCGGAATGTTTTCCAGTTTCTCGAAAAATATTTTGAACCTGCCAGTGTTGTTTCATCAAAGACTTCCGATGTCTCCGGGACTTCGGAAGTCTTTCTGTATCGGGAGGCCTGCGTTTGATGTAACGGGAGAGCGGCTCAGGCGTGCTGGCCACTGCGCGGAAAATGCCCGGGCGCCGAAAAGCCCCTCCAAACGGTAAAAATTACCCTCCAGCTCCCCATCCAGTTTCCGCATTTACAATTCGTCATTCACTATTTGCGAAGGAGAGAAGCAATGCCCACTCAATCCATCAACCCCCACCTGCCGTTTGGCGAGAATAAGACTGCGCCCTGGTACGGCCAGGATATTTTGTCCGTCAAACAGTTCAGCCGCGCCGACCTGGAGTATGTTTTTGGCGTGGCGCACGAGATGCGCGGGATGGTCGAGCGCGTCGGGACCTTTGACCTGCTGAAGGGCAAAATTTTGGCCAACCTGTTTTATGAACCGTCCACGCGCACGTCGTCCAGCTTTACGGCGGCCATGGAGCGCCTGGGCGGCAGCGTCATCCCGATTAACGAGGTCAAGTATTCATCCGTCTCGAAGGGCGAGAGCCTGGCCGATACAGTGCGCACGCTGGAATGTTACGCCGATGTGATCGTGCTGCGCCACCCCGAAACCGGCTCGGCGGCAATTGCGGCCAGGGCTGCCAGAAAGCCGGTCATCAATGCCGGCGACGGTGTGGGCGAACACCCGACCCAGGCCCTGCTGGATGCCTTCACCATCATGGAGGAGCTTGGGCGGCTGGATAACCTGACCGTGACCATGCTCGGCGACCTGAAATATGGCCGCACGGTCCATTCGCTGGCGCGGCTGCTTTCAAAGTTCAGCGGGGTCAGGCTCAATTACGTCTCGCCCGAGATTTTGCGCATGCCCGGCGAAGTGATGGAAGAGGTGGGCGTGCCGCAAACCGAGTATGCCACGCTCGAGAAGGTGCTGCCCGAAACCGACATTCTGTACGTCACCCGCGTCCAAAAAGAGCGCTTCGAGAACATCGAGGACTATGAAAAGGTCAAAGGCGCGTATGTCATTGACCCCGCAATCATGAAAACCGCCAAAACCGAGATGGCCGTCATGCACCCGCTGCCGCGCGTCGGCGAGATCAGCCCCGATTTCGACGACGACCCGCGCGCCGCCTATTTCCGCCAGATGGAATACGGTCTCTACGTCCGCATGGCGCTGCTGGCGATGGTTTTAGGGAAGGCATAGTGTGCAGGTGTCAGGTCTCAGGAAGCCCCGATATCTGACACCTGGACCCTGACACTTGAAATCGGAGAATCATGGAATCTTTTTTTAGTTTCCTCGAAAAACGTGTCGACGACTGCTCCTCGCTCCTGTGCGTGGGACTGGACCCGCACCTCCCTGATCTTTCAGCTCCCACCGCCCGGGCTGCCCTGGACTTCAGCCTGACTCTCGTTAAACAGACCGCGCCCTACGCTGCGGCCTTCAAACCCAACGCCGCCTTCTTCGAGCAATTCGGCCCGCAGGGCTGGACGGCGCTCCAAACCGTCATCGAAGCCATCGCCGAAGAATCGGCCCGGCTGGGCTCGCTCATCCCGGTCATCCTGGACGCCAAACGCGGCGACATCTCCTCCACTGCCGAAGCCTATGCCCGCTCCGCCTTCGAAACTCTCGGCGCGCACTGCCTCACCCTCAGCCCCTACCTGGGCCGCGATTCAGTCGAGCCGTTCCTGGGCAACCCCGAAAAAGGCGTCTTCTTGCTGTGCAAAACCAGCAACCCAGGCGCAGGCGACCTGCAAGACCTGACGGTCATCCACGAAACCGCAGCCATGCCGTTATACGAGCATGTCGCCCGCCTGGCCGAAAGCTGGAACACGCGCAACAACATCGGGCTGGTGGTCGGCGCCACTCAACCCGAGGCGCTCAGCCGCGTCCGCGCCGCAACGCCAGGCCTGTGGTTCCTGGCTCCCGGAGTGGGCGCACAGGGCGGCGACTTGCAAGTGGCGCTTAACGCCGGGCTGCGCAAAGACGGCAAAGGGATGTTGATCCCTGTTTCGCGCGCAATCTCGCGCGCCAAGAATCCCGCCATCGCCGCGGCCGAGTTCAGGGACGAGATTCTGGAAATCAAACGGCATTTGCACCTCGCTTCACAGCGCAAAAAGGACACCCCATGACTCAATCCCCAATCCCCAATCCCCAATTGCCGGCTTTGGCCGACGGCCTGCTGGAAGCCGGCTGCATCAAATTTGGCGAATTCACCCTCAAATCGGGATTAATTTCACCGATCTACATTGACCTGCGCCAGGTCATCTCGTACCCGGCCCTTTTAAAGCAAATTGGAAACGCCTACCTGCCCCTGATTCACAGCCTGCGCTTCGACCGGCTGGCCGGCCTGCCCTACGCCGCCATCCCGATCGCCACCGCTGTTTCACTGGCAGGCAACTACCCGATGATTTATCCGCGCAAGGAAATCAAAACCTACGGGACAAAGGCCGAAATCGAGGGAGAATTTCACCCTGGCGAAACCGCCCTCATCATAGACGACCTGGCCACCACCGGCGGCAGCAAATTCGAGGCCATCGAAAAACTGACCGGCGCGGGCCTCCTCGTCAGCGACGTGGTCGTGCTCGTCGACCGCCAATCCGGCGCCCGGGAAGCGCTCGAACAGGCCGGGTACCGCCTCCACGCCGTCCTCACCATCAGCGCCATGCTCGATCACTGGGAAACCACCGGCAAAGTCCCCGCCGCAAAAATCGCCGCCACGCGCGAATTTTTGCAATCGCCCAACTGAGCATGAAACCATCGCTCGTCCTGCCTTACCACGACCCCGATGGCAGCCTGTTCCCACACTTGCAGGCCATCCTGCCCGAACTGAAAGCGCACTTTGGCCGCATCTACCTCGGCCCCTCCGCGCCAGCCAGCCGCGCCCTGGCCGGCCTGCAATCCGACCCGATTCTCAGCCTCTTCCCAACCCCAACCGGCCTGCCGACCGGCCAACAATTCAAGCATCTGTATCTGAATGCCGCCCAGGCCGCCCGGCCCGCTGAAATCCTGCACCTGGCTTTTTTAGACCGGCTCTCCTTTGCCCTGGAAAGTTCCCACCGCGCCCAATTCCTGGCCGATGTGGACTCGCTGCGGCCCGAAGATGTACCGCTCATTTTCCAACGCTCCCCCGCAGCCTGGGCCAGCCACCCCCAAAACTATGCCCGCCTGGAAGGATTCGTCACCCGCGTGGGCGAAACCCTCTTCGGCCAGGCGCTCGATTACGGCTGGTGCCACCTCGTCGTGCGCGCCAGCGAACTGCGCCAGGTGATGCTCAAAGTCACCCATCCCGGCATCAGCATGGTGGCAGAGATGATCCTGCACATGCAGCACCACATCCGCACCCGCGCCGTGGACTGGCTGGCCTGGGAAGATCCATTTCACGCCGGGTGTGATCCCGCCACGCTGAAAGCCGAACGCGAAAACAGCGCGGCGGAATATGAAAAACGCCTGGCCTACTGCCTGCCCATGGCCGAAGAACTGGTAAGATTTGCCCGGAAGGATACCCCCTGATGTACCCACGTTTTCGCTCGCTCCTCTTCAAGCTCGACCCCGAAACCGCCCACGCGCTGACGCTGCAGGCTCTGCGCCTGGCGGGCGCAATCCGCCCGCTGAGCTGGGCCCTGGCGCGCTATTTTGCCGCGCCCGCCAAAGCGGTGCAAGCCTTTGGGCTGACTTTTAAGAACCCGGTTGGCCTGGCCGCCGGCTATGACAAAGACGGGGTCGCCATCCGCGGGCTGGCGGCGCTTGGATTTGGGCATGTTGAAATCGGCACGGTCACCCCCCTGCCGCAGCCGGGCAACCCCGCCCCGCGCGTATTCCGCCTGGTGGAAGATCAGGGCCTGATCAACCGCCTGGGATTTCCCAGCCGGGGGACGGAATATGTCCAGTTGCAGCTCAACCCCTCGTTAAAAATTGGGCTGGTGGAACGGGCGCTGGGTTTTTCGGTGCCCCGCCCGCAGCCAATGCGCTACCCGCTGAATACTCTCCTGGGCGTCAACCTGGGAAAAAACAAGCACACGCCCAATGAGCAAGCCGTTTTCGATTATTTATCCCTGCTGCAAAATTTTGCCCCGCTGGCCGATTACCTGGTCATCAACATCAGCTCGCCGAATACCGCCGGCTTACGCCGTCTGCAGGAACGCGCCGCGCTCGAATCTTTGCTGAAACAGCTCCATGCCCAGCGCAGCCTGGAAGAAAAACGCTGGGAAAAACGCGTGCCGCTGCTGGTGAAACTCTCCCCCGATCTGACTGCCGCGGAATTGGATGATGCCGTGGAGGTGATTTTGGGCACGGGGATGGATGGCATTGTTGCAACGAATACCACCGTCAGCCGGGCCGGGTTGCGCTCGCCGTTGGGGGCAGAAAGCGGCGGCTTAAGCGGGAAACCGCTTTCGGCCCTGTCGGATGCGGTGCTGGCGCAGATCGTCGCGCGGGTCAATGGCCAGATCCCGGTGATCGGCGTGGGCGGGATTCTCCATCCCGAGGATGTGCGCCGCAAGCTGGATCTGGGCGCCACGCTGGTTCAGCTTTATAGCGGCCTGGTGTATGCCGGGCCGGGGCTGGTAAAGACCCTGGTGACGAAGTTGTAAAAAAAAATCGGGGCCAGGCCCCGATTTTTTTTTATGGTTTTGGTGCGGCGGGATGGAGCGCCGGCTGCGGCGCTTCGCGTGCGTCTTTGAAGAAGCCTTCGGGCAGGGGGATGGGCTGGAATTCTTTGCCGGAGCGCAGGTCGCTGACGGGGATGTAATAGAACTGCGCCGGGGTGCCGGGGGTGTCTTTGCTCTGAAAGCTAAAAAAGAGGTAGTTGGTATCGGGGCTCCAGCGCGCGTCGCGGTAGCAGCAATGCGATTTGGTGGAGGCGATCGGGTTTTCCGGGCGGCCCTTGTGGGTTTCCTCGTCATATAAATAGAGAAAGCCCCAGCCATCATTGCGGTTGGCGGTGTTGAAGACGAACAGGTTGGCTCCATCCCAGTCGAAATCGGGCAGTTTCGGGTTGGATGCAAACGCTTCGGGGGTAAAACGGTTGCCGGGGAATTCGTCAATCAAATTCAGGCGGCTGGTGTCGCAGGTGCTGATATCCACCAACCGAATCAGGTCGGCGGGGCCGCCCTGGCTGCCAACCCCGGTGAACAGCCAGGCGGCGAGTTTGGCATCTTGACTCCAGCGAAAGTCGAGCAGTTTGATGGCCGTTTCGGTTTTGCCTGTGTAACTCAGGCAGCCTTTCATGGCTTTCAGGGCATCCCGGCCTTTCGCCTGGCGCAGCTTTTCCAGGTCGAAGGGGACGATGAACATTTGATAGTTTAGCGAGATGGCCACCTGCTTGCCATCCGGGGAAATGCGAAAGACATCCAGCGCAGTGGCCGAGGGGAAGGACATCAGGATATCTTCCCGGGTGCTGGCGATTTCGAGGCTTTTGATGTTGGTGCCGCTGATATAGACCAGCGTTTCGGTGCCGGGGATGAACTGCAGGTCGTGTTTGGGCAAGCCGTCGGTGGTGAGCTGGCGCAGGTTGGAGCCATCCAGGTTCATGGCCCAGATTTCTTTGTTGGCCACAAAGGCCACCTGATCCGCGCCGCCCGGAAAGGAGGCTGGCGGTGCGCTGGTTCCGGTGGCCGGGGCGGGCTGGGTGGGCGCCTCGCTGGGTGGGATGACCGCGGCGGGGGTGGGGGGCAGTGGGGTGGGCGGCAGCGGGCTGGGCTGGGGCGGGGCGGCGGGCTGGGTGGCGGGTTTCTCGGTCAGCGCGGCCCGGGCTGCGCGGCGGCTGAGCGTTGAGTAGAGGGCGTATCCGCCGGCGCCGAGGGCGAGCAGTAAAATCACCAGCAGCGGCGCAATCACCAGCCAGGTCTTTCCGCCGCCGCGCGCGGCGGTTTTTTCGGCCTGGTTGGCGGGACGGGTGGCGCTTAAACGCGTTTTGGCGGCCGCTGCCACACGCGTGGCCTGCATCGAGGCGGTGCGGATGGCCTGCTCGGCCGATTCGCCGCGCGTCACTGCCGCAAGCGCCATGGAAAATTCTCCGGCGGATGAGAAGCGCTGGTCGGGGTTCTTCGCCATGGCCTTCTCAACGACCGGCTCAAGCGCGGCGGGCAGATCTGCGTTGGCGTCTAAAATGTGCGGGATGGGGTCGGTGATGTGCTTGACGACCACCGCCATGGGCGTGGTGGCCTGGTAGGGCTGCGCACCGGTCAGCATCTCGTAGAGAATGACTCCCAGTGCATAGATATCGCTGCGCCCGTCTATTTGCTCGCCCTGGGCCTGTTCGGGGCTCATGTATGCCGGCGTGCCGATGATGGCCCCGCCGGTGACGGTGGTGCCCTGGGTTTGCGCGATCTTGGCAATGCCAAAATCTGAAATATACGGTTCGCCGGCGCGATCGAACAGGATATTGCCGGGCTTAAGATCACGGTGAATGATGCCCTTGGCATGCGCATCATCCAATGCCGGGGCCAGTCGCGCAAAAATGCGCGCGCATTCGGCCAGCGCAACCGGCCCGCGCGCAACCACATCTTGCAGCGAGCCCCCGGTCATAAAACGCATCACAAAATAGGGCTGGCCGTCTTCCTCTCCCACGTCATAGACGGGCACAATGGCCGGATGCTCCAGCGCGGCAATGGTCTTGGCTTCGCGCTCAAAACGCACGCGGAACTGCTTTTCGTGCAGCATCTCGCGCGGCAAAACCTTCAGCGCCACTTCGCGTTCAAAACGCGGATCGTAGGCTTTATACACGGTGGCCATGCCGCCGCGTCCCAGCTCAGATTTAATTTCATACCGGCCAATTTTTTGCTGTGTCATACGCTTCACTTTATCGAAAAACCGTGAACAACTTGAGTCTGGAGTTTATCCAGGGATTAAACGGATTGCCCTGCGGGCTTGTAAGCGCTTCAATCCGTGCTTTTTCCGCGTCACCTGTGCCCAGTTTTTGCCATTTTGCGCCGAAATTCAGCGCTGTTTAAGTTCTCAAAAACGAACTCTAAACTCAAGTGAAAAATAGAGCCTGCCTAAAAACCGCGCAGGGCAGCGCGCCAGGGCTGGTTCGATTTTAAGGCGAGAACGTGGGAAACGCAAGCACCAAACCAACCCTGCGCCAACTGCCAGGCAAATGAAGTATAATTTCTGCGCCCGCCCCGGTAGTTCAATGGACAGAACCGGGCACTCCTAAGGCTCTGATGTGAGTTCGATTCTCGCCCGGGGCACCTTGCCAGCCTTTTTGACAGGACGCCGCAGCCAGCATGTGCCCCGCACGCTGGCTGCGGCGCTTTCACCCCCCGCACCCTGCCCGCCGCCCCAATTCCCCCCGCACCTGGAGACTCTGCCATGTCCCTCAACCTGACCGCCATCCGAAACCAGTTCCCCGCCCTGGCCCGCCCCGCCGTCTTCTTTGATAACCCCGGCGGCACCCAAATTGCCCGCGCCTCGCTGGAGCGCATCAACCACTACCTGATCGAAAACAACGCCAATCACGGCGGCCTCTTTGCCACCAGCCAGGCCTCTGATGCTGTGCTCGACGAGGCCCACCGCGCCATGGCCGATTTCTACAACGCCGCCAGCCCCGATGAAATTATCTTTGGCGCTAATATGACCACCCTGACCCTGCACATCAGCCGCTCCCTCGCCCGCACCTGGAACGCCGGGGATGAAATTGTCGTCACGCGCCTCGATCACGATGCCAACGTCAGCCCCTGGATCCTGGCCGCCCGCGATCGCGGTGTTAACGTGCGCTGGGTTGATTTTGACGTGGAAGACGGCACCCTTAACCTGGATGAACTGCAAAAAGCCCTCGAGCGCAAACCGCGCCTGCTGGCCATTGGCTACGCCTCCAACGCGCTGGGCACCATTAACCCGCTCGAGAAGATCCTGCCCCTGGCGCGCCAGGCCGGTACCCTGACTTATGTGGACGCGGTGCAATATGCCGCGCACGGCCTGATCGACGTCCAGCAGCTCGATTGTGACTTCCTGGTTTCCTCCTCTTACAAGTATTTTGGCCCGCATGCCGGCATCCTCTATGGGCGGCGCGCCCTGCTCGATGAATTGAGCGCCTATAAAGTCCGCCCGGCCACCAACCAGCTGCCGGGTAAATTTGAAACCGGCACTCAAAACCACGAAGGCATTGCCGGGGTGCTTGGGGCGGTGGAGTATTTTGCCTGGCTGGGGCAGGAGTTCGGCGGCGCGCCTGCCGGCACCCGCCGCCAGGCCCTCAGCCAGGGCATGCAGGTCATCCACAGCCACGAGCTGCAGCTCAGCCGCAGCCTGCTCGCGGCTCTTGCCAGCGTCCCCGGCCTGAGACTTTA
Source organism: uncultured Anaerolineae bacterium (assembly GCA_903875215.1). Taxonomy (GTDB): domain Bacteria; phylum Chloroflexota; class Anaerolineae; order Anaerolineales; family Villigracilaceae; genus UBA5195. The sequence goes on from CAIQVH010000028.1 coordinate 22,680, forward strand.
CGGCCCCAGCGACCCGCAGCACCTGGAGCAGCGCGTGGCGACCTTCTCCTTCCGCCTGGCAGGCAGGCAGCCCCAGGAGGTGGCCCAGCGCCTGGCCGAAGCTGGCATCTACGTCTGGGACGGGAATTATTACGCCATCAACGTCAGCGAGCGGCTGGGCGTGGAAGCGAGCGGCGGCATGGTGCGCGTTGGGGCGGTGCATTACAACACGCTGGAGGAAGTGGAATTTCTGCGCCAGGCCCTTTTAAAAATCAGCGCGCACTGATCCCCGCCATAACACCTGCGCCAGATTTTGGGCATAACACGTTGAAGTGCGCTGCCGGGCGTGCTATGCTAAGAGTAGCCCACACAGGAGGTGGCACCATGTTCGAAAACATTTTGCTGGCTGTTGATGGATCGGAAGGATCAAAGCACGCCGCCAAAGTGGCAGCCGGGATGGCCCGCGATCACAAAGGCATCCTGCGCGTTGTCGCCGCTTATGAACCGATTCCGCCCTACCTGGGCGAACCCAACCTGCACATCGTAATGGAGGCCCGCATTCAAGAAGCCAAATCCGTGCTCGATCAGATCCTGGCATTGATCGGCAAAGTCCCCGGCGAAATTCACACCGAGATCCTGGAAGGGGATCCGGCCGAGGCCATCCTGCGCGTCGCCGAAACCCGCCAGAGCGACCTGATCGTGATGGGTTCGCGCGGCCTGGGACAGTTGGCCGGCATGCTGTTGGGCAGCCAGTCTCAGAAGGTGGTTAACCATGCCCCCTGCCCGGTGCTGATCGTGCGCTGAAGCCTGGCGCGGCCCTGCCCAATCCTGAAGGTTTTTTTGCCTTCAGGATTTTTGTTCCCCGCAACCCAACCCCTCTTCCGCGCCCCCATGGATTATGCCACCCGGCCCTGCAAGTTTCTCCCGTTAACCTTCCTCCTGCCTGGCGGGATGAACTTGCGAAGCACGCTGGCTGGCCGAGAAAAACTTTAGGGTCTATTTTAGGACTGTATAAAACCCCTGTTTTTTGCAATGAAAAACGGGCTCTCCCGTAAATTTCGTGAAACCGGGTAGGATATAGGCTGCCTGATTTTTCTTTAGGAGCAGCCTGTATGCACGCCATTCTCTTGCCCGATCCTGCCTTGTTCGAGCTGATTTCCTATTCTCTGACCGCCAA
>CAIQVH010000029.1 GCA_903875215.1 uncultured Anaerolineae bacterium
GGCCCGTAACCAGAAAACGGCTCAAACTGCACCAACTTAAGCTGCATGGCGCAAAAACTGGTTCGTTTTGTAAGGTTTCAATCCCGTCCGTAACATCTTTTGCCGGATTGGTCTATCTTCTGTTAGCGGAAAGTAAAGTTTTCCATGGCTTTCGTTAACTGGGCAAATACGGGAGTGCGACATTAATCCGCGTTCCCTGGCGAGGACCAGTTGCCACCGTCAGTGCACCGCCCAGGCTATGAGCGCGCTCCCGCATGGTGGTCAACCCAAAATGGAGCAGCGCCGGGTCGGCTTGCGCAGAAACTGGAAAACCCTGCCCATCATCGACGATGGACATTTCCAGCTCCTGCTCCTGGATGCGCAGACAAATTTCCACGCGAGAGGCCTGGGCATGTTTGCGCACATTGGACAGGGCTTCCTGTGTGATGCGCAATAACTGCAATCCGGCAGCGGGATCCACCAGCAAATTTTCCGGCGCAACAATAACCTGGGTCTGGATGCCGGTCCGGAGGCTGAACTGGGTGACTAACTCACGCAGCCGGATTGGAAAATCATCCTGTTTTTCTAGATCCAGACGCAATCCTTCAATCGCCTCGCGCGACTCGGTGTAGGCTGAGCGGATTGAGTGCCGCATGGCGAGGAGTTCGCGCACCGCCTCATCAGTTTTTCCGGCGATAACCAGTTTCTCTAGCGTTTCCGTTTGCAATGCCATAAACGCCAGGGATTGGGCCAGACCGTCATGGATCTCGCGTGAAAGCCGGGTGCGTTCTCTGATGACCGCAGTCTGGTCGATCTGCTCGTAGAGCTGCATATTCCAAAGCCCCAGCGCAATTTGGTGCGACATAGTATTCAGAAATTCGAAATGACGACTGTTGAAAGCGCGACGGCGCTCTGCCGCCAGGAAAAGCGCGCCGAGCAGACGTCCCTCTGCCATCAGAGGCGAGGCCAGCACCGATTGCCATCCAGCCGGGCTGCGGCCGGAGGATAATTCCGGAATAATAACCGGATGGCTGGAAGCCTGGGACTGGCGCACCAGATCGAGGGCCAGGTCAAAGCGCGGATCGGTGAAATCATCCCCCAGATTCTGGCTGGTGGCACAACTCCAGGTTCCGGTCGCGGCATCAAGCAGGAATACCCCCCCGGCGCAGGCTTCCCAGCCTTCCAGTGTAAGCTTCATGATTTGTCGGGCAAAATCACCAAAAGCAGACCCGCTCATGGTATTGGATGTATTCAATCGGTCAATGGGATAGTCGAGATGAGCCTGTCGTGTCCGCCAGCGCAGGCTTGCCAGCATGGCCCCGGTGGTTGCGCCGAGAATATTCAACAGGCGCACCTGGTCTTCCGTCGGCCCGGCCGGTGATGGATAGTAAACCGAAATGACTCCGCCGCGTTCCTGTTCCAGTTGCACGGGCAGACAAATCAGGCTGCTGATGCCTTCGGCACGGGCTTCATGCAACAGTCCAGTAAACAACGGACAATCGCTGCTGGCTTGAGTTTTTAATTCCGAACACATCCGGCAGTGCGCAGCCGGGATACCGGCATCTATCATACTGCGCAAGGCCCGCAAATAGTCATCGCTCAAACCCCAGGCCATCTCGAGCTTCAGCTGCTCCGAAATGTCATCAAACATGATCACGGTGGTGCCTTTGGCTTCGGTCAGCTGAAGTGGCGCCTGGGCGGCCAGCGCAAAAACCGCCTGTTCGCTTTCTGCCGCAGTAATTTTCCGGCCATAATTTTGCAATAACAGTAGCTTCTGATGGCGCGTCTCGAGCGTAGAATATGCCGAGCGTAGACGCGCCTCGGCCAGGGTACGGGCCTCGATGGTATCCGCAATCCGGTTTAACACCACCCAGGCAATCAAGCTGCCTGTCAGAGCGTAGACCAGCAGCTCCGTTTCAAGATGCCAACGCTCAGGCAGAAAATTGACCAGGTAATGCAGCCCAGCCTGATGCAACAACACAAAGACCAGCACCCCCACAGGCGTCAACCAGCGCAACCAGCGCAAACGGGTATGCAATGGGATTGACTGGACCTGCGAAACAATCTCAAGCATGCGCTTCATCCCCAGGAGTGAGCTCAAGGAGCCTGATCTGTGGTCAGCTGGATATCGATCGGGTTGACGGGCCGATCGCTCCCGTTATAAACGATTTGCCACTGCCCCTCCACCTGCTTCCGAGCCAGCTGGTCAACATTCGCCACCCGAACACCGCCGTTCCAGCGCCGCAACGCTTCGGCAGTTTCCTCGTCAGTCGTACTGGCTTGATAGGTCGCCGGAGTATTTGCCAACTGAATATCCGCCAGGATGAAGCGCACGTGGGCTTCATCAGTGGATTGGGGCGTAAATGAGAGCAGTTCATCCACATAATGAACGTCACGGCCGGTGTCACTGGAGGCGGAATAAATGCGGCCATACCCGCAGACGTACCAGTCATCCACATCCTGCACACCGACGCTTTTCCCATCCACATACTGGTTCACGGATTTGACTCTCAGCGCGTGGAAAGTTCCCAACCTGGTGGTCTTCTCTTCCCAGCCCACAACCATGCTGGTAATTTCCTGGGCGATGGTTTTGGTGTCATTCACCGTACTGGTCTGACAGCTGCCTTGCCACTTGGATTTGGTTCCCTCGGCAGGCACATCCTTCATCAAATCTCCCAGACCCACCGTCAACCAGCCACAGTTTTCCCCTTCCGGCAGGGTATATTCAGGTTCGCCACCTGCGATCGTGGAAAGAATCTCGAAACCCGAGTAGGAAAAATGCCAGGTGAAAGTACCGGCGCTGCGCCATTGATACAGCGGCTTGCCTTCACAAGAGAGCTGAGCCGCGTCCCATACTTTTGTGGAACCCTGCCCAGCCTGCGATACATAAACCGCAATAGGCGGCTTACCAGGAGCATAAGACTGCGCAGAGGTTGAAGCACAGGCTGCCAGAAGAAAACCCATCAACAGGGTGACCCATACAGGAAAAATGATTCTGGTTTTCAAATCGTCTCCAATTCTCAATTAATCGCGTAGTGCCGGTCGTCTGTTTCAGTGGATATGCAGTCCCGATTTGGACGCAGGTCATCCAGCGCGACCTATTTCATCTACCTGCCAAACACAGCAAGATGGCAAAATAAAAATTTCCACCCTGAGACAATTCTGGGTGGCCACTCTGCAGCCTTTTGCATCGGAAAGTGCTATTAATATATCAACCATTTCGGTTTTTTCTACTAAACGGGAAACCCGATGAATATCTTTCTGCCTGGTTGGTAGAATAAAAACTGAAGCACAACCAATTTATTATTATAGATTCTTATCATCGCGTGTAATGTGTACATTGTCATGATATTTTCTTGCAAACGTAACTGAAATCGCATTACTGGCTGCCAGGGAATCCGCTGATTGCACAAGGGCCCCTCTCAAGCCGGGAGAAATGATTGGCCGACAACCGTTTTCGATTATAATGGCGCTCCTCTCTCACTGGAGTTTCGCGCGCGCGCTGGAACAAACCTTTGGGACACGGATTTCACCAGACCTGATCCAAACTAAAGTCTCCAAGAAAGGATGTGACATTCAGCATGATCAGCGTCCAAACAGCCCGCGAACACATTCTGGCCAGCCTGACTCCCCCAAAAATCACCCACTGCCCACTGACGCAAGCCGCAGGGCGCCTCCTGGCTGAATCGATCCACGCGCAAACAGACCTGCCGACATTTGACAATTCCAGCGTGGATGGATTCGCCGTGCGTGCTTCCGACGTGGTTGCTGCGCCAGTCAGCCTGCCAGTGGTGGCAGATATTCCTGCCGGCCAGGTGGCGGCACTGACCCTGCAAGCAGGCCAGGCGGCGCGCATCATGACCGGGGCCGCCCTGCCCGCCGGGGCGGATGCAGTGGTAATGGTTGAGGAGACAGATTTCTACCACCAGGCGGCAGGAATGAAGGCGCCAGCGCAAGTAGTGATCAACAAACCGGTGCGGGCAGGTGAAAATCTCCGCCCGCGCGGGATGGACATCCGGCGCGGACAGGAGATTCTGCGCGCCGGGCGTGTCCTGCGCGCTCAAGATATCGGCCTACTGGCGATGTTGGGCGTGGCCACTGTTCCAGTGTGGAAAAAGCCCAAAGTGGCACTCCTTTCCAGCGGGGATGAACTCCTGCCGGTGGAAGCTCCGCTGGAAGCCGGGAAAATCCATGACTCGAATTCGTACATGCTGGCGGCGCAGGTCGAGCAAGCCGGCGGCGAGGTGCTGCGATTGGGTGTGGCACAAGACTATCGTGAGCAGGTGCAGGCGCTGCTCGAGCAGGCAGTGCAGGCTGGGGCAGATGTGATCATCTCCTCGGCGGGGATGAGCGTAGGCGCTTATGATTTCGTCCGCGAGGTGGTGGAAAGCGCCGGGACGTTGACCTTCTGGAAGGTGAACATGCGCCCCGGCAAACCGGTGGCCTTCGGAACCTACCGCGGTATCCCCTTTTTTGGGCTGCCCGGCAACCCGGTTTCCTGCTTTGTCAGCTTTCTGGTCTTCGCGCGGCCAGCGCTCAGGCGGCTGGGCGGGTTCGAAACGGACCAGGCCAGCCCGGTGCGGGTTCAGTTGGCCGAGGCGCTGGAAAGTGACGGGCGCGAGAGTTATTTACGGGCGCAGGTATCGCATCAAAATGGCCTACTGGTTGCGCACCTGACGGGCCACCAAGGGTCGGGAAATCTTTTTTCGCTTGTTCAGGCAAATGCTTTACTGATTATCCCAAGTGGGGTAAAATCTTGCCCGCCCGGAAGCGAAGTGGAAGCATGGCTCCTGGAGGATTAAATGGACAGAAAATTTCATTGGATTTCGATCGGATTGACCTTGTTAGGGGTGGTTGTTTCTATATATATGACCATCTACAAGCTGACCGCTAATAATGCGATGTGCCTGGGCAGTGGTGATTGTTCAACCGTGAATGCGAGCAGTTATTCCATGCTGTACGGTATTCCGGTGGCGCTGGTCGGTGTGGGCGGGTATCTGGCCATTCTGGCAGTGTTGGTTTTGGAAATGCGCGGCCATCCAATTTTTAAGAAGAATGGCCCTTTGATGGTGTTCGGTTTGACGGTGGGAGGCTTTGGCTTTACGCTTTACCTGGTTTACATTGAAGCCTTCGTCCTGCGCGCCTGGTGCCCCTTCTGTGTCACTTCGCAGATTACTATGACGGTTTTGTTTATTCTGACAATCATTCGCCTGTTACAGCAACCCATTACCCAATAAAAATAGGAGGAATTCATGCCCCGCATCCGCTGTCACTATAACGATTGTGTTTTTAACGATGAAGGATACTGCTCTGCCGCTGCGGTCGAATTTGACCCGGATACTGGTTGTGCGACTTATGCCCCAACGGATGGAGCCACGACTGGCGACGACCAGTGGGAAGATGAAGAAGAATTGGAAGAATGGGAAGAAGATGACGCCGGCGAGGAGGATACCTGGGCCGAAGACGAAGAAGATGAATTCTAACTGAATTGAGCTTTTTCCCGCTGAAATCAAAAAGGGCCAATCTATTGCGAGATGGGTCCTTTTTGATTTTTTTATTCGCTGGTGAGCATGTATAGGAAGACCCCGGCGGCAACAGCCAAGTTGAGAGAAGTGGCGCGTCCGCGCATGGGCAGGGACAGCAAATCGGTGCAGATGGAAAGCTGGTCGGGGCTGAGGCCTTTTTGTTCGGAACCGAGCAGGAGCAGGGTGGGCTGGCTGGGGGCGGGGCGGCCCACCACCAGAGTGGAGGCGGTATGCGCGGAGGTGCCGATGATGCGAAAGTCTCCCACTCGGGCCCAGGCGGCAAATTCGGCAAAACTGGCCGAGGCGATCGGCTTCCAGAACAGGCTGCCCATGCTGGCCCGCACGGTGGAAGGGTGATACAGGTCGGCGCCTCCTTCGAGCAGGATCAGGCCGTCGGCTCCAGTGGCGTCAATGCTGCGCAGGATGGTCCCGATGTTGCCAGGATCCTGCGGCGAAACGAGTGCAACTGCCAGCCGGAAGGGTGGGAACTGGTCGAGGCGGAGGTGTTTCTGTCGCACGAGAGCGGCTATCCCGGCCGGGTTTTCCTTTTCCGAGAAAGATTCAAAAACGGTTTCGGAAACTGGCTGGGTATGAACATGGCGGGCGGCGAGGCGTTCGACCAGTTCGCGGCCGTAATCGCTTTTGAGGCGCGCGGGACAGTACAGCAGGCTTTCGATTTGCCAGCCAGCGGCAGCAGCTTCGCCGGTATGCAGGATGCCTTCAACCAGGAACAGGCCGCTTTCGTCGCGTGCCTTTTTTTGACGCAGGGCGCGTGCTTGTTTGATGAGCGGGTTGGAGAGGCTGGTGATTGGTTCTGACATGGACTGGGGCGTGCCCAAAAAGATTTATCTGGGTTGTTTTACGGCGGGTAAGATGCCCAGCTCGCTGGCATGGGTGAAACAGTTGCGCCCGTTGTCTTTGGAAGCATAAAGCGCCCGATCAGCGAGAAAGATGAGAGCAACGTCACTGTGAATTTCAGAGGTATAGGTGGCGATTCCCATGCTGATTGTAATGGGGCTTTGCGGCCAATCGGCCAGAAGGACGGCCGAACGCAGTCTTTCGGCGACGAGCGCGGCCATGGATTGGTCGGTATCCGGCAAGACTATGGCAAATTCTTCGCCGCCATAACGGGAAAGCAGGTCTATCTCGCGCAGATTATCGTACATGAGCTGTGCGAGGCGCTGCAAGTAGATATCTCCGACCGGGTGGCCGTAGCGGTCATTGATGTTCTTGAATTTATCGATATCGATCAGGATGATCGAAAGAGGGGCGGGCGACCGTTTGACCATTGCGATATGAAAGGCCAGATAGTCGATGAAGACACGCCGGTTTTTCAGGCCGGTGAGATGATCCTGGCTGGCCAACGCCTCGAGGCGGGCATTGGCTTCCAGCAATTCGGCCTGCTTGGCCTCGAGGGCGATGTGGGCTTCTTCGAGTGCTTCTACCGCCTGCATTTTCATACGGGCGGCTCGTTCGGCCTCTTTACGGGCGCGCAGGATTTCTTCTTCATATTGGATGCGCCGCCGGACAGGCACCAGGATACATTCGATGCAAACCTGTCCTCCCTTCTCGCGGCGAATAGCGTTGATGAGCAACGGTTCTTCCTGTCCGCTCGCAGCCTGAAATCTTATAAAAAGTTCTTCGACCTGGCCATGCGAGATCAGGAGCGGCGTGAAATAGGATTGATATAACATGCGGCTGGCTACCGGAAGGATCGAATCGACAGGTTGCCCGAGCAGTTCCTGCGCCGGATAGCCTAGCCATGCTTCCAGAGTGGCATTGATAGCCCAAATCACCCCGGCCTGATCCAGGGATAGATATCCACACGGCGCACGGTTCAGGTCGTCATCCATACCAGTGATCAGAGAGAATCCAGGTGCTGTTGAATGATTTGAATGGTTTCCACGGGATAGCTGAGATGGGGAAAGTGGCCGGTGGCCTGCATGTATTTCACCTGACTGCCTGCCAGGTGCTGGTGCAGATATTCGGCAACAGGCAGTGGGACGAAGGCATCTTCGGCCGGTTGCATGATGAGCGCGGGAGTCTGGACACGGGGCAGAACCTCGCGCACATCCGAGAGGAAGGTGATCTCTGCGAACTGGTACATGATCTCATGATCCGTGGCGCAAAAGCTGGCTTCCAATTCGAGCGCAAGTTCGGGCCGCTCCGGGTTTTTCATGGCAACCGGGGCAACGTAATTGGCCCAGCCCAGGTAATTGTGCTCCATCATGCCCAGCAGCCCTTCAAGGTCTGAGCGCTGGTAGCCGCCGGCATAATGCGGCAGGTCATTGAAGTAACAGGGGGAAGCGCCAAGCAAGATCAGCTGCTGGAACAGCCCCGGGGCTTGAAGAGAGGCCAATATCCCAATCATGCTGGAGACGGAATGCCCGACAAAGATCGGATTCTTGAGCTCCAACTCCGTGCAAATCTCGAGAACGTCCTGGGCATAGCCAGACAGGCTGCTGTAGCGCGTGAAACTGTAAGCGTCCCGGTCAGATTTGCCAGAGCCGACATAATCAAACAGGATGACACGATAATGATCTTCAAATGCCGGAGCGACCAGCCTCCAGAAGCGTTGGTCACAGCCAAAGCCGTGCCCAAAGAGCATGGGCTGGGTCCCCCGCCCTGAGATGTGAACGTTATTGCGAGCAAGGGTGTTTGGGGCCATTTTTCAGTTCTCCAAAAACTAGCACATGAAAAAGCTTCTTTTTCCCCGCCGGTTGGGGAAAAAAGGAAGTATACCCATATTTTGCAGGAACGCAAGGAATTAAAAAGCTCCCCGAAGCGATCTCGGGGAGCCTGGGGGGATTTCCTTTACTCTGATTCCAGCGGCCACTGCGGGCAAGTGGCGTGATAGTCCTCCGTGAACCCGAACTGGGCCCATTCCAGACGGGACAGGTTGCGCCCGGCGCGCTGACAGGCCGCAGCCAGCCAGGTGTTCAGCTCATTATTCCAAAACTGGACATGCCCATCCACACTACCAGAAACCAGGTACCTGCCATCCGGGCTGAAAAGCAGGTCCGAGACTTTTTCTGTGTGTCGTTTGAACGGCGCGCTGACGGCCTGGCCTGTCTCCAGGTCGAGCAGGATTACCGTACCCTCCTGATGACCTACTGCCAAAAGTTTGCCATCCGGGCTGTAGGCCATGCTGGTGACCTCTTTGAAAGAATTTAATTGTGACACCAGTTCTGCCCGCTGCACATCCCAGATAAATACAGTAGTATCGACGCTGCCCGACGCCAGGGATTGTCCATCCGGGCTAAACGCCAGGCTGGTAACATCATGCTGCCCAAAGAGCGGCTCCCCAACCGGCTGGAGGCTGGCCACATCCCAAAGGACAATCGTGCCATCCTCCTCACTCCCCGTAGCCAGCAGGTTGCCATCCGGGCTGAATGCCAGGCTGGAGATAATGCCATGTTGGCCGTCAAATGGATCCTCCAGCGGCTGACGGCTGACCAAATCCCACAATTGAATGGTACCGTCATCAAGGTACGAAACAGCCAGAGTCCTGCCATCCGGGCTGATAGACATTGCAGAAAAATCCCCCGCAGAAGAGGGGAGAGGGTCGCCCTCTGGCTGACAGGTAGATGCATTGATCAGGCGAATCTCCGGCTGATCCAAAGCATTAGCGATGTATGCCACGAACATTCCATCGGGGCTGAAGGCAGCCCCCACCGCAATCCCTTCTCCTTCCACACTACAAAGCGGCTGACGTGTCTCAAAATCCACCAAATTTGATATGGACGAATCCGAATTAGTATCGTCCACCGGGATGAACAGGGTTTTTCCATCCGGGCTGATTGCAATGGAATTCACTTCGCCGCTAAACTGCATGGTTTGGGCTGGTTCCACATTCCACAAAATAACATTGCCATCCCCGCCACCCGAGGCGATGAACCTGCCATCCGGGCTGAAAACCACATCGCTGATATAGGAGCCGTGCCCCAGGAGAGGCGCATCCAATTGCGCGAATGTCTCTGCGTCCCACAGGATCAGGCTGCCATCTTCGCTGGCCGAGACAACCGTTTTACCATCCGGGCTGAAATCAAGCGCATTGACGGTGCTATTATGCCCGTTAAGCGACCCACTGAGCGGTTGCGGCTGCCCCACATTCCAAAAGAGCAGATCCCCGGCCTCGCTGCCTGTCACCACGGTCTGGCCATCCGGGCTGAAAGCTATACTTTTTACAAGCGTAATATGGCCCGTCACCGCTTCCCCCTCCAAAACGATCGGCTGGCGGGTTTCCATATCCAAAAATTGGACCGTGCCATCCATACCACCCAACGCCAGAATGGCGCCGTCTGGGCTGAAGGCAAAACAAGTCATCGTAAAACTAACATCCGGATTATTTGGATCCAAATCCAACTGAATGGGTTCTCCATCCATCTGACCCGTCTCCACATTCCAGAACACGATCGAATTTTCAAAATCCTCCGATTGTAGCCAGGCCAGGGTTTGGCCATCCGGGCTGAAAAGCACGTTCCCCAAAACTGCAGCCTGGATCGGTTCCCCGACGGATTGGCGCGTAGAAACATCCCACAGCATAATGCTCGACGTCGTCCAGGAACCAGCAGCCAGCAGACGGCCATCCGGGCTGAAAGCAAGACTTTCCACACCACCAGAGTCGGTTCCAGTGCTCAATACCCCCAGGGGCTGGCGTGTCTCCAGATCCCAAAGCGTGATGGAGCCAAGGCTGCTGCCCGCAGCCAGGGTTTTCCCATCCGGGCTGACGGCAACACTCTGCACCCAGCTATCCTCTTTCAGATATTGAATCAGGTGCAGGTTGGTCTGATCATTAGCCCACAGCACCCCGCGTGAAAGCGGCTGATCCTTGAGCGTCTGCGCTTCCACGCCCAACAGCAGCGCTGCAGAAAAGTTGGAACCGCGCTGGGTGATAGACTGTGCTGCCAGTTCGCGGCTGCGCGCCATAATGGCGCGTTCAGAAGCCAGCGCAGCCTGAATCAAGCCAAACACCGCCAGTGCCGCCATGATCACGGCGGCAGCAATCGAAAGCATCGTCACCAGCCGGCGCTGGCGATCAGCCGCCTGGCGGCTTTTCAGCACATATTCGCGCTGCAAATCAGTCGGCGCCGGCTCTTTGGAACTGTTGAGGGCCAGCTGATGTTCGGCATCCTGTAAATCTTTTCCACGCACCAGCAGGCTGGCGTCTTGGCGCTTCTCCCACTCCAGCGCCTTCACCTGCAAACGACGATGCGCCTCCACCCAGACCAGATCTGTCTTGATACTCGCTTCAAGCTTGGTCAGCGCTGACGAAAAATCATCCTGCTCACGGAAAAAAACCCAGTTCAGCCTGGCCAGCACACTATTAACATCACTCGGGCTGACGTCTCGAACTACCACCGGCAGGATACGCTTGCCATTTTTTACCGCATGTTCCAACTCGCGCCCACAAACTTCCGACTTAATCGAATCCGGGCTGATCAGGAAAATGACAGAATCCGCCGCTTCAATTCCCTTTTGAATCTGATCCCACCAATCCGCCGACGGAGGGATGTCATCCCAGTCTATCCAGGAATCGTATCCCAGATCCTTGAGCGACGCATTCAGTTTCCCCGCGAACTCTTTGTTTTTGCGCGAATAAGAAATAAACAGCTTGGTCATATCATGGTTCCTCCCCCGAATACCTGGAAAAATGACCCCAGCAGCCGTGTCGGTATTCGGGAAAATCCCACGGCGGCCTGTCCATTTCTACCAGTAAAATTTTTTAACCTTAAGCTGGGTAACTCGTTTAATTATATATCAGAGTTGGCGACGGAGATACCAAATCATCGAAAATAAAAAAAGAAAGCACATCGAAGCCATCCAATCGCCAGATCGCCACCACAAAATTCGCAGAGCCGGGAAGCCGGGTACGGATCCGGTCGCTTTCCATCATGATTTATTTCAAATTTACAGGTTTTTCAGTTCCCTTTTACAGTCAGCCGGCTCTGGGCTGATTATGATAAAACAAGGAAAAAAGCAGATTTCTGTGGCCGGCCCGATCTTGTGCGGCTGGCATTTCTTGTTGCGAACAAGTCATCATCGAGATTTTTTTACCGGGAGAGCGGTTTTATGAATCGTTTGTTGAGCAAACTGCCGATAGGCTACAAATTGGGCGGAAGTTTTATCCTGATCATCCTGATTTTGACGGTTTCTCTTGTGCTCAGCTATTTCGATATGAGCCGGCTGAACCAGGGGATGGTGTCACAATATTACGACCATACCATCCCAATCCAGAGCCTGGGCGAGGCCAAGGCGTTGCTGGGACAAATCAAGAGTAATTTGCAGTTGTATTTGCAGATTCCAGAACCAAAAAACACCGCAATCAATAGCGAGGGGCTGCCACAATGCGGAAATTGCCATGTGGCCGAATCCAATGGGACGCATCATTTGGCAAGCGGACAGCTATCCAATGACACTACCCGCTGCCTGGTATGTCACGCTACACAGGCCAATAACAACCTGCATGGCCGTTCTGTGGCGAATTTTACTGCCGGACAGGATTGCGCCAGCTGCCACCCTGCAAGTGTCATCTCCAAACAACACAACGAAGTGGAAGCAACCATCACCGGGGAGGTAGTGCGCATCAACGAAATTGTCGCGGCTTACAGGAAGAATCCCCTGCTGAGTGCCGAGGAGAAGACCGAGCTGGCCAATTTTGATGTCGCCTGGAACAATTATCAACACATCGTCAACGATGTACTGACTAACGCCAACCATGGCCAGGCACAAACGACCTTGCACCGGGTAGTGGGCGGAGATGCCTTCACCAGCCAGCAGGAGGTCGAACAGTCAATCAATCGCCTGGTCACCATCCTGCAAGACCTGGCCCGCCAGGCGCAGGAATCCAGCCTGGAGACATTCCACCGGGCCACCCAAGGTTTGGTGGTTGTGGGGCTGGCAAGCATCCTCCTGGCAGCAGGTCTGGGATTGAGCCTTTCGCACAATCTCCGCACGCCTGTGGAAACCATGGCAACCGGGCTGAAGAACATGCAGCATGGCAATCTGAACTGGGAAGTGCGTGAGCAGGTCTGGGAAGAGATGATCCAACGGCCGGATGAAATCGGAATCGCAGGAAAAGGCCTGGATGGTACGGTGAAATATCTGCAAGAGATGGCTGGCATCGCCAACCGGATAGCAGATGGCGACTTAACCGTGCAGGTTGTTCCGCGCGGCGCCGATGACGAATTAGGCCTGGCCTTTGCCAAAATGGTGGCTAGCCTGCAATCCCTGCTTAAATTGGTCAACCTGAGCGCGAATAATCTTTCTTCAGCAGCTCAAAAGCTGGCTTCAGCCTCCAGCCAAACCGGGGAAGCTTCCCGCCAGATTGCCAATACCATCCAGCAGGTAACAAAAGGCATCACACAGCAAGGAACAGCCATCACCAAAACAGCCGGCGCAGTGGAGCAGATGAACAGCATCATCGCCGGAGTGGACCAGGGAACCCGCGAACAGGCGGGAGCCGCCAGCAAGGCTTCGCTGGTCACATTAAGTATCACCCAGGCCATTGAGCAGATGGCGGGGAATATCCAATCGGTGGCGCAAGATTCAGCCGGGTCTGCGCAATCGTCACGGGCCGGAGCCCAAACGGTGAAACAAACCATCCTTGGGATGGAAGCCATCCGCAGCAAAATGGATATATCGGCCACAAAAGTGACCGAAATGGGGCTGCGTTCAGAAGAAATTGAAGCCATCGTGGAAACCATTGAAGAAATCGCCTCGCAAACCAACCTGCTGGCGCTGAATGCTGCCATTGAAGCTGCCCGCACTGAAGGCACTGGCAGGCAAACCAACGAGAAACTGGCCCAGACTCACCTCACGAGCGTGGCCATCCTGCTGGCCGAACTCATTGATCGCAACCGTGAAATCCTGAAATCGTCAGAGTTGTTCGAGCTATCGAAACGTCTGAACGTGGAGATATTAAGCATTTCGGACGCCGATGGGGTCATCGTCAGCTCCAGCCAGCCAGATGCAATTGGTTTCCGTTTCCCCGAAACTAATCAGGGACAGGCGCATGTATTCCGGGCGCTTCTTACACAAACCAATGGGATGGTGATTCAACCCGTGATGACCCGGGAGGATAACGGACAACCCTATCTGTTCGTGGGTGTTTCACGCCACGATCAACCCGGCATTATCCAGACCGGGATGCCCGCTCAAAAGCTGTTGCAATTTGGAGATATTTCTCGCGGCTTTGGCGTGGTTGCAGATGAAGTCCGCAAGCTGGCCGAACGTTCGAGCCTGGCTACAAAACAAATCGGAGCCTTGATTGAGAATATTCAGAAAACGGTCAAGGAAGCGGTCAGCGCCATGAAAGAATCGGCTGGCGAAGTGCAATCGGGTGTGCAGCGCGCCAATTCGGCCGGGGGAGCGCTCGAAAACATCTTACAGGCCGTCGAATCAGTCTACCACCAGGCTGAAGAAGCCGGCAGCGCTGCCAAAAAAGTCCGCGCCGCAGCCGCCGAACTGATCAATGCAGTGGATACTGTCTCCAACGTCATCGAAGCTACTTCCGCCGCCGCCGGGAACATGACGATCAACTCTTCAGAGTTGACCCAGGCGATCGAGAATATTGCCAGTGTCAGTCAGGAAAACAGCGCAGCTATTCAAGAAGTCTCCGCCTCCACCGAGGAAGTATCGGCTCAGATGGAGGATGTCTCCCATTCTGCCGCTGCTTTGCTGAACCTGGCCGAGAATTTGCAGGAGCTCGTTTCACACTTCAAGCTGAAATAGGGACTCAAGACTCCCGCAACTCCAACCCTGATCCGGCCATTCTCCCTATCGCCGGATCAGTTTTCTTTGACAGGATGCACTCATTGTCAACCTGACAAGCTGAATGGGGGTATGAACATGGCCAATTGCAAAATCAGAAAAGCCTGCGCCTTGTTGGGCTGGAACATGGGTTCGCTTTCAAATAGACCTGAAAGCCAAGTAAAATAACTCCATACTTAAACGCCCAAGGAGCCCTGTCCATATGGAAAACCTGGTACCTTTCATCCAATCTGCACTGGTGGCGGTTGCCATTGCCTTCGGAGCCTACCTGGCCGCTTTCGTCGCCGGCCTGGTTCTACGCCGCGCGCTCAACCACCTGCTGGGTTCAACCTGGAGCAACTTTGTCGCAAACCTGGTCTCGCTGGGGATTTTGCTCTGGGGGGCCAAAATCATACTCGATTACACAGGTGCCGCTGGCGCCCTGGTGATTCTGGCCACCGCCATCACTGGCGCATTTGCGATCGGCTCCGAGCGCCTGGCCGCCGACCTGGTGGGGGGTGTCACCATATTTTTCGCAAAACCCTTCGAGATTGGTCAATATGTCAGCATCGGCGACTACGAAGGCGACATCGTCAACATCACCCTGACCACCACTCATATGAACAGCTTTGATGGTTCACGCATCGTTCTGCACAATTCGACGGTCATGGACAACACTATCACGAATTTGACCGTCAACCCGGCGATCCGCATCACCCTGCCCATTGCAGTGCCAGGCAGTGAAGATCTCGAAAAAGCCGCAACCGTGCTACACAACTGTCTCGCCAGTTTCGAGCCGCAAGTGCGCCTGCCAGATTACGAGGGCAGTGTGGTGTGCGAAAATGTAAACCTGGGCTATGTGGAATTCCAGGTGCGCGTTTTCATCCCATCCACCGAGCTCATGGGACCAGCTCGCTATAAATTGTTCCTGCATGTCATCAATGCCTTGAAGGCCGCCGGTATTCAGCTAATGAAGAGCTGACAAAATGCCTGGTCACGGAGTCACTCCCCGGCCAAGACTGGCCCACCATAACAGCACGCGCAGCTACCATCAACGCACGATGGCGCGTTTACTATTCATCACCACGACCACATCCACCCTGATCGTGACCGGCGGACTGGGCACCTTCCCCCCCAACCCCCTGACCAGCCAGGCCGCGCAGTTGGTTGGCGAAAACCTCCCGGCCGAAATCATCCAACCTGCCAACCAAATTCTCAACCAGGTGGGCGCACCTACCCTGCCAGCCCAGGCAACCTCCCAACACACCCCCGAAAACCCGGTAGCCACGGCCATTTCCAGCCTGTTTGAGCCCCTGTTCGCAACAACGGCCCAACCCACCAGCATAACCACCGCCACCGCCGCCAGCGTCTCATCCACCCCCACCCTGGAACCCAGCCCCAGCGCCAGCGAACCAGCCACGCTGACCCCCACAGTCATGAATACGCCATCAGGCACCCCCACAATCCCAGCCAGTGCCACTCCCAGCGCCACCAGCCTGCCCACCTGGACCGCGGTTTACATTCCTCCGCCCCCTCCTTCGCCGACCAGAACCAGAAAGCCGCGGGAGGAACGCCCCACTGAAACCGCCACTCCGAATTTGGATATTCCTGAAACCACCAACCTGACCGAAACTCCCATCCCCTAGAGCCAAGATCACCCCCCTGCCCTAGGGACCCGGCCAACTTGACAAGCTGACTTTTTATACTATACTCCCAACAGCTTAATTCATCTCGGTAGAAATTATGAAACTCACAGCGCGCAGTGAATATGCCCTTTTAGCCTTGGTATTTCTCGCCAGACAGCCCATGGATGAGTATGTATCCATCGAAACCATCGCCAAAGCCCAGGGAATTCCGCCAAAATTTTTGGAGCAACTAATGCTCGCGTTAAAACGCGCGCGCTTTTTGCGCAGCGCCAAGGGCCAGCATGGCGGTTATACACTCGCCAAGCCGCCGCATCAAATCAGTCTGGCAGAAGTCGTCCGCCTGTTCGATGGCGCCCTGGCCCCGACAGAATCGGTCAGCGAGAATTTCTATGAGTCCACGCCGATCGAAAAGGAACATAAACTGACCAATGTATTCCGGGATATCCGTGACTACGTCTCCAATAAATTGGAAAGCACCACCCTGGCCGATGTCATAGAATAACGACAGGCAAAACCAACCGCGCAGGGCTTCAACCCATGGCGCCTCAAACCAAACCAATGGGGAAAAACGAAAGATCAAACCGCGGCGTCTTCATCTCTCGCCAACCCAAATCAAGTGGAGAAAAATGCTTAACTCAACCTCGACCCAGAAGAAAAACCTGCTTGTGCAGGTGCCCGCCACCTTCATCACCGTGACGCTCATGATCCTGCTGCCATTCCTGGTACATTTCATCCCGCTGACAGGGAAAACGCCGCTGGGCGCCCGCCTGCTGCCCATTTTTTACGCCCCGCTGGCAGCTGTATTCCTGTCTCACCCGCTCGTCAGCGTTGCCTCCGGGCTGATAGCCCCCTATTTGAACTATTTGCTGACGGGCCAGCCCACACTGGCCATCGCCCCCGCCCTGAGTGTTGAACTGGTCATCTTCTCAGCCACGCTGGTTTCTCTGAATCACAAAAAACAGACCCACTTCTGGGCAGCTCCGGCAGCCTTTGGGCTGGCCAGGCTGGGCAGCGGATTGGTAACCTACCTGATGGGCAGTTTCTCACTCGGCGCCTGGCTGGCAGGACTGGGAAATGCCTGGCCCGGACTGATCATCCTCATCCTGATCCACACCTGGTTCACCCGGCGGGTCGGCTCTTCGCATGGATAAAATTGCCCTGGATTTTCTGGAAATCACTCGCCGAATCAACCAGATCCAGCTCCCAGCGGTTGACCACGTAATCGGCATTGCCACTGGCGGCATCGTCCCCGCCAGTCTGCTGGCCTACCGGCTGGGATGTTCGCTCAGTCTGGTGGAAATCAATTATCGAGCCGCCGATAACAGCCCGCAACGCCCGGCTCCACAGCTGCTCCAGCCATTTTCACTGGCTGCCCCACTCAAGCGAGTCCTGTTGGTGGACGATGTCAGTGTTTCCGGGCAGACGCTCGAAACAGCCAAAAGCCTGCTCACCGGAGTGGAGGTCATCACTTTCGTCCTGAAAGGCAAGGCCGACCTGGTCGTTTTTCCTGAAATCGGGGCGTGTGTGGCCTGGCCCTGGAAACCTGATCCAGCCGGGACATCCCGTCAGCCAGGCAGTTAACCTGCCGTAGAAAATCCATCACTCATCAACAAAACGGGGCCGCCTTACAAGGCTGACCCCGTTTTGTTGTTAAAATCAAACCGTTCAACGAATTGCCACTGATCAGCCCCGACCTGGGCGGTCAATTCCAAATGGTCAACCAGGAACGAAAGTTGCACCTGGTGGAAAATGGGATGAGCAGTGGTCGGGGGCGAGTCGCTCGAAAGGAGGACTCCCTTGACATGCGGCTTCCACTCTCCCACCGGGTAAGGGTATGGGCTGAATCCCATCTGACGGGAAAGGCCGGCAACAAACTCATACACCCTGGTCAGGACCGGGGTTTTTTGCAACATGAACCAGATCCGCCCGGGCTGGTGATTGAGGTTGACCCGGGCCACATTGGCAATTTCCACGCTGAAAACCGGAAGGCCGGCACAATAATCACGCAGTTGAATTCTCAATGCTTCAAGATCTTGTACATTCCGCATGGATTGCAGGGTGAAATGCAGGTCAGTGATCACCGTTCCAGAGCAGATGCCGGCAATTTCGTTGGCAAAATGAAGCAGACGGTCATACTCTGCAGGCTGGGGGCGGGCAACCAGGAAGAATGCCGGACCAGCCGGTTGCGATTCTCCAGCTGTAAAATGCTCGCCTGCGCCGGTCACCCGGTGGCGGTATAACTGATTGTGAGCCTCGCTTTCATTTTCCCCAACCCCGTAGCTCCACTTCAACAATCCGCGCGATATATCCTGGCGATGAATAGCCTCAAAACGCCGGGCGAGCTGCTCCGGCGCCAGCTGGGAGGAGACAATCTGGAATTCATCCCCGGCCCATGCGGAACGAACAACGAGAAAACCAGCCTCGCTCTTGAACTCATCCAGCAGGAGCCTGCCAAACCTCTGGATATCGACATCCACCGCCTGATCTCCAAACTGGAGATTAGCCTCATGCATATCCAACATGTCGGTCAGAGCCACGCTTTTTACCGAGAAGTCACCGGCCTGCAGGGCCCATTTTTTCCCGAGCGCATTAAGAGTTCCCGTCAGTTCATCCTGAATCGCCAGCCGTCCGACAAAATCACGCAGAAGGGAAATTTGCATCTGCAATTCGGCCAGGTGGCCCGGCTCCAAAGCCAAAGTCTCCAACCGCGCAGATAGTTCGTCATAAGGTCGTGAAAAATCCTGCCAGTTGACCTGATATTCCTGTTGTTGGATGTAACGGGGAATCTCGGAGTGACTATCCAGCCTCGTTTGGCGGATCACCTGCGGGCGGTTTTTTTTCCGGATCGCAATCAGTTCTTTCTCAGCCCTTTCATAAGTCGGGCCAACTCCAAAATCCCATTGAAACAGAGATTCGGCCTGATCTTTTTGGTACAGCTGGGAGAGGACTCTGGCCAATTCTTTCTCAGGCTTTTTGGTGGAAATAAGCTTGTATTCATCGCTGCCAGCCGAGCGCCGGACGTAATATCCATCCCGCTCTGGCAAAACCGAGCGGAACAGGAACGCCAGGCGGCGCAATTCCTGATCCACCCGGGCCTGGCCAAAAACCCGGTTGGCCTGGCGCATATCATAGAGATCCACTTTGGCGACCGCCTGGATCTGGGCCTGGGCGATGAACCAGTTTTCAGCACGCAGGTTCATCGCCCCTGTAACTGCATCATACAGGATCAAATCATCAGCCTGGAGACGAATTTGCTGAAGCAGACTGGAAAGGAAGATTTCCGTTTCAATCGCTGGGCAGGCTGCAAAAAGCCCGGCGCTCAACGTTTCAAACCTGGAGTTCAGTTCTTGGAATTGTATGCCCATGGACTTGCGCCGGTTACCGGGCTGCCAGCCGCTGGTGCAACTGGTCCAGCTTGTCCTGCGCCTGGGAAATTTCGTGCTGCATGCCCTGTTTGTTAAAAATCTCGAGCGCTTCGTTGACAAGGACAACGCCGGTTCTTAAATCACCATTAGAGTCAAGCAGGACGCTCGCGAGCCCCAATTTTCCCCGCGCCAATTCATCGAGCCGGCCATATTGCTCGGCAGCCTGCACGCTATCGGTAAAATAGCCTTGGGCGGCCTGCAGGTTTTTTTGCTGCAGGGCAATCTTCCCCAACCCGTTCAGGCTGTAAGAGATATGACGGATCGGATCCTGCCGCTCGGGAGACCGCCAGGTCTCGAGAGCCCTGTCATACCAGGCGGTAGCGGCAGGCAGGTTGTTGCGTTCATATTCAAGGTCGCCCATGCCATTTTGCGCGAAGCCCAGGCTGTAATAAGCGTAATCATCTGTGGCCAGGTGCGCACTGCTGACGGCCAGCACCTCCAGCAGGAGTTGCTCGGCACGCTCCCAATGCGCGAGGCGGGTTTCCACGGTACCAAGCAGGCGCTGGGCAGCTGCAACCAGCATGGGGTCGCCAGTCTCGCGAACCGCCGCAAGTGAACTTTCGGCCCAATGCAGGGCGCGCAGATTGTCACCCTGATAATAGTAGATCCAGGCAATGTTGCGAGACAGACTGCTAACCGCGTTCCAGTCGTTGACTAATCGGGACGCTTCCAGAGCGGCGTGAGCCAGGGTCAAGCGGTCGTACCAGAAAGCGCGTTGCCATAAAACGGAACCAAACTGCATACCAACATGAATCAACAATTTGGCGATCTTTTCACCCCGGGCGGTCAGCGCGCGCGGAGTTTCGATAAAATTTTTCCGTAACGTTTTGTAACACCATTGCGCGGCCGTCAAGATATTGTTGCGATCCAGCAGCAATTGGGAATATTCCCGCCAGTTTTGGAAAGAGCTGTTTTGCGCCACCAGGTCTGCATAATATTGAGCCATGCGCCATTCCGCGGCGGAAATAAAGGCGCGATTTTTTGCAAAATGGGCCCGCAGGTAACGCCGTGTCAGGGGCAGCAGACCAAAATAGTCTTTATCTGCTTCGTGATAGATCAGGGATAATTGCACCAGCTCGCTGATCGCTTCGTCGCAGTGCTCATCATCCAGGTCGCTGACAGCCTTAATCGCCTGGCGCGAGGCGATATCGGCATGCAAAGCCAGGCTGAGCAGAATCTGCCGGGGCGCAGGCTGCTGTAGCAGTTCCCAGCTGTGATTGAAACAATATTGAAGCAGCGGGAGAGCCGTATCCAGATACAGGCGATCCAAAACATGGTCAATGGAATAACCGAAGACAGCCACCTGGCCCTGCACCCACAACATGGCCAGCGGAGAACCGCCGGTCAATTCAATCAGTTTCTTCTGCTGTCCGGCGGATAGGAAAATGTTCTTCTGGTGCGCATCCCAGGTAAGCAGGCTGAGGCTTTCCTCGGGCGAAAGACCCCGCAGACGCACCGTATGGCCATCGGGAATGCGCTCGCGCGAGGTAATGAGCGCCTTGACCGATAGCGGCGTTTTTCGCAAAAAGACCAGGATTTCTGCCTGTTCGAAGGCCGGCAACGATTCGAGGTTGTCTATAATCAACAACGTCGATTGCCCTGCCAGCAGGTTGTAGACCTTCTTGCGCTGCTCCTCAAATTTCAAATTACCAATCGTGGCATACCCCAGCGTTTCCCCAATGGTCAGAAAAATATCCGCCAGGGTTTTGATGTCGGGCACCTGTGTTTCAATTTTGCTCAAAGTCAAAGAATTTTCCTTGGCTGAGATCCAGATGGCCGCCTGAAAAATTCCCTCTTCCAGGCATGCATACCCAACCTCGTTCGCCAGGGCCGATTTCCCCACCCCACCCAAGCCCTCAATCCCCACCAAAAATGTGCGGCTCTCGGGCCGCAGCGAAAGCAGGATATCGCGCTGTTCTTCCTGCCTGCCAACAAAAAAACTACGCCGCGGCAAATTACTGATTCGCGCCAGGCCAGGTGTTTTGTCCTTTTCATCCGAAGCAAGGAGCTGCTCCAGCTTTTTCTGATTTTTCGCCAGCGTCTCACGTTCAATCGTCAGGCTATTGAGTAAATGCAGCGGCTTTTCAGTCCCATGCAGTGCCAGCATTTCTTCCAGATGATAAAGATTATTTTGATGCTGATCAATCAACCGCCGTAGATGGGCGCTTTCTTCATTCGAATCCATTCCAGTTTCTCCTGCCGGCAACCCTGATTCCGTTACTGAGCAGTTAACCCAGCTGAATCATCGGCCCCAATGTCAACCGGACGTTCATATAATTTGGTCAAAATTTCTTGCGCCCGGCGCTGCGTCATGGCCAGCCCGTTTTCGGCCTCGTTTAAGTTGTTCAAAACAATTGGCGGAACCAGCGCTTCACCCCACTTGGCCACCTGAGTCTGGGCCAGGCGATAATTGCGGGCATAAATTTCCATCAAATGCAGAGTGTGAGCCAATTCCTGTTCATATTGAATCCAGGCCCCATCAGCCACCGGCAGTTTCAAAAGGTCCGCCTTGACTGTCAGATTTTTCGCCGCCACCGGCTGAATCTCCGCACCCGGCGCATTCTCCCGCGGCTGAACATCCGGCGTCGGGAGGCCTGTTTTTTGGCGCTCAGACTGTCGTTTTTCGCGTCTCTCCTGCAGGATTTTATGCCCCTCGTCAAACAAAAAGTCCAGGATGGAAAGCAAAAGAGGCAGCTGGGTTGGGTCAAGCATGAGAGCCTTCCTTTCAGAGTGACAAACTTTTCAAGCTGCTGCAACCGCGCCGGGATGCAACCTCCCGGTCATCTGACAAATGATCCGCGATATATTCAAACAAATGCTGATGGAAACGTCTTTAACCCCGCTCAGTCAATGCACTAGCAGTCAGTTTAAACGAATTCATCGATTATGGCAAGCTTTTCCACTTTGGAATTGTGTAAGGGCCAAAAGCACCATGCGCCAGAGTTGGGAACAAAGGCCCAGAGAGAACGGCGGATTTCGTTCTACCAGCTTTTCAATGGCGTTGTATAATCGCTACAAGAAATCCGACTGACGGGAGTAGACCCCATGGTTCTTGAACCAGCCATATTTGCTATTGCGGTAACCGAAGTGGTCAAAATCCTGGCCAACAAAGCAATTGTCGAACCGGCCCTTAAAAAAGGGCTCGAGGTATTCCAGGCGCGCCTGACCCGCGATTATGACCAGGCCAAAGCCCAGGATGAATGGGTCAATGCCACGCTGGCGGCCCTGGACGAGATGCGCGCCAACGACAGTGGCCAATATCCAATGATTCGCGCCACGCTTAATCTGACCGGCCTAAAGGATGATATCCAGCGCTTGCTGGTGGCAACCGCGGTTTCGATGGCGCGGCCCGAGCCCAGAAAAATCCCCGTCTCCCTGTTAACCGGCCTGAATTTATCTGATTCGGATCGCGAGTGGCTGTCCGTCTACCTGGCGTATTTGCGCAAGAATTTGGCCGAACGCGAATTTTACCAACCGCTGATCGCCTATGCCGACTCCATCGATCAGCGCGGCCTGCTTGAAGAAGTTGCACTGGAGATGGAGCGGATGGTTGAAAACACCCGGGCCATTGCCAGCTATGTAAAAATCATCAAAACCCAGCGCCGCCTGACGGACAGGGATGAAGAAGCGTTGGATAAATACCTGGCGTTGGGGCGTAAAGATTGGGGCCGCCTTATGCTCCCCATGATCCGGCACCGTGTAGACGATGGACGAAGTTACCGGCTTAAGGAAATCTTTGTTCCATTGCTCTTGCAGGATAAACGCGCCGAAGAACTGGCTCGCAAAAAAATGGAAAGCATTCTGCGCAGCCCGGATGACAAAGTGCGCGAAAACGAGGAAAAAACCCGCCCGGTCGGCCTGACCGAGCTGATGACCCGCTACAACTCCTTCGTCCTGATCGGCCGACCGGGCAGCGGAAAAACCACCCTGCTACGCCGCGCCGCACTGGCCTTCGCAGAGGGCCGAGCTGCCGAAGACCTCGGCTGGAAGGGCAAGGCGCTCTTCCCCGTCTTCATCCGGCTTCGCAATTTTGGCGAGTTCCTCAACAGCCAGGCCGGGCAGCAATTTTCAGACCCTGCGCCGGGGGCTGTGCTCGAATATCTCAAAAATCGCTATCAAAATGGCGAATACATGGAACTGACTCCCGATTTCTTCAGCCGGCGGCTCGAAGAAGGTGACTGCCTGGTGCTTTTTGACGGGCTGGATGAAGTCGCCCATGGACGCGACATCGTCGCCCAGCACATCAACGCCCTGATCCAGCGCTTCAAAGAACGCAATTATTTCGGAATCAGCTCCCGCCCGGGGGGATATGGCAAAGACGAAGAAACCGCCTTACGAGGCGCCCAATTATCCCGTGCCGAAGTCACCCCGCTCAATGCCCGGGGCATCCGCCAGCTGATCGAAAATATCCTGACCGTCATGCCCTGGGAGGATGAGCAGGAACGCAAAACTGCCGTCCAGGAACTTCCCAACAGCATTCTCAATTCCAGCGATCTGAACAGCATCGCTTCCATCCCCTTGTTCTGCTCAGCCCTGGTACAGGTCTATAAATACAATAAGGCCAAACTACCCGAACGCCGGGTCGACGTCCTCGATGAAATTGTAACCCTGCTGCTGGGCCACTGGCATGCATCCAAAGGGGAAGTCACCGCCGCCAAGGAACTGGGGCTTGAAGACGGCACCCAGAAAAAGTATCGCAACATTGACGAATCGGTGGAATACAAATACCGCCGGCTGCGCCACCTGGCCTATTACATGCACACCATTGCCAAACAATATGAAGTTGACTCAGAAACCGCCAAGCGGGTCTTGAGCGAATATTTCATGCAAAAAGAACGCGTTAAAGACAGCGAACTTGCCGAAATGTTTGCCGAAGGCTTCCTGATTAATACCCACGAACGCAGCGGCCTGCTGGCCGAAGTCACTGCAGCTTCCGAACAGCAACCGGCCACCTATGCCTTTATCCACCAAAGCTTTGCCGAATTCCTGGCTGCCACCGAATTAATTAACCGCAGTGGCGCCGTCAATACTATCATTGAGCACATTGAAGACCCGTGGTGGGAACAGGTCATCCTGTTTGCCGGCGCGCGGCGTGGAGAATTTGACAGCCTGCGCAGCGAAATCATCCTCCGGCTGATTAACAACGCCGATTCGAAAATGCGCGGCCGCCCCAAATGGCTCCGACGCCTGAGCATGGCCGGTCACCTGGCTCGCGATATGGGCGGCCATCTCGACGGCGGGGTGCGCGAAGAACTTGAAAACCTGCTCCGGCAGGCCGCCATCGACACCCGTCTCAAACCTGGCACCCGCGCCGACATAGCCGATGTCCTCGACGAACTTTGGACGCCCTCCGACCTGCCCAGCTTCGTCCCGATCGCAAATCCTGGCGGGCCGGGCTTCCTGATGGCGCGCTATCCGGTCACCAACGGCCAATACCAGCGTTTCCTAGAAGCAGAAGATTTCCACGATGAGCAGCACTGGAGCGGCTTCCTGAAATTTGCCGAACCCGAATTCCACTTCACCCCGCTCGGCGATTGGGGCAGCCTGGGATTTGAATGGCTCAAAGAAAACTGGGATGAACGCCACAAGGTTTTTCCACGCTACTGGAATGACCCGCGCTTCGGCTCCAACCGCAAAAATGCCCCGGTCGTAGGGATCTCCTGGTACGAAGCCAACGCCTACTGCAAATGGCTGCAGGCAAATTGGGCAAAACTCGAAGAAAGCCGCCAGGGCCTGCCCCAACCCGAGACCATCCGCCTGCCCACCGAGCAGGAATGGAGCCTGGCTGCCGGCGGCGAAAGGGACGGACGATACGCCTGGGGTATGCTCAAAGAAGGCCTGGACATCACTTTCTGCGCCAGCACTCGTGAAAGCGACATCAACCGCACCACACCGGTCTGGATGTATCCGCCCGGCAAAAGCGAACCTTACGAACTGATGGATATGAGCGGCAACGTGTGGGAATGGCAGGCCAATTTCCGCGACCGCAAACGGGGCTGGATCGCCCTGCGCGGAGGATCATGGAGCGCCAACAAGGGATTGGCCAGCGTCTCGTACCGCAACGATGCCGAAATTAACGGTCAGTGGTACAGCCGGGGGTTCCGCGTCATGGCAATCGCCGCGCCCGCCCAGTAACGGGGATTTCCGGGGCAACCCGGGGTTAAACAATACAAAGGGAGGCCGCGCCAGACTGGCGGCCTCCCTTTGCTTGCTTTTGGTTCCATGCCGAGAAGTTATTGACCCGGCAAGGCGGGCACCTGGTCAGAATTGAGCCATTCGTCGAAAAAGGCACCCAAATCCTGCCCACTGACAGTTTCAGCCACGGCGATAAAATCCTCGGTCCTGGCATTGCCGCCCTGGTAGCGGGAATAATAGTCCCGCAGAATCTTGAAAAAGAGTTCATCACCTACTTTCAAGCGCAGGGCATACAGGACGCACCCGCCCCGCAAATAGACCGAATCGGCAAAAAGATTTCTGACAGCCGGGTCCTCAGGCGCGGCCAGATGATGCTGGCTGGCATTTGCATAAATATCCTGCATGTATGCGTCGCCGGCGGCTTTGCCCTCGGTATGCTCAATCCATAACGCCTCGGCATAGGTGGCAAATCCCTCATTCAACCAGATGTCTTTCCAGGTAGTCAGGCTGACGCTGTTGCCAAACCATTGATGCGCAAGTTCGTGCGCGACAGTCACCTCATCAACAAAATCCGTTGTAAAAATCGAGCGCGTCTGGGTTTCGAGCGCGAAACCATATTCGATGGGCAATACGATGGCCCCATATGACTCAAAAGGATATGGCCCAAAAACCTGGCTGTAATACGAGAGCATTTCGCTGGTGGGCTTGAACGCGCTGGTAACGTCACCTCCGGCATCCGGCGGGAAATAGTTCAGAATGGGCAGCCCGTTCGGGCCGGTTTCGGTGACCAGGTTGTAGTGACCAATCACCAGCGTAGTCAGATAGCTTGCCAGCGGATGGGATGTTTCCCAAACGGTGGTTTTCATCGCGCCCGTGATCTGTTCCGAAATCAGCAAACCGTTGGCAGCGACGCTAAATTGTTTGGGGGCGGTAATGCGAAAGGTGTACGTTGCCTTGTCGAGCGGGTGGTTGTCGACCGGGTACCAACTCATGGCTCCGGCTGATTCGCTAAGGACATAAATCCCGGCGTCCGCAAACCAACCGACCGGCTCACCAGGAGAGGCAGCGTCGTCCACAGGCTGCGGCCGGCCGCTGTATTCGATGCGGGTCGTGAAGCGTGTATCGCGCGCGAGGGGAGTATCCGGCGTGATGATCAATTCGTCATTTTGACGGGAAAAAGCCGCCGGGGCGTCGTTGACCGTTACCGCGCTGACTTGCAAGCCATGGAAATCCAGGTTGAAGGAGGTCAGGGCAGCCGTTGTCAGCGCCTCCAGCGTGGCAGAGCCGCGGATTTCGTTGTTGGCCACATCCACGCTCAGGTCGAGGGTGTAATGCAGAACGTCGTAGCCGCCATTGCCCATTTGGGGATAATACGGGTCATTCAGGCTATCGGCCCCGTTAATGGCAATTTCTGTGGGAACTGCAGTTGGCTGGAGCGTGGGCAGCGGCGATGGAGCCGGCGCGCTGGCTGTGGGCAGGCTGTCTGGCAGGGCGGTAGCCAGAGGCGCGTCTGGGATCGGGGTCGGCGATAGCAGGGCAGCCTGACAGCTTAGTCCCAAGAGGCTCAATACGAGGAAAATCAGCCAAGTGATTCTTTTCATCCATTTTTCCATTTTCTGGTTGGGATTTTGCCCTGTCCGGGCAAGTGGGTTATTGTACTTTCTTTGGCGAGCCTGGGGTAGTGAACATCTCGTCCGAAATTGCGGTCAATTTTCTCCAGATCAACCGCCCAACTGTAAAAGAACTCCGGGAATTTCCATCTCCCGGAGTTCTTGATTATCCCAACACCGCCGACTGGTATTGCTCGGCAAACAGCGCGGGTTGTCCGCCAGTATTCCAAAACAAGATCGTATCATCCTTTTTGAAAAACCCGTTGCGGATCAGGTTGATCAGGCCCGCCGCCGCGCGGCCGGTATAGACCGGGTCGAGCAGAATGCCTTCTTTTTGTGCAAAAAGGGTGATGGCTTCGCGTTCCCCCGCGCCGAAGACGCCATACCCAGCCTGGCAGTATTCATCACTGGCAAAGACATCCTGCGGAGAAAACACGTGCGGTTCCCCGAGCTTGAAACTGGCTTCAGAAGCCAGCGCGGCAACATGTTCCTTCAGCCTGGCCGCCGGTTCATCAATGCTGATGCCCAACACGTTGCCTTGAAAGCCAAACACCCGCTGCCCCAGCACCAGTCCGGCATGTGTCCCGCCACTGGAAGTGCCGAAAACGATCCAATCGGGCTGTACTCCCTGCTGCATCAGTTCCTGAATCGCAAAAGCATAGCCTAGAGCCCCGGTTGGACTGCTGCCGCCATATGGCACCAGATACGGCTTGCAATCAGATTTCTGCGCGGTTTCGTAAATCTCGCGCAGTTTGGCATCGCGCTCTTCGCGCTGTTCCACCCAGACGACATCCGCATCGAACAGAAAATCAAGCATCAGATTTGCCGAAGGCTGATCCTGGTGGGAGCCAGCCAGTACCAGGATACATTCCATCCCGAAGCGGGCGGCAGCTGCAGCCGTCTGACGGCAATGATTCGACTGCATCGCGCCCCCGGTAATCAGCATACAGGCGCCCTGCGCCCTGGCCTCCGCCACGAGAAACTCCAACTTCCGGGTTTTATTGCCGCCAAAAGCCAGTCCTGTCATATCATCGCGTTTGATCAACAGTTTCGGGCCGCCCAGCGCAGCCGAGAGGCGCGGCATTTCCTCCACTGCGGTGGGCAAATGCGCAAAATGGACACGTGGAATTTGATTCATACCCATCTCCTGTTTGTATTTGATTACAAAGTCAGGTAATGCCCGGCCAAACCGTCAGGGCACATCCGCAAAGACGGAGAGCGGCGCGTACGCCACCCCGACCATCGTCGGCCCGGTATGCGCTGCCAGAGCCGGCGACATCAAATGCACAGGCATCCAGGTGCACTTGAATTTCTGGTCAATCATCTCCACCAGGTGCTCTGCGGCCGTGGGGTGATAGGAATGCAGCACCTGCACACGCAGTTCGCTGCCCGGCTGGTGCTGCTTGAGCATAAGATCCACCAACCCCTGCAAAGCCTGGTCAAAGGTGCGAGCCATCCCGAGTTGGGAATAAGTGCCGCCAACCTTCTCCACGCCAATCAGCGGGCGGATTTTTAACAACGAAGCCAGCAACCCTTTCATGTGGCTGATCCGCCCGCCATGAATCAAGTATTTGAGATCATCCAGCGTATAAATACTCTCACTGGCGGCACCAATCCGCTCGATCAGCGCCACGATTCTTTCCTTCGACCAACCCGCCTTAAGCGCCCGGCCAGCGGCCGCCACCTGCCAGCCCAGCGCCGCGCACAGGGTTTTTGTATCCACAATCGTCACATTGGCCTCGGGCACCATCTCGGCCCCCGCCTTGGCAGCGTTCAAGGTCCCGCTCAACCCAGAGGACATCTGGATCGAAAGGATATCGGGGTCGGTGCGGGCCAACTCGCGATACATCGCAGCAAAATCGCCTGCAGAGGGCTGCGAGGTAACCGGAAAACTGGACGTGCGCAGCAACAACTCCTGCAGTTCCGCCGAAGTTACCGTCTCTCCGCTAAAATAGGTTTTCCCATCCAGCGTGATCGTATGCCGCACCAGATGAATCTCCACCTCCGGCAACAGCTCAGGCGGCAGAAACATATCCATTCCCGTATCAGTCACAATTTGCATTAAACGCCTCCTTAAGGTTGATAAACCAGTATAGCATCAAAATCATCCGCGCGGATACAAAATCTAGCCGGCCAGCCTCTCCCTGGTGCGCGCCTGCCCGCGCGAGCGCAAGAAACCCAATAGTCGCGGCATCACCTGCGTATACAAGCCATACCAGAGCGCATTGGGCACAAAATCCCATGCGCCGAGCGTGCGTACCACGCACCCACCCAGCCCTTCCTTAAAGCGAAACACACCCCACATCGAATCATGCTCATCAAACACATCCGGCGCACCCCACAGGTCATACAGGCGGCACCCATGCGCCCTGGCCCAGCGCATCGCCTCCCACTGCAGCAAATAATTCGGCATCAACTCGCGATGCGCCTCACGGCTCATCCCATAGACATAATAAGCCCGCCCCGCAAACGCAAACAGAAAGACTGCCGCCACCGCCTGGCCGTCCACCTCGGCGATCAACGGCTCGGCCACCGGAGTCTTCTGACCGTCAACCTTCCACTTGAACCGCTCCCAAACCGCCCGGTAATATTCCTCATCCCTGATCACAAACCCATCGCGCAGCGACGTTTCAGCGTACATCTGATAAAGCAAAGGCCAGTCTTCCTTGGTGCCTACGCGCACCGTGACGCCTTTTTTGGCCGCCAGGCGCACGTTATAGCGCGTTTTTTGCTTCATACGCGCCAGCATTTCTTCCTCTGTAGATGTCTCCACATCCAGTAACACCGTGTTTTTGAATTGGATCTGCTCCTCAGAATAGCGCCAACCCCGGCACGACAAATCCCGCCTCACGGCCTCGCCGCCTGCTTCCGTTCCCTCGCTTTCACTCCCCGGGATGCCGGTTCCCAGCACCACGTCAGGATCGAGTTTCAGGAAAATCGCCCCCTGCTGACGGGCGAATTTCTGCAAATCGGCCAGGACCCGCTTTCGGAGCGGCTCATCGCTCCAGTCGAGATTCGGCCCCTTCGGGCAATACAAAACACACAACCGCGCAGAAAACCCACCCGAGATGACCTTTTTTTTCAGCACCAACGCCGCAGCCTGGATATCTTCAATTCCGCGCAACAACGGCTGGTTATCCACTACACACTGTTTCCCATCCCAGGCCAGGTAGATCGGTTCCCAGCCATAGCCAGCCTTCACCTGCCCCCACTCGTACGACTGGAGAA
Organism: uncultured Anaerolineae bacterium; assembly: GCA_903875215.1. Taxonomy (GTDB): domain Bacteria; phylum Chloroflexota; class Anaerolineae; order Anaerolineales; family Villigracilaceae; genus UBA5195. Next base: position 30,300 of record CAIQVH010000029.1, read on the forward strand.
AGTGTGGATTGGGAAGCCTGGCGATCGCTTCATTCCATATCTGACCGTCCATACTCAATCTCCACCCCCCACCCGCCACAGATATAAACGATACAACAGCGGCAGATACACCCGATCCAGCGCCTGCGCCGCTCTTTTGACCTCCCCGCCAAACCCGCGCTTGAAGCGATACACACCCCACAACCCCTCGTGGCGGTTCTCGAACTGCGCCTCGAGCGTGGACTCGTCTTCGTCCGGGACGCCCCACAGGTCGTATTCGGTGCAGCCGCGCTCGCGCGCCCACTGCATCGCCCGCCACTGGAGCAGGTACGTCGGCATCCGGTTGCGCTCCTCGTCGGTGGATGCGCCGTACAGGTAGTAGGCGCGTTTGCCGAGCGCAAACACCATCAGCGCGGCCAGCGGCCTGGAGTCAAACTCCGCCACCAGGATGTCGGCCACCCCAGTCGGGTGGAAAAGCTCGTAGGCTTTGCGATAATAGTCCAGCGAGTGGACGCCGAATCCGTCCCGCCCGCCGGTAACGGTCATCAGCCGGTGAAACCCATCCAGGTCATCCCAACTGCGGACGGTGACTTCCTTTTTCTCAGCCAGGCGCATGTTATAGCGGCATTTTTGCTTCATGCGGGCGAGGATTTCATCATCGGTTCCTTCAAGCGAGACGATCACCGTGCGCGGCGGTTGGATGTTGTGGGGGGAAATAGTAATTGGTAATTGGTAATTGGTTGGGATAGTAAACTCTGAATCCCAGCAATCGGGCTCAATTTTAAGAAATACCGCTCGTTTTTGCCTGCAAACAGTATCAACTTCCGCCCAAAAGGAATTACCATTTTCCAATAACCAATTACCATCCACTGGTTTTGGCATATACCCCACGGTAAACCCCAACGGCAGTTTGCGAAACAAAATCTGCACGCCCCAATCGCCACTTACCACTCGCGCCACATCCCAACCAAACGCCGACTTTAACTCGCCCCACTCTGCCGTTTGCAGGATGTGGGGATTACCCTGTTTTCTAATAAATTCTCGCCACTTGTCCAAAGAAACTTGGGGCACAATGCCTCGCTTTTTTGGACACGGATTACACGGAAAACACGGAAAAACACGGATTTTTTAAAGATTTATCCGTGCGCCCGAAGGGCAGTCCGTGTAATCCGTGTTTTCCGTGTCCCAAGGGTTTTAAACCACATCCATCAAGTCAGTTTTTGTGCCAAGAATATGCGCTCCAGGCACGGTTTCATCCAGGAATTTGGAAATACCTTCTCCGTCGTTGGCCTGCGCCAGCGACGAAAGTTGCTCGATTGCTGCGGCCAGCCCGGACGTATCATCGCGCCCATCGCCGATGCGGAAAATATCGGGGTGGGCGGTTTTTTCCAGCGGCGTACCAGGCTCCCAGAGTACTTCGCTCAGCTTTTCGCCGGGGCGGATGCCGGTAAAGACAATCTCCACATCGCGGCCCGGCTCCAGCCCCGAAAGACGAATCAGGTCTTCGGCCAGGTCCAAAATGCGCACCTGTTTGCCCATGTTCAACACAAACAGCTCGCCGCCCTGCCCAAACGCCGAGGCCTGGAGCACCAGGTAAACCGCCTCAGGGATGGTCATGAAAAAACGCTCCATATCGGGGTGGGTGATCGTCACCGGGCCGCCGGCCGCAATCTGGTGCTTGAATTTGGGGATGATACTGCCCCGGCTACCCAGCACGTTGCCAAAGCGGACAACCGTGAAGAGCTTGCCCGTCCGCCGGGCCGCATCGAGCACAATCATCTCGGCGATGCGCTTGGTCGCGCCGTAGACGTTGGAGGGGGCGACGGCTTTGTCGGTGGAAATCAGCACAAAGCGCTCGACCCGGTGCCTGTCCGCCGTTTCGACCAGGTTTTTCGTGCCTAAAACGTTGTTGGTAATCGCTTCGGCGGGGTTGGCCTCCATCAGCGGGACGTGTTTGTGCGCGGCAGTGTGAAAAACCACCTGCGGGTGATGCTCGCCAAAGATGGCGTCCAACCTGCCAGCATCGCGGATGTCAGCGATAACGGGAACCAGCTCCAGAGCGGGATAATCCGCATTGAGTTCGAGCAACGCTTCGAAAATGGAATTTTCCCCATGCCCGAGTAAAACCAGTTTAACGGGATTCCACCTGGCGATTTGGCGGCTCAACTCCCGGCCAATCGACCCGCCCGCTCCGGTGACGAGTACCGTTTTTCCGGCAATCGTCGCCCCGATGGCTTCGTCGTACAGACGGATGGGCTCGCGCCGCAGCAGGTCGGTGATATCCACTTCGCGCAGGCGGCTGACGCTGACTTTGCCGCCCAGCAGCTCAAAAATCCCCGGCATGGTGCGGAACGGGACGCCCCTCAGACGGCACGCATCTGCCACCAGGCGCACCACCCGCCCTGGCGCCGACGGGATGGCAATGATGACTTCATCCGCCGGATGGCTTTCAAGTACGGCAGCCAGGTCGGGTAATTTCCCAATAACCGGCACACCCAGCAGCGAGTGATTCTGCTTGGCGGGGTCGTCATCCAAAAAGCCGAGGACTTCCATGTTCATCTGGCGGTTTTTCTGCAATTCCTTCACCACCAGCGCCCCGGCATCTCCTGCTCCGACCACCAGGATCTTCTTGCCCTTGCCCTGGGCGGGCGGCGCAGCCGATTCGGCCAGGGCACGCAGGGCAAAACGCGTCCCGCCAACAAAAACAAGCGAGAGCAGCCAGTCTATGGCCAACGCAGAGCGCGAAAACCCAGGCGCGATGATCTGCATCCAGGCCAGGGCCACATTCAGCGCAGAAACGACAACCGAAGCCGCGGTCACCGCCCCGGCGATCAGCTTCAGTTCGCTGATGCTGGCATACATCCACAGGCGGCGATACAACCCAAACGAATAATAAACCACCGGCTTGACGACCAGCGCAGTCACCAGCAGCCACAACCCGGCCTGCAGGTAAAAACGGAAGAAGTCCTCGGTCAGCTCAAGCCGCAGCATGTAACTGCCCAGGGCTGAAACAGCGATGAGAAAAATATCTGCAAACAGGACGAAACGATTTCGGAAGCGCATGGGGAGTAAATAGTAAGTGGTAAATGGTAATTACCACTTACCAATCGCTAATTACTTTCTCTCATCCAATCAACCACCGCCTTCAGCCCTTCCGCCAGGCTGGTTTGAGTCTTAAAACCGAGCACTTCGGCAGCTTTTTGGGGACTGCCCACCGAGCGGTAGATATCGCCGGAACGGGGCGAGGCAAATTGGGGCGCGGAGGCCTGTGGGAACAGGTTCATCAGGGTGTTGACCAGGTCAAGCACGCGGATTTCGTCGCCGGTGCAGACATTGAAGACCTGCCCCGGCGCGGCAGGATGCCGGGAGGCGGCCAGATTGGCGCGGACAATGTCGCCGACGTAGACCAGGTCGCGGGTCTGGCCACCGTCGCCGTAGATGGTGACGGCCTTGCCATCCAGCAGGCGGCGGGCAAAGATCGGCACGGCAGCGGCGTACATGCTATCGGGGCGTTGGCGCGGCCCATAGACGTTGAAGTAGCGCAGGGCGACGACATCCAGGCCGAAGGAGCGGGTGTACATTTCAGCGTAGAGTTCGTCCACTCGTTTGGATACCGCATATGGGGAGAGAGGCCGCAGCGGGAAATGTTCCTCGAGTGGAATCGTTTCCAAATCTCCATAGACTGCCGCAGACGAGGCGAGGACCACCCTCCCCACCCCGGCTTTGCGGGCCGCTTCGAGCACAATCTCGGTACCGCGCTGGTTGATTTCGAAACAGGACAGGGGATCTTCCATCGATTGGGGGACGGAAACAAAGGCAGCTTCGTGAAAAATGATGTCGATATCTGTAACGGCGGATGCGACCGCGGCAGAGTCCCGGATATCGGCTGACCGAATTTCGACATTCAACCCGGCCAGGTTTTCACGTTTTCCGCTGGAGAAATTATCCAACACCCGCACAAAATCGCCCTGCTCGAGCAGGGCGCGTACGAGGTGGGAACCAATAAACCCGGCGCCGCCGGTGACGAGATATTTTTTCATGCTTATCTTCCTTTGCGTCCCAATACCGTGCTGACCGTGCGCAGCATAATGATTATATCCATCAGGATGGAGCGGTGTTTGATGTAATACAAGTCGTATTCGAGCTTGACGCCGGTGTCTTCTACGGTGGAGGCGTAGCCGTAGTTGATTTGCGCCCAGCCGGTGACACCGGGTTTGGCCAGCAGGCGCGCGCGATAAAAGGGGATTTGCTGTTGGAATTTTTTCACCAGTTCGGCGCGTTCGGCGCGCGGGCCGACGAGGCTCATTTCGCCGCGCAGGACGTTCCAAAACTGGGGCAATTCGTCCAGACGGGTGGAGCGCAGGAAATTGCCAACGCGGGTGACACGCGGGTCGTTTTCGACAGCCAGGCGGGCCCGCCCATCGGCTTCAGCTTCTTTGATCATGGTTCGCAGTTTGACCATCTTGAATTCCCTCCCGCCCTTGCCGAGGCGCGGCTGCCAGAAGAAAATCGGCAGGCCGTCATCAATCGTTATGGCCAGCGCCAGGAAGGGGAACAGCACCCAGAAGATGATCAGCCCAACCAGCGAACCGATGACATCCAGCGCGCGCGAAAAAACCAGGTAAAAGCTGCTGGCACGGGCTTCATCTACAAAGGAACGCAGAACCCAATCCGATTCGAGGTGGTGGATCGGCACGCGGCCGAGCAAAGCCTCGTACAGCGTCTGCATCCGGGTGACTTCGATGCCGCGCTCCTGCACATCCAGCAAAGTCTGGAAGGTTTGCCCGTGCATTTCTCCGGTGATAGAAACCACCACCTCGGTAACATTGAGCGTCTCGATCAGGTTCAACAGCTGATCACTGCCCGAAAAGACCCGGAATTTTTCCACCTCGGTGCCAGTCTTCTCCGGGTCGTCATCAATGTAACCGAGCAGGGTAAACGGCGGCGGATTTAGTTGGTGATAGACCTCGGCCAGGGTATGCCCATTGGCACCAGCGCCCACCACCAGCACCCGCCGGGTCATGCCCTGCGCGGTGTACAGGCGGATATACAGCCAGCGCCACAGCAGCGTCAATGCAATCACCAGGAGCAGAAACGCAGCCACCGCCCGGCGATTGATAAAGCGTGGATCAGGGGCGATGAAATAAACCAACAGGTAAGCAAAACCACCCACCAGAGCGGCAACCCCCACCCCGCGCAAAGTTCTCTGCCAGTCAGCCGCGCGGTGCAGGTCATACAAATCGATCAGCAACAGCATCCAGGCCAGGGGCAGCATGTAAAACCACCAATTGACCCGCAGTTGGAAGAACTCCAGCGAAAAACGAATCCAACCATCCGCCACTGACCAGGCGTAAATGCCCCCCAGCAACGCCAGGATCCCCATCAGCAAGTCACCGAGAATCAGCAAAGCGCGCTGTTCACCAGGCAAAATACGAAATCGCGGTTTGAAAGCATCGGAAGCCATGCTAGGATTTCTTCACTCCTGAAAAAAGACTCCACAAGAACCCGCCGCCCCAGGTGACGTGCATCACCGCTATTGCCAGCGGAACTCCCAGCGCAAGGAAAGCCTGCCGCTGTTGCAAAGCTGCGCGCAAACCAGCCCATCCCAACGGCAATGCGTAAGCAACCAGCTCAAAACCCAGCAGCCAGCCCCAGTGCGCCCAAACCAGCGCAAGCAGGGTCATCGCAAACAGGCTGACCACAAACAAAGGCGGCAACGCCTGGCGCCAGCGCAGTGAAGCCGGATAGCGCCGCAACATTTTATACTTCCAAAAGCCGTAACGCCAGTACTGGCGGGCCAGCGCCCCCAACGTGGAACGGGCATAATAAACCGAACGAATCGCCGGGTCCAGCCAGATTGTCCCACCGATTCCGCGGATACGCGTATTAAATTCGTAATCCTCGTTGGAGAGCAGGGATTCATCGAACCCGCCGATTTTCTCCACCAGCAAGCGCCGCCAGGCTCCAAACGGGACAGTATCCACCACTGCCGCCTGCCGGGCGTGACGATACAGCGCATCCCCCACCCCAAGCGGATGCGCCGCTGCAATAGCAATCGAACGCGCCAGCCAAGACTCAGCCCCCGGGCGGATATCCCACACCCCGCCGACATTCTCACCCCGGCCAGCTTCCAGCGCTGCCACACACTTCTCCACATACTCCCGCTCCGGCGCAGAATGGCCATCCAGCCGTAGAAGGATCTCACCGCGCGAGGCAGCCATGGCCCGATTCAATCCCGCCGGAATGGTTCCCGCATCATTATCAACCACCTGTAAAGCCAGCACCGCATGAGCAAGCTGAAAAGCCGCAATCACCTCGCGCGTCCGGTCGGTGGAATGTCCATCCGCAATGGTCACATCCAGCCGGTCAAGCGGGTAAGTCTGCGCAAAAATCGCATCCAATAACGTTTGGATGCGTTTTTCTTCGTTGAAGCAGGGAACAATGATCGAAACAGTCGGCGGCATACGGAAAAGTGGATTCACGCGCTGGCAGCGAATTCCGGGCCGGAAAAGGGAAGCCAGACTGAAAACAAACTCCCCTGCCCGGGCGCACTACGAACGCTTATTTTACCACCATGCGCCGCCACAATTTCCCAAGCAATCGCCAATCCCAGCCCGGCTCCGTGATTTTCACCCCCCGAGCGCGCCAAATCCGCCTGATAAAAGCGATCAAAGATATGCGGCAGCGCCTCCGGGGCAATGCCTGCCCCCGAATCCTGCACCTGGACTTCCGCTCCACCAGCCTGCCTGGCAATTTGGACTGTAATTTTCCCGCCCGCCGGGGTGAATTTCAAGGCGTTCTCCACCAGGTTGGTAAAGACTTGCGCCAGACGGTCGCCATCCCCCGGCAGCGCGGGCAGTCCCTGCGGTGACGGGAACACTTCCAGGGTCACCCCGGCGGAACGGGCCTGCAGATCAAACCGCCCGACCACCGTCGTCACCAGCAGGCCAAGATCAAGCTCGGCGCGTTTCAAATCCGCGGTTCCCGTCTCCAGCCGCGCCAAATCCAACAAATCCAGCACCAGGCGATACATCCGCCCGCTTTCATCAAAAATGATTTGCGCAGCGTGCTCTCGCTCCTGCGGCGTGACAGCGGTGCCATCCAAAATCGCCTGCGCAAACCCCTGGATGGAGGTGAGCGGGGTTTTTAACTCGTGCGACACATTGGCCACAAACTCGCGCTGCGACTTCTGACTGGCCTGAACACGCGCCGTCATCAAGTTATATGCGCCGGTCAGCTCCCGCACCTCCTGCGGCCCCTCCAGGGGAAGGGTTTGCAGCCCGCCGGGAAACTGGCTGGCCGCCGTAACCACCTTCTGCAAAGGATCCGCCACCCAGCGCGCCACCCAAAAGGCTAAAAACAAGGCTAAAGCCAGGGCCGCCAGCCCACTGTAGAAGATCGGTTGGAATAATTCGTCGGCCACAATATTCAACAAAGCCACCCTGGGACGCGGCACGGCCAGAATCAAGATGGTCTGATTGGTCATTTTCTTATAGTTGAACAACCAGGCATTTCCCTGGGCATCGTAAACGGTCTGATTCAGGCGCAGCAGGCGGCGTACCTGCAGCGCGGGAGCCGAGTCACGTTCCGTATCGAGCAGCACATTCCGGCTGGTATCCAGCATCAGAATACGCACCTGCAAGGCTTTCCCCTGGCGGGCAAGCAGGGGCTCCATCTGCCCAAGCGGCAAATCCAGCCATTCCTCCTGGCGAGCCAGCAATACCCCCTGAACCACGCTCAGCTTTTGAATGGCCTGGCGATATAAGAAAGGGTTTCGCAGCAGGTAAATTAAAAAGATCGCCGCCACCACGCTTAAAGCGACAGCAATCAAAACGGCATAAGTCAACCAGAGGCGGGAGCGCAGCGAAGCAAACACGGTCATCTCCCTGGCGTTCAGGCGCTTAACCTGTACCCCACGCCAGTGATGGTTTCAATTTTCACCTGGCTGGCCTCAATTTTCTTGCGTAATTGGGCGATATGCACATCGACGGTGCGCGTCTGCCCCAGGAAGTCGAAACCCCAGGCTTTTTCGAGTAACTGTTCCCGAGTAAAAACGCGCCCGGGCTGGCCTGCCAGGGTCAGCAGCAGGTCAAATTCCTGGGTGCGCAGCTCCACCAGATGCGCATTCAACGTTACTTCGCGGCGCAGCGGGTCAATGCACAGGTCACGCAACCGCACAGGCCCGGCAGCAGGCTCCAGCGGGCGTTCCAGGCGGCGCAAAATCGCCCGGATGCGGGCGACCAATTCGCGCGGGTTGAAGGGTTTGGTCAGGTAATCGTCCGCGCCCAATTCCAGCCCCACAATCTTATCTATGGCATCATCGCGCGCCGTCAGCATGAGAATGGGTACCTGGTTGCCCGCCCCGCGCAGCCGGCGGCAGACTTCAAAACCATCCAGGCCGGGCAGCATCAGATCAAGCACGATCAACCCGGGCTTCAACCTGCCTGCCGCTGCGAGAGCCTCCACCCCATCGCCAACCGCCTCGACACGAAAACCTTCCCGCTCGAGATACATCCGGGCCAGCGCGAGGATCGACGCCTCATCATCCACCAACAAAATGGTTTCCATTTCTACTTCAGGGCAATCGCCTCGATTTCCACCAGCCCGCCCTTAGGCAGGCCCGCCACCGCCACCGTGGAACGCGCCGGGCAGTTGGCAGTAAAAAACTCGCCATAGATGGCATTCATCTTGGGGAAATCGGCCATATCCTGGAGAAAGACCGTGGTCTTGACCACCTGGCTCATCCCTGAGCCAGCGGCTTCGAGGACGTGTTGCAGGTTTGTCAGCGACTGGCGCGTCTGCGCTTCAACGCCGCCCGCAACCAGATCGCCGGTCTGCGGGTCCAGGCCTAATTGGCCGGAACAAAACACGAGCGAGTCCGTCTGAATGGCGACGGAGTAAGGGCCCAGGGCCCGGGGAGCTTTATCGGATGTAATGACAGTGCGCATGAGAATTCTCCTATCGGGTGAGATGGCCTGATTGTACAACGAATTTTGCCCAAATGCTGGCAGCGCGAGCATGGAACTCGCGCTGCCAGGTACTGCCATTACGGCTGGGAGGTGGGCTGCGGGAGCGGATGGGCCTGCCGGAAGGCTTTGGCCGCTTCCCGCCAGGCTTTGGCAGCCGGGCCTACACTCTGGCGAACCTGTTTCAAAATCTCTGCCAGGCTTTTCACCGTCTGACGGGCAGCTTCCGCATCGACAACTTTTCCGTTGGTATCGAAGCCGGCCCGCGCTGTAACCAGAGTCTGCGCCTGGTCACGCAGTGGCTGAGTGGTTTCCCGAGCATTTTTCAGGCTGGCCAGGGCAGTTTTCAGCGAGGTAACATCCTGCCCGGCTTTTTCGGCGCGCGCAATCAGAGTTTCGAGCCGGACCATTGATTCCTGGGAAAGGCTCATTCGCGCCACGATATTCTGCTGGCGGGCAAAGATTTTCTCCAAACGGGCATTGACCTGGGCTGGATTCGGGGTACCGGTTGGAGTGGGGGTGCCATCCGGCCCGAGGGCAGCAACAGTTTGGGCTGGCAAAGCGGCCACAGTCAGGACAGCCAGAGCGCAGAGGAAGAACAAAGCGGTGAACAGTTTTTTCATTCTTGGGTCTCCTTTTTTGGAATGATGTTTTGATTGTAGGAGAAGCAGGTCATGCGCTGATGAGCGGATTGTAATAAGAGTGTAAATTCTCCTGCAGATCAATTGCAAAAAAGGGAACAATCTTGCTTGACAATCCGTATGAGTACGGGTAAAATCTCGTCCGCTTAACAAACAAGTTATCTGTCTGCCGAGATAGCTCAGTTGGTAGAGCACGCGACTGAAAATCGCGGTGTCGTCAGTTCGATTCTGTCTCTCGGCACTCTCGGCGGTAAGATAAGCCGAAAACGCGGGCGTAGTACAGCGGTAGTACGTCTCCTTGCCAAGGAGAAGGTCGTGGGTTCGAATCCCATCGCCCGCTCTAGGTTCAGCAAATGGCTGGCAAGAATGGTTCAACAGGCCATTGCTGCCAGCCAAATGGTTTATGGTTACAAGTCCTGGCGACGTCGCCAAGTGGCAAGGCAAGGGTCTGCAAAACCCTCATCATGGGTTCAAATCCCATCGTCGCCTCTAAAGTTTTCAGCTAAGCATCGCAACGCAAAGGCCTTGAAGGATGTTCCTTCAAGGCCTTTGCGCTTTTTCGTTTTCAAGATTGGAGTATCACAGCCTGGCTGCTTAGCGAACCCGCACAAAGCGCCGCTTGCCTACCTGCAAAACTCCGGGATGTGGGAAAACGGCATCGTGTTTTTCCAGCAGATCGCCATCTAGCCGAACGCCTTTTTGCTCCAGCATGCGGCGCCCTTCTGATTTGCTGGCTACCAGACCAGCTGCCAGCAGCACTTCCAGCACCGTCTGATCAGGCTGGAGGGAATATTCTGGCATCTCTTCAGGGATCTGGCCTTGCTGGAACTGGCGTACAAAGGCGGTCTGGGCCTGGTCGGCGGCGGATTCACTATAGTAGGTGGCAGTAATCTCGTGCGCAAGTTTCATTTTGGCGTCGCGCGGATGCATGTTCCCAGACTTGAGCCCTGTTTCAAAAGCGGCAACTTCGGCGGGCAGCCAGCGCGTTACCAGGCGCGCATATTGCCCCATGGCCGAATCGGGCACAGACATGACTTTGCCATACATGTCCTCGGGCGTCGAGTTAAGCGGAATGTGATTGCCCAGTGACTTGCTCATCTTGATTACGCCGTCGGTGCCTGGCAGGATGGACATGATTATACCGATATTGGGCTTTTCTCCAAGCGAGGTCATAATCTTGCGCCCGGCGGTGATGATGTTGAAAAGCTGATCGGTGCCGCCAACCTGAATATCGGTATGCAGGGCGTAAGCGTCGTAACCCTGCATGATGGCGTAGAAAAATTCGTGCAGGTAGATGGCTTCGTCGCCATCCCAGCGCTTGCGGAAGGCTTCGCGAGTGAGAAATTGTTGGATGGTGAAGTTGGATCCCAGCTTGATCAGATCAGCAAAGGATAACGAGGCCAGCCACTCATGGTTGTAACGGATGATCGTTTTTGAGCGATCCAGGACCCGGTAAGCCTGTTCAGCATAGGAGCGGGCGTTTTCCAGCGTTTCTTCCTGCGTCAGCTGTGGGCGCAGTTTGTCTTTATCAGATGGGTCACCAATCAAGGAGGTGTAGGTACCGATCAGAAAAACAACTTCATGCCCCAGGTCCTGAAATTGGCGCAGTTTGCGCATGGTAACGGTGTGCCCAATGTGCAGATCCGCGGTGCGCGGGTCATAGCCGCAGTAAATGCGCAGCTTGCGCCCTTCCTGCTCAGTCTCCAGCAGGCGCTGGCGCAGTTCGGTTTCCATCGTTTTGCGCAGTCCCTCGTCCCCATATTCAGTGCCCTGCATCAAGATTTCGACCTGTTGATTTATGTTCATTTGACCTCCAAAATGTTGGGCCTTAGCCCAAAAAGTGCAAAAAAACGCGCCTGCCGTGGAGCAGGCGCGTCTGATTCTCCACAGCGGGGGCTAAAATATGGCGTAATAATAAGGGTAAAGCGAGGCAAACATGGGGTTATTATACAGCAAAACTCAGGGGCGGGAATAGAGTATGTACGGGGCTTCGCGAGTCACGGCCAACAAGCCGGCAGAGCGAAGGATGATATCCAACAGGGCGCTGCCTTCGGTAAAACCGGTGCGGCCACGCAATTCACCACGAAATTTTATTTCACCCAGGGTGTTGAACTCGAAGTGAGCGGCGGTGCCGAGAACCTGAACCGTCTGGCCCCAGCGCGCCTGGAGGACGCGCACCTGGCTGATTTCATCCCAGATCAGATGAACGTGCCGCAGACCATTTTCGTAGGTGATGCCATCCGAAAAGAGCTGGATGCGGGTGCGGCGATCCATCCAGTTGCCAAGGGAAATTGCCAGGGCAGAGAAATATAAGAAGGCGATAAAAGACCAGACCCAAAAGGGGACAGTCGTCCAGTAGTGCAACGCAATCAGCCCACCTGTGGCGATCGTTGCAAGTACCCAGGCATTTAACTCGCCCCGGCGCGGTAACAGTTCAGGGGAATAGATGGTGTTCTCAGGCATGGGAGAGATTATACCCGCGAAACGGGAGCCACAGGCGGGTGACGGTCAGTTTTCGCCGGCGTACCTGAGCAGGGCCTGTCGCCGTGTAAAGACCATGACAGAGCTGGCGCGCGCAATCGGCTGGAGGACGTGCGGGTCCAGCTTCATTAAAAAATCGTGAGGAGACAGCGTCCCGGCGTAAAACTCGCGGGCATGACGAAAGTATTCGGCTATGCGGTCGGGATGCACCGAGCGATAGACAAACAGCGAGAGCGGGGAATTTTTCATGTCGAAACCGACATCGCCGTAGCGGCCGGTTTCGAGCAGGGTATAAATGACCGAGTGCTGATCGACCCAGGCGGCAGGTTCCAGTTCCGGGAGGAAATATTCTAGGCGCTTGATGCTGGCCCCTTCGCGCGGCAGATCGCCGAGGAACAGCGAGAGCGGTGCATCGCCGCCGGTGGCCAGAGCCAGGGCCTCGATGATTGTGGTGCCAAGCATCTTGATTTGCAGGTACTCATGCGCAATCTTGATGTTAGCGCGGGCATAACGCACCATTTGTTGAAATACTTCATCCGGCGGCAGGCCTTCATACTGATTAAAGACTGTATCGGGATTAAGATTGCTGAAGAAGGTTTCCATGCGCATCAGCGCCTGGCGGTAGGTTTGAATGGAATAGACTTCCGGCAGACGCAGCCCGACGTTGGTTTCGGGCAATAGCTTCCAGGTGTTGCTCAAAAAACGCGCCGGGTCGCTTTCGGCAAAATTCTCGATGTCTTTATTGGCAAAAACCACAGCCGTTTTGATCGTTTCGACAACCTCCCTGGCAGAAAGTTGCAGGCCAAAGCGGCGGCTAATTTCTGTCAGACGGTTTTCGAGCACATGGAAATGCGATTTGCCATCCGCAGTAAATGACCGAAAGGGAATCGTCGCTTCGATGCACAGAATCATGCGCAGCAAATCTCGTTCGGCCACCAAGCCGCCCAACTGCCTGACCATCACCAGGGCGCTCAAAAACTCATTCAAGGCGGCCACCGACGACAATTTCTGCCCCGGAGCAAGATCAAAAACATCCAGAATCAATGCCACCAGGCGGTCGTCGGCAGGGATGGTTTCGGATACAAAAAAATCACCGCCTTCCTGGCGCACGTACGGGGCAATCAGCTCCCAGATCTGGGGTAGGAAACCCATATCGACGCCATAATAGACAATATCGTGGTACAGGGCCGCCAGAGTACGGATGGGATCATTCAAATCCACAAAGGTGAAGACGTGTTCGAGTGTGTGAAACTGGCGCGCCTGGACCGTCATGGCACGATGAATGGTTACAGCCAGAGCTTCGAGTTTCTCCAGGGAAATCGGCACTCCAAGTTCATTGAAGCTCTGATTGAAGATATTGATCAACTTCTGAACGGTTCCAACCTGCATAACACACCCACTTCCTGATGGGGAATCAAACCGGTTTCATGGATACACTACCGCGTGAATGATCTGATTTTATATAATCTGGCGAATACCGGATATGGGTCTTTCATCCCACTTCTCAGCGCGAGAAAAGAGCAGTAAATGCGGCGCGGGCGGTTTCGTATTGGAATTTGAAACTCAAACCGGCCAGACGGGCTGGCACGGCATACTGGCCATCCAGCAAAAGAGTGCTCATCTCACCCAGCGCCAGGCGCAGAGCAAAAGCATGAGCTGGCAACCAGGCCGGGCGGCGGAGAACCTGCGCCAGCGTGGCAATAAATTCTGAATTGGAAAGCGGCTGAGGCGCGGTGATATTGTACGGGCCGACAGCCTGATCGTTTTCGAGGAGAAATCTCAGCGCTCGAACATGATCCGCAAGATGAATCCACGAGACGCCCTGCAGACCGTTTCCAAGCGGGCCGCCTGCGAAGAAACGCACCGGCAAAGCCATTAAGGGCAGGATTCCGGCGCGAGAATCGAGCACCAACGAGGTGCGAAGTACAACCCGCCGCACCCCCAATGCTTCGACGGAAGCGCTGGAGGCTTCCCAGTCGCAGGCCAGCTGGGAGAAGAAATCCTGGCCGGCGGGAGCCTGCTCGGTAAGGTCGCGTCGGTCGCTGGGGCCATAATAGCCAATCCCCGAAGCCTGGATGAGCACAGGCGGGCGCCTGGAGGTCTGTTCAAAGGCCCTGGCAAGGGCGGCGCCGGCTTCAACACGGCTGGCGCGCATGATGCGCTTGCGCTGCTCTGTCCAGGGCCACTGACCGACATTTTCGCCGACCAGGTTGATGACAGCGTCCATCCCAGAGAATTCTGTCTGCCAGGCACCAAGGCTGCGCCCATCCCAGGCCAATGCGCTGGCCCCGGCGGGTAGCGTCACCCGCTGGGGATTGCGAGTCAACACGCTGACGTGGTGCCCATCCGCCAGCAGGGATTTTGTCAATGCGGTGCCAAGAAAGCCGGAACCACCAGCAATCAGTAGTTTCATGGATTTTTCTCTCCCGTTCATTGGGGTATAATTTTTCAAATCGCGGAGGCGGCATGGAAGTTCTGGTTTTGAACGCGAACTTTGAGCCAATTAATATCTGCAACACGCGCCGGGCACTCGGCTTGATGCTCGCCGGGAAGGCCACGCTGATCGCCAATGGCCGTGGGACGATCCAGACGGTGACGATGGCGTTTCCGCGCCCGTCAATCATTCGGCTGGAACAGATGATACAACGGCCACGTCCGCACGTGAAACTAACCCGGCGGGAAGTGTTCAGGCGCGATAATTATACCTGCCAGTATTGCGGCCGGACGGTGCCCAATCTGACCATTGACCATGTCCTGCCGCGCCATCTGGGCGGCCAGCACATCTGGACCAATGTAGTAGCGGCCTGCGCGGGCTGCAATCACCGAAAGGGTGGACGCAAGGTGGAAGAGGCGCATATGAGCCTGTTGGCCGCGCCCCGCGAGCCTTCAGCCAGCGCGCAGTATGTTTTTGGTCACCACCTGGATGAAAACACGGAATGGATCCCGTATGTAATGGGCTGGTAGAAAACTGCGGCATACCCAAGTCAACTCAGCTGAAAACGGTCCAGGTCATGAGCCAGGAAAACCTGGCCAGAAAAGTGCTGCCGGGCTTCGGCCACTGGATCTCCGGTAAAGAATCGTCCGGTTGGATAGTGGATCAGGCCCAGGGCACGGGCGCCGGCCTTGCGGGCCACTTCTCCGGCCTGGGCGGCGGAGGAATGCCCGGTGAAAGGGCCGGAGGCTTCGTGGAGCAGGAGATCGGCCTGCCGGGCCAATTGGATCACTTCCGGGCAGGGCTCGGTATCACAGGAATATGCCAGGGTTTTTTGTTCCAGCTTGAAGTGGAAACGCAAGGCCAGGTTGGGAAGAAAATGTTTGACGGGGGATGCCAGGATTTCGAATTCCGGGGTAACCAACACAGCGGCGCAGGTCTGAGCAGGGACGCGATGAAATTTGACGGGGAAAAAATTCGGCCAGTCTTCCCACCCGTAGAGTCCCATTAAGGCTTCCACCCGGTCGAGGGTATAGGATAATCCATAAATATTAAGCGGCTGCTGGCGGCCGAGCAGCCACATGTTCATCAACAAGAGCGGCAGGCCGCCCACGTGATCGGGGTGGAAGTGAGTCAGAACGATGTCGGTGATGGTGCCAAGTTCGATCCCGGCCTGTTCCAGGCGCACTGCGGGAGTTGAGACACAATCGACCAGAATGGTATGCCCACTACACTGGATGACGAAATGCGTGTTTTCGCTGCCCGAAGTGGGTATAGCATTGGAGGAACCGAGGATGATGATTTCTGCCATTTCAGGGTTGAATTTGAAGAGTCTGGCCCAGGAAGGCCAACAGGATACGCGGAGTGAGGTTGATCTCAACCAGGCTGGCAACCAGCAAGAGCGGCACACACAGCCCAAGGAAGACCTTGAGAAAGTCAGCCAGAGTGATGAGCAGGGTTTCGCCAATGGATTTATCTTCGAAGGGCGTAACCAGGCGGACACCGATGTATAACATCCCGGCACTGGAAAGGATGACGGAAGGTAATTCAAACAGGCCATGAGGCAAAATGCCCGCCAGAAAAACGATCGCGGGAGAAAGACCGAGTAATTTCGTTGCAGCCAGAACGCCGCCGATAAAACCGAAATTCCCGATATACAAGAGCAGCCCCAGCACCCCAAAGGAGAACAGGCCAACAGCCATGATTAACAACTCGGCGCGCAGATTATGCCAGAAGATGGTGGCCGAGCTGACCCCGCCCGGGCTGTCATCAATCAAAAAGGCGCGGATGGCGGTGATGGCATCGCGCAAGACTTCAGCTGGCAAACGCGTGGAGGGCAGAGACCAGTCAACGTAGAGATAAGTTGCCGCGGCCGCCCCCAGGCCGATGAGAAAGGTCAGTACGATGGCGGGCATCATCTGCCTTAGCGCACCGAGAACTTCGCGGCGGTACCAGTGCGCCAGGTTGATCAGAAAAGCTCCCAGGCGCGACTGCGCGTCTCTGGAAACATCAGCTGCCGGGCCGGTGAACTGCCGCCAGAAAACTCCCCAGGCCCAGCCCAGGTTGAGCATATCAATCTCGCGCCCCAGCAGGTTTTCCCGTTTAAAATGCACCAATCCGAGCCGGATAAGCAAAGCGCTCATGATACTGACGCCCAGCACCGCAACCCAAAGAATTTCGCTGGTGCCCCAGAACATCATCGCGCTTTCACCCTGGATGAGTAAGGCCACCGGAATGACGATAAACGAGGCCAATAAATTGGCCGCCCGCACCGAGGTGGACTGCGTGGAGATAACAATCGCGGCACTGACCATCAGCACCGTTTGCGCCAGGGTCAGCACCAGGGTTTGTAAAACAAAATTCAGCGCGGGCAGCTTAATTTGCTGCCACCACAGCCCGGCCATATAAATCGCAATTCCAATATAACTGACCGTCATCGGAACAATGGTACCCGCCAACAGCTTTCCGATGTACAGGTGCCAATCCTTGAGTGGGCTAGACAATAAAGGCTCAATGGTGCCGCGCTCCTTTTCACCCACAAACGCTTCCAGCGCCACCACCAGCGATACCGTGACCGGGAAAAAGCCAACAATCAGGATCAGAAATGGCAGCAAGCGCTCGGCAATCAGCGCCGCTCCAAACTGGTTGACATAGTCAACCGTAAAACGCGCAGCCACATTCATCAGGTACGGGAAAAACAGGGTCAGGATAATCATCGGTAGCAGGATGCGCCAGTCGCGCATCTGATCCACCAGTTCACGTTTGGCCACCAGCCAGGCCAGGTCAAATCGTTTCATAACGCCCCCGCCGCGGCCTGTGTCATGGCCTTAAGATAAATCATTTCCAGGCTGCGAGGTTTTTCCTGCAATGCAACCACCTGCGCATTACGCTGATGCAATTGCTGAAGAATCAGCGGATTCGCCACCCGGGGATTCTCTACCTGGTACGAGAAACCCTGCTCCCCAGCTTCGAGCAGCCGCGCTCCAGCCGGCCACTGCCATCCGTCAGCCTGCCAGCCTCCTGAAAGGCAGACTTCATATTCCGCAGGGCCAAGCAGGGTGCGGCGCAGATCTTCCAAGCTACCAGAAACCAGGATGCGACCATGATAAATAATCGCAATCTTATCGGCCAACATCTCCGCTTCCACCAGGTTGTGCGTGCAGATGATGATGCTTCGTTGGGAAGAGCGCAGCCGCGCAATTTCGTGGCGCACGAGTTGGGCGCTTTCCGGATCCATCGCCGACGTGGGCTCATCGAGCAGCAGCACCGGCGGCTCGTGAATCAGCGCACGGGCCAGGGCCAGCTTCTGGCGCATCCCCTTGGAATATTCGCCTGAACGGCGCCCAGCCGCTTCCGCCAGACCAAAATACTCCAACAGCTGAGTGGCCCTGCGCTTCCGGCGGGCCGGATCGAGATCATACACTTGGCCAAAAAAATCCAGGTACTCATGGGCGGTCATGCGCCCGTACAGACCGTGCATCTCGGTCAGCACCCCTACCGAGGCGCGCACCTCCGCCGGGTGCCTGACGACATCATAACCGGCAACAGTCGCCCAGCCGCGAGTCGGGCTGAGCATCGAGGTCAGCATGCGAACTGTGGTGGTTTTTCCAGCGCCATTTTGCCCCAGTAAAGCCAGCACCTCACCCGGACGCACAAGCAGGGAAACCCCTTCCACGGCTTTGAAATGGTTAAAGTGCTTGGTTAAATCTTCACATTCAATCATGTCAAATCAGTTCCCGAAAAACACAAATAAAAAGTTCAAAAGCGCCCGGAAACTTATCCGGTGAAAGTTGGTCTGGCGTGCCGCACAACCAGCGCAGACACAGCCGCCAGGGCCGCCACAGCCATGACGGCCTGGTTGGCATTCACCCCATGGATCAGGGCCGCATCCAGCCGCAGGAAATCGAGCAGGAAGCGCCCAACCGGGTAAGTAACCAGGTAGACGAGAAACAAATCGCCGGGTTTCAGAATCTCCTTAAAACGGCGCGAAATCCACAGCAGAAGGAACATGTTCGCCAGATTCCAGAGCGATTCATACAGAAACAGAGGATGATAGTATTCGACTGTCTTGAAATCCGGCAAGCGGTGATTTTCGTCGATGAATAGCTTCCACGGCAGGTTGGTGGGAGCGCCATAAAGTTCCTGGTTGAAGTAATTTCCCCAACGCCCAATTGCCTGTCCCAATGCCAGGCCTGGCGCGGCGATATCGGCCCATTCAGCAAAATTCAGCCGGTACTTGCGGGCAAAAAAGTGCAGCGCCACTGCCCCACCCAGCACCGCACCGGGAATGCCGAGGCCTCCTTTGCGCAGGTTGATCAGATCGAGCGGGTGTGTCAGGTAATAGAGCGTGTCTATGTTCTGGGCGACCAGCGAAGGTGAAGGTGTAAAGACATGCCACAAGCGAGCACCCACCACTCCACCGACCACCAGCCAGATCAGCAGGTCCCAAACCAGTTCGGGGTTGTGACCGCGCCGGGCGGCCTGACGCGAGGCCAGCCAGCCACCGACCAGTGCGCCGGTCATCAAGATGATGCCATAATAAAAGATGGTAAATTCAAAACCAAAGACGAACAGATGAATACCATCGAATTGAAATGTCATGTCGACTTCTCCTGGCGAAATTGCTGGCGCACCTTCCATATCCGCTGCAGGGCGGTCACATTCGCCAGCACAGCCACAATCCAGACAGCGATGGACGGCAGGTTGAGAACCAGCAGAGGCGCAATGACGAGGTAACGTTCCATGCGCGTCAGAATGCCGACATTGGCATTAAATTTCAGCGAGTCGGCGCGCGCCTTGACGTAGGAGACCAGCACTGAGCCTGCCGCCGCCATGTAAACAGCAATCGCCGAGAGCGGATCGTGGTTTTGAATAAAGTAATAGAGCAGACCACCCAGGATGAATAACTCTGAATACCGGTCGGTCACCGAATCGACAAAGGCGCCGAAATCGCTCGCCTCGCCACGCAGACGGGCCATCGTACCATCCAGCGCGTCAAACGGTGTACAGATCAGGACAAAGATGCCGCCCAAACGCATATCTCCCTGGGAAAGAAACCACGCCCCGATCACGTTGCCAATCAGCCCAAGCATGGTCATCAGGTTGGGGGTGATGCCAATTCGATTAAAAAATCCCGCCAGCGGATCAAGGACGCCCTTAAATTTAACGCGCATGGTATCGGTAAATGTTTTTTGTTTCTGCACGGTTTTTTCCATCCAAACTTCCTTTCAAGGATTTCCGTCCCAGCTCTTGCAGGCTGCCAGATAAATAAATAACCTTTCAAACCTGGAACGAATGGCAGGCTTGAAACAGGTTATGGGAACGGTAAAAGAAGCGGTGACCCTATATCTCGTCTTCAGAAAGGTCAGCTTCGCCAGTCTCATCACGATCAATCAACACGTCCCGTTCGCGCCCGCCGCCCTGTGAGGGCCCAACCACGCCCATTTCTTCGAGTTGATCGAGCAGGCGCGCGGCGCGCGGGTAGCCGATTTTTAATCGACGCTGAAGAAGGGAAGCGCTAGCGCGTTGGGATGAGCGCACAACCTGGATGGCCTGCTCCACGAGAGCGTCATCTCCGCCTTCTTCGGGTTCAGTCAGCAAAGTCTCCCAGGGAGCCGCATCCAGCGGGGCCGGGGCCATTTTCTGCCAGAAGGCGATGATGCGCTCAATTTCCTGATCGGTGACCAGAACACCCTGGGCGCGCAGGGGTGTGCCAGATTCGGGGTTCAGGAAGAGCATGTCACCGCGCCCGAGCAAAGTTTCCGCGCCGGGTGAATCAAGAATGACGCGACTATCAATCCCGGAGGCGACTGCGAAGGCCAGACGTCCGGGGAAATTGGCTTTGATCAGGCCAGTCACCACGTCGGTGCTGGGGCGCTGGGTGGCCACCACCAGGTGGATGCCAGTGGCGCGCGCCATCTGGGCCAGCCGGACCAGATTGTGTTCGGTCTGGTCGGGAGCTGACATCATCAGATCGGCGAGTTCGTCAATGATGACAACAATGCGCGGAATGGGGTTCTTGCTTTTGCGGTTGTAGTTCGAAATGTCGCGAGCGTGAACGCCTTCGAGCAGGCGGTAGCGATGCTCCATTTCCACAACCAGCCAGCGCAGAACGCCAAGAATACGCTGCACATCTGTCTCGACTTTGCCGAGTAGATGCGGCAAGCCATTGAAGCGCAGCAGTTCGACCATTTTGGCGTCGATCATCACCAGGCGCAAATCTTCCGGGGCATTGTTCATCGCCAGAGAAGCGGCCAGCGCGGCAATGCAGATGGATTTACCCGAGCCAGTCTGCCCGGCCACCAGCAGGTGTGGCAAACGTGACAGGTCGGCCACAAGCGGCTGACCTGAAACGTCGCGCCCCAGGCCAACCGCCAGGGGTGCGCCAATTTTATTGAAGGCTTCCGAGCTGAGTAAGGGCCGCAGGCGCACGATCGTGGAGCGCTGGTTGGGGACTTCGATGCCGACATAAGAGCGCCCGGGCACCGGGGCTTCGATGCGCAAGCGTTCCGCCGATAGCGCCAGGGCCAGGTCTTTCTGCAGCGCAGCGATCTGCGCGACGCGCACTTTCATTAATTGGGCATCTTCCTCGACAGGTAACCCAGGTTTGCGGATAAACCCGGGTTGGACGGCAAATTGCGTCACGGTGGGCCCAATGCGGAACCCGACAACTTTGGCGGGGATGCCGAATTCGGAGAGAGTTTTTTCGATCAAACCGGCAGTCTGGTTGATATGGCGTTCATCAGGCCTGGCGGTTTGCTCGTCAAGGAGCAGGTTCAGGGGCGGGAGACGTTCGGCACGCGGCTGGGGTGCGACAGGTTTTTCGTCGTCTTTTTCGGTGACTTTGAAGTTTTTTCGGAATTCTGGAGGCAGGGGGACAGGTTTTTTTGCAGCCGGGACGGCAGAGACCTGGGGTGCAGATTCTGTTTCCATAACGGGATGCACGTGGGTGACCGCAGGCTCAGGCATGATTTGGGGGGGTGTTTCCCCGGAGATTTTCCACAATTGCTTTTCGAGGGCGGTAATCAGGTCGAGACCGAAAGAAAGGGATATCAACAGAAGCAGGACGATAATGGGCGCACTCAGGAAGGTGTTGCCGAGCATTGAGTTGAGGACGAGACCCAGAAATTCAGCCAGCGCCCAGCCAACGTAGCCGCCATCCAGGCCGCTTTCGGCATTTTCGATGGAAAGACCCCCCAGGATGGCAAACAGGGCCAGCAAGGTAAAGGCAGCGATTTCGAGAGCAATGACCCGGCTCCAACGGATTTTCACACCACCGGCACGCTGACGCAATAAGAGAACACCGGTCAGGCCGATAACGAGCACGACCAGGGCGCTGCCATATCCCAGCCCGCGCCGCAGGGTGCTCACCCAGGGGAGCAGCAGGCTGCCGCGGGTCAGGTTGAGAAGGCCGAGCAAAGTCATCAACGCCAGTGCAATCAGGATAACCCCGCCGGCGTCGAAGAAAAAGCGGCCAAAGTGGGTTTGGGCGCGATCAAACCACTCATACCAATCGGTTTGGGTGGGCTCTTCAACAGGTGTTGGTCGCTCGTGTGTCATTCGGGTGAGTTTCCATCCAATTTCAAACTGAGTCCCAATCGCTGTCGATTGGGGTCGACGTGCAGGATGCGAACATGGATTTGCTGACCTTCAACAAACAGGTCGCGTACGGAGGCGGTTCCAGCGGGCATTTCAGAAATATGCACCAGGCCTTCCAGGCCTTCTTCGAGACGGGCAAAAACCCCATAGGAAACTACGCTGGTGATAGTGGCCGGTACAATATCATTTACGGAAAAACGCTGGTGAATGTTTTCCCACGGATTGTACAACAGGCGCTTTAAGCTTAGTGCGATGCGACAGCGCTCAGGGAGGATGTCTATCACCTGAACCTGGAGGGTTTCACCGAGATTGACGATGTGTGAAGGATGGATCACCCGTCCCCAGGAAAGCTCTGAGATGTGAATCAGGCCCTCCACCCCGCCCAGGTCGATAAAAACGCCAAAGTCTGTGATATTGGAGACTTCGCCGCTGATAATTTCGCCTGGCTGCAGGTTGGAAAACAGCTCGGCGCGGCGTCCGGCCCCGGCGCGGGCGGCGCGTTCGGAGAAAACGAATCGCCCTTCATCAACGACGCATTCAATGATCTTCAGAGCCAGCCGCCGGCCTACATAACCGGAGAGGAAGTTTTCGCGCTCAGAGTCGGTCTGGCAAGTCATATCTACCAGGTGAGAGTAGGGCACAAAACCATGGAGGTGCTCCCCTTCAACCAGCAGTCCGCCCCGGTTATAACCCGAAACGGACAGGGTGACGACCTGGTCCTGTTTGAAAACGGATTCAGCGTATGCTGCGTCAACTTCAGGGAGAGGGGCCGGGCTGGGGGATGAATCGGGATGGGGAACGGGGGCTGCCTTGGGCTGGGTTGCCACCGTTGGAGCAAGCTTCTGAACCGTGCGAGAGCGGTGACCGGATGAAAAATTTTCTTCATCTGCGAGAATGGATTTCCACCATCCTTCCTCGTGGGTTTCGTCAGGCATTTCAGAAGATTTGGGTTTGATAGTGACTACCATTAATTTCATCCTCCCTCTGAGGAGTTGATTTGTGCTTCCATATCCAGGATGGTTTTTGCCACCGTTTCGACAGCCACCCGCTGTTTACGATAAAGGTCGGCTTCAGACATGGCCAACCGGCTGGCTACTTCACGGACTTTTCTGCCTTCGATAAATTTTAGATCGAGAATATTGTATAGCATCCATTCGGTGGTAAAGCGGCGCTCGCCTTCAGGGCGAATTTTGTCAACGGCTTTTTTCAGGATGGCGCGCAGGGCATTGGGCAGGTTGCCTTCATATTCCTCGCGTGCCACTTCCTGGACGATGCGCAGACCCATCAGAGGCGATTCGGTCAATTTTGGGCCACCCCAGTAGTGGTTGAGCGCTTCGCGCACCCATTCAGCCATATCCGTGGTGGGTTGAATCTCTTCGGCGAGAGCCGAGGTGCTATCATAGCGCCCCATGGCGCGGATGCGCTGAATCATCTCGACCTGAGGTTCCAATTCTTCGAGAGAGCGGAATAAACGCTGCTGCAACTGGCGGTCTTCCAGGGCCAGAGCTGCGCGGTCGGCGAGACGCCAGAGTGCCTGGCGTTGATCCGCCTCCAGGGTCTGATTCGGCTGACGGGCCACGCCAAGCAGGCCGATGACCGGCATGGTTTCATCGAGATCCATGGCCGGGGTGCGGCGGGAGTGCAAAGGCAGGATCCAAAAATCATTCCATAAAAACTCGCTGCGTCCACTCTCTTCTTTGACGATTTCCAGCGCCTGGGAGAGGTTGCCTTTTTCCAGGAAGGGCCGCCCGGCGGTAATCAACAGGGATAATTCCGGGCCATCCAGGGCTGCAATAAAGGCTGATGCAGACTGCATATGGTCGCGTACTGCGGCCAGGATGGCTTCGATGAACTGGCGTAAGTCACCCTGGGTGAGCAGTCGTTCTTCAATATTCTGCAAAGCGCTGATCTCAGTCCGGTCACCGCCAAAGAACAGGGTTTTTTCGAAAAGCGGGGCAAAGATGGTAATGAAATGTTCGGTGAGCAGAACGGTAGCGACCATGGCTACCGGGACGAAAGCGTTGTAAATCAGCCCGAAATATTCTCCGCTGCGCCGAACAACTGTCAACACCGTCAGGGCGAGCGAGGCAGTCACCGGGCCACGCATGATCCACTTGAACAGACGCGTTTTGACAACCCGATCAGGCCAGGAGACGCCGAAAAAAGCGACCGCATAGGCCATAATGATGATCAAAGCCCCAACCGCGACGTTGATCAATGTAGCCAGGCTCCAAAAGATGCTTGGGTATTGGGCGGCAAAGGTGGAGCCAAATAAGAGGTAAGGGTAGGATCCCAGCGCTGGGGCGGTGGCTCCAGCCATGAGATAGAGCATGCGCCGGCGGCCGGAGCGGGTCAGCATGCGTCCGTAGGCCCGAATGAAATTTATCCCCGCAATGAGCATGATGACCAGGTAGTAGACGGTGAATATCTCGGTCCAAAGGGTGCGGCTGAGGTGGGAGGCGGGAGTGGCGGTGATGACCAGAGGGCCAACCAGCTTCCCCAGCGCCAGAGCCACCAGGAATCCGCTCGAAATCAGGTACACCAGGCGCACAGCAATGCGCCTGCGCCCGTGCGAGGGGCGGCCAGCAGTAACAAGCAGAGCATCTGAAAGGTGAAGGTAGGAGGCTGGCAGGAATACCAATCCCAGCCACTGCAGGCGCAGGAATAGCTCCATGAGAGCCGGATCGGTCACCGTGCTTTGAATGGCTTCAGAAGTGAAAATCACCACCACCGACACCATGATCACGGCAAAGGAGCGCGCCACCCGGTCGCTCAGATTAAAAGTCAGGGCATAGATAAGCAAAGAAAAGGCGGTAATCGCAATTCCCGCCGTCAGGATCTGATTGAATATTTTTATCCCCGCGAGAAAGCTATCCAGCCAACCACTAAACATTGCAACCTTCCCAATAATGGTGGTGCTACAGTGAACGGGCAAAAAATAAGGCTACATCCCTGGTGGAATAATATTGGTCATTATACCCGCAGAATTCAAATCCAAGTTTTTGTACCATGCGAATGGCGGGTGCATTTTTTGATTGGGCTTCTACGATGACCCGCCGCAAGCCGCGTTGAATTCCCCAAGCTTCCACGGCAGCAATCAGTTTGCGGGCCAAGCCCTGGCGGCGCAGTGGTCGTCCAACGACCACATCGGTAATCCAGACGGCGTGTGGAACGAAGTGTTCGGTATAGCGAATATAGGCAACCGCTTCCATGCCGATCATGGCGCTGAACATCGGGCGCAGATGCCATGTGTCGGGCAGTTCCCTGGCCGGGCGTGGATGTTCCAGGCGGATGGTGCGCGGCAGGCGCACTTCGCGCAGCAAGACATCCACCTGGCCGGGATCGCGGCGCAAATCCAGTTGCCAGACATAGTCCGTCTCGAGCGAATGATCGAGAACGGAGAGTCTGGCCAGGTCGGTGGATACGGTGTTTCGAATCTCGAATTCAGACATAGGATTAAGGTGGAGGCAGGATGTGAACGGGAATGATGCAGGGCGGCAGCACGGTGCCGACATTGTCAGTGACCAGCAGGCGCAACTGGTAATCACCAGAGATGATTTCGGAGGTATCCCATGCGCCCAGCTGGTCATCTTGAACAATTTTATCAACCGCGGCAATGGTTGACCATTGATCACTGCCCTGGGGGGCATATTCATATTTATAGAAGCCAAAATTCGGGATATTCACCGTGCCTTGAAGGGTGATGACTGCCCGAACTTCTTCGCCTGGATAAGGCGATGTTATCATCAGCTGTCCGGGCAGGCAACCCACGCTGCCGGGTGGAGGTGCCACCGTGGCAGTTTCACCCGGCAGCGCGGTGTTGGCAGGCTGTTCCAGCACAGCGGCCGTACTGAGTTGCACCGTCGGTGTGAAGAGGAAGGAGGTGGCTGGCAGAAAAGGAACCACAAATGTGACCAGGCAAAATTGCGATAGAGCAATCAGCACGAACATGATCAGGAAAGCACTGGAAACACGCAGTTTTTGAAAAGTGAGTTCTTTTTCGAGGCCGAAGACCGCCTGGCGCCACTCGGATATGGCCTTTACAAGCAATCGCAAAGAAAAAACCGCCCCAATCCCCAGGATCAGGTAAATGATTTTTTCATATTCCACGAAAAAGCGAAAAAGGGCAATCAACGACACTGGCCTGCGTTAAATTTGCTGCAAAACGCCGCGCAGAATGGCTTCCAGTTTGGGTACCATGACCTGGCCCGCTTCGAGAACTTCTTCGTGCGAGGTAGTCGTATTGCCATCCAGGTTGGCCTTGTTGCTGATACCGGAAATCCCCAGTACGCGCGTCCCGCCATGCCGGGCCACAATCACTTCTGGAACCGTCGACATACCGACCGCATCCGAACCAACCGCGCGCAGGAAGCGCAGATCGGCCGGGCCTTCAAAGGAAGGGCCGCTTAAGCCGACGTAAACACCTTCGTGAAGCAGAATACCGTTGGCACGGGCTGCTTTGCGAGCCAGATCAGAAAGCTGGCGGTCATAAGACTGGCTCATATCGGGGAAGCGTACGCCAAATTCATCAATATTGGGGCCAATCAGCGGGTTGTAGCCCATCATACCGATCAAGTTCAGATTATCCGTTATGAGCATCAGGTCGCCGGGCGCATACGCGGGATTGATAGCCCCGGCAGCATTGGTGACAACCAGAATCTCCACACCCAGACGCTGCATGACACGCACCGGAAACGTAACCTGCGACATCGAGTAGCCTTCGTAAAAATGGATGCGCCCCTGCATGACCAGGACCGGCTGGTTTTCCAGCGATCCAATGACCAGGCGGCCAGCATGCCCCCAAACGGTGGACTGCGGCCAGTGCGGCAGCTCGGCGTAGGGAATCACGTCAGCAGGCTGAATCGAATCGGCCAGGCCACCCAGGCCCGAGCCGAGAATTAACCCCACCCGTGGCTGGTATTTTGTGCGCCGCCGAATCGCCTCGGCGGCATCCTCCATCTGTTCCAAAGTCATAAAAGGCTCATTATTCATTTCACACCGCTCATCAGGTTGATTGCCAGGGAAAACTGGCCTAAAAATTATACTCGATACCCGTGAAGAATTACACAGGTTGAAGAAGACAGGACTTACCCACCCTGGGTCAGGACAACCCTGAAAGCCTGCAGAGTCTGTTCCACCGCAGAGTCGTCAATCCAGTAATGCGTCACCAAGCGGAAACGGCGCGCACCGGTGGCGTGGACAAGAATGCCATGCTCCTGCATGAGGCTCTCAATCTGCCCGACGGTCAGCCGGATGGATTCATCCAGGTCGAAGAAAATCATATTGGTGGGCGGCAAACCATCCAGCCGGAGACCGGGAATTTCGCTCAGCCCTTCAGCCAGAGTCCGCGCCCGGGTATGATCCTCGGCCAGGCGTTCGATCATACTCTCCAGCGCGACAATCCCCGCCGCAGCCAGGATCCCCGCCTGACGCATTCCACCGCCCAAATGTTTGCGGATGTGCCGTGCCCGGTTAATAAAAGCCTGCGACCCGCACAGAACCGACCCGACTGGAGCGCACAGCCCTTTCGACAGGCAGAATGTGACCGAATCGACCGGCCCGGTCAACTCACGCGCCTCCAGCTTCTGGGCAACCGCGGCATTGAACAGTCGCGCCCCATCCATGTGAACCGAAAGCCCATGGGCATGGGCGAAATCTCCCAGAGCACGCAGATAATCCGGGCTCTGGAAGGTACCGCCACAGCGGTTGTGTGTGTTCTCGACCGAGATCAGGCGCGTGGCGGGCTGGTGAACATCCTCGGGGCGAATCAGGGCTTCAATCTCATCCAATGCCAGTGAGCCATCCGGCTGTTCGTTCAGCTGCCGCGAATGGACACCGCCCAAATACGAGATCCCGCCGCCTTCATAAAGAACGGTATGGGCCCGTGCGCCAAGAATGGCTTCCTCGCCGCGCCCGCAGTGAACGAGAATGGCTATAACGTTGCCCATCGTACCCGATGGCACAAAAAGCCCGGCTTCCTTGCCAACCTTGGCGGCAGCCAGTTCCTGCAAACGGTTGACAGTCGGGTCGTCACCAAACACATCGTCGCCGACAGGCGCGCTGGCCATTGCGGCGCGCATCTCGGGTGTGGGCTGGGTGACGGTATCGGAACGCAGATCAATCAAAGTCATGGGTAACTCCTCTGGCAGGTTGGGTCAATGAGTACCGCGCCGCAAGTCCTCCAGTGCGGCTGAAAGAGCCGCCGGCAGAGGCGCTTCAAAAGTGCGCGGGGTATCTTCGCCGGGCAGGGTAATTTTCAACCGCCAGGCATGCAAAAAGTGGCGATCCAGATCCAGGGATGGTTTGCGCTGGCCGTAGACGATATCCGCGGCAACCGGGCAGCCCAGGAAGGCGCAGTGGACTCGGATCTGGTGAGTGCGCCCGGTCAGCGGGTGGAATTCAAGCAGTGTATGATGGGAGAATTTTTCCAGTGTGTGGTATTCGCTGACAGCCTCGCGGCCTTTTTCCAGCCTGACCACAGCCATTTTCTTGCGGTCATGCGCGTCGCGGCCTATCGGCGCTTCCACCCGGCCGGTGGGGGTCGGCGGGCTGCCATCCACCAGCGCCAGGTAAGTCTTCTCAACGTGCCGCTCCTTGAACTGCTCCACCAGCCAGCGTTGGGCGCGTTCATTTTTTGCCAACACAATCAGACCGCTGGTGTCCTTATCGAGACGGTGCACCACGCCGGGGCGCTCCTCGCCGCCAATCCCCTCGATCTCCGGGTCATGGCCCAACACTGCGTTGACCAGCGTCCCGCTGGCGTGGCCTGCCGCCGGATGCACCACCATCCCGGCCGGTTTGTTCACCACCAGCAAATCAGTGTTTTCAAAAATTACCTCAAGCGGAATTTGCTCGGCGATTAAACCAACAGGCTGCGCCGGGGGGATGCGCAGCCTGATCTGTTCGCCGCCTTCCAGCCTGACGCCGCCCTTTTTGGCCGGGCGGCCGTTCACTTCTGCGCAGCCCGATTCGATCAGACCCTGCAGGCGCGCACGTGAAAACTCGGGCAGACATGCCGTCAGAAATTTATCGAGGCGCTCCGGCTCTACGCCCTCAAACTGGAAGAATTCGACCCGCTCACTCACTCGCGCCGGCTCCTGCTTCATCGCCTTCGCCAGGCTCGCCGGCAGGAGGATTGCCAGCCTGTGCCTGGCGTCTTTTTTCCTGCAATTCCTTGATCCACACCCCGGCCAGCAAGATAATGACGCCGACCGTGATACTGGCATCCGCCACGTTAAAAACCGGGAATTCACCCACCGAAATAAAGTCAGTCACCCGCCCATCGAACAAGATGCGGTCGACGACATTGCCCAGCGCTCCGCCGAGCTGCATACCCATCGTCAGCTTCAGCCACCATTCGGCTTCTTCCACCTGCGGATAAAAATAAATAATCAGCCCGGCCACCACAAAAGCCAGGATGGTAAAGACCCAGCTGTGACCCTGAAACGTGCCAAAAGCTGCGCCGGTATTATGCCAGTTGATGATGCGCGCATATTCAAAGACCCATTCCCAGCCATCGGGAACCCAGGTGCCGCCAAGCGGCAGGTTCTGGCGCACCAATGACTTGGTCAACTGGTCGAGCGCGATGACCAGACCGGCCACGCCGAATAAGAATGCGTAATTGCGAAGTTGTTTCAAACGTCCTCCAGAATAAAAAAGTGAGGGAATTGTACCAGTGAAGCGGTCAATTCCCGGGTTGATCGTCTGTGACGAAGAGGCGCGGCACGCGGGCCGCAATATTGGTCATCACTTCATAGGGATTTGTCCCAGCCCAGGCTGCCAGGTCTTCAGCCAGAATCTGCTCGCCGCTGGAGGCTTTTCCGAGCAGGATGACTTCATCCCCCAGTTCAGCCACATCCGCTTCGAGATTGACCATGAACTGATCCATGCAGATGCGCCCGACCTGCTGATACTTGCGCCCATTGACGATCACCCGGGGCTGGTTGGTCATGCGTCGGAAGTAGCCGTCCGCATACCCACAGGGAACCGTCACCGTGCGGACGGGATGATCGCCGACCCACAGCGAGCCATAGCTGACGGGATGCCCGGCCTGCGAGATTTTGCTGTACACGACCTGCGATTTCCAGGTGGCGGCCGGCTCGATCGGCACACTGCGCAGCACTTCCGGGTCGGGATAAATCCCGTAGAACATCACGCCGGGACGCACCATGTCAAAATAGCTTTCTGGCAGGTTCAAGATGGCTGCCGAGTTGGCGGTATGAACCAGGCGCGGGCGCGGCAGACTGTGCCGGGTGTAAAAATTGAGCACTTCGTGGAAGCGCGCCAGCTGGTCGCTGGCGTAGGAGAAGCCAGCCTTTTTCTCCAGGCCCGCTGTTTCGAGGGTTTCGGAGTTGGCGAAGTGGGTATAGATGCCCTCCACGTCGAGATGCGGACAGTGCAGGGCGGCTTCGAGCAGGCTGTCAGCTTCATACCAGCGCACCCCGGCGCGTTCCATGCCAGTATCAATTTTCAGGTGGATTTTGAGCGGTTTGCGGGCGGCAGCGGCGGCCTGTTCGGCGGCTTGCAATACCGCCGGGTGCGAGACGGTCAAGGTCAGATCGTGCGCCACGAACCAGGGCACGTGTTCGGGCAAGGTGCCGCCAGCCACCAGGATCGGTTTGGTCAGGCCGAGTTCGCGCAGATGAATGCCTTCATCCAGTACTGCCACGCCGATGTAATCAACATCAGGTTCGATGAAAGGGGCAACTCCATCCAAACCGTGCCCGTAGGCATTGGCCTTGAGCATCACCAGGACTTTGGCCGGGTTGACTCTGGCTCGAATGGCGCGCACGTTGCGGCGCAGTTGTGAAAGATTGACGAGGAGGTGGGTTGGGCGAAGAGGCGGCTGCATGGAGGTATTTTACTTGAATTCTC
Organism: uncultured Anaerolineae bacterium; assembly: GCA_903875215.1. Classification (GTDB taxonomy): domain Bacteria; phylum Chloroflexota; class Anaerolineae; order Anaerolineales; family Villigracilaceae; genus UBA5195. The sequence goes on from CAIQVH010000029.1 coordinate 61,271, forward strand.
CAGTTGAAAGCGGAGGCTGACCGCCAAACCACTCGTATTTCACATCCGGCTCACTTTCAGGCGGCGGGGAGATGCCCAGGGCGGTGGCTGTGAAACCATTTTTCTCGTAAAAGGCGCAGGCGGGGGTGTTGATTTGCAGGGTGTACAACCAAAGGTGAGCGGGAGAAAGTGTCCGGGCGAAGCGCAGCAGGGCGGTTCCATAACCAGCTCGCCAGAAAGCGGGATGAACGTAGAGGTGATCAATAAAATCCTGGCGCATCGCCATGAAAGCCGCCGGATGGCCAGGCTCCCCATCCAACACCCAGACGGTGTTTTCTTTCAACAGGTGGTCGCGGAAAAAGGCCAGATCCTGGTAAAAGAAATGCCCTTTGCGGCGCTGAAAATCGGGCAGGGAAATTTCGCGGGAGATGCGCCACAGAATGAGAACTGGCTCAAAGTCGCCTGGTTGGTATAAGCGCGGGGTGGAATTCATTTGTCTGACTCCATTTTTACAGTACAATAAAAATATGAATTACCTAAAAATCCTGCCTGAAGAAAGCGAGTGGAAATGAAAATTGTAACCGATTGTGCTGCCGATATGCCCGCCAGCGAACTGGCCGCGCTGGATATTGAACAAGCGCCTCTTTTCATCCAATTTCCCGAAGGGGAGGTCAATTCGGCGGATATTTCGGCCGATGAGTTTTACAACCGGCTGGAAGCAATGCGCCCGGCCATCCCGAGCACTGCCCAGCCTTCAAGCGGCGTGTTTGAGGCGATTTACCGCCGTTTGGCTGCCTCCAGCCAGGAGATTTTCTCGATCCATATTTCTTCCGGGCTGAGCGGAACGCTCAATGCAGCGCAGTTGGGTGGAGAACAAGCCAGGGATGCCGCGCAGGTTCATTTTTGGGATACGATGACACTCTCGGGCGGTGAGCGCTTCCAGGTGCTGGCAGCGGCACTGGGCCACAAGGCCGGCTGGACGCTCGAGCAAATTCAGGCCCGCATGAGCGCGATCCGGGCCCATACCGAAGTGATCTACACCCTTGAGACGCTCGAATATCTGGCGCGCGGTGGCCGTATCGGACGTGTACAGGCGTTGATGGGATCGGTGCTGAAGCTCAAGCCCATCATCAATGTCTCGCACGAAGATGGCAAGTACAGCACGATTGACAAGGCCCGCACCATACCGACTGCGCTGGCTTCGTTGACAGAGTACCTGGTGGGCGTATACCAAAAAACGCCGCTGTGGGTCAACATCCTGCACGGCCGGTTTCAGCAAGGGGCGGAGATGTTGAGCACCCTGGCGACTGAACAGCTCAACGTGGCGAAATTGGAAATCAGTCGCATTTCGCCTGTGCTGGGTGTTCACACCGGCCCAGGAATTGTCGGTTGCGCGGTCGTGCCGATGGAATTGCTGGCGGACTTGCTGTAAGAGCGGGCCCATCAACAAAGCGGACGGGGCGCGGATTGCTTCCCGTCCGCTTTGTTGATGGATAAGAAACCCTTATTCACCCAGGTCGCGGGCCAAAAAAACGCTCGTCTGGGAGTAACCATGTTGCAGGTAAAGTTCGACTTCATCGTTTTTATGGGTGAAAACCTGCAGTTCGACGCGGCGCACTCCCAGGGAGCGCGCTTCCTGTTCGAACAGGGCAAAGGCTTCAGCTTCGTAGCCTTTATGGCGGGCTTCAGGAAAAAGGAAAAAGTCGATCAGAAAGGCGGTCGGGCGCTCGCGTTGGGTGTTTACAAAATACCAGAGCATGCCCAGCTTATGCCCGGGTTCATCAAGCAGAACAGAAAGGTGCTGGTTAGGCGTTTGCGGGCCGTTGGGGAGCATTTGCTGGAATTCGGCGCGGGCCCTGCCGGCGGCTTCCTGCGCAGTCCAGTTCCCGGAGCGCATCTGATCGTAGGCGTATTCGGGGATGGATTTGCGTAAAAAGGCGGCGAAATCCTCGTCACTCATTGGTTGAAAGCGCAGCATGGGGAAGTTTCCTTTCGCAGGCAAAGTAGGACTAAATCTCAACAATTTCCTTGCCGGCCAGCTTATCAACCAGGCGCTGGGTGACCAAGTCCAGAGCCTTGGGCTGGTGGACAAAGTCCAGGGTCTCGGTATGCAAAGTCAGGACGGGGCACAGGTCAAAAGCGCTCAACCAGTCGTCGTAAAATGAGTCGAGCAAGGAAAGGTATTCGGCGGTGATGCCGGTCTCGATCCCCCGCGCGCGACGATGGATGCGCTCGATCAGCACCGGTACCGGGGCGCGCAGATAAATCAGCAGATTTGGCGAAGGTAAAGCGCCAACCATGATGTCAAACAAGCGGCGATAAGAAAGGTAATCGCGCTCATCCAGGTTGCCGAGGTGATGCAGGGCGCGGGCAAAGATGTATGCATCTTCATATATGCTGCGATCTGAAATTGCCGAGCGCGGATCATTGGCCAGATCGAGGTATTGCCGGGCTCGATGGCCAAGAAAATAGACCTGCAAATGGAACGACCAGCTTTTCATGTCGGCGTAAAAATCTGGCAGGTAAGGATTATCAGAGACGGATTCGAAGCCAGTGGCCCAACCCAGGCGGGCGCCGAGGCGCTCGGTCAGGGATGTTTTCCCAGCGCCGATATTCCCAGCCACAACAACCAGTTTTTTGGTCATCACATACTCCTTGCGCCGCGGTAAATCAGCAAATATCAATCCACGGCTGTCTTTTCTGTGTTAAACTTGTTCGGCATCAATCTCATATTATAAAGCCGGAAACAACGCAACAGACTCATGACGATCAGTATGTTCATCCAAGCCTTCCTGATCTTCGCCGGGATCTCGGCGTTGTTTTTCGTTGTCCTGGGCATCCTTTCCATCCGGGCCGGCATCAAAGACCCCTATTTCCGCCGCCGCCAGCAGCGCACGGTCGCCGGCTGGCGATGGATTGGCGCTGCGTTACTGATGGGTTTTCTGGCCCTGATGACCGGAATTTACGGCCAGCCGTTGATCAGCCAGCTGAATGGCATGCCCCTTGAACCGCCCACCGCGCCCCGGCCGCTTGCCAGCCCAACCATCCGCCCGCCTACCCGGACGCCTTTACCCCTCAGTCCGACAAGGATCAAAACCACCACACCGCAGGCCCAGGTCAACCTCACCACACTGACCCTCTCCCCCACCAAAGGCGAGACCAAAACCGCGCGCCCCACGCTCAAAGCCACGGCCAGTCGTACAGCCACCCCGGTCACACCGCTAACGCCGACCCCCTCACGCACCAGGACTGCCACACCAACACCGCTGCCCAGCTTCACCCCGCGTTTCACATCCACGCGCGCCTTCACACCCACCCAGACGCTGACCTTCACCCCAAGCCGGACGTTTACGCCCAGCTGGACGCCCTCCATCACCCTCACGCCGACCCGCACCGCCACCTTCACACGCACCGCCACGCGCACCGCCACCAGTACCCGTGCGCCAACCTTTACGCCCAGTTGGACGCCGACCATTACCTACACACCGACGATCACCTTCACCCCGACGAAGACCGCCACCTTCACGCGCACGGCCACTGCGACTAAAACCCGCACCCCAACCAATACCCGCACCCCGACGGCCACCTTCACTGCCAGTAAAACTCCCACCGCCACCAATACGGCGACTGCCACTGCCACCTTCACACGGACTGCCACGCGCACCGCCACCAGCACGCGCGCACCAACTCACACGCCAACTTTCACTCCCACCATCACCTGGACACCATCCTCAACCTCTACACCGACCCGGACAACCACCTTCACGCGCACCGCCACCAACACCCGCACTTCGACGGCTACCTTCACGCGCACTCCCACCCCAACCTTCACCGCCAGCGCCACGCCGACCTCCACCTTCACACGCACCCCCACCGCCACCTTTACGCGCACCGCCACCAACACCCGCACCTCGACGGCCACCTTCACGCGCACTCCCACCCCAACCTTCACCGCCAGCGCCACGCCGACCTCTACCTTCACACGCACCCCCACCGCGACCTTCACGCGCACCGCCACCAACACCCGCACTTCGACGGCTACCTTCACGCGCACTCCCACCCCAACCTTCACCGCCAGCGCCACACCGACCTCCACCTTCACACGCACCCCCACCGCCACCTTCACTCGCAC